>NZ_CP195831.1:4800000-6330929 GCF_051903985.1 Pseudomonas sp. HLG18 | reverse complement strand
AGGACCTGACTATTCCAACCTGAGCACAGCAAGGAAGGCTTCTTGTGGAATTTCCACGTTGCCGACCTGCTTCATGCGTTTCTTACCGGCCTTTTGCTTCTCGAGCAGTTTCTTCTTACGACTGACGTCACCGCCGTAGCATTTGGCCAATACGTTCTTTCTGAGCGCCTTGACGGTTGTCCGGGCAACGATCTGACCGCCAATGGCAGCCTGGATCGCCACGTCGAACATCTGACGAGGAATCAGTTCTTTCATCTTCTCGGTCAGCTGGCGACCTTTGAAGTGCGAGTTGTCACGGTGCACGATCAACGCCAGGGCATCGACCTTGTCGCCGTTGATCAGCACGTCCAGTTTCACCAGATTAGCCGATTGGTAACGATCGAAATGGTAGTCCAGCGAAGCATAGCCGCGGCTGGTGGATTTCAGACGGTCGAAGAAGTCCAGGACCACTTCGTTCATCGGCAGGTCATAGGTCACCTGGACCTGGTTGCCAAGGAACAGCATGTCGACCTGAACACCGCGTTTTTCGATGCACAGGGTGATGACGTTACCCAGATGCTCCTGCGGTACCAGGATGTTGGCACGCACGATTGGTTCGCGCATGTCTTCGATCGCGGACACGTCCGGAAGCTTCGACGGGTTGTCGACGTAAATCGTTTCACCGGTTTTCAGCACCAGTTCGAAGATTACGGTCGGCGCCGTGGTGATCAGGTCCAGGTCGTATTCACGCTCCAGGCGCTCCTGGATGATCTCCATGTGCAGCATCCCGAGGAAGCCGCAACGGAAGCCGAAGCCCAGTGCGTCGGAGCTTTCCGGGGTGTATTGCAGCGACGAGTCGTTCAGGGTCAGTTTCTGCAGTGCTTCGCGAAAATCCTCGAAGTCGTCGGAGCTGACCGGGAACAGGCCGGCATAAACCTGTGGCTGAATGCGTTTGAAACCTGGCAGCACCGGGACATCCGGGGTGGAGCTCAGGGTCAGGGTGTCACCGACCGGCGCACCGTGAATGTCCTTGATGCTGGCGATGATGAAGCCCACTTCGCCAGCCTTCAGGTCCGCGGTGGCGGTGTGTTTCGGGTTGAACACGCCGACGCTGTCGACCAGGTGCACCTTGCCGGTGGACTTCACCAGGATCTTGTCGCCCTTTTTCACGCGGCCATGACGCACGCGCACCAGAGAGACAACGCCCAGGTAGTTGTCGAACCAGGAGTCGATGATCAACGCTTGCAGCGGATCTTCGATGTTGCCGGTCGGCGCAGGAATGGTGGCGACCAGACGCTCGAGCACTTCGTCGACACCCAGGCCGGTCTTGGCGCTGCAGGTGACGGCGTCGGTGGCATCGATGCCGATGATCTTCTCGATCTCGTCCTTGACGCGGTCAGGCTCGGCCTGCGGCAGGTCGATCTTGTTCAGGACCGGCATGACCTCCAGGCCCTGCTCGATGGCGGTGTAGCAGTTGGCCACGGACTGGGCTTCTACGCCCTGACCGGCGTCAACCACCAGCAAGGCACCTTCACACGCGGCCAGGGAACGGCTGACTTCATAGGTGAAGTCGACGTGGCCCGGGGTGTCAATGAAGTTCAGCTGGTAGGTAACGCCGTCTTTGGCTTTGTAATAGAGGGTAACGCTGTGGGCCTTGATGGTGATCCCGCGTTCGCGCTCCAGATCCATGGAATCCAGTACCTGGGCTTCCATTTCACGCTCGGCCAGACCACCGCACATCTGGATGAAACGGTCAGCCAGCGTCGACTTGCCATGGTCAATGTGGGCGATGATGGAGAAATTGCGGATATGACTCAA
The DNA here is from genome assembly GCF_051903985.1 of Pseudomonas sp. HLG18. Taxonomy (NCBI): domain Bacteria; kingdom Pseudomonadati; phylum Pseudomonadota; class Gammaproteobacteria; order Pseudomonadales; family Pseudomonadaceae; genus Pseudomonas; species Pseudomonas sp. HLG18. Next base: position 6,329,132 of record NZ_CP195831.1, on the reverse strand, counting down.
ATCACTCACGGATCAACACTCAAAAAGGCTGCAGGCTTGGCCCGCCGAAAAATAGCCGGGAATTGTACCTGATACACGGCGCAAGCGTCACGTTCGCCTGTCACCCGGATTGCATGCAAAAACGCCCCGGTCTGGCGACCGGGGCGTTTTCAAAGCTAAAGCGTGGGTGAAACCTTGTTCATCAACCGGCTCGACGCAGTAACCAGACACCCGCCAGGGCACAGACGCCTGCCGGCACCAGCACCGCGAACAGTGGCGAGAAGCCGAACACCAGGCTGGATGGACCGAGCAGATCCTGGACGATGCGGAAGGTGAACCCCACCAGCACACCGGTGAACACTCGCTGACCGAGGGTCACCGAACGCAGCGGCCCGAAAATGAAGGAGATCGCCATCAGCACCAGAGCGGCGGTCACCAGCGGCTGCAACACCTTGACCCAAAAAGCCAGCCAGTAACGGCCATTGCTCAGTCCCTGATCCGCCAGGTAGTGGATGTAACCCCACAGACCGGTGATCGATAGCGCCTCCGGAGCCATGACCACGGTATTGAGCAGTTGCGGACTGATGGAAACATCCCAGTCCTCGGTCGGCGTGTTGACGACTTCGGTGCTGCGCTCATGGAACAGCGTGGTGGTGACATCGGTAAGCTGCCAGCGGGTGCCATCGAATTCGGCGCGCTTGGCAAAGCTCGAACTCAGCAGATGACGCTCCTTGTCGAAGTGATAGCGGGTCACGCCATACAACAGCCCATCGGGTTGAACGGCGTTGATGTGGATGAACTCGTCGCCCTGACGGTGCCACATACCGTGTTTGGCGCTCTGCGCGTCGCCGCTGCCCTGGGCAAGCGAGCGATTGGCCTGCGCCATGCTCTCGGTGGCCGGCGCAACATATTCGCCGATCAGTACGCCGGCCAGCATCAGTACCAGCATCGGCTTCATGACCGCCCAGACGATACGCCCGATGGACACACCGGCGGCGCGCATCACGGTCAGTTCGCTGCTGCTTGCCAGACTGCCGAGACCGATCAGACAGCCGATCAGCGCCGCCATCGGCAGCATGTCGTAGAGCCGGCGCGGCGCGGTCAGCAGTACGAAGCTCAGCACGTCGACCAGCGTGTAGGTTTCGCTGACGTCGCTCATCTCGTCGATAAAGGCAAACAGGGTGGCCAGGCCAAGAATGATCGCCAGTACCGCGATGATCGCGATGAATACGCTGCTGCCGATATAGCGGTCGAGTTTAACCACGGGCCACCTCCAGCGCAGCGCTGCGACGACTGGCCAGCTTCAGGCGCAGCGGCTCCCAGTACAGCAGGCCGATACCGATGGCCAGGAAGATCGCATGCACCCACCACAGCCCCAGGCTCGCCGGGATCTTGCCTTTTTCGAGGGCGCCGCGAGCGGCAATCAGGATGGTCAGGTAAGCCATATAAAGAAGAATCGCCGGCAACAACTTGAGGAAGCGCCCCTGGCGCGGATTGACCCGCGACAGCGGCACCGCCATCAGGGTCACGATAAATACCAGCAGCGGCAGCGACAGACGCCATTGCAGTTCGGTTTTTGCGCGGATGTCGTCGCTGGCCATCAGGGCCGACGTCGGCATGGCGTCACGGTCGGTGACTTCCTCGCTGACATCCGGCTTGGGCAGCAGTACGCCATAGGTTTCGTAATGGATGGCGCGATAGTTGGCCAGTCCCGGGCTGCCGTCATAACGGTAGCCGTTGTGCAGGATCAGGTAGCGGTTGCCGTCGGGGCGGATTTCCTGCCGGCCCTTTTCAGCCACCAGCACGGAAATCCCGCGATCGGCCTGATTGGCACCGAGGTTTTTCTGCGAGATGAACACGCTGCCCAGGTTGACCCGGTCGTCGCTCAAGGTTTCGGTGTAGGTCACCCGGGTACCATCGCGCAATGCCTGGAAGCGGCCCGGCTCCAGAGTATCGAACTCGGTCAGCGCATCCTGCTTGTTCAGCAGCAGCTGGAACTGGTTGGCACCTTGCGGGGCCAGGCTCAGGCTCAGCCATGCCACCACCAGCGCCACCAGGGTGGCGGGAAACAGGGTCATGCGGAACAGGCGCTGCTGGCTCATGCCAGTGGCCGACAGCACGGTCATTTCGCTTTCGAGGTACAAACGGCCGTACGCCAGAAGGATCCCGAGGAACAGGCCCAATGGCAGGATCAACTGCATGAAGCCCGGCAGACGGTAGCCCATGATCAGGAACAGCGATCCCGGATCGAGCTGGCCCGCGGCGGCCTGGGCAAGGTATTTGATGAAGCGACCGCTCATGATGATGACCAGCAGCACGGCACTTACCGCACTCAGGGTCAACAGGACTTCGCGGGACAGATAACGGAAGACGATCAAACCAGACACTCCAGGGTTGTCAGGCTAAGGCGGCCAAACAAGCAAACGTCTCGACGGGCCCGCAGGGCAGAGCCGTCGAAAAAAGATGCGGCATTATCCTGTGATTGAGGGCGCCTGTCACTGCGCACACTCACCCAAGCGTGCAATCCGTTGAAGATCGTACAACCGAGGGTTGTCAGGCGCAGGGAGCGAGGTTCAAACTGCGGCCCTTGTCGCAGGCGCTGGCCTGCGCCTCTTCTCTCTATATAAGCAGGCGACGGCGGTCACGTCGAACGCCTGCGTGTTGACCATTCATTCAGGGATCCGGACATGGAACTGGTTGTAAAAAGCGTTAGCCCAGAAACGTTGAAAACCGCCACCCTGGTGGTTGCCGTCGGCGAAGGCCGCAAACTCGGCGTCGCCGCCAAACAGGTCGACGAACTGAGCGGCGGCGCCATCAGCGCGGTGCTCAAGCGTGGCGACCTGGCCGGCAAGGTCGGCCAGAGCCTGTTGCTGCACAGCCTGCCGAACCTGAAAGCCGAACGCGTGCTGCTGGTCGGCGTGGGCAAGGATGAAGAGCTGGGCGACCGCCCGTTCCGCAAGATCGTCGCCGGCATCCTCAACACCCTTAAAGGCCTGGGCGGCAGTGACGCCGTACTGGCACTCGATGAAATCATCGTCAAGAACCGCGACAGCTACGGCAAGACCCGCCTGCTGGCCGAAACCCTGGTCGACGGCGAATACACCTTCGACCAGTTCAAGAGCCAGAAAGCCGAACCGCGCGCCCTGAAGAAAATCACCCTGCTGACCATCAAGGCCGCTCAGGCCGAAGTGCAACGCGCCGTGAACCACGCCACCGCGATCGCTAACGGCATGGCATTCACCCGCAACCTGGGCAACCTGCCGCCGAACATCTGCCATCCGACGTTCCTCGGCGAGCAAGCCAAGAACCTCGGCAAAGAGTTCAAGGATCTGAAAGTCGAAGTCCTCGACGAGAAGAAGATCAAATCCCTGGGCATGGGTTCGTTCTACGCCGTCGGCCAGGGCAGCGCCCAGCCGCCACGCCTGATCGTCATGCAGTACAACGGCGGCAAGAAATCCGAAAAGCCGTACGCGCTGGTCGGTAAAGGCATCACCTTCGACACCGGCGGCATCAGCCTGAAGCCGGGCGCCGGCATGGACGAGATGAAGTACGACATGGGTGGCGCCGCCAGCGTGTTCGGTACCCTGCGCGCCGTGCTGGAACTGAAGCTGCCGATCAACCTGGTGTGCATCCTGGCCTGCGCCGAGAACATGCCGAGCGGCACCGCTTCGCGTCCGGGCGACATCGTGACCACCATGAGCGGCCAGACCGTGGAAATCCTCAACACCGACGCCGAAGGCCGCCTGGTGCTGTGCGATGCCCTGACCTACTCCGAGCGCTTCAAGCCGCAAGCGGTGATCGACATCGCCACCCTGACCGGTGCCTGTGTCGTAGCCCTGGGTGCTCACACCTCCGGCCTGCTGGGCAACAACGACGAACTGATCGAGCAACTGCTGAGCGCCGGCAAGGCTGCCGACGACCGCGCCTGGCAACTGCCGCTGTTCGATGAGTATCAAGAGCAGCTGGACAGCCCGTTCGCCGACATCGCCAACATTGGCGGGCCGAAAGCCGGCACCATCACTGCTGCGTGCTTCCTGTCGCGCTTCACCAAGAACCTGAACTGGGCGCACCTGGACATCGCGGGCACCGCGTGGACCAGCGGCGGCAAGGACAAGGGCGCCACCGGCCGTCCGGTTCCCCTGCTGACCCAGTACCTGCTGGATCGCGCCAAGGCCTGAAACCGATGACTGCGAGCGGCGCCTCTTTAGAGGGGCGCCGCTTTCAGCTCAGGAACCGCAATGACCAAAGTCGACTTTTATATCCTGCCCAGTGCCGATCCCTCGGCGCGTCTGGATTTTGCCTGCAAGCTCACAGAGAAGGCCTGGCGGATGGGCCACCGCATCTACCTGCACTGCAGCGATGCGGCCCAGCGTGATGACCTCGATGCGCGACTGTGGTCCTTCAAGGGCGAAACCTTTGTGCCCCACGGCCCTGCCGAAAATGAACCGGATGGTTTGATCGTGCTTGGACTGGGTGACGACTGCGGCCAGCATCAGGATTTGCTCGTCAACCTGGACCTGAAAGTCCCGGCCTTCGCCAACAAGTTCGCCCGGGTGGCGGAAGTGGTGGTGGAAGATCCGGCGATCCGTTCGGCGGCGCGGGAGAGTTTCCGTTTCTACCGGGAACAGGGCTATCCTCTGCAAGACCACCGTTTACAGCGACTCTGAGTACGCCGATGGACACTCCAAAACCGCTGCAAAAACCCGCGCACCTGCTGGATGACCTTGAGTCGATCCGCCAGCTGCTGGGTGATGACAATCTGCAACCGCCGCTGCTGACCGACACGGTCGATGAGGGCGAGCAGGAACAGATTCCGATGCTGTTCGACACGATCGACAACGCACCACAAGCTGTCGAACCGACTCCCGCCCCTGTCGCGAAGCCCGCCACTGCGACCGCCGCGCCTGCGGATAAAGGCCCCGACGCCCTGCTGCACCTGGACAGCGAACTGCGCGCCGCCGCACAACTGATCATGCAGGACGTGATCGACGACTTCGCACCGCACATCGAAACCGAAATCAAACGTCGCCTCGAGGCGCGGATGGAACGGCTTCTCGCCCAGTACGAATAATTCCCCGGTCTCCGCAGGAGCTGGCCTGCCAGCGATAGCATCACCGCGCCTTTCCTGAAAAACCGCGGAGCGTGCATCGCCGGCAGGCCGGCTCCCACATTTAAGTCTCCACCCGGCCCGCCCCGCTCGCCCTGCGCCCCATGCCCCGCTATACTTCCCGGCTTTTCCTGAATAAATGCCAATAGGGTCCCGCCGCGCATGGATAAGACCTACCAGCCGCACGCCATTGAAACTTCCTGGTACAACACCTGGGAGTCCGAGAACTACTTCGCCCCGCAAGGCGCGGGCGACTCCTACACCATCATGATCCCGCCGCCGAACGTCACCGGCAGCCTGCACATGGGTCACGGCTTCAACAACGCGATCATGGACGCCCTGATCCGTTTCCGTCGCATGCAGGGTCGCAACACCCTGTGGCAGCCGGGCACCGACCACGCCGGTATCGCCACGCAGATGCTGGTGGAGCGTCAACTCGAAGCCCAGGGCCAGAACCGCCACGATCTGGGCCGGGAAAAATTCCTCGAGAAAGTCTGGGAATGGAAGGATCAATCCGGCGGCAACATCAGCCGTCAGATCCGCCGCCTCGGTTCGTCCGTGGACTGGAGCCGCGAGCGCTTCACCATGGACGACGGCCTCTCGGAAGCCGTTAAAGAAGCGTTCGTGCGCCTGCACGAAGACGGTCTGATCTATCGCGGCAAGCGTCTGGTCAACTGGGACACCAAGCTGCACACGGCGATTTCCGACCTTGAAGTGGAAAACCACGACGAGAAAGGTTTCCTGTGGAACCTGAAGTACCCGCTGGCCGACGGCGCGAAAACCGCTGAAGGCAACGATTTCCTGATCGTCGCGACCACCCGCCCGGAAACCATGCTCGGCGACTCCGCCGTCGCGGTAAACCCGAACGACGAGCGCTACAAAGCCCTGATCGGCAAGTTTGTCGAGCTGCCGCTGGTCGGCCGCCGCATCCCGATCATCGCCGACGATTACTGCGATCCTGAATTCGGCACCGGCTGCGTGAAAATCACCCCGGCCCACGACTTCAACGACTACGAAGTCGGCAAGCGCCACAACCTGCCGCTGCTGAACATCTTCGACAAGAACGCCAACGTGCTGCCGGCAGCGCAAGTGTTCAACCTCGACGGCACGCTGAACGACAGCATCGACGGCAAGATTCCGGCCGAGTACGCCGGTCTTGAGCGTTTCGAAGCGCGCAAGCAGATCGTGGCTGCGTTCGACGCCGCCGGCCTGCTGGTCAGCGTCGACGATCACAACCTGAAAGTGCCGAAAGGCGACCGCTCCGGCACCGTCATCGAGCCGTGGCTGACCGACCAGTGGTACGTGTCCACCAAGCCGCTGGCCGAGCCTGCGATTGCTGCGGTTGAAGACGGTCGCATCCAGTTCGTGCCGAAGCAGTACGAAAACATGTACTTCTCGTGGATGCGCGACATCCAGGACTGGTGCATCAGCCGTCAGCTGTGGTGGGGCCACCGCATCCCGGCCTGGTACGACGAGTCGGGCAAGGTCTACGTCGGTCGCGACGAAGCCGAAGTACGCGCCAAGCACAACCTCGGCCCGGACGTTGCGCTGCAACAGGACAACGACGTGCTCGACACCTGGTTCAGTTCGGGCCTGTGGACCTTCTCCACCCTGGGCTGGCCGGAAAAAACCGAGTTCCTGAAAAAATTCCACTCCACCGACGTGCTGGTGACGGGCTTCGACATCATTTTCTTCTGGGTTGCCCGGATGATCATGCTGACCATGCACCTGATCAAGAACGAGGACGGCACGCCGCAGGTTCCGTTCAAGACCGTTTACGTGCACGGTCTGGTGCGTGATGGCCAGGGCCAGAAGATGTCCAAGTCCAAGGGCAACGTCCTGGACCCGCTGGACATCATCGACGGCATCGAGCTCGAAACCCTGGTGCAGAAACGCACTTCCGGTCTGATGCAGCCGAAACTGGCGAAGAAGATCGAGAAGCAGACCCGCGAAGAGTTCGCCGACGGCATCGCCAGCTACGGCACCGACGCCCTGCGCTTCACCTTCTGCTCCCTGGCGTCCACCGGTCGCGACATCAAGTTCGACATGGGCCGCGTCGAAGGCTATCGCAACTTCTGCAACAAGATCTGGAACGCCGCGCGTTATGTTCTGGACAAGGGCGAAGACTGCGGCCAGAACGGCGAAGCCTACGAGCTGTCGCTGGCGGATCGCTGGATCATCTCGCAACTGCAACGCACCGAAGCCGAAGTGACCCGTCAACTGGATCAGTTCCGTTTCGACCTGGCGGCGCAAGCGCTGTACGAGTTCATCTGGAACCAGTACTGCGACTGGTACCTGGAACTGTCCAAGCCTGTGCTGTGGGACGAAAACGCGCCGGTCGAGCGTCAGCGCGGAACTCGCCGCACGCTGGTTCGCGTACTGGAAGTGGCGCTGCGTCTGGCGCATCCATTCATGCCGTTCATCACTGAAGAAATCTGGCAGCGCATCGCGCCGCTGGCCGGCATTCAGGGCAAGACGATCATGCTGCAACCTTGGCCGGTGGCCAACGAAGAGCGCATCGATCCGGCAGCCGAAGACGACATTGAATGGCTCAAGGGCCTGATGCTCGGCACCCGTAACATCCGTGGCGAAATGAACATCGGCCCGGGCAAACCGCTGCCGATCTACCTGAAAAACGTCACTGCTGAAGACCAGCGTCGCCTGACCGAGAACGAAGCGCTGCTGAAGAAGCTGGCGCGTCTGGAATCGATCACCGTGCTGGCGGCCGGCGAAGAAGCGCCGCTGTCCGCCACCGCACTGGTTGGCGAGATGGAAGTGCTGGTGCCGATGGCCGGCCTGATCGACAAGAACGCCGAACTGGCGCGTCTGGACAAGGAAATCCTGCGCCTGCAGGGCGAAGTCCAGCGGGTTGGGGGCAAGCTGTCCAACGCCGGTTTCGTTGACAAGGCCCCGGCCGAGGTCATCGAGAAGGAACGCGCCAAACTGGCCGAAGCCGAACAGGCTCTGGCCAAGCTGGCCGAGCAGCACGCGCGGATTGCCAGCCTGTAACGGCAAATCGCACAAAAAAGGGAGGCCCGCAACGGCCTCCCTTTTTTGTGCCCGGCACTTTTCCGGCCAACAACACGGCTCCCTGTGGGACAATAGCCGCCACTTTCAGCCCTACCCGAATCGACCACGCCCATGAACGCCCCACGTACACCGAAACCTGCGCGCAAGAAGCCTGACTCCGCCACCCCGGCCAAGCCCGTGGCGCCGCGTAAAGAGGCCAGCCTGCACCCGCGCAATCGCCATCAGGGTCGTTACGACTTCCCGGCGCTGATCAAGACCACGCCGGAACTGGCGAAGTTCGTGATCACCAACCCGTACGGCAAGGAAAGCATCGACTTCGCCAGTCCCGATGCGGTGCGTGTGTTCAACCGGGCGCTGCTCAAGTCGTTCTACGGTATCCAGCATTGGGATATTCCGGCCGACTATCTGTGCCCGCCGGTGCCGGGCCGCGCCGACTACATCCACTTCCTGGCTGACCTCTTGGCCAGCAACAACGACGGTGTGGTTCCGCGCGGCGCCATCGTCAACGTGCTGGATATCGGCATGGGCGCCAACTGCGTGTATCCGCTGATCGGCAACAGCGAATATCGCTGGCACTTCCTCGGCTCGGAGATCGATCCGACCGCCGTGGCCGCCGCCAGGGCCATCGTCCAGTCCAACGACCTGAACAAGGTCATCCAGCTGCGCCAGCAGGAGAACCGCAAGCACATCCTGATCGGCCTGCTGGAACCCGGCGAGCGCTTCGACCTGACCATGTGCAATCCGCCGTTCCACGCGTCGATGGAAGAGGCCACCAAGGGCAGTGAGCGCAAATGGCGAGCTTTGGGCAAGGCTGACCCGAAACGCAAACTGCCGGTGCTGAACTTCGGCGGTCAGTCAGCCGAATTGTGGTGTGAAGGCGGCGAAGCGCGCTTCGTGACGCAATTGATCGCCGAAAGTGCGAACTTTGCGCACAAGGTATTGTGGTTCAGCACCCTGGTCTCGAAAGCCTCGAACCTGCCCGCCATCGAAACCGCGCTGAAAAAGGCCGGCGCGCTGGAAAGCCAGGTGGTGGAAATGTCCCAGGGGCAGAAGCAGAGCCGCTTCGTCGCCTGGACCTTCCAGACCAAGTCCGAGCAGCAGATCTGGCGGCGCGAACGCTGGGTTCGCAAGTAATACGTTTCAACGGGGCGGCGCGTGATCGCAAAGCAGCCGCCGCTACTGCTGAAACACAAACAGCAGGCGTAAAAAAACCGTGCCCGGATCACTCCGGCGCACGGTTTTTTTTGTATCGCTGCGTCTTACTTGTTCACAGCGTCGGTCAGGCCTTTGGCCACAACCAGCTTGATCACTTTCTTGGCAGGGATTTCGATGGCAGCGCCAGTCGATGGGTTACGGCCAGTGCGGGCAGGACGCTCGGTCACTTTCAGCTTGCCGATACCTGGCAAGGTGATTTCGCCGCCGTTTTCCAGCTGATCGGCAACGATTTGGCCCAGTTGGTCCAGAGCGTTACGCGCGGTGGTTTTCGGCGCGTCGATAGCTTCAGCGATGTCGGCGATCAGTTGGTCTTTAGTAAGAGCCATGTAGTGTTCCTTCCCTATCAAATTCATATGGATTGCAGAGTGCAGTGTCAGCCATCGAGCCCGATCTTCTGGATCTGGCACCCTCGGCGATAACCACGACGAGTCGGGGTTATAGATGCCGAAATCAGGGTTTGGTTCGACCTGACAAATGCTGAATGCACGCTTAACGCAGTGACTACGCGTAAGACCGGGCAAAACTAGCACAGAGACAAGGAAATATCCGCCTCTAGCTAGCCAAATGGTCAGGTTTATTGCGCTAAATCGGTAAATAAATGCATAAGCGCTGCCCCATGACCCCGAATTGCCCTTCACCCCGCGCCAAAACCAGTGGTTGCGGTACACTGAGCGCTTTTTCGGGGGAGCCCGCCCTCCTCCCTTTCACTTGCCGAGAAGCCCATGCCGATCCGTCATTGCATCGTCCACCTGATCGACAAAAAACCCGATGGCACACCCGCCGTCCTGCACGCCCGTGACTCCGAACTGGCTGAATCCGCCGCCATCGAGAACATGCTCGCCGACCTCAACGAGAGCTATAACGCCAAACAGGGCAAAGCCTGGGGGTTGTTTCATCCAGAGTCCGGCGCGTTCCCGTTCAGCGGCTGGCTGAAGGAATACATGGAAGGCGGCAAGGACTTCACCGCGTTCAGCAAGGTCGCGGTCGAGCACCTGCAAAAGCTGATGGAAGAATCGAACCTGTCCGTCGGCGGCCATGTGCTGTTCGCCCATTACCAGCAAGGCATGACCGATTACCTGGCCATCGCCCTGCTGCACCACAGCGAAGGCGTGGCGGTGACCGATGAGCTGGACGTGACCCCGTCGCGCCACCTCGACCTCGGTCAACTGCACCTGGCGGCGCGGATCAACGTCTCCGAGTGGCAGAACAACAAGCAGTCCAAGCAGTACATCTCGTTCATCAAGGGCAAGAACGGCAAGAAGGTCTCGGAATATTTCCGTGACTTCATCGGCTGCCAGGAAGGCGTCGACGGCCCGGGCGAGACCCGCACGTTGCTCAAGGCCTTCAGCGACTTCGTCGAGAGCGAAGACCTGCCGGAAGATTCCGCCCGCGAGAAGACCAAGACCCTGGTCGACTACGCCAGCAGCCAGGCCAAGCTCGGCGAACCGATGGGCCTGGAAGAACTGTCGGAGCTGATCGACGAAGAACGCCCGAAAGCCTTCTACGATCACATCCGCAACAAGGATTACGGGCTGTCGCCGGAGATCCCGGCGGATAAGCGCACGCTCAACCAGTTCCGCCGCTTCACCGGTCGCGCCGAAGGCCTGTCGATCAGCTTCGAAGCGCACCTGCTGGGCTCGAAGATCGAATACGACGAAGAAGCCGGGACGCTGGTCATCAAGGGCCTGCCGACCTCGCTCACCGATCAGCTGAAGCGGCGCAACTGATGCTCGGCAATGTGCTGAAAAAGGTCGCGCTGATTCTGCTGGTGGTCGTGGTTTACCAGAACTGGGGCAAGATCGAGCGGGTGTTCAACCCGTCGCAGATGGCGTCCGAGCAGGTTCGCGCCAATGCCCATGTCGTGCTGTACGCCACGGACTGGTGCGGCTACTGCAAGCAGACCAAACGCTTTCTCGATCAGAAAGGCATTCCATTCAAGGAATTCGACATCGAGAAGGACGCCGAGGCGCGCAAGGCCTACGAAGCGCTGGGCGGACGCGGGATCCCGCTGATCGACGTCAATGGCACGTTGATTCGCGGGTTTGATCCGGACGAGATTCTCGCGGCACTGAAATGAACGAGGGAGCCAATCGGCTCCCTCGGTTGTTTCAGCGCTTCTCGATTCGGAAACCGAAGCGCGGGAAGTGCACATGCACTAAACCGCCACGTTCGTCTTCACGGCGCAGGATCAGCTCCTCGCGACCGGCAAACACCAGCTCACCAGCCACCGGATCTACACCGTAGTCTGTCGCTGCGATCAGCACCTGCTGACCTGCCACGAATCCGTTCGGATCAGTGAATGCTTCGTCCGGCAACGCCGCCGGCGTCGAACTGCGCGCGATTTCCAGTGCTTCCTCCGAGCTCATCTCGCTGGCCGCGCCATGGCCAAAACCGAGCACACGCCCCAGCCACGCCGACACCGCCGGATAAGCATCCACCAAGGGCGCCGTCACGTGCGTGGCCTTGAGGAACCACAGTGGATGAGCCATGGCGAAGTCGGCAATCGACGGCTCGCCAAACAGGAAGTCACCGTCTTCACGCTGCAACTGCTGCTCCAGACGCGTCATGAAGGTCGGCCAATTGTGCCTGGCCTGCTCGGCCGACAGCCTGGTCGCGCTGCCACCGCTGAACAGTCCGGCACGATCGGCGAGGAAGGCCTTGATCGCTTCCGGCGACAACTTGCCGAAACGCACCGCCACCGACTCCGGCTGGAACACCAGGCTCACCGCATGCTGGAACACCGCCGAATCGGCCCAGGCGGCGAAACTGGCAACGATCATTTCCTGACCTTCCGGGAAGAACGAAGGCTGGGCCTTTTCCTGCTCGAGGCGACGGGCGATCAGCGCGGTATCGCAATAGATGTCGGCGCCGATCTGCAGCACGGGCGTCTTGCGGTAGCCACCGGTCAGGGCCGTCAGATCCGGCTTCGGCATCACCGGCGAGATGTGCACCGAACGCCAGGACAAGCCCTTGAAACCCAACAGCAACCGGGCCTTTTCGGCGAATGGAGAGGTCGGGTAATGATGCAGAATCAACTCGGACATGCTCGGCTCCGCCGTACAGAAAGTGAGCCAGCAGCTTAGCGCGCAATTCGTTCGCGGCCTACGGATCCGGCTGATGGGAAATGATCAGTCAGGTTGATAAGGCACTAAAAAACCGCCTCAGCCAAGGCTGAGACGGCTTCCCACATCAATGACCCTACATCAGGTCATCGAAGTGATCTCGCAGGAACTCGTAAAAGCGAAACGCTTTGAACGACCTCCATACGAGGCTCAGAGTACGTAGCAAAAGCTTCATACGTTTTGGCCTCCGGTTGGGGGCCAAACCTCCAGCGTGCTTACCGGACCACGTACGCCTTCGGAATACACGCTAGTGTGTCCATTGAGGCGGCCGGTTGTGACACCCTCTGAAATATCATTCCGGCGCGGGAGCAACCCCGTGTCAGAGGGCATGAAACCTTTAAGCCAATCGGCCAGACCTCATAGTTGCACTGTCATGCGAGCGGACAGATCGTAATCGGGTTTCTCATCCGACGTTTAAACAAATGAATCAAAAATCGCATTTTTCTGAAAAATGTTTTTAGGCTTGCTCGATTGCATAAAGCCGAATAATCTTCGTCCACGCTAGTGTGTCCATTGAGATGCAGTAAACCCGGCCGCAAACCGGCGTTTACAGAAAAAACCGCCCCGCAAAGGCGGTTTTTTTTCGCCTGTCGTTTGCCTGAGGCAGCGCTTCTACATGCGGGACTTCTACCGTTCGCACCGGATCAATCAGGCCGATAAGACGCCACCAGACATTCCTTCGCACTTTTCCTGAGCTTCTTGATCAACCGCTCCTGACGCAACGCATCACTCTTGTCGCGACAACGCTCGGTATAGACCAGCGCCATCGCCGGGCTCGAGAGAAAGAATCGTGCGCCCTTGCCGCTCTGGTGCTTGGCGAAACGGCGCACGGGATCATCGCTGATCCCGCAGTACAGCGAGCCGTTGGCGGCGCGTACGAGGTAGACGAACCAGGATTTGCTCACTGGAGCGTCGGCATCGAGAGGATTTTCGCTGAGGCGGGTCACGGGACAATTCAGGCGTAAGGAAAACAGGCCGCGATCTTATCAGCGACTCGCCTGAAATGCCTTCAGCCCTTTCAGCGCCTGGGCGCGGACGGCGTTGCGCACCAGCGGCGTCCAGCCCAGCAGCAGGCCCTTGAAGCCCAGCGCCTGACGCGACCAGCGCCACAGGTCGAAATAATCGTGGTGTTCACAGATCTTGCCGTCACGGAAGACGAAGCGTGCCTGGATGTCGTTGATCACGACGTTGCCGGTCTGGCTGAACAGGTAGGTCGCCACCCAGTGGGCGCCGCCGCTGCGCTCGTCGGCGCGGACGTTGTCGAAGGTCAGGGAAAAGTCTTTGGCCCGGGTGGTGAGCATGCGCCACATGTCGCCGGCATCACGACCGCGCAGCTCGCCAAAGGCCGGATCGCTGAACACCACGTCGTCGGTGTAGCAGGCGGCCATGGCCTCGGCGTCGAGGCGCTGGAAAGCCTGGTAGAAACGGGTGATCAGGGCGCTGTGGGCTTCTTCACTCATGGGCAATCTCCAGGAAAGGTACAGATTGCCAGCACGATAATCCGCAAACGCCCGAAACACTATCGGCATTCGCATTCCGAATACCGACAGTGTGTGCGTATCAGACCTTTTCGCTGACCACCTGCACGTACAACGCACGCCCGGCACCGAGGCCAGCGAGGATTGCACCCGCACCAATGATGCCGAAAATCCAGCCCACGGCGTTCCAGCCACCGGTCCAGTCATGCACCACGCCGACCGCGAACGGCCCCATCGACGCGAGGGTGTAACCAAAGCCCTGGGACATGCTCGACAGGTTCGCCGCTACGTGGGAATCCCGCGAGCGCAAGACGATCAGGGTCAACGCCAGGCTGAACGTACCGCCCTGCCCCAGGCCCAGCAGGATCGCCCAGCCCCACAGGCCTTCGATCGGCGCGTAGAGGCAACCGAACAGGCCGCCGAGGGTCAGCGCCATCACTACCACGATCGCCAGACGCTGATCCTTGCCGCGCGTGGCCAGCCACGGCGCCGCCAGGGAGCTGGCGAGCTGGATGATCACCGAACCGGACAGCACAAGGCCCGCCTGTGTCGGCGTCAGCCCACGACCGATGAGGATCGACGGCAACCAGCCGAACACGATGTAGGCCAACGACGATTGCAGGCCCATGTACAAAGTCACTTGCCACGCCAGCGGATCACGCAGCAGACCGCGGACCCGATAGGCAACGTTGTGCGCGCCGTGCTTCTGGCCGATCTGCGGCAGCCAGAACACCGCCGCGACCAGCGCCGGAATCACCCAGAAGCCCAGGCCCATGGCCCAGCTGTGGTCGAAGTGTTCGCTCAACGGCACGCTGGAACCCGCCGCCATTGCGGCACCCAGGCACAGAGCCATGGTGTAGACACCGGTCATGGTGCCGGCGTGTCTGGCGAAGTCGCGCTTGACGATGCCCGGCAGCAAGACGCCGATGATGCCGATACTCGCGCCACCCAGCACGCTGCCGGCGAACAGACCGATTTCGCCGAAGTTGCTGCGCAGGATGATGCCGCCGGCCAGTGTCAGCAGAATCCCCAGCACCACCCGCTCGGCACCGAAACGTCGCGCCAGCACCGGAGCCAGCGGAGCGAACAGACCGAGGCACAACACTGGCAACGTCGTCAGCAACCCCGCCTGTGCGGCGGACAAGCCAAGGCTTTTCGACACGTCACTGAGCAGCGGCGCCATGCTCGACAGCGCCGGACGCAGGTTCAACGCCACCAGAATCAGCCCCAGCAGCAACAGCCACGGGCGACGTACCAATGGATGACTTTGCTGCACCTGCTCGTCATCGGCCTCGGCGTCGATCAACAACTCTTCGAGCTCGGCCTTGCGAACGGGGGCTGGGGAGGCTTCTGGGCGGGACATGGGTTTCTCGGTTTCAAGGTTCATTAATCAACTGCCTCGACAGGGCTTTGGCCCGCTCCGGATCGCGCTGCTCGACGGCCTCGAGCAAGGCGACGTGCAAATCGAAGACTTCCTGTCGACGGGGGACGATGTTCAGGGTCTGGCGCAGTTGCGCGCCGACGATGCTGGAGAAATAGCGATACAGCTCGCTGAGGGTCGGGTTGTGCGCGGCGTCCACCAGACGGCGGTGGAACACCAGATCGCAGCGGATGTAACTGTCGAGGTCGCCGTGGTAGTGGCTGCCGGCAACACCCAGCGCCTCCCGAAGGCCCGCCAGATCCTCATCGGTGCGACGCAACGCCGCCAGACCGATGGCCTCGACTTCAAGGATGTGCCGGGTTTCCCGGGCCTGATCCAGCGAGCACTTGGACAACGCCTTGAGCGTGTCCATCGGGTCCACCACCGCCCGCAGATAGCTGCCGTCACCCTGGCGGATTTCGATCAGCCCGGAGAACGCCAGCACCCGCATGGCTTCACGCACCGTGTTGCGGCTGATGCCGAGTTCGACGCACAGCTCGGGTTCGGTCGGCAGGCGCTGACCGACCTGCCAGGTGCCGTCGGTGATGCGCTGGCGCAATAGATCCAAGGCCTGATCGACCAGGGATCGTTTGATCAATAAAGAGTTTTCAGACATGCAATTCGCCCTGTCATCCAATCATGGGATGAATTTACTGACAGGGTAGTCAGATTCTTCAAACAGGGCAATCGGTAAAATCCGGGCAAAAATAAACCCGGAACTGTGTCCGGGTTTATTTCAAGGCCTGAATCGGATCAATGCAGAATCTGACTCAGGAACAGCTTCGTCCGATCATTCTGCGGATTGTCGAAGAAGTCGTTCGGTGCCGCCTGCTCGACGATTTCGCCCTTGTCCATGAAGATCACACGGTTGGCCACTGTGCGGGCGAAGCCCATTTCGTGGGTCACGCAGAGCATGGTCATGCCGTCTTCGGCCAGTCCGATCATGGTGTCGAGCACCTCTTTCACCATTTCCGGGTCAAGTGCCGAGGTCGGTTCGTCGAACAGCATGATTTTCGGTTTCATGCACAACGCGCGGGCAATCGCCACACGCTGCTGCTGGCCGCCGGACAGTTGCCCCGGGAACTTGTGCGCCTGCTCCGGAATGCGTACGCGTTCCAGGTAGTGCATGGCGATTTCCTCGGCCTTGCGCTTGGGCATCTTGCGCACCCACATCGGTGCCAGGGTGCAGTTCTGCAGAATGGTCAGGTGCGGGAACAGGTTGAAATGCTGGAACACCATGCCGACTTCACGACGGATCGCTTCGATCTGCTTGAGGTCGTTGGTCAGCTCCACGCCGTCGACCACGATGCGGCCCTGCTGGTGCTCTTCCAGACGGTTGAGGCAGCGGATGGTGGTGGACTTGCCGGAACCCGACGGGCCGCACAGCACGATACGCTCGCCCTGCTTGACGTTGAGGTTGATGTCTTTCAGCACGTGGAACTGGCCGTACCACTTGTTCACGCCCTGCATCTGAATGATGCCTTCAGGGCCCACTGGCTTTTTGATTGCTTCGCTCATCGAAAAAACTCCTAACGCTTGTGGCCAGTGTCGAGCTTGCGTTCCAGATGCATGGAATAGCGCGACATGCCAAAACAGAAAATCCAGAACACCAGGGCGGCGAACACGTAGCCTTCGGTGGCCATGCCCAGCCATTTCGGATCGGCAGCGGCTTGCTTGACGCTGTTGAGCAGGTCAAAGAGGCCGATGATGATCACCAGGCTGGTGTCCTTGAACAGCGCGATGAAGGTGTTGACGATGCCGGGAATCACCAGTTTCAGGGCTTGCGGCAGAATCACCAGGCCCATGGCGCGCCAGTAACCGAGGCCCATCGCGGCCGCGGCTTCGTACTGACCTTTGGGGATCGCTTGCAGACCGCCGCGCACCACTTCGGCGACGTAGGCCGACTGGAACAGGATCACGCCGATCAGTGCCCGCAGCAGCTTGTCGAAGTTCATGCCTTCGGGCAGGAACAGCGGCAGCATCACCGAAGACATGAACAGCACGGTGATCAGCGGCACGCCACGCCAGAACTCGATGAACGTCACGCAGACCACACGAATGGCCGGCATGTTCGAACGGCGCCCCAGGGCCAGCATGATCCCCAGCGGCAGCGCGCCGGCGATACCGACGGTGGCGATCACCAGGGTCAGCATCAGGCCGCCCCACTGGCTGGTGGCAACGGCGCTCAGGCCGAACACGCCGCCATGCAGCAGGCACCACGCAACGATCGGATAGATCACCAGAAAGCTCAGCCCGTACACCGCTTTACGCGGCACGCGTTTGATGAACAGCGGGGCCACACCGATGACCGCCAGCCACACGGTCAGGTCCACGCGCCAGCGCAGATCTGCCGGGTAGTAGCCGTACATGAACTGGCCGAAACGCTGCTCGATGAACACCCAGCAGGCGCCCGCCTTGGTGCAGTCGGCGCGGGTGGTGCCGACCCAGTTGGCATCGAAGATCGCCCAACTGAGCAGCGGCGGAACCACCAGGTAGATCAGATAGAACGCAAACAGGGTCAGCAGGGTGTTGAGCCAGCTGGAGAACATGTTCGCGCGTATCCACGCCATCGGGCCGAAGACCTTGGCCGGCGGTGGCATGTCGGGTTTGAATGTATGAGTACTCATGCGCTATTCCTTACCGCTCGATCAGCGCAATGCGCTTGTTGTACCAGTTCATCAGCAGGGAAATGCTGATACTGATCGCCAGGTACACGCTCATGGTGATGGCAATGACTTCGATCGCCTGACCGGTCTGGTTCAGCACGGTGCCGGCGAACAGCGAAACCATTTCCGGATAACCGATACCGGCCGCCAGCGAGGAGTTCTTCGCCAGGTTCAGGTATTGGCTGGTCAGCGGTGGAATGATCACGCGCAGCGCTTGCGGAATGATCACCTTGCGCAGGGTCGGACCGTTGCGCAGACCGAGCGAACGGGCCGCTTCGGTCTGGCCGTGGCTGACCGACTTGATCCCCGAACGCACGATTTCGGCGATGAACGCCGCGGTGTACACGGTCAGGGCCAGGGTCAGGGCCAGCAGTTCCGGAATCAGCACCCAGCCGCCGACGAAGTTGAAGCCTTGCAGCTTCGGCATTTCCCAATGCAGCGGCGCGCCGAAGATCAGCGCACATAGCGCCGGGATCACCAGGAATATCGCCAGGCCGACCCAGAACTTGTGGAACGGCTCGCCGGTTTCCTCAAAGCGCTTGTTGGCCCAGCGGCTCATCAGCACGATGGCAACGATCGCCACCACAATGCTGACCACGAATGCCCAGAAGCCGTCGGCCATTTGCGCGGCCGGCATGTTCAGGCCACGGCTGCTGACGAAGAAGGTGTCGCCGAAGTTGTGGCTGTTGCGCGGCCCCGGCATGGTCAGGAACACCGCGAAATACCAGAACAGGATTTGCAGCAGCGGCGGAATGTTGCGGAAGACTTCCACATACACGGTCGCCAGTTTGCTGATGATCCAGTTCGGCGACAGCCGCGCCACACCGATGATGAAGCCCAGCAGGGTCGCCAGGATCACGCCGATGAAAGTCACCAGCAAGGTGTTGAGCAGACCGATCACGAACACCCGGGCATAGCTGTCCGCTTCGGTGTAGGAGATCAAGTGTTGAGCGATGCCGAACCCGGCACTGCGCTCCAGAAAGCTGAACCCGGACGTGATGCCCCGGTGCTGCAGGTTGGTCTGGGTGTTGTCGAACAGATACCAGCCCATGGCGACCACCGCCACGACGGTGATGATCTGAAATAGCCACGCACGCACACGCGGATCGCTGAGGCTGAACCTCTGCTTTGGTGCGCCGATTGAATTTTGCATGAAGTGCCCCGCAAGAAATGGAACAGAACATCACCCGGCGGTTGGCCCGCCGGGTGATAGAACCATTAGCGCACTGGTGGTGCGTACTGAATGCCGCCGTTGTTCCACAGCGCGTTCAGGCCACGGTCGATTTCCAGCGGAGTGCTCTTGCCGAGGTTTTTCTCGAAGATTTCGCCGTAGTTACCCACCTGGGAAACGATTTTCACGACCCAGTCCTTCGGCAGTTTCAGGTCCTTGCCGTACTCGCCGTCGGCACCCAGCAGACGGGCAACGTCTGGATTCTTGGTGGACTTGGCTTCTTCGAGTACGTTTTTCGAAGTGATGCCGGCTTCTTCAGCGTTGAGCAGCGCGTAGCCGACCCAGCGCACGATGGCCAGCCACTCGTCGTCGCCGTTACGCACGACCGGCCCCAGAGGTTCCTTGGAAATGGTTTCCGGCAGAACCACGTAATCCTTCGGCGAAGCCAGCTTGCTGCGCTGGGCGAACAGCTGGGACTTGTCGGAGGTCAGCACGTCGCAACGACCGGATTCCAGCGACTTGGCGCTTTCATCGGAAGTATCGAAAGTGATCGGGGTGTACTTCAGGCCGTTGGCGCGGAAGTAGTCGGAGACGTTCAGCTCGGTGGTGGTACCGGCTTGAATGCAGATGGTCGCGCCATCCAGTTCCTTGGCACTTTTCACGCCCAGCTTGTTGTTGGCCAGGAAGCCCACGCCGTCGTAGTAAGTGATGAAGCCAGGGAATTTCAGGCCCATGCCCGCGTCACGGGAGCTGGTCATGGTGGTGTTGCGCGACAGAATGTCGATCTCGCCGGACTGCAGCGCGGTGAAGCGCTCCTTGGCGTTCAACTGACTGAACTTGACCTTGGTCGCATCGCCGAACACGGCAGCGGCCACGGCACGGCAGACGTCGGCGTCGATGCCGAGAATCTTGCCGGTCGAATCCGGTACGGAGAAGCCTGGCAGACCGTCGCTCACGCCACACTGCACGAAACCTTTCTTCTGTACCGCATCCAGGGTTGCACCCGCCTGAGCGAACCCGCTGACACCCAGTACTGCAGCAGCAGTCACGATCGCCAGCGTGGATTTCAACATCTTCATTCAAACCTCCAGTTTTGCTCTTGTTGTGTCGGAGCTTGAGTCCAGTCGCACCCTTTTGAGGCGTTGTCGACCCGTGTTGGCTTTTTTTGGGGTCAACCGACGCAGGACCTTCGCTATGAGTCTAGTAGGAGACAATCCACATCATGGACAACTCACTTCTCACCAGTCGGCCGAACGGGCGGTAGCCCTTTCACATTCGCTAAGCCCGTTGCGGCCATTGGCGAACATCCATCACCGGATTCTTTGCTATCCCGTCGCCGGGCGTTCACTGATAGTGTTACCGCCAGGCGCGAGATCGATTGCACGACTACCTCATAGCAAAGCCCGTACCACACCGCTCGCTGAAGCGATTGAGCGACAGGTCAATAGCAAAACTTGCAGCCTTGCGACATCTTCTTAACGGATCAACCGGGCGCGCACCCCAATCACGCACTTAATGAGAGCGCCCGCACATTTTTGGAGCAGCCATGACCGAGCCCTTGATTCTTCAGCCTGTAAAGGCAGCCGACGCCTGCGTGATCTGGCTGCACGGCCTCGGCGCCGACCGCTATGACTTTCTGCCGGTAGCCGAGGCCTTGCAGGAAAGCCTGCTGAGCACGCGCTTCGTTTTGCCCCAGGCACCGACCCGCCCGGTGACCATAAATGGCGGATATGCCATGCCGAGCTGGTACGACATCAAGGCCATGAGCCCGGCCCGGGCCATCGACCGCGATGAGCTGGAAGCGTCCGCCGATCACGTCATCGAATTGATCGAACAGCAGCGCGCCAGCGGAATAGACGCTTCGCGGATTTTCCTGGCCGGTTTTTCCCAGGGCGGCGCCGTGGTCTACCACACTGCATTTCTGAAATGGCAGGGGCCGTTGGGGGGCGTGCTGGCGTTGTCGACCTACGCGCCGACATTCAGCGACGAACTGGAGTTGTCCGCCAGCCAGCAGCGGATTCCGGTGCTGTCGCTGCACGGCCAGTTCGACAACGTGGTGCAAAACTCCATGGGCCGTACGGCGTATGAGTATCTGAAAGCCCATGGTGTCACCGTGACATGGCAGGAATACCCAATGGAGCACGAAGTGTTACCCGAAGAAATTCGCGACATCGGCGTGTGGCTGAGCGAACGCCTGCGCTGATCGTTCGCAGCTCGATATTCCGGTGGTCGGGCCCCTTTGATCATCCCACTACGCCGCGCCCGTTTCTTGCATTACACTGGCCGGCGTACATTCCTTAACCAATTGATGAGATGACCGTGCTCAAAGCACTCAAGAAGATGTTCGGAAAAAGCGAGGCTGAGCAGCTCGCGCCAACTCCCAGTGCGCCGTCGCACGCCCCCGGCCATCGCAGCGATGCCAGACCGGCGGACCGCCAGGCTCCCGTAGCCACACCGAAACGCGAACCGGCACCCGCTGCTGTTTCAGCTCCCGCTCCAGAAAGCGCCCGCAGCGAAACACCAAAACCGGCCAGACCACGCCGCGAGCCGAAGCCCAAGGCGCCGGTCATTCCCTGGAAACTCGAAGATTTCGTCGTCGAGCCCCAGGAAGGCAAGACCCGTTTCCACGATTTCAAGCTCGCCCCGGAACTGATGCACGCCATCCACGACCTGGGTTTCCCGTATTGCACGCCGATCCAGGCCCAGGTGCTGGGTTATACCCTCGCCGGCAAAGACGCCATCGGCCGCGCCCAGACCGGCACCGGCAAGACCGCCGCGTTCCTGATCTCGATCATCACCCAGCTGCTGCAGACCCCGCCGCCGAAAGAGCGCTACATGGGCGAGCCACGGGCGCTGATCATCGCGCCGACCCGTGAGCTGGTGGTGCAGATCGCCAAGGACGCCGCCGACCTGACCAAGTACACCGGCCTCAACGTCATGACGTTCGTCGGCGGGATGGACTTCGACAAGCAGCTCAAGCACCTCGAAGCGCGCCATTGCGACATCCTCGTCGCGACCCCGGGCCGTCTGCTCGACTTCAACCAGCGCGGCGACGTGCATCTGGACATGGTCGAAGTGATGGTGCTCGACGAAGCCGACCGCATGCTCGACATGGGCTTCATCCCGCAGGTACGGCAGATCATTCGCCAGACCCCGCCGAAGAGCGAACGCCAGACCCTGCTGTTCTCCGCGACCTTCACCGATGACGTGATGAACCTCGCCAAACAGTGGACCACCGACCCTGCCATCGTCGAAATCGAAGTCACTAACGTGGCCAACGAAAACGTCGAGCAGCACATTTATGCGGTGGCCGGTGCCGACAAGTACAAACTGCTCTTCAACCTGGTCAACGACAACGGCTGGGAGCGGGTGATCGTGTTCGCCAACCGCAAGGATGAAGTACGGCGTATCGAAGAACGTCTGGTGCGCGACGGCATCAATGCCGCGCAACTGTCCGGCGACGTGCCGCAGCACAAGCGAATCAAGACGCTGGAAGGCTTCCGCGAAGGCAAGATCCGGGTGCTGGTCGCCACCGACGTGGCCGGTCGCGGCATCCACATCGACGGCATCAGCCACGTGATCAACTTCACCCTGCCGGAAGTCCCGGACGACTACGTGCACCGCATCGGCCGTACCGGTCGCGCCGGCGCTGATGGCGTATCGATCAGCTTCGCCGGTGAAGACGACTCCTATCAGTTGCCGTCCATCGAAGAAAAACTCGGTCGCAAGATCAGCTGTGAAACGCCGCCGACCCATCTGTTGCGGGCGGTTGAGCGCAAGCGTCCACAGTAAGCGACGCTATAAAGAGAAGCGCAGCCGGCAACGGACTGCGCTTTTTTTTCGCCCGGATATTGTTCAACAAAACTAAAAGTCCATAATGGACAAATTAGTTTAGAAACAACCTCCGGAGTCCGACATGTCCAGTACGCCTTACGTGATTGACCAAACCCAGGCTCGCGAGCTGTTGGCCCGGATCGATGTGCCGCAGATCCTGCGCAAGCTGTTCCGCGATCTGGCGGCCGGGCATGCGGTGCAACCGGCGCAGCAACTGGTGGAATTTCCCCAGGGCGCCGGGGACTTCATCAACTATCTCGGCGTGCTGGCGGAAGATGGCGTGTACGGGGTCAAGACTTCGCCGTATATCGTTCGCGAACAAGGCCCGCTGGTGACGGCATGGACGCTGCTGATGTCGATGCAGACCGGTCAGCCGCTGCTGCTCTGCGATGCCGGCGAGCTGACCACTGCCCGTACCGCTGCGACTACCGCCGTCGCGGTCGACGCCCTCGCCCCATCGAACGCGAAACGCCTGGCGATCATCGGCAGCGGCAAGGTCGCCCAGGCGCACCTGCAATACGTCAAGACCTTGCGCGACTGGCAGAGCATCCGCGTGTACTCGCCCACCCTGTGCGAAGACCCGAAAACCGCCAGCCTGCTGCAAGCCCTCGATCCACGGGTGAGCATCGCCGACAGCCGCGAAGCCGCCATCGCCGAAGCCGAC
Source organism: Pseudomonas sp. HLG18 (assembly GCF_051903985.1). Taxonomy (NCBI): domain Bacteria; kingdom Pseudomonadati; phylum Pseudomonadota; class Gammaproteobacteria; order Pseudomonadales; family Pseudomonadaceae; genus Pseudomonas; species Pseudomonas sp. HLG18. Next base: position 6,305,446 of record NZ_CP195831.1, on the reverse strand, counting down.
GTCATCATGCTCTGCACCTCCTCCGCAGGACCTGTGATCGACCCGGCAACCTTGAGCAAACCGGCGCTGATCACCTCGATCAGCACCAACGCACCACGCGCTCACGAAGTGCCGCCGCAAAGCCTCAACGACATGCAGGTGTTCTGCGACTATCGTCTGACCACGCCGGGTTCGGCAGGTGAAATGCTGATCGCCAGCGAACGGCATGGCTGGGACAGCAGCGCGATCATCGGTGACCTGGCGGATCTGCTCAGCGAAAAAGTGCAGCGTCCCGATTACAACCGTCACGTGTTTTTCCGCTCCATCGGTCTGGGCCTGGAAGACATTGCCCTCGCGAATGCGGTTTATCACCTGAGCCTGTAACACCAAGCCCCCCTGTGGGAGCGGGCTTGCTCGCGAAGAGGCCGTGTCAGGCAACTTATTCAGCGAATGACACACTGCCTTCGCGAGCAAGCCCGCTCCCACATGGAGAACAGCGAACTCCTTGATATTGCGTACACACTGGAGAACTCCATGAGTCATGCAGATTTCATCATCATCGGCGGCGGGATTGCCGGCGCGTCCACCGGTTTCTGGCTGTCGCAGCACGGCACGGTCGTGGTGCTGGAACGCGAATCGCACCCGGCCTATCACTCCACCGGGCGCTCGGCTGCGCTGTTCACCGCGGCTTACGGCACGCCGCAGGTTCGGGCGCTGACCCAGGCCAGTCGGGCGTTTTTCGATCACCCGCCCAGCGGCTTCTGTGAACACCCGCTGCTGACTCCACGCGGCGAAATGACCGTGGACTTCACCGGCGATGCCGCCGAGCTGAACAATCAATACCTCAGCGCCAAGGCCACGGTGCCGCAGATGCAACTGCTCAGCGCGGAAGAAGCCTGCGCCCGGCTGCCGATCCTGCGTCGGGAAAAGGTCCACGGTGCGATCTATGACCCCACCGCCAGCGACATCGACACCGACGCCCTGCACCAAGGCTATCTGCGCGGTATCCGTCGCAACAACGGGCAAGTCCTGACGGACTGCGAGGTGCTCGGGCTGAACCGTGATGCCGACAGCATCTGGCAAGTGCAAACCAACGGCCAGACCTTCAGCGCTCCCGTCGTGATCAACGCAGCAGGCGCCTGGGCCGACAAAATCGGTGCCCTTGCGGGCGCCCGGCCGCTGGGCCTGCAACCGAAACGCCGCGCCGCGTTCATCTTCGCCGGCCCCGAAGGCGTGGACATTCATCACTGGCCGATGCTGGTCAGCCTCGACGAATCGTTCTACATGAAGCCTGACGCCGGGATGTTCCTCGGCTCGCCGGCCAACGCCGATCCGGTCGAACCACATGACGTGCAACCCGAAGAACTCGACATCGCCATGGGCATCTACCAGATCGAAGAAGCGACGACCCTGACCATCCGCCGCCCGACCCGCACCTGGGCCGGCCTGCGCAGTTTCGTCGCCGATGGCGATTTGTTGTCCGGATTCGATCCGCAGGTGCCGGGGCTGTTCTGGGTCGCGGCCCAGGGTGGCTACGGTATTCAGACCTCACCGGCCATGGGCATGGCCAGCGCGGCGCTGGTACGCGGTGAATCGTTGCCGGAGCACCTCAAGCAGTTCGGCCTGGACGCCGCCATGCTCGCCCCTGCCCGCCTGGCCTGAGCCCTTGCCCGGATGACGCGCCCAACGGATTGCGGCACACTCGCAACGCCCCCGGATCACGGGGGCGTTGACGTTGCCTGGAGCTCCACAGTTATGACCGCCCCCGAACTATCTTCCGAGCTGAATGACGCCGCGCTGGATAACTACCACGCCATCGCCGACGCCATCGCCACCCTGTTCTTTCCCCACGCCGAAGTGGTGCTGCATGACCTGCGCACACAGAAGGTCGACTACATCGCCAACAACCTGTCGAAGCGGGTGATCGGCGATGAATCGTCGCTGGAAGACATGCTCAGCGACGACGTCAGCGAACGAAACATCGGCCCGTACGAAAAGCTCAACTGGGACGGCCAGAAGATTCGCAGTCTGAGTACCGTGCTGCGCGACAGCGAAGGGCGTCCGCTGGCGGTGCTTTGCATCAACCTGAATATTTCGCTGTTCGAGAACGCCAAGGCTGCACTGGATCTGTTCCTCTCGCCGAGCAAGCTGATCCCGCAACCGGACTCGCTGTTTCGCGATGACTGGCAGGAGCGGATCAATACTTTCCTGCACGCCTGGCTGCGCGAGCGGCAACTGAGCCTGAATCTGCTGACCCGCGACCACAAACGTGAACTGGTGCTGGCGCTGCACGCCGAGGGGGCGTTCAAGGGCAAGAGTGCCTCAAACTATGTGGCCAATGTGCTGAACATGGGGCGGGCGACGGTGTACAAGCATTTGAAGGAATTGAAGGGCTGAAACCGTGCAGCCTGCGAAGGCTGCACGGTTTTCAACATCAGTCGCCGTAGATGTCCGACTTGAAGTACTTCTCGGAAATTTTCTGGTATTCGCCACTGGCGCGAATACCGTCGATGGCAGTGTTCAACTGGCTGACCAGTTCGGTGTTGCCTTTGCGCACCGCGATCCCGGCGCCCTCGCCCACGTACTTCGGATCCTTCAGCTCAGGCCCGACAAAGGCGTAACCCTTGCCACGCGGCATCGACAGGAAGTCGTTCAGCGGGATGGTGTCGGCGAAAATCGCGTCGAGACGCCCGGCCGCCAGGTCCATGTAGATTTCTTCGTTGTTGCCATAGCGTTTGACGTTGATGCCCTTGGGCTCGAACACCTCGGTGGCGTAACGGTCGGTGGTGGTCGCACGCTGCACGCCGACGGTCTTGCCCTTGAGGCTGGCGTACTGGTCATCGACGCTCGCGCCTTCCTTCATCACCAGCCGCGATGAGGTGAAATAGTACTTGTGGGTGAAGTCCACGGACTTCTTGCGATCCTCGTTGATGGTCATGGACGACAGCGCCATGTCGATTTTCTTCACTTTCAGGGAAGGAATCAGACCGTCGAACTCGCCCTCGACCCACACGCACTTGACCTGCATCTGCGCACACAGGGCATTGCCGATGTCGTAGTCGAAACCGACGATTTCACCCTTGTCGGTTTTCGAAGCGAAGGGCGGATAGGCCGCTTCGATACCGATGCGCAGGGTTTTCTCGGCTGCAAACACGCTGCTGCACGCCAACAGGCTCAGCGCCAGACCGGTGATGAGGGGGAGTTTCTTCATGTTCGTTCTCTCGCGGGTTGTTGTTGGTTTGGCAAGACAGAAGAAAGAGCTGAAACGGGAAAAACTTTATTTGTACTTGTAAATCCATACTGGACTTTTACGTACAAGCCGTCAATTGGGCAAAAGAGATTGCTTCCTGCTGTTGGTCAGGTGGGCAATCCATAGCATTTTCGGTGTTGCGGATGGCGCCTTCGCGAGCAAGCCCGCTCCCACATTGGAATGCATTTCCCTGTGGGAGCGGGCTTGCTCGCGAAGAGGGCCGGGAGTACAGCGCAAAATCTACTGCTTCCAGCGATCCGCCGCCGCATGATCGCTGTCACGCCCTTCAACCCAGCGCGGGCCGTCGCTGGTGTTCTCTTTCTTCCAGAACGGCGCGCGGGTCTTCAGGTAATCCATGACAAAGGCGCAGGCGTCGAATGCCGCCTGACGGTGGGCACTGGCGGCGCCGACGAACACGATCGGTTCGCCCGGCTCCAGCGCGCCGATGCGGTGTAACACTTCCAGCTTCAACAACGGCCAGCGCTGCTCGGCCTCCATGGCGATCTTGCCGAGGGCCTTTTCGGTCATGCCCGGATAGTGCTCAAGGAACATCCCGGCGACATCGAGGCCATCGTTGAAGTCGCGTACGTAACCGACAAAGCTCACCACCGCGCCGACGCCGACATTGGCCGCGTGCATCGCGTTGACTTCAGCGCCGGGGTCGAACGCCGTGGACTGCACCCGAATCGCCATGGTTCAGCCTCCGGTCACAGTGGGGAAAAACGCCACTTCATCGCCATCGACCACCGGTTCGTCGAGCTGGCAAAGGTCTTCGTTGCGCGCGCACATCAGGTTCTGTTCGCTCAGCACCTCGGCGCCGTCACGCTTGGCGAGCAAGGCGCGTACGTCTTCCACCGTCGCAAAATCGCCCTCGACCTTCACCGAATCCACACCCAGGGCCTCGCGGTAACGGGCAAAAAACCTCACGGTCAGGTTCATGGCTGCTCCGCCTGGAAGTGCCCGCTCTTGCCGCCGACTTTCTCCAGCAGGCGCACGCTTTCGATGGTCATGCCGCGATCCACGGCCTTGCACATGTCGTAGATCGTCAGCGCGGCGACACTGGCGGCAGTCAGCGCTTCCATCTCGACACCGGTCTGCCCGGACAGCTTGCAACGGGCCACGATGCGCACCGCGTCGTCGCCTTCCGCACTGAGTTCAACCTTGACGCCAGTGAGCATCAGCGGATGGCACAGGGGAATCAGGTCACTGGTTTTCTTCGCCGCCTGAATGCCGGCGATGCGCGCCACGGCGAACACGTCGCCCTTGGGATGGCCGCCGCTGACGATCATCTGCAGGGTGTCGGGCAGCATGCGCACCAGGGCTTGGGCCGTCGCCTCGCGGAACGTCACGGCTTTTTCGGTGACGTCGACCATGTTGGCGCGACCTTGGGAATCGAGATGAGTCAGCACGGGATTACTCCTGATCAGGAGCGTCGATTGTAAACCTGGGGGTCAGAATTGCGCACATAAAAAACCGGGCGACGTCGCCGTCGCCCGGTTCCATTTGGCGGGTTACAGATGGGATTCGGCGTATTCGGCCAGAATCGAACGCGGCACCCCTTGCAGGGTGATGTGCACACCGTTGGGGAAATCCTTGAAACGTTCGGTCAGGTAGGTCAGCCCGGAACTGGTCGCGGACAGGTATGGGGTGTCGATCTGTGCCAGGTTGCCCAGGCACACCACTTTGGAACCGGCGCCGGCCCGGGTAATGATGGTTTTCATCTGGTGCGGCGTGAGGTTCTGGCATTCGTCGATCAGGATCAGGCTCTGCTGGAAGCTGCGACCGCGAATGTAGTTAAGCGATTTGAACTGCAGCGGCACTTTGCTGAGGATGTAGTCGACGCTGCCATGGGTGTTTTCGTCATCCATGTGCAAGGCTTCGAGGTTGTCGGTAATGGCGCCCAGCCAGGGCTCCATTTTTTCCGCTTCGGTGCCGGGCAGGAAGCCGATTTCCTGGTCCAGGCCCTGTACGCTGCGGGTGGCGATGATACGGCGATAACGCTTGCTGACCATGGTCTGCTCGATCGCAGCCGCCAGCGCCAGGATGGTCTTGCCGGAACCGGCGGCGCCGGACAGGTTGACCAGGTGAATGTCCGGGTCGAGCAAGGCGTACAGCGCCAGGCTCTGATAGATGTCACGCGGCTTGAGGCCCCAGGCTTCCTGATGCAACAGCGGTTCCTGGTGCAGATCCAGAATCAGCAGGCGGTCTTCTTCGATCTCCTTGATCCAGCCGACGAAGCCTTGCTCATCGATGATGAACTCGTTGATGTGCACGGCCGGCAGGTTGTCGATCAACTGCACCTGGTGCCAGGTGCGGCCATGGTCCTGACGGGTTTCGACCTTGCTCACGCGGTCCCAGAAGGAACCGGTCATGTTGTGATAACCGTTGGGCAGCAGGGACACGTCATCGACCAGCTGGTCGGTGCTGTAGTCCTCGGCGTCGATCCCGCAGGCGCGCGCCTTGAGACGCATATTGATGTCTTTGGTGACCAGCACCACCGGTTTTTTAGGATCGCGGGTGTGCAGATCGATCAACTGATTGATGATTTTGTTGTCGTTCAGGTGCTCGGGCAGAATCAGGTTCGATTCGGCCTGTTTGCTCATCAGAATTGACAGCAAGCCCTTCGGCCCGCTCTTGCCGCGCTGGATCGGTACCCCTTGCTCGACGTCTTCGGGCGAGGCATCGCCCAACGTCTTGTCGATCAGCCGGATCGCCTGACGGCATTCGGCGGCCACGCTGTGATGCCCGCTCTTGAGCTTGTCCAGCTCTTCAAGCACGGTCATCGGGATCGCGACGTGGTGTTCTTCGAAATTCAGCAGGGCATTCGGATCGTGAATCAGTACGTTGGTATCGAGTACATAAAGGATTGGCTGGTTGGAAGAAGGGCTACGTCCGTGATCATCCATACTCGGTCACCTTTGTGGGAGCCATTCGACGCAATACCTGGGCGGTGCTGCGCCTCGAAGTGACTGCCGAATCCACCTGCACAGCTTTTGTCGGGATAGCAGGTGAACCGCACACAAAATGGGTCTTGGAAGACGCCACCTGTGTTGCAGGTTTCGGCGGTCTGACTTCGTAATACTCCAAAACCCGTGACAGAAAAAAGCACTTTGACGCTTTTTTGAAGTTTATTTTGCAAAGTGACGAAAAGCCCTTGGCGGACTGCCCTGCCCCCGTTAGAGTCGGAAGTCCGCCTGCATCGAATTTTGCAAAAAATTCACCCCAAGCCCAATGTTTCCGGGCTCTTGCCGTTTGTCAGCGAAAAGCGTCCTGACAGTCTTCCCAGCCGATGCCGCTTTGCGCGGTCTGCGTGATCAGCCACGGCAACGCAGTCTTCACCGCATCCTGCTTCATGTTGAAATTGATCACCCCGTGCCGCCACAGCAGCATCAGGGTCAGCACCCGCTGCGCGCTCGGATTGCCCTTGAGCTTGCCGGCACCGTCCTGTGCATCGATGTCCCAGAGCGCCACTTGCAGGCCCTGATTGTGGAAGAAACTGCCCGCATCGCTGCGACGCTGGCCTTCTGGCGGTCGGAACAGCGGCACGTAGTTCTCCGGCAACTTGCTCTTGACCAGATCGGCACTGCGCCGCACCGAGTCCTGCCAGTCCTGCCAGTGGCTGTGGGAGCGGAATTCCCAGCCTTGCACGCCGACGCACTGCCTGGAAAACGCCACTTGCAGACTGCTCACCGAACGCTCGTTCAACCGCGCCTGAATATCTTTGCCCAACATGAAGAACGTTCCACTCATGTTCGATTTGCGCAGGTATTCGGCGAGCCATTCAGTGTTGTCCGGCATCAGGTTGGCGGCACTGTCGAAGCTCAACAGGAACAACCGGTCATGCATCTCGTCGCCATTCCGCTCGTAGTCACCAAAATGATCGACTTCGCTGGTGGTCTGCGGTGACAGCGCCGCCTTGCGCAGCAGTTCATCCAGGTACTGCTGATGGAAGATCCGGCTCGGCTCGGCCCACTTGGTGTAATAGCTTTCATCGCTGACCACAAACTTGGCCGCCTGCTCGCGCAGGGTCGGCAGATCTTCGACGAGGAAGCAGAAGGAAGCGTCCTGATCGCAGCTCTGCTGGGCGTAGTTGTAGCTGGTCAGCAAACGCTGCCACAGACGCTCGCGCAGGCTGTTGATTGCGTCCAGGTTGACCGTGCGCAGCCCCAGACGCTGGGCCAGCGCGGCCTCATCCAGCGCTTCGCTGCCCAGCAGGCCCCGGGCGAACATCAGGACTTCCGCCCGAGAGGCGACGTCGAACAGGGTCGGGTTGTCGAGTTTCTCCGGCCAGGTGCTGCGATCCAGCGTGGCGATATCGCCCGGTGCCGCCATGGCCCCGACGCTCAACAGCCACGCGGTGAAAAAAAGAACAATGCGCAAAGGGTGTCTCCATAACAAAACCCGCGCGGCACTATAGCCGATCCGGCTCGTAAACCGCCGATCACCTATGGACGCGATAGCTGGAGTCATGCGCCCCAACCCCCTAGAATCGCCCCCACGATTAAAGGAGACGACTTCATGCTGATGGTGATTTCCCCCGCCAAGACCCTCGATTATGAAACACCGCCGGCGACCCAGCGCTTCACCCAGCCGCAATACCTTGACCATTCCCAGGAGCTGATCCAGCAGTTGCGCGAACTGAGCCCGGCGCAGATCAGCGAACTGATGCACGTCTCCGACAAGATCGGCGGCCTGAACGCCGCGCGTTTCGGCAGCTGGACACCGGCGTTCACGCCGGAAAACGCCAAGCAGGCGCTTCTGGCCTTCAAGGGCGACGTCTACACCGGGCTCGACGCCCAGAGCTTCAGCGAAGCCGATTTCGACTACGCGCAACAGCACCTGCGCATGCTCTCCGGCCTTTACGGCCTGCTGCGCCCGCTCGATCTGATGCAGCCGTATCGCCTGGAAATGGGCACCAGACTGGCCAACGCCCGGGGCAAGGACTTGTACGCCTTCTGGGGCACACGCATCAGCGAATGGCTGAACGAAGCGCTGGCCGATCAGGGCGACGACGTGCTGCTGAACCTGGCGTCCAACGAGTACTTCTCGGCGGTCAAGCGCACGGCCCTGAACGCGCGGATCATCAACACCGAGTTCAAGGACCTGAAGAACGGCCAGTACAAGATCATCAGCTTCTACGCCAAGAAAGCCCGAGGCCTGATGAGCCGCTTCGTGATCCAGGAACGCATCAACGATCCGGCGGCCCTCAAACAGTTCGATGTGCAGGGTTATCGCTACAGCGCCGAACAGTCCAAACCGGACAATCTGGTGTTTCTGCGCGATCACGCACCCGAATAAAGCATGCCCATTGCACGACTCTTTATAGAGAGAGTCGTGCACCTCGCACGACGTCAAAAAAACCTCCCTCCTTTTCGCCGATTTATTGGCGCCATAAAAACAGCACCCTCATTTCTATCTTTTCTTTCACTCGACAGATGTCATTTTTTTCAGTAGTGGCACCTGATTTTTTTCAGAGTAGTGGCACAAAACTATCTAACGCGATTATCTGCCTATTAATAAAGGGCGAAATGGAAAGTGCTATCAATATGAAAGCAGTGCCATCTTTCTCAATATTTCAAGAAATTTCAGAATTCGCGATGGGCGGACTGGAACTATGTCCAAATGCATAGCTCATACCACCGGTAACGATTATCGCCGAGCTTGTACGAGATAACTTACTCAGAGGCCGAAACCATGTAACCAAGTTGTCACAGCAACTTGCCTGCATGGATAACAACTCTGGACAACTATCGAAGGACAGGAGATACGCACCATCAATATCCCCTACAAGGCCAAGGCCGCGCCCTTATAAACGTGCTCGCCTGAGCACCCAACCGCCCGATCTACAGGCCTGCGCCTGACATCGGGCGCGCAAAACGAGATTGCACAAGAGTCCTCTTGCCAGAGGATCAGCTGCATAACGGGGCACGTCACAACAACAAGGCCTGGTTGCGCACATCTTGAGTGCACTTATTTAGACACTCGAAACTTAGTATGCCTGCACACGGCATTGTGACGCCTGCAAGTCACACTTTCGAGTGCACTAAAACCGCTGAACACCATTAACTCCGGCCCTCTAACGGCCTGATATATACAGAGGTAATTGCGATGCGCATCAGCATATTTGGTTTGGGTTACGTCGGCGCAGTGTGTGCCGGTTGCCTGTCTGCACGGGGCCATGACGTGGTTGGCGTCGATGTTGCCAAAGACAAGATCGACATGATCAACGCTGGCAAATCCCCCATTGTCGAACCGGGCCTGGGCGAGTTGCTGGCGCAAGGGATCGAGACCGGTCGTCTGCGCGGTACGACCAACTTCGCCGAGGCGATTCGTGACACCGATCTGTCGATGATCTGCGTCGGCACGCCGAGCAAGAAGAACGGCGACCTGGAGCTGAACTACATCGAAGCGGTGTGCCGCGAGATCGGTTTTGTCCTGCGTGAAAAATCCACCCGCCACACCATCGTGGTGCGCAGCACCGTTCTGCCGGGCACCGTGGCAAACGTTGTCATCCCGATCCTCGAAGACTGCTCCGGCAAGAAGGCCGGCGTCGATTTCGGCGTGGCGGTCAACCCTGAGTTCCTGCGTGAGTCCACCGCGATCGCCGACTACGACCTGCCACCGATGACCGTCATCGGCGAGTTCGACAAGGCCTCGGGTGACGTTCTGCAATCGCTGTACGAAGAGCTCGACGCACCGATCATCCGCAAGGACATCGCCGTCGCCGAGATGATCAAGTACACCTGCAACGTCTGGCACGCGACCAAAGTGACCTTCGCCAACGAGATCGGCAACATCGCCAAAGCGGTGGGCGTCGATGGCCGTGAAGTGATGGACGTGGTCTGCCAGGACAAGACCCTCAACCTGTCCCAGTACTACATGCGTCCGGGCTTCGCTTTCGGCGGTTCGTGCCTGCCCAAAGACGTGCGCGCCCTGACCTACCGCGCCGGCTCCCTGGACGTCGAAGCGCCACTGCTCAACTCGCTGATGCGCAGCAACGAATCGCAAGTGCAGAACGCCTTCGACATCGTTGAAAGCCATGACAAACGCAAAGTCGCCCTGCTGGGCCTGAGCTTCAAGGCCGGCACCGACGACCTGCGCGAAAGCCCGCTGGTGGAATTGGCCGAGATGCTGATCGGCAAGGGTTACGACCTGAGCATCTACGACAGCAACGTCCAGTACGCCCGTGTCCACGGTGCGAACAAGGATTACATCGAGTCGAAGATCCCCCACGTGTCGTCCCTGCTCAATGCGGACTTCGATTCGGTGATCGACAACTCCGACGTGATCATCCTCGGCAACCGCGACGAGAAGTTCCGCGCCCTGGCCGAAGAAGCGCCGCACGGCAAGCAGGTGATCGACCTGGTGGGCTTCATGTCCAAGGCCACCAGTGCCGGTAGCCGCACCGAAGGGATCTGCTGGTAACGCAGCAGCAAGCCTCGAGCTTCAGGCCGCACGCCGTGAATCGGCGGGCGGCTTGAAGCCCCCATCACCTTCGGATGACGGTCATGTCCAAGCTCACACATTTTTTTCTGCAATCCGCCGGCTGGCTTTTGTTTCTGAGCCTGCTGATGGGCCTGGCCCTGATGCTGCCCGTGTCCACATTCGACTCCGAGTCGAAGGACTTCATTTTCCTGATTGGCGCCGTGGGTATCTGGCGCTACTCGATGGGTGCCACGCACTTTGTGCGCGGCATGATTTTTCTCTACATCGTCTACCCGCACCTGCGCCGCAAGGTTCGCAAGCTGGGTAAGGCGGCGGACCCGTCCCATGTGTTTCTGATGGTCACCAGTTTTCGCATCGACGCGTTGACCACCGCGCAGGTCTACAGCTCGGTGATCCGCGAAGCCATCGACTGCGAACTGCCGACCACCGTGGTCTGCTCCATCGTCGAAATGTCCGACGAGCTGCTGGTCAAGGCGCTGTGGGCACGGATGAATCCACCGGACCGGGTCAAACTCGACTTCGTGCGCATTCCCGGCACCGGCAAACGCGATGGCCTGGCTTATGGCTTCCGTGCGATCTCCCGTCACCTGCCGGACGACCGCGCCGTGGTTGCCGTTATCGACGGCGACACCGTGCTCGGCGAAGGCGTGGTACGCAAGACCGTGCCGTGGTTCCAGATGTTCGGCAACGTCGGCGGCCTGACCACCAACGAATTCTGCGAAGTGCGCGGCGGCTACATCATGAGCGAGTGGCACAAGCTGCGTTTCGCCCAGCGCCACATCAACATGTGCTCGATGGCCCTGTCCAAGCGCGTGCTGACCATGACCGGCCGGATGTCGGTGTTCCGAGCTTCCGTAGTCACCAACCCGGACTTCATCGCCGACGTCGAAAGCGACTCGCTGCAACACTGGCGCCTGGGCCGTTTCAAGTTCCTGACCGGCGACGACAAGTCGAGCTGGTTCAGCCTGATGCGCCTGGGCTACGACACCTTCTACGTGCCGGACGCCGCGATCAACACCGTTGAACACCCGCCGGAAAAGAGCTTCATCAAGGCCAGTCGCAAACTGATGTTCCGCTGGTACGGCAACAACCTGCGGCAGAACTCCCGGGCGCTGGGCCTGGGTGTGAAACGCCTCGGCGCCTTTACCTCGGTGGTGCTGTTCGACCAGCGCGTATCGATGTGGACCTCGCTGCTCGGCCTGACCGTAGCGATCATCGCCAGCTTCAAGTACGGCGGCGCGTTCATCCTCGCGTACCTGCTGTGGATCGGCATCACCCGCCTGATTCTGACGCTGCTGCTGTCGTGCTCCGGCCACCGTATCGGCCCGGCCTACCCGGTGATTCTCTATTACAACCAGATCGTCGGCGCGCTGGTGAAGATCTACGTGTTCTTCCGCCTCGACCAACAATCCTGGACTCGCCAGCCCACTTCCCTGACCCGTGATCTCGCCAGCTTTCAACGTTGGTTCAACACCTGGTCGTCTCGGACCATGACCTTCTCCGCCGGCAGCATTTTCGTCGCCGTGCTGCTGATGATGGTCTGACCTGCCCCTCTTGAATTAACAAGGAAATCGCCCCCATGAATACCGCCGTCAACGTCAACGTAGTGCATGAATCCGAAGCCCAGCGTCAGCACGCCCGAGTGAAAATCCCGGCCAAACTGCGATTCTTCGGCCCTGACCGCACACCGGTCGAAGCGCGGGTCATCGACCTGTCCGCCGGTGGTCTGGCGTTCAACGCCGGGCAACTGCCACTGACCGTCGGCCAGGTGTACAAGGCGCGCCTGCAATTCGTCATCGACAACCTCGGCATCGCCATGGATGTTGAACTGCAAGTGCGTTCCTACGACCGCCAGACCGGCCGCGCCGGCTGCCAGTTCCAGAACCTCGAACCGCAGGACATTTCCACCCTGCGCCACCTGATCACTTCGCACCTGGCCGGCGACATCGTCACCATCGGCGAAGTGCTGGCAACCCTGCAGCGCGACAACTTCACCAAGGCGCGCAAGGCCAAGGACGGCGGCCACGGCATGACCCCGTTCGGGCGTCTGAAAGCCGTGACCTTCAGTGCCGGTATCTTCGCGATCGGCCTCGTGGCGGCGGGTTTCGTTTTCAAATCGGTGTACAGCATGTACTTCGTCAGCCACGCGCAGGCCGGCCTGGTCAGCGTGCCGGGGATGAACATCACCATGCCTCGCGACGGCACCGTGCAGAGCCTGGTGAAGTCCGACGGCGTCGCCGCCAAGGGCGCACCGCTGGCGACTTTCAGCACCAGCATGCTCGACGTGCTCAAGGGCCATCTGGATGAAGACCAGTTGCAACCGGCCAAGGTTGAAGAACTGTTCGGCAAGCAAATGACCGGCACCCTCACCTCGCCGTGCGATTGCACCGTGGCTCAGCAACTGGTGGCTGACGGTCAATACGCGAGCAAGGGCGATGTGATCTTCACCCTGGTACCGCGCAACACCCAGGCCACCGTCGATGCACGCTTCTCCTATCGCCAGTTCGGCGACGTGCGCCCGGGTACACCCGTGAGCTTCCAGATCGCCGGCGAAGACAAGACCCGCACCGGCAAGATCATCAGCAGCACCAGCCTGAAAAGCGCTGACCTGTCCTCCGATATCCGCGTGCAGATCCAGCCGGACGAGCCGCTGGACAGCACCTTTGCCGGCCGTCCGGTGGAAGTGAACAGCGACCGTGGCCCGAACCTGAACTGGCTGATCGACAAAGCCATGGCTGCCGGTCTTTAAGTCGAGGACATGCCTGTGACTACTCCTACTCTTTTGAACACGCCGCAGCCCTTGTGGGAGCGGGCTTGCTCGCGAATGCGGTTCAACATTCAGAATCAGTGTGGGCTGACACACCGCCTTCGCGAGCAAGCCCGCTCCCACATGGGTCCTCTGTGTGCAGTTGCATTAGCAGTGTCTCTGGCCGGTTGCGCCGGCCTGCCCGACCAGCGTCTGGCCAACGAAGCGCTCAAGCGCGGTGACACCGCGACCGCCGCGCAGAACTACCGTGCGCTGGCCGACCTGGGTTACAGCGAAGCCCAGGTCGGCCTCGCCGACATCCAGGTCGACAGCCGCGACCCGGAACAGATGAAACAGGCCGAAGCCACCTACCGCGCCGCCGCCAGTGTTTCGCCGCGCGCCCAGGCCCGACTCGGTCGCTTGCTGGTGGCCAAGCCCGGCTCCACCGAAGCCGAACATCACGAGGCCGAAACCCTGCTGAAGAAAGCCGCCGCCAGTGGCGAAGGCAACACGCTGATCCCGCTCGCGATGCTGTACCTGCAATACCCGCACAGTTTCCCGAACATCAACGCCCAGCAGCAGATCGACCAGTGGCGCAAGTCGGGCTATCCGGAAGCGGGTCTGGCGCAGGTGCTGCTGTATCGCACCCAGGGCACTTACGACCAACATCTGGATGACGTGGAAAAGATCTGCAAGGCCGCGCTCCACACCACCGACATCTGCTACGTCGAACTGGCCACGGTCTATCAGAAACGTGCCCAGCCAGACCAGCAAGCCGAGCTGATCAAGCAAATGCAGGCCGCTTACAGCCGCGGCAGCGTCACGGCCCAGCGTGTGGACTCCGTTGCCCGTGTGCTTGCCGATTCGACCCTCGGCAAGACCGACGAAAAGACTGCACAGGCGCTGCTCGAGCCGATCGCTCCGGGCTACCCGGCATCGTGGGTGACGCTGGCGCAATTGCTCTACGACTTCCCGGAACTGGGCGACGTCGATCAGATGATGAAGTACCTGGACAACGGCCGCGCCGCCGACCAGCCCCGTGCCGAACTGTTGCTGGGCAAGCTCTACTACGAAGGCAAACTGGTACCGGCCGACGCGAAAGTCGCCGAGGAACATTTCCAGAAAGCCGTTGGCCGCGAAGTCGCCGCCGACTACTACCTGGGCCAGATCTACCGCCGTGGCTACCTGGGCAAGGTCTATCCGCAGAAGGCTCTCGACCACCTGCTGACCGCTGCGCGCAACGGCCAGAACAGCGCCGACTTCGCCATCGCCCAGCTGTTTTCCCAGGGCAAGGGCACCAAACCCGATCCGCTCAACGCCTACGTGTTCAGCCAACTGGCCAAGGCGCAAAACACCCCGCAAGCCGATGAGCTGGCGACCACCCTCGCGGCGCAATTGCCCCCCGAGCGCCTGGCCGAAGCCCAGCGCCTGTTGCAACAGGAACAGGCCAGCCGTGGCGCCCTGAACCCGAACGCAATGCAACTGCACGCCCTGCAAGAAGAAGACGGCGAGGAAAAATTATGAAGTTGAATCCATTCGTGAAGGCTGGCATTGGCCTTTCGTTCGCGCTGATCTGGTCTTGCCCGACACTGGCCGCGATGACCGAAACCAAGAACTTCGGCCTCGAAGTGAAAATCACCGGCCAGTCCGAAGACGACCGCGACCTCGGCACCGCCCCGGGTGGCGACGTCAACGGTGTGGGCCTGGATCTGCGCCCCTGGGTCTACGGCGAAAGCGGCGCCTGGAGCGCCTACGCCATGGGTCAGGCCGTGACCTCGACCGACATCATCGAGACCGACACCCTGCAACAGTCCGACGGCGCCGAAACCACCGACAACGGCGACCGCAAAACCAAGAAAAACTACCTGGCGATGCGCGAGTTCTGGGTCGGTTACAGCGGCCTGACGCCCTACCCCGGCGAGATCCTCAAGTTCGGTCGCCAGCGCCTGCGCAACGACGACGGCCAGTGGCGCGACACCAATATCGAAGCGCTGAACTGGACCTTCGACACCACCCTGCTGCGTGCCAATGCCGGTGTCGCCGAGCGCTTCAGCGAATACCGCACCGATCTGAAAGAGCTGGCACCGAAAGACAAGGATCGCCTGCACGCCTACGCCGATGCGGCGTATCAGTGGACACCGGGCAACTGGGTCGGCATACGCGGCCACCACACCCACGATGACGGCAAACTCGATTACGCCGAACCGGGCGTGCCCCGCGACACCCTCGACAAAACCCAGAACGGCGACATCAGCTGGCTCGGTCTGACCGCCGACAGCGACGCCTACAACTGGCGCAACACCAACACCGTCAACTACTGGGGCAGCATCACCGGCATGAGCGGCGACCGCGACACGGTCAACCCGCTGAACGCCGATGGCACCCGCCCGGCACAGGCCAAGCGCAGCGAAGACATCAACGGCTGGGCCACCGACATCGGCGTGCGCCTGCGCCTCGATCCTCAGTGGCAGGTCGGTGCGGCCTATGCCCGCGCCAGTGCCGATTACCAACAGAACGGCCTGGAAAGCAACCGCTCGAACTACACCGGCACCCGCTCGCGGGTGCACCGTTTCGGCGAGGCTTTCCGTGGCGAAATGAACAACATGCAGACCGCCACCCTGTTCGGCTCCTGGATGCTCAACGACCAGTACGACGCCAGCCTGATCTACCACAAGTTCTGGCGCGTGGACGGCAACAAACCGGTGGGCAGCAACGGCATCAACGCTGTGGAAAACAACACCGACGACGTCACTGGCGCGATCCTTTCCAGCACCTCCCTGCCACTGCAGGACGGCAACAAGGATCTGGGCCAGGAAATGGATCTGGTGGTCACCAAGTACTTCAAGCAGGGCCTGCTGCCGGCGGCGCTGAGCCAGTCGATCGACGAGCCTTCGGCGCTGGTGCGTTTGCGTGGCGGTGTGTTCAAGCCGGGTGATGCCTATGGCAGCCAGGTCGATTCGTATATGCACCGCGCGTTCATCGACGTGATCTGGCGCTTCTGATGCAAACCGCGAAGGGAGTGCCCGACATGAACAACCCAAGGAAAGGCTCGCTCAGCCTGTTGGCCGGCGCCCTGTTGCTGGCCTCGACTGGCGCCTTCGCCACGGTCGAACCGGCGGCCCCTCAGCCAGGCAAGCCGGTCACCATCGCCAAGGAACTGCAACAGGCCAAGACCTACACCGTCAGCAGCGCCCCGACCGAGGCGCTGGAACTGACCAAGCCGAAACTGCCCGACCTCTCCGGCTTCACCGCCGAGGCCGCTGCCGCGAAAATCGTGCGCAGCAAACCGGGCAAGATCAGCGTGCGCCGGATGATGCAGGAAGACGCCCTGAAGGACTTCATCGGCGGCGACAACAAGATGGCCGAATGGGTGGTGCGTCAGCACGGCATCCCGCAGGCGATCTTCGTCGACGACGGCTACATGAACCTGAAGGACCTGGCGCAGAAACTGCCCAAGCAGTACTTCAGCGAAACCTCTCCGGGCGTGTATCTGGCCAAATTGCCCATCGTCGTGGGCCGTAAAGGCATCCTCGAAATCGATGGCCAGACCCAGGAACTGCGCCTGTCGCAAGAGGCCGGTTCGTTTCTGGTCAACGACGGTCAGTTGTTTGTGCGTGACACCAAAGTCACTGGCTGGCGCGAGAAGGACAACGGCCCGGCGACCTTCCGTTCGCCGAAGGAATTCCGCCCGTTTCTGCTGGCCTGGGGCGGCACCGAGACTTACATCGTCAACAGCAAGATGGCCAGCTTCGGCTACGCCAACAGTAAGTCGTACGGGGTGAGTATTTCCCAGTACACGCCGAACATGGCCAAGGTGCTCAAGCGTCCCGAGCCGACCGGCTGGATCGTCGGTTCCGAGTTCTCGGACATGTGGTACGGCTTCTACTGCTACGAGACCCGCGACTTTGTGGTCAAGGGCAACACCTACAAGGACAACATCGTCTACGGCATCGACCCCCACGACCGTTCCCACGGCCTGATCATTGCCGAGAACACCGTCCATGGGACGAAGAAGAAGCACGGGATCATCATTTCCCGTGAGGTGAACGACAGCTTCATCTTCAACAACAAGAGTTTCGACAACCACCTCTCGGGACTGGTGATCGACCGTAACAGCGTGAACAACATCGTCGCCTACAACGAGATCTACAAGAACCACACCGACGGCATCACGCTTTACGAGTCCGCCGACAACCTGCTGTGGGGCAACAAGGTCATCAGCAACAAGCGCCACGGCATCCGCATTCGTAACAGCGTGAACATCCGCCTTTACGAAAACATCGCCATGGCCAACGGCCTGACCGGTGTCTACGGCCACATCAAGGACCTGACCGATACCGACCGCGACATCAAGCTCGACCCGTTCGACGCCCAGGTTTCGCTGATCGTGGTCGGCGGAGAACTGGCGGCCAACGGCAGCGGCCCGATGGCCATCGACTCGCCGCTGAGCGTCGAGTTGTACCGCGTGTCGATGCTGGCGCCGACCAAATCCAGCGGCATCAGCTTCAACGGCGTCCTGGGTGACCGTCAGGATGAAATTCTCGACCTGCTGGTGCGCCAGCAGAAAGCCGTGCTGATCGACCCTGTCGAACGCCAGACCGAAATGCGGGACTGAGGATAATTTTATGCACCCACACCTGATCAAATTACTCAGCCTGTCGGCCCTGACCGTAGGCGTTCTGGCGGCCAGCAACGGCGTGCGCGCGGATGAAGTCCAGCCGCCGAAGTTCACGGCCGAACCCTGCTGCAGTCTGTGCCCCGCCGCCCATGACGCGAAGAACTACACCACGCGCTATCAGCAGAACTTCACCACACTGGTGCAGGCCCAGGGCGATTGGTTGTTCCGGACCCAGGAAGACCTGCGCACCGAGTTCAACACCACCCCGGCCGGCTACAAACGCCTGCAACAGCTGCACGATGCGTTCAAGGCCAAAGGTGTCGAACTGGTGATCGTCTACCAGCCGACCCGTGGCCTGGTGAACCGCAACAAGCTCAATCCGGCAGAAAAAGCCGCGTTCGATTACGAGAAAGCGCTGGGCAACTACAAGACCATGCTCGGCCGTTTCGCCCAAATGGGTTACGTGGTGCCGGACCTGTCGCCACTGACCAACGAATCGCTGCCGGACACCCTGCCCGCCCACGACTTCTACTTCCGTGGCGACCAGCACTGGACGCCGTACGGTGCGCAGCGCACGGCAAAAATCGTCGCCGAGAAGGTCAAGCAGATCCCGGCCTTCGCCGACATTCCCAAGCGTGAGTTCGAGACCAAACGCTCCGGGCGCATGGGCAAGACCGGCACCCTGCACAACATGGCCGGGCAACTGTGCGGCACCAGTTACGCGATCCAGTACATGGACCAGTTCACCACCGAGCCGAAAGGTGAAGCCGGTGACGGCGATCTGTTCGGCGATTCCGGCAACCCGCAGATCACCCTCGTAGGGACCTCCCACAGCGGCAAGAACTACAACTTCGCAGGCTTCCTCGAAGAAGCCATCGGCGCCGACATCCTCAACGTTGCCTTCCCCGGCGGCGGTCTGGAAGGTTCGATGCTGCAGTACCTGGGCAGCGACGAATTCCAGAAGACGCCGCCGAAAATCCTTATCTGGGAATTCTCGCCGCTGTATCGCCTCGACCAGGAAACCATCTACCGCCAGATGATGGCGCTGCTGGATAACGGTTGCGAAGGCAAGGAAACCCAAATGTCCGCCAGCACCACGCTCAAGCCCGGCGGCAAACAGGAACTGCTGGTCAACAGCAAGAACCTGAACCTGCAGAACAGCGGCCATCAGGTCGACATCCGCTTCGCCGATACCTCGGTGAAAAAACTGCAAGCCACCCTCTGGTACATGAACGGTCGCCACGAGGACATCAAGATCGAGAAACCGGAAACCTCCGACACCGACGGTCGTTTCGCCTTTGAATTGCGCACGGACGAAGACTGGGCCTCGCAGAACCTGCTGGCCGTCGAAGTCCAGGGTCCGGATGCGGGCACCGCGCCACAGAAAGTCGAAGCGAAAATCTGCAAACGCAACGTATTCCCGGGTGCTGGGCAACAAACTGCTCAGGTCGGGCAATGAGGTCTGCCATGCGAAACCGAACGATCAAACACCTGCTTGCGCCTTCCCTGCTGACACTGGCGATGTTCGCCGGGGCCACTCAGGCCGCCGCGCCATTGCGTCCGCCTCAGGGCTACTTCGCCGCTGTGGATAAATTCAAGACCGGCGACAAGAGCGAAGGCTGTGACGCGATGCCGGCGCCCTACACCGGCCCGCTACAATTTCGCAGCAAATACGAAGGCTCGGACAAGGCTCGCGCGACGCTGAACGTGCAGTCGGAAAAAGCCTTCCGCGACACCACCAAAGACATCACCACGCTGGAGCGCGGCACCGCCAAACGGGTGATGCAGTTCATGCGCGACGGTCGTCCGGAACAGCTCGATTGCACGCTCAACTGGTTGACGGCGTGGGCCAAGGCCGATGCGTTGATGTCCAAGGACTTCAACCACACCGGCAAGTCGATGCGCAAATGGGCGCTGGGCAGCATGGCCTCTTCGTACATTCGCCTGAAGTTCTCCGACTCCCATCCACTGGCGCAGCATCAGCAGGAAGCGCAGGTGATCGAAGCCTGGTTCAGCAAAATGGCCGATCAGGTGGTCAGCGACTGGGACAACCTGCCGCTGGAAAAAACCAACAACCATTCGTACTGGGCGGCGTGGTCAGTGATGGCGACGTCCATCGCCACCAACCGCCGCGACCTGTTCGATTGGGCGGTCAAGGAATACAAGGTCGGCGTCAACCAGATCGATGCCGACGGTTACCTGCCCAACGAACTCAAGCGCCAGCAACGCGCCCTCGCCTACCACAACTACGCCCTGCCGCCGCTGGCGATGATCGCCAGTTTTGCCCAGGTCAACGGTGTGGATCTGCGTCAGGAAAACAACGGCGCGCTGAAGCGTCTGGGTGACCGGGTGCTGGCCGGGGTGAAAGACCCGGATCAGTTCGAGAAGAAGAACGGCAAGAAACAGGACATGACCGATCTGAAAGAGGACATGAAATTCGCCTGGCTCGAACCGTTCTGCACCCTCTACACCTGTTCGCCGGATGTGCTGGAGAAGAAGCACGGGATGCAGCCGTTCAAGACCTTCCGACTGGGTGGCGACCTGACCAAGGTCTACGACCCGTCCCATGAAAAGGGCAACAAGGGATCGTGAAAAGCGAAAGGCAAAAGCCCCTCACCCTAACCCTCCCGAAACGTCGGACCGCCCGGAGGGAGAGGGGACTGACCGAGGTGCTTTTGAGAGATCCGCCGACCTGAGCTACCGAGTGGTTCTCAGGTTTTGAAAGCGATCGAAACAAGGGGCCATTGGCTGCAATAGGAAAGACCGAGCCGATCTCAATTTTGGCAACAACCGAGATCAGGCTCCCTCTCCCTCCGGGAGAGGGCGGGGGGTGAGGGCTACGGTCGCAAGGCCACCCACAACCTTCGAAGAAACACCGTTTCACCCCTCCAACACCACGGGGGGTTTGGGGGGGCTTTGGCCCTTGACTGTTGGTTCAAACATGGAGAGATCGGGATGGTATTTTCATCCAACGTGTTCCTGTTTCTGTTCTTGCCGATCTTTCTCGGCTTGTACTACCTGAGCGGGCAACGCTATCGCAACCTGCTGCTGTTGATCGCCAGCTACGTGTTCTATGCGTGGTGGCGGGTGGACTTCCTGGCGCTGTTCGCCGGCGTCACCCTGTGGAACTACTGGATCGGCCTGAAAGTCGGTGCCGCCGGCGTGCGCAGCAAACCGGCCCAGCGCTGGCTGTTGCTCGGCGTGGCGGTGGACCTGTGCATCCTCGGCTACTTCAAGTACGCCAACTTCGGCGTGGACAGCATCAACGCGATCATGACCTCGTTCGGTCTCGAGCCGTTCATCCTGACCCATGTGCTGCTGCCGATCGGTATCTCGTTCTACATCTTCGAGTCGATCAGCTACATCATCGACGTCTATCGCGGCGACACCCCGGCCACCCGCAACCTGATCGACTTCGCGGCGTTCGTGGCGATCTTCCCGCACCTGATCGCAGGTCCCGTGCTGCGCTTTCGTGACCTGGCCGACCAGTTCAACAACCGCACCCACACCCTCGACAAATTCTCCGAGGGCTGCACGCGGTTCATGCAGGGTTTCATCAAAAAGGTCTTCATCGCCGACACCCTGGCCGTGGTCGCCGACCATTGCTTCGCCCTGCAACACCCGACCACGGGCGATGCCTGGCTCGGTGCGCTGGCGTACACCGCGCAGCTGTATTTCGACTTCTCCGGTTACAGCGACATGGCCATCGGCCTGGGCCTGATGATGGGTTTCCGCTTCATGGAAAACTTCAAGCAGCCGTACATCAGCCAGTCGATCACCGAGTTCTGGCGCCGCTGGCACATCAGCCTGTCGACCTGGCTGCGTGACTACCTCTACATCACCCTCGGCGGCAACCGCAAAGGCACGCTGATGACCTATCGCAACCTGTTCCTGACCATGCTGCTCGGTGGTCTGTGGCACGGCGCGAACATCACCTACATCGTCTGGGGTGCCTGGCACGGCATGTGGCTGGCGATCGAAAAAATGCTCGGCCTCAACACCTCGCCGCGCAGCCTCAACCCGATCCGCTGGGCGCTGACCTTCCTGTTGGTCGTCATGGGCTGGGTGATCTTCCGCGCCGAGAACCTGCACGTCGCCGGCCGCATGTATGGCGCGATGTTCAGTTTCGGCGACTGGTCGCTCTCGGAACTCAACCGCGCCAGCCTGACCGGCCTGCAAGTGGCGACTCTGGTGGTGGCTTACGTGACCCTGGCGTTCTTCGGTCTGCGTGATCTGTACACCAACCAGCCACCGGTGAAGACCAAACCTGCGGTCAACGTCGAAAGCGACGGCCCTGCCGGTGCGCAACCGGGCCTGATCAAGGCAGCGCCTGGCGAAAACCCGGCAAGCATCCACGAGCCTGGCTACACCGTCGGCGTCGAAGCCCAGGTGCAACCGGCGTACTGGACGGCGGACTGGTCGCGCTACGTGATGCGCGGGCTGATCCTGCTGCTGTTCATCGCCTCGATTCTCAAACTCTCGGCGCAAAGCTTCTCGCCGTTCCTTTACTTCCAGTTCTGAGGGATCTGACATGACCCGCTCATTACGCATCTTCTATGTCGCACTGTTTCTGGTGACCCTGCTGGTGCTCGGTCTGTGGTCGGTGCGCAGCTTCTTCGGCTTCAGTACCAACGCCGACGCGACGGTGCTCAACGGCCGCTGGACCAAAGCCGTGGAAACCCACTACGACGATGAATTCCCGATCAAGCGACTGGGCACCAACCTCTGGGCCGCGCTGGATTTCAAACTGTTCAACGAAGGTCGTCCGGGCGTGGTGCTCGGTCGCGATCAGTGGTTGTACAGCGATGAGGAATTCAACCCGATCGTCAACGAAGAGCTGAACCTGCAAGGCAACTACGCGCTGGTCGAAGGCGTGCGCCAGACCCTGAAAGAGAAAGGCGTGAAACTGGTGATGGCGATCGTGCCGGCCAAGGTTCGCCTGTACCCGGAACACCTGGGTGAAGTGAAACCGGCGAGCATCCACGCCAACCTCTATCAGGACTTCCACGCCCGTGTCGCGGCGGACAAGATCCTCGCCCCCGACCTGCTCGGCCCGCTGCAAGCGGCCAAGCAGAACGGTCAGCAAGTGTTCCTGCGCACCGACACCCACTGGACCCCGGAAGGCGCGGAAATCGCCGCCAACACCCTGGCCAAAACTATCGCCGACAAGTTTCCGCTCAGCGGCGAGCCGCAGCGTTTCGTCACCACGCCGGCGGAGAAGGTCACGCACAAGGGCGACCTGCGCCTGTTCCTGCCGCTGGACCCGCTGTTCGAAAACCTGATGCCGGCCAAAGAGCCGCTGCAAAAGCGCAATACCGTGGCCGCCACCGAGCAGCCTGCCGGTGACGACGCGCTGTTCGCCAACAGCGAAGTGCCGGTCGCGCTGATCGGCACCAGCTACAGCGCCAACCCCAACTGGAACTTCGTCGGTGCGCTCAAGCAAGCGCTGCACAGCGACGTCGTCAACTACGCCGAAGACGGCCACGGCCCGATCCTGCCGATGCTCAGCTACCTGAAAAGCGATGACTTCAAGAACAGCCCGCCACAGGTGCTGATCTGGGAGTTTCCTGAACGATATCTGCCTGTGAACAACGAAATCGGCGACGCCGACCCGCAGTGGGTCGCAGAGCTTAAACAAGCCGGCGCGCGCCAACAAAACGTAGCTGTAAACACTAAATCCGAGACGCCCGATCGGGCGCAAAACTGAAAGAGAGGTCCACCATGACTTTCACTACAACTCCTCGTCGTCTCGCTAAACGCTTCGCTCTGGTCGCGGGTCTGAGCGTGCTGTCGGTCCAGGCCTTTGCCGGTGGTGACGCCGCGCTGTACGGCCCGACCGCACCGAAAGGCTCGACCTTCGTACGGGTCTACAACGCCAGCAACGCTGAAGTCAGCGCCACTGTCGGCAGCACCAACCTGAGCGACGTCGCACCGCTGGCCAGCAGCGACTTCAGCTTCATGCCGGGTGGTGACTACAGCGCCAAGGTCGGCAGCCAGACCCTGCCGGTCAAACTCGCCGGTGACCACTACTACACCCTGGTCAACAACGCGTCCGGCGCACCGCAACTGATCGAAGAACCGCCGTTCAAGAACAAGCAGAAATCCCTGGTGCGCGTGCAGAACCTCAGCGACAAGCCGCTGACCCTGAAGACCGCCGACGGCAAGACCGACGTGGTGCCGAACGTGGCCGCCAAGGGCCGTGGCGAGCGTGAAATCAACCCGGTGAAAGTCAGCCTGGCGCTGTACGAGGGCGACAAGAAAGTCGGCGATGTGAAGCCGGTCGCCCTGGAGCGCGGTGAAGCTGCGGTGCTGTACGTCACCGGCAACGGCAGCAACCTGTCGCCAGTCTGGGTGAAACGCCCGGTGTCGACCCGCTAACAAATTTTCCTGAACTGACGCAGTTCCCCCTGTGGGAGCGGGCTTGCTCGCGAAAGCGGTCTGACATTCAACATTGATGTCACTGAAACACCGCCTTCGGGAGCAAGCCCCCTCCCACAAAAGCCCAAACAAATCGATTTTATGGAGTAAACAATATGATTCCGGTGATCTTGTCAGGTGGTAGCGGTTCACGTCTTTGGCCGCTTTCGCGCAAGCAGTTTCCCAAGCAGTTCCTCGCCCTGACCGGCGAACACACGCTGTTCCAGCAAACCCTCGAGCGTCTGGTGTTCGAAGGCATGGACACCCCGATCGTGGTCTGCAACAAGGATCACCGCTTCATCGTCAACGAGCAGTTGGCCAGCCGCAATCTGGAATGCCAGCGCATCCTGATGGAACCGTTCGGCCGCAACACCGCACCGGCCGTGGCGCTGACCGCGATGATGCTGGTCAATGAAGGTCGCGACGAACTGATGCTGGTACTGCCGGCCGACCACGTCCTCGAAGACCAGAAAGCCCTGCAACGCGCCCTCGCCCTGGCCACCGTCGCCGCTGAAAATGGCGAAATGGTGCTGTTCGGCGTGCCGGCCACCAAACCGGAAACCGGTTACGGCTACATCAAGTCCACCGGTGATTCGCTGCTGCCCGAAGGCGTGAGCCGCGTCTCGCACTTCGTGGAAAAACCCGACGTCAAACGCGCTACCGAGTTCGTCGAGTCCGGCGGTTACTACTGGAACAGCGGCATGTTCCTGTTCCGCGCCAGCCGCTTCCTCGAAGAGCTGAAAAAGCACGATCCGGACATCTACGACACCTGCCTGCTGACCCTCGAGCGCAGCCAGCAGGATGCCGACACCGTCACACTGGACGAAGCCACCTTCGCCTGCTGCCCGGACAACTCCATCGACTACTCCGTGATGGAAAAGACCCAGCGCGCCTGCGTGGTGCCGCTGACCGCCGGCTGGAGCGATGTCGGCTGCTGGTCGTCGCTGTGGGAAGTCAACGAGAAGGACGCCAATGGCAACGTCAGCAAGGGCGATGTGGTGATCCAGGACAGCAAGAACTGCATGATCCACGGCAACGGCAAACTGGTATCGGTGATCGGCCTGGAGAACATCGTGGTGGTCGAAACCAAGGACGCCATGATGATCGCCCACAAGGACAAGGTTCAGGGCGTCAAGCAGATGGTCAACACGCTCAACGAGCAGGGCCGCAGCGAAACCCAGAACCACTGCGAAGTCTACCGTCCGTGGGGCTCCTACGACTCGGTGGACATGGGCGGGCGCTTCCAGGTCAAGCACATCTCGGTCAAGCCGGGCGCATGCCTGTCGCTGCAGATGCACCACCACCGCGCCGAACACTGGATCGTGGTCAGCGGCACTGCCGAAGTGACCTGCGACGAGAACGTGTTCCTGCTCACTGAAAACCAGTCGACCTACATCCCGATCGCCTCGGTGCATCGCCTGCGCAACCCGGGCAAGATCCCGCTGGAAATCATCGAAGTGCAGTCGGGCTCGTACCTGGGCGAAGACGATATCGAGCGCTTCGAAGACATCTACGGTCGCTCGACCCCGATCGAACGCGGCGTGTCGGTGAAAACCATCGCGCAGTAAGCGTTGCGCAAAACAAAAAGCCCCCGTCCAGCCCGCTGCGTCCCCTATCCGCAGCGGGTTGGGCGGGGGCTTTTTTTCAGCCCGTCTTGCGCCTGTCACTCGGAATGACTGCCCGGCTCATGGTTTTCCTGATACGTGTCTGTGGATAAACCGAAACCGATGCATTGGTTTTCTTGAAAAAGCCGGTGCTGCCAGGGCTGTAACGCTCGATTCCGCTGGAGCCTTGAATGGTCTGGTAATGGATGTTCCATTGCTGCTGCTTGCGGTCGTACTTCATGAAAGCGAAACCGGTCGTGAGGTTTTCCTGACGGCCCTGATCATCCGGTGCATAACCGTAATCCTGATATTCCATGGCGGCGGCCTGCCCCATTCCGTGGCCTTCGGAGAGATCGTTGTATTGGGCATTTTCCTTTCCGCCTTCCACATGCCGGACACGAAGCACGTTGTCGTTGAGTTGATCCACCGTCAGTGAGCAACCGCTGAAACCGGGGGTAAATACATAGTCCGGCTGAGTGCCTGTCGGATGCAGCGGAATATCGACATAACCACCCTGAGGCGCCCAATAACCGGATACCGCGTTGTTCTGGTCAGGGATCTCGCCATTGGGAATATCGACGATCCGCAAAGCATTGAATTCCCCACTGCCAGCACCGGAATAAGTCATGCGATCCACACTGAAAATAAACTCTGCGCCACCGTTACGGCGGCTCAACTGCGCGACGGTTTCGTTCGAGTAACGTCCGGGAGCGGGGTCCAGCAGTTGGGTACTGACTTCAATCCTGCCCAGCTCACCAACCTCCAGCGCCTTTCGGATGTTGCCAGAGCTGCCTGTAGCGGGCACTCCGCGCCGAGGTGCGCCGCTTTTCACCTCCAGAGCCCCGGCCATCATTCGATCAGCCCCCGTCGCGATAACAGGTTGCCACAATCCGTTGGCCAGCCTTCTACGCGTGACCGCCCCCTCGTCATCGGTGAAGGTGAGCGGATTGTTGCGAACCATTCGGTAGAGGTTGGCACCGTCGCCATGACCGGCAGGGTCCGCACTGGACCAGCGTTGCAGCCATGGGATGTAGTAACGCAGACCAAAGTAGTCGAGCCCGGAGGCATCGCGCTCCTTGCCCGAGTAACGAACGAATTTGCAGCTGAATTCGCCGTCCCGCCATGCGCTGGTACCGAAAGGGTGAAACCTTTCGCGGTTGATCGTCGCACCGTCAGCGGCGGTTTCCAGACAGACCGAACCCAGATGATCGACATGTTGGTATCGATACCGATTGTTGATTCCCGAAGGTGGCGGGCTTTCCCAGTGCTGTACTTGAGCGTTGTCGGCAATGATGACCTGCAACCGTTCGCCGGTGCCGTTGTCGGTGCGCAATTCCAGTCCAGGTAAATAGCGCACATCGGAAACCAGGGTGCGGGCGTTGGTTCGTAATGAGCGGATCTTGCGTACTCGTTGACTGCCAGACGCGTAGAGATAGACCTCTTGGTCGTTGAGCCGGGAGGCACGCTCCACCGGGCTGACCGATTGCAGTTGGTTACGCAGGTTCCAGTTCAGTATCCGCCCCGGTTCCAGCTGCAACAGGTTGCCTCTGCGGTCGTATGCGGCTTCGATTTGAGCGTCGTCGGGAGGTGCGTCGTCATAAGGCAGAGCGCGGTTGCTGTAACTCGCCGGTTGCAGTTTGCGCCCATGACTTTGTGCGCCTGCATGAGTCAGCCTGCGCAGGTTGCCAGAGGGATCATAATCGTAAGTCTGCTGATAGTTACTGACAGCCGCCGGATCGACGCGCCCCATCGAATGTGGGCCCTGACTGGCACTCCCGGCTTCCCAGCCGGACGCCATGATCAACTGATAAAGACTGTCATAGACAAAGCGGCTGACCGGCTCGATGCGCTGGTTGGCGAAGTAACGGATCGGCAGCGCCTTGTCTTCGATACTCAGGACATTGCCAGTCCTGTCGTATCCATAATGCAAGTGTTGCAGCACTCCACCGTGAGTGTCTTCGTCCCGACGGACCATCAGGCGACCGTCTTCGGGTCGATATACGCGGGTGGTCTGCACACCGTTGCCAGCGGTTTCCTGCTCGATACTGCCATAAGCGTTGTAGTGAATATCGCTGATCAGGATCTGTTCAGGCTCACCCCTCAACTGCAAGCGGCGCTCGCGCAAGCGGCCATCGGCGGTCAGCGCGAATGTATGTCGGTTGTCTCGGGCGTCCGTCTGCTCCAGTACATCGCCAAGCGCACCATGGCGCCACCGCGATGTCGCACCGGCGCCGGGTTCCAGCAGCCGCAGACGATCCGCTTCCAGCTCCGGCCAGTCGGGTGTCAGCGGATCCAGAGAGAAATGGCGGGTGTCTTCGGTACACTGACCGCTGATTGCAAACCCGTTGAACAGTACGCTGCCCGCCGGATGGTCATGACGAATCAGCTGACCGTACTGGTTTCGCGACTGATCCCCACTGCCGGGACGACCGTAGGTCATGCGCTCGACACAACGCCGAGGCTCGCTTGCCCCTTGTTCGAACATAGCGACCGGTCGCAGCAGGTCATCGTGTTCGATCTGGCGGCGAGTCTGGCGGCTGTCCCAACTGAACACCGTTTGCGCGGCGAGTCCCTTGAGCTCGATTTGCGTGCCGGCATCGACGCTGTCCGAACGAATCGCCGTGGCGTCCAGAACAAACACCTGCGCCAGGTTGGCCGGTGTCAGCGGGTCACCGGTCTGTGACAGCCAAAGCCGCGGATCCCACTGCTTCAACGCACGCCCCGCGAGGTCATGAAGGACGCGGTTGATCCGTGGCTCGACCGGGCCGCCCTCGATGACCCGACAATAGTCGACCGTGCGGACCGTCAGACCGCGCGGGTCGACTGCAGACATCCTCGGCGTATTGATGTGCAAACTCATGGAGCGCGCTCCCCGCGCGACCGGCATGTCTTTCTGCCTCGGGCATCTGAGCAAGCTCAGCGCTCGTTCGGCCACTGTCAGAAATTACAGTTCCGACCAACGGCACCTTCGCTCAATCCGTGAATGTCCATTCCGGCGCCCCTTCGGTAGGATGGTCATCACGAGTTCAAGGAGCGTTCGAACATGTTCATCGGCGTCTTGCTGGTCATCACCTGGCTGATCCTGCTGTTGCGCTACCCGGCCAAGGCCTTGCCGGTGTCGATGGCTGCCGCTGTGGGCCTCGGGCTGGTGGCGATGTGGGTGGTGTGGCTGGACAACCGCGAGGTCAAGCAACTGGCGCGCCTTGAACTGCGCATCGTCTATGCCCCCGAACAATGCCCTGCCGACCGGCCGCTGCTGCTCAAGATGAACAACGGCAACGACGTGCCGCTGACTGAACTGCGCTGGCGCATCGCAGCGTACGCGCCGGGCGACACCGTGAACCTGGCCGACAATCAATACGCCGCCCCACGCTATCGCGGCCCAGGCGAATTGCAGGCCGGCGGCAATTGGGAAGACTGTTTGCCGCTGCCACCGCTGCGACCCGGTTATCGCCCGCAAACCCTGGAGTTTCGCGCCGAGCGATTGCAGGGTAGTTTCTCCGACTGATCCCCTCCCCCACACTTTTGCACAAGGAATGCGCCATGCCCGTTGCGTTGATTACCGGTTGTTCCAGCGGCATCGGCCGCGCGCTCGCCGATGCCTTCAAAAGCGCCGGGTACGAGGTCTGGGCCAGTGCACGCAAGGCTGAAGATGTCGCGGCGCTAAGCGCGGCCGGGTTCACGGCGGTGCAGCTCGACGTCAATGACAACGCAGCGCTGGAACAACTCGCCGAGCGGATCAACCAGCAACACGGCGGACTCGACGTGCTGATCAACAATGCCGGTTACGGCGCCATGGGCCCGCTGCTCGACGGCGGTGTTGCGGCCATGCAGCGCCAGTTCGAAACCAACGTGTTTTCGATTGTCGGCGTGACCCGTGCGCTGTTCCCGGTGCTGCGCCGGGCCAAGGGTCTGGTGGTGAATGTCGGCAGTGTTTCCGGGGTGCTGGTCACGCCATTTGCCGGCGCCTATTGCGCGTCGAAAGCGGCGGTGCATGCGTTGAGCGATGCGTTGCGCATGGAGCTGGCGCCATTCGGCATTCGCGTGATGGAAGTGCAGCCGGGGGCGATTCAATCGAGCTTCGCCAAGAATGCCGGCCATGAGGCCGAACAACTGATCAACGAACAATCGCCGTGGTTTCCGTTACGCGAAGGCATTCGGGCGCGGGCCAAGGCCTCGCAGGACAAACCGACCCCGGCCAGCGACTTCGCCGCCGAGTTGCTCAAGGCTGTGCAGCAGAGCAAGCCACCGCGACTGATCCGCATCGGCAATGGCAGCCGGGCATTGCCGTTGCTGGCGACCCTGCTGCCGAAAGGGTTGCTGGAGTCGACGTTGATGAAGCGCTTCGGCTTGCGCGCAAAGCTCTGAGACCGAGTTGACGCTTTCGCGAGCAAGCCCGCTCCCACAGGGGAATGCATTCCAAATGTGGGGGCGGGCTTGCTCGCGAAGAGGCCAGGCCAGCCAACACTCAGCCCCAGCCCTTCATGAAATCAATGAACGCCCGCACCTTCAATGGCAGGTGCCGGGTGTCCGGGTACAGCGCGTAAACGCCTTGCTGGGCGAAGCGGTAATCCGGCAACAAGCGCTGTAATCGCCCGGCGTCGAGGTCTTCCTGAATCAGCCATTGCGGCAAAATCGCCACGCCTTGCCCGGTCAGTGCAAAGGCACGCAGGGTCGCCGAGTTGTCGGCGACGATGGCGGTGGTTCCCGGTTTTGGCTGATAGATATGCTCGGTGCCGGCCGGGTCGCTGACCGTCATTTCCGGCACTCGCCCATGTCCCAGCGTCGGCATCGACTCCAGCACCGCCAGCGTATCGACCGGCACAAATCGCTCGACCAGCCCCGGCGCCGCCACGGCAAATACCTCGAACGTCGACAACTGCACTGCCCGCAGATTGGAGTCGTGCATGCGGCCCAGGCGGATCGCCATGTCAAAGCGTTCGGAGATCAGATCGGCATGGGTCGAAGATGTGGACAAGTGAATGTTCAGTTGCGGCTGCTGCTGACGAAACACTTCCAGCGCCGGCACCACCTGAGCCAGCGCGAACTCCACGGTCGTGGTGATGCGCAGGGTGCCCTTGAGCTGCGAGTGCTCTGAACGTGCTTCCTCGATCGCAAGCCGCGCTTCGTCCAGCGTGCGCAGGCAGCGCCGATAAAAACGTTCGCCGGCATCGGTGAGGGCCAGTTGCCGGGTGTTGCGGGTGAGCAAGGTGACGCCCAACTCTTCTTCCAAGCGCTTGAGGTTGAAGCTCACCACCGCCCGCGTTTGCCCCAGCGTGTCGGCAGCGGCGGTCAGCGAGCCGGCCTCGACCACGGCCTTGAAGGTATCGAATCGATCCAGGCTGACCATGTTCACAGCGCTCCCTGTCAAAATAATTTTGACAAACTAGCAGCCAAACCAGCGTATTTCTATTGCCACCAGCGCACTACCCTGCACGCCTCATCACAGGAAAGCTGCCATGGCCTATCGCTCGAAAGTCGCGCTGGTGTATCTGTTGGGGTTCGCCCTCGACCTGCTGAACATGTTCGCCGCCAGCATTGCCTACCCGGACATTGCTGCACAGCTGCACGCCTCGGTAACGCAACTGGCCTGGATCACCAACGCCTACATGCTCGGGCTGACGCTGATCATTCCGTTGAGCGTGTGGCTGGCTGCACGGGTGGGCGAGCGGCGGCTGATCCTCGGTTCGCTTTTGCTGTTCGGGATCGCCTCCGGACTCATCGCTCAGGCGAGCTCGATTGAAAGCCTGATCGGCTGGCGACTGCTGCAAGGACTGGGTGGCGGGTTGCTGCTTCCGGTCGGTCAGGCCTTGGCCTATCGAGAGTTTCCGGCGACACAACGCGCGCACTTCACCGGTGTGGTTTTGCTGGTGGCGTTGATGGTGCCGGCCCTGTCGCCGGCGGCGGGTGGTTTGATCGTCGAGACGTTGTCGTGGCGCTGGATTTTCTACCTGAACATGCCGGTGGCACTTTTCGCTTTCGGTCTGGGCCTGCTCTGGTTGAAAGCGGATCAGACAGGGAGTGAACGCCCGACACTGGACGCTCGCGGCCTGCTGCTGGCCGTTTCCGCGCTGAGTCTGTTGTTGATTGCCGTGAGTCTGGCGAGTGCACCCGCAACCCGACATCTCGCGGGCGGTGTCCTGCTGCTCAGCGTCATCACCTTGTGGATCTACCTGCGAGATGGCTGGAACAAACCGGGTGCAGTCCTTGATCTGCAATTGATCAAGAACCCGTCATTGCGCCTGGCGATGCTGATCTATCTGTTTGTGCCCGGCATCTTTACCGGCACCAACATGATTGCCGTGTTGTATCTGCACGACCTCGGTTTCGGTGCAGCGCAAACCGGGGCGCTGATGCTGGCCTGGGCGGCGGCCTCGGGCGTGGCGATCATGCTTGGCAAACGCAGCTTCAACCGGACCGGTCCCAGGCCGTTGCTGATTGTCGGCATGCTGCTGCAATGCCTTGGCATCGTCGTGCTGATGCAGATCGATCAACCCGCCAGCGGCCCGTTGGTCCTCGCCTATGCCCTGATGGGATTGGGCGGCAGTCTGTGCAGCGTCACCGCGCAGACCCTGGCATTTGTCGGCATCACGCCGGAAAAAATGGGTCACTCCAGCGCTCTGTGGAACATCAACCGCCAGCTCGGTTTCTGCCTCGGCGCAGCGCTGCTCAGTTCATTGCTGGGTGCCTTGGGCGCCAACGGATTCAAGTACTGCTTTCTCGCCGCTGCACTGCTCACGCTGTTGCCGATGGCCGCCGTACTGCGTTTCGACTCGACAAAAGTGCTAGCCCTTCTGCGCTCACCTCACCTTCAGGAAAAATCCACATGACTGACTACACCGACTATTTTGACGAAGTGATCCGGGCCCATGAGGCCA
Source organism: Pseudomonas sp. HLG18 (assembly GCF_051903985.1). Classification (NCBI taxonomy): domain Bacteria; kingdom Pseudomonadati; phylum Pseudomonadota; class Gammaproteobacteria; order Pseudomonadales; family Pseudomonadaceae; genus Pseudomonas; species Pseudomonas sp. HLG18. The sequence goes on along the minus strand of NZ_CP195831.1, from coordinate 6,272,508 downwards.
TCGAACGATGGTTTGCCGTGGAGGAAGAAAAGGCAACGCTTGAACGATTGCTGGCGCGTTTTTCGCCACGCTTTTCCATGGTGACGCCGCTGGGGCGCGTGCTGGATTTCGAGGCCTTGCGTGCGCTGTTTCAAACGGTGGGCGGCAAGAAGAGCGGGTTCAGGATCGAGCTCGACGAGCTTCGCGGGATTGCTTTGCATGAACGCGGCGCGACGGTGAGTTATCGCGAACAGCAGACCGATGCGAGCGGATTGCACACGGATCGACGTTCAACTGTGGTGTTTGAAAAAACCGAATCCGGACGGGTGATCTGGCGGCATCTGCACGAAACGTTTTGCCAGGACTGACACCGTCGGTTATGGCGAGGGAGCCTGCTCCCTCGCCAAAGGATTACTCGGCAGCGTCCTGCTTCACCACCACCGTGCAGGTAATCCCCGCCGCCAGCAGCACACCCTCCGGCACTTCATCGATGTGAATCCGCACCGGTACCCGTTGCGCCAGGCGCACCCAATTGAAGGTCGGGTTCACATCGGCGATCAGCTCGCGGCTTTCCGGGTTGTCGCGGTCGTAGATGCCGCGGGAAATGCTCTCCACGTGGCCCTTGAGGACTTCGCCGCTCATCAGTTGCATGTCGGCTTTGTCGCCGACGCGCACGTGGGGCAGTTTGGTTTCTTCGAAGAAGCCGTAGACCCAGAACGAGTTCATGTCGACCACGGCCATTTTCGCTTCGCCGATACGGGCGTAGTCGCCGCGATGGACATTGAGGTTGGTCACGTAGCCGTCCACCGCCGCCCGCACTTCGGTGCGTTTGAGGTTGAGTTCGGCGGCTTCCAGTTGCGCCTGGGCCTGTTGGTAATCGGCCAGCGCGGAGTCGGCGATGTTGCTCGCGTCGTCGCGGTTTTCCTTGGAGATCACCAGGTTGTCGAGGTCAGCGCGGCGGTGAGCGTTGACCTTGCGCATCTCCCACGTGGCCTTGCGCGAAGCCACCAGCGACTGCGCCTGTTTCACCGCCAGGCGATAGTGTTCGGGGTCGATCTGCATCAGCAGATCACCTTTTTTCACCAACTGGTTGTCACGTACCGGCACGTCCACCACTTCACCGGTGACGTCGGCGGCGACGTTGATGATGTCGGCGCGCACCCGGCCGTCGCGGGTCCACGGGGTGTTCATGTAGTGCTCCCACAACGTACGGCCGATCCACAACGCCAGGGCCAGCACCAGCAGGGTCGCGAGCAGGCTGAAAAACTTTTTCATCGGGACAATTCTCAGACTCAACGGTAGACGGTCAGCGCCATCGCGCCGAACAGACAGGTAAACAGGCTCAGGCGCAGCAGCGCCGGGTGCCAGAAGAAGCGGTACAGATCGAACCCCGAAAGGAACCGGTCCAGCGCCCAGGCCAGTGCCGCGGCGACGAAAAACATCAGGGTCATGGTCGGCATGTACACGCCGTGGAAGGCGATTTCACGAGGCATGGGCAAGTCCTTCGGGCTTGGCGATGGCATAGGCGGCGAGTGGCGATTGCGGATCGAGCAACGAGGTGCGGATGAAGTGCAGGTAGCTTTTCACCCGCCGCAGCGCCGAAGTATCGAAGTGCGGCGCGAACGGTTCATCGGTAGCGGCGACCCGGCTGATCGCGTGATCGACGGCGACCAGGGCGCGCTCCAGATTGCTTGAATTCGGTTGCAGGAACAGCCGCACCAGCGAGCGCCCCATGACCCGGATTGCCTGCCGCCACGGTTGCGATTCGGCATACGCCGGGTGCACCGGCAGGATCGCCTGCTCCTTGCGCAACTCGATGATCGCGTGACCGACTTCCAGCACCACGAACATCCAGCGCAGCAGGTTTTTCTGCACCTGCGGCTGACCGGCCGCCAGGCCGTAAGCCTGATGCATCAAGTCGCGGGTACGGCTTTCGAAACTCGACGCCAGGCCCTTGAGTTTGCCGCTGATCGCGTACACCACTTGCCCGCGCAGATCCTGCTCCAGGCGTCGCCACAACCAGCGGCTGTTCGGCGGCAGAATGATCGCGCCCGCCGCCGCGCAGACCAGCATGCCCATGACCATGGCGATGTAGTCGTTGATGAAGGTGTACGGGTTGTAGATCGTCAGATTGTCCGGCACCGAACCGGTGCTGAAGAAGATCAGCAGACCGAGACCGACACCGGCGTATTGCGGTCGCGAAGCGAGGAACGAGCCGAGCACGATCACCGGTGCGAGCATCACACACAGCAACGGGAAACCATCGATCCACGGGAAGATGAAAAACATCTCGACGAAGCCGATCAACGCCCCGAGGAATGTGCCGCAGGCCATCTGGAACGCCATGCGTTTCGGGTTCGGCGTGGCGGCGGACAGGCCCACGGTGGCAGCGGCGATCAGGGTCATGGTCGCGCCACTCGGCCACGCGGTGGCGACCCAGTAACTGCCGAGTACGACGAGGATAAACGCGGCTCGAATCCCTGAAGCCGCGGCCGCCCACCAACTGGTTTGCGGGGTGAACGGTTCGTCCCAGCGTTCGCGCTCGTGGCTGTGATCGGCCAGCGAGGCGTGGGTCTGTGCATAACCGTGCAGGTCATCGACGAAGCGATAGAGCAATTCGTAAGCGGTGTGGAAATCCAGCAGCTCGGCGTCGCTCGGATCGCTCTCCTGGAAGGCCGCCCGCAGACTGCGCACCCGCGCCGGCAACCCTTCCTTGTAAGCCGTCAGCACCGTCACCAGACGCGCCGCATCCGGGCTGGTCAGGGCGCGGCCGCTGAAGCCGTCGAGCACTTCGGCCAGATCCTGCAGACCCGGTTTGATCGCTGCTTCCACATGGTCGGCACCGTTGCGGCGCAGGCGTTCGAGCAACTGATGCAAGGCGTTGAAACGGGTGGTGATACCCATGAATTCGCTGTTCAGGCGACTGAGCCGACCGTTACGGCGACGCATGTGCGGGTCTTCGAACACGGTCACGCTGCGCAGCCCTTCCAGCCCCACCGCTTCGGCGATGAAGCGCACGTTGCTGGCCTCGAACGCCTCCGGTTTGCTGCGCCCGCGCAAGCCGTCGGTGACGAACAACGCGAACACACCGAAGCGCTGATACAAGGCGTTGCGCATGGCTGCGCTGGCGGTTTGCGGCAGGATCGCGGCGCTGACCAGGGTTGAGCAGAGAATCCCCAACGAGATTTCCAGCACCCGCCACACCGCCGCCATGAACGCGCCGTCAGGATGCGCCAGTGCCGGCAGGCCGACCATCGCGGCGGTGTACCCGGCCAGCACAAAACCGTAGGCGCGGAAGTTGCGGCAACGAGCGGCGCCGGCCGAGCAGATCCCGACCCAGATCGCCAGCGAGCCGAGGAACAGTTCAGTGTTCTGGGCGAACAAGGAAATCAGCGTGACCATCATCGCCGATCCGGCCAGAGTGCCGAGGAAGCGATAGAAACTCTTGGCGAATACCTGACCGCTCTGCGGCTGCATGACGATGAACACGGTGATCATCGCCGTGCGCGGTTGCGGCAGTTCCAGGCGCATCGCCAGCCACAGGGTCAGGAATGCGGCGATCAACACCTTGAAGATGTAGACCCAGGTCACGCCGTCGCTGCGTGCCCAGTCGAAGAAACCCCGGCGCCATTCCAGAGAGTAGAGCCAGCGCAAAGGTGCGGGCAGGTGAGTCATTTGGTCTTGCTCAAAAAGTCAGTCGAACCGGAGAAACTGTGGGAGCGGGCTTGCTCGCGAATGCGCTGTGTCAGACAACAAATGGGCTGTCTGACACTCCCTCTTCGCGAGCAAGCCCGCTCCCACAGGAGTTGTGTGTTCAACGCAGGAGGGCCGGGGTTTTCGGTGCGGCGGTCTGCTCAAAAGTCGGGACGTCTTTACCCGCGCCAAGGCCGCCGCCCAATGCCGTCACCAGTTCCGCATGGGCACTCAAGCGCGCCGCCTGCACCTGCTGCTGCACTTGCTGCTGCTTGAACAGCAGGGTCTGCGCATTGAGCACGTTGAGGTAATCGGTGAGCCCGCGCTGGTAGGCGATCATCGCGATGTCGTAAGTTTTCTGCGCCGTAGCCACCGATTCGGCGGCGAACGTCTGCTGCTTGTCCATCGACTCGCGGCGGATCAACTGATCCGAGATGTTCTTCAGCGCATTGACCAGGGTCTGGTTGTAATGCGCCACGGCGATGTCATAACCAGCTGACGCTTCACCGAGTTCGGCACGCAGTCGCCCACCGTCAAAGATCGGCAGCGAGATCGCCGGCCCGACGTTGTAGTTGAGCTTCTTGCCGGTCAGAAACTCCAGCGCCCCGCCACCGGTGGCCATGTAGCCGAGGCTGCCGACCAGATCGACGTTGGGGTAGAACCCGGCATGCGCCACATCGATCCCGCGAGCCTGCGCCGCCACTTGCCAGCGACTGGCGACCACGTCCGGACGCTGGCCGAGCAGTTCGGCAGGCAGTGCCGACGGCAACTTCAGCGCCGCACCGAGGGACAGGGTCGGCCGCTGCAACTGCGCGCCGGCGCCCGGCCCTTTGCCGGCCAGTGCAGCGATCTGGTTGCGGCTCAGGGAGATTTCTTCGTCCAGCGCATCCAGTTGCCGATGGGTTTCCGGCAGCGGGGTTTCGGCCTGGCTGACTTCGAAGTGGGTGCCGATCCCGCCGTCCAGACGTTTCTGTGCCAGCTCGAGAATCTGCTGTTGCTGTTTGAGCGTCGCCGCGACGATATCGCGCTGGGCATAGTGCAACGACAACTCGATGTAGGCGCGCACGATGTTGTTCTGCAATTCCAGCTGCGCCTGGCGCGCCTCGGCAGCGCTCATGTGCGCCAGATCGACGGCACGCTCGGTGCTGTTGCTTTCACGGCCCCAGAGGTCGAGGGCGTAACTGAAACCCAGCGCGGCGTTGTTGTCCCAGGTGGTGCTGTTGGCCAGCTCACCGGGACCGTAGAACTGGTCGGTCGGCCAGTTGTGGCGCTTGAGGGTCGACTCGCCATTGATCTGCAACGACTCGGCGGCTTCGGCGACACCGGCCATGGATCTCGCCTGACGCACTCGCGCGGCGGCCATCGCCATCGTCGGGCTGCCTTGCAGGGCAAGGTCGATCCAGCGGTTGAGTTGCGGGTCGCCATAGGCCTGCCACCATTGGGCGGTGGGCCAGTTTGCGTCACGGGCGGCGTGGGCGATGGCCTCGTCGGTGGCCAGTTCATTGGCCTCCAGAGCCTTGCCCTGCGGGGCAATGCCTCCGGTTCCGATGCAGCCGCTGAGACCTAACGAAATAGCCAGAACACTGAGCGATAAAAGCGCTCTGTTGATGCGACGCGGCACTGCTGCGAATTCCTGAGGTGGGGGATGTTTCGAGGTGTGCGCAATTCTAGGGGGCGCCCTGAACGGCGATAAGCTGGGTTTTCTGCGAATCTTTGTTACGGTTAACGAGATAATCCCTTGGTCGGGGGTCTCAGCCCCTGAAACTTCGTGTCACAATTTGCCATCTCCCTTGAGAGCACCCCATGGACACTTTGCAAAACATGCGCGCCTTCAGTTGTGTGGCCGAAGCGGGCAGCTTCACCGCCGCCGCCGTGCAACTCGACACCACCACTGCCAACGTCTCGCGCGCGGTCTCCAACCTTGAGGCCCACCTGCAAACCCGCCTGCTGAACCGCACGACCCGGCGCATCGCTCTCACCGAAGCCGGCAAGCGCTACCTGCTGCGCTGCGAGCAGATCCTCGCCTACGTCGAAGAGGCCGAAGCCGAAGCCAGCGAAGCCCACGCCCGCCCGGCCGGACAATTGAAAGTGCACACCATGACCGGCATCGGCCAGCACTTCGTGATCGACGCCATCGCCCGCTATCGCAAGACCCACCCGGACGTGACCTTCGACCTGACCATGGCCAACCGCGTGCCGGACCTGCTCGACGAAGGCTACGACGTGTCCATCGTCCTGGCCCGCGAACTGCCGGATTCGGGTTTCGTTTCGCAACGCCTGGGCATCACCTACAGCATCGTCTGCGCCTCCCCGGCCTATGTGAAAGCCAACGGCTGCGCACAAAAACCCAGTGACCTGCTGAACCACGCCTGCCTGCGCCTGGTGAGCCCGGTGATCCCCTTGGAAAAATGGGCTTTCGACGGCCCTGAAGGCCAGGAAATGGTCACCATCAACAGCTCGCCCTTCCTGGTGAACTCCGCCGACGCGATGAAAACCGCGATCACCAGTGGGATGGGTGTCGGTGTATTGCCCGTGTATGCCGCGATTGAAGGCTTGCGCAATGGCTCGCTGGTGCGGGTCATGCCGAACTACCGTTCGCAGGAACTGAACCTGTATGCGATCTATCCGTCGCGGCAGTACCTGGATGCGAAGATCAAGACCTGGGTCGAGTACTTGCGTGGGTCGCTGCCGGAGATATTGGCGGGGCATCAGGCGGAGTTGGCGGCTTATGAGATGAGTGGGAGTCTGGCGGGGGTTCGGGTGGCGAATTGAGTTGGCCGGTCTGAAAAATGGGGTGCTGGGGAGGCCGCCAACCCCTCACCCTAGCCCTCTCCCTGTATGTACCGGATACATGGTGGACAGGTGTTCGGAGACATGGTGGACACTTTTAAATAGACACATTGCTCATCGCGAAGGAGATGGCCTGTGTCTTGGGAAGAGGTGTCTACCGTGCAGCTACGTACAGAATTCGTGCTTTTGGCTCGGCAAGAAGGGGCCAATGTTCGGCAGCTTTGCCGTCGATTCAACATCAGCCCAAGCACTGCCTACAAATGGCTCAGCAGGTTTGAAAAATCAGGGGCCGAGGGGCTGAACAATCAGTCACGACGACCGAAGACGTCCCCCAAACGTTGTGCTGACGAGGTGGAGAAGCAGATTCTGATCGTGAGTCAGGAGTACGCGGCTTGGGGCGCTCGCAAGCTCAAACGCGTGCTGGAAGACAAAGGTTTAGCGATGCCTTCCGTCAGTACTGTGCATGCAGTTTTACAGCGTCATTCGCGCGTTGATCCAAAGGCTGCTGAGATCAAACCGTTTATCCGGTTCGAGCATGAAGCGCCCAACGATCTCTGGCAGATGGACTTCAAGGGCCATTTCAGCCTGAGTCAGGGCGTTGCCATCCATTGACGATACTGGACGATCACTCGCGGTTTTCGATGTGTATCGCCGCGTGCGCCAATGAGCAGCGTGACACCGTCCAGGAGCATCTAATCCGGGTCTTTCGGCGTTACGGCTTGCCTTTGCGCATAACGATGGACAACGGTTCGCCCTGGGGTGACCAGACTGGGGTTTATACCGCGCTGGAAGTCTGGCTGATGGGTCAGGGCATCAAGGTAGGTCACTCCCGGCCTTATCATCCGCAGACCCAGGGAAAACTGGAGCGTTTCCACCGCAGCCTGAAGAGTGAAGTGCTGCAAGGTCGGCACTTCACGGACCTCAACAGCGCACAACAGGCATTTGATATCTGGCGTGATGTCTACAACCAGAAACGTCCTCATCAAGCGCTGGATATGCAGGTGCCGGCGACTCGCTACAGCAGCAGCCCTCGGGAGTATCAGGAGCAGCAAATGGCGCCGGAATACGCCGACGGAGATGTGGTCAGAAAGGTCCAGGTGAAGGGCGAGATTTACTGGAGGAACCGTGAATACTCAATCGGAAAAGCATTTCACGGGCTGTCGATAGCGATCAGGGAAACAGCGGAGGATGGCATCCACGATGTCTACTGGAGTAGACATCGTATCGCCCGAATCGACTTGAACTTGCAGATTGTTACGGCAGGTAAGAGGATCTAAAAACCGTCCACCATGTCTCCGAACATGTGTTCACCATGTCTCCGGTACATACACTCCCAAGGGAGAGGGAACTGACCGAGTTGTTTGGGGAAGTTACGCCGACGTGAAACACCGAGGTGAACTCAGGTACTAAAACGCACATAACTCCGCTTTGGCTTTCCACCACTCAACACAATGAGCGTTAGCTCGAGTACCGCTTTTGACGTGCCGGCCCCATCGGCAGGCTGAGTGGAGGGATTCATCCGGGGGTGGGAGCGCAGCGACCGTGCGGCGCAGCCGCATGCATCGAGAGGAGGTGCAGCGAAGCAAACCGTAGGCGATGCCCCCGGATGAATCCCGGAACGAAGGAACACCGAGCCAAAGCGAGGTGCCGAACGCCGGGGCCCAGCGTTTTGGTGGACCTGCCCCATCACAACGGACGCCAAGAAGCTGGCTATTTAGCCGCCTGCCTTAAGACCCTGGCGTATTCGTTCGGAGAACGGTACCCCAAGGCAGAGTGCAGTCGGCTGCTGTTATAAAACCCATGGATGTAGTTAGCGATTGATAGTTGAGCCAGCCTCTTGCTGGGATAGACGCCATACGCCTCCTCCCTTTTCAGAGTAGCGAAAAAGCTCTCAGCCACTGCGTTATCCCAACAATTTCCCTTTCGACTCATGCTTTGCGTGAAGTCTTTCTTGGCCAAGGCCAGTCGGAATTTGCTACTCGCATACTGACGCCCTTGGTCGGAATGAAAAACCACACCACTAGAGCCGGAACAGGCGCTCCAGGCATTCAGGAAGGCATTCTCGACCAAATCGTCGGGCATCCGATCCGACAGGCTATAGCCCAATATTTGGCGCGTCTGGATGCTCAAAACCACTGCGAGATACAACCAACCTTCTTTGGTTGAGATATAGGTGATATCACTGACCCAAGTCGGTGTGGGGTTATCGATGGAAAACTGACGAGCGAGCAAATTTCTCGCAACAGGCAAGTAGTGGTGACTGTCGGTGGTACGGGGCTTGAAACCGCCTTTGGATCTACCGCGTATGCGTTCTTCGTGCATCAGCCGGCTCACTCGCTTGTGGCCCACTGTATGCGCTTTTCGCCGTAAGGCCTCGACCAGCCGTGGTCGGCCATATGTATTTCGGCTGGCCATATAAACCTTACGCAAATCAACGCGAATCTGCGCATCCCGATCTGGACGCTCCTCGCGATGCTGGTAGTCGTAAAAACCTGAAATCGAAACATCCATCACCCGACACAGCATGCGCACCGGGAAGTGAGCCCGTTCAGCAGCGACGAAGGCGTATCTCACCTGGACTCTCTGGCAAAGAATACCGCCGCCTTTTTTAGGATTTCGCGCTCCATCTTGAGTTCGGCCACCTCCGCTCGCAAACGCGCAAGCTCGCTGTCTTCTTTGGTGATGGCTTTGCGTTCTGGAGAGCTCAACGGTAATCCCTTGCGCGCAGCATCAACCCAGTTATCGAGCGTTTTCACGGACATCTCGAGCTGACGTGCGGCTTCGGTTCTACCAACGCTTTCCGCGAGTGCGATAGCTTGAGCCTTGAACTCATCGGTGTAGTTACGGCGAGTGCTTGGGTACATGGCAACCTCCAAGATAGCGATTTAAGTATCGCTTCTTGGCGTCCGTTGTCACGGGACAGGTCCATGGTTACTTTTGGCTGGGTCGGCATTCCGGCGTCTGCAAAAGTGACCCGCCGTAAGGGCGGAACCCTAAGAAGCCGTTACCGCAGAAACGGATATTCACCCAAAACCCCAAGAGCCTGGTCGGCCCAGAGGCCGCCAAGACAACCCCAAACAGAAAATGTTAGCTTGCTTGGCAATCACATCAGCCGCCAAGCCCGAGCCCAATGCCAATGAAAAAAACAGTCCTGGCCTTCAGCCGCATCACCCCACCCATGATCGAACACCTGCAACAGGACTTCGACGTCATCGTCCCCAACCCGAAAAACGGCGACATCAACGCCCAGTTCAACGAAGCCCTGCCCCACGCCCACGGTCTGATCGGCGTCGGTCGCAAACTCGGCAAGGCCCAACTGGAAAATGCCGCAAAACTTGAAGTCGTCTCCAGCGTCTCCGTCGGCTACGACAACTACGACCTCGCCTACTTCAACGAACGCGGGATCATGCTCACCAACACCCCGGACGTCCTCACCGAAAGCACCGCCGACCTGGCCTTCGCCCTGATCATGAGCAGCGCCCGCCGCGTCGCCGAACTGGACGCCTGGACCAAGGCCGGCCAGTGGCAAGCCAGCGTCGGCGCACCACTGTTCGGCTGCGACGTACACGGCAAGACCCTGGGCATCGTCGGCATGGGCAACATCGGCGCCGCCGTCGCTCGTCGCGGACGCTTCGGCTTCAACATGCCGATTATCTACAGCGGCAACAGCCGCAAGACCGAACTGGAACAGGAACTCGGCGCACAATTTCGCAGCCTTGACCAACTGCTGGCCGAAGCCGACTTCGTCTGCCTGGTCGTGCCACTCAGCGACAAGACCCGCCACCTGATCAGCCATCGCGAACTGGCACTGATGAAGCCGAGCGCCATTCTGGTGAACATCTCCCGTGGCCCGGTGGTCGACGAGCCAGCCTTGATCGAAGCGTTGCAGAACAACCGCCTACGCGGCGCCGGTCTCGACGTCTACGAAAAAGAGCCGCTGGCCGAGTCGCCGCTGTTCCAGCTGAAAAATGCAGTGACCTTGCCGCACATCGGCTCGGCGACCAATGAAACCCGCGAAGCCATGGCCAACCGTGCACTGGCCAATCTGCGCAGCGCCCTGCTTGGCGAACGGCCGCAGGATCTGGTCAATCCGCAAGTCTGGCGCGGATAATAAATCGGGCAAGTACTGTGCAGTACTTGCCCGTTCACTGACATGACGCACATAACTTGCAATTGAACTGAATAACTGACCAGTTCCTTCCGCTATAGAATCTCCAAAAATTAAAACTTTCTGGAGACATTAACCTTGAGAAACCTCGGCACCGACCAACTCATCCGCTACAGCAAAGTCATCTTGATGGCTTACATCAGTTTTTTCGGCATTCTAGTGATGTACAGCAACTTCACCGACTACCCATCAAACTATGAATATGTCGGGCACATCCTCAGCATGGACACCACTCAGATCAACGAAAACATACGACATCGGGCAATTACCTCGCCCATGCTGCACCACCGTATTTACTGGTTGATCATTACCCTTGAAGTGATTTACACCATTTGTTGCCTGCTGGGTACTTACCACCTTTATCGAAAAATCAACGAATCGGCAGACGCCTTCCACGAAGCCAAGAAACTCTCGATCATTGGTTTGATGATCGCCATGTTTGTTTATTATGTCGGTCTGCAAACCATTGGCGTTGAATGGTTCGACATGGATACTTCACAAACATGGAATGCCAAGGACTGGGCCCGACATATTGTCGACTTTATATTTCCATTATTGATTTACATCGCCATAAAAATTGAGCGCTGAATATCCGGCGCCCAATAACCTCAGGCCAGTTTGCCTTGAGTCGGCCGTATCGGTGCGCGGGGTTTGCGGAACACCAACACATTGCCCAACATCACCAGCACCAACCCCGCCAACGCCGGCGCCGTCCATTGGTAGCCCTCGGCAAATGCCGAAACATTAAGCGCCACGACCGGGAACAGCACCGTGCAATAGGCTGCGCGCTCCGGCCCCATGCGACCGACCAGGGTCAGGTAAGCGGTGAAGCCGATCACCGAACCGGGGATGACCAGGTACAGCAGCGCACCGATGTAGCGCGACGTCCATTCCATTTCGAACGGAATGCCTTTGATCAGGCACCACACCGACAGCATCGCCGCGCCGTAGGCCATGCCCCAGGCATTGGTGGTCAATGGTTTGAGGCCGGCCTTCTGTTGCAGGCTGGAGAGCATGTTGCCCGCCGAGAAACACAAAGTGCCGCAAAGCGCCAGACCGAGGCCGAGCAAGGTTTGCGGACTGGCGTGATGCCCGGCCAGTTCCGGCCAGAACAACAGGCCCAGTCCGCCCAGCCCCAGCGCCCCGCCCATCAGCACATTGCGCGCGATGCGTTGACCGAAGAACACCCGTGCATTCAGCGCGTTCCACAAGGTCGCGGTGGAAAACACCACCGCCACCAGACCGCTGGGAATCCATTGGCTGGCAGTCAGGAAGCACATGAAGTTGACGCAGAACAGGCACAAGCCCTGCGCCACGCAGATCAGATGCCCGCGCCGGTTCATCGGTTGCAGACGACGGCTGAGCAGCAACAGCGCAAACAGCACCAGCGCGGCAAGGCCGAAGCGATAGACGATTGACACCGGAATCGCCACCACGCCCAGTTGCCACTTCAGGGCAATCCAGGTGGTGCCCCAGATCAGCACGGTCAACAAATACAACGACAGGTTCATGGCAGACACTCCTCGATTGGGTTTCAGTGTCTGCTGAGGACGACCTTTCACGCTTGCAAAAAATTGCTCTTTTTAACTACCCGCACTGCACGAAGTATTCAAGACTGCGGGGATCTGAGAACAGGCGGTGAGTCTCAACGAGAACATCACCAGAAAGCCCGGTACCAATACAATTTGCGCAACAACGTTGCAGACCGACTGGATCTGCAACGTTCTGGGCCATCCGAAAAACTATACTTTCCACGTATAACCTTCAAAACCATCGACAGTGGGGCCGGAATAATCGAGTGTGTAAAACATAGACAACCAACCAATGCTGTCCCACTGACTATCACGAATTGAGTAATCGAACTGACCGTCACTCACGTTGATTTCATCCACAAATCGACCATCCTGATTGAAAATCTGGACAACTGCGTTGAACGTGGAAATCAATTTGCATCTGATGCGCAGAATTCGCTCCTCCGATTTCAGGGTAACCTTCATTTGTGCGCGCACACCTTCGGACATGGGGTCACCAGAAAACTCAAGCACATTGCCTAGGAATCCAGCGGCAGTTTCCGTCGGTGTAGCACTACGACAGTTCAATGGAACATCTGCAGTTCCCCATGTCGTTTTTAGTTCAATATCAAAATGGGCAAGCTTGAGGATCTGATGCCGGCCTGGAGTAACGCCTTCAAATCCTTCCTCCCACAATTTTTCTTCCGCCATGACGTTTCACTTTTTGGACTTGGGTCGTGAGCACACATCTAATACTTATTCACCACATCTACCAACTGTCAGTTCTAACAGTCTTAAAGAACTAAACGCACTTAAAAACCAACCGTTGATACTTTTTTCATGACTTGCGAAAACTTGCGGTTTTTAAGAGGCACTGGCTGGCAGCGCGAAATCTACGGAGTAGGATGCAAGGCGTTGAAGAGAACCGATCATGGCCGCCATCGATACCCTGCAAGTCTTTCAAGCCCTCAACAGCTCGCCCAATGCACGCCTTGTGCACAGCGCCGAGTTGGGTGACGGCCTGTCTGCAGCTCTGTGGACCAATCACCACGACGCCCAGGAATACGAAGCGCCGAGTCATCACACCCTTTCCTGCTACATCGCCGGCGGCACCGGCACCTTCCGTCGTGGCGAGCCCGGCAACAAGGGCGGCCCGGACAAGCTGTGCATCCTGCCGGCCGACCATGAATCGGGTTGGGTGATCAATGGCGACATTCGCCTGGCCCACCTGTATTTCAGCGCTGAACAATTTGCCCTGGGGTGCGTGACGCTGCTGGATCGCGAGCCTCGGGAAATGCAGCTGCGCGAACAGACTTTCCTCGAAGATCCGCAACAGGCCCGCCGGTTTCGCCAGTTGCTGACCCTGAACTGGGACGAACCCGGCGAGCGTCTGCTGACCAGCAGCCTGGCCCACGAACTGATCAGCCACACCCTGCTGAGTCAGGTCGGCGTACGTCAGGGTTTGCGCCTCAAGGGTGGACTGGCGCCGCATCAACGTCGGCAACTGGTGGAGTTCATCGACAGCCAGTTGGCAGAGCCGATCAGCCTTGGCCAATTGGCGGGGTTGTGTGCGCTGTCGGAATACCACTTTGCGCGGATGTTCCGGGTGAGCTTCGGCCTGCCGCCGCATCAGTATGTGCTGGCACGGCGCTTGAACCGGGCGCGGGAGTTGTTGCGGGGCACGGCGTTGCCGTTGGGGGAGATTGCCTTGGCATGCGGATTTGCCAGTGCCAGCCACTTCACCAACCGCTTTCGCCAGGTGCTGGGTGGAACGCCCGGCGAGTATCGCCAGGCGTTTTTGCGCTGATCAGAACTCCAGCGTGCTGGACAACGAAATCTGCCGCGAATCACCCATCGACACGAAGAACCGGCTGGCCGCCGAGGTGTAATAGGTGCGGTCGAACAAGTTCTTCACGTTGAGCTGAAACTTGACCTTCTGCCCTTCCACTTTGGTGTCGTAGGTGGCGAACGCGTCGGCCACGGTGTAGCTCGGCAGTTCGAAATCATTCACCGCGTTACCCGCTCGCTCGCCGACATACCGCGCGCCGGCGCCGACACGCAGTTGATCACCGCCGATCACGCTGCCGAAGTCATAGACCGCCGACAGCGAGCCGGTGTTCTTCGCCACGTTTTGCAGCTTGTTGCCTTTGTAGTCCGGGTCTTCGGTGACCTCGGCGTCGGTGTAGGCGTAGCTGCCGATCATGCTCCAGCGGTCGCTGAGCTGGCCGGTCAGGTCCACTTCCAGACCGCGGGAACGTACTTCACCGGCGGCGCTGTAGATCGTGGTCGGACCTTCGGCATTGGCCACCAGCACGTTGCGTTTCTTGATGTCGAACAGCGCGATGTTGCCGGTGACGCGGCCCGGAATGTCGAGGCGTGCGCCCAGTTCCCAGGACTTGGCTTCTTCCGGTGCGATGCTGCCGTCGAGCACGGTGCTGCTGCCGCTGAGCGGAGCAATGGTCGAGTTCGGTTTGAACGACTCGGTGTAGCTGCCGTAGAACGACAACGCGTCGGTATAGCGATAAACCAGGCCGGCACGCGGCACCCACTTCTGCCCGTTGCTGTCGGTGTTGGCCTTGAACGGCACGCCTTTGCCGGCGTACTGGTCGTACTCCTGGAAACGCCCGCCGGCCACCAGAATCCAGTGGTCGTTGAGGTGGATCGAGTCCTGCAGGAACACCGAATCACTGCGCAGCAGATCGGTCTGCGCGCTGTCCGCCGGGCTGACGGTGGTACCTTCGACTTCGCGGCCATAGACCGGATTGACGTAACTGAAGGTGCTCAGGCTTTTCTGGCGGATCAGGTCGGCACGGTAGATCTTGCGGTACTCGTCGTCGACGCCGAACACCAGATCATGCTGCATGCCCAGCACCTTGACCTTGCCTTCGAGGCTGGCAGTGGTGAAACGGTCGGTACTGATCGCGCCCTGGGTGCCGTCCATGCTGCGGGTCAGGGTGCCTTTTTTGGTGTCGATGGCGGTTATGCGGACCTGGCTGGCGTCATAGGTTTCGCGGTTCCAGCTGTAGCCGAAATGGGCTTTCCAGTCATCGTTGAGTTCGTGGTCGGCCTCGAAGTGGTAGAGGTCCGAACGCCCTTCCATGTCGTTGAATTTCTCGTCGAGACGTTCGTTGCGCGAAATGTCCAACGGATGGTTGGTGCGTGGATCGATCAGCGTGCCACGGTCGAACGGCGTCAGGAATTCCCGATGCTCATACGCGAACAACAGCTTGGTGCGCTCGCCGTACCAGGCCAGCGACGGCGCGATCAGCGATTCACGGTGCGTACCGAAGTTGCGCCAGTAATCCTCGTCCTCGTGATCCAGCACCATGCGATAGGCCAGGCCGGAATCACCCAGCGCACCGGTGCTGTCGAACGAACCGCCGCTGCCGTTCTTGCCGTCGCCGTAAGTCGAGCCCCGCAGGGTCAGGGCGTTGTACTGCTCAAGTTCGGGTTTCTTGCTGACCATGTTGACCACGCCGCCCGGGTCCTGAATCCCGTACAGCAGCGAGGCCGGGCCCTTGAGCACTTCGACGCGATCCACGGTGGCGTTCATGCCACGGCCCTGCACTACCGGCATGCCGTCGCGCATGATCGAGCCGTTGCGGTTATCGCCGAAGCCACGGGTCATGACCGAATCCTGGGTGCTGCCCAAGGTGTTGCCCTGGGTGATGCCGCTGACGTTGGCCAGGGCGTCATCGAGATTGCGCGGCGCCTGGTCGCGAATGACCTGGGTCGGGATCACGTTGACGGTCTGCGGGATTTCCTGAAGCGAAGCGGAGGAGCGCATCACCGAACTGGTTTCCGGTGGCTGGTAACTCAGCGGCTGATTTTCCATCGAGGTGATAGTGGTCGCACCGAGGTTCAGTGCGCCCTCGATGGGCTGCGGTTCGAGCATCAACGTATGACTGTCGGTGCGACGGAAGGTCAGGCCGGAACCGCTGAGCAGACGTTGCAGCGCCTGTTCGGCACTCATCTGGCCATTGATTGCCGGCGCTTCGAGGCCGTAAGGCGCTTCGACGGTGTAGACCACGCTCTGGCCGGTCACGCGACTGAAATCGCTCAAGGCCTGCGGCAGCGGTTTGGCGGTCAGGGAAAAACTGAATTGTTTCTGAGGCTGGCTGCTGTTGCTTTCAGCGGC
This sequence comes from Pseudomonas sp. HLG18, assembly GCF_051903985.1. NCBI lineage: Bacteria > Pseudomonadati > Pseudomonadota > Gammaproteobacteria > Pseudomonadales > Pseudomonadaceae > Pseudomonas > Pseudomonas sp. HLG18. The sequence continues at coordinate 6,256,229 of NZ_CP195831.1, read as the reverse complement.
TTGCGCCACGCTCATCGGCAGTAATGCCAACGCCGCAAAACTCAGCGCCGAGGCGCCGAACCACTGTTTGACCGAACCCGATTTTGCCCTGGACTTCATTGCTCATGACCTGTGTAGAACCGCAACGGATGCGAATGACTCGCAGTTTCAGTCACTACACGGATGGCATCGGGATTTACCTCACCACTAAATTGAAAATATTTTCAGAATGAGATTTTGTCAGTGCCGACGCCTTCGCGAGCAAGCTCGCTCTCACCCTGAAATGCACTTCCCTGTGCGAGCTTGCTCACGAAAGGGCCAGTGAGATCAACGAAGAATTATCAGATTTCCCGGCAATTGATGCTGCTCGAATCCCAACACCCCTTGCAGCGAGTTCAGCACCGCTTGCGGGTCCTTGCTCGGAAAGCTGCCGCTGACTTTGCGCGCGCCCAGTTCGTCGTTGAGCAACACGATCCGTCCGGGAAAATAGCGCCGCAGATCCTGCACCACATCGGCCAGTGTCGACTTGTAGTAAGTCAGCCAGCCCTGACGCCAGGCCAGTTGCGCTTCGCTGTCCACGGCGTGCAGTTTTTGCGCCGAACCTTCGCCATACGCAACCTGTTGGCCAGCAGTGAGAATCTGTTGTTCGGCGTCTCTTGCCGCCGTCACACCGACGCGTCCGGACAACACGGTGACCTGAGCCCCACGAGGTTGCAGGCGTACTTCGAACTGAGTACCGAGCACCCGCGCCTGGCCCCTCTCGGCCTCGACCACGAACGACTCGCCGGTGTGAGTCACGCTGAAAAATCCGGCGCCGCGGCGCAATTGCACATGCCGTTCGCCATGACTGAAATCCACGGCGATAGCGCTGTCAGCGTCCAGCGTCACCTGCGATTGATCGGCCAGGATCACGGTGCGGATTTCGCCGGGAGCCGAAACATAATCGGCGCCCAGATCATCGACCCAACGCTGCGGCTGCCAACCGGTGCCGAGGCTGATCATCAGCAACAGACAGGCCGCCATGGCCAGTCCACCGGCCCAGCGTCGAAGGGGCGTACGGCGCGGTCGGTTCATCGCATTGAGCAATCCCTGCAACGCCAGAGCGTCTTCATCGGCCAGAGTACGCGCCGGCCCTTCGCTCAACTCCCAGATGACCTGCGCCTGGGCGTATGCCTCGGCATGCGCGGGATCGGCATGCAGCCATTGACTGAAGGTCAGTTGATCACCGGTGCTGGGGCGGTCATGCAACAGGCTCAGCCAGGCAAAAGCCGCCTGCTCCTGAGCGGGCGTCGGGGTGACGCGGTCAGTGTGGTTCACGGTGCTTTCCCTGGCAGGCGTGGCGCGGGTTCGCGCAGGCTGGCCTTGCAGGCCTCGAGGGCGCGCATCATATGTTTTTCCACGGCGCTTTGGGACAGGCCCATGGCCTTGGCGATCTCGGCGTACTTGCGCCCGTGGATGCGATTGAGCAAAAAGATCTGCCGCGTGCGCTCGGGCAAGGCGCGCAACGCTGCTTCGACGTGGCGCAGATCATTACCCGCTTCGAGCGCGGCCTGTGGCTCGCTGGCGCTACTGTCGGGTTCGTCCGGTTGCCAGCCTTCATTGACCCGAACCCGCGTGCCTTCACTGCGCAAGTGGTCGATCGCAATGTTGCCGGCGCAGCGCAGAAGATAAGTGCTGAGCTCTTCCACCTGAACGAGCGGCCGGCGCCAGAAACGCAGGAACAGATCCTGCACCAGATCCGCTGCCGTCGCCCTGCAACCGACGCGCCGGTTCACCAGCGCTTCCATTTGCGAACGTTGGGACAGAAACACCTGCAGAAAGTGCGCGCGGGCGCCGTGGGGCTCGTCGTCGCGGGGCTCGGGCGGATGGCTGATCAGCATCTCAGTTCAAGAACCCTGCGACAGGGAGCGGTAGTGGGCTGGTCATTGCCTGCCTTGAATCCTCTTTCATGCGTAACCCAGACCCCGAGCAGCGCCGGAGATCGTCGCCAGAATCACACTCGGCACCAGCAGCCCGACCCACGCCGCCCACGCGCTGCGGCAGGCGAAACACCAGAGCACGGCCACCAGGTAAACCAGAAACGAGACGGTCATCCCGGTAACGACTGCTTCGGCGCGGTTCAGCGGTAACCACAGGGTCAGCGTGACACTGGCCAGCGCCGCAACCAGATAGCCGCCAAACACCGCCGCGAGCACCCGCGACGTGACAGCCAGACGATAGGACATGGGAAGTGCGGCGAGTTTGGCTTTCATGTTTCGACCCTGAAACGGTTAACGCCCGGCCAACAGCCAGACGACAGGCAAACAATATTAATGATAAATATTCTCATACGCAAAAGAGTCTGATTGCCGGCACTTACGCACAGCCCTACAATGCGAACCATTCTTGTTCTCTAACGCATCCTGCATGCGCCCGGAGTGATGCCGTTGTCGTCCGCCCATCCTGTCGAATCGCTCTACCAGGCCCATCACAGCTGGCTCACCGGCTGGCTGCGGCGCAAACTCGGCTGCCCGGACAGCGCCGCCGATCTGGCCCAGGACACCTTCATCCGCGTCCTGACCGCCCGCGAGCCGCCGGTGATCATCGAACCCCGTGCGTTCCTCACCACTCTGGCCAAGCGCGTGCTGTTCAACCATTACCGCCGTCAGGACCTGGAGCGCGCCTACCTCGACACCCTCGCGCAGATGCCGGAAATGGTCGCACCTTCGGAAGAGGAGAAAGCGATCATCCTGCAATCCCTGATGGAGCTGGATCAGTTGCTCGACGGTCTGCCGCGCGCGGTCAAACGCGCATTTCTGCTGGCGCAGGTCGATGGCCTGACCTATCCACAGATCGCCGCTGAACTGGGTATCTCCGTGGCCACGGTCAAACGTCATCTGAATAAAGCGGCGATGCGCTGCTATTTCGCCCTGTGAACCCGCCGATGGATTTTTCCGCGCAGGTCGCCGAGCAGGCGGTGCGCTGGTTGCTGGAAATGCAGCAGGGCCCATTGAATCCGCGCCAGCAACAAGCCTGGCAACAATGGATCGACGCCCACAGCGAACACCGCCGTGCGTGGGAACACATTCAGCGGGTCAATTCGCGGCTGCGCGGATTGTCGTCGCCACTGGCCCACGCCGCGTTGAATGCGCCGAAATCCGCCAGCCGGCGTCAGACGCTGAAGTTGTTGCTGATTCTCGGCGCCGGCTCGGCAGTCACCTGGGGAATGCGCGAGCACAATCCATTGCCGTCGTTGCTGGCCGATTACCGCAGCCCGATCGGTCAGCGACGCAAGATCTCGCTCGGCGCCGGCGGCCAGTTGCAGCTCAACACCGCCAGCGCGGCGGATGTCCGGGGCGATGGTCTGATCCGTCTGCTCGAAGGCGAAATGCTGCTGACCGCCACACAATCCTTCGAAGTACAAACCGCCCAGGGCCTGCTGAAAACCCAGGGCGCGCGAATAAACGTGCGGCAGTTTGCCGACCGCACGCAGGTTGCGCTGTTTGAAGGTCGGGTCGAATTGAATGCGCAAGGTCGCGCGCCGATGCTGCTGCCGGTCGCCCGACAACTGAGTTTCAGCTCCACCGGCGTCAGTGCGGCAAAACCGCTGGACGCCAACAGCGGCGCCTGGGCCGACGGCATGCTGGTGGCCGCGCACATGCGCCTTGGCGACTTCCTCGACGAACTGGGTCGCTACCGTCGCGGGCAGCTCAATTGCGATGCGAAAGTGGCTGACCTGCTGATTTCAGGGACTTATCCACTGGACGACAGCGAGCGGATTCTCGACCTGCTGGCAATCAGCCTGCCAGTCAAAGTGAAGCGCTTTACTCGCTACTGGGTGACGGTCGAAGGCAGAGCCTGATCGCTCCCACGCTCTGCGTGGGAGCTCAACCCCGGGGGCTCCGCGTCCCCTGTAAAAATAAATGAGCCGTTTTTCAGATCTGGCGTGACAGAGAAGGAAAGCCCCCTTGATTCAACCTTCTCAGGACCGTCCTCCATGCACCCCACCCGCCTCACGCCGTTGGCCCGAACCCTGCGCAACCTCGTCCTCGGCGCCAGCCTGAGCTTCAGCGCCCTGCCCCTCGCGCAGGCCGCTGAAACCAAGGCTTATCACATCGCCCCGTCGTCGTTGGAAAACGCCCTTAACCAGTTCGGTCGTGAGGCCGGTGTGCTGATCTCGTTCGGCTCGCAAGTCACCCGCGGCGTGCAGAGCCGCGGCCTGGAAGGCAGCTATACCGCGGAACAAGGCCTGAACGCGCTGCTCGAAGGCACCGGCCTGCGGGCCCGGGCCGAAGGCGGCAATGCTTTCAGCCTGCAACCGTCGAGCGATACGGCGCTCGAGCTGGACACTTCGACAGTGGTTGGCGACTGGCTCGGTGAAGCCGAACAGGTCAACGTCTTCGAGCACCCCGGCGCCCGTGACGTGATCCGTCGCGAAGAATTCGAACGCCAGGGCGCGACCCAGGCCCGCGATGTGCTCAACCGCATTCCCGGGGTCAATGCCCCGGAAAACAACGGCACCGGCAGCCACGACATGGCGCTGAACTTCGGCATTCGCGGCCTCAACCCGCGCCTGGCTGCACGCTCGACGGTATTGATGGACGGCATTCCGGTGCCGTTCGCGCCTTACGGCCAGCCGCAGTTGTCCTTCGCACCGATCAGCATGGGCAACATGGATGCGGTGGACGTGGTGCGTGGCGGCGGTGCCGTGCGTTACGGCCCGCAGAACGTCGGCGGCGTGGTCAACTTCGTAACCCGGGCGATCCCTGATGCGCCGACCGTCAAGGGCGGCTTCCAGACTGAAACCAGTCCATCGTCCAGCCATGACGGCTTCAAGACCAGCGCCAACCTGCTGGCCGGCGGCACCAATGCCAATGGTCTGGGCGGCGCGTTGCTGTACTCCGGCACGCGCGGTGGCGACTGGCGTGAACACAGCGACACGGAAATCGACGACCTGATCCTCAAGGGCAAATACCAGCTCGACGAAGCCAACAGCTTCAACGCCATGGCCCAGTATTACGAAGGCAAGGCCGACATGCCCGGCGGCCTGAATGTCGCCGACTACGATGCCGACCCGTACCAGTCTACCCGGCCAAAAGACCAGTTCTGGGGCCGTCGCACGATGTTCAATTTCGGCTATCGCTACCAGGAAGATCGCCGCGAATTCACCGCCAACACCTTCTTTACCAAGACCCTGCGCAGCGGTTATCTGGATCAGGGCACGTTCCTGTCGCTGTCGCCACGTGAATACTGGGTTCGCGGTCTGGAAACCCGATTCGCCCAAGGCTTCGACCTTGGCCCGACCACCCATGAAGTCGGCGTCGGCTATCGCTATATCAACGAGGCCGGTCACGAGTTGCGCTATCGCACCCCGATCGCCAGCAACGAATACCCGACCACCAACAGCCGCAACGACCGTGACACTCGCGGCGGCACCGAGGCCAATGCGTTCTTCGTCGATGACCGCATCGACATCGGCAAGTGGACGATCACCCCGGGCGTGCGCTACGAGATGATCGAATCGCAACAGACCAACAACCTGACCAACGTCAAATACAAGGGCGACTACAACACCGCGCTGCCGGCGTTGAACGTGCTGTATCACCTGACCGACAGCTGGAATCTGTACGCCAACACCGAAGGCTCCTTCGGCAGCGTGCAATACAGCCAGATGCCCAACCGCGTCAGCAGTGGCGAAGTGAAACCGGAGAAGGCCCGCACCTGGGAAGTCGGCACCCGTTACGACAACGGTGCCCTGCGAGCGGAAATCGGCGCGTTCCTGATCAACTTCGACAACCAGTACGAAAGCAACCAGACCAATGATTCGGTGATCGCCCGTGGCGAAACCCGGCATCAGGGCATCGAGACCAGCGTCAACTACGCTCTCGACGACTTGAGCCCGGCGCTGGCCGGCTTCGATGTCTACGCCACTTACGCCTATGTCGACGCAACCATCCGCGAAGACGGCCCGAACAAGGGCAATCGTGTGCCGTTCTCGTCGAAACACAAAGGCACGATCGGCGTCGGTTACACCGAAGGGCCGTGGAAACTCAACCTGGACAGCAGCTTCCAGAGCGACCAGTTCGCCGACAACGCCAACACATCAAAAGAAAGCGCCGACGGCAGCACCGGCAAGATCCCGGGCTACATGCTGTTCAGCAGCCGTGCCGGTTATGACTTCGGCCCGCAGCTGTCGGACCTGAACGTGGCGGTGGGGGTGAAGAACATCTTCAACACGCAATACTTCACCCGCTCGTTCGATGACAACAACAAGGGCAAGTATGTCGGTGAACCGCGCACGGTGTACGTGCAGACCTCGGTTGCTTTCTAGAGCCTGCTGAAAACAGAAAGGGCCTGCAATTGCAGGCCCTTTCTCATTGGGTGGCTTGGAAAATCAGCGCATCAACTGTTGATCGCTGCCTGTTCGTTCTCGTCAAACTCTTCCGCCAATAGCTTGTCATTGGCCTTGCTTGTGAATGGCACCACTGCGGCTCGGGGTTTGCCGCGCAGTTTGCCAAACAGGTGCTCCAGCGCGTGCTCCAGTTTTTCGGCTGCACCATCGATCGCCTGTTCCAGCGAATCGGCTTTGTGGGTGACGGAAATCGGTTGATGGCCTTTTGGCCGCGCTTCCAGTTGGCAGCGCAAGTCATGGGGACCCGGCTTGTCACCGTTCTCGTCGCTCAGATGGACTTCGACACGGGTCAGGTCTTCCTCATAACGGTCGAGCGTGCTCTCAATTGTGGTGCGTACCCACTCCTCCAGTCGTTTGCTGCTTTGAATATGGTTGTCGCTGTTGACTTGGATTTGCATAGTTCATCCCTTATTTCAGCTAGCTCGCAAGAGGCCTGGAACAGGATTTCGTGACCTCTTGGTTACAACAATCGGCCCGCTTGACGAACATTTCAACCCCTGAAAAAAGATAAATATTCATACGCAAAAAAAGCCGGACAACCGAGTGAAGCGCTGGTAAGGTCGGGAGTTGGGTCGCCTCGGCACCCCGTAAAATCTGCTCACAATTGGCCATCACGCAGCGGGTGAAGGCTGCGAAAAATTCCCGCCTCCTCCACCAGCCAGTCATGCACCGCCCGCACACCCGGATGGCTCAACGCCCCCGGTGCATACAGCAATACATAGCGCTTGTGATTGGGCACTGAAATCCCGAATGGCACGATCAACGTCCCCCGCTCCAGCTCGTCGTTGAGCAACGTGCGCCGGGCAATCGCCACGCCCATGCCGGCAATCGCCGCTTCGATGGTGAGGTGGTTGCGATTGAACGTGTGCCCGCGCCGCACATCGGCGCCCTCGAAACCGATGGCATTCAGATAAAACTCCCACTCCGCGTATTCATAGCTGCCGCGCCAGGCGGTGATGTCGTGCAGCAGCGGGAAATGCACCAGATCCGCCGGCCCGTGCAGCGGCGGCCGTCCCCGCAGCAGGCCCGGCGCGCACACCGGGAAAATCTGCTCGTCGAGCAAGGCTGTGGATAACAGTCCCGGATAGCTGCCGTCGTTCAAATCGATGGCCAAGTCAAAATCCCCTTCATGCAACGGCACGCTGCTGTCCTCGGCCACCAGTCGCAACTGGATGTCCGGGTAACGCTGTTGCAGGCGTGGCAGGCGCGGGGTCAGCCATTTGCTGAGGAACGACGGAATCGAACGCACCCGCAGAATCCCGCTGATCATTCCCGCATCCAGGCGCCGCAATTCCGCATCGATGCTGCCGTAAGCCTCGTTGACCGTGATCGCCAGTCGCTGCCCTTCCGCGCTCAGCTCCACACCCCGTGCACGGCGGTGGAACAGGCGAAAACCCAGCCGCTCTTCCAGCTGTCGGATTTGCTGACTCACCGCTCCCGGCGTGATGTGCAGTTCCTCGGCACAGCGAGTGAATGACAGGTGCCGTGCGGCACAGGAAAACACCTGCAGCCAGACGTAAGTCTGGGCATGCAATTGACGGCTCATGGTTTAGTCCTGCTAAAGGCTTACTTAGGAAGTTTCGTTAGTCACGTTGAAGCGAGGTAGGCAGTATCGCCGACATTGCGCTTGTCCTACAAAAAATGGCAGCGATTCCTACTCCATCGCTTGTAAGGGTTTAGCATGGCTATCAGTGTTTTCGATCTATTCAAAGTCGGCATCGGTCCGTCCAGCTCCCACACCGTCGGCCCGATGCGCGCCGCCGCGACCTTCGCCCAAACCCTGATCGATCAGCATTTGCTGAACGATGTGCAACGGGTGGAAATCCGTTTGTACGGCTCGCTTTCGGCCACCGGCGTCGGCCATGCCACTGACCGCGCGGCGGTCATGGGTTTGATGGGCGAATGGCCGGACAGCATCGATCCGTCGACCATCGAGCCACGCATCCAGCAACTGCGCGAGACCGGCCAACTGTCTCTTGCCGGTAAACGCTCGATTGCCTTCAACTGGCAGCACGATCTCCTGCTGCTGGACGAGAGCCTGCCCTACCACCCGAACGCCATGTCGCTGACAGCCTTTGGCGCATCCGGCCAACTGTTCGAGCAGACGTACTACTCGGTCGGCGGCGGTTTCATCATCGAAGCGGCCGAAGCCGAATCCGGTGTAGCGCCGGCCAGCGACGTCGAGTTGCCCTACGAATTCTCCAGCGCCGTCGAACTGCTGGCGCTGTGCAAGCAGCACAACCTGCGGGTTTCCGAATTGATGATGGCCAACGAACGGGCCTGGCGCAGCGACGCCGAGATCCGTCAGGGCCTGCTGCACATCTGGTCAGTGATGCGCGAATGCGTCGAGCAAGGCCTGCGTCACGAAGGCGTCCTGCCTGGCGGTCTGAATGTTCCGCGTCGCGCAGCGAAACTGCACCGCAGCCTGTTGGAAATCGGCAAGCCGAACGTCATCAGTTCAACCCTGTCGGCGATGGAGTGGGTCAACCTGTTCGCCCTCGCCGTCAACGAAGAAAACGCCGCCGGCGGGCGCATGGTCACTGCACCGACCAACGGCGCCGCCGGGATCATTCCGGCCGTCCTGCACTACTACATGAAATTCAATCCGGATGCGTCGGACGATGACGTGGTTGCGTTCTTTCTGGGCGCGGCAGCGGTGGGCATCCTGTGCAAGAAAAACGCTTCGATCTCCGGCGCCGAAGTCGGCTGTCAGGGCGAAGTCGGTTCCGCTTGTGCGATGGCCGCTGCGGGTCTGGCCGATGTGCTCGGCGCCACACCGGAGCAGCTGGAAAACGCCGCCGAAATCGGCCTGGAACACAACCTCGGTCTGACCTGCGACCCGGTCGGCGGATTGGTGCAGGTGCCGTGCATCGAGCGCAACGCCATCGCGGCGGTGAAGGCGATCAACGCCACACAAATGGCCCTGCGCGGCGACGGCAAACATTTCATCTCCCTCGACCGGGTGATCCGCACCATGCGCGATACCGGCGCCGACATGCATGACAAATACAAAGAGACTTCACGGGGCGGCCTGGCCGTGAGCTGGGTGGAGTGCTGAGGAGCGCTCCCCGACCGCCCGTAACACGTGAGCCCGAGCAATAATAATAACGAGGCAAAAACGATGACCGATGTACGCACACCTGCTGCCGAAAATCCCGCTGTAGACCGCACACGCAATAACGAAACCGCCCACAAGGGCTGGAGCAAATTCGACACCACCTGGATGCTCGGCCTGTACGGCACGGCCATCGGTGCCGGCACCTTGTTCCTGCCGATCAACGCCGGTGTCGGCGGCTTCTGGCCGTTGCTGATCCTGGCGTTGCTGGCGTTCCCGATGACCTTCTTCGCGCACCGGGGCCTGACCCGCTTCGTGCTGTCGGGCCGTTCCGGTGACATCACCGAAGTGGTGGAAGAACACTTCGGCATCGGTGCCGGCAAACTGATCACGCTGCTGTATTTCTTCGCGATCTTCCCGATCCTGCTGGTGTACAGCGTGGCGCTGACCAACACCCTGAGCAGCTTCCTCGAACATCAGCTGCACATCGCCCCACCGCCGCGCGCGGTGCTGTCTCTGGTGCTGATCCTCGGTCTGATGACCATCGTCCGTTGCGGTCAGAGCGTGATCGTCAAAGCCATGAGCGTGCTGGTGTATCCGTTCGTCGCCGCGTTGCTGTTGCTCGGCATCAGCCTGATTCCGAACTGGAACGGCGCATTCTTCGCCAGCGCCCAGGAAGCCATGCCGATGTCGGTGTTCCTCAAGACCCTGTGGCTGGCCATCCCGGTGATGGTGTTCTCCTTCAACCATTCGCCGATCATCTCCGCCTTCGCCGTCGAGCAAAAACAACGCTACGGCGATCAGGCCGAACGCAAGAGCAGCGGCATCCTCGCCATGGCTCACGGCATGATGGTGGTAACCGTGATGTTCTTCTGCTTCAGCTGCGTGCTGGCGCTGTCGCCGGCGGATCTGGCAGCGGCCAAGGCACAGAACATTTCGATCCTGTCGTACCTGGCCAACCACTTCCAGACCCCGGTCATCGCTTACGCCGCGCCATTGATTGCGCTGGTGGCAATCACCAAATCCTTCCTCGGCCACTACATCGGCGCCAGCGAAGGCTTCCAGGGCATGATCGTCAAAAGCCTGCGCAGCCGTGGCCGGGTGATGTCGGCGAGCTGGCTGAACCGTGCGACCGCACTGTTCATGATCCTCAGCTGCTGGGCCGTGGCGACCTTCAATCCGAGCATTCTCGGCATGATCGAAACCCTCGGCGGGCCGGTGATTGCCTGTCTGCTGTTCCTGATGCCGATGTACGCGATCCGCCGCGTGCCGGCCTTGCGCCAGTATTCGGGCCAGGCGTCCAACGTGTTCGTGGTGCTGATCGGCCTGATTGCACTGTCAGCGATCATCTACTCGGTTCTGCCCTGAAACGGGCCGCAAACCAAGAAGGCGAGCCATGGGCTCGCCTTCTTTTTGGCCGGTTTCATTGTTCGACAATATTCCCGGCATGTCCCTTGCTACATCGCTGAAGGAGACAGGACCACGGAAGGGCCGATGGTCAGTTTTGGCGAACCAACCCGATCAAGGCCGGTCAACAACTGCACGTTCAATCAGGCGGTGACGCATCATGGACAATCCTTTTCAGATCATTACCGATGCCTTCGCGCCGGACTATCAGATCAACCTGAGCATTCAGGGCCTCGACGGCAGCATCATGCTGACCCTCTCCAATGGCGGCCGGATCGTCGCCAAACGGATGATCAGTGCCGAACAACGCAACGACCCCAAGCGCCTCAAGCGCCTGGTGCAAAGCATTCAGTTCGGCATCGCCATCGAACAGGGCCACAGCGCCATGGCGATCCTTGAAGCCATGACCCGCGGCGACGGAATCACCCCGCCACCGCGCCAGATCAAGGCCCGGCACCCGTCATCGATCGGTCTTTAGAGCTCGCCTTTCTCGATCTCGGGGTGTTCACCGGAACCCGCCCCGAGCTTGCGTTGCGGCTTCTCGATTTTCACCGAAGGGAATTGCGACGAGGCGTAACGCACCACCAGAATCGAGAACGCCAGCAACAGAATCCCGCCGCACAGGTAGATGATGCCCATGTCCGGCGGGTTGTGGTGCGAGACGTTGGAGATCAGCAGGCGCGTCAATGCGGTGATCGCCACGTAGATCAGGAAGCGCACCGGCATGTGGTTGGTCTTGAAGTAAATCCCGACCATCGCCCCCAGTTCCAGATAGATGAACAGCAACAGAATGTCATCGATCTTGATGTGCCCTTCCTCGAGCATCCCGAGAAATTCCATCACCGCCGCCCACGCGGTCACCGCACCGATGGCGAACAGCGCCAGATAATGGAAGGTCTCGACGAACAGATTGCCCAGGGACTCGGCCAGTTGATGCACGTTTTGCCGCAGTTTCTCGGCCCAGTTGATTTTCACGATGAAGATTCCTTAGCCCGGTTCGAGCGGATGTTGCGTGCTGGACGTGACAGTTATTGCGCACGTACGCAGATGCATGCAGAAAAGAGGCCACGCCATCATGGCGAGCCCCCGCGAAACCCGCGCCGTGGCGTTTGGTCGCACCTGCACGCAGGCACCGGGCTGACAAACTCCGAATCCGGTCTACATTAAAAAGCCACTACCCAAAGCGCAGGGATTCGCTTATCCTTTTCGCTGTATATAGATACAGTAGTCGCAAAGACAACTTAATGTGAAGGCATGTGAGGTGGTGAATGGCCGTCGAAGTGGTATACCGCAGCAGCCGAGATCTGGAGCGCTTGTTCATGGATAAAGCCGAAGCTGACCGTCATGACAAAATGCTCGAACTGGCCGAACTGTTGGCCGAAGTGCTGGAAAAAGCCGTTCCTTCGTTGAGTGAGCAGCAAGTGGAAGAAGTCGGGATCTTCATGGCGAAGAACCGCGATGTGTTCGCCCGGGCGTTCAAGAGCCAGCCTGATGCCCTGTCGGAGCTGATCAACGCACCCGCGGCACCGGTTGTGGCGACCGAAACCGCCGAAGTGGCCGAACCGGCAGAAGCGCCAGTCAAACCTGCCAAGGCGGCAAAGGCTGCGAAGTAATCGACACCTGAATTGAAGCCTCTGAATTGAATGGCCCCTGAGTTGAAAGACTCAGGGGCTTTTTCATGCCCGGACAAACCTCAGCGGTACAACACCTTCTCCGCCAGTTCATCCGCTACCCTCGCTGGCGAGCGCTTTTCCGCCTGGGCGTGGGCAAACACTTCGGTCAGCCGCGAACTGATCTTCGACAGGTGGGCGGTGATCGTGGTCAGCTCTTCGCCCCGGTGTTTGAGGGAAACGTAGATCAGCCCACCGGCATTGATCACATAATCCGGCGCATACAGAATGCCGCGCCGCTCCAGTTGATCGGCGACGTCCAGATGCGTCAGCTGATTGTTGGCCGATCCCGCCACCGCCGAACAGCGCAACTGTGTGACAGTGTGGCTGTTGAGCACACCGCCCAGACCGCACGGTGCGAGGATGTCGCACGGCGTACTGAGTAAGGCGTCGTTGGCGATCGGGTGGGCGTTGAGCTGTTCCATCGCCAGTTGCACTTTGCCGTGATCAATGTCGCTGACCAGCAGTTCGGCACCGGCGGCGTGCAGCTGTTCAGCGAGGGCATAACCCACATTGCCCAGCCCCTGAATCGCCACGCGCAAGCCTTCAAGGTTGTCGCTGCCCAGCCGCGCCATGGCGGTGGCGCGTATTCCGGTGAACACCCCCATTGCCGCATGGGGCGCCGGGTCGCCAGCGGATGTGGTGCTGGTGACATGTTGGGTCTGCTGGGCGATGCAATCCATGTCCGCCACCGAGGTGCCGCTGTCGATGGCGGTGATGTAGCGCCCGTCGAGCTGATCGATGCAACGGCCGAAGGCTTCGAACAGGGCGGCGCGGTTTTCCACATGGGGCGGCCGAACGATTACGGCGACACCGCCGCCCTGGGCCAGACCGGCCAACGCAGCCTTGTAGCTCATGCCCTGGGCCAGGCGTACGGCGTCCTCGACCGCGGATTCGTCGTTCGGGTAGGCAAGATAACGACACCCGCCCAGGGCTGGCCCCAGGCGACTGTTATGGATGGCAATGACCGCCTTCAATCCGGACACCGGATCAACGCTAAGGTGCAGCGATTCCAGGCGAGTGCTTTGCATGAGAGCGAACATCGGCAGGCTCCCGAATCACTTCTGGTAGTCGCCAGTATAGGCTTGCGCCCAAAAATTGCTGAAGCGCACGGGAATAAGGCCCGACAGCGACCAATGCGTTGCGGCATAACCCGATGGCAGAGCGGCGCGATACTGGACGAATGACAGAGACGGGGCTAAAACGAGGCATTCTCCGGAGATTTTGATGAGTCCGCGCCAACGTTTTTTCGACTGTCTGCACCGTTCACCGCCTGCGCTGCTGGAGGCAGCGTTGTGGATGGCCGCCGAACACGATAAACATGTCGAGCCCCAAGCACTGTTGCAGGACTTCATCGAGCTGCAGCAACGGGTCAGCTCCGGCCTGCCGCTGTTGCCGGTCAGCGAGCTGGCGCAACCGTTGCTGCGACGCATGGTAGAACTGGGATTCGCGCAGGACGATTTTGTGCCGCTGCGCCCGCAGGCTGCGATGGTCAACAAGGTGTTGCACACTCGACGCGGCCAACCGCTGGCTCTGGCGCTGATTGCTCTTGAGCTGGCCCGAGGCCTGGAGATTCCGCTGGTGGGTGTGAACTTCCCCGGGCATTTCCTGCTGAAGGTTCCCGGCGCCGATCACTTGCTCGATCCGTGCGGTGGACGGCGCCTGTATCCGAACGATTGCCGCGAACTGCTGCATCGCCAATACGGCCACCAGATGCAACTCAATGCCGACCACCTGCTGACCGCCACACCGCTGCAGATGCTGCAGCGCCTGTCGCGCAATCTGCGCCAGCTGCACGTCACCCACGATGACTTCATCGCGGCGCTGATCGATGCCGAGCGCGTGCTCGAACTGGGCAATGCCAGTGCCGCCGACTATCTAGCCCGGGCCAGTCTGTATCAGCGCCTCGACTGCCCGAACGCCGAGCGCTTCGATCTGGAGCACGCGCTACTGCTCAGTGACGACCCGATTCAGCGGCTTCGCCTGACGGAACGGCTGGGTCATCTGCCGCCCAATTCGGTGGTGCACTGACTGACGCCGCTGAAGGCGAACGCACCTGAATGATCAACAACGCCGCAATCACCGCCGGGATCGCGCAGAAGAAGAAAATCTGCTGCACCGGAATGTGCATCGCCAGCAACAGACTGCCGAACAATGGTCCGAGAATCGACCCGAAGCGCCCTACTCCCAAGGCCCAACCGGTACCAGTAGCACGCACGTGTGCCGGATAGAAGTTGCTGGCGAAGGCATTGAGCGTCAGTTGCCCGCCGATGATGCAGAAGCCCGCCGCAAACACACAGGCCACCAGATAACGCGGGTTGTCGTGATTCATGCCCAGCAGGATCGTGCACACCGCCGCGCCGGCCAGCACAGCGGACAGCAGGCGCACCTTGCTCTTCAACCGGTCGGCGAACCACGCCATGCAGATCGCGCCCAGCGTGCCGGCGAACAGGAACATCGACGTCACCAGGTTCGCTTCATTGAGCTTCAGGCCACTTTCCAGCAGCAGCGACGGCAGCCAGCTGATCATGAAATACAGCAGGATCAGGCTGACGAAAAACGTCGACCAGATCAGCAAGGTCGGGCGTGCGTAACCATTGCGGAACAACTCCACCACAGTCAACTTGCTGCCCTGCTCGCGTTCGTTCTGCTCGACCGATGCGGCGGGCGGTTGCCAGCCCGGCAGCATCCGCGCGGTGACCTTGCGCAGGCGCGCATAGGGCGGCGCATCCCGCAGCAGTCGCGGCAAGGATTCCGGCAGCATCCACCAGAGAAACGGGAACAACAGCAGCGGTGTAACACCGCCGGCGAGGAACACCGCTTGCCAGCCGAATCGGTCGATAAAACCCGCCGCGACAAAACCACCCGCCGCACCGCCGAAAGAGAAGCCGCAGGCCGCCAGCGTCACCATCAGCGTACGCAAGCGCGGCGGTGAATATTCCGACATCAACGCCATGGCGCTGGGCATCGCACCGCCCATGCCGATGCCGCAGATGAAACGCGCGATCATCAGGGTGTTCAGGGAATCGGCGAACACCATCAGCACGGTGAGGCTGGCGTAGATCAGCACGCAGGCGAGCAGAATCCGCCGCACGCCGAAGCGGTCGGCCAGTGGCGTCACGGCCAGCGAACCGAGGGTCAGCCCCAGCAGGTTGGCGCTGAAGACCGGACCGAACGCGGATTTTTCCAGGCCCCAGTCCTGCGCCAGCGCCGGCACCACGTAACCGAGCACCTGGGCGTCATAGCCGTCGGTGACCAGCAGCAAGGCGAGCAGGATCAGGAGCAACCACTGAAAGCGGGACACAGGACGGGCGTCGAGTGCCGCCCGAAAGCTGGCAATCTGGTTGTGCATCGCAAGGTACCTGTTTTGTTTTTATGATTTTTTTTCGGGTAACCGCAATGGCTCCCGTGCGCTGCACGGGAGCCATCAAGTGCTACTTCGGCGTGTCCGGTTGATTGGCGGGATGTGCTGCGATAAACGCCGGATGTTCAGCGGCCAACGCGGCCACCCGACGAATCCGTGGATACGCCTCCAGCGAAACGTTGAACCGTTCGGCCGCGTACAGCTGTGGAATCAGGTACACGTCCGCCACGCACGGCCACTCACCGAAACAGAAGCCGCTGTCACCGATCAACTGCTCCACCGTCGCCAGCCCCTGACTGATCCAGTGGCCGATCCACTCGTTCACCTGCGCCTCGTCATGGCCCAAACCGCGCAGGCGATTGAGCACGCTGACGTTATGCAGCGGATGCACATCGCAGCCGATCACCGCTGCCACACCGCGCACCTGAGCACGGGCGACGAGGTCTTCGGGCAGCAGCGGCACCTGTGGATAACGTTCTTCCAGGAACTCGATAATCGCCGGCGACTGAATCAGCAATTTTCCGTCATCGGTGCGCAGCGCCGGCACCCGGCCCTGGGGATTGATCGCCAGATACGCGGGTTGCCGATGTTCGCCACCGGGCGGCGCGATCAGATTGACCGGCAACGCCTGATAGTCGAGGCCCTTGAGTGCCAGCGCGATCCGTACCCGGTACGACGAGGTGGAACGGTAGTAGGTGTAGAGGTCCATGAGCCGCTCCCGTCAGCGTGCCGCCAGCACAGTGCCACGGCATTCGCCGAAGCCGATCGAGGCAAAACCTTCGCGGGCGCAGCGGGCGCGCAGGATGATTTCGTCGCCGTCTTCAAGAAATTTGCGCACTTCACCGGACGCCAGTTCGATCGGCTTTTTACCGCCCTCGGTGATTTCCAGCAGGCTGCCGAACTGGCCGTTTTCAGGGCCGGACAACGTGCCCGAACCGAACAGGTCACCGGCTTGCAACTGGCAGCCGTTGACGCTGTGGTGCGCGACCATTTGCGCGACAGTCCAGTACATGTAGCGGGTGTTGCTCAGGGTCAGGCGATGGGCCGGCAGGTTCTGCTCGCGCATTTTCTCGGTGAGCAGCAGCACCTCCAGCTCGATGTCGAAGGCTCCGCCATCCTGATCGCGCTTGTCGAGCAGGTACGGCAACGGCTGCGGATCACCTTGCGGACGCGCCGGTTGCGCGGTACGGAATGGCGCCAGCGCTTCGGCGGTCACCACCCACGGCGAAACACTGGTGATGAAACTCTTGGACAGGAACGGGCCGAGCGGCTGGTATTCCCAGGCCTGGATATCACGGGCCGACCAGTCGTTGAGCAGGCAGAAACCGGCGATGTGTTCAGCGGCGTCACCAATGGCGATCGGCTCGCCCATCTCGTTGCCCTGACCGATCCAGATCCCCAGTTCCAATTCATAGTCCAGTCGAGCGCACGGACCGAAGGTCGGCTCGGTCGCACCGGCCGGCAGGGTCTGGCCTTTCGGACGGCGTACGTCGGTACCCGAGGCGCGCACGGTGGAGGCGCGACCGTGGTAACCGATCGGCACGTGTTTGTAGTTCGGCAGCAGCGGGTTGTCCGGGCGGAACAGTTTGCCGACGTTCTGCGCGTGTTCGATGCCGACGTAGAAGTCGGTGTAGTCGCTGATGCGCGCCGGCAGGTGCAGCTGGCAATCGGCGGCCAGCGGCAGCAGTTTCGCGCCCTGGGCCTCGATGTTGCCGCGGTGGGTGCTGCCTTCGCTGAACAGTTCCAGCAGGCGCTCGCGCAGGGCAACGCGGGCGTCGCGGCCGAGCTCGAAGAAGGCGTTCAACTGGCCGCCGCGCATGGCTTCGACGGCACTGCGCGCGACGCCGTCGAACAGCCCGGCCTCCAGCGCCACTTGCAGATCGAAGATGTGCTCACCAATCGCCACGCCCGCGCGCGGCGCCGAGCCGTTGAGGCTGAATACGCCCAGCGGCAGGTTCTGCAGCGGGAAATCGGTGTGGCCGTTGGCCGAAGCGACCCAACTGCGGGTGATGGAATTCTGAGTCATGGATTATCTCCGGGTCGGGTCGAACGTGGCGGGGAGCGTGGCCCAGCAGGCGTCGTAAGTGGATTGCAGTTGCGGACATTCGAGGGCGAAGCGGCTTGGGCGCAACACCTGGCTGGTCTCGAACATGAAGGCCATGGTGTTGTCGATCTTCGCTGGTTTCAGCTCCGCGTTGATGGCTCTGGTGCAGGTCTCACCGTCCGGACCATGGGCGCTCATGCAGCTGTGCAGGGACGCGCCGCCAGGCACGAAACCTTCCGCTTTGGCGTCGTACTCGCCCTGGATCAGGCCCATGAATTCGTTCATCAGGTTGCGATGGAACCACGGCGGACGGAAGGTGTTCTCGGCCACCATCCAGCGCGGCGGGAAGATCACGAAGTCGAGGTTGGCCAGACCGTGGACGCTCGTCGGCGAGGTCAGCACAGTGAAGATCGACGGATCCGGGTGGTCGAAGCTGACGGTGCCGATGGTGTTGAAGCGGCGCAGGTCATATTTGTACGGCACGTTGTTGCCGTGCCAGGCGACCACGTTCAGCGGCGAGTGATTGAGTTCGGTGCCCCACAACTGGCCGAGGAATTTCTGCACCAGGGTGGTCGGTTGCTTCAGGTTTTCGTAGGCGGCGACCGGGGTCAGGAAATCCCGCGGATTGGCCAGGCCGTTGCTGCCGATCGGTCCCAGATCCGGCAGGCGCAACGGTGCGCCATGGTTCTCGGCGACGTAGCCGCGTGCTTGCGGATCAAGCAGTTCGACGCGGAATTTCAAACCCCGTGGCAGCACGGCGATTTCCAGCGGTGCCACTTCCAGCACACCCAGTTCGGTGGCGATGCGCAGGGAACCCAGTTGCGGCACCAGCAGCAGCTCGCCGTCGGCGTTGAAAAATACCCGCTCCATCGAACGGTTGGCGCAGTAGTGATAGATGCTGATGCCAGCGGGTTTGTCGGCGCCGGAGTTGGCGGCCATGCTCACCAGACCGTCGATGAAATCGGTCGGTTCGGCCGGAATGTCCAGCGGGTTCCAGCGCAGGCGATTGGGGGTCACTTCACCCAACGGGCCGCCCGCCAGTTGCCGCTCCAGCTTGACGAATGCCGGGTGATTGGCCGACGGCTGGATCCGGTACATCCACGTACGCCGCGCTTCGCTGCGGGTCATGGTGAACGCGGTGCCGGAGAACAGTTCGGTGTACAGACCGTAAGGGGCTTTCTGCGGGGAGTTCTGGCCGACGGGCAGTGCGCCGGGCAACGCTTCGGAGCTGAATTCGTTGCCGAAACCGGACTGGTAAGCCAGGGCTGAATCGAGGTTCATGGAGCCTCCTGAACAGGGAGTCGGCATGGCCGGACGCTCTGGATCAGAGGTCTTGGCACGCCGGGGTTATTTTTATCGTAATTCAATTACGCATAACGTAATTTGCTCGCTATCCAGCGTCAAGCTATAAAGACGCCCATTCGTTCCGGGACACGGCAGCACCATGGAAAAAACCAGCGACAGCAACGGCAAACAGAAAGTCCGCTCCGCCGAAGTCGGCACCGACATCCTCAAGGCCCTGGCCGAGTTGTCGCCGTCCACTTCGCTGTCGCGTCTGGCCGAACATGTGCAGATGCCGGCGAGCAAGGTTCACCGTTATCTGCAGGCGTTGATCGCCAGCGGTTTCGCCGAACAGAACACCGCCACCAACCACTACGGCCTTGGCCGTGAAGCGCTGCGCGTGGGCCTGGCCGCACTCAACAGTATGGACGTGCTGAAAGTCGCCGCCCTGCCGCTGGCCGAGTTGCGCGACGAACTCAACGAAACCTGTTTCCTGGCGGTGTGGGGCAATCAGGGCGCGACCGTGGTGCACATCGAACCGGCGGTGCGCGCGGTGACGGTGGTGACGCAACTGGGCTCGGTGTTGCCGCTGCTCAGCTCCTCCACCGGTCTGGTGTTCGGTGCTTACCTGCCGCACCGGGAAACCGATGAATTGCGCGAACAGGAAATCGCCAGCGGCGGCCATCCGCTGGCGGACGAAAAAGCCTATGCGGCGTTGTGCGAACAGATCCGCGAACGCGGTCTGCATCATGTCCACGGTTTGCTGATGCCCGGCGTCGACGCATTGTCGGCACCGGTTTTCAACGCCCTCGGGCAGGTCGCTGCGGTATTGACCATCGTCGGCCCGACGTCGCTGTTTCACGCCGACGAAAACGGCCCGGCGGCGCAGCGGTTGCTGGCGGCGACACGGGCCGTGAGTTGGCGAATGGGCCATGAGCCCCAAGCCTGAACGCTTGAGGCTCGATCGCTTTATCAGTGCACTGTGGTCTGACTGCTGCGACTCTGATTATCCTTCATCAATTGCTCGATGATTTCGACCAGACGCTTTTCTCCCAGCGTCTGCCCCGTGGCCTTGGACATCCAGCCCACCACAGTCCTGGCATCCTTGCCCAGGTCAAACAAGGTCTTTTGAGCAGGCGTGACCTTGACCGGCTTGCCGGCTGCTGCTGCTTTTCCAAGACTCACCAGTCCGATCAGCGCGGATTTTCCATGATCAAGGGCGGCCGAGTAATTACCCAGATCATACGCTCTGGCGCCGTCGTAAAGGCTCTTGAATACCTCCACGGCGGTGACGGCGACGCCGATCGGAGGAATCACCAGACTGATGATGTTGGCGGCAAAAATCACATTGTCATACACCAGACCGGCTATCACCTCATTCAGGCTTGTGGTCCGTGCATCGATGTCGCTCAGAACGCGATAGATCCTGTCGTCATGAAGCGTAGCAAAGCCCAGCATCCGCAGAGGGCCTTCCGGTTGAGGAGGAGCGACGGTGTTGACCGTGGCAACCAGATTGTCGAAGTAATCATTCACAACCTTTTGTTCTTCAATCTTCACCCGCGCGATGTAGTAATCCCGGAACGGCCCGTAGCGGAAACGAATGGAACCGACAAATTCCTCGACCGGACGGAAAGCCACATCGTCAGGCGCGTTCGGCGTGTAAAGATAGTCATAGAATTTTCCATAAATGGAAATCCGGAAAATATAGACACCTTCGACGGCTTTGCAAGCGGAGCTTGTAGATCCCTTCGTTTGTATTCGATGCAAACGGAGAAGCGTCATTGCCTGCAGTCTGGCTCAGGTTGTCGACCAGGCGTTGAATCCCTTTGAAAACTTCCGTAGAAAGTTGCCCGGAGAAATACTGATGACAGGCGTCATAGTGCATCTCACAGCGGATTTTCGTGGCATGCACCGCCCGCTTGAACTCATAGCCCGGGTGTTTGCGATCCAGGTAATCGTTTCGTAAAAACCGGGTGTAGTGGTCCCCGGGACGCAAGGTTTTCGACCAACTGGAAAGATCCCTGATATCCAGTTTT
Source organism: Pseudomonas sp. HLG18 (assembly GCF_051903985.1). Taxonomy (NCBI): domain Bacteria; kingdom Pseudomonadati; phylum Pseudomonadota; class Gammaproteobacteria; order Pseudomonadales; family Pseudomonadaceae; genus Pseudomonas; species Pseudomonas sp. HLG18. Next base: position 6,235,002 of record NZ_CP195831.1, on the reverse strand, counting down.
TCAATCGACGGATGCCCACCCGTCACGTAGAACTTCGGATTGTCATCGATCGACCGGCCAGGCGTCGCCGGCACTTCAAAGTAGCGGCCTTCAATCAGCACAGTGGTCAGATCCAGATGGAAATCGTCGGTCTGAATCATGATTTTGTCGGGATCGACCTGAACCTTCTGGCCCCGAGTCAACAACAACTCTTCAATCCGCTGCTTGACCAGATCACGGGAAAACTGCTCGAAAGTCGGATAGCCGTTCTCCCGGGAGTCCACCATCGACAATGCTTTGAGTTCAGTACTGAGGCGGGCGTATCTTTGCCGCGCCTGTGACCCGACAAAGGAGTAGGTAACCGACGCCAACGCTCGGACACGGGCGACCTCACCCGCGTAAGCCACTTCACTATGACTGAACAATGGCTCACCGGCATTCAACGCCATGAGTCCCGGCACCGAATCCAATTCATACATGTAGTGTAACGGGGTTGCGCCTCCCCCCCTCAATACACCGACAGTGGCCAGTTCGTCAGGCGGGATCAACGATTCGGCATAAGCACGATTATCGGACAGCATGGACTCCATCCAACGATTGAACTGGTAGATGTCGGCGAATTTCACATAGTCGAACTGGCCGTCGGGCATCTTCATCAGCGCATAACGAGTTGCTGCTGTGCGCGGCATGAACAACAGTACGTTTTGCAATACCGATGGCCGGTATTTCAGTTTCACTCCCCGTATTTCCACGGAGGGATCACCTTCCAGGGTGCGTTTGATCAACGCAACATCTGCTGCATTGAAACGTGCAGAATGTTGAGCAACGAACAGTGCAAACTCCGCCTGACTATGCAAATAGTTGAAATAGGCCTCGCGAAACTCCTGCGGAGTACTGGAAGGCAAGGATCTGCTGAATTCCACACGCAGATCCCGGTTGGCCAGCCAACCCTCCAGTTTGGCAACGGTCAACCCACTGTCCGCCGGGGCACCTTCGATACGCAGGGTCGCGCGATTGTCTGCATCATGCAGGCCGATCACGATGAACTCGGTCAGCGTGCGAATATCTTCCTGCTTGATCGTACGTCCGCCGACTTCTATCTGGTACAGGCTATGGACCTTGATTGCATCCGGGTCAAGTCGCATTCCCAAAGCGCTGTCACACCACAGACCGAAACGCTCCACGACAAAATCGTGCAGCGAAAACAGCCGATCGGATACCTGGGCATATTCGAACTCATACCCCTCTTTCGAAGCCTCAAGGGATTCGTAAGTATTGCGTATCGACTCACCGGCCGATTTTAACCAGTCTGGCCACTCCAGGCGCTTGACCAGTATGCGCAGCGCGCTGATCCGCTGGTACAGGTCAGAGTGCATCGCAAAAACCTGATGAATATTGTCCAGTTCGCGGACAAATCCCTCTTCGCGTGGCTCACCGGATCTGATTCGCGCAGCAAATTGTGCCTCCTGATCCTTGAGCCGGCTGCCCACACAGTGCGAGAACACGCTGACCGACAATGCCGGATACCTGATTGCATCGGGAGCAACAGCCAGTCGGCTGCACATTGCTGCATGCAGGTCGGCACTGCTGGAGAAATATTCAAAACCGTTGGCCGGCGTGTAAAGGAACCAGCCGTAAGCATCGCCGGATAACTTGATTTCGGAAGTTGTGTTGTTCGAATAGGGCATGACAAAAGCGGATACCATATCCCGCTCAATGCCAGACGCCTGACGGAGACTGATTTTGTAGCCCCCGGATAACTTCGCCTTCAGCAACTCGCTGGCGCGCAGAGCCTGGAAGCTTTTAAGCGAACCCGCCACTTCCGTCAAAGCCAACTCGGCCTGCAATGCTTCGGCAAAGGCAACTTCCAACAATGCCTTTTGAGTTGTCGATTCCCCGGATTCGCTGCGGGCCGGGCTGTTCCAGTATTGACGAAGTGCACTCGCCTGATCAGTTGCCACCTCCTGCAACGCCTGAATCAAAACATCCTCGACATCTGAAATTTTGATATTGTCGACTTTCAAGCGCGCATCTGTTGTACCCGGACGCAAATAGACAAAATCAAGACCCTGTACATAAGAGGTATAAGTACCGCGCCCCAGACAATCAAAAAAAACATCAAATATCGAACCGGACGGCCTGTTCTCGACTTCATGCGGGGCATCACCGACATTGATATAAAGCCCCTCTACATCAATAGACTTTCCCAGTCGCTCGAATCGCTCCGAGAGCTTTTTCCGTAAAACATCCCTCAAGGATGGAGAACGCTCCAGTATCGCTCTCAACTCATCCCCAACCCGCTGCACATTCTCCAGCGCTACCTGACCATCCGCACTTTTCAGAACAGCACCGGCCATTAAAGTTTTAAACATCATACCCATTGGACACATCCTGTAGGTTCGTCAACGCGGAAACGGCTTCATGCCACTTCCTTTACAGGACCAACAATTACTCATTTGATTTAAAAGCGGAAGACACTGGTTATTTCAATATATCTGAACAGCAACACCCAGCCTTAATCACTCAACACAAATTCAGCAACTTTGCCCTGGCCACCGCCTGAGTTCGGCGTTCAACCCCCAACTTCCCATGTATGCGTCGAACATGAGTTTTAACCGTATGCAATGAAATGAACAACTTCTCGGCAATTTGCTGATTGGAATCGCCGGACGCAATCAACTCCAGAACTTTAAGTTCTCGCTGACTGAGGGGATTGAGCGGTGTACTTTGTTCTTCCACATGTACCGCTGTTTCAACAACACGCCAGTGCAAGGGAATCTCCATGCATCGGGCATATAGCTCGGCCAACATTTGCTGCAGGTTGCAACGCTTGATGATCTGGCAACCCTGTTCGAAGAACTTTTTGGCCTGGGCCGGCTCGCCGAGGACCAGCGCCACTTCGGTCAGCGTCAACAGCAACTCGGCCTCCAGTCTGGTCAGCCCGCGAGCCTGAGCCGACGCCAGCAAGGCACCCAGCCGAATCAGAGGCGTTTGCATTTGATCCAATCGGGTCTCGGCCAGAACCAGCAGACATTCGATACGTGGAATCAGCTCCAGCGTCGCCGGCGGTGCCTGCCGAGCACGTGGGCCACGATAATGTCTGAGCACCCGGCTCAACGCCTCGTGAGCCAGTTCGGGTCGCCCTTGTTGCAACCAGAATTGGCTGCTGACCTGCAACAGAACACCGCGATAAACCGTGTCCGGAATCTGTCGCTGTTGCATCAATCGTTCGGCGTCCCGCAGTCGCATGAAGGCTTGAGCGTAATCCCCCTGATTGGCGGCCAGTTGCGCCTGTCCGATAAAGCCGTAAAGCACGCGCTTGTCAAAGCTTCGCAGGCAGTCGTCGAGCCCTAGTTGAAAGAACTCGGCCGCCCGCCCCTGTTGCCCCATGCTCAGTGCCAGCTGCCCCCGGCGCAGGGCGATACGCCCCAGCAGCGGCGTCGGTCGCTCGACGGACGAAGCGAGCATTTCGCAAAGATTGGCCAGCAATGCTTCGGCGCGAGCCGACGCCCCTCGCTGTTCCAGCAATTGGGCGTGATCAAGTTCCAGCAACGCCTCGAACAGCAATGAGCCCTCTGCCCGGGCCAGACACAGCGCTTCACGATTGATCGAATGCGCCAACTCCAGCTCACCGCACAGCAACGCCTGTTGTGTACGTCCCGAGAGGCACAGCAGACGCGCAGTCCAGGCCTTCGGCGACAGATCGCTCAAGGCTTGTTCAAAGTGATCACGCGCCTCCTCCATCCGCCCTTGAAGATGCAACAGCCAGCCTTGCTGAGCCTGCCAGCGCGCGATCAATTGCCGTTGCTGGCCAGCCGACGGTGGCGGCAAAAAACGCGACAGTTGCCCGATGCAATCCGCCGCCTGCGCAAATCGGCCGGCGAACAACAGCGCTGCCGTGATCAACCCGACCAGCTGTGCCGAACTGAGCAACAGCTCCTCGCCACGTTGTTCATAGAGACGCAGTAACAGCACGACGGTCTGCTCCTCGAACAGATGCTCGAAACTGAAGTGTTGCAACAGGCTCACCGCGACCTCGTACTCCTCGGCCAGCAACGCCTGCTCAAAGGCGCATTTCCAATGCTGTCCGGCGGCAAACCACTGACAGGCCCGGCGATGCCAGGAGCGTCCGGCCGGCCAGGGTTCGTCACGCATCAAGCGCGACAGTGGAGCACATACCTGCAACCAGTCCGGAGATTGATGCCAGGGTTCGATGAAACACCCGAGGGTTTGCAGACTGCGCATCCATTGCGCCCCGTCCCCGGCACCGAACAGGTGATCGCACAGGCTGGCATTGAAGCGCGGCAAATGCGCCAGCACCCGCCAGGCTTCGGCCAGTTCCGGACTCAGGCTGCTGAACAGTTCGTGTTGCAGGTAGTCCAGCAAAGTGTCCATGCGCTGCTGCGGCAAGGTCTTTTGCGACCAGTCGCATTTTTGCATCATCAGCATCCGCACTCCGGCGCACCAGCCTGCGCTGCGCTGATGAATACGAGCAGCCACGCTGTCGGCCTGGGCTGGCGGCAAGTGATGCAACACTTGGGCGATCTCGCTCTGGGTCAACGCCAGCGTTGCGCCTTCACATTCGTACAGTGCGTCATCAAGCAGCAGGCGCGGCCAGTTGCAGGGTGGACGGCGCCGCGTACCGATCCACCACGTCAGGGCAGGACTGCTGACCGCCAGCAGCCGGTCGAGCAATGCGTCCAGCGCCGGCTGCGGATTGCGGCAGTAATCGTCGATAAACACCCAGGTTGCAGAGGACCGCCGTGCCACCTCATGAAGCAGCGACGCTTCATCCGCGACCGCCAGCCCGATCGCGCGCCCGAGCCGCTCGCAGAACTCACCGACGTTCAGAGAGGCACCCGCCATCGGTAGCCAGCAGACCGTGCAATTGACCGGCGCCTGCAGCAGGCATTCGGTGAGCAGCGCAGTCTTGCCACTGCCGGGAGGTGCGCAGATCAATCGGACCCGGGCCATTGACTCGAGCAACACCTCGCAAAGGCGCGGACGCGGCAAATGATGGGGAGACAGTCTCGGGAAAAAATCCGGTCGATCCAGACAGGGTGTCATGGCGGTCATCGGCTGCGCCTTTTTATCGTTGTACGCTCACCCTAGCCCTCTCCCCGACGCTTGTTGACGAGTATTCAGTACGTTGATTGCGACCCATAAAAAAGGCGACCGCACGGTCGCCTTTTGTCTTGCCGGTGCATCGAAAACCCTAGCGCACGCCCTCGGCACGCAGGGCTGAAGGCGTGAAATCGGCGACCTTGGCTTCGAAGCCGAATTCGAAGCTGTGCTTCTCCTCGTTTTTCATTCCGAGGGCGATGTAGCGACCGGCGATGATGTCGTAGAGCGCTTCCAGCGTGTAGGCCTGAGTCTGGTGATCGTAGTAGTACTGGGCATGCCCTTCGGCGACCCGCCACAGCTGCCCGCGACCGTCGTAGTGATCGGCCAGCGCCACTTGCCAGCTGTCCTCGTCGAGGTACATGTGGCGCTTGGCGTAGATGTGCCGTTCGCTCGGCTTGACCGTGCCGATCACCTCCCAGACCCGGTGCAATTCATAACGGGTCAGATCCTGATTGATGTGCCCGGCCTTGACGATGTCGTCGTACTTGAGCTTCGGCGAATCGAGCTTGTAGCTGTTGTACGGAATGTACATTTCCTTCTTGCCGATCAGCTTCCAGTCATAACGGTCCGGTGCGCCGGAGAACATGTCGAAGTTATCCGAAGTCCGCAGGCCATCGGCGGCGGTGCCAGGTCCGTCATACGCCACTTGAGGCGCACGGCGAACCCGACGCTGGCCGGCGTTGTAAATCCACGCCAGACGCGGTTCCTTCACCTGGTCGAGGGTTTCGTGCACCAGCAGCACGTTGCCGGCCAGGCGTGCGGGGGCGGTCACCGACTGTTTGAAGAAGGTCAGTACGTTGGCCGCCTGCTGCGGGTCCAGGTCCTTCATCAACTGCGGCACGGCGATCTCTTCCTCGAAGCGGATCGGCGTGTAGCTGCCATTGGTCTGCGGTGTCACCTGAGTGATGATCCGTCGCAGATTGCCACCGTGATAACGCGTGATGTGGTTCCACAACACCTCGACGCCGTTCTTCGAAATCGGGAAGGCGTAGTAGCGATTGCCGGTGAAATTGGCCAGGCCGTTGCCGTCATTGATCGTGGTCACGTTCAACGCGCTGCGCTTGGCCGATTCGTAGATTTCCGGCGGCACGGCGACGGTGCGGTGTGTTGGGTAGACCGGAATTTTGTAGGTTTGCGGATAGCGTTTGAACATCGCCACCTGTCCCTCGGACAGCTTGTCCTTGTACTGATCGACGTTGGCGGCGGTGATGGTGAACAGCGGTTTTTCATTGGCGAACGGGTCAGCCAGAAAGCCCTTGCTGTCCACCGCCCCGGCATTCTTCGGAATGCCGCCGGTCCAGGCCGGAATCGAGCCATCGGCGTTACCGGCCTTCTCGGCGCCGAGTGGCGTCAGGCTGGTGCCGAGCTTGTCGGCCTCTTGCGGCGACACCGCCGCAATCACGTTGGCAGCCAGCAGGCTCAGGGCCAGGACACCGCATTGCAGAATCATCTTGCGCATGGATTTCATCCTTCTCGGGCAGATCAGAAGTTCACGCCGAAGCTCAGGGCCACGAAGTCACGGTCAGTGAGGACGTTGTAATCGCCGCCAAAAAAATCGGTGTAACTGAGGCTGGCGGTGTAGGTGTTGCGGTAGTCGGCATCGACGCCGACGCTGATGGCCTTGGCGCCTTCGTTGAACAAACCGTTGGGCCCGTAACCGGAGACGTCGTGGGACCAGGACAGGTTGGGCTTGAGGTTGATCCCGCCGATCACGTTGGCGTAGTCGAGGATGGCGCGGGCGCGATAGCCCCACGAAGTCGAAGTAACGAAGCCGCCGGTGTCACCACCGAAACCGTACTGGCCGTACACCGAGTCGCGGCCGTAACGCAGCTTGCTGCGCGACTCCAGTCCGCCGACCCGCACCACCGCAGCCTCGCCGACCACGGTCAGGCGTTCGGCGCCCAGCACCTGATCGAAGAAGTGCGTGAGGGTGCTCTGCAGTTGCGTCACTTCCTTGCGCCGATAGCCTTTGTTGTCGGCGCCTGGCGACGTGGTCAGCGGCGACGCCGCGCCGCCGGCGATCGGATTGAGCAAGGCCAGAGTCAGGTCGTTTGTGTTGACCTGCACCGGAGCATTGGGCCGGTAGCTGAGCTCGCCGGTCCATGCGGTGCCGGTGGGCAGTGTGGTGGCGAAACTCGCGCCATACAGACGGATGTCTTCCGGGTATTCGAGGTAGTACTGACCGCGCCCGAGCATCACGCTTTGCGCCAGCCCGGACCCGCTGCCGGGTGCAAGGCGATTGGCGGTACTGACCATCCCCGGTAATGCCGCCAGGGTCGACAACCCGGCTGTGGTGGTGCCGACCGTGGGCGTACGGCTGTGGTAATTGATGAAGTACAGGCCATATTCGGTATCGTCGCCGAGCCAGCGCAACGCCGTACCCCATTGCCCGGAATCCCGCGCATCTCGGTCACCGCCACGGGGCACGACCACGCCTTCGCGAGTGACCTGGATGGGTTGCCCGAAGGCAGCGGCCAACGGCGCCAGCGGTGCAATCGCGGGACTGCCGACGGTGTAACCGTTGTTGCAACCGTCCGCCGCCACGTCGACACCGAAGAAGGTGCCGCAGTTGTCGAGAACGGTCTGGTCCCATTCCAGTTGATAGAAGCCCTCGACCGAGAGTTTGTCCGTCAGGCTTTGCGAGCCGAACAGCATGTTCACCGGAATCAGGCCTTCCTTGATCTCCGCGCCGGGCCGGCGAAATGCCGAGACGTCGATCGGGTTGATGCTGTTGATCGAGTTGCCGATGAAGGTGCTTTCGCCCCAGCTCACCACCTGCTTGCCGGCGCGCACGGTGCCCGGCAGATCGGCGATGGAGTAATTGTGATAGACGAACGCATCGAGAATCTGCCCGCCGGAAGACTTGGCGCCCTCCTTGCGGCCCTTGTCGCTGATGGGTTTGAACTCGCGGTCTTCGTCCTTGAGTTCGAAGTCGTACCAGTATTTGCCGCGCACGAACACACCGGTGTCACCGTACTTGAGCTCAAGGTCGTGAATGCCTTTGAAGATCTTGGAAAAGGTCTCGCCCTTCTTGAAGTTCAAGCGCCCGTCATCACCGGTCGAAGACTGGCCCTTACCGCCATTGACCGTGCCGACCAGCGACTTGTCCGCATCACGCATGCCCCAGCTCGCGCCGACCGAGAGTGATGAGTCGAACGTGCCTTCGATTTCGCCGATGTTGAAATCGACCGCATGGGCCTGGGCGCAACAGCCCAAGGCGACCGCAGCCGCCAGTGCCTGCGGTTTGAAGATGGCGCGCATTGTTGTTTTTGTCATGCGTCTTCCCCGGTGAGTGACAGAAGACCTCACCCTACTGCCGCCACACGGGGACGATAAGCGCACCAAGGAGGTATTCGCGCTGTCGCTCGAAAGGATGAATCACCGCCTGCAGCAAGGCTTTGCGCCGCCCATGAGCCGGCTGGATGACCTGCGATCAATGGAACGCATGATGGCGCCACTGCACCCGCACACTGTTACATGCCCGGTAACAGTGCATGTCCGGAATCGCTATTTTTCCTTGGGCCCCGGACGCTTATTCTGAGCGGGCTTTAACGGCACGGCGCCGCCAAGCACGAAGTCCACGACCGAGTCGTCGGCAACCGATTTCTGATGGATTGAAGCGTTTTTCGCTCCATCGCCCAGGTGTTCACTGACGTTGATTTGTAGCTCCTTGATCCAACGTCTTACCTTGGCCGCTGCGTTTGCAGCGGCCTTTTTTATGGGCGGTATTTTTTGCAGGAACGCCAAGGCGGGGATATTCGGCAGGAGCGGCAGGACTCGGACGAGTCCTGCCAGATGACACAAAGGCGTCAGAGCGAATGCTTCTGCAGATTCGCCATCATTTCTTTCAGCGCTTCGATATTGTCCTTCGGATGCGCCGCCCCTTCGAAATCACAAATCTGCTGCCAGTGCGCCGCGACATCTTCCGGTGAAAACCCCACGCGCGGATCGAACCCGGCGCCCAGACTGCGCTCCCAGCGCACCTTGCCCATCCAGCCGCCACCGACTTCGAACAGGCCCGAGGTTTCCTGGCATTGCTCGCTGGCCAGATACACCACCAGCGGGCTGACCAGTTCCGGTTTGAGTTGCTCGAACACTTGCGGCGGGATCAGGCCTTCGGTCATGCGCGTGCCGCCGGTGGGAGCGATGGCGTTGACCAGGATGTTGTTCTTGCGACCTTCGATGGCCAGGGTGCGGGTCAGGCCGTAAAGACCGAGTTTGGCCATGCCGTAGTTGGACTGGCCGAAGTTACCGTAGATGCCCGAGGTCGATGCGGTGAAGATCACTCGCCCGTAGTTTTGCTCACGCAGGTGCGGCCATGCGGCGCGCGTCACCTTGTAGGCGCCTTCGACGTGGACGCGATAGACCAGATCCCAGTCGGCGTCCTCCATTTTGTGGAAGGTCTTGTCGCGCAGGATCCCGGCGTTGTTGACCACCACATCGACGCGGCCGAACACATCGAGAGCGTTCTGCACCAGTTTGTCACCGTCAGTCACCGAATCATGGTTGGCTTCGGCAATGCCGCCGGCCTCGCGAATTTCCGCCACCACCCGGTCGGCGGCCGAAGCGTTGGCGCCTTCGCCCTGGGTCGAGCCGCCAAGGTCGTTGACCAGCACCCTGGCGCCCTGCTTGGCGAACAGCAAGGCATGAGCGCGCCCCAGGCCACCACCGGCTCCGGTGACGATCACGACTTTATCTTCGAAACGCACAGACTCATTCATCGGGGCAACTCCAGCAGGCCTGAGGGACAGTGTCCCCGAGTGTCAGGCACGACGCGCTCGGTCACAACGAACACGGCTGGGGCTGAATGGTGCGCGATAAGGCTGGGGGATGATGAAAACGTGCCGAGGCGCCAGGCGCCTGCGGCACTCACTCAAGAGCACGCCACCTTGCGCGGCGGCAACACGAAATGATCGCGAAATTCGAGGTAGTGCTTGAGCACCTGCACCGGCGCTTCACTTTGCGGGTAATGACCGATGCCGGGCAACAGCACGGTGTCCGCGTCGGGTATCAACTCGCAATAACGCTCGACCATGTGCGCGCCGGAGATCGGATCGACCTCGCCATCGATCACCCGCAACGGCACCTCGCCGCGCTGCATCGCCGCGACCCAACGATCACGCTGCACCCTGCGTTCGGGAATGTAGGTGATCAGCTTGTGCATGATTCGCGGCCCGCGGTTGCACTCGATCAGGCTCCAGAAATCATCCATTTCACTTTCACTGGGCCGGGTGTCCAGACCGAAGATCTGCCGGAAGCTTTTCACCAGCGCATCGCGGGTAAACGCGCGGCCGATCATCCAGCCCAACGGGCTGAGCAACAGTTTTTGCGCCAGCAGTGGCCGATGGGTTTCCGGGAACAGCCCGCCATTGAGGAACACGCAACTGGCGACTTCGATCTTCTCTTCGTAATGCCGGGCCAGCAGCTCCTGGGCAACGCTGTCGCCGTAATCGTGGGCCAGAATGTGCACCGGTTGTTCGACCTGCAGATGCGCCAGCAAGGCCTGTTGCAGATCGGCCTGCTCCAGCAGGCTGTAGGTGTGGTTCAGCGGTTTGGCCGAGTCGCCGAAGCCGAGCATGTCGCAGGCGATTACCCGAAAGCGCTGGGCCAGCGGCTGCCACAGGTAATGCCAGTCCCAACTGGCCGTCGGAAAGCCATGGATCAGCAGCAGCGGTTCGCCCTGCCCGGCCGTCCAGTAGCGGATCGGCTGACCATGGAAGACAAACGTCTGGCCGCGTTTGCGCCAGACACTCAGAGGGATTTCGGCGAGAGGCATTAGAGTCTATACCCCGGGTCTTGTTTATCGAGTTTGCGCAGCAGCGCCGGCCAGGCCAGCGCGCCACCCATGCCTTGAGCACTTTTGGTGACGCCGGCGATCATCGCCTTGGCGCCTGCCAGTATCTGCGGTTCGATGGCGATCAGTTCGGCACCGCCGGTCTGCGCCATGACCTGGATGTCGCAGGCGCGCTGAAAGGTGAACATCATCAGGAACGTGTCGGCGATGGTGCCGCCACAGGTCAACAGACCGTGGTTGTGCAACATCAGAAAATTGCAGTCACCAAGATCGGCCTGCAACCGCGCTTTCTCTTCATGATTCAGGGCCACACCTTCATACGCATGAAAGGCCAGGCTCGAGAGCACGAACAACGATTGCTGACTGATCGGCAACACGCCCTGCTTCTGCGCCGACACCGCAACACCGGAGGCGGTGTGGGTGTGCAGCACGCAGGCTACGTCGTGCCGCACTTCGTGCACGGCGCTGTGGATGGTGTAGCCGGCGGGATTGATTTCGTAAGGGCTGTCCATGAGTTTGTTGCCGGCCTGGTCGACCTTCACCAGGCTCGAGGCAGTGATCTCATGGAACATCAGGCCGAACGGGTTGATCAGGAAATCTTCGGTGCCGGGCACCTTGGCCGAAATGTGGGTGAAGATCAGATCGTCCCAGCCATGCAGGGCGACCAGTCGATAGCAGGCGGCCAGATCGACCCGGGTCTGCCACTCCGCGGCACTGACCTGGTCTTTGACACTCAAGGAAGAAGAGACGGGGGCTACGCTCACTGTATGCACCTCTGTTTTTGTTTTTTTCGGCAGGTGTCAGCAGTCTAGTCAGCCCCGGGGTTTCGCGTAGTTGCATTGGCAGCCAGCTTGATGACTGTGCGAGTCAGCGGCGCAAACCGCTTGGATCCATGTCAAAGCAACGACGCCAACAATGGGGCGGCGAACAGATTGAGCAGTCCGGTGAGCACCATGACCAGCCCTGCAACCGAGCCTTCTTCGCCACCCACTTCATGGGCGCGACTGACGCCCGCGCCATGGGCGCCGACACCAAACAACGCGCCACGTGCCAGGGCGCTGCGCAGCGGCAGCCATTTGAGCAGCACCCCGCCCAGCATCGCGCCGAACACCCCGGTGACCATCACGAACACCGCTGTCAGCTCGGGCACGCCACCCAGGTCCTGCGCCAGCGGCATGGCAAACGGCGTGGTGATCGAGCGCGGCACCAGCGACAGCGTCACCGAGCTGTCCAGCGCCAAAGCTCTGGCCAGACCGAACGAGGTGGCAATCGATGCAGCACTGCCGGCCAGCATGCCCAGCAGCAACGCCGACCAGTGCCGGACCAGCAACCGTCGCTGTTGCCAGATCGGCACTGCAAACGCGACGGTGACCGGGCCGAGTACCAGCATCAGCCAGTGGGTGTTGCTGGAGTACTCGGCATAAGCCGTGTGCATCGGCACTGCGAGCGCCAACAGCAAGGCGGGGACCAGAATCAGCGGCGACAGCACGTAACGCCCGGTACGGCGATACAGCCAGCGACTGAGCAGGTAGGCCAGCAAGGTGAACGCCAGCCAGAACATCGGCATCAGCTCAAGCTTCATGGGACCGCCTCAGGCGCACGGCCAGTTCAACGGTGAACGCCGTCACCAGCATCACCATCAGCGTGCTCGCCGCAATCACCAGCAGAATCCGCCAGCCGTCATCACGCAGCAAGGCGCCGTAATCCAGCAGGCTCATCAGCGCCGGAATGAAGAACAGCAGCATCTCGGCCATCAACAGTCCTGCGCCCATTTGCAGCGCCGCCGGCTTGATCCAGCCGAACGCAAAAGCCAACAGCAGCAACGCCATGCCGATCACGCCGCCGGGGATCGGCCATGCCAGCCATGCGGCCAACTGGCAGCCGAGCAGATAGAGCCCCAGTAGCATGGCCAGTTCGGCCAGCAGGCGAGAGAGATATTTGAGGGTCGTGGCTTTCATAGGTGGGCTCCTTGTCAGGTGCTTATTTTACGAACCCGACTACCATCTCCGAAGCGAATTGTTAGACTCAAAGCCATTCCAATCAGGAATCAGGCCATGGAATTCAAACAGCTCAAAAGCTTCGTCGAAGTCATGCATCAGGGCGGTTTCACCCAAGCCGCGAAAACTTTGCACATCAGTCAGTCCGCCGTGAGCAAGCAGATCGCCCAGCTCGAACAGAGCCTCGGCACGCCGCTGCTCGATCGCCTGGGCTCGCAGATACGCCTGACCGCCGCCGGCAGTGTGGTGCTGCAAAGGGCCGAAGGCATGCTGCGCCTGCGTGATGAATTGCTCACGGAACTGGACGATCTCAGCCATCTGGCGCGTGGCGAGTTGCGCCTGGGTTTGCCCTTGCTGGGCAGCGATGCGTTGTTTGCCGGGCTGTTCGCCGAGTACCGACGGCGATACCCGAATATCAGCGTGCAGTTGCTTGAAGGCGGCAGCCGTAATATCGAACAGGCAGTGCTCAGTGGGGAGCTGGAGTTGGGTGGCAGCCTGCTGCCGAAAGATCCGCAGTTCGACTTTCAGCCGTTCTGTGATGAACCGCTGGATGCGCTGCTTCCGGTGGATCACCCGCTGGCGGCAAAAGGCGAAATCAGTCTGGAGGAACTGGCCGATACCCCGTTCCTTTTGTATCAGCGCAGTTTCGTGCTCAACGATCGTTTGCTTCAGGCGTGCCAGCAGATGGGCTTCACTCCGAAAGAAGGTGGCCGCAGCGGTCAGGCGGATTTTCTCGCGGCACTGGTTGCCGCCGGGCAAGGCGTAGTGCTGCTGCCCCGCGTGGTGGCCCGCGGTCTGGTGCGGCCAGGCGTGGTGCGCCTGACCTTGAACGCGCCGGACTACCTGCGCTGGGACATCGCCTTCATCTGGCGCCGGGGCGCCTATCTGTCGAAGGCTGCTCAGGCCTGGCTCGCACTGTTGCACGAGCGTGGGATCAGCCCTTGAGGATGGCGATCAACTGTTCCAGCCAAGGCTCGGCGTCGGTTTCCGGAGTGACGCTTTCACTGGCGTCGATGCGCAGCATGTCCTGCACTTCCCGTACGCCCAGTTCGCCGAACAATTCACGCATCTGCTCACCGCCGCCGCAAAAGGTGTCGCCGTAACTGGCGTCACCCAAGGCGATCACAGCGCCAGGCAGACCACGCCAGGCAGCGGGCAACTGATCACGGAGGGTCGAGTACAGGGGTTGCAGGTTGTCCGGCAACTCGCCCATGCCCGTAGTCGAAGTCACGGCGAGCAAGGCGTCAGGGCCAAAGGCCTGGAGATCGGCGAGGCTGGCGCGCGAGTTGTAGAAGGTTTCAAAACCGGCGGCTTTCAGCAGGCTTTGCGCGTGGCGAGCGACTTCTTCGGCCGTGCCGTACACCGAGCCGGAGAGGATGGCGACTTTCATCAATCTGATCCTGAAACTGAAAAAAAGAGCGGCGATAGTAACAGCCGCCGCTGCAATGTTGCGATTGGCTCTCGATACGCATTGATGGCCAGTAGACAGCGCCGATTGATCTTCTAGAATGCCTGACACCGACAACCTTGACGGGATTCAAAGATGATCAATGCCAGCCTCCTGCAAATGGTGATCAATGCGTCGAACGACGGAATTGTGGTGGCCGAGCGAGAAGGCAAGGAAGACAACATCCTGATTTACGTGAACCCGGCTTTCGAGCGCCTGACGGGCTACACCAGCGAGGAAATCCTCTATCAGGATTGCCGTTTTCTGCAGGCCGGAGACCGGGACCAGGAAAATCTGTCGCTGATTCGCGAAGCTTTGCACAGCAACGGTTCGTGTCGGGAAATCATCCGTAACTATCGCAAGGACGGCACGCCGTTCTGGAACGAACTGTCGCTGTCGACGGTAAAAAACGCTGATGACGGACAGACATACTTTGTTGGCGTGCAGAAGGATGTCACCGTTCAGGTAAAGGCGCAGCAGCGGGTTGCACAGCTGGAGGCCCAGGTCACGGCACTCGAAGCCGAGCTTGCCGCCCTGAAAGCGACGAACGGCGCAAACAAAACTGCGAACTAAGTGTCAGTAACTACAATCACCAATGACTTTGTAATTATTTATTTCGAGCTAGCCATGCAACGCGACGCCCTCCTGACCCAGGATGAGCTGGATTTCATCCAGACCATGCAACACAACCCGCAACTCAATGTGCGGGATGCGACGTCGAGCCTGTTGGTCAATGGTGGTTCGCAGATCCGTGACCTGCTCACGCGACTGGCGGCCCACGAACAGATCACCATCCAGGCCAGTTTCGAAAACCAGCAGATGACTTTTCCGTTGCATCTGGTGGAGGACGAATTCCACGCGCTGCATCTGCGTCTGGGCGTACCAAGCATCTATGAAGACGGGCCGATGGTGCGCCCGTGGCGTCTGACCCTGGAAGAACCGGTAGCCCTGGAGAATGCCAAAGGGCAACCGGGCATGTTGTGGGTTCACGAGGTTTCGCACAAAGGCGTGTTGCTGGAAGTGCGCAACAAGACCAAACCGCCCCGGCATTTTGCCCTGTGGTTCAGCCCTTCAGGCTATGAGCGGATTTCCCTGCGCGGCACTTTCGAACGGGAAACCGAAAGCGGTTTCTTCGCCTACGATTTGAGCCAGAGTGATGCCGACGAAACCGAACGTCTGCGCCAGTTCATCCTGCAACAGCATCGTCTTACCCACCCTGCCCTGCACGCCTGAGTCTCAGGTATCCAGCGTGCCTGCGAGGAACTGATTCATGCGCTGACGCATGGTCGATCCTTCATTGCCCAGACAGCCCACCGATGATCCGGCCAGGCTGTCCTGCGCCAGATCGGCGGCATCGCCCGCCAGCATCAACTGACAATCAAGACTCAAGGCCAGACGATTCAGACGTCGTGGCAGCTCTGCGGTCGGCGCGTGATTGGAAAACAGCACCAGCGCCTCGGGCCTGGTCTTTTCGCACACCAGCGTCAGCTCATCGAACGGCTGGCCGGTGGTGAGCACTCGAACACCTGCGTCATTGCCGCTGAGAAACAGCGCCGCCACCAGCAATTCAAGCTCACGACACTGACCGGCCAGCGCGCTGACGATCACTTTGCGCGGTTGCGAGCCGCGCAACACAACGATGCGCTGCAGCACCTTCGCTCTCAGAAAACCATCGAAGAACAACCACTCACTGGTCTGCCCGAATGCGTCCTGACGCTGAAGCATTTGCAGCCACAGCGGCATCAGGATGTCCTGAAATACCACGGGCAAGGCATAGGAGGAGAAAATCTGGCCGTAGACCTGGTCGAGCAACTGATCGTCGAATGAGCTGATTGCCTGCCGAACCTGCTCCTGCCACTGAACGTAGTCCGCCTGTACCAGGTCATCGGGGATGAGATGGGACAGCACTTTCATCGGTTCGGTCTTGGCCAGGATCTTGCCGACCTTGCTCACCGCCACACCACGATCAATCCAGTCGACGATGCTGCGAACACGCTCGATATCGGTCATCGAATACAACCGATGCCCACTTTCGGTGCGTGTTGGCTGGATCAAACCATAGCGCCGTTCCCATGCGCGCAACGTGACAGGGTTGACGCCGGTCAGACGCGCCACTTCACGTATCGGGAAAAGTTCTTCGCGCTCCAGCGCAACAGATAACGGCGAAGCAGGGCGAACGTCTGTAATGACAGGCATTGGGGCGGACACTTCCTTGCTGGCGAAGTTGGATCCCATTCTACCCCGGATGCCGCTCTCCGGTTCAACCGACGAAATGGGACGAAAGTCTCTGGTTTTGTCACGATAATCAGGAATAATCCTTGCTTGTCGAAAAGCGCAGCCCTCTACCCCGGCGCTGCGTCAGGCGAAGTTCCTACCCGGAGCGACGTAAATGCAATACGGAGATACACAATGTCTACTTCCCCCGTCACGCTGATGGTTGCACGTCGCGTCGCCGATGGCCGCTATCAGGACCTGATCGCCTGGCTGCGCGAAGGCGAACAACTGGCCACCGATTTTCCCGGCTATCTCGGTTCCGGCGTCCTGGCTCCGCCTCCCGGCGATAATGAATTCCAGATCATTTTCCGCTTTGTCGACGAACAGACTCTGCATGCCTGGGAGCATTCTGCATCGCGCACCGCGTGGCTGTCCCGTGGCAGTGATCTGTTCGCCCATCCGAAGGAACATCGGGTCAGCGGCATCGAGGGCTGGTTCGGCGCAGCAGGTGTCCGCCCACCGCGCTGGAAACAGGCCGTGGCAATCTGGCTGGCATTCTTCCCGGTGTCGCTGCTGTTCAACTTCGTACTGGGCCCGCTGCTCGGTGAAATGAGCCTGCTGCCTCGCGTGTTCGCCAGCACGCTGTGCCTGACACCCCTGATGGTCTACTTCTTCATCCCGCTGTCGACGCGTCTGCTGGCCGGCTGGCTCAACAGCGCCCCGGCCCGTCCACTGCCTGGCGCGGCATCCACGCAAAATCGCTGAAACCATCGCTCGCGTCGCTGTTATAGTTTTTGCTCAGACTTCGACGCGAGCCGTTCATGACCACTTCCGCCGCTCCCATTCTTATCACTGGCGCCGGCCAGCGCGTCGGGCTGCATTGTGCGCAGCGTTTGCTGGAGAACGGCCACCGCGTCATCTTCACTTACCGCAACGAACGTCCGGGCGTGAAGATGCTGAGGGATCTGGGCGCCATCGCCTTGTTCGCGGACTTTTCCAGTGAAGCCTCCATCCTGGCGTTTATCGCCGAACTGAAAACCCACACCGACAGCCTGCGGGCCATCGTCCACAACGCCTCCGAATGGCTGGCGGAAAACGAGGACGGTGAAGCCGAAGCCTTCACCCGCATGTTCAACATCCACATGCTGGCGCCGTACCTGATCAATCTGCATTGCGCCAATCTGCTGCAACGTTCGAGCCCCGCCGACATCATCCACATCAGCGACGACGTCACGCGCAAGGGCAGCAGCAGACACATCGGTTACTGCGCCAGCAAGGCCGGGCTCGACAGCCTCACGCTATCCTTCGCTGCGCGCTACGCCCCATCAATCAAGGTCAACGGCATTGCCCCGGCCCTGCTATTGTTCAATCCCGATGATGACGCAGCGTACCGCGCCAAGGCGCTGGCCAAGTCCGCGCTGGGCATCGAGCCCGGCAGCGAAGTGATCTATCAGAGCCTGCGCTACCTGCTCGACAACCCCTACGTGACCGGCACCACCCTGACCGTCAACGGCGGGCGACACGTCAAGTAATACGCCCCCGCGAGGATGCTCCATGAGCCGTTCACTGCCCGAAAACTACCGCGAGATCCTGATCGGCCTCGGTGAAGATCCCGACCGCGAAGGCTTGCTCGACACACCGGCGCGCGCGGCCAAGGCTATGCAGTATCTGTGTCACGGCTATGGGCAAAGTGTCGACGAGATCGTCAATGGTGCACTGTTCGCTTCCGACAGCGACGAGATGATCATCGTCGCCGACATCGAGTTGTACTCGTTGTGCGAACATCACCTGCTGCCCTTCATCGGCAAGGCCCATGTGGCTTATATTCCGACAGGCAAGGTACTGGGACTGTCGAAGATCGCGCGTCTGGTGGACATGTTCGCCCGCCGCCTGCAGATCCAGGAAAACCTCACCCGGCAGATCGCCGAGGCGGTCCAGCAAGTCACCGACGCCGCCGGTGTCGCGGTGGTGATCGAAGCCCGGCACATGTGCATGATGATGCGCGGTGTCGAGAAACAGAATTCGACCATGAACACCTCGGTCATGCTCGGCGCCTTCCGCGAGTCGAGCAACACCCGCCAGGAGTTCCTGCAATTGATTGGACGGAGCAAGTAAATGCCACAACTTCAACCGGGAATGGCGCGCATCCGGGTCAAGGATCTGCGCCTGCGCACCTTTATCGGGATCAACGAGGACGAAATCCTCAACAAGCAGGATGTGCTGATCAATCTGACCATCCTGTACGCCGCGCAGGAAGCGGTGCGTGACAACGACATCGACCACGCGCTGAACTACCGCACCATCACCAAGGCGATCATCGCCCATGTGGAGGGCAATCGCTTCGCGCTGCTCGAACGCCTGACCCAGGAGCTGCTGGATCTGGTAATGGCCAATGAATCGGTGCTCTACGCCGAGGTCGAGGTCGACAAGCCTCACGCGTTGCGTTTTGCCGAGTCGGTGTCGATCACCCTCGCCGCCAGCCGCTGAGTGCGTCTGGCGCTCCGGGCGTCAGACTTTTATCATCCGCGCCACGATTTGACTGCACAGAGCCCATCATGACCGAGCAACAACGCCTCGAACTCGAAGCCGCCGCCTTCCGCCGGCTGGTCGCCCACCTGGACAGCCGCAAGGACGTGCAGAACATCGACCTGATGAACCTTTCCGGGTTCTGTCGCAACTGCCTGTCCAAGTGGTACAAGGCTGCCGCCGACGAGCGCCAGATCGAGGTCAGCCTCGACGAAGCTCGCGAAGTGGTTTACGGCATGCCGTACGCCGAGTGGAAAGCCCAATATCAGCAAGAAGCCAGCGCCGAACAACAAGCGGCGTTCGCCAAAGGAAAACCCCATGAGTGATCTGAACACCCTGCGCGCCAGCCTCAAGAGCGGCGAACACGTTTTTGCCGACACCCTGTCCTTCATCGCCGCCGGTTACGACTATCAGCCTCAGGCGTTCAACAACGGTGGCGTGGAAAACGCGGCCGGGCAGAACGAAGGTTCGTGCAAGACCCTGGGTCTGGCGCTGCTGGAAGGCCTGAGCGATGAGGAAGCGCTGCTGGCGTTCGGCGAACACTACCGCTCGGTCGTGGCAACGCCTGAAGGCAGCGATCACGGCAATATCCGCGCCTTGATCGCCCACGGTCTGGCAGGCGTGAAATTCACCGCGCAGCCGCTGACCCGCCGCTGATTTAGAGCGAATCGCAGGCATGAAAAAACCGGCCAATTGGCCGGTTTTTTCATGCCTGCGTTCTTAGAACGAAGCGTTCTGCAGACCGTCCAGGTAACGCTCGGTGTCCAGTGCCGCCATGCAGCCGGCGCCGGCCGAGGTGATGGCCTGACGGTAAACGTGGTCGGCCACGTCACCGGCAGCGAAGATGCCTTCGACGCTGGTCGCGGTGGCGTTGCCTTCACGGCCGCCCTGAACGACGAGGTAGCCGTCCTTCAGCTCCAACTGACCTTCGAACAGCGAGGTGTTCGGGGTATGGCCGATGGCGATGAACACGCCGTCGACCTTGATTTCGTCGAAGCTGCCGTCGTTGTTCTTCAGACGCGCACCGGTCACGCCCATGTTGTCGCCCAGCACTTCGTCCAGGGTCGCGTTCAGTTTCAGCTCGATCTTGCCTTCGGCCACACGGGCGTTGAGCTTGTCGATCAGGATCTTCTCGGCGCGGAAGGTTTCGCGACGGTGGATCAGGGTGACCTTGCTGGCGATGTTGGCCAGGTACAGCGCTTCTTCAACAGCGGTGTTGCCGCCACCGACCACGGCCACCGGCTTGTTGCGATAGAAGAAACCGTCGCAGGTCGCGCAGGCGGAAACGCCTTTGCCCATGAACGCTTCTTCCGACGGCAGGCCCAGGTAACGAGCGCTGGCGCCCGTGGCGATGATCAGGGCGTCGCAGGTGTAGGTGCCGCTGTCGCCGGTCAGGCTGTATGGCTTGGAAGCGAAGTCCACGGCGTTGATGTGATCGAAGACGATCTCGGTTTCAAAACGCTCGGCGTGCTCGCGCATGCGCTCCATCAGCACCGGACCGGTCAGACCGTGAACGTCGCCCGGCCAGTTGTCGACTTCGGTGGTGGTGGTCAGTTGACCGCCGGCCTGCATGCCAGTGATCAGCAGCGGCTTGAGGTTGGCACGGGCAGCGTAGACAGCAGCGCTGTAACCGGCAGGGCCGGAACCGAGAATGATCACTCGCGAATGACGGACTTCAGACATGAACCTGTCTCCTGTTGACCGGCCGATACATCAGGCGCGGACGCCGGACTGCCGGCGAGAATAAAAAAGGACTGTGGATAACCTTGGGGAAGGCGTGAGCTCGACAGTCCTGTAAAAAGTTGGGTGCAGCGTATCGAGGGGGGCAAGATTAAGGAAATACGGTTTAACAATCCAGCTCATAGGTGGTCTCTATGCCGACACACTGACGAGATGGACGTCTTTGTTACAGTGAATGTCGATCCCGCTGCCGCGCTTTCACAGGTTGTGCAAAGTCGGTAAGGTCGGCGCGTTTTCCCTTGCTCGGAGCACCTTATGCCCGCCCCTGTTCTGTCCGGCCCGCAATACCTGCGCGAAGGCCTCAAACTGGTCTTGAGCCCGGGACTGCGCCTGTTCGTGCTGCTGCCGCTGGCCATCAACCTGGTGCTGTTCGTCGGATTGATCTATTTCGCCGGACACCAGTTCAGCCTGTGGGTCGACTCCCTGATGCCATCGCTCCCCGACTGGCTGAGTTTTCTCAGTTACATCCTGTGGCCGCTGTTCGTGGTGCTGGTGGCGTTGATGGTGTTCTTCACCTTCACCCTGCTGGCCAACGTCATCGCGGCGCCGTTCAACGGCTTCCTCGCGGAAAAGGTTGAAGTGGTGGTGCGCGGCACCGACGACTTCCCGGCCTTCAGCTGGGGCGAACTGATCGCCATGATCCCGCGCACCCTGGCCCGGGAAATGCGCAAGCTCGGTTACTTCCTGCCCCGGGCAATCGGCCTGTTCATCCTGTCGTTCATCCCGATGGTGAACATTATCGCCGCGCCGCTGTGGCTGCTGTTCGGCGTATGGATGATGGCGATCCAGTACATCGACTACCCGGCCGACAACCACAAACTGGGCTGGAATGAGATGCTCGCCTGGCTGCGCCAGAAGCGCTGGCAGAGCATGAGCTTCGGCGGGATCGTCTACCTGGCGCTGCTGATTCCGGTGGTCAACATCCTGATGATGCCTGCCGCCGTGGCCGGAGCGACGTTGTTCTGGGTGCGCGAACGCGGGGCCGAAAATCTTGTGACGCAACGCTGAGCCCGCGTCACAAATCCATCATCCGAACGTCACAAGCGCGACATGGCCTCAGCCGACACTGAGGCCATGACGACAGCTCTACATATCACCCTGATCAGCGAAACCTTCCCACCGGAAATCAACGGGGTGGCCAATACCCTTGGCCGCTTGTGCGACGGTTTGCGCGCACGCGGGCATCGGGTGGAACTGGTGCGACCGCGTCAAGGTGACGATCCGCAGCGCAGTGAAGACGATGCGCTGCTGTTGTGCCGGGGCTGGCCGTTGCCGGGCTATCCGGGGTTGCAGTGGGGTCAGTCGTCGATGCACAAGTTGCTGCGACGCTGGACTCGCCAACGCCCGGATGTGCTGTACATCGCCACCGAAGGCCCCCTCGGGTTGTCTGCACTGCGAGCCGCACGCCGCCTGGGTATTGCCGTGGTCAGCGGCTTCCACACCAATTTTCAGCAGTACACCAACCAGTACGGCCTCGGCTTGCTGACGCGTTTGCTGACCCACTATCTGCGCTGGTTTCACAATCGTTCGGCCCTGACCCTGGTGCCGAGCGTCAGCCAGCGCCTGGAGCTGGAGCGGCGGCATTTCGATCGTCTGGCACTGCTGTCCCGAGGGGTCGACAGCCAGTTGTTTCACCCGACCAAACGGCTGAACGCCTTGCGCGAGCAATGGGGACTGAACGAGCAGGACATTGCGGTGATTCATGTCGGACGCCTTGCCCCCGAAAAAAATCTTGCCCTGCTCAAACGTTGCTTCGACAAACTCGCCGGCGCGTACCCGCAACGTAATCTGAAACTGATCATCGTCGGTGACGGACCGCAGCGCGCAGCCCTGGAAAAGGAATTGCCCAACGCGATTTTCTGCGGCTCGCAACGCGGCGAAGCATTGGCGGCGCACTATGCGTCCGGTGATCTGTTCCTGTTTCCGAGCATGACCGAAACCTTCGGCAACGTCGTGCTGGAGGCACTGGCGTCAGGCCTTGGCGTGGTGGCCTACGATCAGGCAGCGGCGGCACAACATATCCGCCATGGCTACAACGGCGTGCTGGCGATGCCGGGGGATGAAGAAGCGTTTTGCGATGCAGCGCAGTGGCTGCTGGAAGAGGATGAAACCTTGCGTTGCGTCAGGTTGAACGCCCGCCAGCATGCCAGTCGCCAAGGCTGGGCGGCGATCATCGAGCAGTTTGAAAACCATCTGCAGGGAGCTTGCCGCGACCTGCGCGACAAGCCCCCCACTGCGATCAAACCAGCGTCATCAACGCCTCACGGCTGAATGGCAGAATGTCCTGCTCGCGGCCTTCGCGCACTTTCTGCGCCCAGTCCGGATCCACCAGCAGCGCACGCCCCACTGCCACCAGATCGAACTCATCGTTGTTCAGACGCTCCAGCAGTTTTTCCAGACTGGCCGGTTGTGCCACCTTGTCGGTGTTGACCATGAACTGCAGGAACTCGCCATCGAGGCCGACGCTGCCAACGGTGATGGTCGGTTTGCCGGTCAGTTTGCGGGTCCAGCCGGCCAGGTTCAGTTCGGAACCGTCGAATTCCGGCTCCCAGAAACGGCGCGTCGAGCAGTGGAAAATATCCACACCGGCGTCGGACAATGGCTGGAGAAACTCGCCCAACGCCTCCGGGGTCTGCACCAGACGTGCGGTGTAGTCCTGCTGCTTCCACTGGGAGAAGCGGAAGATGATCGGGAAACCTTCGCCAACAGCTGCGCGTACGGCCTGAATCAGCTCGATGGCAAAACGCGAACGGTTGGCCAGGCTGCCGCCGTATTCGTCGGTGCGCTGGTTGCTGCCTTCCCAGAAGAACTGGTCGATCAGGTAACCGTGGGCGCCGTGGATTTCCACGCCGTCCATGCCGATGCTCTTGGCATCCTTGGCAGCCTGGGCGAAGGCTGCGATCACGTCCTGAATATCCTGCTTCGTCATGCCGTGCACCACGACCTGACCGTCCTTGAGTTTCTCGGTCGGGCCATAACCCGGCACGCTGGCATCCGGCTCGGTGCCGATGCGGCGAACGCTGCCGACGTGCCACAGTTGCGGGACGATCTTGCCGCCCTCGGCATGCACCGCGTCGACGACTTTCTTCCAGCCGGCCAGTGCCGCTTCACCGAAAAACTGCGGCACATTCGGGTAACCATTGGAGGCTTGATGGCCAACGGTGGTGCCCTCGGTGATGATCAGGCCGACGCCCGCTGCCGCGCGACGACGGTAGTACTCGATCACTTTGGAATTGGGTACGCCGCCCGGAGAGAACGAACGGGTCATCGGCGCCATGACCACGCGGGTCGGCAGTTCGAGGGCACCAAGCTGGAACGGTTTGAACAGGGCTTGCACGGGCATGGGAGGCTCCACGAAAAATTGATCGACGGGCATGCGATTCATATGACGGCGATAATATGCGGAGTTTCAACCCATCGATAGCACTATTGATCTGAATGATTAAGGGTCAAAAGGCAGGCGAAAAAAATCGCAGCTCGAGGGCTGCGATTTTTGCGTTTCAGCTCAGGGCTTTTTCGATCGCCGTGATCACCGAAGGATCATCCGGCGCCGTGCGCGGCGAGAAGCGCGCCAGCACGCGACCGTCCTTGCCGAGCAGGAATTTCTCGAAATTCCAGGTGATGTCACCGGGAAATTCGGCCCCCTCGCCCGCCAGCAGCCGGTACAGCTGATGGCGATCGTGACCGTTGACTTCGAGCTTTTTCGACAACGGAAAACTCACGCCATAGTTGAGGCTGCAGAATTCCTGAATCTCCTGCTCGCTGCCCGGTTCCTGACCGGCAAACTGGTTGCACGGCAGGCCCAGCACACTGAAACCTTTGCCCTTGTATTGCTGATAGAGGTTTTCCAGCGCCGCGTACTGTGGGGTCAAGCCGCATTTGGAGGCGACGTTGACCACCAGCACGACTTGGCCCTTGAAGGGTGCCAGCGGTAGCTCCTGACCATCCAGGGCTGTCAACTTAAGGTCGTGAAAAGCACTCATGACGAACTCCAGATTCCCGTGTTCTACTCGAAACAGCCACTTGGCGAGACCACCAAGGACAGCCGCGGACTAAAAAGGCGCCCTCGGGCGCCTCTCCAGTTCTCTGAGCTTAGCGCAGAAAATCAGTGGTGATGGCCACCTTCGCCATGGACGTGACCATGAGCGACTTCTTCCTGGCTGGCGTCACGGATGGCAACGACCTTCACTTTGAAGTTCAGGCGCTGACCGGCCAGCGGGTGGTTGCCGTCGACGGTGACGTCGTCGCCGTCCAGATCACGGATGGTGACGATCTGCATCTGACCGTCCGGCGCCGAAGCGTGGAACTGCATGCCGACTTCCAGCTCGTCGACACCTTCGAACATGCTGCGGCTCAGGGTGCTGACCAGTTCGGCCGAGTACTCGCCGTAGGCATCTTCCGGCTCGACGGAAACTTCCAGATCGTTGCCGACTTCCTTGCCTTCCAGGGCTTTTTCCAGGCCCGGGATGATGTTGCCTGCGCCATGCAGGTAAACCAGCGGAGCGCCGCCGGCGGAGCTGTCGATGACCTCACCAGCGTCGTTGGTCAGGGTATAGTCGATGGAGACAGCCTTATTGGCGGCGATCAGCATGGGGCGAGACCTTTTGCATAAGAATATAGAAAGGCCAAGTTTAGCGAAGCAATCGCTCGAAAGCGACCATAACCCTGACAAACGGGACTCGACGATTACAGGCTTCCATCAGGACGAGGACGGTCACTGGGTGGCCGAGCTCTCCTGCGGCCACACCCAGCATCTGCGCCACCAGCCACCCTGGCAGTCGCGGGCATGGGTGCTGGACGCAACGCAACGTATTGAAAAAATAGGCCAACCCTTTGCTTGCGGTTGGTGCGCTCAAGGCTCGGTTAGCGCTAACCTTGACGCCTGAAAAACCGGTGGAAGGCCAGCCATAGGCCCACGCCCTTGCCATGCACCCTTAGAGAATCCGCATGCAAACTTTTTTTATCGCGCCCACCGATTTTGGTGTGGGTCTGACCTCCATCAGCCTCGGGCTGGTGCGTACGCTGGAACGGGCCGGGCTGAAAGTCGGCTTCTTCAAACCGATTGCCCAGCCCCATCCAGGCGACACCGGCCCTGAGCGCTCCACCGAACTGGTGGCCCGCACCCATGGCCTGAAACCGCCGCAGCCACTGGGCCTGGCCCATGTCGAGCGGATGCTTGGCGACGGACAACTCGACGAGTTGCTCGAAGAAATCATCGCTCTCTACCAACAGGCTGCCGTCGGCAAGGACGTACTGGTCGTCGAAGGTATGGTGCCGACCCGCAGCGCCAGCTATGCCGCGCGGGTCAACCTGCACCTGGCCAAGAGCCTGGACGCCGAAGTGATTCTGGTCTCGGCGCCGGAAAACGAAGTGCTCACCGAACTGTCCGGCCGCGTCGAGTTGCAGGCGCAACTGTTCGGCGGGCCGAAAGACCCGAAAGTCCTCGGCGTGATCCTCAACAAGGTCAAGACCGACGAAAGCATGGACGCCTTCGCCGCGCGTCTGAAAGAACATTCGCCGTTGCTGCGCAGCGGTGATTTCCGTCTGCTCGGCTGCATTCCGTTCCAGCCCGAACTCAACGCCCCGCGCACCCGCGACGTCGCCGACCTGATGGGCGCCCAGGTGCTCAACGCCGGCGACTACGAAACCCGGCGCATGACCAGGACCATCATTTGCGCACGCACGATGCGCAACACCGTGGACCTGCTCAAGCCCGGCGTGCTGGTGGTGACCCCCGGTGATCGCGACGACATCATCCTCGCCGTCAGCCTCGCGGCCATCAACGGCGTACCGCTGGCCGGCCTGCTGCTGACCAGCGACACCCTACCGGATCCGCGCATCATGGACCTGTGCCGTGGCGCATTGCAGGCCGGTTTGCCGGTGCTGTCGGTGAGCACCGGCTCCTACGACACCGCCAACCTGCTCAACGGCCTGAACAAGGAAATTCCCGTCGATGACCGCGAGCGGGCGGAAATCATCACCGATTTCGTCGCCAGTCATCTGGATGCCAACTGGCTGCATCAGCGCTGCGGTACGCCGCGGGAAATGCGCCTGTCGCCAGCCGTGTTCCGCTATCAATTGATTCAACGCGCGCAGGCCGCCAACAAACGCATCGTCCTGCCCGAAGGCAGTGAGCCGTTCACCGTGCAGGCGGCGGCGATCTGTCAGGAACGCGGCATTGCCCGTTGCGTGCTGCTGGCCAAACCGGCGGACGTCGAAGCTGTCGCACGTGCCCAGGGCATCACGCTGCCGCCGGGGCTGGAGATTCTCGATCCGGATCTGATCCGCGAGCGCTACGTCGAACCGATGGTCGCCCTGCGCAAGAGCAAAAGCCTCAACGCGCCGATGGCCGAGCAGCAACTGGAAGACACCGTAGTGATCGGCACCATGATGCTGGCACTCGATGAAGTCGACGGGCTGGTTTCCGGCGTCATCAACACCACTGCCAACACCATTCGCCCGGCCCTGCAACTGATCAAGACCGCACCAGGCTGCACGCTGGTGTCGTCGGTGTTCTTCATGCTCTTCCCGGAGGAAGTGCTGGTCTACGGCGACTGCGTGATGAACCCGCACCCGAGCGCCAGCGAACTGGCCGAGATCGCCCTGCAAAGCGCCGACTCGGCCGCCGCATTCGGCATCACCCCGCGTGTGGCAATGATCAGCTATTCCAGCGGCGAATCGGCCACCGGCGAGGAAGTCGAGAAAGTCCGCGAAGCCACCCTGCTCGCCCACGAACAACAGCACTCGCTGCTGATCGACGGGCCGTTGCAGTACGACGCCGCCGCCAACGAAACCGTAGCCCGGCAACTGGCACCGAACAGCCAGGTGGCCGGTCGCGCCACGGTGTTCGTATTCCCCGACCTGAACACCGGCAACACCACCCACAAAGCCGTGCAACGCAGCGCCGATTGCGTCAGCCTCGGCCCGATGCTGCAAGGCCTGCGCAAACCGGTGAACGATCTGCCGCGCGGCGCGCAGGTCGACGACATCGTCTACACCATTGCCCTGACCGCGATTCAGGCTGCCAACCGACCTCTGGATATCTGACCCGATGCTGGCTTTTCTCCCTGCCCCCCTGCGCGGCGTGATCGCCGCGCTGCTGTTGGCGCTGAACACGATCCTGCTGTGCTCGTTCCTGTTTCTTGTGGCGCTGATCAAAGTGCTGCCGTTCGACCTCGCACGCCGCGCTTCGCGCTGGCTGATGAGCCACACCCACGAAGCCTGGATCAGCAACAACAAAGGCTGGATGAACCTGGTGCGCCGCACCCGCTGGCACCTCAGCGGCCTGCAAGGTCTGGACTACCAGCACTCGTACCTGATCACCAGTAACCATCAAAGCTGGGTCGACATTCTGGTATTGCAATACGTGCTCAACCGGCGCATCCAGCCGCTGAAGTTCTTTCTCAAGCAGGAACTGATCTGGGTGCCGGTGATCGGTCTGGCGTGGTGGACGCTGGGCTTTCCGTTCATGAAACGCTATTCAAAAGCCTATCTGGCAAAACACCCGGAAAAGAAAGGCAAAGACCTGGAAACCACCCGCAAGACCTGTGCGAAATTCCGCGACAACCCGGTAGGCATCTTCAACTTTGTCGAAGGCACACGCTTCACCGAAGGCAAGCACGCGCAGCAGCAATCACCGTTCAAATACCTGCTCAAACCCAAGGCAGGCGGTATTGCGTTCGTGCTCGATGCCATGGGTGAACAACTGGAGTCGATCGTCAACGTGACCATCCACTATCCGGGTGGACGTCCAGGTTTCTGGGATCTTCTGTGCGGCAACGTGCGGGACGTGGTTGTGCATTTTGAAGAATTGAATATCCCGCCACAGTTCATCGGCAAGAACTACGACCAGGACGGCGAATACCGCCTGCAATTCCAGGGCTGGATCAATCAGCTGTGGCAAGACAAGGATGCGCTGCTTGCACAGATGCACCGCGAATATCCGGATCGCCGCTAACTGATCATTTCCACGCAGAGCGTGGGAACGAACAATAAAAAAACCCGCAGACAATCGCTTGTCTGCGGGTTTCTTTTTGCAGTTGACGCTTAGATCGCGCCACGCTTGCGCAGCAGATCCAGCACTTGCTTGACGCTTTCATCCAGCGACAACGATTGGGTGTCGATCACCAGATCAGCATCCAGCGGCACGTCATACGGGAAGGATTCGCCCGGGATGTTGTCGCCACCGGCAGCATACAGCCCCTGCGGATCACGTTCGGCACACACGGCCGGCGAAGCCTGGACGTAGACCGTCAGCAGACGTTCCTTGCCGATCAGATCCCTGGCCTTCTCGCGACCTTCCGCACTCGGCGCCACGAATGCTGCCAGCGTCAGCAGACCGGCTTCGTTGAACTGACGGGCAACGTGCGCCGCACGGCTCCAGTTCTCGGTGCGACCTGCGCGATCCTGTGGCAGGCCTTTATTCAGGTCATGACGCAGATTTTGACCATCCAGCACGAACACTGCACGGCCCATGTCGAACAGTTTGCGCTCGACCGCATAGGCCAGCGTGCTCTTGCCCGCGCCCGACAGACCGCTGAACAGCACGGTGGCCGGCTGCTGGCCGAAACGCTGGGCGCGTTCTTCGGTCGCTACATGGGCCAGTTTGCCGTGGTGCGTGGCAGCGCCATGGGTCACCGGCTGGGCGACGATCATGCCGGCGCCGACGGTGCCGTTGGTCAAACGGTCGATGACGATGAACGCGCCAGTGGTGCGGTTGCTGTCGTAACCGTCGAGGGCGATCGGTGCGTCGAGCGCGATCTTGACCTTGCCGATTTCGTTGAGCTGCAACGCACTCGCCGGGCCTTCTTCGAGGGTGTTGACGTCGACCTTGTTGACGATGCTGGCGATGGAGCCCGGCACGTAACTGGTGGCACGTTTGATGTCGTACTTCTTGCCCGGCAGCATCGGCTCTTCAGCCATCCACACCAGCATCGCTTCGAAGCTGTCAGTGACCGGTGGCACGTTGTCGGCATGCACCAGCAGGTCGCCACGGGAGATGTCGATTTCGTCTTCCATGGTCAGTGTCACGGCCTGACCCGGGCCTGCATGCTCCAGCTCACCTTCGAAGGTAACGATGGATTTCACGCGGCTGCTCTTGCCCGACGGCAAGACCACGACTTCGTCACCCTTGTGCACGATGCCGCTGGCCAGGGTGCCGGCGAAACCACGGAAGTTCAGGTTCGGGCGGTTGACGTACTGCACCGGGAAACGCAGATCGGTGAAGTTGCGGTCGCCCGCCACTTCCACGGTCTCGAGGATTTCCATCAGCGACTGGCCGGTGTACCACGGCGAGCGCTCGGACTTGTTCACCACGTTGTCGCCCTTGAGAGCGGACATCGGCACGAAGTGCATGCTGGTCGGCTTCATCTTCAAGCCTTCGGCGAACTTCAGGTAGTCGGCCTTGATCGACTCGAACACGCCCTGGTCGAAGCCTTTGAGGTCCATCTTGTTGATGGCGACAACGATGTGCTTGATGCCCAGCAACGAGGCGATGAAGCTGTGGCGACGGGTCTGGGTCTGCACGCCGTAGCGGGCGTCGACCAGAATGATCGCCAGGTCACAGGTGGACGCACCGGTGGCCATGTTGCGGGTGTACTGCTCATGGCCTGGGGTGTCGGCGATGATGAATTTGCGCTTGGCGGTGGAGAAATAGCGGTAGGCGACATCAATGGTGATGCCCTGCTCACGCTCGGCCTGCAGGCCGTCGACCAGCAACGCCAGGTCGATGTCGTCACCGGTGGTGCCGACTTTCTTCGAGTCACGGGTAATCGCTTCGAGGTGATCTTCGTAGATCATCTTCGAGTCGTGCAGCAGGCGCCCGATCAAGGTGCTCTTGCCGTCGTCGACGTTACCGCAGGTCAAAAAGCGCAGCAGCTCTTTACGTTCGTGCTGGCCCAGGTAGGCGAGGATGTCCTCGCTGATCAAATCAGATGCGTGCGACATGACAGCCCCTTAGAAATAGCCTTGACGTTTCTTGTCTTCCATCGAGCCTGCGCCATCGTGGTCGATGACACGGCCCTGGCGCTCGGAAGTTCGCGTCAGGAGCATTTCCTGAATGATGTCCGTCAGGCTTTCGGCCTCGGACTCCACCGCGCCCGTCAACGGGTAGCAGCCAAGGGTACGGAAACGCACTTTCTTTTTGACGATGCGCGCCTTGTCCTCGTCGGACAGGTGCTCGAGGATGCGCTCGTCGTCGATCATGATCAGCGTGCCGTTCTTCTCGATCACTTCGCGTTCGGCGGCGAAGTACAGCGGTACGATCGGGATGCCTTCGAGGTAGATGTACTGCCAGATGTCCAGCTCGGTCCAGTTCGACAGCGGGAACACGCGGATGGATTCGCCCTTGTTGACCTTGCCGTTGTAGACGTTCCACAGCTCCGGACGCTGGTTCTTCGGATCCCAGCGGTGCTTGCTGTCGCGGAACGAGTAGACGCGCTCCTTGGCGCGGGACTTCTCTTCATCGCGACGGGCACCGCCGAACGCGGCGTCGAAACCATACTTGTCGAGTGCCTGCTTCAGGCCCTCGGTCTTCATGATGTCGGTGTGTTTGGCGCTGCCGTGGGTGAACGGGTTGATGCCCTGCGCAACGCCATCCGGGTTGACGTGGGTGATCAGGTCCAGGCCCAGCTCTTCGACCATCTTGTCGCGGAACTTGTACATCTCCTGGAATTTCCAGCGGGTGTCGACGTGCATCACCGGAAACGGCAGTTTGCCCGGGAAGAACGCCTTGCGTGCCAGATGCAGCATCACGGCGGAGTCTTTACCGATGGAGTACAGCATCACCGGGTTGTCAAACTCGGCGGCCACCTCGCGGATGATGTGGATGCTTTCCGCCTCCAGCTGTTTCAGATGCGTCAGTTTGTCGACCATGGCTACTCACGAAAGCTTTCTTATGAACGGCCAGCGGGCCGTGTTCGAGCGGGGAATCCTAGCACAGCGTCCCTCTTCTAATCAGGGCGCGAACTAGAACGAAAGAGCATATGAATATGCTCGTGCGTTTGGCCGCTCCCCCAAGGAACCCGGGCCGACTCAGATCGGGTTGGGGCAGTCGATGAAGATATGTTCGAGCGCGAATCGCTTCGCCAGATAATCGCCCAGCGCCTGCACGCCGTAACGCTCCGTGGCATGGTGGCCGGCGGCAATGAAGCTGATGCCGTTTTCCCGGGCGCTGTGGAAAGTCTGCTCGGAAGCTTCACCACTGAGAAACAGATCGACGCCGGCCGCGATGGCATTGTCGATGTAGCCCTGCCCGCCGCCGGTACACCAGCCGACCCGACGTATCATCGCGCTGCCTTCGACCAGAAGGGGTTCACGGCCCATGCGTTCCTGTACCCGGCGGGCGAAATCCCGGGCGGTCACCGGCTCGTCCAGCGAACCGACCAGGCCGACGATCTTCAGATTGTCCGGATCCAGCGGCCCCTCGACGGTGATGTCGAGCTGACGGGCGAGTTGCACGTTGTTGCCGACGTCCGGGTGCAGATCCAGCGGCAGGTGATAGGCCAGCAGACTGATGTCGTGTTTGAGCAGGGTCTTCAGGCGCCGCTGCTTCATGCCGGTGATGCACGGGTTCTCGCCCTTCCAGAAATAGCCGTGATGCACCAGCACCAGATCCGCCTCGGCTTCGACGGCGGCATCGAGCAATGCCTGGCTGGCGGTGACGCCGCTGACGATGCGCATCACCTGCGGACGGCCTTCGACCTGCAGGCCGTTGGGGCAATAATCGGCAATTTTTGCACTGCCGAGGTAGCGGTCGGCTTCTTCGACCAGGGTACTGAGGGCAACGGCCATGAAAGACTCCTGAAAATCCCGTTCAGAGGCGCGCGCGGCCTCGTATAATGCGCGACATTATGGGCGGTCTGACCCCGCCTGCAACTTTTCCAGGACGTGCTTAATGCTCAAGGCGCTGCGTTTTTTCGGCTGGCCGCTGTTGGCCGGTGTGCTTATCGCTCTGTTGATAATTCAGCGTTACCCGCAGTGGGTCGGGCTTCCGAGCCTCGACGTCAACCTGCAACAGGCCCCGCAGACCACCAGCACACAGCAGGGGCCAGTGTCCTATGCCGACGCGGTGGTCATCGCCGCGCCATCGGTGGTCAATCTCTACACCACCAAAGTCATCAACAAACCGAGCCATCCGCTGTTCGAGGACCCGCAGTTCCGCCGCTTCTTCGGGGACAACTCGCCGAAGCAGAAACGCATGGAGTCGAGCCTCGGTTCCGGCGTGATCATGAGCCCCGAAGGCTACATCCTGACCAACAACCACGTCACCACCGGTGCCGACCAGATCGTTGTGGCACTCAAGGATGGCCGTGAAACCCTGGCCCGCGTGATCGGCAGCGACCCGGAAACCGACCTGGCGGTGCTGAAGATCGACCTGAAAAACCTACCGGCGATCACCGTCGGGCGCTCTGACAACATCCGCATCGGCGACGTCGCACTGGCCATCGGCAACCCGTTCGGCGTCGGCCAGACCGTGACCATGGGCATCATCAGCGCTACCGGCCGCAACCAGCTGGGCCTGAACAACTATGAAGACTTCATCCAGACCGACGCGGCGATCAACCCGGGCAACTCCGGCGGCGCGCTGGTCGACGCCAACGGCAATCTCACCGGCATCAACACCGCGATCTTCTCCAAGTCCGGCGGCTCGCAAGGCATCGGCTTCGCGATCCCGGTGAAGCTGGCGATGGAAGTGATGAAGTCGATCATCGAGCACGGTCAGGTCATTCGCGGCTGGCTGGGCATCGAAGTACAACCGCTGACTCAGGAGCTGGCGGAGTCGTTTGGTCTGTCCGGGCGTCCGGGGATCGTGGTGGCGGGGATTTTCCGCGACGGCCCGGCACAGAAGGCCGGCCTGCAACTGGGTGACGTGATCCTCAGCATCGACGGCGAACCGGCCGGTGATGGCCGCAAATCCATGAACCAGGTGGCGCGGATCAAGCCGACTGACAAGGTCACGATTCAGGTGATGCGCAACGGCAAGGAGTTGAAGCTGACCGCCGAGATCGGTCTGCGTCCGCCGCCGGCGCCGGTTCAGGAAAAAGAAGAGTAAGCGTCGCCACAACTGACTGTAAGAGCGGAGGCGTTCGCCCCGCTCCCTCCCCCAGACATGCAACATGTCTGAATGCCCATTTACGTGTGTTCGCGATAACTCTACAAACCAATCAATCTACCTCACCTGTCAGATATGACAGGTGAGTTCAGTTCGTCTGTCTATTAATGTTGAGCTTCCGCAACTCGGCCACAGAGCGTTGAGTTTGATCCCATCAAACTTCGTTTTTTGAAAGGAAGAATCATGACAACTCAACAACAGTACGATTTCAAAAACCTGCCAGACAGCAAGGATGAACCAAGCTTCGACATTGGAGAGGCCAATATCGAATGGCAGGGTAAAAGGCTTACGTCGAAAATTGTTTTCTTCAATAACGGCTTGATAACCGCAAACTACATAAAACCGGATGACGGCTCAACCGGGGGTGGGACAGACAATGATATCTTTGTCATTAGCCTGCTTGCTAACACAAAATATAACTTTCAACAGTTTTACGAACTCGGCGTTACACACCATCACTTTGGCTGGGCTTTAAAGTACGACAATAAACTGCACTATCCTAGAACCGGCTCGACCACCGGAACATTCTCAACTGGTTACAGAAGTATTGACGCAACCATTGAAATGATTTTCGAGAGCGGCGATGTTGCAAAAATTACATT
The DNA here is from genome assembly GCF_051903985.1 of Pseudomonas sp. HLG18. Taxonomy (NCBI): domain Bacteria; kingdom Pseudomonadati; phylum Pseudomonadota; class Gammaproteobacteria; order Pseudomonadales; family Pseudomonadaceae; genus Pseudomonas; species Pseudomonas sp. HLG18. Next base: position 6,200,468 of record NZ_CP195831.1, on the reverse strand, counting down.
CAAAGCCCAAAAACGTCTCGAATAAGTCTGTTCAAGAACAGAGCTATGACCGCTGAACCGCACAGTCCCCGCCGACAAAGCGGGAACTGTGCTTATTCAACAATCACAAATCGCCGAGTCCCTCAATCAACGCCTGATTCTGCTCCGGCGTACCGATCGAGATCCGCAGGAACTGTGCAATCCGTTCCTGTTTGAAGTGGCGCACTATCACGCCCTGTTCACGCAGTTTGGCTGCCAGCCCCGCCGCATCATGCTGCGGATGCCGGGCGAAGATGAAGTTTGCCGCTGACGGCAGCACTTCAAAGCCCTTGGCCTGCAACTGCGCAACCACCCACTCACGGCTCTCGATGACCAATGCGCAGGTCTTGTCGAAGTATTCGCGATCCTCGAATGCTGCCGCCGCGCCGACATTCGCCATGCGATCTAGCGGATAAGAGTTGAAGCTGTTCTTGACCCGCTCCAGTGCCTCGATCAGGTCCGGATGGCCGACCGCCAGCCCCACCCGCAGGCCCGCCAGCGAACGGGATTTGGACAGGGTCTGGGTGACCAGCAGGTTTGGATAACGGTCCACCAGGCTGATCGCGGTTTCGCCGCCGAAGTCGATGTAGGCCTCGTCGACCACCACTACCGAATCCGGGCTGGCCTTGAGAATCTGCTCGACCGCTTCCAGCGCCAACAGGCAACCGGTCGGTGCGTTCGGGTTGGGGAAGATGATCCCGCCGTTCGGATTGGCGTAGTCCGCCGGATTGATCCGGAACTGCGCGTCCAGCGGCACCGCGTCGAACTTGATGCCGTAGAGACCGCAGTAAACCGGATAGAAGCTGTAGCTGATGTCTGGGAACAGCACCGGCCGATCGTGTTGCAGCAGGCCGTGGAAGATGTGCGCCAGCACTTCGTCCGAACCGTTGCCGAGGAACACCTGATTACTCTGCACACCGTAGTAGTTGGCGACGGCGTTTTTCAGCAGGTCGCTGTTCGGATCCGGGTACAGACGCAGGTTGTCGTTGAGTTCGGCCTGCATTGCCGCCAGGGCTTTTGGCGACGGGCCGTACGGGTTTTCGTTGGTGTTGAGTTTGACCAGACGGGTCAGCTTCGGCTGCTCGCCCGGTACATAAGGCACCAGATCCTTGACGAACGGGCTCCAGAATTTACTCATGTTCAGTTCCCCTTCACTTCGTCTTTGATGCGGTACTCGGCGCTGCGAGCGTGGGCGCTCAGCGATTCGCCACGGGCCAGGATCGATGCGGTCTTGCCAAGTTCCGAAGCACCGGCCTCGGAGCAGAAGATGATCGACGAGCGTTTCTGGAAGTCATACACACCCAGCGGCGAAGAGAAACGCGCGGTGCCGGAGGTCGGCAATACGTGGTTCGGGCCGGCGCAGTAGTCGCCCAGTGCTTCGGAAGTGTGGCGGCCCATGAAGATCGCGCCGGCGTGGCGGATCTGCGGCAGCCAGGCCTGCGGGTCGGCGACCGACAGCTCCAGGTGTTCCGGGGCAATGCGGTTGGCGACTTCGATGGCCTGGGCCATGTCACGCACGTGGATCAAGGCACCGCGACCATTGATCGAGGTTTCAATGATGGTGGCGCGATCCATGGTTGGCAGCAGCTTGTCGATGCTCGCGGCGACCTTGTCGAGAAACCCGGCGTCCGGGCTGACCAGGATCGCCTGGGCGTCTTCGTCGTGCTCGGCCTGGGAGAACAGGTCCATGGCGATCCAGTCCGGATCGGTCTGGCCGTCGCACACCACGAGGATTTCCGACGGGCCGGCGATCATATCGATGCCGACCTGACCGAACACGTGACGCTTGGCCGTGGCGACATAGATGTTGCCCGGGCCGACGACCTTGTCCACCTGCGGCACGCTTTCAGTGCCATAGGCCAATGCGGCAACGGCTTGCGCTCCACCGATGGTGAACACCCGGTCGACGCCGGCAATGCACGCCGCCGCCAGCACCAGTTCGTTGACCTCGCCACGCGGCGTCGGCACCACCATCACCACTTCGGTCACGCCGGCAACCTTGGCCGGAATCGCGTTCATCAGTACCGACGACGGGTACGACGCCTTGCCGCCCGGCACGTACAGGCCGGCGCGATCCAGCGGCGTGACTTTCTGGCCCAGCACCGTGCCGTCGGCTTCGGTGTAGCTCCAGGAATCCTGCTTCTGTTTTTCGTGGTAGCTGCGCACCCGGGCGGCGGCTTTTTCCAGCGCTTCGCGTTGCGGCACGGTGATGCGGGTCAGGGCCAGTTCCAGACGCTCGCGCGGCAGGATCAGGTCTGCCATGGAGGCGACTTCGAGGCCGTCGAATTTCTGGGTGAACTCGACCAGCGCCGCGTCACCGCGCTCGCGCACAGCCTTGATGATGTCCAGCACCCGCTGATTGACCGAGTCGTCAGACACACTTTCCCAGCTCAGCAGATGATCCAGATGATGCGCGAAATCCGGGTCAGCAGCGTTGAGTCGGCGAATTGCAGTCGGTGCGGTCATAGCGAGAGCCTCATAGGAATGGCAAAAACTCAGGCGCCCTAACTTAGCAGTCGTTTCCGCTTGGGCACCTGAGATTCTGGCTATGAGGCGGATAGACGGGCGCGACTCAAGGTCGCGCAGGTACATCAGCCGCGGTGTCGAGACTCCACTGCCTTGCGCAGGGTGTCGATCAACGCCTGGATTCGGGCGTGTTGCATTTTCATCGAAGCTTTATTGACCACCAGACGCGAGCTGATCGTGGCGATCAGTTCCTGAGGTTCCAGGCCATTGGCACGCAGGGTGTTGCCGGTGTCGACCACGTCGATGATCTTGTCGGCCAGACCGATCAGCGGCGCCAGTTCCATCGAGCCATAGAGCTTGATGATGTCGACCTGACGACCCTGCTCGGCGTAGTAACGCTTGGCAACGTTGACGAACTTGGTGGCCACGCGCAGGCGACCCTTGGGCTCGACCGCGCCGACCTTGCCGGCGGTCATCAGCTTGCACTGGGCGATCTGCAGATCCAGCGGCTCGTACAGGCCCTGACCGCTGTATTCCATCAACACATCTTTACCGGCAACGCCGAGGTCGGCCGCGCCATGCTCGACATAAGTCGGCACGTCGGTGGCACGCACGATCAACAGGCGTACGTCTTCCTGGGTCGTGGGGATGATCAGCTTGCGGCTCTTGTCCGGATTCTCGGTCGGCACGATGCCCGCTTCGGCGAGAAGCGGCAGGGTGTCGTCAAGGATGCGGCCCTTGGACAGTGCGATGGTCAACATGGGAAACGTCAGTCCTTATCAAGGTACTCATGCCCGGTCGCAATCGGCGCCGAACATACTTCGAGGGCGTCACCACCCCCGATCAAAACGAATTCAACGGACACTTCCCTGTGTCCCGATGCAGCGACTAGCCCGGAACGCGACGGATCTTGGCGCCCAGCATCTGCAGTTTTTCCTCGATGCACTCGTAACCACGGTCGATGTGGTAGATGCGGTCGATCAGGGTATCGCCTTCGGCCATCAGGGCCGAGATTACCAGACTGGCAGAAGCCCGCAGGTCGGTTGCCATCACTGGCGCGCCCTTGAGGATTTCAGTGCCGGTCACGATGGCCGTGTTGCCTTCGACCTGGATCTTGGCGCCCATGCGGTGCAGTTCGTACACGTGCATGAAACGGTTTTCGAAGATCGTCTCGATCACGGCACCCGTGCCTTCGGCAATGGCGTTGAGCGAGATGAACTGCGCCTGCATGTCGGTGGGGAACGCCGGGTACGGGGCGGTGCGCACATTGACCGCTTTCGGGCGCTTGCCGTGCATGTTCAGCTCGATCCAGTCTTCACCGGTAGTGATTTCTGCACCGGCTTCACGGAGCTTTTCCAGAACGGCTTCGAGGATGGTCGGATCGGTGTCCTTGACCTTCACACGACCGCCGGTGACCGCGGCGGCCACCAGGTAGGTGCCGGTTTCGATACGGTCAGGCATGACCTTATAGAAGGCCGAACCCAGACGCTCAACGCCATCGATGGTGATGGTGTCGGTGCCGGCGCCGGATACCTTGGCACCCATGGCGTTCAGGAAGTTCGCCAGGTCGACCACTTCAGGTTCGCGGGCGGCGTTTTGCAGCACGCTGCGACCCTTGGCCAGAGCAGCGGCCATCATGATGTTTTCGGTACCGGTCACGCTGACGGTATCGAAGAAGAAGTGCGCACCGCGCAAGCCACCTTCAGGCGCCTTGGCCTTGATGTAGCCGCCTTCGACGTCGATGATCGCACCCATGGCCTCCAGGCCGCGGATGTGCAGGTCGACCGGACGCGAGCCGATGGCGCAACCGCCAGGCAGGGCGACTTCGGCTTCACCGAAGCGCGCGACCATCGGGCCCAGCACCAGGATCGAGGCACGCATGGTTTTCACCAGCTCGTACGGGGCGATCAGGGTCTTGATGGTGCGTGGGTCGATTTCGACGCTGAGCTTTTCGTCGATCACAGGCTCGATGCCCATGCGACCGAACAGCTCGATCATGGTGGTGATGTCGTGCAGGTGCGGCAGGTTGCCAACAGTCACCGGGCCATCGCACAGCAGAGTGGCAGCCAGGATCGGCAGGGCGGAGTTCTTCGCCCCGGAGATGCGGATCTCGCCATCAAGACGAGCGCCACCGGTAATAATCAATTTATCCATAAGAATCTCGACGCCCTAGGGCTCAGGTGCGCTCGGCCCAGGCCGCGCTGCTGAAAAATTTCATAGTGACCGCGTGGATGCTGCCATCGGCGATCCATGGGTTCAAATGGGCATAGATGCTTTGCTGACGCTTGACCGGGCTCAACGCCGCCAGTTCATCACTAATCACGTTCAGCTGAAAGTTGCAGCCTTCGCCTTCAACTTCCACCAGCGTTCCTGGCAGCTTTCCTTCAAGGAAGCTCTTCACTTCTACGGCCTGCATGCTCAACCTCAATCGGCGCCCTGTGCGCACGGGTCGGACATCATACAAAAAAGCCCCGCGCCTGCGAACCCCGCTGCGCAGGACTCTGACGGGGGGCTTCCCTGTAGATGCGGGTTCAGGGTTGCGCCAACAGCTCGGTCAGCTCGCTGACCTGAGCGATTTCGCGCATGTCTTCCGGCATCTCGCGGATGCTGACGGCCTTGCCGGCAGCTTTCGCGTCGCGAATGAAGCACAGCAGCAACGACAGACCGACACTGCTGGACTTCTCCACCGCCGAGCAGTCGATGACCAATGCCGGAGCATTGCACGACTTGATCAGCGCCCGCCCCTGCTCCCGAAGACCGGGCCCGGTGCGGTAATCCAGCACGCCAGTGAGCTGCAGCACACTGGCTTCGTCCAGACGAACGGCCGACTCGGTCATTGGGCTGGCTTCTCTTGTTTCTCGGCGGTCTGCTTGGCCTTGGCCACTTCGCCGGCCCAGCCGTTGATGGTCTTGTCCAGGTCGTTGCCGTTGCGCTGCATCGCGTCGGCGAACTGGTCACGGAACAGCTTGCCGATGTTGATGCCGTTGATGATCACGTTACGCAGCTTCCACTCGCCGTTGATCTTCTCCAGCGTGTACTGAACCGGATAGATCGCGCCGTTGTTGCCCTTGACGGTCATGCCGACGCTGGTGCGATCGCCCGACTCATCCTTCGGCGCATCGACGGTGATGCCCTGGTTGTTGTATTCCAGCAAGGCGTTGCCATAGAACTGGAACAGGCCACGCTTGAAGTTTTCCTGGAAGGTCTGCATCTGCGCCGGCGTGGCCTTGCGCGAGTACTTGACCGTCATGATGCTTTTGGAAATGCCTTCGGCATCCACCACCGGACCCACGATGTTGTTCAGCGCGGTGTAGAAATCCTGCGGATCCTGCTTGTACTTCTCTTTATTGGCCGACAGATCGGCGAGCATCCGGTTGGTAGTGTCCTGAACCAGATCGTGCGCCGACTGCCCGGGCGCAGCGTTCGCCAGCAATGGCAGTGTCGCGAGCAACACCAACAGGCCACGTCGCAAGGTAGAGATCATTCAAAAGCTCCTCATTTGGCGTCTTTGCTAACGGTATTGAGCAGGAATTTACCGATCAGGTCTTCCAGTACCAGTGACGACTGGGTGTCGTGAATGGTTCCACCATCCTTGAGCCGGGTGTCTTCCCCGCCCACGCTGATACCGATGTACTTCTCGCCCAACAGGCCAGCGGTCAGGATAGACGCTGTGGAGTCGGTCGGCAGGTTGTCGACCTTCTTGTCTACCAACAGAGTAACGCGGCCGGTGAAGCTGTCGCGGTCCAGATCGATCGCCGTGACCTTGCCGATGGTCACACCGGCCATGGTCACTTTGGCTCTGACCGTCAAACCGGCGATATTGTCGAAGTAGGCATATAGCTTGTAGGTATCGGTGGTCGAAGTCGGAGACAGGCCACTGACCCGCAGGGCAAGCAGCAACAAGGCCAGGATCCCTGCCAGCAGGAACAGGCCGACACCGATTTCCAGGGTGCGGTTTTGCATCAGAAATCTCCAAACATCAAAGCGGTCAGAATAAAGTCCAGGCCCAGCACTGCCAGCGAGGCAAACACTACGGTCTTGGTGGTGGCACGACTGATTCCCTCGGAAGTGGGTTCACAGTCGTAGCCTTGGAATACGGCGATCCAGGTCACGACAAAGGCGAATACGATACTTTTGATCACGCCATTGAGCACATCGCTGGAGAAGTTCACGCTGTTCTGCATGTTCGCCCAGTAGGAGCCTTCATAGACGCCCAGCCAGTCGACCGCGACCCAGGAACCGCCCCAGATGCCGACCACGCTGAAGATCATCGCCAGCACCGGCAGGGAAATGAAACCGGCCCACAGGCGCGGAGCAATGATGTACTTGAGTGGATCGACACCGATCATTTCCAGGCTGGACAACTGCTCGGTGGACTTCATGTTGCCGATTTCCGCCGTCAGTGCCGAACCGGCACGACCGGCGAACAGCAGCGCCGTCACCACCGGTCCCAGCTCACGCAGCAGGGTCAAGGCAACCATCTGCCCCACCGCCTGCTCCGAGCCATAGCTCGACAGGATGTTGAACCCCTGCAGCGCCAGCACCATGCCGATGAAAATCCCGGAGACCACAATGATCACCAGCGACATCACACCGACCGAATGCAGTTGCTTGACCAGCAGGCCAAAGCTGCCACCGATGCCGCCTCGACCGAGCAAGGCATGAAACAGGAACAGGGTCGAACGCCCGAATACCGCGACGGTGTCGATCCCCGCCTGGCCAAACCGACGCACACGCTCCATTAATGTAATTCTGCGCATCAGCGGCGCTTCCCCAGAAGATCTGCGCGGTAATCCGTCGCTGGAAAATGATATGGCACCGGACCGTCGGGATCACCGGTCATGAATTGACGGATTCGCGGCTCGTCCGAGTTCATCAGCTCATCCGGCGTGCCCTGCCCCAGCACCTGACCATCGCCCACGACATAAATGTAATCGGCAATGCTCGCGGTTTCGGCGAGATCGTGGGAAACCACGATACTGGTGATCCCCAATGCATCGTTGAGCAGGCGGATCAGGCGCACCAGAACGCCCATGGCGATCGGGTCCTGGCCGACGAACGGTTCGTCGTACATGAGAATCTGCGGATCAAGTGCAATCGCCCGAGCCAGAGCCACGCGACGCTTCATGCCGCCGGACAGCTCATCGGGCATCAGCTCGATGGCCCCCCGCAGACCCACGGCCTGCAATTTCAGCAGGACGATGTCGCGGATCATTTCTTCCGGCAACTCGGTATGAACGCGCAGGGGAAAGGCGACGTTCTCGAACACGTCGAGATCAGTGAACAGGGCGCCGCTCTGAAACAGCACGCCCATGTGCTTGCGCGCGTCGAACAGATCGCTGCGCGACAGCGCAGGCAGGTTCTGGCCATTGACCCAGACCTCGCCCTTCGATGGACGCAACTGGGCCCCCATCAGGCGCAGCAGCGTAGTCTTGCCACACCCGGAAGGCCCCATGATTCCGGTGACCTTGCCGCGCGGGATGCGGATATCGACGTTATTGAAAATGCTCCGCGCACCGCGCTTGAAGGAGACTCCCTTCAGCTCGACCGCGTAGGCGTTATCGGCACTCATCTAAACTCCTTGCGATGCAGCCTCTCACTCGGACGCCTGGCTTTCTGGAGAAAGCCCTTACATCCCGGGCAGGCCGAACTGGCGGCGAACTATATCACTGCAAAGGGCAAGCGCCCAAGGCCTCTCCCCGGCCACGTTCAGCGATATGACAGGCCGCAAGCGTTTAACTGAAGGCTTTTGTTAACAAGGAATGACAAAGCACGACGAACTTGCGTGAGGCTTTTCAACATAACCGCTATAATCGCCGCCTTTTCATCGGGCTATACGATTTCTGACATGAGCCAAACCAGCGACCTGATTCAATCGGCACAACGCACCATCCGCCTCGAAGTGGAAGCCGTACAAGGCTTGTTGCCCCATATCGACGCCGATTTCGTACGCGCTTGCGAGATGATTCTGGCCAGCAAGGGCCGTGTAGTCGTGGTCGGCATGGGCAAGTCCGGGCACATCGGCAACAAGATTGCCGCGACCCTGGCCAGCACCGGCACCCCGGCATTTTTCGTGCACCCGGCCGAAGCCAGTCACGGCGACATGGGCATGATCACCCGTGATGACGTGATCCTGGCCCTGTCGAACTCCGGCTCCACCAACGAGATTGTTACCCTGCTGCCGCTGATCAAGCGGCTGGGCATCCAGCTGATCAGCGTGACCGGCAACCCGCAATCGCCACTGGCCAAAGCCGCAGAAGTCAATCTCAACGTTCACGTCGAGCACGAAGCCTGCCCGCTGAACCTGGCGCCGACCTCCTCGACCACTGCCGCCCTGGTCATGGGCGATGCCCTGGCCGTCGCGTTGCTGGAAGCCCGCGGCTTCACCGCCGAAGATTTCGCCTTTTCCCACCCGGGTGGCGCACTCGGCCGTCGCCTGCTGCTGAAAGTGGAAAACGTCATGCACGCAGGTCAAGAGCTGCCGCAGGTACAGCGCGGCACCCTGCTCAAGGACGCCCTGATGGAAATGACCCGCAAGGGTCTGGGCATGACCGTCATTCTCGAAGCCGACGGCAGGCTTGCCGGGATCTTCACCGACGGCGACCTGCGCCGCACGCTGGATCGCAGCATTGATGTACACAGCGCGACCATCGACCAGGTGATGACCGTACATGGCAAGACCGCCCGCGCCGAAATGCTCGCTGCCGAAGCCCTTAAAATCATGGAAGACCATCGAATCAACGCACTTGTCGTCGTGGACGAGGACGATCGCCCGATCGGCGCCTTCAACCTCTCCGACCTGCTGCGCGCAGGAGTGATGTAAATGAGCAACGATCTGCTGCAACGCGGCAAAGCCATCAAACTGGCGGTTTTCGACGTCGACGGTGTTCTCACCGACGGGCGCCTGTACTTCCTTGAAGACGGTAGCGAATTCAAGACGTTCAATACCCTCGATGGCCAGGGCATCAAGATGTTGATGAACGCCGGCGTACAGACCGCCATTATCAGCGGTCGCAAGACTCCGGTGGTCGAGCGTCGGGCAAAGAACCTGGGTATCCCGCACCTGTTTCAGGGTCGTGAAGACAAACTGGTGGTTCTCGACGGTCTTCTGGAGCAACTGGGCCTAAGCTATGAACAAGTGGCTTACCTCGGCGACGACTTGCCCGACCTGCCGGTGATCCGTCGAGTGGGACTCGGCATGGCTGTAGCCAACGCCGCGGCCTTTGTGCGCGAGCACGCTCACGGCGTCACTCAGGCCCGCGGTGGCGAAGGTGCCGCCCGCGAATTCTGCGAACTGATCCTGCGCGCCCAGGGCAGCCTCGATGCCGCCAACAACGCGTACCTGTGAGTCAAACCATGTTTAGCAAAAAATTTCGCAACATACTGCTGTTCGGTTGCATCGCTGCGATTTTCGGCGCAGTCGGCTACTGGAACATCAGCCCGGAACGCTTCCTCGACAAGCCTCCTGTCTCCGCAGCAGAAAGCCCGATCGACTGGTACGCGACCAACACCCACACCTTGCAGTATCTGGAAGATGGCAAGGTGCAGTACGAAATGACGTCCGAGAAGGCCGAGCACGTCAAGGCGACCGACATTACACTGGTCACCCGGCCCGACCTGAACATGTACCGCGGCACCGACTTCCCGTGGCACGTGACCAGCGAGCGCGGCGAAGTGAACTCCGGAGGCACCGAAGTCGAACTGATCGACTCGGTCCGGATCAAGCGTACCGACGAAAAGAACCGCGACACCCTGATCACCAGCACCCGAATGACGGTGTTCCCTCAGCAGCAATATGCGCAGACCCAGCAACCCGTTAGAATCGACGGCGCTGGCGGTGTATCGACCGGCGTGGGAATGAAAGCGTATTTGAAGGAAAGCAGGATACACCTGCTATCGAACGTAAGAGGACAGTATGAGGCTCGTTAAAACCCTCCCTATTTTGCTCAGTCTGGGCGCAGCACTGGGAAGCGTGAGCGCCTGGGCTCTGCCGAACGATAGTCAGCAACCGATCCGCATCCAGGCTGACGACGCTCAGCTCGATGACAAGAATGGCATCGCGACCTATAAGGGCGATGTGATCATCACCCAGGGCTCGATGATCGTCAAAGGCAACACCGTGACCATGACCCGTGCGCCTAACGGTGACATCGACGTCGTGACTTCGGTGGGCAACCTCGCCTACTTCGAGCAGCTGCAGACTGCCGGTGATGCCAAACCCGTCCAGGGCTGGGGCGTGACGATTCAGTACCACGCTGCGCAGAACCGCGTCGTGCTGATCGACAAGGCAAAAGTCGTCGACAAGGACAACAACACCACTCAGGGCGAGAAAATCGTCTATGACACGGTGAAAAAACTGGCCAGCGCCGGTCGAGCCACTGGCAGCAAGGTCACCGAAGCGCGTCCGCGCATCGACATGGTGATCCAGCCGAAGAAGAAAACCGACGAGAAAACCCAGTAATGGCAACTCTGAAAGCTCAGCACCTGGCCAAGGCCTATAAAAGCCGCCAGGTCGTGCGCGACGTCAGCCTGTCGATTGACAGCGGTCAGATCGTCGGTCTGCTCGGCCCGAACGGCGCCGGCAAGACCACGTGCTTCTACATGATCGTCGGCCTGGTTCAGGCCGATCAGGGTCGCGTACTGATCGACGACCTGGACGTCAGTCACCAGCCCATGCACGGTCGCGCGAAAGCCGGTATCGGTTATCTGCCGCAGGAAGCGTCGATCTTTCGCAAACTGTCGGTCGCCGACAACATCATGGCCATCCTCGAGACCCGTCAGGAGCTCGACAAGGCCGGTCGTCGCAAGGAGCTGGAAAGCCTGCTGCAGGAATTCCACATCAGCCACATTCGCGACAACCTCGGCATGAGCCTGTCCGGTGGTGAGCGCCGCCGCGTGGAGATCGCTCGCGCACTGGCTACGGCACCGAAGTTCATTCTGCTCGACGAACCATTCGCCGGTGTCGACCCGATCTCCGTGGGCGACATCAAGCAGATCATCCACCACCTCAAGGCCAAGGGCATCGGTGTGCTGATCACCGACCACAACGTCCGCGAGACGCTGGATATTTGCGAAACAGCCTACATCGTCAACGACGGCCAACTGATTGCCGAAGGCGACTCCGCGACCATCCTCGCCAACGATCTGGTGAAGGAAGTGTACCTGGGTCACGAGTTCCGCCTGTAAGCGCGACGGTATTCGAGCGGCCGTCCGGGTGCTGTAACGTTGAAGCGCATTTTTATAGGCTTTTATTGTTACAGCGCTCTAGGCAAACACGACAGTTTCAGGCATATAATTTGCTTAAGTTTGGCGCTCCGGCGCCCTGTAGTGGATGGCGCATAGCGCCGGCGAATAAGGTGTTAAGCCCCTGCCATGAAACCATCGCTAGTCTTGAGAATGGGCCAGCAGCTGACGATGACACCGCAGCTGCAACAGGCCATCCGCCTGCTCCAATTGTCGACCCTGGATCTGCAACAGGAAATCCAGGAGGCGCTGGAATCCAACCCGATGCTCGAACGCCAGGAAGACGGCGACGACTTCGACAATTCCGACCCGCTGGCCGACAACGCCGAACAGAAACCCAACACCGAGATCCAGGAACCTTCCTATCAGGAAACCGCGCCGACGGTCGACAATCTCGAGGACGGCGAATGGAACGAGCGCATCCCCAACGAACTCCCTGTGGACACCGCCTGGGAAGATGTCTACCAGACCAGCGCCAGCAGCCTGCCCAGCAGCGATGACGACGAGTGGGATTTCACCACCCGCACCTCTGCCGGTGAAAGCCTGCAAAGCCACTTGCTGTGGCAACTGAACCTGGCGCCGATGTCCGACACCGACCGCCTGATCGCTGTCACCCTGATCGACTGCATCAATAATCAGGGCTACCTCGACGAAACCCTCGAAGAAATCCTCGACGCATTTGATCCGGAACTCGACATCGAGCTGGACGAGATCGAAGCCGTCCTGCATCGCATCCAGCAGTTTGAACCCGCCGGCATCGGCGCCCGCAACCTGAGTGAATGCCTGCTGCTGCAATTGCGCCAGCTATCGACCAAGACCCCCTGGCTGGCGGAAGCCAAGCGTCTGGTCACCGATTACATCGACCTGCTCGGCAGCCGCGACTACAGCCAGTTGATGCGGCGCATGAAGCTCAAGGAAGATGAACTGCGCCAGGTCATCGAACTGGTCCAGAGCCTCAACCCGCGCCCCGGCTCGCAAATCGAGTCCACCGAAGCCGAATACGTGGTACCCGACGTGATCGTGCGCAAGGACAACGAGCGCTGGCTCGTCGAGCTGAACCAGGAATCCGTGCCACGCCTGCGGGTCAACGCCCAATACGCCGGTTTCGTGCGCCGCGCCGACACCAGCGCCGACAATACCTTCATGCGCAATCAGTTGCAGGAAGCCCGCTGGTTCATCAAGAGTCTGCAGAGTCGCAACGAAACCCTGATGAAGGTAGCCACTCAGATCGTCGAACATCAGCGCGGATTCCTGGAGTACGGCGACGAAGCCATGAAGCCACTGGTGCTGCACGACATCGCTGAAGCGGTGGGTATGCACGAGTCGACGATTTCCCGGGTGACCACGCAAAAATTCATGCATACCCCGCGGGGCATATATGAACTGAAATACTTTTTCTCCAGCCATGTCAGCACCTCCGAAGGCGGCGAATGCTCGTCCACGGCGATCCGCGCGATCATCAAGAAACTGGTCGCCGCGGAAAATCAGAAAAAGCCGTTGAGTGACAGCAAGATCGCTGGTTTACTGGAGGCACAAGGCATTCAGGTGGCTCGCCGCACCGTCGCCAAGTACCGCGAATCCCTGGGAATCGCGCCTTCGAGCGAACGCAAGCGGTTGATGTAAGCCACGTTACAGCGTTCCAGTGGCAGGCTCTTCGGCCTGCCGCTTTATGCACTGGCAACGAAGGAGAAGCTGTATGCAAGTCAACATCAGTGGACACCAACTGGAAGTTACCCAACCTCTCCGTGAGTACGTTGAGCAAAAGCTCAAGAGGCTTGAGGGACATTTCGACAAGATCACCAACGTGCAAGTCACGATGTGCGTCGAAAAGCTGAAGCAGAAAATCGAAGCCACGCTGCATATTCCCGGCAACGAGGTCGTCGCAAACGCGGAACATACCGATATGTACGCAGCGATCGACGCGCTGACCGACAAGCTTGATAAACAACTCAAAAAGCATAAGGAAAAGACCCAGAGCCTGCTCCAGGGCGCTACCGGTCGATAACCCCCACCCCCATGATCCGACTTGAAAGCATCCTGACCCCCGGCCGTTCCCTGGTGAACGTGCCGGGCGGCAGTAAAAAGAAAGCCCTCGAACAAATTGCCAACCTGATCGCCCGGGAAGTCCCGGATCTGGAGATGCAAGATGTCTTCGAGGCGCTGATTGCCCGTGAAAAACTCGGCTCGACGGGTTTTGGCAACGGCATCGCCATTCCCCACTGTCGCCTCAAGGGCTGTGAATCGCCCATCAGTGCCCTGATGCACCTGGAAGCCCCAATAGATTTCGATGCCATCGATGGCGCACCGGTCGACCTGCTGTTCGTGTTGCTGGTCCCGGAAGCTGCCACCGATGCGCACCTGGAGCTGCTGCGCCAGATCGCCAGCATGCTCGACCGCAAGGAAGTGCGCGAGAAACTGCGTCGCGCCACGACTAACGAAGCCTTGTATCAGGTTGTCCTGGACGAGCAAAACGGGCACTAAACATGCGCTTGATCATCGTCAGTGGCCGTTCCGGCTCGGGCAAAAGCACCGCACTGGATGTCCTTGAGGACAACGGTTACTACTGCATCGACAATCTGCCGGCCGGCCTGTTGCCGGAGCTGGCGGAGCGCGCGCTGATTCATACTGAACTGTCTCAACCACTGGTCGCGGTATCGATCGATGCACGCAACCTGCCAAGCCACCTCTCGCGCTTCCCGGAGTTGCTTGAAGAAGTTCGCAGTCGACACATCCAGTGCGACGTCCTGTACCTGGACGCCGACGAAGAAACCCTGCTCAAGCGTTTCTCGGAAACCCGTCGCCGTCACCCGCTGAGCAGCGCCAACCGTTCGCTGGCCGAGGCAATCGACGATGAAACCGCCCTGCTGGGCCCCATCGCCGATCTGGCCGACCTGAAGGTCAATACCACCAATCTGAACCTGTATCAGTTGCGCGACACCATCAAGCTGCGGCTGCTGAACCAGCCTGAACCGGGCACGGCATTTCTGGTGGAGTCGTTCGGTTTCAAACGCGGCATGCCGGTGGATGCGGATCTGGTGTTCGATGTACGCTGCCTGCCCAACCCGTACTGGAAACCGGAGCTGCGCGCACAGTCCGGGCTCGATGAGCCGGTGGCCGAGTACCTGGCGGCGCAGCCGGAAGTCGAAGAGATGTTTCAGGACATCTACGCCTATCTGTTCAAATGGCTGCCGCGCTTCGCTGCGAGCAATCGTGCCTACGTGACCATTGCCATTGGCTGCACCGGCGGGCATCACCGCTCCGTCTACCTGACCGAACGTCTGGGTCAGGCCCTGCAGAAAACCCTGAAAAACGTCCAGGTCCGCCACCGCGACCTCAGCTAAAGGATTCACACCGCGATGCCTGCTCTGGAAATCGAAATCATCAACAAACTGGGACTGCATGCCCGGGCGTCGGCAAAGTTCGTGGGCGTGGCGGGTCAGTATCCCGACTGCACGATCAGAGTAGGTCGCACCCCCGAAACCACGGTTGATGGCAAAAGCATCATGGCGATGATGATGCTCGCGGCCGGCAAGGGCACCAAAATCTACCTGAGTACCGAGGGTCATCAGGAACAGGAAGCCATGGATGCACTCGTCGCCCTGATCAACAACTACTTCGACGAAGGCGGCTGAAAGTCCATTTTGGCGAGAGCGTTCTCTCTCGCCATACTTATCCCAACGCCGTATCCATCACCATCATCAGACAGAACCCCATCAGCAATCCCAGACTCGCCAGCTTGTCGTGACCATTGCGTCGCGACTCCGGGATCACTTCGTGGGTCACCACCAGCAACATTGCCCCGGCCGCCAGCGCCAATCCCAGGGGCAACAACAATTCCGCCAGGCTGACCAGCCACGCACACAGCAGGGCGAACACCGGTTCGACCAGACCTGAGGCCGCCCCGATCAGAAACGCATTGACCCGCGACATCCCTGCCCCGGCCAGCACCAGCGCAATCACCAGCCCTTCCGGCACGTCCTGCAAGGCGATACCCATCGCCAGGCTGTCAGCGTCCTGCATGCCGCCGCCAGCGCTGACGCCGACGGCCATGCCTTCCGGAATGTTATGGGCAATGATGGCAAACACGAACAGCCAGATCCGTGGGGGAATCACCGGATGCTCGACACTGCCGATCAGCATCTCCGGTGACGCGCCGGACAACTTGCGGTCCACCAGATACAGGCCGAAAGCACCGAGCATGATGCCGAAACAGATCAGACCACTGGCGCCCCAAGGGCTCAGCCCCAGGCTTTCTGCGGCGGCAATCCCCGGCACGATCAGCGAAAACGCGGTCGCCGCCAGCATCACGCCAGCGCCAAACCCCAACAGCGTATCGCCTAACACCTGAGGCATGTTGCGGATCACCAGC
Source organism: Pseudomonas sp. HLG18 (assembly GCF_051903985.1). Lineage (NCBI taxonomy): Bacteria > Pseudomonadati > Pseudomonadota > Gammaproteobacteria > Pseudomonadales > Pseudomonadaceae > Pseudomonas > Pseudomonas sp. HLG18. The sequence continues at coordinate 6,184,372 of NZ_CP195831.1, read as the reverse complement.
ACCGGAACCGCCCCGAGTGCCGTACCAAGAGCGCAGATCGCACCGCCCTGCAATGCCCGGGACAGTTTCGGCTCCAGGTTCAGCCATTCGAGTCCGTGAGCCACCAGCAAGGTCATGCCCGCCAACAGCAGCAGCGACCCGAATGCGTAACGGAACATACGCCCACTTCCGATCGCCAGTGTTTCAGTGCCCATAGTCAGCCCTGGAGTGTTTTATAGACGACCTAAACCAGCGCAGCCTGATAACGCGCAGCGACTTCAGGCCAATTGATCACGTTGTAGAACGCGCTGATGTATTCCGGGCGGCGGTTCTGATAACGCAGGTAGTAGGCGTGTTCCCACACGTCGAGTCCGAGAATCGGCGTGTTGCCGCTCATCAGCGGGCTGTCCTGGTTACCGCTGCTTTCCACCACCAGCTTCTTGTCCGCAGTGACACTGAGCCACGCCCAGCCGCTGCCGAAGCGGGTCAGCGCAGCTTTGGTGAAGGCTTCCTTGAAGCTGTCGAGACCACCCAGTTGCTCATCGATCGCCCTGGCCAGCGCTCCGTTCGGCTTGCCCCCACCGTTGGGCACCATCACTTCCCAGAACAGCGAATGGTTGGCATGACCCCCGCCCTGGTTGATGACCGCCGCACGCAACGTTTCCGGCAGTTGCTGAACGCTGGCCACCAGCTTTTCCACCGGCCACTCGGCGTATTCAGTGCCCTCGACTGCGGCGTTCAGGTTGTTGATGTAGGTCTGGTGATGCTTGGTGTAATGAATCTCCATGGTCTGCGCATCGATGTGCGGTTCCAGTGCGTCGTAGGCATAAGGCAGTGCTGGCAGGGTAAAGGCCATATCAGTGGACTCCATGGTGATATTGAGCAGGCACGCGGCGTGCATTGCCGGTATCCGGGTGCAGCAGACGCTGGGTGCGCGGGTATTCGCCGTGCTCGCTGATGAAGTTGAGCAGCTCGACATAGGTCTTGCTGCTCTGGCGCAGCGCCGCTTCACGCAGCGCCGGGCGCAGACGCTCATCCTGCATGGTCTGCAACAGGCGCTGGTGGATCGCGCACAGGTATTCGGCGCTCTCCTCCGGCTGGTTCAGGCGCAGATGCAGGTCGGCCAGGTTGTGATGGGAAATAACGCAGGCCGCCACCGCTTCGTCGGCATCGCCCCAGCGCTCGAACAGCACCTGGGCCAGGGCCAGCGCTTGCAGATAGGCCTCGCGGGCGTCGATCAGTTCGCCCAGCATGAAGCAGCGATTGGCCCGTTCGATCGTGCGTTTCCAGTGCTCCATGGTGAACCTCCAAAGCGATTGCGGTGCTTACACGCCGCCGGCGGTGAGTTTCTCGGGATTGAGCAACTCTTCCAGCTGGCTGCGCGACAGGTCGGTGTGTTCCAGCGCAACGTCAATCACCGGACGGCCCTGTTTGTAGGCCTGCTTGGCGATTTCCGCGGCTTTCTGGTAACCGATGATCGGGTTGAGCGCTGTGACCAGAATCGGGTTGCGCGACAGCGCTTCCTTGAGACGCGACTCGTTGACCTTGAAACTGGCGATGGCCTTGTCGGCCAACAGACGGCTGGAGTTGGCCAGCAATTCGATGCTGCTCAACAGGTTCTGAGCGATGATCGGCAGCATCACGTTCAGTTCAAAGTTGCCTGACTGACCGGCGATGGTGATCACCGAATCGTTGCCGATGACTTGCGCCGCCACCATCGCAGTGGCTTCCGGAATCACCGGATTGACCTTGCCCGGCATGATCGACGAGCCCGGCTGCAAGCCTTCCAGTTCGATTTCGCCAAGGCCGGCGAGCGGGCCGGAGTTCATCCAGCGCAGGTCGTTGGCGATTTTCATCAGCGAGACGGCGGTGGCCTTGAGCTGACCCGACACGGCCACGGCTGTGTCCTGCGAGCCGATCAGCGCGAACAGGTCCTTGCCCGGGGTGAACTGGACGTTGGTCAACTGGCTCAATTGGCGGCTGAAACGCGCAGCGAATTCCGGATGCGCGTTGATTCCGGTGCCGACCGCCGTGCCGCCCTGAGCCAGGGATTGCAGGCTTGGCAGCAAATCCTGCAGATGACTGATATTGGCCTTGAGCTGCTGCGCCCAACCGTTGAGCACCTGGCTCATGCGCACCGGCATGGCGTCCATCAAGTGAGTACGGCCGGTCTTGACGTGGTGATGCACCTGTTCGGCCTTGCGCTCGATGACTTGTACCAGATGCAGCAGGGCCGGCAGCAACTGCTCGTGCAGCGCCAGTGCGGCGCTGACGTGGATGGTGGTCGGGATGATGTCGTTGCTGCTCTGCCCGCAGTTGACGTGATCGTTAGGATTGATTGGTTCGTCGAGCAGGCGACTGGCCAGGGTGGCGATCACTTCGTTGGCGTTCATGTTGGAGCTGGTGCCGGAACCGGTCTGGAAGATATCCACCGGGAAATGCTGCATGAAGTCGCCTTCGAGCAGACCCTGGGCGGCATCGCTGATGGCTTTGCCTTGAGCGGCGCTGAGCTGGTTGAGTTCGACGTTGGCCCGTGCGGCGGCGGCTTTTGCCAGAATCAGCGCACGGATGAACGAGGTCGGCATCGGTTTGCCGCTGATCGGGAAGTTATCCACTGCACGCTGGGTCTGCGCGCCGTAGAGAGCGTCCACCGGCACCTGCAGTTCGCCCATGCTGTCACGCTCAATACGTGTTTTGGTCATCTGAAAATCCTTGCACCAGTTCAATAAGGGGAATCGAGGGTTGCAACTCGCAAGTGGCGAGCTGCCAGGCGTAGCTTTGCCAGCGTTTAAGCCGGCATTTGCACAGCGTCAGGCGCTCCATTTCACGCAATGGGCGCCAGGCCTGATCGAGACAGAGACTGCGCCAGTGCCACGGCAGAGCGATGTCGGTGGCCGTGTCGAGCAGCAGGCGGAAAGAGGTTTCAGCGACAGTCCAGGGCGAGGTCGCCGTGCAGCAGGCCAGATACCGGCCTTCGGCCAGGTAGTGCTCGATCAGGCGCGGTTCGTCCGGGTCCATGGCGCAACGGATCTGGCGACTCATCCAGCGCCAGCTTTCGAGGTACGGCTGCTCGTGCAAGGCAGAACTCATGATCCTGGGCTCATCCGATAATGAGATTTATTATTAGATGATAATGAGAACCAAAACAAGCGTAGGTTTTAAGCGGCCTTGTCCATCCGGAAAAAATTGCAGACACAAAAAAGGCGCGCCACCGGATTGGGTGGCGCGCCTTTTGTTTGCCTGTCGGAAACTTAGCTGCCCGCGACAGTCATCTTCTCGATCAACACCGAACCGGTGCGAATGTTGCTGCGCAGCTCCAGATCATTACCGACTGCGACGATCTGCTTGAACATGTCGCGCATGTTGCCGGCGATGGTCACTTCCTGCACCGCGAACTGGATCTCACCGTTCTCGACCCAGAAACCCGCCGCACCGCGCGAGTAATCACCGGTCACCATGTTCAAACCATGGCCCATCAACTCGGTGACCAACAGGCCACGCCCCATACGCCGCAGCAAGGCAGCCTGGTCTTCATCACCATGAGTGACGAACAGGTTGTGTACGCCGCCCGCGTTGGCGGTGCTCGGCATACCGAGTTTACGACCGGAATAGGTGCCGAGGATGTACGACACCAGCTCGCCTTTCTCGACGAACGGTTTGGCATAGGTCGCCAGACCGTCACCATCGTAGGAAGCACTGCCCATGGCACGCATCAGGTGCGGGCGTTCGTCGATGGTCAGCCATTCCGGGAACAGCTTCTGGCCCAGGGTGCCTTCGAGGAACGACGATTTGCGGTACAGACTGCCGCCGGAAATGGCCGACAGGAAGCTGCCGAACAACCCACCCGCCAATTCCGCCGAAAACAGTACAGGCACTTCGCAGGTCGGTACCGGACGCGCGCCCAGACGGCTCGCCGCTCGCTGTGCCGCACGCTGACCAATGCTCACCGGATCCGCCAGCAAACTGCCCTGGCGGTTCACGTCATACCAGTAATCGCGCTGCATCTGGCCATCGGCCTCGGCGATCATCACGCAGCTCAGGCTGTGTCGCGTCGAAGCATACCCGCCGATGAAACCGTGGCTGTTGCCATACACACGGCAGCCCTGATGAGTGCTCAACGTGGTGCCATCGGCATTCTTGATGCGCGCATCGGCGTCGAACGCCGCGGCTTCACAGAGCAATGCCTTCTCGATGGCCTGCTCCGGAGTGATGTCCCATTGGTGGAACAGGTCGAAATCCTGAATATCCCGGGCCATCAGGGCGGCATCCGCCAGCCCCGAGGCTTCATCTTCCGAGGTGTGCCTGGCAATCGCCAGCGCCGCGGCGACAGTCTCGCGAATCGCATCCGGCCCGGTGGCAGACGTGCTGGCAGAACCCTTGCGCTGGCCGACGTACAACGTGATGCCAAAGCCCTGATCGCGGTTGAACTCGACCGTTTCTACCTCACGTTGACGCACGGAGGTTGACAGCCCCTGCTCCAGCGACACTGCCACTTCGCAGGCACTGGCGCCCTGACGCCTGGCTTCGGCGATGATCTGCTCGACCTGTTCCTGCAGTGCCGGCAATGCCTGTGGGCCGACGCTTTCAACTGCACTCATGCTCATCTCCACTCAAATTCTGCTTTCGGCTGGGGCCTTCGAGCGACCGGGCCGGACAAGCGGCCCCCGACTGGTTATCATGGCGGCGTTTCTTTGCGGACTGCCACCATGGTTGATTCTTACGACGACTCCCTCGATACGGGAGAAAAAAGCAAATCCCAGGTCAAACGCGAGCTGCATGCTCTGGTTGACCTTGGCGAGCGCCTTACAACGCTCAAGCCCGACTTGCAGGCGAAACTGCCATTGACCGACGCTTTGCGCCGGGCCCTGGCCGATGCGCCCAAGCACACCGCGAACATCGCGCGTAAACGGCACTTGCAGTTCATCGGCAAACTGATGCGCGATCAGGACACTGACGCCATTCTCACCTTGCTCGATCAACTCGATGCCTCGACCCGTCAGTACAACGAGCGTTTCCACAACCTCGAACGCTGGCGTGACCGCCTGATCGCCGGTGACGATGCCGTGCTGGAGAAATTCGTCGTCGATTACCCGGACGCCGACCGCCAGCAACTGCGTTCCCTGATCCGTCAGGCCCAGCACGAGGTTGCGCAAAACAAACCTCCTGCCTCGAGCCGCAAGATCTTCAAGTACATCCGTGAGCTGGACGAGACTCAACGCGGTCTGCGCTGATATTCGCCACCGGGTGGCCGCACTGCGCGCCACCCGAAGCTCCATCCCTTCTTATGCGCCCGTGCCACCCACGGTGATCGCATCGATTTTCAGGGTCGGCTGACCGACACCCACCGGCACCGACTGCCCATCCTTGCCGCACGTGCCCACACCGCTGTCCAGCGCCAGATCGTTACCGACCATCGACACCCGGCTCATCGCTTCCGGACCGTTGCCGATCAACGTTGCGCCTTTGACTGGCGCGGTGATCTTGCCGTCCTCGATCAGGTAAGCCTCGCTGGTGGAAAACACGAACTTGCCGCTGGTGATGTCGACCTGACCGCCACCAAGGTTGGCGCAGTAGATGCCTTTCTTCACCGACGCGATGATTTCCGCCGGATCGCTCTGGCCGCCGAGCATGTAGGTGTTGGTCATCCGCGGCATCGGCAGGTGCGCGTAGGATTCGCGGCGACCGTTGCCCGTGCGGGCTACGCCCATCAGGCGCGCATTGAGCTTGTCCTGCATGTAGCCCTTGAGCACGCCGTATTCGATCAGCGTAGTGCACTCGGTCGGGGTACCTTCGTCGTCGACGCTCAGGGAACCACGACGACCGGCCAACGTGCCGTCATCGACGATGGTGCAAAGTTTGGATGCAACCATTTCGCCCATGCGACCGCTGTAGGCCGAACTGCCCTTGCGATTGAAATCGCCTTCCAGACCATGGCCGACCGCTTCGTGCAGCAGCACACCGGACCAGCCCGACCCCAGAACCACCGGCAAGGTGCCGGCCGGTGCCGGAATCGCTTCCAGATTCACCAGCGCCTGGCGCAACGCTTCACGGGCATAGCCCATGGCGCGGTCTTCGGCGAGGAAATAACGGTAGTCGGTACGCCCGCCACCGCCGTGTCCGCCGCGCTCGCGACGGCCATTCTGCTCGACGATCACGCTGACGTTGAAACGCACCAGCGGCCGCACGTCGGCAGCCAGACCGCCATCGGTCGAAGCCACCAGAATCCGCTCCCAGACCCCGGCCATGCTCACGCTGACCTGCTGGATACGCGGGTCGAGGGCGCGAGTCGCCACGTCGATGCGCTTGAGCAGTTCAACTTTTTCAGCGCGGCTCAGCACTTCCAACGGGTTGTCCGGCGCATACAGCTGGGCGACGTCCTGGGTGCTGAACGCCTGCACCGTTCCGTTCTGCCCGGCGCGGGAAATCGAACGGGCCGCACGGGCTGCCGCGCCGAGCGCTTCGAGGGTGATCGCGTTGCTGTAGGCAAAACCGGTTTTCTCCCCGGACTGGGCCCGCACGCCGACACCCTGGTCGAGGTTGAAACTGCCTTCCTTGACGATGCCGTCTTCCAGCGACCAGGACTCGGAAATCTGCCCCTGGAAATACAGGTCGGCCGCATCGATGCCTGGACCCGCCAGATCACCGAGCACGCCTTGCAGGCTCTCGATCGTCACGCCGCCGGGCGCCAACAGGTGATCACTGACTGAGGACAACAACTCGCTCATAGGTTTTACGCCTTAAATTCGTGTTCTGAAGCAGGTCGCTGGGCGCCCTGCGAAAAAAACCGCCGATGATTCGTCACCGGCATGCGCGCCCGGATGGACGCCTGTTCGTCACTGTCACGCTCGGCCAGCAACACGGCTTCGCCTTGTTCCTGCTGCGCCAGCACGCGCCCCCACGGATCGACAATCGCCCCGTGGCCAAAGGTTTCCCGCGGCCCTGGATGTGTCCCGCCTTGAGCGGCCGCCAGCACATAGCACTGGGTTTCAATGGCCCGTGCGCGGATCAACACATCCCAGTGCGCCGCCCCTGTCACAGCGGTGAAAGCCGACGGCGCGGTAATCAGCTCAGCCCCGGCAGCCCGCAGCTCACTGTACAACTCCGGGAAACGCAGGTCGTAACACACCGTCAGGCCGAGCCGGCCGACCGGGGTATCCGCCACGACCACACCACTGCCGTAAGCATAGTCATCGGATTCGCGGTAACGGCCGCGATTGTCCGCCACGTCCACATCGAACAGGTGCAACTTGTCATAGCGGGCAACAAATTCGCCCTGATCGTCTACCAACAACGAGCAGGCATGGGACTTGGCTTCGGGCTGCCCCACGGGCGGCAACGGCAAGGTGCCGGCCACTATCCATAACTTGAGGTCGCGGGCGGTCTGTTTCAACCACGGCAGGATCGGGCCTTCACCGAGGGCTTCGGCGCGGCCGATATCGGCGATGTCGCGACGGCCCATGGCCGCGAAGTTTTCCGGCAGTACCGCCAGCTTCGCGCCAGCGTTGGCCGCTTGTTCGAGCAAACGTCGGGCATCGCGCAGATTGGCCAGCACATCGCTCTGGCTGACCATTTGAATCACCGCTAAAGACATGGCGCACTCCGCAAGAGGTATGCGGCCATGCTACTCCATCGGTTCAGGGGCTGGCTGTTCAAAAAGGCTTGTCGAAGGTGATTTTCGGCTCTTTCCACGGGCCTTTGACGGTGTATTTGACGCTGGCGAACCGCGCCACGCGGTCACCGATCAGCTTGTCGATCAGGAACAGCGCCCCACCGACCGCCGGTGCACCGACGATCAGCGCGGCGATCGGCAGGTTGTTGGTCACCGGCAAGGTCACCAACAATTTGGCGTCGACCTGATCGCCGACCAGATCCAGCGTGCCATTGAGTTCCAGATTGCTCGACGGCCCGGTGAGCTTGATCGGCTCCTGCGTCACGTAAACGCCATTGTTCGCTACCAGCAATCCCTTGACCCGGTCATAGCTCAAGCCTTTGCCGAACAGGTCGGAAAAGTCCAGACGCAACCGGCGACCGATGGAGTTGAAATTGAGCAGACCGAACACTCGCAACGCCTGGGCACCGCCCTCGACTTCGACGAACTGGCCCTTGTTCAGCGACGCATCGAGCGAGCCGGAGAAACGCTTGGTGGCCAGCCATGCCGGCGAACCCGGCCAACGTCCGTCGACATCCATGTGGAATTCTTCGCTGGTCACGCTTGGCGCAAAGCCCCAGCCCTTGAGCACATCGGCGAGGTTCTTGCCGCCGATCCGGCCCTTGTACCAACTGGTCGTGGCACCGGGCGTCCCTTCCCAGCCGCCGTTGCCCTGCAACAGGATGCCTTTGAGGCCCAGATCGAGATTGTTCAAGGCAATGCCTTTGGCGGTCGGTCGCACTTTCAGTGACCAGCCACCGACCAGATCCGGCCCCAGAAACAGCTGATTGACGGTGATGTCCAGCGCCGGGATTTTGGTTGGATCGACCGAGACTAACGGGTCCGGTGAATTTTCGTCGGCCTGGACCGATGGATCCGGCGCCGGCAGTCGCACGTATTGCAGATTGACGGCAATCGGCGCGCCCTTGGCATCGGGCAAGCTCGCCGTGCCTTTGGCTTGCTGACTGTCGAGCGCCAGGGCCCAGGCATCGGGCTTGCGGTTCAATTGCACCGCCGCCTGATCCAGTGTTGTGCCGAACGCCGTGAGCTTGCCGACCTTGAAGTCCGCACTGCTGAGCAATTGCTTGGCACTGCCGCCGGGATCCTGTCCGGCGTATTTTTCCAACAGATCCTGCCAGGGTTTGACGTCCAGCTCGGATAACACGCCGCGCACCCGCAAGCCTTTGTTGCCAGGCAGTACCGCCTCGCCGACACCGAGAAACAACTCGCCTCGACCATCGGCGAAACTGTTCGGTGGCGCCGCAAAGGTGAAGTTGGCCAATTGATCGTAGTTGACCCAGTAGCGCCGCTCCTGCCCTTGCAGCGTCATGCGGAACACCGTGTCACGCCCGGTGCTGGCGTTCAGGCCGAACGGAGCGGGCAGGTCCACCGCCACCCCTTTCAGATTGGAACTGACCATCAATTGACTGTCGGCACCGTCCAGATTCACTTGCAACTGATAAGGAATCGTCCCGGATACCGGCAACGGCTGAGTCACACTCAGCCAGTCCGTGAGTTTCTTGACCTCGACCTGCCCTGACGCCGCCACGCGAGTCTTGAGCTTGCCGGGGCCGCCATCGGCGAAAATCTGTGCGGTGACCGGTTTGTCGAAGGCCCGGGCACTGATGTTCTGGCCGCTCAGGCCCTTGGTGCTGTCAAAACGGAAATCGCCCTTGAGCTGGCTCAGCTCCAGCTTCGGCTCGGCCAGTTTCAATCGCGCATTGGCCGTTTTGAAGTCCACAAGAATTTTCGGCTGATCGCCCTTGGCCAAGGGTACATCCAGTTTGAGCTTGCCTTGCAGATCGCCATCGCCTTCCCAGCCAGCGAAAGTGTCGGCAGTGCCGATCGGCGCTTCCTGAAGAATCTTCAGGCCGTCGCCCAGGCCTCCGGCGAACCCGCCATCGAGGAACAGGTGGCTGTGCTCGCCGCTCGGCACATGGGGGATGTTGACGAAGACATCGTTGACCCGGGTGTCGAGCAACTGGCCTTCGCTGGCGACGATCCGTACCCCGCTGTCTTCGATGAACACGTCGCCGCTGACCTTGCTCACGTGCGGCCAGCCTGTCTGGAACGCCAGCTCGGCGTCGTGCACCTTGAAAAACAGGCTGATGCTGCGGTCCGCGTCTCCGGCCCCCTTGTTCAGCGAGCCCTGGTACTGGAAGAACCCCTGATCCACCGAGCCTTTGAGAATCGCCGTGCGCAGCCACTCGTCGAGGGCCGGGCTCAAGACTTCAGGCAGGTACTTGGCGGTGTAACGACCATCACCGTCCACCAGACCGACCCGCAGGTCCATGTAGTCTTCCTGGGTATGATCGAAATGCAGACGGATCAGGAAATCGCCGGCAATCTTGCCCTCTTCGCCGAGCACCTTCAGGTACGGCGCGATCAGGGTGAAACCTTCTTTGTCGAGCTTCCAGGTCAACCGGGCGTTGGCCTGAATGTATTGCCACGGCTTGGCGAAAATCGGATCGAGGTGCAGGACGAAATCCTTGCTGTCCATGCGCAGCTCGCCGCCACCGAGATTGCCGGTAAGGCTGCCGCTGACATTCCGTGCCGCCGGCGCGCCGTGGTAGGCGTCGAAGCCGACTTGATCGAGGTTGGCGGCGAAGCTGAATTTGCTGTCGTCGGTGGCATTCGGCCGGAAATCCAGCAGCACGTTACGCAGACCGCCGGTCACTTTCAGGCGCTCGACCACGGTGGCGAAGCCTTGGGGCAAAGGTCCGAGGGCATTGAGCAAAGGTGTGATCGGGGTCAGGTCGAGGCGGTCAGCCTGCAGATGCCAGAGTTCTTCGGTGTTGTCGGTGGCGGCGGTCTGTTTGATCTGGACATGGGATTCCCAGCGGGTTTCACCGACATTCATCGCCAGCGAATCAAGCGTGACAGTGGCCCCCTCGGGACCGCGCTGGAAGTAGCCGTTGAGCGCCAGATTGTGGATCTGGATCGGCTTGCGCTCAGCGTAGGCACCGGTCAATTGCGGCGCATTGAGACGGATCGCAGCGCTCTGCAACGTCCCCTCGCGCCAGTCGACCCAAAGCTCGCCACCGGCCTTGATCTCGGAGAAATTCCATTGCTGGGTTATGCGCTCGGGCAGCCATTTCGACCAGTCGCTCTGCGGCAGGCTGACATAACCTTCCACTTCGCTGTTCTGCCACTGACTCGGACGAATCCGCGTGCGCAGGCTCAGCGCCACGGGGTGTCCGTCGGGCAATGTCAGCCGAGCGTCGAGACGTTGCCGATTGGCACCTGTCTTGAGATTGAGTCCGACATAAGTGAGCGTCAGCGGCGCCTGGTCCAGCGGCAGCAAGGTCACCTGACTGTCGAGCACCGACAGTTGCTGGACCATTTGCATGCGATTGAACAGTTGCTCGGGATCCATCGGCTGATCCTGCTGCACCGGCAGGCCTTCCAGCGCCCAATGGCCATCCTCGCCTTCCTTGAGGCTGATCTTCAGGCCGTTGAGTTCAAGATGAGCGATGCGCACTTCACGGGCCAGCAGACTGGCCCACAGATCCGGCACCGCGCGCACCCGATCCAGGCGCAAGGCATTGGCGCCGTCGCCGACCATGACATCGTGAGCCAACAGGATCGGTGCAAATCCGCTCCAGTTGCCTTCAAGCTCTCCGATCTGCAACGGCATACCCAGAGCGGCGCTGGCCTTGTCTTCGATGTCGGCGCGATATTCGGCCACGAGCGGTGCGAGTTCCCGGCCGAGGCTGACGTACAACGCCATCAACACCAGAATCAACGCGCACAGGCCCAGACCCCAGCGGGTCAGTGCGGCCAGAATGCGTGTCAGACGTTCCATGTCAGTTGGCTCCCATGGCAAAAATGCTGCAAAAAGCTGAGGCCAGCCGTTTCAGGAAAAAGGTGACGCAGGGGATCAGAGCAGCACCACGTCATATTGTTCCTGGGAATACATGGTTTCCACCTGGAAGCGTATGGTGCGGCCGATAAACCCTTCAAGCTCGGCAACGTTGCCGGATTCTTCATCGAGCAAACGGTCGACGACTTTCTGGTTCGCCAGCACGCGGTAGCCCTCGGCCTGATAGGCCCGGGCTTCGCGCAGGATCTCGCGGAAGATCTCGTAACAGATGGTTTCCGGGGTTTTCAGCTTGCCCCGGCCCTGGCAACTGCTGCAAGGCTCACACAGTACCTGTTCGAGGCTTTCACGGGTGCGCTTGCGGGTCATCTGCACCAGACCGAGCTCGGTGATGCCGATGATGTTGGTCTTGGCGTGATCGCGCTCCAGCTGTTTTTCCAGGGTTCGCAGAACCTGGCGCTGGTGTTCTTCATCTTCCATGTCGATGAAGTCGATGATGATGATCCCGCCCAGATTGCGCAGGCGCATCTGCCGGGCAATCGCGGTGGCGGCTTCGAGGTTGGTCTTGAAGATGGTTTCTTCGAGGTTGCGATGTCCGACGAACGCCCCGGTATTCACGTCGATGGTGGTCATGGCTTCTGCCGGATCCACCACCAGATAACCGCCGGACTTCAGCGGCACCTTGCGCTCAAGGGCCTTCTGGATTTCGTCTTCGACGCCATACAGGTCGAAGATCGGCCGCTCGCCCGGGTAGTGTTCCAGACGATCGGCGATTTCCGGCATCAGTTCGGCGACGAACTGCGTGGTTTTCTGAAAGGTTTCCCGGGAGTCGATGCGGATCTTCTCGATCTTCGGGCTGACCAGATCCCGCAGGGTGCGCAGGGCCAGGCCGAGGTCTTCGTAGATCACAATCGGTGCGCCGACGGTCTTGATCTGCTCGTTGATCTGATCCCACAGGCGTCGCAGGTAGCGGATGTCCATCAGGATCTCATCGGCCCCGGCACCTTCGGCGGCGGTACGCAGGATGAAGCCGCCCGCCTCCTTGATCCCTTCCTTGGCCACACAATCGCTGACCACCTGCTTCAAGCGCTCGCGTTCGGCTTCGTCTTCGATCTTCAGGGAAATGCCAACATGGGCCGTGCGCGGCATGTACACCAGATAGCGCGAAGGAATCGACAGCTGAGTGGTCAGACGCGCCCCTTTGGAGCCGATCGGGTCCTTGGTCACCTGCACCACCAGGCTTTGGCCCTCATGCACCAGCGCGCTGATGCTTTCCACTGCCGGGCCTTCACGCAGGGAGATTTCCGAGGCGTGAATGAATGCCGCACGATCCAGGCCGATGTCGACAAATGCCGCCTGCATGCCCGGCAGTACCCGCACGACCTTGCCTTTATAGATGTTGCCGACGATCCCGCGTTTTTGCGTGCGCTCGACATGCACTTCTTGCAGCACACCGTTTTCGACCACCGCCACGCGCGATTCCATCGGCGTGATGTTGATCAGAATCTCTTCACTCATGGCAGGGTCTCGTTCAGGCATGTTCACAATGATGGCCGCATCTTGATCTGTTCGACGGTTACTGCGCACTCGGTTTTTGCCAACAGGGTATGCCGAAATGACCGAGCAGTTCTGCGCTTTCGCACACCGGCAAACCGACCACGGCCGAATAACTGCCGTTGAGACCGGCAACGAACACCGCGCCGAGCCCCTGAATGCCGTAACCGCCGGCCTTGTCCCGAGGTTCGCCACTGGCCCAGTAGGCCGCGGCTTCTTCACGGCTGATCGCCCGAAACCGTACCAGGCTGCGCACCACTTGAGACTCGCAACGGTCCCCGTCGAGCACGGAGATGGCGGTGAGCACTTCGTGTTCCTTGCCGGACAACATCATCAGCATGGCGCATGCGTCGGCTTCGTCCACCGGTTTGCCAAGAATTTTGCCGTCCAGCACCACTGCAGTGTCGGCGCCCAACACACAAAATGGCGTGTCGCAGACGACAGAGCGCCGCCCGGCCTCGGCCTTGCCACGCGCGAGGCGCTCGACATAGGCCGACGGGGATTCATTGGCAAGAGGAGTCTCATCGATATCCGCGCTGATGGCGGTAAACGGAACGCCGATCTGCGTGAGCAACTCACGCCGACGCGGCGATCCTGAGGCGAGATAAAGCGGCTTCATCCAAACATCTCCCTGTTGAGTGCCCTGCCTCATGGCACCGGTACGGGCCCATGCCTGACCGAATCAGTTGATTTTGTAGCGTCGGCGCAATCCGCGCAAAGCGAAGCTGACCCAGGGCCAGAGCAAGGCACTGACCAGCGCTGGCAGGACCAGCGCTAGGGTCGGCTGACGATTGCCAGTCAAGGCGCTGAGCCAGAGCTGTACAAGTTGAGCGAGGCCGAAGATCACCAGGATCACCAGGCTCTGCTGCCACATCGGGAACATCCGCAGGCGCTGTTGCAACGAGAGCACCAGGAATGTGATCAAGGTCAGGATCAAGGCGTTCTGCCCCAGCAACGTGCCATAAAGCACGTCCTCGGCCAGCCCCAGGCAGAAAGCCGTCACCATGCCGATCATCTGCGGCATGTACAGCGCCCAGAATGCGAGGAGCAACGCCAGCCACAGCGGGCGGAGGATTTCCATGAACTGCGGCAACGGCGACACACTGAGCAGCATGCCGATCAAAAAGGTCAGCCAGACGATCCAGCCGTTTCGGGAGGCTTTGACACCGACCATTATTCTCGTCCCCCGGTGGTGGCCGGTGCAGTGACCGGCGGTTTGGCGGCCGGCCGAGCGCTGGCAGGCTGAGCGGCCGGTGGCTTGCTGGCTGCTGCGGGCGGTTTGGCCGGCGTCGCTGGCGGCTTGCCTGCAGCAGGTTTGGCTGGCGTGGCGCTGGCGGGTGCTGCGGCAGGTGTGGCCGTCGTTGCTGCAGGCGTCGCAGTCTGGGTATTCACCGTTTTCGGCACGGTCGCCGGAACAACCGGCCCACCACCAAATGCATCAAGATTTTCCTGAGCCTGCGCCGCATCGTTGGCACGCTCTTCAGCCGTACGGTTGTCACTGAACACCAGCAGCAAGTAGCGGCTGCGGTTCAAGGCGGCAGTCGGTACGGCGCGGACAATGGCAAATGGCTGGCCGGAATCGTGGATCACTTCCTTGACCGTCGCCACCGGGTAGCCGGCCGGGAAGCGCTGACCCAGGCCGGAGCTGACCAGCAGATCGCCTTCCTTGACATCGGCGGTATCGGCCACATGGCGCAGTTCCAGACGTTCAGGGTTACCGGTGCCGCTGGCAATCGCGCGCAGACCGTTACGGTTCACCTGCACAGGAATACTGTGGGTCGAGTCGGTCAGCAGCAATACACGGGAGGTGTACGGCATCAGTTCGACCACCTGCCCCATCAGGCCACGTGCATCGAGCACCGGCTGACCGAGCACCACGCCGTCGCGCTCACCTTTATTGATGATGATGCGATGGGTGAAGGGGTTCGGGTCCATGCCGATCAGCTCGGCCACTTCGACCTTCTCGTTGACCAGCGCGGAGGAATTGAGCAACTCGCGCAGACGAACGTTCTGCTCGGTGAGGGCGGCAAGCTTCTGCATGCGCCCCTGCAACAGCAGGTTCTCGGTCTTGAGTTTTTCGTTTTCGGCGACAAGCTCGGTGCGGCTGCCGAACTGACTGGCGACACCTTCCCACAGCCTGCCGGGCAGATCTGTGATCCAGTAAGCGTCCATCAGCACCAGCGACATCTGGCTGCGGGCAGGCTTGAGCAGGCTGAAACGGGCATCGACCACCATCAGTGCGACCGACAGCACGGCCAGCACCAACAGGCGCACGCCCAGTGAGGGGCCCTTGGCGAAAAGCGGTTTAATAAGCCGCTCCTCCCAGGCAAATGTTCTGTTTATTCATACGGCATCAAACCGGCCTGGATGAAGACTGACAGAAGATAAACGCCAACAGGCAGCACTGCAAAGTGCTGCCTGTGCGCTCACCCACGTATTGCACCCGGCGACTTATTCGCTGGAGAGCAGGTCCATGGTGTGCTTGTCCATCATTTCCAGTGCACGGCCACCGCCGCGGGCAACACAGGTCAGCGGATCTTCGGCAACGATCACCGGCAGACCGGTTTCCTGGGCCAGCAGCTTGTCGAGGTCACGCAGCAGTGCGCCACCACCGGTCAGCACCAGGCCACGCTCGGCGATATCGGAAGCCAGTTCCGGCGGTGATTGCTCCAGGGCGCTTTTTACGGCCTGAACGATGGTGGCCAGGGACTCTTGCAGAGCTTCCAGCACTTCGTTGGAGTTCAGGGTGAATGCGCGTGGAACGCCTTCGGCCAGGTTGCGACCGCGAACGTCGACTTCGCGCACCTCGCCGCCCGGGTAGGCCGTGCCGATTTCCTGCTTGATGCGCTCGGCGGTGGATTCGCCGATCAGGCTGCCGTAGTTGCGGCGCACGTAGGTGATGATCGCTTCGTCGAAGCGGTCGCCGCCAACGCGGACGGATTCGGCATAGACCACACCGTTCAGGGAGATCAGTGCGATTTCGGTAGTACCGCCACCGATATCCACGACCATCGAACCGCGCGCTTCTTCAACCGGCAGGCCGGCACCGATCGCAGCAGCCATCGGCTCTTCGATCAGGAATACTTCACGGGCACCGGCGCCAAGGGCCGATTCACGGATGGCGCGACGCTCAACCTGGGTGGACTTGCATGGAACGCAGATCAGCACACGAGGGCTGGGCTGCAGAAAGCTGTTTTCGTGAACCTTGTTGATAAAGTATTGCAGCATCTTTTCGCAGACGCTGAAGTCGGCGATCACACCGTCCTTCATCGGACGAATGGCAGCAATGTTGCCCGGCGTACGGCCGAGCATGCGCTTGGCCTCGGTGCCGACAGCAACGACACTTTTCTGGTTACCGTGTGTCCGAATGGCCACAACCGATGGCTCATTCAGGACGATACCGCGCTCGCGCACGTAAATAAGGGTGTTGGCAGTGCCCAGGTCAATGGAAAGATCGCTGGAAAACATGCCACGCAGTTTCTTGAACATGGGAAAGGGACCCTAGGCAACGCGTGGGTAAAAAAGTGCGGCAAACTCTAACAACGACAGGGATTTTGGGCAAGGCGCCAATATGTTAAATTGGCCGCTTTTCTGTGCACCAAGCCCCACAATCGCGGCCTTATGACCGTAGAAGTGCGGTAGTGTTCCGACAATCTAACACACGGACGCCGTCCGTCCTGTTTTCCACTGGAGAAACCCGATGGCGCTAGAACGCTCCGACGTGGAAAAAATCGCTCATCTGGCCAGCCTTGGCCTCAATGACGCCGATCTTCCACAAATCACTTCGGCCCTCAATAGCATTCTCGGGCTGGTCGACGAAATGCAGGCGGTCAATACCGACGGTATCGAGCCGCTGGCCCACCCGCTGGAAGCCAGTCAGCGCCTGCGCGCCGACGTCGTGACCGAAAGCAATCACCGCGAGGCTTATCAGTCCATCGCACCAGCGGTCGAAAACGGCCTGTACCTGGTTCCGAAAGTCATCGACTAAAGGGAAAGAGCCTGCAATGCATCAAATGACTCTGGCCGAGATCGCCCGCGGTCTCGCCGATAAAAAGTTTTCTTCCGAAGAACTGACCAAGGTCCTGCTGGCGCGCATTACCCAGCTCGACCCGCAGATCAACAGTTTCATCAGCCTCACCGAAGAGCTGGCCCTCGAGCAGGCGAAAGCCGCCGACGTGCGCCGGGCCAACGGTGAGAGCGGCGCCCTGCTCGGCGCGCCGATCGCCCACAAGGACCTGTTCTGCACCCAGGGCATTCGCACCAGCTGCGGCTCGAAGATGCTCGACAACTTCAAGGCTCCGTACGACGCCACCGTGGTGTCGAAGCTGGCCGCCGCGGGCACCGTGACCCTGGGCAAGACCAACATGGACGAATTCGCCATGGGCTCGGCCAACGAGTCGAGCTGGTACGGTGCGGTGAAAAACCCGTGGAACCTGGAACACGTGCCGGGCGGTTCGTCCGGTGGTTCGGCGGCGGCAGTTGCCGCTCGTCTGTTGCCAGCCGCCACGGCCACCGACACCGGCGGCTCGATCCGTCAACCGGCCGCGTTCACCAACCTCACCGGCCTGAAACCGACCTACGGTCGTGTTTCGCGCTGGGGCATGATCGCTTACGCCTCAAGCCTCGATCAGGGCGGCCCACTGGCTCGCACCGCCGAAGACTGCGCGATTTTGTTGCAAGGTATGGCCGGCTTCGATCCGAACGACTCCACCAGCATCGATGAGCCAGTGCCGGACTACGCCGCCGGTCTGAATGGCTCGCTTCAAGGCCTGCGCATCGGCGTGCCGAAGGAATACTTCGGTGCCGGTCTCGACCCGCGCATCGCCGACCTGATCCAGAACAGCATCAAAGAGCTGCAGAAACTCGGTGCCGTGATCAAGGACATCAGCCTGCCGAACATGCAGCACGCGATTCCTGCGTACTACGTGATCGCCCCGGCGGAAGCTTCTTCCAACCTGTCGCGTTTCGACGGCGTGCGCTTCGGCCACCGCTGCGCAGACCCGAAGAACCTGGAAGATCTGTACAAGCGCTCCCGTGGCGAAGGCTTCGGGCCTGAAGTACAGCGCCGGATCATGGTCGGTGCCTACGCGCTGTCCGCCGGTTACTACGACGCCTACTACCTGAAAGCGCAGAAGATCCGTCGCCTGGTGAAAAACGACTTCATGACAGCATTTAATGAAGTCGACATCATCCTCGGCCCGACCACGCCGAACCCGGCCTGGAAACTCGGCGCCAAGAACAGCGACCCGGTCGCTGCCTACCTGGAAGACGTCTACACCATCACCGCCAACCTCGCGGGCCTGCCGGGCCTGTCGATGCCGGCCGGTTTCGTCGACGGCCTGCCGGTCGGCGTGCAACTGCTCGCTCCGTATTTCCAGGAAGGCCGTTTGCTCAACGTTGCGCACCAGTATCAGTTGAACACTGACTGGCACACCCGCACCCCAACCGGCTTCTGAGGAGACACACATGCAATGGGAAGTCGTGATCGGGCTGGAGATTCACACCCAGCTCACCACCCGGTCGAAAATCTTTTCCGGTAGTTCCACCCAGTTCGGTTCCGAGCCGAACACCCAGGCCAGTCTGATCGACCTGGGCATGCCCGGCGTGTTGCCGGTGCTGAACCAGGAAGCGGTGCGCATGGCAGTGATGTTCGGTCTGGCGATTGACGCCGAGATCGGTCAGCACAACGTGTTCGCCCGCAAGAACTACTTCTACCCGGACCTGCCGAAGGGCTACCAGATCAGCCAGATGGAATTGCCGATTGTCGGCAAGGGCCACCTGGACATCGCTCTCGAAGACGGCACGGTCAAACGCGTCGGCATCACCCGCGCGCACCTGGAAGAAGACGCCGGCAAGAGCCTGCACGAAGAATTCAGCGGTGCCACCGGCATCGACCTGAACCGCGCCGGCACGCCGCTGCTGGAAATCGTGTCCGAACCGGACATGCGCAGCGCCAAGGAAGCCGTGGCCTACGTCAAGGCGATCCACGCGCTGGTGCGTTACCTGGGCATCTGCGACGGCAACATGGCCGAAGGCTCGCTGCGTTGCGACTGCAACGTGTCGGTGCGTCCGAAAGGTCAGGTCGAGTTCGGCACTCGCTGCGAGATCAAGAACGTCAACTCGTTCCGTTTCATCGAGAAGGCGATCAACTCCGAGATCCAGCGTCAGATCGACTTGATCGAAGACGGCGGCAAAGTGATCCAGCAGACCCGTCTGTACGATCCGAACAAGGACGAGACCCGTCCGATGCGCAGCAAGGAAGAAGCCAACGACTACCGTTACTTCCCCGATCCGGACCTGCTGCCGGTGGTCATCGAGG
Source organism: Pseudomonas sp. HLG18 (assembly GCF_051903985.1). Lineage (NCBI taxonomy): Bacteria > Pseudomonadati > Pseudomonadota > Gammaproteobacteria > Pseudomonadales > Pseudomonadaceae > Pseudomonas > Pseudomonas sp. HLG18. Next base: position 6,165,052 of record NZ_CP195831.1, on the reverse strand, counting down.
ATTCGTTCCTCAATGACGTGCGCGCCACCCTGCCGGAGCTGCCACCGCAGAAACGCGAGCGCTTCCAGAGTGCCTTCGGTCTGTCGGCCTACGACGCCAACGTGCTGGCCACCAGCCGTGAACAGGCAGACTACTTCGAAAAAGTCGCAAGCATCGGCGGCGACGCCAAACTGGCGGCGAACTGGGTGATGGTCGAGTTGGGCAGCCTGCTCAACAAGCAGAACCTGGATATCGAGAATTCGCCGGTTTCGGCCGAGCAGTTGGGCGGCATGCTGTTGCGCATCAAGGACAACACCATCTCCGGCAAGATTGCCAAAGTGGTGTTCGAAGCGATGGCCAACGGCGAAGGCAGTGCGGACGAGATCATCGAGAAACGCGGCCTGAAGCAGGTGACCGACACCGGCGCGATCTCGGCGGTGCTGGACGAAATGCTCGCGGCCAACGCCGAGCAGGTCGAGCAATACCGTGCGGCAGACGAAGCCAAGCGCGGCAAGATGTTCGGTTTCTTCGTCGGTCAGGCCATGAAAGCCTCCAAGGGCAAGGCCAACCCGCAGCAAGTGAACGAACTGCTCAAAAGCAAGCTCGAAGGCTGATGTAAATGGAGCCAGCCTGCAAATCTGGCTCTACTCCCTGTGGGAGTGGCGGTTCGGCGCTTGCTCGCGAAAGCGGCATAACAGTCAGCAGATATGTTGAATGTGAGCCCCCCTTCGCGAGCAAGTCGGAGCGCCGAACCGCCGCTCCCACATTTGTTTTCGGGACCTCTTGAATGAAGCGTCTGTTCAGCCTTTGCGCCCTGCTCTCCCTGTTGGCCGGTTGCGCCAGCACCGATGTCATCGACCCGCACGGTTACGACCAGACCGGCGTCGCCTCCTATTACGGTGCCAAACACCACGGTAAACGCACCGCCAGCGGCGAAGCGTTCAACCAGAATTCCCTGACCGCCGCCCATCGCCAGTTGCCGTTCGGCACGCGGGTGAAGGTCACCAACCTGAAAAACGACAAATCCTGCGTGGTGCGTATCAACGACCGCGGGCCGCACACCCGTGGGCGCATCATCGATGTTTCACGGGAAGCCGCCGAACGCCTCGGCATGATTGGCAGCGGCACGGCGCGGGTTCGCGTGCAGGCCCTCGACGACTGACGGAGCGTCCACCATTTTTGGACTGACCGATTTACCGCTGATCAAAGTGATTGAGCTGCTCTGCGGATTGTTCCTGCTGATCGCCGGTGCCGAACTGATGGTACGCGCCGCCGTGCGCCTGGCCGCGCGGCTGCATGTACGGCCGCTGATCATCGGTCTGACCATCGTCGCCCTCGGCAGCAGCGCCCCGCAAATGGCGGTCAGTCTGCAGGCAACCCTGACGCACAACCCCGACATCGCGGTCGGCAGCGTGATCGGCAGCAGCATTTTCAACATCCTCGTAACCCTCGGCCTGTCGGCGCTGATCATTCCATTGCGCGTCTCACGGCAACTGGTACGCCTCGACATCCCGTTGATGATCGGCGCCAGCCTGCTGGTGTTCGTGCTGGCCTGGAACGAAGAGATCGGCCGATTCGACGGCATCCTGCTGCTGGCGGCCCTGGGGTTGTACCTCGGTTTGCTGTTGCGCCAGTCGCGCCACTCGGCCCGGCCACATTCCGGTCATCCTCAAACTCAACCAGCGCCTTGGTTCACCAGCCTGCTGATGATCGTCGCCGGGTTGGCCATGCTGGTATTCGCCGGACATCTGCTGCTGGGCGCCGCTGTCGCAGTGGCCACGGATCTGGGCTTTTCCGAGCGAGTCATCGGCCTGACGGTGGTCGCGGTCGGTACCTCGCTGCCTGAACTCGCCACCTCACTGATCGCCGCCCTGCGCGGGCAGCGCGACATTGCCGTGGGCAACGTGATCGGCGCCAACCTGTTCAACCTGCTCGGTGTGCTCGGCGTTACCGCGTTGATCGCGCCAACGCCCCTGTCAGTGTCGCCGAACGCGCTGGGTTTCGACCTGCCGGTGATGCTGGGCGTGGCCACGCTGTGCCTGCCGGTGTTCTACTCCGGCTATCGCGTGACCCGCGCCGAAGGCCTGTTGCTGCTCGGCTTGTACCTGGCGTACGGGCTGCACGTGGTGTCGTTCACCACCGGCATGCCACTGGCCGGCAAGCTTGAACGGTTGATGCTGTTTTATGTGCTGCCGACACTGCTGACGTTTCTGTTTTTCACGTCCGTACGCGCCTGGCGCCGCCAACACCACAAGAGGGATGTGCCATGACCGAATCGAAGAAATCCGGGGTTGAAGTCCGCCGTCAGGTAATGGGCGACGCGTTTGTCGACCGCGCACTGGGCAATGCCACCGAGTTCACCCAACCCTTGCAGGATTTCGTCAACGAACACGCCTGGGGCGGTGTGTGGAATCGCGAAGGTTTGCCGCTGAAGACCCGCAGCCTGATTACCCTCGCCGCGCTGACCGCGTTGAAGTGCCCTCAAGAGTTGAAGGGCCACGTGCGCGGCGCGCTGAACAACGGTTGCACGGTCGACGAGATCCGTGAGGCGCTGCTGCATTGCGCGGTGTACGCCGGAGTGCCGGCGGCAATCGATGCGTTTCGGGCGGCGCAGGAAGTGATCGACACCTATCAGAAAGCTGAGTGACAGATCGACCCCTTCGCGAGCAAGCCCGCTCCCGCAGGGGATTTGTGATCGCCACAGATCCAATGTGGGAGTGGGCTTGCTCGCGAAGAGGCCCGAAAGTTCAAACCCGGTCTCAGGCTAGATCCATCCGCCCCATTGCAACAGAAAGATCCCGACGTTGGTGGTCACTGCCGCCATCAACGTGGTCAACACAATGATCGCCGCCGCCAGTTCATGGTTACCCTGGGCCGCCCGGGCCATGACAAAACTGGCGGCCGCCGTCGGGCTGCCGAAGTACAGAAACAGAATCCCCAGCTCCGCCCCGCGAAAGCCCCACAGCCAAGCACCTAGCGTGGCGAACACCGGCAGACCGATCATCTTCACCAGACTCGAGCTGAGTGCCAGGCTGCCGCTTTTGCGCAGCGCCGCCAGCGACAGCGTGCCACCGATGCAGATCAATGCCAGCGGCAGCGTGGTCTGCGCCAGGTACTGGCCGGACGTTTCCAGCCATCCCGGCAGACCGATCTTGAACCAGGCAAACGGCGCCGCCGCGATCACGCTGATAATCAGCGGGTTGCTGAACACGCTTTTGCAAATGCTCCACGGGTCGGACTTGATCACCGGGCTGTAGACCGCCAGCACGATAGTCGACAGGGTGTTGTAGAAGAGGATCACCAGCGCCGCGAGAATAGCCCCGAGGGAAATCCCGTAGTCGCCATACATGCTCGCCGCCAGCGCCAGCCCGATGACCCCGTTGTTGCCGCGAAACGCGCCCTGGGTGTAGATGCCGCGATCTTCCCGCGGGCAGCGGAGAATCGCCCAGCCCCAGGCCAGGGCAAAACTGGCCAGCGTGGCGAGGGCGAAGTAGATCAGCAGCGCCGGTTGCAGCGCGGCGTGCAGGTCGGCATGCAGGATGCCGAGAAACAGCAGCGCCGGCATGCTGACGTTGAATACCAGTGAAGAGGCTGTGTGGATGAAGTTGTCGTTGATCCAGTCAATGCGCTTGAGCAACACCCCCAGAAACAGCATGGCAAACACCGGCGCGGTGATGTTCAGGGTTTCGAGGAAGATTGCCAGCATGCCGGGGGAGCCTTGGAGGTGAGCGTCGTCAGGGGGCTAATGATAAGCCACTTTCACCCCGTTCGTTCCCACGCCATGCGTGGGAACGAACAACAGACTCAGGTGATCGGCGCCGGATTGAACAACGTAATGTCGTTGTGCAGCTTGTGCTTCTCCGCCCACGTCTGCTGCTTGCCGCTCGCCACATCCAGGTAGTAGTGGAACAACTCCCAGCCCAATTCCTCGATGCTCGCCCGTCCGGTAGCAATCCGCCCGGCATCGATGTCGATCAGATCCGGCCAGCGCTGCGCCAGCTCGGTACGGGTCGACACCTTGACCACCGGCGCCATGGCCAGACCATAAGGCGTACCACGCCCGGTAGTGAACACGTGCAGGTTCATCCCCGCCGCCAGTTGCAACGTACCGCAGACAAAATCACTCGCCGGCGTCGCACAGAAGATCAAACCCTTCTGCTTGAACCGCTCCCCGGGGCCAAGCACACCGCTGATGGCACTACTGCCGGATTTGACGATCGAGCCCAACGACTTCTCGACAATGTTCGACAACCCGCCCTTCTTGTTGCCCGGCGTGGTGTTGGCGCTGCGATCCGCCTCGCCCTTGGCCAGGTAACGGTCGTACCAGTCCATCTCACGTACCAGCTCTTCGGCAACGGTTTTGGTCTGCGCCCGTGAGGTCAGCAGGTAAATTGCGTCACGCACTTCAGTGACTTCGGAAAACATCACCGTCGCCCCTGCCCGCAGCAGCAAGTCAGAGGCATAACCGAGCGCCGGGTTGGCGGTGATCCCGGAAAACGCATCGCTGCCGCCGCACTGCATGCCGAGGATCAGCTCGGACGCCGGCACGGTTTCCCGACGGCGCAGGTCGAGCTTCTTCAGGCGGGTTTCGGCCAGTGCCATGATCTGCTCGATCATCTCGGTAAAACCGTGACTGGAATCCTGCAAGCGATACAGCCATGGCTCGCTCAAGTCGACCGATGCATCGTCCTCGTGCATCACCTGCCCGGCCTGCAATTTCTCGCAGCCCAGGCTGATCACCAGCGCCTCGCCACCGAGGTTCGGGTTGCGCGCCAGATTGCGCACGGTGCGGATCGGGATGTAGGCGTCGGTGGCCGTAATGGCCACGCCGCAACCGTAACTGTGGGTCAGCGCCACCACATCATCGACGTGGGGGTACTTCGGCAACAGTTCATCCTTGATGCGTTTTACCGCGTGATCCAGCACCCCGGTGACGCATTGCACGGTGGTGGTGATCCCGAGGATGTTACGCGTGCCGACGGTGCCGTCGGCGTTGCGATAACCCTCGAACGTGAAACCCTCCAGCGGCGCCTGGGCGGCCGGCACATCGGTGGACAGCGGCAGGCTGTCCAGCGGTGGCGCGGTCGGCATGCGCAGTTGATCTTCCTTGACCCAACTGCCACGGGGAATCGGCTGCAAGGCGTAGCCAATGATCTGGCCGTAGCGAATCACCGTGCCACCCTCGGGGATGTCCACGAGGCTGACCTTGTGACTCTGCGGCACGAAATCCACCGTCACCAGGCCATCGGTGAATGCGGTGCCGGCCGGCACGCCCTGGTCATTGACCACAACCACTACGTTGTCCCGCTCGTGCAGGCGGATGTAGCGCGGCGAGTCGGAATGTTCAATCAACTGCATGGCGCCGCTCCTCAGGAATGCGCTTGAGACAATTTACCGGTGGCTTCGGAACCGCCGTTGGTTGGCGGTTCTTTCAGGACCACACGCTTGATCGGGCCGACGATCACCAGGTAGCTGAACACCGCCACCAGCGCATTGGCGCCAACGAACACCAGCGCCCATTTGAACGAGCCGGTGGAGCTGATGATGTAGCCGATGACGATTGGCGTGGTGATCGAGGCGATATTGCCGAAGGTGTTGAACAGGCCGCCACTGAGACCGGCAATCTGTTTCGGCGAGGTGTCGGACACCACCGCCCAGCCCAGCGCGCCCACGCCTTTGCCGAAGAAGGCCAGGGCCATGAAGCCCACCACCATCCATTCAACGTCGACATAGTTGCAGGCCACGATGCTGCTCGAAACCAGCAGGCCGGCAATGATCGGCGCCTTGCGAGCGAAGGTCAGCGAATGGCCCTTGCGCAGCAGGTAATCGGAAATCACCCCGCCGAGGACGCCGCCGATAAAGCCGCAGATCGCCGGCAATGACGCAATGAAACCGGCCTTGAGGATGGTCATGCCGCGCTCCTGCACCAGGTACACCGGGAACCAGGTCAGGAAGAAATAGGTGATGCCGTTGATGCAATACTGGCCCAGATACACGCCGAGCATCATGCGGTTGGTCAGCAGTTGGCGAATGTAATCCCACTTCGGGCCGTCAGCCTTTTTGCCTTGCTTCTGGTCCATGTCGACCATACCGCCGTTGTCGGCGATGAACTTCACTTCCGCTTCGTTGGCCATCGGGTGCTGGCGCGGGCTGTGGATAACCTTCAGCCAGATCAGCGAGAACAGGATGCCGAACACGCCCATGACAATGAACACGTGTTCCCAGCCAAAGGCATAGACGATCCAGCCCATCAGCGGAGCGAACAGCACGGTGGCAAAGTATTGCGCCGAGTTGAAAATCGCCGAAGCGGTACCGCGTTCGGCAGTCGGGAACCAGGCCGCCACAATGCGTGCGTTGCCGGGGAACGATGGCGCCTCGGCCAGACCGACCAGAAAGCGCAGCATGAACAGCGCGACGATGGCCGTGGACATGCCGAACTCACCGACGAAGCCTTGCAGCACGGTGAACAGCGACCAGGTGAAGATGCTCAGGGCATAGACTTTTTTCGAGCCGAAGCGATCGAGCAGCCAGCCGCCGGGAATTTGCCCGGCCACGTAGGCCCAACCGAATGCAGAGAAGATGTAGCCGAGGGTGACCGCGTCGATGCCGAGGTCTTTTTGCAAACTGGAACCGGCGATCGCGATAGTAGCGCGGTCGGCGTAGTTGATCGTGGTCACCAGAAACAGCATGAGCAAGATCAAATAGCGGACGTGAGTCGGCTTGGACGATTGCATGTAGATGTACTCCCACTGATTATTTTTATGCGCGGGTGGATCTTCTTTGGTCTTTGTGGGAGCTGGCTTGCCAGCGATGGCATCACTGCGGTGTGACTGAAAACCGAGGTGATAGCATCGCTGGCAAGCCAGCTCCCACAGGTATTGCGTGGATCAGGAACCGATGTAGCTGGTCTTTACGACCGTGTAGAACTCTTGCGCATAGCGGCCTTGCTCACGTGAGCCATAGGATGAACCCTTACGGCCCCCGAACGGAACGTGGTAATCGACGCCGGCGGTCGGCAGGTTGACCATCACCATCCCGGCCTGGGAATGACGCTTGAAGTGGTTGGCGTACTTCAGCGATGTGGTGGCGATGCCCGCCGACAGACCGAATTCGGTGTCGTTGGCCATGGCCAGTGCAGCCTCGTAATCGGCCACGCGAACGATGTTGGCCACCGGGCCGAAGATCTCTTCGCGGCTGATGCGCATCGATGCTTCGCTGTCGGCAAACAGGGTCGGCGCAAGGAAGTAACCCTCGGTGTCGCAGGTCACCAGACCGCCGCCGCTGACTACGCGCGCACCTTCGGACTGACCGATGTCGATGTACTTCAGGTCTTGTTCAAGCTGTGCTTGCGAAACCACCGGACCGATGTCGGTGCCGGCCTTCAGCGCGTGACCGACCTTGATCGACTTCATGCGCTCGGCCATGGCTTCGACGAACTTGTCGTGAATCCCGGCGGTGACGATCAGTCGGCTCGATGCCGTGCAACGCTGGCCGGTGGAGTAGAACGCGCTCTGCACCGACAGCTCGACCGCCTGCTTGAGGTCGGCGTCGTCGAGAATGATCTGCGGATTCTTGCCGCCCATCTCCAACTGAACCTTGGCCTGGCGCGACACGCAATTGACCGCGATCTGACGGCCCACACCGACGGAACCGGTAAAGCTGATGCCGTCGACTTTCGGACTGTTGACCAGCGCTTCACCGACCACACGACCGCTGCCCATCACCAGGTTGAACACGCCGGCCGGGAAGCCTGCGCGGGAGATGATTTCGGCCAGCGCCCAGGCGCAACCCGGCACCAGATCCGCCGGTTTCAACACCACGCAGTTGCCGTAGGCCAGGGCCGGGGCGATTTTCCACGACGGAATCGCAATCGGGAAATTCCACGGGGTGATCAGGCCGACCACGCCGAGGGCTTCGCGGGTGACTTCGACGTTGACGCCCGGACGCACCGACGGCACGTAGTCGCCGGACAGACGCAGGCACTCGCCAGCGAAGAACTTGAAGATGTTGCCGGCGCGGGTCACTTCGCCGATGGCTTCGGGCAGGGTCTTGCCCTCTTCCCGGGCCAGCAGGGTACCGAGCTCTTCGCGGCGGGCGAGGATTTCGGTGCCGACTTTATCGAGCGAGTCGTGGCGGGCCTGAATGCCCGAAGTCGACCACGCCGGGAACGCGGCGCGAGCGGCGTCGATGGCGGCGTTGACCTGAGCCAGGTCAGCCTTGGCGTAATCGCCGATGGTGTCGCTCAGCTCGGACGGGTTGATGTTGACCGAGTAATCGTTGCCGGCGACCCATTCACCGTTGATGTAGTTGTCATAGCGCTTGGTCACGAATCATTCTCCTGATGCAAAAGGCCGCTGATTGCTCAGCGGCCTCGTTTATAGAGTTGGGTTACTGCGCACCTTGCTTGTCGATCAACGCGGCGAGCATCTCGTACTCTTCGCGGGTCAGGTCGGTCAGCGGCGCCCGCACCGGGCCTGCGTCATAGCCGGCGATTTTGGCGCCGGCCTTGACGATGCTCACGGCGTAACCGGCCTTGCGGTTGCGGATGTCCAGGTACGGCAGGAAGAAGTCGTCGATGATCTTGCCGACAGTGGCGTGATCTTCGCGGGCAATCGCGTGGTAGAAGTCCATCGCGGTTTTCGGGATGAAGTTGAACACCGCCGACGAGTAGACCGGCACGCCCAGGGCCTTGTAGGCCGCGGCGTAGACTTCGGCGGTCGGCAGACCACCGAGGTAGCTGAAGCGATCGCCGAGGCGACGACGGATCGACACCATCAGTTCGATATCGCCCAGACCGTCCTTGTAACCGATCAGGTTCGGGCAGCGCTCGGCCAGGCGTTCCAGCAGCGGCGCGGTCAGGCGGCAGACGTTGCGGTTGTAGACCACCACACCGATGTTGACCGATTTGCACACCGCTTCAACGTGGGCCGCTACGCCGTCCTGGCTGGCTTCGGTCAGGTAGTGCGGCAGCAACAGCAGGCCTTTGGCGCCCAGACGCTCGGCTTCCTGTGCGTATTCGATGGCCTGGCGGGTCGAACCACCGACACCGGCGAGGATTGGCACGCTGCTGGCGCAGGTGTCGACGGCAGTCTTGATGATTTCCGAGTATTCGCTGGCAGCCAGGGAGAAGAACTCACCGGTGCCACCGGCGGCGAACAGGGCTGAAGCACCGTACGGGGCCAGCCATTCCAGGCGTTTGATGTAGCCAGCGCGATTGAAATCGCCCTGAGCATTGAAATCGGTCACCGGGAACGAGAGCAGGCCGGCGGAGAGGATGGACTTCAGTTCTTGTGGATTCATTATTCGAACACCCTGGTAACAACGTTTTTTGTGAGTGGACCGTTCAGCCTTCGCCGAAGTTGTAGGTCATCGTACAACTTAAAAGATAACCGTCAACTGCATTTCATCGCTGGGGGGCATTTTTTTGTCGGACAAGATTTCTTTTTGACGTAGGAGATTTCTCGACTAGGCTCGATTTAACTGTATATGCATACAGTCAAATAAAACCCTGCCGACGACATATCAAGGAGAAAGAAATGTCCGGTCTTCAAACCACATGCGTTGAAAAAACCACACCGGTCATCGCCCGTTTCGATGATCTTTTTGCCCCCGGCGGCATCGCATTCAGTGCTGATAACCCACACCTGTTACTGCACATCGCCGACTCCCACGGTGATGTCGAACCCGCCCTCGCCCTGCCCGGCAAAGCCATGAAAGGCAAACCGCCGCTGCGCTTTGAAGGCGCGGAACACACGGCTGTCGGCGATAACACCCGGCTGCGCTTCGTTGAAGGTGCCGAGCCAGTGCTCGCGCAAAACGTGCCTTTGCATTTGCCGAACGGGTTAGCGCTGACCTACGGCCAGGTGCTGGCGCTGGGCGGTGACTTCTACGGAATCGTCGACCGGCCGATCAACGAAGGATCGACCCCGGCTGATCGTCTTCAGCGCTTCACGGCGGCCTTCGACAGCCTCGCCGCGTTGCCCGCTTCAAAGGCCGAAGCGACACAGGTTCTCGCGATCATGCAAAAGGAGATCGACGCGGTTAAACAGGCGGTCAAGGAGGGCAAACAACCCCACGAGGCTTATGACGCTTTAGGAGATACGTTGTCGGAAGAGTGGAACAAGATCACTGGCGGCGGCAGTTTTGTCTCGGCGCTGTTCCCGCTCGGTCGCTATCTGAAACTGGCGGCGAACAACGCCGACCACTTCGGCGAATGGGCTCGCCTGGCCTACATCGCCGGCCACACTGCCGCCCTGCAAACCGCCGTAGCCGCCCGCGCCAGTCAGGACGAACTGCAACTGCAGCGGGCCTACGCGATGAACGCATTTGCCGACCACTACCTCACCGACCTGTTCTCCTCCGGGCATTTGCGGGTGCCACGCAAAGCCATGGCAGCCGCCGTGACGCCGAGTGATCTGGGCTCGCTCATCACCCGCTTCATGCACGACGAAGACAGCAAGTTCGGGCTCAAGGTGCGCAATGGACATGGCGAGCAATGGCGGGCATTCGGTGACAAGCGCTACTTCGATGCCACGGACGCCGACAACCGAAATCAGGTGAATCAGGCAGTGCAGGATTCGGCGGACGAGGTGTATGCCGCGTATTCCAGCGGCAACGTGCCGACCACTTTCAACGCGCTGCAAAGGCTGCCGGATCTGACTTTCGTGCTGGATCCGGCCAACAACTTCTCGCCCCTGTTCCGCGTTCAGGACAACAAAGTCCTGCGGCGCAAGGACGTCAACAACCTCAACGATACCGCCACCGTCGACGACTGGTGGGGCTGGAGCACTTACCTGCTGCTCAAGGACTATCACCCGACCGGCAACACGAATTAAGGAGCGATTCGATGACCCTCAAATTGAAACTGGAACTGGCCTCGGGCCAATCGATGAAAGGTGCGCCGCTGCAATTGCTGCGCGACGGCGTGGCTATCGCCCGGGCGTCGGTGGATGCCCGGGGGCAGGCGACGTTCGACATCACGCCTGGCCCGGGCAAACTGGCGGTCAGGGTGGATCGTTCGATTCTGCCCCAGAGCTGAAATGCCCGGACAAGATTGCCCCGGCGCGCCTCACCGATTCGCCGGGTAAAGTGCGACGACTGCCGCGAAGGATCGCGGCAGATCTTTCAAGGAGAACGAACCATGACGTTTGCCGCTGCACACCTTCCGCAATTCCCCGATCACGCCAGCGACTCGATCATCCTGCGGTTGTCGACTCTGGATGACGATTTGATCGTTCAGGTACCCGATGGCCAGAGCACCCCGCCGAACTGGGATGTGTACCCGATCCTCGGCGAGGACCCGGAAGAGCCTGAATGGCAGGGTCTGTCGGAGCCGACCGGTGTCTGGGATGACGGATTGGATGACATGGTCGGCCTGACCGGAATCGAGTTGAGCATCCCGAGATTCGAGCTGGAAAAGTACCTGAACAGCACCGTTGAGCTGCGCTACAAGTTTGCCGATGAATCCAGTCTGGAGCCTTGCTCGGAACCACTGCTTCTGCACATCGAAAGCTGAATCACCATCAACCACTCGTCGAAACTGTTATTTCTTACAGGTGCGGCCACCGACCAATCCAGCCCTAATACTCTTGGCGTCATCACCCGACGCCAACGGCCAAGAGCCGGAACATACACTTTTCGATTGCAATGACAAAAGGACTTACATCATGACCGCACAACAAAGTGTCGTAGCCGCACCTGACTTGGTAGAGGCAGTTAAAGGAGTCGCTTACATTGAGAAGCTGAGTGATCCAACTCCCGCTTCAGTGTCCCAATACACTGAAGCAGCAATCGGCGACGTGATCGAGATGCTCGTCAGCACCTCGACCGGTAGCAATTGGAGTTCTCAACGCGTACTGAGCCAGCCATTATTCCCTGTCATCTTTGACATTCCAAAAAGCACGTTTGCCAATAACCTGGTGTCGGGAGCTACGGCTAATTTGCGCTACACGATTACTAAAGTCGGCAGCCCGAATGTGGTCACCTCCCCGACTTTGACAGTACGCCTCGAGCCGTAATCAACTCTCAACCCTGAGCCTGTGCCTCTTCATGCGCCTGACGCAGCCGTTCGCGGCTGTTGGTCAGGTGCAGACGCATGGCCGCTCGGGCGGCATCGGAATCCTGACGGGCAATCGCGTCATAGATTTCCTCGTGCTCGCGACTCAGGCGACTCATGTAGTGCTGCTGATCGTCATGGGCCAGTCGCGCCGAATTCAGGCGAGTACGCGGAATGATGCTGGTGCCCAGGTGGGTCATGATGTCGGTGAAGTAGCGGTTGCCGGTGGACAGCGCGATTTGCAGGTGGAACTGGAAATCCGACGCCACCGCATCGCTGGCGTGGGCCACGCTTTCGTTCAGCGCATCGAGGGCGGCGCGCATGGCGGCCAGTTGTTCGGCGCTGCGACGTTGTGCGGCGAGGCCGGCGGATTCGACTTCGAGGCTGATACGAAACTCGAGAATCGCCAGTACGTCACGCAGGGTGACCACAGTGGCCGGGTCGATGCGGAAACCGCTCGGGCTCGGCGTGTCGAGAACAAAGGTACCGATGCCGTGGCGGGTTTCGACTTGCCCTGCAGCCTGCAGCCGGGAAATCGCCTCGCGCACTACGGTGCGGCTGACGCCATGGGCTTCCATGATTGCCGACTCGGTAGGCAACTTGTCGCCACGCTTGAGCAGACCGTCGCGGATCTGCTCGGTCAGCACCGTCACCAGTTCCTGTGCCAGGCTGCGGCGCTTGCGAGGGAGGCGCGGGGTGTCGATCGGGTTTTCCATGGTCTGGGGTTATCTCGAATTTCGGCTAGAGAGGCATCATAGCCCAAGGAGGTTGTACGATCACCGTACTCTGTGGGAGCAGGCTCCCACAGATTCAGTGCACATCAGGCCGTGACGGTCTGCTCGACCAGATGCCCGCCATCGATCCGCACGTGCCGTGGATGGAAGCGCTTGAGGCTGCTGCGGTGGCCGACGCTGACGATGCTCAAGCCCGGCAACTGATCGATCAGCGCCTGATACAGCGTGGCCTCGTCTTCTTCGTCCATCGCCGACGTCGCTTCGTCCATGTACAGCCAGTGCGGTGCGTAGAGCAGCGCACGAGCAAAGGCCAGTCGTTGCTGCTCACCCGGCGAGAGCATGCGCTGCCAGTGATTGGCTTCGTCCAGTCGCGCCACCAGATGCGGCAGACGGCAGGTTTCCAGCACTTGTGCATAACGCTCTGGCGCGTAGGTATCGCCCGGTTGTGGATAGTTCAAGGCTTCGCGCAGTGTGCCGATCGGCAAATACGGCTTTTGCGGCAGGAACAGATAACGTGCCGCCGGCAAGCGGATACTGCCGTGCCCTGCCGGCCACAGATGCCCCATCGCCCGCAACAGCGTCGACTTGCCGCTGCCGGAGCGGCCGCTGAGCATTACTCGGTCGCCCGCCTCCACGGTCATGTGGGCGCTGGTCAGCAAATGACGACCATCGGCCAGATCCAGCCCGAGGTTGTGTACCTTCAATTCGCTGCCCTGATTCTGCACATCGATGGCCGGTGCCCGGTCTTCGTTTTCACTCATGGCCTGACGGAAGCTCAGCAGACGATCACAAGTGGCGCGCCAGGCCGCCAGATCCGAATACGCGCTGATGAACCAGCTGAAGTTCTCCTGCACATTGCCGAACGCCGAGTTGATCTGCATCAGCTCGCCCAGCTCGATCTTGCCTGCCAGGTAGCGCGGTGCCGCGACGATGAACGGAAAAATGATCGCGATCTGGCCATAACCCGAGGTGAAGAACGTCAGGCGCTTGGACACCCGCATGATGTCCCAGAAGTTGTGCCAGACCAGACCGAAGCGGCTGCTCAGACGACGGTTTTCGTTGGGCTCGCCGTTGTACAAGGCGATGCTCTCGGCGTTCTCACGCACTCGCACCATGGAGAAACGCAGGTCGGCTTCGAAGCGTTGTTGTTGGTTGTTCAGGCCGATCAGACGTCGACCGATCAGATGGGTCAGCCAACTGCCGACCGCCGCGTACAGCAGCGCACACCAGAACATGTAGCCGGGAATTTCGATGCCGAACACTTCGATGCTGCCGGACACACCCCACAGAATGATCGAGAACGACACCAGGCTGACCACCGTGCGGATCAGTCCCAGCCCGAGGCTCAGGGTGTTGGCGGTGAAGGTGTTGAGGTCTTCGGAAATCCGCTGGTCAGGGTTGTCGGTATAACCGCCCTGCTCCAGCTGGTAGTAATTCTTGTGCCCGAGCCAGCGCTTGAAGTGGTTCTCGGTGAGCCATGCCCGCCAGCGGATCGTCAGCATCTGCGTCAGGTACAGGCGATACACCGCGCCGAGGATAGCCACCGTGGCAATACCGCAGAAATACAGGATCAGTTGCCAGAACGCCGCCTCATCCTTCTTTTGCAGAGCGTTGTAGAAATCCTTGTACCAACTGTTGATCCACACCGAGATCGCCACGCTGAACAGCGAAAGCGCAATCACGGCCATCAGCAATGTCCAGGCCTTGCCCTTCTCTTCGCTGCGCCAGTAAGGCGTGGTCATGGCCCACACCTTGCGAAAAAACTGCCCGCGCACAGCATCGTTGACCGCGGAATATTCAGCGTTCTGATTCATGGATAAGGCTCGATAAAGAAAAGAACAGACACGCACCGATCATAGTTGATCGGTGCGCTTTATCGCGAGGGCTGGCGATGGCCGTTCAGCGCAGGTTCAGCGACGAACCGGGCGCTTCTGCAGTTTGCGCTGCAGGGTGCGGCGGTGCATGCCCAGGGCGCGGGCAGTGGCGGAGATGTTGCCTTCGTGCTCGGTCAGCACGCGCTGGATGTGTTCCCACTGCAGGCGGTCCACCGACATCGGGTTTTCCGGCACCAGGCTGTCGAGGTCGGCGTGCTCGGACAGCAGCGCCGCCAGCACGTCGTCGGCGTCCGCCGGTTTGCACAGGTAATTGCAGGCGCCTCGCTTGATCGCTTCGACGGCCGTGGCAATGCTCGAGTAACCGGTGAGGATCACCACGCGCATTTCCGGGTCCAGCTCCAGCAGCTTCGGCAGCAGGACCAGACCGGAGTCGCCGTCCATTTTCAGGTCCAGCGCGGCATAGTCCGGCAGATCGGCCTGGGCGATGGTCAGACCTTCCTCGGCGGAACCGGCGGTGCTGACGCGAAAGCCACGGCGGGCCATGGCACGGGCCATCACCCGGGTGAAGGTCGCGTCGTCATCGACCAACAGCAAATGCGGCAGTTCTTCGCCTTCGACTTGGATTTCGTCACTCATGTTGCTCTCCTCGGACGCCGTGGGGCAGGCGCAGCTCGGTGAGCGTGCCGCCTTCCTCATGACTATAGAGTTTCACTGAGCCGCCGGCGCGTGTCACGCTGGCCTTGCTCAAAAACAGGCCCAGGCCGAAGCCTTTGCCCTTGGTGGTAAAAAACGGTTTGCCGATCTGCTCGGCGATGGCCAGCGGCACACCGGCACCATGATCGCGGATGCTGATAGTCAGGTCTTCGGCGGTCCAGTCCAGGGTCACCTGAAGGTTTTCCGGGCAGGCGTCGGCGGCGTTGTTCAACAGATTCAACAAGGCCTGGGTCAGATCCGGGGGCGGCGCCACACGAGGCAGCGGGCCCTGGCCCAGGCGCTGGAAGCGGTAACTGGCCTCGGGACGCATCAGGTGCCAGCGATTGAGCGCTTCGTCGAGCCAGTCGGTAACGTCCTGCATCTCCACCGCCATCCGGCGATTGGCCTCGGCGGCGCGCACCAGTTGCTGCAGAGTCTCTTTGCAGAGCTTCACCTGATCCTTCAGCACCTTCAGGTCTTCCTGAAGCATCGGGTCGTGATGATCCTGCTGCATTTCGTTGAGCAACACGCTCATGGTCGCCAGCGGCGTACCCAATTCATGGGCGGCACCGGCGGCCTGAGTCGCCACGGCCAGCAACTGCTGATCGCGCAGACCTTCTTCACGGCGGATCGCCCGTAACTCCTCCTGCCGGCGCAACTCTTCAGCCATGCGCGCGGCGAAGAACGTAATCACTGCCGCCGCCAAGGCAAAGCTCAACCACATGCCGTAGATCTGCAGGTTCTCCCGGGCCACCGGCAGGGTTTCCAGCGGATAGAAATGCGTCAGCATCAGCGTATACAAGGCCAGCGCAATGCCCGACAGCACCACCGAGTAACGCCAGGGCAGCGTCACCGCAGCGATGGTCAGCGGCACCAGATAATACGAAACGAACGGGTTGGTCGAACCACCGGAGAAATACAGCAAGGCACTGTGGATAACCAGATCGCAGGCCAATTGCAGCGCGTATTCGAGCTCGGTCACCGGCCACGAAGTGCGCAGACGCACGGCGGTGAACACACACAGCAGAATCGAACAGCCGAGGGTCATCACCAGTTGCACCCACGGCAACGGCAACAGATCCAGCCAGTAGGCCAGGCCCACGGAACCGGCCTGCGCGGCGAGCACCAGGGTGCGGATGAAAGTCAGCCTCCAGAGGTTCTGGCGAGTGGCGGAAGTCAGTTGTACGGGGGCGAGCATGAGCTCTCCTGATGAGCGCTCCAGGCGGATCGCACGGAGTATAACCAAGGCGCGGGCTCGAGAGGCGAAAGTGCGGCAAACGACCACATGGCAAAAAGCGTCGCGGCGGCTATAAGGCCCATCTGTATAGAAGTTGTAACTGGGCGAACCGGATCATAGACGCTAGAGTCTGATGGTTTCATGCAGGCCCCCGAACCATCACCTGCGCCCTCATCAAGGAGCTTTCATGCACACATTTCGCCGCAGCGCCGCCCTTCTCGCCCTGACCGTCGGCAGTGTCGCCAGCCTTCCGGCCCTGGCTGCCGATGAGCTGCACTACAACCAGATTTCCCTGCGCGCCGAAGTCAGCCAGGAAGTGGCCCGCGACCTGATGATCGTGACCCTCTACACCGAAGAACAGAATACTGACCCGGCCAAACTCGCCGCCGACGTCAGCACCACCATGAACAAGGCACTGGCCCAGGCCAAGCAAGTCAAAGACATCACCCTGCGCCAGGGCAGCCGCAACAGCTACCCGATCTACGACACCAAGGGCCAGAAAATCACCGGCTGGCGCGAACGCGCCGAACTGCGTCTGGAAAGCGCCGACTTCGCCGCCCTGTCCAAGCTCACTGGCGAGCTGCTGACCGACCTGAAAATGGGCGGCATGGACTTCGCCATCGCCGACCCGACCCGCAAGGCCAGCGAAGACAAACTGCTGAAAGAAGCCGTCACCGCCTTCAAGGCCCGCGCCCAACTGGCCACCGACGCCCTGGGCGGCAAGGGCTACAAAATCGTCAACCTGAACCTCAACAGCAACGGCTTCCCACAACCGTACATGCGCGCCCCGATGATGATGAAAGCCGCCGGCATGGATTCGGCGCCCGTCACGCCTGAAGTCGAAGCCGGCACCAGCCAGGTCAGCCTGACCGCTGATGGCTCGATTGAAGTATTGATGCAGTGATTGAGTGACGGCTGAATGAAAAACCGGCGATCAGTGAATGATCGCCGGTTTTTTTGTGCCCGGGATTTGTGTTGTCAGCTCTGCCGTCATCGCTGGCAAGCCAGCTCCCACCAGTTCTGCGGATTTATTGAAATCGCGCACGACCCTGTGGGAGCGGGCTTGCCCGCGATGAACGATGACGCGGTCTCAAGCTCGCGGATCAACCCGGTCCAGCGCGCGATTCACCGCCAGCTCGGCCAGCATGATGATCTGCTGGATCCCGAGCGCCGTACTGCGCTGCGAACCGCTGAGCTCATTGGCGAAATTGCTGGCGATGGTACTGGCCGACGCCAGGGATTCGCAGGCATTGGCCAGCAGGCTTTCGGTGTCGACGTTGGGCGTGACCATGTACATCGTGCTCGGGCGTGGTTTGGAAAGGTTGGGGCAGAGATAGAAATCGAGGGCGCGTTTGATGGCTTCGCGGTTGCGGGCGAGGTCTTCGGCGCGCATGGCTTCTTCGAGGGGGGTGGGTGATTCGAGGGGTGGGTCGGGTACTGGCTTGTTCATGGAGCATTTCCTTATGAATTTGCGCCACTCATTTCCGATCTCACTCGTGAAATGAGGTGGCAACTATGTACGGAGTGAGATTACCGGTAAGGAAACCAACCCGGCCGGACCGAAGTCCGCCCGTACATAGCCGCCATAAAGAACTGCCGACAGCATGAACTGGCGGCGATTATGGGGTGGCTTGCGCTGGTTTCCAAATTCAGTAACCGGGAATCTCACCTCCCGATCGCAGATTGTTCTGCGACAACCAAAGACTAGAGAGCGTGCTTCCGACAGACAACCTGAAAACCTTGTGGGAAGGATCCTGTGTTGTTGTTGAGATTTAAACAGTTTCAAAAGCGGCCCTCACCCTAGCCCTCCCGAAACGTCGGACCGCCCGTAGGGAGAGGGGACTGACCGCGGTGTTTAAATGGAATACACCGACGTGAGATACCGAGGTGAACTCGGGTTTTAAAACGCATACAACTCCACTACGGCTTTGGTTTTGGCCTTGGCCTTGGCTTTGGCTTTGGCTCTGGCTTTGGCTTCCACCACTCAACACGATGAGCGTTAGCTCGAGTACCGCTTTTGATCTTCGGGCGACGTCGGAAGGCTGAGTGGAGGGATTTATCCGGGGGTGGGAGCGCAGCGACCGTTTGGCGAAGCCAAACACATCGAGAGGAGGTGCAGCGAAGCAAACCGTAGGCGATGCCCCCCGGATGAATCCCGGAGCGAAGGAACCCCGAGCCCTAGCGAGCGGGCCGAACGCAGGAGCAAGCGTTTTTGGTTACTTTTTAGGCGTTTGTAAAAAGTGACCCGCCGTAAGGGCGGAACCATAAGCGGCAGCACCCGAAAAAACGGATATGTTCACAACCTCCCCAGATATACCGAGATAGACACCTCACCTAGAAAAACGATATTTCCGCACCCACCGAAACCCCGGCTACCCTCCTCCCCACAACTACCTCCAATACACCCGGGGACTCCATGGATCGATTCACCCTCAAACCACTTCTAATAACCCTGGCCCTGACAGCCATAACCCCAATCGCAAACGCAGCCACAACCCTCGTCTACTGCTCCGAAGCCAGCCCCGCCGGCTTCGACCCCAGCCAATACACCAGCGGCACCGACTTCGACGCCTCCGCCGAAACCGTCTTCAACCGCCTCACCCAATTCAAACGCGGCGGCACCGACATCGAACCCGGCCTGGCCACAAGCTGGGACGTCAGCCCGGACGGCCTCCAGTACACCTTCCACCTGCGCCAAAACGTAAAATTCCACACCACCGACTACTTCACCCCGACCCGCACCTTCAACGCCGACGACGTGCTGTTCACCTTCCAGCGTCTGCTTGACCCGGACAACGCCTTTCGCAAGGCCTACCCCGCCGAGTCCCCGTACTTCACCGACATGGACCTGAACACCACGATCAAATCCGTGGAAAAACTCGACGAAAACACCGTGCGCTTCAACCTGAACAACGTCGACGCCGCGTTCGTGCAAAACCTCGCCATGAGCTTCGCTTCAGTGCAATCGGCCGAATATGCCGCGCAGTTGCTGAAGGAAGGCAAAGCGGCGGATATCAACCAGAAACCGGTCGGCACCGGCCCATTCGTGTTCAAGCGCTACCAGAAGGACTCGCAGATCCGCTACGCGGCGAACAAGGACTACTGGAAACCCGAAGACGTGAAAATCGACAACCTGGTGTTCTCGATCACCCCGGACGCCGCTGTCCGTCTGCAGAAGCTCAAGACCGGCGAATGCCAGGTCAGTGGCTACCCACGCCCGGCCGACATCGAAGTGATGGAAAAAGACCCGAACCTGCGCGTCTTGAAGCAGGCCGGTTTCAACCTCGGTTTCCTCGCCTACAACACCACCCATCCACCACTGGACCAGCTCAAGGTGCGTCAGGCACTGGACATGGCCATCGACAAACCGGCGATCATCAAGGCGGTTTACCAGAGTGCCGGGCAGTTGGCGCAAAACGCCTTGCCGCCCGCGCAATGGTCGTTCGATCCGAACATAAAAGACGCGCCGCACGACCCTGCAAAAGCCAAGGCGCTACTCAAGGAAGCAGGGGTTGCACCTGGTACAACCATCAACCTCTGGGCCATGACCGTGCAACGCGCTTCAAACCCCAATGCACGAATGTCGGCACAGATGATCCAGCAGGATTGGGAGAAGGTCGGCATCAAGGCCAACATCGTCAGCTATGAATGGGGCGAGTATATCAAGCGCGCCAAGAATGGCGAACACGACGCGATGATCTACGGCTGGACCGGTGACAACGGCGACCCGGACAACTGGCTGGGCGTGCTCTACAGCTGCGCGGCGGTGAAAGGCAGCAACTACGCCAAGTGGTGCGATCCGGCCTACGACAAACTGGTGCAGCAGGCCAAGGTGTCCACGGATAAATCGCAACGGGTAAAACTGTATCAACAGGCGCAACTGATCCTTAAACAGCAGGTGCCGATCACGCCGATCGCCAACTCCACGGTGTTCCAGCCGCTGCGCAAGGAAGTCACCGACTTCAGGATCAGCCCTTTCGGTCTAACCCCCTTCTATGGAGTGGGTATAAATAAGTAACACCGGGCCCCGATTCGGCGCGCAAAACGTGACCAATGCACCGTTTTGGGGCTTCGTTTGCACCGTAAAAACCGACCGCAAACGGTCAAATGCGTCAGAAGTTATACAGATGCGACATTAAGGTACGTTCGTGCCACCGTTTGATGCCGCCGGGCGCTCTGGATCTTGCATTGGGTATGGGCCCTGCATAAGTATCCGCAGGCACGACTCACGAGGTCGTACCTCAATATTAAAAAATGACAACAAATCATGAGGCCAACATGCTTAAACACGCGGTCATTCCGTTTTTAGTCGGCGCAGGCTTGTTAGCCTCCGCACCTTTCGCCACCGCTGCGACTAACCTGGTGTTCTGCTCCGAAGGCAGCCCGGCCGGTTTCGATCCAGGCCAGTACACCACCGGAACCGACTTCGACGCCTCAGCCGAAACCATGTTCAACCGTCTGACCCAGTTCGAGCGTGGCGGCACCGCCGTTGTTCCTGGGTTGGCGACCAGCTGGGACATTTCCCCGGACGGCCTGACCTACACCTTCCACCTGCGTGAAGGCGTGAAGTTCCACACCACCCCGTATTTCAAGCCGACTCGTGAGTTCAACGCCGACGACGTGCTGTTCACCTTCAATCGCATGATTAACAAGGATGACCCGTTCCGTAAGGCGTACCCGACCGAATTCCCGTACTTCACCGACATGGGGATGGATACCAACATCACCAAGATCGATAAAGTCGACGACCACACCGTCAAGTTCACCCTCAAAGAAGTCGACGCCGCGTTCATCCAGAACATGGCCATGAGCTTCGCGTCGATTCAGTCCGCCGAGTACGCAGCCCAGCTGCTGAAACAAGGCAAGGCTGCCGACATCAACCAGAAGCCGGTAGGCACTGGTCCGTTCGTGTTCAAGAGCTACCAGAAAGACTCCAACATCCGTTACACCGGCAACAAGGATTACTGGAAGCCTGAAGACGTGAAGATCGACAACCTGATCTTCGCCATCACCACCGACCCGTCGGTCCGTATCCAGAAGCTGAAAAAGAACGAGTGCCAGGTCACCCTGTTCCCGCGTCCGGCCGACCTCGCTGCACTGAAAGCCGACCCTGCGCTGAAGATGCCTGACCAGGCCGGCTTCAACCTGGGCTACATCGCCTACAACGTGATGGACAAGGTCAAGGGCAGCAACGAGCCGAACCCGCTGGCCGACCTGCGTGTTCGCCAGGCGCTGGACATGGCCGTCAACAAGCCACAGATCATCGACTCGGTTTACCAGGGCGCGGGCCAGCTGGCCGTCAACGCCATGCCACCGACCCAGTGGTCCTACGACACCACCATCAAGGACGCCAAGTACGATCCTGAGAAAGCCAAGCAGCTGCTCAAGGAAGCCGGCGTCAAGGAAGGTACCGAGATCGTCCTGTGGGCGATGCCGGTTCAGCGTCCGTACAACCCGAACGCCAAACTGATGGCCGAAATGCTCCAGTCCGACTGGAAGAAGATCGGTCTGAACGTGAAGATCACCAGCTACGAGTGGGGCGAGTACATCAAGCGTTCCAAAGGTGGCGAGAACCAGGCCATGATCATTGGCTGGAGCGGTGACAATGGTGATCCGGACAACTGGCTCAACGTGTTGTTTGGTTGCGACTCCCTGAGTGGCAACAACTTCTCCAAATGGTGCGATAAGAAATTCGACGGCCTCGTGAAAGAAGCCAAGCGCACCACCGACCAGGCCAAGCGCACCGAACTCTACAAAGAGGCGCAACACGTCCTCAAAGATGCAGTCCCTATGACACCTATCGCTCACTCGACGGTGTATCAACCCATGCGCGCCAACGTGCAGGACTTCAAGATCAGCCCATTCGGCTTGAACTCCTTCTACGGCGTCAGCATCAAGTAAAAAAGCCGGCGGCGACGTTTTCAGCGTTGCCGCCGTTTTTTTCTGCCGATTAGTCAGGAATTTGCCTACATCCATTTCCACCTGGCCCTACCAGGTTGGTTTAGGACGTGTCGCCTTTTCCTACGAGTCTTTAGGACTCTGCGCATTTACTGCCAGACCTGCGGTCCCTACCGTCAGGTTCTGACCAGTGACTGCGTGGGCTATCGGTTTGCTGTGGGTTTGAGCTCAATGCAGCCACAACTTCCCTGGAAGGGATCACGGCGCATTGAAAAACACTGAGATAAAGAGGGAGCGTCATGCGCCATACCTTGGTTTTTTCCGCATTGCTGGGCGCCGGCCTGCTGGCCGCCACGTCCGCGAGTTTTGCCGCCAGCGACAGCCTGGTGTTCTGTTCCGAAGGCAGTCCGGCCGGTTTCGATACCGCGCAGTACACGACGGCCACCGATAACGACGCCGCCGAACCGCTGTACAACCGCCTGGCTGAATTCGAAAAAGGCGCGACCAATGTCGTACCGGGTCTGGCAACGAGCTGGGATATTTCCGAGGATGGTCTCAAGTACACCTTTCACCTGCGTGAAGGGGTGAAGTTTCATTCAACGGCGTACTTCAAACCTACCCGCGATTTCAACGCCGACGACGTGCTGTTCACGTTTAACCGCATGCTCGATCCGCAACAGCCTTTCCGTAAGGCTTATCCGACCGAGTTCCCGTATTTCAACGGGATGAGCCTCAACAAGAACATCGCCAAGGTCGAAAAGACCGGGCCGCTGACCGTGGTGTTCACGCTCAACAGCGTCGACGCCGCGTTCATCCAGAACATCGCCATGAGCTTCGCCGCCATTCTGTCTGCCGAATACGCCAACAAATTGCTGGCCGAAGGCAAGCCGAGCGACATCAACCAGAAGCCGATCGGCACAGGGCCGTTCGTGTTCAAGAGCTATCAGAAAGACTCGAACATCCGCTACACCGGCAACCCGCATTACTGGGATCAGAGCCGGGTGAAGCTGAAGAACCTGATTTTCGCGATCAATACCGACGCCTCGGTTCGCGTGCAGAAGCTCAAGGCCGGCGAGTGCCAGGTCACGCTGCATCCACGCCCGGCGGATGTGCCGGCACTGAAGAACGACCCGAAACTGCAATTGATCGAAAAGCCGGGCTTCAACCTCGGCTACATCGCCTACAACGTGCGCCATAAACCGTTCGACCAGCTCGAAGTGCGGCAGGCGCTGGACATGGCGGTGAATAAACAAGGGATTCTCAACGCTGTTTATCAAGGCGCCGGTCAACTGGCCGTCAACGCCATGCCACCGACCCAGTGGGCCTACGACGACACCATCAAGGAAACCGCCTACAACCCGGAAAAAGCCAAGGCACTGCTCAAGGCTGCCGGCGTCAAGGAGGGCACAGAAATCAACCTGTGGGCCATGCCGGTGCAGCGTCCGTACAACCCGAACGCCAAGCTGATGGCCGAAATGCTCCAGGCTGACTGGGCCAAGATCGGTCTGAAAGTGAAGATCGTCAGTTACGAATGGGGCGAGTACATCAAGCGCACCAAGAATGGCGAACACGACATCAGCCTGATCGGCTGGACCGGTGACAACGGGGACCCGGACAACTGGCTCGGCACGCTGTACAGCTGCGACGCCATTGGCGGCAACAACTACTCCATGTGGTGCGACCCGGCTTACGACAAGCTGATCAAGGAGGCCAAGGTGGTCACCGACCGTGAGCAGCGCACCGTGCTCTACAAACAGGCCCAGCAGTTGCTTAAGCAGCAAGTGCCGATCACGCCTGTCGCCCACTCGACGGTCAACCAGCCGCTGAGCGCGAGAGTCGAGGGGTTCAAGGTGAGCCCGTTCGGTCGCAACGTGTTTTCGGGTGTCAGCATCGATTAAACAAAAAACCGACTAGCCGCATCGCTGAGGAGGCCGTCTACCTCCTCACGCAAGCGCTTTGCCGAAATTCGCCAATCAGGCCTTTTGCAAACGTTTGCGATGTGTGAATGAGTTCTAAAACCAAAAACCGGCCCTATAAAAAAGCCGGCATAAAAAGAAAGTAAAGGAGCTTCACCCATGAAACTGAGCAGCACCGCGATACTGGCCCTGGCCATCAGCAGCATCACCGCCACGGCTTATGCCGAGGAACAGAGCCAGGCGTTCACCCCGGTTACCGTCAACGAGCAGAGCGCCCAGGCTGAAGCCACCGGTTTTCTCGAAGGCTCCAAAATCAGCGGCACGACCCGTAACTGGTACGCCAACGAGCAACTGAAACGTGGCGGCAAGTTCACCTACCGCAAAGACGGCGTTGCAACCCCGACCGATCGCCGTATCAACTGGGTGCAGGGCACCATCGTCAACTACACCTCCGGCTTCACTCAGGGCACCGTCGGTGTCAGCACTGAAGTGGCCGCGTACAACGCCGTTGCCCTGGAGCGCGACCGCAAGGATCTGGCCTCCAACAATGGTGGCGCACCGGGCTCGCGTCCAGGCGCAGGCAACAACCGTACCCTGACCAAAGAAGGCGGTGATGCCGAAGGTCAGTGGAGCAAACTGGGCCTGGCCAACGTCAAGTTCCGCATTTCCAACACCACCCTGACCGCTGGTCGCCAGAACTTCAGCACCCCCATCGTCGACACCATCGGCAACCGTGCGCTGCCTTCGAGCTTTGAAGGTGTCAGCCTGCACAGCGAAGAGCTGAACAACCTGTCGTTCGACGCCGGCAGCTTCGACCGCGTATCGCCGCGTACCGAAGAAAGCCTGTCGAAATTCCGCTCCGAGTACACCAACAACAATGCCGAAACCGATCGCGTGAGCATCGTCGGCCTGAACTACCAGCCGCTGAAAAGCCTGAAGACCAGCCTGTACGCTTCCAAGGTTGAAGACTTCTGGAACCAGTACTACTTCGGCGCCACCCACGAGTTGGGTGACAGCAATGTCGTGAGCCTGACCACCGGCCTGAACTACTACAAGACCGTCGATACCGGCAAAAAAGAGATGGGCAACATCGACAACGACACCTACTCCCTGTCGTTCGGCCTGACCCACCAGGCACACAGCCTGACCTTCTCGTACCAGGAAATTAACGGTAACGAGTACTTCGACTACCTGCACGAAACCAACGGCATCTACCTGGCCAACTCCCTGCTGTCCGACTTCAACGGCCCGAACGAGAAATCCTTCCAGGTCGCCTACGGTCTGAACATGGCCGAGTACGGCGTACCAGGCCTGAAGTTCAACATCTACCAGGCTCGCGGCTGGGGCATCGACGGTACTCACTACACCGGCACTGCGTATGACGTGAAAAACATGGACGGCGAACACCACTACGAATACGGCATCGGTGCCACCTACGCGGTACAGAGCGGTCCGCTCAAGGCGACCACCGTGCGCGCCACCTACACCGCTCACCGTGCCAGCGAAAACCAGGCTGACGGCAGCATCAACGAGTTCCGTCTCGTGACCACCGTACCATTCAACATTCTGTAAAAACGCGTGCCGACGGCTGACTCAGTGACGAGTCGGCCGTTCGGCTTTTTGTCTTCAACCGATTGCAGAGGGTTAACGATGAAAATGCTTCCCCTACGTGCGGCCGTCGCTGCCGCCTTGTTGAGCGCCGCCATCGGCGTCTCGGCCAAACCCTTGGTGGTCTGCACCGAAGCCAGTCCGGAAGGCTTCGATATGGTCCAGTACACGACTGCAGTCACTGCCGACGCGGTGGCCGAAACCATCTTCAACCGTCTGGCGGACTTCAAGCCCGGCACCACCGAAGTGATTCCGGCACTGGCCGAGTCCTGGGACATCAGCGAAGACGGCCTGACCTACACGTTCCACCTGCGCAAAGGCGTCAAGTTTCACACCACCGACTATTTCAAGCCGACCCGCGACATGAATGCCGACGACGTGGTCTGGAGCTTCCAGCGTCAGCTGGACCCGAATCACCCGTGGCACAAGCTGTCGAGCGTGGGCTTCCCGTACTTTGAAAGCATGGGCTTCAAGGAACTGCTCAAAAGCGTCGAGAAAGTCGACGACAACACGGTCAAGTTCACCCTGACCCGACGCGAAGCGCCGTTCCTGGCCGACATCGCCATGGCGTTCTCCTCGATCTATCCGGCCGAATACGCCGACCAGTTGCTCAAGGCCAACAAGACCGGCGACCTGAACAGCAAACCGATCGGCACCGGGCCGTTCATCTTCCAGCGCTACAACAAGGACGCCCAGGTACGCTTCAAGGCCAACCCGGACTACTTCCGTGGCAAGCCTCCGGCTGACGCGCTGATCCTGGCGATCGCCACCGACAACAACGTGCGTTTGCAGAAGCTCAAGGCCAACGAGTGCCAGATCGCGCTGTATCCGAAACCGGATGACATCCCGAGCATCAAGAAAGACAGCAACCTGAAAGTCGACGAACTGGATGCGATGACCGTCTCGTACGTCGCCATGAACACCCAGCACAAGTACATGAGCGACGTGCGGGTGCGCAAAGCCATCGACATCGCCTTCGACAAGGAAGCCTACGTCAACGCGCTGTTCGGCAAGGGCAACGCGACCGTCGCGGTCAACCCGTACCCGCCGACCCTGCTGGGCTACAACCACGAGCTGAAGAACCCGCCACGTGACCTCGACAAGGCCCGCGCCCTGCTCAAGGAAGCCGGCGTGCCGGAAGGCACCGTGTTCACCCTGTTCACCCGCAATGGCGGCGGCCCGACCAACCCGAACCCGATGCTCGGCGCACAAATGATGCAGGCTGACCTGGCGAAAGTCGGGATCAAGATCGACATCCGTGTGATGGAATGGGGTGAAATGCTCAAGCGCGCCAAGGCCGGCGAACACGATATGGTGTCGGCCGGATGGGCGGGCGACAACGGCGACCCGGATAACTTCCTGACGCCTATGCTCAGTTGCGAAGCCGCCAAGAACGGCGAAAACTACGCTCGCTGGTGCAACGAGAAATTCCAGACACTGCTCGACGAAGCACGGGCTAAAGTAGATCCGGCCGAACGCGCCAAGCTGTATGAACAAGCCCAGGTGCTGTTCAATCAGGACCAACCGTGGATCAGCATGGCCCACACCCGGATGTTCACTGCAATGCGCAACAACGTTGAGGGTTATCACATCAGCCCTCTGACAACCAATAACTTCGCCACCACCCAGGTGAAGTAGATAAGAAAACTCCCGGTTTCCCTGACCCCAGGGAAACCGGGCACGCCTAACCGGCTGAT
The DNA here is from genome assembly GCF_051903985.1 of Pseudomonas sp. HLG18. NCBI lineage: Bacteria > Pseudomonadati > Pseudomonadota > Gammaproteobacteria > Pseudomonadales > Pseudomonadaceae > Pseudomonas > Pseudomonas sp. HLG18. The sequence goes on along the minus strand of NZ_CP195831.1, from coordinate 6,137,400 downwards.
GAGGTACCACACACGATGTTTAGTTTTATTGCCCGCCGACTGGGGTTATTGATCCCCACGTTTTTCGGCATCACCTTGCTGACTTTCGCGTTGATTCGCATGATTCCCGGCGACCCCGTGGAAGTGATGATGGGCGAACGTCGGGTCGACCCCGAAATGCACGCTCAGGCAATGGAACGCCTCGGTCTGAACAAACCGCTGTACGCCCAGTACCTGGACTACATCGGCAAACTGGCCCACGGCGACCTCGGTGAATCCCTGCGCACCCGCGAGAGCGTATGGACCGAGTTCACCTCCCTCTTCCCGGCGACCCTGGAACTGTCCATGGCCGCCCTGCTGTTCGCCGGCATCCTGGGCCTGTTGGCCGGGGTGATTGCGGCCCTCAAGCGAGGATCCCTGTTCGACCACGGGGTGATGGGCATCTCCCTGGCGGGGTACTCGATGCCGATTTTCTGGTGGGGCCTGATCCTCATCATGTTCTTCTCCGTGAGCCTGGGCTGGACCCCGGTATCCGGACGGATCGACCTGCTTTACGACATCGAGCCGCGCACCGGTTTCATGCTGATCGACACCCTGCTGGCCGATGACATGGGCGCGTTCCTCGATGCCCTGCACCACCTGATCCTGCCGGCCATCGTGCTGGGCACCATTCCGCTGGCGGTGATCGCGCGGATGACCCGTTCGTCGATGCTCGAAGTATTGCGTGAAGACTACATCCGTACCGCCAAGGCCAAAGGCCTGTCGCCGTCGCGCGTAGTGTTCGTGCACGGCCTGCGCAACGCGCTGATCCCGGTGTTGACCGTGGTCGGCCTGCAAGTCGGTACCCTGCTGGCCGGTGCGGTCCTGACCGAAACCATTTTCTCCTGGCCCGGCATCGGTAAATGGCTGATCGAAGCCATCGGCGCCCGGGACTACCCGGTTGTGCAAAACGGCATCCTGTTAATCGCCTGCCTGGTGATTCTGGTCAACTTCGTGGTGGACATCCTCTACGGCTTTGCCAACCCACGCATCCGTCATCAGCGCTGAGGTCAATACCCATGAGCACTCCAACTTCCTCAGTAGTCACCGCCGCCACCGCCGTGGATCAAAGTCTGCTGTACCCGTCACCGTACAAAGAGTTCTGGCAGGCCTTTGCCAAGAACAAGGGCGCCGTCGCCGGTCTGCTGTTCATGCTGCTGGTAATTTTCTGCGCGATTTTCGCGCCGTGGGTCGCCCCGCATAACCCGAGCGAGCAATACCGTGACTTCCTGCTGACGCCGCCGGCGTGGCTCGAAGGCGGGCAGATGCAATTCCTGCTCGGTACCGACGAACTGGGTCGCGACCTGCTGTCGCGTCTGATCCAGGGTTCGCGTCTTTCGCTGCTGATCGGTCTGTCGTCGGTGGTGATGTCGCTGATCCCGGGGATTCTGCTGGGCCTGTTCGCCGGCTTTTTCCCGAAAATGATTGGCCCGACCATCATGCGTCTGATGGACATCATGCTGGCCCTGCCGTCGCTGCTGCTGGCCGTGGCGATCGTCGCCATCCTCGGCCCAGGCCTGATCAACACCGTGATCGCGATTGCCGTGGTGTCCTTGCCGTCCTACGTGCGTCTGACCCGTGCCGCGGTGATGGGCGAACTGAACCGCGACTACGTGACCGCTGCGCGCCTGGCCGGTGCCGGTCTGCCACGCCTGATGTTCATCACCGTGCTGCCCAACTGCATGGCACCGCTGATCGTCCAGGCGACCCTGAGCTTCTCCTCGGCGATCCTCGATGCCGCCGCCCTGGGCTTCCTCGGCCTCGGCGTCCAGCCGCCAACCCCTGAGTGGGGCACCATGCTGGCTTCGGCCCGCGACTACATCGAACGCGCCTGGTGGGTCGTGAGTCTGCCTGGTTTGACCATTTTGCTCAGCGTGCTGGCAATCAACTTGATGGGCGACGGTCTGCGCGATGCGCTGGACCCGAAACTCAAGAACGCCGCCTGAGGAGATTCCCATGTCACTGCTAGAAATCAAGAATCTCAACGTTCGCTTCGGCGACAAGAACGCCACACCCGTGGTCGACGGCCTCGACCTGAAAGTCGACAAGGGCGAAGTCCTGGCGATCGTGGGCGAGTCGGGTTCCGGCAAGTCCGTGACCATGATGGCGCTGATGGGCCTGATCGAACACCCGGGGATCGTCACTGCCGACTCCCTGAGCTTCGACGGTAAAGACATGCTCAAACTGAGCAATCGCCAGCGTCGGCAGATCGTCGGTAAGGACCTGTCCATGGTGTTCCAGGATCCGATGACCGCCCTGAACCCAAGCTACACCGTCGGTTTCCAGATCGAGGAAGTGCTGCGCCTGCACCTGAAAATGTCCGGCAAGGCCGCCCGCAAGCGCGCCATCGAACTGCTGGAAAAGGTTGAAATCCCGGGCGCCGCGAACCGTATGGACGCCTACCCGCATCAACTGTCCGGCGGCATGAGCCAGCGCGTGGCAATTGCCATGGCGATTGCCGGCGAGCCGAAACTGCTGATCGCCGACGAACCGACCACCGCACTCGACGTGACGATTCAGGCGCAGATCATGGACCTGCTGCTGGCGTTGCAGAAAGAACAGAACATGGGCCTGGTGCTGATCACCCACGACCTCGCCGTGGTGGCCGAAACCGCCCAGCGCGTGTGCGTGATGTACGCAGGGCAAGCCGTTGAAGTCGGTCAGGTGCCGCAACTGTTCGACATCCCCGCGCACCCGTACAGCGAAGCGCTGCTCAAGGCGATTCCGGAGCACAGCCAGGGTGCCGAGCGTCTGGCCACCCTGCCGGGCATCGTTCCGGGCCGTTACGACCGTCCGCAAGGCTGCCTGTTGTCACCGCGCTGCCCGTACGTGCAGGACAGCTGCCGCGCACAGCGTCCGACCCTTGACCCGAAAAGCCACAGCCTCGCCCGCTGCTTCTACCCGCTGAACCAGGAGGTGGCGTAATGGCCGTCGTACTTACCGCCCGCGACCTGACCCGTCACTACGAAGTCTCCCGTGGCCTGTTCAAGGGCCACGCGACCGTGCGCGCCCTCAACGGTGTGTCGTTCGAACTGGAAGCCGGCAAGACCCTCGCCGTTGTGGGCGAATCGGGCTGCGGCAAATCCACCCTGGCCCGTGCCCTGACCCTGATCGAGGAGCCGTCGTCCGGCTCCCTGAAAATCGCAGGGCAAGAAGTGGCCGGCGCCGACAAGGCCCAGCGCAAGCAACTGCGCAAAGACGTGCAGATGGTGTTCCAGAGCCCATACGCCTCGTTGAACCCACGGCAGAAGATCGGTGATCAACTGGCCGAGCCGCTGCTGATCAACACCAATCTGTCGGCCGCCGAACGTCGCGAGAAAGTCCAGGCGATGATGAAGCAGGTCGGCTTGCGTCCCGAGCATTATCAGCGCTATCCGCACATGTTCTCCGGCGGTCAGCGTCAGCGTATCGCGCTGGCCCGAGCGATGATGCTGCAACCGAAAGTGCTGGTGGCGGACGAACCGACCTCGGCGCTCGATGTGTCGATCCAGGCCCAGGTACTGAACCTGTTCATGGATCTGCAGCAGGAGTTCAACACCGCCTATGTGTTCATCTCGCACAACCTCGCGGTGGTGCAACACGTGGCCGATGACGTGATGGTGATGTACCTCGGCCGCCCCGTGGAAATGGGTCCGAAGAACGACATCTACGAACGCCCGCTGCACCCGTACACCCAGGCGCTGCTGTCGGCGACCCCAACCATCCATCCGGACCCGAACAAGCCGAAAATCAAGATCGTCGGCGAGTTGCCTAACCCGCTGAACCCGCCACCGGGCTGTGCTTTCCACAAGCGCTGCCCGTACGCGACCGAGCGTTGCAGTACTGAAGAACCGATGTTGCGCCACCTCGACAATCGGCAGGTGGCTTGCCACTACGCCGAACAGTTCCTCGACGGCGCGGCATGAAAAAACCCGCCCGGTTTCCTGGGGCGGGTTGTTGATGATGTTGACCAAACCCCTTCTGCCTCGATTGCGCATCAGTCGAGAAAGAAGGGGTTTTCTTTTTTCCGGAATTTACGTCTGGCTATCGCCTTCATCCGGATCATCGGAGTCCGGCTCGTCGGTGATCGAGTCGTCATCGTCGGCGCTGCCACCCTGGCCCTGATCGCCCGGCTCGGACTCGGACTTGGCCAGCATCAGCGCGCTGTGCCCCACCTGCCCGCTGGACGCCTGGGTATCGTGATCCTCGCACTCGGCCCAGGCCGTCGCGGTGCCGAGCAGCTCCTCCACGGCGTGGCAAAGTAAACGCTCATGTAATTGTGGCGGTATTCAAACAATCAGCCAAACCGCTTTCTTCCAAAACGACAATTGGAAGAAAGCGGTTGTTCAGCGAGCATCACAAAGATACAGAAGACCTTTTTTCCAAACCACAACAAAAGCCCCCCTCCCTTTCGCCAATAACTCCAGACAATTTAAAAATCAAACAAAAGCCTAACCCATGAATTAAGGATTACAGCTCCTCAAACCCCACAAATTCACCTAGAACCACGACTTTATCCTTAACATCACCTGTAGCACTTTCCAACTTCAACCTAGCTTCAAATTCGGCACTTTCAGAAAAATCATCGAACTTTTTAAACACGATAGTTCCTGAAACACCATCATAGGTAACCCCCTCAGCGCTCTTATAATAAGCTAACGCAGTTTCCTTGTCTCCGGACCAAGCCGCTTGTATATCGTAACTTACGTTCTCTTTAACATCTAAAGTTCGCATAAAAAAACCCAGTTGCTCCGTTGCCATCCTGCCGTCAAAAGAATAGCCTTTATCCGATAGATTTTTCTGAAAAGAAACATCAGTAGTCGAAAAACCTGGCACTGAAGTTCCAGTGGCCTGCAATTTCCCGGTAGTATTCTTGCTTTCGTCAGTACTCATCATACGATTCCTTTTAGTAATTAAAAGTATCTAACTGCACGAATACTTATAAGGAGCAAACAGCACGGCGTCTACTGTCATTTCTGACAGGTCTGGAACAATCAATGTGAAATTCCGACAAACGGCTCGCATTGCAAGCAGGAGATTTTCAAGCAGAGCCGACAACTTTGCGGATCCGCGGGAAACATAGAGGAAGGATAGTCCGGACTAAAGCCTGAAGTATTTTAGTCTTCGGTAACTTCAAACTGTTTTCTCGTTTACTCCCCTCTTCCACCTCGATTGCGATTGCACATCAGTCGAGGCAGAAGAGGTTTTCTATTGTCTGCAATCTACGTCTGGCTGTCCCCTTCATCCGGATCATCGGAGTCCGGCTCGTCGGTGGTCGAGTCGTCATCGTCGGCGCTGCCACCCTGGCCCTGGTCGCCCGGCTCGGACTCGGACTTGGCCAGCATCAGCGCGCTATGCCCCACCTGCCCGCTGGAGGCCTGGGTATCGTGATCCTCGCACTCGGCCCAGGCCGTCGCGGTGCCGAGGGACAGCATCACCATCACTTTCAACAGCAGCAAAACCCGTAGCAACCTGTTTTTCATAGCCGAGTCCATCCTGTTCCAGGTGAGAAATTCATGCTGACCTGACGCTGATTGAAATCTAGTTCCGATCCGCCGGGTTCACCAGATAGGACGTTGCCCCATGCCCGAAAATGCCATGCGTGGACAGACCGCTTTCGAATAACGCCTATAACCGGATCGGCTAAGCATTTGCGCATTGCGTGGTTCGAATACGGGTGGCCTGATAAATCAGCGGTACTGACAGCGAGGCCAGTACGGCACTCGCCAGCCAGACACTGTGGCCACCGAACTGGCCGTAGAGCTGCCCACCCAGCACCGGCGACAACAGGGAACTCGCACTCCAGGCCATGAAGAACAGACCGAAGTAACGGCCGCTTTTTCCGGTTTGTGCATGCTGCATTACCAGCACGTTCAACGGTGGCATGAACAACGCCTCCCCCAGCGTCCAGATGACTGTCGAGAGACAGGCATAAAACAAGCCGGAACCCAGCGGCAACATGCCGAGTCCGACCGCCAGCAGCACACAACCGGCGATCAATGGCCGACGCGCGCCCCAGCGTTCCCCCCAGTGCGACATGGGAATCTGCAGCGCTACCACCAGAATCGCGTTGATCGCGAACTGCCAGCCGATGGCCTCGGTGCTCAAACGGTAATAGTCGCGAAGATAGTTGCCCAAGGTGCTGTAGACCGTGTCGAACGACATGCCAAGAAGGACGGTCGCCGCCAGCAACCAGAGAAATGGTTTGTCGCGATAGGGAAGGCCCGACCCCGATTGCGCCGGTGGCGCCTCGTCAGCGATCAGCACCGGCCGGCGCCAGGTCGTGCGGATGAACCAGAGCAGCGCCAGCAGCGTGAGCCCGGCACTGATGAAAAACACCCAGCGAAAATCCACCTGTGCCAGAACACCGCCCGCCACACCGGCAGCGGCCATCCCGAGGTTCCGGGCGATGCGACTCAAGGCCTGCGCCCGTGGGCGCTGCGCAACCTCGCAATACTCCATGATCAGTCGCTGATGCAGGGTGCGAATCGCGCCATCGAGAGTGCCGCTGAGCAATAACAACCCGGCCAGCAACGGCACTTGCGTAACCAGACCCAGCAAGACCAGAACCCACGCAGAGACAAAGAACAGCGCCGCCGTCAGGCGCGCCGTGCGGACGTGGTCACTGAGCCATCCGCCGAGCATCGAGCCGATCAGCAGACCACCGCCATATGCCGACAGCAGCCAGCCGACGGTTTCAATCGCCAGCCCCAGCTCCTGGCGCAAGTACAACGCCATGAACAGCTTGACCATGCTGCTCAGGCGATTAATGAAGAGCAACGCCGCCAGCACCCAGGCCATCAGGCTGAAATAACCATTGGGCCGAAGCAGATAAGCGAGCCTCCCTGTCATTCGATCGCTCCCTTATTGATGGGACCAGATGCACTGCGCCCGACTTGAATGAGTTCGCATACTTAATCAACACGCAAAAAAAACCCACTGTTTTAACAGTGGGCTTTCGGGTGTCGCCAGTCAGCGCTTAGTGGTGCTCACGCGTCGCACGGAATTTCACGTCCGGCCAGCGCTCTTCCATCAGGGCCAGGTTGACCCGGGTCGGCGCCAGGTAAGTCAGATGACCGCCGCCGTCCAGCGCCAGGTTTTCCACCGCCTTGTTGGAGAATTCCTCGAGCTTCTTCTTGTCGCTGCATTCGATCCAGCGCGCGGAATAGACGGTGATCGGCTCGTAGGAGCACTCGACCTTGTATTCCTCTTTCAGGCGGCTGGCGACCACATCGAACTGCAGCACACCGACGGCGCCGAGGATGATGTCGTTGCTGCGCTCCGGGAAGAACACCTGGGTCGCGCCTTCTTCGGCCAGCTGTTGCAGGCCCTGGCGCAGTTGCTTGGATTTCAGCGGATCGCGCAGGCGTACGCGGCGGAACAGTTCCGGGGCGAAGTGCGGGATACCGGTGAAGCCCAGGGTTTCGCCTTCGCTGAAGGTGTCACCGATCTGGATCGTGCCGTGGTTGTGCAGACCGATGATGTCGCCGGCGTAAGCTTCTTCGAGCTGTTCACGCTCGGAGGAGAAGAACGTCAGGGCGTCGCCGATGCGCACGTCCTTGCCGGTACGCACGTGACGCATCTTCATGCCTTTCTCGTACTTGCCCGAGCAAATGCGCATGAAGGCGATGCGGTCGCGGTGTTTCGGGTCCATGTTTGCCTGGATCTTGAAGATGAAGCCCGAGAACTTTTCTTCCACCGGCTCCACGGTACGCTCGTTGGCCACACGTGGCAGCGGACGCGGTGCCCAGTCGACTACGGCGTCGAGCACGTGATCGACACCGAAGTTGCCCAGTGCGGTACCGAAGAACACCGGGGTCAGCTGACCGTCGAGGAACTCCTGCTGGTTGAACTCGTGGCAGGCGCCCTGCACCAGTTCCAGCTGTTCGAGGAAGCGGTCGTACTCGTCGCCCAGGTGGGCGCGGGCTTCGTCGGAATCAAGCTTTTCGATGATCTTGGTTTCGGTGCGTTCGTGACCGTGACCGGCGGTGTAGACAATGATGTAGTCGTCGGCCAGGTGGTAAACGCCCTTGAAGTCGCGATAGCAACCGATCGGCCAGGTGATCGGCGCGGCCTTGATCTTCAGAACGGCTTCGATTTCGTCGAGCAGCTCGATCGGGTCACGGATGTCACGGTCGAGTTTGTTGATGAAGCTGACGATCGGCGTGTCACGCAGACGGCAGACGTCCATCAGCGCAATGGTACGCGGCTCAACACCTTTACCGCCGTCGAGGACCATCAAGGCCGAGTCCACCGCGGTCAGGGTGCGGTAGGTGTCTTCGGAGAAGTCTTCGTGGCCCGGGGTGTCGAGCAGGTTGATCATGTGTTCGCGATACGGGAACTGCATGACCGACGTGGTAATGGAAATACCCCGCTGCTTCTCCATCTCCATCCAGTCGGATGTCGCATGGCGGTCGGATTTACGGGATTTCACCGTACCGGCCACTGCAATCGCCTTGCCCATCAACAGGAGCTTTTCGGTGATCGTGGTTTTACCGGCATCGGGGTGGGAAATAATGGCGAAAGTGCGGCGTTTCGCGACTTCGGCGGCCTGTCTGGTCATGGGAAATCGCCTGGCGGTGATTCAAAAAAGGGCCGCGATTATAGCCCAAGTCAAGACAATAACCGAACCGTTGAGCACATTAAGGGTGGCCAAATGCTGCCTCAGATGGGAACCTTTTAAAGCACGGAGACGTCCATCCCCTGTTACGACTTTTCGTCAGGGGCTGAAAAATCAGCAAGTTAGCCTGACGAGGCTGCGCTCATGGCTCACTTTCAGACCGCTTTTGGCCGGTACTGGGGGAGCTGCTTCTCGCGAACGTTCACGCCCGGCAGCCAGGCATGGCATGCCACTCGGGACAGCGTCCGCCGACTATAAAAAAGGAGTCCGCCTGTGGCTATCCGCTATGGCAAAGGGCTGATGGGAGGTGCGGTGGTAATCGCGCTCCTGGCCCTGCTGGTCCACTGGATCGGCATCAACACGATCGAACACTACCGCGACGATTTGTTGTTTTACCTGCAAGCTCATCTGATTCTCGTCCTCGCTTCAATGCTGGCCGCCCTTGTCGTGGGCATCCCCGCCGGTATCTTCCTGAGCCGCCCGACCATGGTCGGCCGCGCCGAACGCTTCATGCAAATCTTCAACATCGGCAACACCGTGCCACCGCTGGCCGTACTGGCGATTGCCCTGGGGATACTCGGCATCGGCAGTGGTCCGGCGATCTTCGCTTTGTTCCTCGCCTCGCTTTTGCCGATTGTGCGCAACACCTATGAAGGCCTGAAAAACGTCCAGGGTTCGCTGAAAGAAGCCGCCGTCGGCATCGGCATGACTCCGCGCCAGGTGTTGTGGCAGGTCGAATTGCCCAACGCCGTGCCGATCATCGTTGGCGGTGTGCGGGTGGCCCTGGCGATCAACGTCGGTACAGCGCCGCTGGCCTTCCTGATCGGCGCCAACAGCCTTGGCAGCCTGATCTTCCCCGGCATCGCCCTGAACAATCAGCCGCAACTGCTGCTCGGCGCCGCGTGCACCGCGCTGTTGGCGTTGCTGCTCGATGGCGTGGTCACCCTCGCCAGCCGTCTCTGGCTGGAACGCGGTTTGCGCCCGTCTTAAGGCTTCGGCAAAGGAATATTCATGAAACGACTTAGCTTGATTCTAGGCTGCGCCCTGCTGTTCGCAGGATTTGCCCAGGCGGCAGAAAAGCCGCTCATCCGCCTCGGTGCCCGGGTGTTCACCGAGCAAACCCTGCTCGCGGAAATCACTGCGCAATACCTGCGCAGCAAAGGCTACGACGCGCAGATTACCGGTGGCCTGGGCAGCAACCTGGCCCGCAGCGCCCACGAAAGCGGGCAACTGGACATGCTCTGGGAATACACCGGCGTGTCGCTGGTGGCCTACAACCATGTCACCGAAAAACTCGACAGCGAACAGTCCTACGCCCGAGTGAAAGAACTCGACGCGAAAAAAGGCCTGGTCTGGCTGACACCGTCGAAATTCAGCAACACCTACGCCCTCGCCCTGCCGAAAAAGGTTGCCGAGCAATATCCGCAGATCAACAACATCAGCCAGTTGAACGACGTGCTGCGCAGCGAGGCCAGGAGCAATCATCTGGTGGCGCTGGACACCGAGTTCGCCAACCGCTCCGACGGTCTGGACGGCATGGTCAAGCTGTACGACATGAACCTGACCCGCCAAAACATCCGGCAGATGGACGCAGGACTGGTCTACACCGCCCTGCGTAACGGCCAGGTGTTTGCCGGTCTGGTCTACACCACTGACGGTCGTCTCAATGCGTTCGGGCTGAAGCTGCTGGAAGACGACAAGCATTACTTCCCGGACTACACCGCCGCGCCAGTGGTGCGTCAGGCCTACCTCGACGCCCACCCGCAACTGGCGGAACAGCTCAAACCCCTGGCCGAGCTGTTCGACGACGAAACCATGCGCCAGCTCAATGCGCGGGTCGATGTCGATCACGAAAGCCCGTCGAAAGTCGCTGCCGATTTCCTGCGCCAGCACCCACTTAACTAAAGGAGGAAAAGTCATGGAATTCCTGAACGCCTTTTCCCACCTCGACTGGCAGCAGGTGATGCACCTGACCTGGCAGCACATCACCCTGGTCGGCATCGCCGTCAGTCTGGCGATTCTCATCGGCGTGCCGCTGGGCATTCTGATGACTCGCTTTCCGAGCCTCGCCGGCCCTTTGCAGGCCAGCGCCACAGTGCTGCTGACCGTGCCGTCGATTGCGCTGTTCGGCCTGCTGCTGCCGTTCTACTCGAAATTCGGTCAGGGCCTCGGCCCGATGCCGGCGATCACCGCCGTGTTCCTTTATTCACTGCTGCCGATCATGCGCAACACCTACCTCGCCCTGACCGGCGTCGAACCGGGCATTCGCGAAGCCGCACGCGGCATCGGCATGACCTTCGGCCAGCGCCTGCGCATGGTCGAGCTACCGATCGCGGTGCCGGTGATCCTGGCCGGCGTGCGCACGGCCGTGGTGATGAACATCGGCGTGATGACCATCGCCGCAACCATCGGTGCCGGCGGCCTCGGCGTGCTGATCCTCGCCTCCATCAGCCGCAGCGACATGTCGATGCTGATCGTCGGCGCGCTGCTGGTCAGTCTTCTGGCGATCTTCGCCGACCTGTTTTTGCAGTGGCTGCAACGCTCTTTGACTCCAAAAGGATTACTCAAATGATCGAACTTCAAAACCTCAGCAAGACCTTCCAAAGCAACGGCAAAGATGTGAAAGCCGTGGACTCGGTAAGCCTGACCGTCAATGAAGGCGAAATCTGCGTATTCCTCGGGCCATCGGGCTGCGGCAAAAGCACCACGCTGAAAATGATCAACCGCCTGATCAAACCGACTTCGGGCAAGATCCTGATCAACGGCGAAGACACCACCGACCTCGACGAAGTGACCCTGCGCCGAAACATCGGCTACGTGATCCAACAGATCGGTCTGTTCCCCAATATGACCATCGAAGAGAACATCGTGGTGGTGCCGAAACTGCTCGGCTGGGACAAACAGAAATGCCACGACCGCGCCCGCGAGCTGATGAGCATGATCAAGCTTGAGCCCAAGCAGTATCTGCATCGTTATCCGCGCGAATTGTCCGGCGGCCAGCAGCAACGGATCGGCGTGATCCGCGCACTGGCGGCAGATGCACCGCTGTTGCTGATGGACGAACCGTTCGGTGCGGTCGATCCGATCAACCGCGAGATGATCCAGAACGAGTTTTTCGAGATGCAGCGGGCACTGAACAAGACCGTGATCATGGTCAGCCACGACATCGACGAAGCGATCAAGCTCGGCGACAAGATCGCGATTTTCCGCGCCGGCAAACTGCTGCAGATCGACCATCCGGACACCCTGCTCGCCCATCCGGCGGACGACTTCGTCAGCAACTTCGTCGGCCAGGACAGCACCCTCAAACGCCTGCTGTTGGTCAAAGCCGAAGATGCGGCGGACAACGCGCCGTCGGTCAGCCCACAAACCCCGGTGGCCGATGCGCTGGAGTTGATGGACGAGCATGACCGTCGCTATGTCGTCGTGACTGACGCTGAGAACAAGGCATTGGGTTATGTGCGACGTCGCGACCTTCACCGTCAGACCGGAACATGCGCGCAATTCCTGCGCGAGTTCAACGCCACGGCTGCCTACGACGAGCATTTGCGCATCCTGTTGTCGCGCATGTACGAGTTCAATCGGGCGTGGCTGCCAGTGATGGATGCCGAGCGGGTTTTCCTTGGCGAAGTCACCCAGGAGTCGATTGCGGCGTACCTGAGTTCGGGTCGTTCACGCGGAATGAAGACCAATATCGTGTCGCCGGCCGAAGCGGTGGCCTGATCAAAAGCAAAAGGGCTGTTCGACAGCCCTTTTTTTCGACCGCCGGAAACTCAAGGCCGGGATTTTCCTACCGACGATGAGCCGGCAAGAAATATCAACACACCCGAGAGCCGAACCCGGCCGATTTTGCCAGCCTGAACCAGCAACTTCCCCCTCACCTGCCTTTCTCGCCGCCAACGTCGCCGATGTTGAAGTGATCGTAGTTATCCATGACTTGGCACACATCAGCATCGAACGTGCAGGTATTTTTAACACCTGAAAATTATTGCGGAACATCTGACCGTCATCTCGGTCGGGTACAAAGAGTGATATCCGCGACGTACGTCAGAAGCGTGCAAAAACGCGACATTTTTAGTTGATCTCAGGCCCCTCACGCCCTAAAGTTCGCGCCGAACGTCCATGCTGGAAACGATCCATCCGGCTCAAGTACTGACGACGAGACAGCAAGGCCAAGGGAAAGAAAGACTACATTTCCCATGGCCTTTTTGCTTTCGGCGACATGCCTTGGGAAGTAGGCGAACCAAAGTGGGGATACGGAGGGCGTTCATTTGCACCCATTGATTTCACGAGTTTGCCCATAGGAGCTCCCAAGTATGTCGATCCAGGTCGAAGACTATTTCGCGCGCGAAACCTTTCAGAAAATGAAGGCGTTCGCCGACAAACAGGAAACCCCGTTCGTGGTGATCGACACCGCGATGATCGCCCAGGCCTACGATGACCTGCGCGCCGGTTTCGAATTCGCCAAGGTCTACTACGCGGTCAAGGCCAACCCGGCCGTCGAGATCATCGACCTGCTCAAGGAGAAAGGCTCGAGCTTCGACATCGCCTCGATCTATGAGCTGGACAAAGTGCTGAGCCGTGGCGTCAGCCCGGACCAGATCAGCTACGGCAACACCATCAAGAAATCCAAGGACATCCGCTACTTCTATGAGAAGGGCGTGCGTCTGTTCGCCACCGACTCCGAAGCCGACCTGCGCAACATCGCCAAGGCCGCACCGGGCGCCAAAGTCTATGTGCGCATCCTGACCGAAGGCTCGACTACGGCCGACTGGCCACTGTCGCGCAAATTCGGCTGCCAGACCGACATGGCCATGGACCTGCTGATCCTCGCCCGTGACCTGGGCCTGGTGCCTTACGGCATCTCGTTCCACGTCGGTTCGCAACAGCGCGACATCAGCGTCTGGGACGCGGCGATCGCCAAGGTCAAAGTGATCTTCGAGCGCCTGAAGGAAGAAGACGGCATCCACCTCAAGCTGATCAACATGGGCGGTGGCTTCCCGGCCAACTACATCACCCGCACCAACAGCCTGGAAACCTACGCCGAAGAAATCATTCGCTTCCTGAAGGAAGACTTCGGTGATGACCTGCCGGAAATCATTCTGGAACCGGGCCGTTCGCTGATTGCCAACGCCGGTATCCTGGTCAGCGAAGTGGTACTGGTTGCGCGTAAATCCCGTACCGCCGTCGAGCGTTGGGTTTATACCGATGTGGGCAAGTTCTCCGGCCTGATCGAAACCATGGACGAAGCCATCAAGTTCCCGATCTGGACCGAGAAGAAAGGCGAAATGGAAGAAGTCGTCATCGCCGGCCCGACCTGCGACAGCGCCGATATCATGTACGAAAACTACAAGTACGGCCTGCCACTGAACCTGGCGATCGGTGATCGCCTGTACTGGCTGTCGACCGGTGCGTACACCACCAGCTACAGCGCCGTAGAGTTCAATGGCTTCCCGCCGCTGAAGTCGTTCTACGTGTAAGCGACGCTTCAAATGGAAAGGCCCATGCATGCATGGGCCTTTTTTATTTGCGCAGCCATGACTCAAGATGATTGATCATCGCCATGAACTCGCCAGCGCCCTCCTTCGCAGCAGCCAATTGGAAATTCAACTCGCCGAGTTTCGACGCGCGCTCTGCCTTCAATAATTCATTGAACACCGTGTCGATGCGCAAGCCCGTTTCTTCGAGAAACACGCTGATGTGCGAACTCACGGAAGCCAATCCGTTAAACAAGCCGGCTATATCAGTTTTGTATTCGGCGCCTCTGACAAGCGGATCCGCTGACGAATAAGCCACGTCCCAAACCGGCGTAGTGCGCGCTTCGCGAAACAACTCCTCGACCACTGTCGGCTGGGTATGGCACTGGCACGTGCGATGATCCATCGCCCTGACAAACACCGACTTGAGACCGAACGACTCGTCATGCACCTCGACGATTGTGTATTTCAGTTGGCGAATCGCCGCCCTTAACGAGCAGAACCGAAGCGCCAGCTCGTGAACAAGATCCGGGACATCGGTGGGGGGAAACAGCTTCCAGGTCGGCGACCTGGATAAGCTGTACAGATTGAAATCCACCTGACTGAGAGGCTCGTTCCTTGAAGTGTTCCGGGTGATTTCCAGCGTTTCGGCGGTGAACGTAGCGAGATCCGCGACGAAAGTGCTGCCGAGGCGCCGAGCCTCTTCGGTGCGCTGCCAGAACTCCTGCAAATAGCGCGCATTGAAACTGGCGTTGTTCAAACGCGAATCGCTGGCCAGTACCGCCAATTGATGACCGCTGGTTCTGCGGCGCTCAAATACCAAAGGGATGTTGTTGAAAGTGGGATGAAGTGAACTCAGGAAATTTGTGTATCGGTCCAGTGTCCGCCGTTGTGCTGCGCCAAGTTCATAGGCAAGTGTATTCATGACTGATCAGGAGGCGATGGGCGCGGCGCCCACCGCCTCGACTCCTTATTGCTGAACCGTTTTCAAATACTGCCGGACGTCGGCAATCCGGGCGATTGCAGCAGTCGTTCGTTGCTCGACAGGCTGTAACTTGTCTTGCCTGAAGTCTCGGGCATATGACTCGAATCGGGCCACCAGATTCGAGAATTCATTCACGTAACTCCAACGCTCTTCGTCCAGTTGATCGAGGATTTGAACCAGGTGAATCTTTCCATCGATCTGGGCGATCTCGTTGACGTACTTCTTCAACTGCGTCCTCAGATCAGCCACCTTATCCTTGAGCTGGTTGTAACCCGCCAGCATGTTCAGATAGGAAATGGCTTCACCGATACCCGCGATCATTTTTTTCAAGGTATCAATGGCGAACAATGCAATCTGGACCTGCGGTGGTGCCAGCCCCAGTGCTTTCAGGTTATCCAGCGTCAGTTGGGCTTCCTGACCGATTTTCTCCACCCCGGCTTTCGCGATCAGCTCGAGCGCTTCAGACACCGATTTCATCTGCTTTTCGAAATCGACGACTTTTTCTTCCGATGTGACCTTCAGTGCTTCCGTGAAGGCCCGGTCCTGCTGCAGCGTCACGATCCATTGCGCCGAAGCCGATCGGTCGTAAGCGGTAGTCAGGCCGTTGTGCGTCATCTTCAAATCGTCCGCGTGCTCGGAGATTTTCATCGATACATTCTTGAGTTCGCTTTCCATTTCCTCGTGGATTTCATCCGCATCATCCGGATACTCGAGAAGTTCGTCCTGAGATGTTTTCAACTTCTTCTGTGCACGCTCCAGATTGATCCCCGTCGTCTGGGCCTGATTACGAAGTTCAAAGGTGGCTTTCTGGATAGCCATCGTCAGCCCATTCATTATGCGGACCGTACCCGGCATGTAATTGAACTCCTCACCGAGCATCTGTGCAGTGACATTGCTTGTTTGAACAGCTGCAGCGCAGGAGCGCAAAGCAGCGATGTCAAAATCCGAAACGGCTGGATGATTGTTGAGCGTCAACATAGTTCTTTTACTCCCGAATACTGCAAAGCTGTTTCCATACTCTTTATCTGCCGCAGCGAAGACGCCCAACAGCTGATCGGAACTCACCTTGATCTGCTCCCACGGATCAACAATACCGAGAATCTGGTTCTTGAACTTCCTCAGGGAAGTTGCCTCTTTAAGCAGATCCACTTCTTTGACAGAGGCATTGATATAAGTGCTTAGTGCATTCCATACCAGCATCAGGTTTTGCGTGGCGACTTCGGCTTCAATCGCTACATAACTCAGGTTCTGCAAGTCATCGCGCACTTTGTTCAGGGAACTCAGCGTCTGGTTTTTGCTGGCCATTACTTGGTTGGAGGCCTGTTGCTCTGCCTTCAACCGGTTTCGCTCCTTGCGGATTTTTTCGGCCTTGACGCCCTGATAGATGCCGAGAATCAAACCACCGACATTCAATGTCGCTGCCGACCGGATCGCTTCTTGAACCAACTGATCATATTGCTTGTTCAGTTCATCGATTTCTTTCGAGCGCTGGTCGATTTCGCCCTGCAGGACCTGAATGTCTGCCTGATAGGTATTGCGCGACACGAACTCCAGTCGCAGCTTGATCTCCGGCAGCACGGTCTCGCGCATATCAGCGCCGAAACTGTCGAGTTCTGACCTGACATGCTCGGCCTTCGCATGGCACTGCATGACTTTGGCCAGCATGTCATTGAGATAGGCCTTGATTTCCGGCACATCCCCGGACGGCAAGCCCAGGTCTGGAAGATCCGGAATCGTGCGTTTCAGCTCCAGATACTCTTGCGGCGTATTGATATCGTATTCCTCCAGATACCTGGAGGCTTTCAGGTCTTCGTAGATCTCTACGATTCCCTTACCCGTACGAATGATGCTGCCGGCAAAAATTTTCAGATCAGTACCGGTGAGCATGATTTTTTCACGCAACGGCGACCAGCGTTTCGCATGGTCGTAGGTGCAGGTGAATGTCCGCAGGAAGTCTGTTGCCTTGAGGCCAACGCCCCCGGCATCCCCGGCGCCGTAGTTCAGATAGGCAACAACGTCCGCCAGCCGAACAGGAAGCGACAGCCCCAGCACCTCATACTTGCGCAGGCTGATGATCTGTTCTTTGGTTAATTGAATACCGGTTTCCCGATTGTATTCTTCACCTTCACCGAGCGAAGCACTTACAAATACCCGAGGCGCCTTCTCGGCGGCCTCGACAACCTTGCTGTCTATTTTTAATTCCATAAGAGACTCCTTGTCTTCTTCGGATATTCAATAAAAGTCATTTGGGATATACGACATTATCAAGCGAGTCATTCCAACTTGATCATCGATATCGCAAAACAACCTTAGGCCAGCAGGAAAACAACTAACAAGCACTTAAATATTAGTAATCAAGACAAAGCAATCACTCACCCACACTACTGCCTGACAACAGCCCCTCAACTTGATAAAAGCAACTAACAACCGAATAAATAATTACAAACCCGTCAACTCTGCCAGCCTCAACTTATAAGCATCGGCCATCGCACGAATTTGCGGATGTTGTGCATTCAACAAAGACACACTGGCGACTCGCAGGAAATTCAGATTACCGACGGCCAATGCTTTCTCCAGCCAGACCAACGCGTCATCAATGCGGCCCTCAGCCGCCAGCACCGCCGCATAACTGAACTGCCCGCGAAAATCCCCGCCCTCGGCCGAACGTCGATACCAGTCACGGGCCGCTGCCGGATTCGCCGGGCACACTTGCCCTTCTTCCAGATAACGCCCGAGCAGGTTCATCGACTTGGCATGCCCGGCTTCGGCCGCACGTTCATACAACGCCATTGCCTGAAGATGATCGACAACCACACCACGCCCGGTCGCGAGCAGATTGGCCAGGTTGTACATTGCCCAATCCAGACCGGATTCGGCTGCGATTCGATAGTGCTGCGCGGCAATCGACGTATCTGCTGCACATCCCCAGCCATGTTCATGGCAGCGACCAAGCATGTTGCGCGCCATCAGATGACCTTGCTCTGCGGCAATTTCAAACCAGCGCAATGCCAGCGGCTGATCCTGAGCAATCCCGTGACCATCGAGCAGGATCTGCCCGAGCAGCGCCTGCGCTTCCAGCACGCCCTCACCCGCCGCCAGCAGAATTGCCTGAGCTGCGCGGGCCGGGCTTTCTTCGAGCATGGCGGTGAGGCGTTCGCCGTCGAGGACTTCTTCGCGACGCAACCGAAAGTCCGCCACTCAGACCTCGACCCAACGACGCAACAGGTTGTGGTAAGTGCCCGTGAGGCGGATCAGCGAAGGGTGATCGGGCATGTCGTGGGTGAGTTGCTGGATCGCACCGTCCATCTCGAACAGCAACGCGCGCTGGCTGTCTTCGCGCACCAGGCTCTGGGTCCAGAAGAACGAGGCATAACGCGCACCGCGAGTCACCGCGTTGACCTTGTGCAGGCTGGTGCCGGGGTACAGCACCATGTCGCCGGCGGGCAGTTTCACGCGCTGGGTGCCGAAAGTGTCCTGGATCTCAAGCTCGCCGCCGTCGTAGTCCTCCGGCTCGCTGAAGAACAGCGTGGCCGACAGATCGGTGCGCACCCGCTCGATGCTGCCCTTGGGCTGGCGCACCGCGTTGTCGATGTGGAAATCGAAACTGCCGCCCGCCGTGTAGCAGTTGAGTAACGGCGGGAATACCTTGTGCGGCAGCGCGGCGGACATGAACAGCGGATTTTTCCACAGGCGCTCAAGCATCGCGGCGCCGATTTCCTTGGCCAGTGGATGGCCTTCGGGCAGTTGCAGATTGTGCTTGGCCTTGGCCGATTGATAGCCGGCGGTGATCTTGCCATCGGCCCAGTCGGCCTGTTCCAGAGCCTCGCGGATGCGCCGCACTTCGTCTTTTTCGAACAGCGCAGGGATGTGCAGCAGCATGGCAATGTCACCTGATGGCAAAGAGGCGGCAATGGTATTGATTCTTATTGAGTGTGTAAAACCCGCCAGACGAATGAATCGGTAAAAACCGTAAGGCTAAATTGTAAAGAATGTAAATTCGTCGCGAATAACAATATTTCGCAATTGATACGAATACCTGTTTACCCTATATTCCGCCGCCTCAAATCCTTGGGGAGGGGAATAAAAATGTCACGTCAACAAGCACAACTACCCGTCAGTTCACCACGTCTGCTCGCCTCTGCCATCGGCGTTGCACTGACCGCCGGCTCCGCAGGCCACACGGTGTTCGCGGCTGAAACGACCGACAGCAAAGCCTCCGGCAATGCCATTGCCCTGGACGCCACCGCCATCACCGGCGAAGCCCAGGACTCGACGTCCTACCAGGTCGAGAAAGCCTCCTCACCCAAGTACACCGCGCCGCTGGTCGACACGCCGCGCTCGGTCACCGTGATTCCACAACAAGTGCTGAAAGACACCGGCGCCCTGAACATGCAGGACGCGCTGCGCACCGTACCGGGCATCACCTTCGGTGCCGGTGAAGGCGGCAACCCGCAGGGCGACCGTCCGTTCATCCGTGGTTTCGACGCCCAGGGCGACACCTACCTCGACGGCGTGCGCGACACCGGCTCCCAGAGCCGCGAGATCTTCGCCGTTGAAAACATCGAAGTCAGCAAGGGCCCGAACTCCGCCATCGGCGGTCGCGGCGCGGCGGGCGGCAGCATCAACCTGGTGAGCAAGAAAGCGCACCTGGGCAACTCGTTCGACGGTGGCTTCACCTGGGGCTCCGACCAGACCCAGCGTTACACCATGGATGGCAACTACCAGTTCAGCGACACCGCTGCCGGTCGTCTGAACCTGATGAGCCACGAGAGCAACGTCGCCGGTCGCGACAAGGTCGACTACGACCGTTGGGGCATCGCGCCATCCCTGGCCTTCGGCCTGGGCACCGACACCCGCGTCAACCTCGACTACTACCATCTCGAAAGCAACGACACGCCGGATTCGGGCATCCCTTACACGATTCCGGCCGGTGGCTCGGCAGCGCGCACCAAGTCCAATCCGGACAAGCCGTACGCCGGCGGCGATCACAGCAACTTCTACGGTCTGGACCGCGACTTCCGCAAGGGCCGCACCGACACCGCGACCTTCGCCATCGAGCATGACCTGAGCGACTCGCTGACCATCAAGAACACCCTGCGTCACGGCACCAGCATGCAGGATTACATCCTGACCCAGCCGGACGACAGCAAAGGCAACGTGAACAACGGCAGCGTCTGGCGTCGTGCGAACACTCGCGTGAGCAACACCGAGACCACCACCAACCAGACCGATCTGTTCGGCAACTTCTACGTCGCCGGTTTCAAGAACAGCTTCTCCACCGGTGTCGAATACACCCGTGAGGAAAGCAGCAAATCCTCGTACAACGTCAACACCGACACCACGCCGCGCACCTCGGCCGTGACCACCAACTGCAACCCGGGCCTGATTGGCGCCGCCAGCGGCTACAACTGCACCTCGCTGTCGAACCCGACCCCGAACGATCCGTGGAACGGCGCCATTTCGCGCAACTACGCCGGCACCGACACCCAGTCCGATACCTACGCGCTGTATGCGTTCGACACCCTGGAGCTGTCCGAGCAATGGCTGGTCAACATGGGCCTGCGTTACGACCACTTCGAAACCGGCTACGAGACGTACACCAACGCAGGCACCACCACCTCCAGAGGTTCGGACACCAGCGAGTTCGTCACCGGGCAGTTCGGCATCGTCTACAAACCGGCAGAGAACGGCAGCATCTATGCGTCCTACGCCACCTCTGCCACACCGCCGGGCAACACCCTGGGTGAAGGTCAGGAAGGCAACCCGCTGGGTGGCACACCGGATCGCAACGGCAACCTGCTCAAGAGCGACATGGAGCCGGAAACCACCAGGAACTACGAAATCGGTACCAAGTGGGATCTGCTGAACGATCGCCTGTCGCTGACCGCCGACATCTTCCGCACCGAGAAAGAAAACGCCCGCGTCCAGGTGGATACCACCTCGTACGAAAACGCCGGCAAGACCCGTGTGCAAGGTATCGAGCTGTCGGCCAGCGGCAAGATCACCGACAAGTGGCAAGTGTTCGCCGGCTACGCCTACATGGACAGCGAGCAAGTGGACGGTGGTGACCTGCCGGCCAACAAGGCCAACAACGGCAACGAACTGCCGAACACCCCGAAAAACAGCGCCAGCCTGTGGACCACTTACCAGGTCACGCCGAAGCTGACCATCGGTGGCGGTGCGTTCTACGTGGATGACGTATTCGGCAACGTGGCCAACACCACCATGGTCGACTCCTACGTTCGCTACGACGCGATGGCAGCGTACAAGCTGAGCAAGAACGTCGATCTGCAACTGAACGTGCAGAACCTGACCAACGAAACCTACTACGACAAGGCCTTCTCGACTCACTTCGCCAACCAGGCGGCGGGGCGTACGGCATTGCTGAGCACCAACTTCCACTTCTGACAGAAGCCGGAAGCCTCGGGCCCCGTTCATTCACGTGAACGGGGCTTTTGTGCGTAATAAAGAACGTTTCTCGATAAGCCACGGCATAATGCACGCCGTGAACACAATTTCCGAACGGACAAGGCAAGCGACGTGTTGAAGAAAACCCTGTTCCAGTTGCACTGGTTTTTTGGCATCACTGCCGGGCTGGTGCTGGCCCTGATGGGCATCACCGGCGCCGCCTATTCGTTTCAGGACGAAATTCTGAAGGCGCTCAATCCGTCGGTCCTGCAGGTGGAAAAGCAGGTCGCCGGCGTCCTGCCGCCCGCCGAACTGGTGGAACGCATCGAAGCGGCGACGGGCAAGACCGTTTCAATGCTCACGGTCGAAACCGACAGCGGTAACGCCGCGCGAGTCTGGTTCACCCCGCCAAAGGGTGAGCGCCGTGGCGAGATGCGCTACTTCGACCCCTACACCGCCGAGTTCAAGGGCGACGCCACCGGTCAGGACTTCTTCGGCCTGATGCTGCAACTGCACCGTTTCCTCGCCATGGGCGACACCGGTCGCAGCATCACCGGCGCCTGCACCCTGATGCTGCTGTTCTTCTGCCTGTCCGGCCTGTACCTGCGCTGGCCGCGCCAGTGGAACAGCTGGCGCGTGTGGCTGACCCTGGACTGGAAGAAAAAGGGCCGCAGCTTCAACTGGGATCTGCACTCGGTGTTCGGTACCTGGTGCATGCTGGTGTATCTGTTGCTGGCACTGACCGGACTGTCCTGGTCCTACGAGTGGTACAACAAGGGATTGACGAAACTGCTGTCGGATGCACCGCAGAACGAGCGCGTGCGCGGCGGTCGTGGCCCGGCTCCCGAAGGTCCGGCGCCGACTGCCGATTACGCCGCGATGTGGAGCAGCATCTACAGCGCCGCAGGTCCGGGCCTCGCCTCCTACAACATCCGCATGCCCCCTGTGGCCGGCCAACCGGCGACCGTGTTCTATCTGCTCGACAACTCGCCCCATGAGCGCGCGCTGAACCAGATCACCCTTGACCCGGCCACCGGCGCTGTCAAACGCGTCGACCGCTACGCCGACAAGAGCTTCAAGGCGCAATTGCTGACCAGCATTTATGCGCTGCACGTCGGCAGCTATTTCGGTCTGGTCGGGCGGATCATCGTGACGCTCGCGGCGGTGTTGATGCCGCTGTTCTTCATCACTGGCTGGTTGCTTTATCTGGATCGCCGACGCAAGAAAAAGCAGATCAAGGATGCCCGCAAAAGTCTCGAACAACCCGCCGGCGATACGCCCGCGTGGCTGATCGGTTTCGCCAGCCAGAGCGGTTTTGCCGAACAACTGGCGTGGCAGACCGCCGGGCAGTTGCAGGCCGCCGGATTGCCGGTGAAGGTGCAGCCGCTGGCGAATGTCAGCGAGCAGGATCTGCAGGAATCGAACAACGCGCTGTTCGTGGTCAGCACCTTCGGCGACGGCGAGGCGCCGGACAGCGCTCGCGGTTTCGAGCGCAAAGTGCTGACCCGTGCCTCGGCTCTCGACAACCTCAACTACTCGGTGCTCGGCCTCGGCGACCGTCAGTATCAGCACTTTTGCGGTTTCGCCCGACGCCTGCATCAATGGCTGGGCGAACACGGCGGCAAGACGCTGTTCGCTCCGGTGGAAGTCGACAGCGGCGATCCTTATGCACTGCGGCACTGGCAGACCCAGCTTGGCCAGATCACCGGTCAGGCACCGGTCGATACCTGGCAGGCACCGAGCTACAGCAACTGGACGCTGGTCCGTCGCGAGTTGATGAACCCTGACAGCAGCGGCTCGCCGGTGTTTCTGCTGGGTCTTCGCGCACCGGACACCAGCAGCTGGCTCGCTGGCGATCTGGTGGAAGTGTTGCCACGCAACTGCCCGTGGGTCATCGAACATTTCCTCGACGGCCTCGGCATTCGTGGCGAAACCAGCGTAAAGGTCAACGGTCTGGAAGAATCGCTGGAAGTGGCCCTCGCCACCCGCCAGTTGCCCGAGCACCGCGCCCATCTGGTCGGTCTGCACGCTCAGGCGCTGGTCGATGCGATGGTGCCGTTGGCCATGCGCGAATACTCGATCGCCTCGATTGCCGCCGACGGCGTGCTGGAGCTGATCGTGCGTCAGGAACAACACAGCGACGGCACCCTCGGCATCGGCTCCGGCTGGCTGACCGAGCATGCTCCGGTCGGCGGCAGCATCAGCCTGCGGGTACGCCGCAACAGCGGTTTCCATCTGCCAAATGCGCCGGTGCCGATGATCCTGCTGGGCAACGGCACCGGACTTGCCGGGCTGCGCAGCTTGCTCAAGGCGCGGATTGCCGACGGCCAACAGCGTCATTGGCTGCTGTTTGGCGAGCGCAATCGCGAGCACGATTTCCTCTGCCGCGAGGAGCTGGAAGAGTGGTTGATCAATGGTGATCTGGCGCGACTGGACCTGGCGTTCTCGCGGGATCAGGCCGAGAAGATTTACGTGCAGGACCGCCTGCGCGAATCGGCCGGCGAGTTGAAGAAATGGCTGGCGGACGGTGCGGTGATCTACATCTGCGGCAGCCTTCAAGGCATGGCGTCAGGTGTGGATCAAGTGCTCAATGAAGTGCTGGGCGCCGCCGAAGTCGAACGCCTGATCGAACAGGGTCGCTATCGTCGCGACGTCTACTGATTCACCTTGGGCAACTGTGGGAGCAACCCTGCTCCCACAGGTTCAGCAATGGATTCAGACCGGCTGCAACTTCTGCTCAAACACCGCCACACCGTTCAGATCCCGCAGTACCACACTCATCTCCCCGCTCTGCCCCTCGATGTTCACCTCACCGAAAAACTGAAACCCGGCAAAAGGCGAGGCGTTCTGCGTCGGCGGTGCTTTCTGGAACACCACTTGCGGGCCAAAGGTCTTGTCCAGAGGATTGGGCCCGAAGCTGCCGGCGTTCAGCGGCCCTGCGACAAACTCCCAGAACGGTTCGAAATCCTGAAACGCCGCACGATCCGGGTGATAGTGATGTGCCGCGCAGTAATGCACGTCCGCCGTCAGGAACACGAAATTGCGCACCTGATGTGCCCGCAGGAATCCGAGCAATTCGGCTACTTCCAGCTCACGGCCCTGAGCCGGGCCGGGATCACCGTTGGCCACCGCTTCCCAGCGCGCCACACCGGGGCTGACTTCACCGTCCGGCACACCAAGACCGATCGGCATGTCCGCAGCGATGACCTTCCACTGGGCTTTCGACGCCTTCAATCCGCGCTTGAGCCAGTTCAGTTGCTCACGTCCGAGGAACGGTTTTTCCGCCCCGAGGTTGTCGTCGTTGGCGCCGCGATAGCTGCGCATGTCGAGCACGAACACATCGAGCATCGGCCCGTAGCTCAGCTTGCGATAAATCCGCCCGCCACCGTCCGCTGCCTGCCGGCGCATCGGCGAATATTCAAGCCACGCCTGGCGCGCACGTCCGACCAGGGTGTGGATATCTTTTTCCTGATAGCGCTCGTCGAGCTGTTTGCCCGGCGACCAGTTGTTGACCACTTCATGGTCGTCCCATTGCCAGATCTGCGGCACTTCGGCGTTGAAGCGGCGGATGTTTTCATCCATCAGGTTGTAGCGGTAATTGCCGCGATAATCGTCGAGGGTCTGCGCGACTTTGCTTTTGGCTTCCGTGGTGAGGTTGCGCCACACGCGGCCACCTTCGGTGGTCAGTTGCGCCGGCACCGGGCCGTCGGCGTAGATGGTGTCGCCGCTGTGGATAAAGAAGTCCGGCAGGCGCAGGCGCATGGATTCGTAGATGCGCATGCCGCCGATATCGGGGTTGATGCCGAAGCCCTGGCCGACGGTGTCGCCGCTCCAGACAAAACGGAGATTGCGCCGCGCCGTCGGTGCACTGCGCAAGTGGCCGAGCCACGGCTCGCTGGCAACGCCGGTGCGGGCGTCCTTGAAGTACACGCGATAGAAAATCGCCTGATCGGCGGGCAACCCGGTGAGTTCGACGCGGGCGGTGAAATCGCTACGGGCATCGGCCACCGCCGAGACGACCCGGCGCGGATGGCGGAACTGACTGCGGGTGTCCCACTCCACCACCATTTGCGCCGGACGATCGCTGCGACTCCAGATCATCGCCCGGTCGCCTTGCAGATCGCCGGACTGCACGCCGTCGGTGAGTTGCGGCCGATCCTTGACCGAGGCGATCACGGCCGGCGCCAGCCCTGGCATCAGCAAACCGGCGCCGACCACTTGCATCACGCGCCGGCGACCGAGGTTGAAATCGCTCATGGTGTTCTCCCTGAAAAAAGGAAAACTTAAGCACCGCTAGATGAAAGGGGTGTGACACCTCACGCCTTCGCGGGCTCCAGCGCCAGTTCCACAGCCTCCGGCCGCTTGACCAGCGCATACACCACCGCCGTCAGCAGACTGCCCGCGACAATCGCCAGCAGATACAACAACGCATGGTTGATCGCATTCGGGATCGCCAGCACAAACAGACCACCGTGCGGCGCCATCAGCTTGCAGCCGAAATACATCGACAGCGCACCGGTCAGTGCACCGCCGGCAATGCTCGCCGGGATCACCCGCAACGGGTCTTTTGCGGCAAACGGAATCGCCCCTTCGGAGATGAAGCACAAGCCCAGCACCAGCGCCGCTTTACCGGCTTCGCGTTCAGTCTGGGCGAACTTGCGCCGGGCGATGAAGGTGGCGATACCCAGACCAATCGGCGGCACCATGCCGGCGGCCATGGTCGCGGCCATCGGTGCGTAACTCTGCGACGCCAGCAGCCCCACCGAGAACGCATACGCAGCCTTGTTGATCGGCCCTCCGAGGTCGACGCACATCATCCCGCCCAGCAGCACACCGAGCAGGATCGCGTTGGTGGTGCCCATGCTGTCGAGAAAATGCGTGAGCGCTGCGAGCATCCCCGCCACCGGTTTGCCAACCACGTAAATCATCACCAGCCCGGTGATCAGACTGGCGAACAGCGGGATGATCAGAATCGGTTTCAGCGCTTCCAGACTTTGCGGCAACGCCACATACCGACTGATCGCCTTGGCCGCGTAGCCTGCGATAAACCCGGCGACGATCCCGCCGATGAAGCCGGCGCCCAGGGTGCTCGCCAGCAAGCCGCCGATCATTCCCGGCGCCAGACCCGGACGGTCGGCAATCGAGTAGGCGATGTAACCGGCCAGCAACGGCACCATCAACTTGAACGCGGTCTCGCCACCGATCTGCATCAATGCCGCCGCCAGCGTGCCTTCTTCCTTGAATGCGGTGATGCCGAACACGAACGACAAGGCGATCATCAGACCGCCCGCCACCACCATCGGCAACATGAACGACACACCGGTCAGCAGGTGTTTGTAGATGCCGGTTTTCTCTTGTTTGGCCGGTACTTTTCCGTCGCCGGCAGCGCTTTCAACGACACCTTCGGCCAGGGCTTTTTTCAGCGTGGCTTCGGATTGCTTCAACGCGATCCCGGTACCACAGCGATAGATTTTCTTGCCGGCGAACCGCTCGGTAGCGACTTCGATATCCGCCGCCAGCAGCACCACGTCGGCCTCGGCAATCGCTGTCGCGCTCAAGGGATTTTTCGCCCCTACCGAACCCTGGGTTTCCACCTGGAACTCATAACCCAGACGCTTGGCCGTTTGCTGCAAGGCTTCGGCGGCCATAAAGGTGTGCGCGACACCGGTCGGGCACGCGGTGACGGCAACGATGCGTGGCGCGGTCTGCGTGACTGCAGCCGGGACAACGTCGCTGGCGACATGAACTTCGGCCTCTTCGACACCGCGACGCAGCACCGCTTCGACATCCTGCAGCGCTTGCGCCGGGGCGATCCGGAACACGCGTTTGCCGATGAAACGCGTCATGTCGATGTCGCCGGTGGCCACCAGCAATACCCACTCCGCCGCCTCGATGGTGGCCGCCGACAGCGCTCGTTCCGGGTGCGCTGCGTCCACCACTTCGACGCTGGTGCTCCAGCCCTGACGCTGGGCTGCGGCATCCAGCAGCCGGGCACACAGCACACTGGTGACCATGCCGTTCGGGCAGGCCGTGACAATGGCTAACTTCATGACAAACCCTCTTATTGTTCTGTCAGGGGACGCACGCGCACGCCCTGTTCAAGCCGCGCCAGTTGCGCAGCATCATGAATACCGAAACCGATCTGGGTCACCGCCTGCGCCGCAATCGCCGTGGCCGTGCGCAGGGTTTGTTCCGGCGTGTCAGCGCTGAGCAGACCGTGCAGCATGCCGGCCAGCAACGAATCGCCGGCACCGACCGTGCTGGCGACGCTGACCTTCGGTGGCGTGGCATGTAACGCCGAGCCGACGCTGAACCAGTTCACGCCTTCGGCGCCGTGGGAAATCACCACATGCTCGATGCCCTGAGCGTGCAGCCGATCAGCCGCTTCGGCCTGTGACGCGTGGGAGACCACTTCACAGCCCAGCGCATCGGCCAGCTCTTCGGTATTCGGCTTGATCAGCCACGGACCGGCCTTGAGCGCCGTGCGCAACGCTTCGCCGCTGGTGTCCAGCGCGACTTTCAGGCCCAGCCCCTTCAGGCGCTCAATCAACTCTCGCAACCATTTCGCACTGACTCCGCGCGGCAGGCTGCCGGCCACCACCACTGCGTCGTGCCCCGGCGCGATCTGCACCAGACGATCCAGCAACGCCTGTTGTGCCACCACGTCCACTACCGGCCCCGGGCCGTTGATGTCGGTGATACGGCCGTTCTGTTCGGCGACCTTGATGTTGCTGCGAGTCTCGCCGGGTACACGGATGAAGGCGTCGACGAAACCGCGTTTGACGAACAGGTTTTCGAATGCCTGCAGGTTGTCTTCACCGAGAAAACCGCTGACCGTCAGTTGATGACCGAGATCGGCGAGCACCTGCGCGACGTTCACGCCTTTACCAGCGGCGTGGGTGTGCATCTCGTCGCTGCGATTGACCTGACCGACTTCCAGAAGCGGCAGCTGCACCGTCAGGTCCAGCGCCGGGTTGAGGGTCAGGGTAAGAATCTTGGCCATTACAGGGCCTCCACTAATGCGCGCACTTCGTTGGCGCTGCCCACGGCCAGGGCTTGTTGAGCAAGGGTTTGAGCCTGGGTCAGGCTGAGTTCGCGGATGCGCGCCTTGACCTCGGCAATGCTGCGCCCGGACACACTCAGTTCATCCACACCGAGGCCGACCAGTACCGGCACCGCCAGCGGATCCGCCGCCAGCTCGCCGCACACACCGACCCATTTGCCATGGGCATGGGCCGCGCGCACGGTGATGTCGATCAGTTGCAGCACCGCCGGGTGCAGGCCGTCCGCCTGGGCGGAGAGGGTCGGATGACCCCGGTCGATGGCCAGGGTGTATTGGGTCAGGTCGTTGGTGCCGACGCTGAAGAAGTCCACCTCTTTGGCCAGCACCGGCGCCAGCAACGCGGCGGACGGCACTTCGATCATGATCCCCAGTTGCAGATCGGCGACCGGAATTTCCAGGCGCAGGCGTTCGGTCATGTCGCGGGCCTGACGCCACTCTTCGACGCTGCCGACCATCGGGAACATGATCCGCAATGGTCGGTTGTCTGCCGAACGCAGCAAGGCACGCAACTGCGCTTCCATGATCTGCGGACGCTGCAAAGTCAGGCGAATGCCGCGTACGCCGAGGAACGGGTTTTCTTCCTTGGCGATCGGCCAATACGGCAGCGGTTTGTCGCCGCCGACATCAAGGGTACGCACCACCAGCGGCCGACCGGCGAGACCATCGAGGACGCGGCGGTATTCGGCTTCCTGAGTCGCCTCGTCCGGCGCCTGCGGGTGGGCCATGAAAATCAGCTCGGTGCGCAGCAAACCGATACCTTCGGCGCCCTGCTCCACCGCGCTGATCACACCGGCGCTTTCACCGATGTTGGCGAACACTTCCACGGCATGGCCGTCGGTGGTGTGCGCTGGTTGATGGCGTTGTTCGGCGGCGGCTTTCAGGCGTTGTTCGCGGGTGTCGCGCTCTTCGCTGGCGCGTTGCAGGGTCGCGGCATCCGCGTCCACATGCAGGCGACCGCGCTGGCCGTCGAGCAGCAACGGCGTGCCCGGTTTCAGCAGCAACACCGCAGCGCCCGCACCGACCAGCGCCGGAATCCCCAGCGCGCGGGCCACGATGGCGCTGTGAGCGGTGGCGCCACCACGGGCGGTGAGAATCCCCGCGACCCGCGCCGGATCAAGACGCGCCACGTCGGACGGACCGACTTCATCCATCACCAGAATGTACGGTTGCTCGGGCTCGGCGGGCGTCTGCACGCCGCACAGTTGCGCCAGCACCCGACGCCCGATATCACGCAGGTCGGCAGCACGTTCGGCGAGCAACGCGTCCTGCAACGCTTCCTGCTGTTTCGCGGCGGCCTCGATCACAGCCATCCACGCCGCTTCGGCGCTTTCGCCCTGCTTGAGGCGGGTGTCGACTTCGTCGGTGAGTTCCGGGTCGTCGAGCATTTCCTGGTGGGTGATGAAAATCTCGCGAATCGCCTTGGCCTTGCTGCGTTCGATCAGGCCTTGAATGTCCTGGCGCACGTCGGCCAGCGCCTGCTTGAGACGCTCGCGCTCGATGGCGGCGGACTCGCCGCGCAACGGGTAATCGATGGCTTGCTGGACCTGAATGTGCGCCGGGCCGATGGCGATGCCGGGGGCGGCGGGAATCGCTTGCAGCAAGCTGCCGGAGGCCGGGGCGATGATGACTTCGGCTATGTCGGTGATCACTTCGGGTGGTTGGCTGACGGCCGGCAGCGGTTCGACTTCTTCACCGAGGCCTTCCTCGATCGCCGCCAACAACGCCGGCAACGCATCGGCGGCGATGCTCGGCTCGGCGATGATTTCCAGCACCTGGCCGCGACGGGCGCCGAGGCTCAGCAGTTTACTCAGACTCTTCACCGATACGGCGCTGTCCTGACCATCGACGATGCGCACACGAATTTCACCGTCAAAGCTCTTGGCCAGTTGCGCAAGGATCTTCGCCGGCCGCGCGTGCAGACCATGAGCGTTGGCCAGTGCAATCCGCGCATTTGGCCAGTCGGCCGGCAACTCGCCGCCGAGCACTTCGAGGACTTTGCGGCTGCTGGTGGCGCGGCCCAGTTCATGACCGCGACCTTCGATCAGCAACGCGCACAACCGCTCAAGCAACGCCTGATGCGCTTCACCGAGGCTGGCCAGACAGAACAGACCGCTGAGCGGCTGACCGAGGTAACGCATTGGTTTGTCCGGCGTGACGAACGCCAAACCTGGACGTTTCACGGTCTGTTCGCTGTGCAGCCACCACAGGCCATCACCCAGCGGCAGCGCTTCGACTTGCTGCAACACCCCGGCAAAACCGTTGCTCACGCAATCGGCCTGGCGCAGCAGACGCGCACCGCGCCAGACCAGCTCTTCGAAATCGTCGGCAGAGACCCCGAGGCCAATCATCTGTGCATCCAGCGCCAGCTCCTGTGGCGCGCCTTGCAGCAGTTTCAGCAGCGCTTCGGGCGAACTGGCGCGGCGCAGGGCCTGACCCAGATCGGTCTCGCCGAGGGCGCGGGTCAGCAGTTGCAGCAGGCGCAGGTGTTCGTCGGATTTGGCCGCGATGCCGATGGCCAGATAGACGATCTGGCCGTCGCCCCAATCCACGCCGTCGGGAAACTGCATCAAGCGCACGCCGGTAGCGAACACCTGGTCACGGGTTTCGGGCGTGCCGTGGGGAATCGCAATGCCTTGACCGAGGAAGGTCGAGCCCTGAGCCTCCCGGGCCTGCAGGCCGGCGAGGTATCCATCGGCGACGAGGCCATCGGCGACCAGATGACTGGCCAGCAATTGCAAAGCGGCGGGTTTATCCACAGCCGACTGGCCCATGGATATCTGCTCTACAGTGAGCTCGAGCATGCGATCTCCTTTTTGACGCGTTGATGCGCCAGGTATTGTTTTGAATGGTTGCAGCTTAGGCGCTTGTAGGCTTCCCTTTCAGGAGGCAGTTTTGGCGGTTTCACGGCAGAACCGGCCAAAGGCGTCTAAAACGTAGAAAATACGCTTGCTGAAACGTTTAATCTAGATTGATCGGCACGTTACTCGATAATGTCCCATCCTTGAAGTCCAACTTGTCGGATGCGCTGAGACAATGGTCGCCTGCCTGAATCGGGTAGGATTGGCGAAAATGTCGCGGCAAGCTCGAAAAAACAAGGAAATCCCGGGTTGAAACTCAGTGATATCGCGCGGTTGGCCGGAGTGTCCGTGACCACCGCCAGCTACGTCATCAACGGCAAGGCCGAACAGCAACGCATCAGCACCGCGACTGTCGAGCGGGTGCGGGCGGTGGTCGATCAGCACGGCTTTACGCCCAATCCACAGGCGGCCGGGCTGCGCAGCCGGCATACCCGGACCCTGGGTTTTATCCTGCCGGATCTGGAAAACCCCAGTTACGCGCGGATCGCCAAGCTGTTGGAACAAGGTGCCAGGGCTCGCGGTTATCAGTTGCTGATCGCCAGCTCCGACGATGCACCGGACAGCGAGCGGCAACTGCTGCAACTGTTCCGCGCCCGGCGTTGCGATGCGCTGATCGTCGCCAGTTGCCTGCCGGCCGGTGATGACAGCTACCGCCAGTTGCAGGCCAAGGGTTTGCCGGTCATCGCCATCGACCGGGTGATGGACCCCGAGCATTTCTGCTCGGTGGTCAGCGACGACCGCGAGGCCAGCCTGCACCTGACCGAAAGCCTGCTCGACCCGCAGCCGAAACAGATCGTGCTGCTGGGTGCCCGCCCGGAACTGAGCATCAGCCAGGAACGTGCCGCCGGTTTCAAACAAGCCCTTGCCGGCTTCAAGGGCGAAGTGCTGATCGAGCACGCCGAGTCCTTCAGCCGCGAATGCGGCAAGCAATTGATGGAAGAACTCCTGCAACGCCTCGGGCATTTGCCGGATGCGCTGGTGACCACGTCCTATGTGCTGTTGCAGGGTGTATTCGATGCGCTGCATGACTTCCCGCTCAAATCCCGCCCGCTGCGCCTCGGCACATTTGGCGACACCCAGTTGCTGGACTTCCTGCCACTGCCGGTCAACGCCATGGCCCAGCAGCACCAGTTGATCGCCGACAAGGCCCTGGCACTGGCGCTGGCAGCGGTCGAGCAATCGGATTACCAGCCTGGCGTGCAGGCCATCGCCCGTACCTTCAAGCAGCGTATTCACCGGGACTGAACCGTGGAGCTGATCGACAGCCACACCCATCTGGACTTTCCCGACTTCGACGCCGACCGTGCGGCGTTGCTGGCCGAAAGCCGTGCCCTCGGCGTGCGGCGGATGGTGGTGCTGGGGGTCTGCGAATCCAACTGGCAGCGGGTGTGGGATCTGGTGCAGAGCGATCCTGAGCTGTACGCGGCTTTCGGACTGCACCCGGTGTATCTGGATCAGCATCGGCCGCAAGACTTGCTTGCGCTGGGCGATTGGCTGACACGGCTGCGCGGTCATCAACAGCTGTGCGCCGTCGGCGAAATCGGACTGGATTACTTCATCGAAACTCTCGACCGCGAACGCCAGCAGGTGCTGTTCGACGCACAACTGCAGTTGGCGGCGGATTTCGAGTTACCGGCGTTGATCCACGTGCGGCGCAGCCATGCGGCGGTGATTGCCACGCTCAAGCGATTCAGACTCAAACGCGCCGGCATCATCCACGCCTTCGCCGGCAGCCGTGAAGAGGCGCGGGAATACATCAAACTCGGTTTCAAACTCGGTCTCGGCGGCGCGCCGACCTGGCCTCAGGCCTTGCGTATGCATCGAGTACTGGCGGATTTACCGCTGGGCTCGGTGGTGCTGGAAACCGACTCACCGGACATGGCACCCGCCATGTACCCTGGCCTGCGCAACACACCGGCGCATCTTCCGGCGATCTGCAACGCGCTTGCGGGATTGATGAGTATCAGCGCAGAACAACTTGCCGAGGCCAGCACCGCCAACTGCCGCGAAGTGTTCGGCTGGTAGTCATTCGCCGTGGGCCTTCACCGCGTCGAGCGTCAGGGTCATGTGCTGGCGATGGTGAACAAAACGCATCAGCGCGAAGTAGACGAAAACCACGATCAGTGAAGCATTCAACTGCTCGGTCACGTTGAGCAGCCCGATCCATTCCATCACCAGCGCCACCAGCAACGCAGTACACACCGTCAACGAAGCACTGAAGCGCAACCAGCCCAGCGAATCGAGGGATCTGAAACGTCTGATCTGTTTCGGGCAGCGCAGCTCCAGGGCTTTCTCGCAGTGAGCACAGGTGAACGGTTCATTGATCGCGATGGCATTGAGTTGCCAGGGTTTGAGCAGCAACGTGGTCTGGCAATGGGCACAGCGGCCCTGGACTCCCAGGGTTGCAACAGACATGTGTGGCCTCCTCCAAACGGTCAGTTGGTGTGATCTTGATCCATTGAAGACGAAAAATCAGGGCACGGAGGAAATCAGGAAATTGCTTACAAATGTAAGCAAAGAAGTACTACAAATTATTCCGACAAACCTGCCTCGCGAGAGGCAGGCTGATTAAACCCGGAAGGCGCTGATCAACTGCTTCAACTCAACCACCTGAGCCGACAGGGCGCGACTGGCGTTTTCGGTCTGACAGGCCCCTTCGGCCGTGCGTTCACCGGCGCGGTTGATCTCGACAATGTTCTGGTCGATGTCATGGGCCACAGCGGTCTGCTGCTCTACGGCTGCGGCGATCTGCTGGTTCTGGTCGACGATCATTCCTACCGCACCGAGGATGTTTTCCAGCGCCTGCTGGACCTTTTCCGACTGTCCGACCGTACCGTTGGCCATCGAATGACTGACACCCATGGCCTTCACTGCTGCACCGACCCCGCCGTGAAGCCTGGCGATCATCTGCTCGATTTCTTCGGTCGATTGCTGAGTACGTTTGGCCAGCGTCCGTACTTCGTCCGCCACCACCGCAAAACCCCGGCCCTGCTCACCGGCCCGCGCCGCTTCGATCGCCGCGTTGAGGGCCAGCAGATTGGTCTGCTCGGCGATGCTCTTGATCACCTCCAGCACCCGGCTGATCGACTGACTGTCGCTGGCCAACTGATTGATCACCCGCACCGACTGATCGATCTCACTGGCCAGTGCCGCGATGCTGCCCTGCTGCGACTCCACCAGACCACGTCCGTTGATGGTTTCGTCGTTGACGCTGTGGGCGCTGCTCACTGCAGCCGCCGCACTGCGTGCCACTTCCTGCGAGGTCGCCGACATCTGGTTCATGGCCGTGGCCACCTGCTCGATCTGGCTGCGCTGTCCGGCCACCGCCTGATTGCTTTGCGCCGAAACGTTTTCCACTTGCCCGGCCTGACGCTCGACCTCCCCGACGGTATGACCGACCCGCTCGATCAAGTCATGGATCTTGCGCACCGTGCCATTGAACACCTCGCCCAGTTCGCCCAGTTCATCGCGGCTATGGGCCACGAAGTTGACTGTCATATCCCCGGCCGCGACTCTGTCCATCATCGCGCCAAGACGTTTTAGCGTATTGCGGGTCGAGGCGTAGAAGCCGCCATAGAGGTAGAAGATCAGCACGAATACCACCGACAGCGCCACGGCTTGCAACACCATGTGCGTACGGTTCTGCGCCAGACGTTGCTGCAACTGGGTATCGAGAAATTTCAGGGTGGCTTCGTTGAGCTGATAGGTGCGATCCATCAGCCCGGTGATCTGATCGTAGAAAGCCTGCCATGGGGCATCGAGTGTCTCGGCCACCACCACTTGTTCTTCAAACACTTCGCTGGCCTGTTTCAGCGACGCCTTGCTGGCATCGGCCGCGGGGCTCAGCGAGTCACGCGCAGCCTTGCTCGAACCCAGCGCGTCCTGCAGTTTCAGCCCGTATTCGCCCTGAAGCTTTTCGATCTGCGCCAGCAGTTCATCGAACCGAGTGCTGGAGGAACTGTTGAGAAACCCCTGCCCCAACGAGAAGGAGCCCATGGCCCGGCCTTCGCCGAGGGTCTGAGTGATGGCTGGTGTGATGGCTGTGACCAGCTCGCTGAGTTGGCGGATGTCGCTCTGAGTGTCGCGGCTCAGGCCGGCCTGGCTGGCGATGATCTGGCTGAAGATCTGTGCACTGCCCAGCAGCTTGCCGATCAGCGCGCTTTTGCTTTGCAGGGAGTTTTCAGCTTGCTGGGC
The DNA here is from genome assembly GCF_051903985.1 of Pseudomonas sp. HLG18. Lineage (NCBI taxonomy): Bacteria > Pseudomonadati > Pseudomonadota > Gammaproteobacteria > Pseudomonadales > Pseudomonadaceae > Pseudomonas > Pseudomonas sp. HLG18. The sequence goes on along the minus strand of NZ_CP195831.1, from coordinate 6,101,798 downwards.
CTTGAACGCGGCAATCATTTCATCGCGCTTGGCATCGAAGACCTTGATTTGCTCGGGGTCGTCGGTCATGGCCGCGAGCCCCTGCAGGCGCGCCAGGACGCTTTGCTCCAGACCGGTGATTTGCGACTCGACATTGCCGGCCTTGCCCGACTGGCCGAGGGTGACGTTGATCTGCACCAGGTTATTGAGGGTTTCCAGATCCCGACGCAGGGTCAGGCTGCTGCCCAGCAGGTCGAGGCTTTGCAACTCCACCCGAGTGCCCTGGAATTCGCGATAGGAATCGCGCACCAGATAGAAATTGGTAACCAGCATCGGTACCAGGAACAGCACGCTGATCAGGCTGAACTTCATACCGAAGCTCAGACGGTTCATCAGCGAGACGGCGGGATAGAGCAAGCTCTTCACTGGAAGTCTCCCTTGGTTTTTTCTTGTTTTTATTGGCAGGCGCGGGGCGACAGCAGATAGCCACTATCGGGCGCTATCTCTGTATAGCTCAAATCGAAGGGAGGTTTTGTAACTTAAGGTTAACGGCAAAGATCGCCCGGACGCGGGCTGCGTTCGGGCGACATATTGATCTTCAGGCAGGCATCAGTGGATCAGGACGGTCCACAGGGCAAACCCGGCGTACCACAACACCGCAGCACGCAGCAGCAGCTCCCACAGGCAATCGAGGGTGTTGATGCCTTCCGGGCCGACGACGGCAGGCGGAATCTCTCCGGCGGCCAGGCCGACCTTGTTGATCAGTTGCGCGGCGCTGATGTTCCAGTTCAACAGCTCATGCAGCATGATCCGGCTGACCGCGACAAAGTTGCCGACCAGCGCGAGACTTGCTGCCAACAGGCGCACCGGCACCCAGTCGAAGGCGTGCCGCAATTGCCCTGCCCGCTCGGCCAGCGCCGGGTTTTGCGCGTTCTCTTCTGCCAGGGCCAGCAGGCGATAGCTCAGGGCGGCGACTGGACCGAGCAGGAAGTACCAGAAAATCACTGCGAAAAAACTCTGGTACGCCTGCCACAACAGATGCTGCTGTACCTGCTCCAGCAGTTGCTCGCCGCTCTCGGCGCAGATATCCAGATCGCGCTTGGCCACATGTGCAGCGGCTTGCAGATCCTCACGGCGCCAGGCGTCACGGAACGGTCCGAGGCCGCCGAGCAGATCTCCCCGCCCCAGGCTGTAAATCACCACCAGCAAATGCACCGGCAGGGCCAACAGGCCATAGGCAACCGGCTCCAGCACCACCAGCAGCAGCCCCAGCAAGGCCACCGGCAACAACACCAGAATGACCAGCACCAGCCATGGCCGTTTTGCCAGATTGCCACTTTCAAGCTTGTGCAGTTCGCGGATCCATCCGCCATCGCGTTGAACCCGATGGCGCAGGGCCGAAAACTTCTCGACCCAGACCGCCAGCAGTAACACCAGAAAACTCATTGTCCTTCCTCTTGTGCCAGGGCTGCGCGGTAGCGTGCCCAATCGAATGCCGGGCCAGGATCGGTCTTGCGCCCGGGTGCGATGTCGCTGTGCCCGCAGATACGAGCGCCGGTGATAGCCGGAAATGCTGTTTGCAACTGACGGGTCAGCGTGATCAAGGCCTGATACTGCGCATCGGTAAATGGCAGATCATCAGTGCCTTCGAGCTCGATGCCCACGGAAAAATCGTTACAGGTTTCGCGGCCTTCAAAAATCGACACACCCGCATGCCACGCCCGCTCGAGACAGGAGACAAACTGGGTGACCTTGCCGTCACGTTCGATCAGGAAATGCGCGGAGACGCGCAGGTCGGCAATCCCGGCAAAGTAAGGATGCTCCGTGACATCCAGACGATTCTGGAAAAATTCCTGCACCTTACCGGTGGCGAACTGCGCCGGCGGCAGGCTGATGTTGTGGATGACCAACAGCGAAACTTCGCCCGCCGGGCGTTCATTGAAGTTGGGCGATGGGCAGACCTGCACCCCATGACACCACCCGCTTGCGGGATCCAACTGCATACCGATTCCTTCAACGCCGACTGTGTTGGCGCCCAGTATGCCGCGATCGACCCCCGACGCGCGATCACTTGCCGTTATTGAGCCGTCGCAGATTGCCGAGCACCGACTCCAGCGCGCGGTCGAACAGCAAGGTATCGTCCAGAGCCCGCACCGTGCCCCGGCGGAACTCCATGGCCAGGGCGAGCCGGTTGCGCTCCTGGACCTTCATCCCGGTGCGATCGACGAATACGTACTTGCCGGTGGCCTGAACGATCGCCGCCAGTTTGCAGCGCAAGACGTGCTCGTCATCCTCCTCGAACGCCACCCAGCTGCCCAGGCGCAGCTGATCGACCTGGCGCAGGCTCGCGTCGTCGGCCGGCAAGCGCTCCGGGGTCAGGGTGAGGGCGGCCTCGTCAGCGGTCTGCAAAACGATGGCCCGGGAAACCTCGATCATCGGTGGCAATTCGCACTGATCCACTGCCGGCGTTTCGAGCAAGCGCACATGCAGCCCCTCCAGCTCACTGAAAAACTCGCTGGTGGCAAACGGGTCGAAGGCCGAGCTGCTCAACCCGTCACGCAACGATTTGAGCAACCCCGGCACCAGCGTCAGCAAGCGCAGGCCCGCGTCAGCCTCGGCGTGACGCTGCACACTCCAGATCAATTGTTCCATGGTCTGCACATCGGCCTGCCATTCGGCGGACTGATCGCCGTGCTTGAGACAGGTCAGCAGCAACACTTTGCTCCAGGCCGTCTGCACGAAGGCTACCACCGACGGTGGCAGGACTTTGCCCAGCAGCGCCCGGGTCATCGCTTGTTCGACGCAGACACGCGCCAGCTCGGTTTTCGCCCGGCCCTCTTCAGCGTCGCGCAGGCGTTGCTCAAGCAGTTCACTGCGGCGACGTTCATCGCTGGTGAACGTTAGGAAGTCCGCCAGCAGTTCGGAGAAGATCGCCGGGTCATCAACGAAATCCGTCAGCAGCCGCTGTACCACTTGCTCGATGCGCAAGTACAGGCTGCCCCGTGCATCGCCGTCGCACTCGCCCCAGCCCATGGCCGCTTCGGCGATTTCATTGAGCAGGCGGCGTGCCGGATGACTGCTGCGGCTGAAAAAGCTCTTGTCGATCACTGCGACTTTCAACATGGGAATCTGCAGCCGGGCGATCAACGCCTTGAGGGAGTCCGGCAGATTGCGATCGTCGAGAATGCAGTCGAAGACCATGGCGACGAGGTTGATCACATCCTCGTCGGCCTCTCCGACGACCCGGGATTTGCCGCTTTTCACACTGACCCGGGTCAGCAGTTGTTCAAGCTGGTTGCGCAGGTCGAAGTCTTCCTGCCCCGCCAGCGCCGGCACGTATTGCTGCAAGTGCGACAGCAGGCGCAACAGATCGCGGGTGGAAATCGGCAGGGTCGCCGCGCTGGGCTCCAGAGTCGGCGCCACACTGCCGCGCAGGTGTGACAACAACTCCTGAAGTGCGGCAAAAACCTCCTGTACACCGGCGTCCGCTGGCGCCTGATCGAGATCGTCAAACTCGCCGTCCACGCTGGCCACAGCATGATCCCTGACCCGGCGCGAAGGGGCCGGTTTCAGTTCGGGCAACACACCGGTGGCCACCAGCAGTTGATTGGCTTCAGCGAACAACTGAGCGGTATCAGCCAGTACATAGCGCTCGAACAGTTTGAGCAGAATCAGCTTGACCTTGATCTCCACCCCCAGATTGCGCCCGGCCTGGAGGAAATACTCGCAGAGCATCGCCGGCCCCAGCGGGTTGTGGCGATCATCGAGGGATTTACCCAGCAATGCATTGAGCCGAGCGGTCAACTGATCGAGTGCAAGACCGTCGCGGTTGAGCACCCGACCCACCATGGTCTCGATGGCTACGTTGCGCTCCATGTCGTCGGTACGCGGCGTGGCGTCTTCGTACTGCAATGCATGCGAAACGACGTTTTGGGCAGGATCGGATTGAATGAGACCGACAAAGGCCTCGAAGTATTGCTCGAGAAAGCCGCGCTCGATGTTCTTGCGCTTGAGGCGCAGGTCGCGCATGGCTTCGAAAAAGATGTTCTGCTCGACGTCGTTGCGCGCCCGGTCGGCCATTTCGAACAGAGTGTCGTCGGCGTTATCGAACAGTTCCTGCAGGCCGTTGCGCAGGCGTTGTGCAGCCTTGTCGCGAACCTGAAGCAGAATCACAGGCAGGCGGGCGAGCGGCGAGTGGTTCGCCTGATCGGTAGCAGCCTTGTGCAAAGGCACTACGTTCCCGTCGTTGTGCATCCAAGCCTCCTGAAACGGTGATTTGCCGACGTCAAAGACATGGCGTCAAATGCAAGGCGGATTATCTTGCAAAAGTTGTCTCCGGCGCCAGAGGCGTCAGGGTTTCCCCTAGACGGGCGCACCCTTGAGTGACCGCCGCCCAACGGCTTTCGCTCCATGGAATCGACCAGATGCAGGCAGCCGCGCGGTTCTCGCCTTGGGTTGGCCCGTGCCATGCCCCTATAATCGGGCCACTTAGTTTGTGGAGCCCGTTATGCCGAATCTACGTCTCGCCGATTTGACCGCCGAAATCGAAGCCAACGTGCGCCGTGCGTTGCTCGAAGACATCGGCAGCGGCGACATCACCGCGCAATTGATCCCGGCCGAACGCCTGGCCAAAGCCACCATCATCACCCGTGACGCCGCCGTGATCTGCGGGACAGCCTGGGTCGATACGGTGTTCCGTCAGCTTGATCCGCGAGTCGCGGTGCACTGGCAGGTGCGCGATGGCGAACGGGTTTCGCCCAATCAGCCGTTGTTTCACCTGGAAGGCCCGGCCCGCTCGCTGCTGACCGGTGAACGCAGCGCTCTGAACTTCCTGCAATTGCTGTCCGGTGTGGCCACCCGCGCGCAATACCTTGCTGACTTCGTGGGCGAAACCGGGGTGAAACTGCTCGATACCCGCAAGACCCTGCCGGGTCTGCGTCTGGCACAGAAATACGCGGTGACTTGCGGCGGTTGCCATAACCATCGCATCGGTCTCTATGACGCGTTCCTGATCAAGGAAAACCACATCGCCGCCAGCGGCGGAATTCCTCAGGCCATTGCGGCAGCGCACAAGATCGCACCGGGCAAACCGGTGGAAGTCGAAGTGGAAAGCCTGGAAGAGTTGAAGGAGGCCCTGGCGGCCGGCGCCGACATCATCATGCTCGACGAACTGAGCCTGGACGACATGCGCGAAGCCGTGCTCCTGAACGGCGGCAAGGCGAAACTGGAAGCCAGCGGCGGCATCAACGAAAGCACGCTGTTGCCGATTGCACAGACCGGGGTGGATTACATCTCGATCGGTGCGATGACCAAGGACGTGAAGGCCGTCGACCTGTCGATGCGCCTGAGCCTCTGATTCGAGCGCACAATAAAAAACGCCAGCCCTTTCGAGGCTGGCGTTTTTGTTTCAGACCACCAGATTGTTCATCTCGCAATATTCATCCCACTCGACGCCCAACACTTCGGCCGCTTCCTTGTGCAGTTCCAGGCGTTTGGCCTCGAACTCCTCAGGCGTGCTGGTGTACTTGAGGGTCAACTCCCAAGGTTGCAGGCCCTGGGCTTCGGCTTCGTCTTCGAACGCCCACTGAATCTGGTCCTTCTGATCATCGGGACTGAGATCCTTGATCTCGTCCATCAGCTCAGGCGCATCAAGCTTGTACTTTTCCAGCGCTTGTTCGTGGCGTTGCTCTTGAGTTAACTCGGTCATGGCGTTCTCGCTGATCGTAAGAATGGAAGATGGATGTGGATCATCAAGGATCTCTCTGACGCGGATTGTCCGGCCTTCGGAACCATTCGGGATCATCTGAAAACTGCTGGGCGATGCTCATGCAGACAGCGAATATAGGACGTTTGGCGAGCGAATTACACGGGTCTTTACATCTCTCCCACAAAAAGTTGACCGGGGGAACATAAATCGCCTTTCCAAGTCATAGCCATGTGCCACATCGGCACTCACCTTCGCTGTTCACAAGGAAACCCAGTGATGCGCAGCTTTTCGAAGATTTCTCTTGTTGTGTCCGCCACCGCTTTGACTGTCCTCTTGGGCACCCTCGCCCCTCTGACCAGTGCAATGGCAGTTGAACTCAGTGGCAGCAGCCCTTCCTATGGCGACGAGATCTCCGCCATTCACAACGATTTCGGCAAAGACGTGGTAATCAAGAGCGGTATCGGTGTCGATGAACTGAAAAAGATGCGCGACACCGTCAACGATCAGTCGCGTCAGATCGAAGAGCTCAAACGCAGCAGCGGTTCCAGCTCGAGTTCCAGCGGCAGAGAGATTGATGATCTGAAGAGCAAGGTCAAGGAACAGGAGCGCCAGCTCGATACGCTCGGCCGTCAGGTCGAAGACCTCAAGCGCAACAGTGGCTCCAGCTCAAGCTCAAGCTCAAGCTCAAGCTCAAGCAACAGCGAAATCTCCAGCCTGAAGCAGAAGCTCAACGATCAGGATCGCGCGATGGATCAGCTCAAGCGGACCGTCGAGGAGTTGAGCCGCAAGGTGAAATAAGGGGAAGTGGTGCCCGAGACAGGAATCGAACCTGCGACCTTCGCGTTACGAGTGCGCTGCTCTACCGGCTGAGCTACACGGGCGGTGGGCTAAACCTAGCACTGGTCTTGCAGGTCGGCAACTTCGCCGAATGACTCGATATTTCACGGACAAAAAAATGCCCCGCCGTTTTCACGGCGGGGCATTTTTATTGCGCTAAAGCTATCGGGTGATTAAACGCCCGAAGCCTTGGCCGCTGCCACGTCTTTGATGGACAGTTTGATACGGCCGCGGTTGTCCACGTCCAGTACCAGCACTTCCACTTCCTGGCCTTCTTTCAGGATGTCGGTCACTTTTTCTACGCGAGCGTCGCTCAGCATCGAGATGTGAACCAGACCATCCTTGCCTGGCAGGATGTTGACGAACGCGCCGAAGTCGACGATGCGCTCAACCTTGCCGACGTAGATCTTGCCGATCTCGGCTTCTGCGGTGATACCCAGAACGCGCTGACGTGCTGCTTCAGCCGCTTCCTTGGTTTCGCCGAAGATCTTGATCGAGCCGTCGTCTTCGATGTCGATCGAAGCCTTGGTCTCTTCGCAGATCGCACGGATGGTCGCGCCACCTTTACCGATAACGTCACGGATCTTGTCGGTGTCGATCTTCATCGCGATCATGGTCGGAGCGTTGGCCGACAGTTCGGTACGCGACTGGCCGATGATCTGGTTCATCTGGCCGAGGATGTTCAGGCGCGCTTCCAGGGCTTGGCCCAGAGCGATTTCCATGATCTCTTCGGTGATGCCCTTGATCTTGATGTCCATCTGCAGCGCGGTCACACCTTTGGCGGTACCGGCCACTTTGAAGTCCATGTCGCCCAGGTGGTCTTCGTCACCCAGGATGTCGGTCAGAACGGCGAATTTCTCGCCTTCTTTAACCAGACCCATGGCGATACCGGCAACCGGTGCCTTCATCGGAACACCGGCGTCCATCAGGGCCAGGGAAGCGCCACAAACGGAAGCCATCGAGCTCGAACCGTTGGATTCGGTGATTTCCGATACCACACGGATGGTGTACGGGAATACGTCAGCGGCTGGCAGCATGGCCGAAACCGAGCGACGGGCCAGACGGCCGTGACCGATTTCGCGACGACCGGCGCCACCCATGCGACCACACTCGCCCACCGAGAACGGAGGGAAGTTGTAGTGCAGCATGAACGGGTCTTTCTTCTCGCCTTCCAGAGTGTCCAGCAGTTGTGCGTCACGGGCGGTGCCCAGCGTCGCGACCACCAGAGCCTGGGTTTCGCCACGGGTGAACAGTGCCGAACCGTGTGTCTTCGGCAGAACGCCGACTTCGATGTTCAGCGGACGTACGGTGCGGGTGTCGCGACCGTCGATACGTGGCTTGCCGTTTACGATGTTTTCACGAACGGTGCGGTATTCGATTTCGCCGAAAGCGGCTTTGACGTCGGAAGCCGAAGGTTGGCCTTCTTCACCGGACAGCTTGGCAACGACCTGGTCACGCAGCTCGCCCAGACGCGCATAACGGTCGGCCTTGATGGTGATGGTGTAAGCCTGGGAGATCGCTTCGCCGAACTCGGAGCGGATAGCGGCCAGCAGCTCGGTGGCTTCTGGAGCAGGCGCCCAGGTCCAGGTTGGCTTGGCAGCTTCGGCAGCCAGTTCTTTTACAGCGTTGATCACGACCTGGAACTCGTCGTGAGCAAACAGTACCGCGCCCAGCATCTGGTCTTCGGTCAGCTCTTTGGCTTCCGATTCAACCATCAGTACAGCGTCCGAAGTACCGGCAACGACCATGTCCAGGCTCGAGGCAGCTTGCTGCTCGTAAGTCGGGTTCAGCAGGTAACCGGTGCTTTCGTGGAAAGCAACGCGAGCGGCGCCGATCGGGCCGTCGAACGGAATGCCGGAGATCGCCAGGGCAGCCGAGGTACCGATCATCGCAGCGATGTCCGGATCGGTCTTCTTGCTGGTGGAAACCACGGTGCAGACAACCTGCACTTCGTTCATGAAGCCTTCAGGGAACAGCGGACGGATCGGACGGTCGATCAGTCGGGAAGTCAGGGTTTCTTTCTCGGAAGGACGGCCTTCACGCTTGAAGAAACCGCCAGGGATCTTGCCGGCAGCGTAAGTCTTTTCCTGGTAATGAACGGACAGAGGGAAGAAGCCCTTGCCCGGATCGGCTTGCTTGGCACCGACTACGGTCACCAACACGCTGACGTCGTCGTCAACGGTGACCAATACTGCGCCGGAGGCCTGACGGGCGATACGGCCAGTCTCGAGGGTAACGGTCGACTGACCGAACTGGAATTTTTTGATTACCGGGTTCACGGTGTCCTACCTTCTTTGTGGCTCTTGGGGGAACTGGTTTCTTGCGAAATTCTTGGGCAACGTCGGGAATCGGCCCGCTGATTGTCCGGGTAAAACGGTAGTTCAGATAAAACTTGAGGCTGGGAGCCTGCCATGCGCCAGCGGGAATCCCGTTGACGCAAGACAGACAACCAACCTCTAGCGCAATCGCTGATTAGCGACGCAGACCCAGGCGAGCGATCAGAGCGCTGTAACGGCTCAGGTCCTTGCCTTTCAGGTAGTCCAGCAGCTTGCGACGCTGGTTAACCATGCGGATCAGACCACGACGGGAGTGGTGGTCTTTACCGTTGGCCTTGAAGTGACCTTGCAGTTTGTTGATGTTGGCGGTCAGCAGTGCAACTTGCACTTCTGGCGAACCAGTGTCACCAACAGCTTGCTGGTAGTCAGCTACGATTTGGGCTTTTTCTTGAACGTCGAGAGCCATGAGGCAATCCTTTTATCAGGAAACCGTTTCAGAAACGGTTTCAACAGGCCAGGGACAAATCCCTGTATCTATAAATGAGTAGTGACCGCGCCTGTTAACAGCCACACTCGTTCGGTCATTCTGACCGAATCAGTCGACGCGGCGCGATCCGCCCGTCTTCGCTCACTTCACCGATACCGATGAAGCGACCGTTATGATCCTGTACCCGCACCATGCCGAACTTCGGAGCATCCGGGGCACGTACCGGCTGGCCGTTGAGCCAGTAGAACGCGCTCGCTTCCGAGAACTGCAGCAGTGGCCAATCCTGCAGGCCGCTGTCCGATGGCATCAGGAAGCGGTCGACCGCTTCGTTGCCGCCTTCGGCATGTACCGCTTCCAGCTCTTCGAGGGTCACGGTCTGCGCCAGGGTGAAAGGCCCGGCCTGGGTACGGCGCAATTCAGCGACGTATGCACCACAACCGAGTTGCTCACCGATATCCTCCACCAGGGTACGAATATAGGTGCCCTTGCTGCAATCCACCGCCAGACGCGCAGTATCGCCTTCGAAGGCCAGCAATTCCAAGCGCGCAATAGTAACAGAACGCGGTTCGCGCTCCACTACTTCGCCTGCACGGGCCAGCTTGTACAGCGGCTGGCCATCACGCTTGAGAGCGGAGTACATCGGCGGTATCTGACTGATTTGACCGCGAAATTTCGGCAGGACCGCTTCAATGTCGGCCTGACCAACGGTCACCGGACGCTCCTGCAAAACCTCGCCTTCGGCGTCTGCCGTGGTGGTGGTCTTGCCCAGTTGCGCCAGGGTTTCGTAACCCTTGTCGGAATCAAGCAGATACTGCGAGAACTTGGTCGCCTCGCCAAAGCACAGCGGCAACACGCCGGTAGCCAGTGGGTCGAGACTGCCGGTGTGACCGGCCTTCTCGGCGTTGAGCAGCCAGCGAACCTTCTGCAACGCGGCGTTGGAGGTAAACCCCAGCGGCTTGTCGAGCAGGATGATGCCACTGACGTTACGACGGATACGTTTGACCTGAGCCACCGAGTTACTCCTTGGTGTCTTCGGGTGCAGCAGTTTCGTGCTGACTGTCTTCGGCCACCGCTCGCTCGATCAGAGCCGACAGGTGCGCGCCACGGGCGACACTTTCGTCGTAGTGGAAGTGCAATTGAGGCACGCTGCGCAGCTTCATTTCACGAGCCAGCTGCATGCGCAGGAAACCGGCGGCAGCATTGAGCACCTTGATGCTTTGCGCGATATCTTCGGCGTTGTCCTGCCCCATCACGGTGATGAAGATCTTCGCGTGACCAACGTCACGGCTGACATCAACAGCGGTAATGGTGACCAGGCCGACACGCGGATCTTTGACTTCACGACGGATCAGCTGGGCCAGCTCACGCTGCATCTGATCGCCGATTCGTTGGGTACGGCTGTATTCTTTTGCCATGATTTGTTACCTGTTACTGCCCCGCGGTGAAACCCGCAAGGTCTGAAAGCGGCAAACGCCCGGCCTGACAAAAAGCCAGACCGGGCGTTGCGTTTAGAGTCCTGACGCCGTGCCGCGCATTTTCATGCGGCGGCCCGACGTGGCCCTTGAAGTGCACGAGTCAGAGGCTGCGAGCAACCTGAACCTTCTCGAAGACTTCGATCTTGTCACCGACTTTGACGTCGTTGTAGCTCTTCACGCCAATACCGCATTCCATGCCGGCACGCACTTCGGAAGCGTCATCCTTGAAGCGACGCAGGGATTCCAGCTCGCCTTCGAAGATAACGATGTCTTCACGCAGTACGCGGATCGGACGGTTACGGTGGACGGTACCCTCGATCACCATGCAGCCGGCGATAGCGCCGAACTTAGGCGAACGGAACACGTCACGTACTTCGGCCACACCGAGGATGTTCTCGCGAACATCGCTGCCAAGCATACCGGTCAGGGCTTTCTTGACGTCTTCGATGATGTCGTAGATTACGTTGTAGTAACGCATGTCCAGACCTTCCTGCTCGACGATCTTCCGTGCGCCGGCATCGGCACGCACGTTGAAGCCGAACAGTACAGCGTTGGAAGCCAGTGCCAGGTTGGCGTCGGATTCGGTGATACCACCGACACCGCCACCGACCACGCGCACTTGCACTTCGTCGTTGCCCAGGCCGTTCAGAGCACCCTGCAAGGCTTCCAGCGAACCACGGACGTCGGATTTGAGGACGATGTTGAGCGTCTTCTTCTCTTCCTGACCCATGCTTTCGAAGATGTTTTCCAGCTTGCCGGCGTGAGCGCGAGCCAGTTTGACTTCGCGGAACTTGCCTTGACGGAACAGAGCCACTTCACGGGCTTTCTTCTCGTCGGCAACCACGCTCATCTCGTCGCCAGCGTCAGGCGTACCGTCCAGGCCGAGGATCTCGACCGGAATGGCCGGGCCCGCTTCCTTGATCGGCTTGCCGTTCTCGTCGAGCATGGCGCGTACACGGCCGTAGTTCGAGCCGACCAGCACCATGTCACCTTGACGCAGCGTACCGTCCTGAACCAGAACAGTCGCTACCGGGCCACGGCCCTTGTCCAGACGCGATTCAACCACGACACCACGGCCAGGGGCCGATGGAGTGGCAGTCAGTTCGAGAACTTCGGCTTGCAGCAGAACAGCTTCAAGCAGTTCGTCGACGCCGGTACCCATCTTCGCCGAGACCGGAACGAATGGAGTGTCGCCACCCCACTCTTCGGAGGTCACGCCGTGAGCCGACAGTTCGCTGCGGATGCGATCGAGATCAGCACCCGGCTTGTCGATCTTGTTCACCGCAACCACCAGAGGAACGCCAGCCGCCTGAGCATGCTGAACAGCTTCGATGGTTTGTGGCATCACGCCGTCGTCCGCCGCAACCACCAGGATCACGATGTCGGTCGCCTTGGCACCACGGGCACGCATTGCGGTAAACGCGGCGTGACCCGGGGTGTCGAGGAAGGTGACCATGCCGCGTTCGGTTTCAACGTGGTAAGCACCAATGTGCTGGGTAATACCGCCGGCTTCGCCAGCAGCAACCTTGGCACGACGGATGTAGTCGAGCAGCGAGGTCTTGCCGTGGTCAACGTGACCCATTACGGTCACGACCGGCGCACGAGGAACCGCTTCACCTTCAAACTTCAGGGACTCGGCCAGGGAATCTTCAAGGGCAGTGTCGCTGACCAGGGTCACTTTGTGGCCCAGTTCTTCGGCTACCAGTTGAGCAGTTTCCTGATCAAGCACCTGGTTGATGGTCGCTGGAGTACCCAGTTTGAACATGAACTTGATGATTTCAGCAGCCTTCACCGACATCTGCTGAGCGAGATCGCCAACAGTGATGGTTTCGCCGATCTTCACTTCACGCACGACAGGGCCGGTCGGGCTCTGGAAACCGTGGGCGTTGCGTTTCTTCAGCTTGGCCTTGCCGCGACCGCCGCGACGGAAGCCATCGCTTTCTTCGTCGGTGGTGCGTGGCGCCACACGTGGAGCCGGTGCCTTTTCCTTGACCGAAGCGCGATGCGGAGCATTCTTGCGCTCGCCATCACCACCGCCACGACGGTTGTTATCGTCGGCACGTGGTTTGTCCGGACGGCGCTGTTCGTCACGCTTGCGAGTGTCGGCAGCGGGCGCAGCAGCCACAACCGGCGCAGCTTCGCGCACAGGTTCAGCGGCTGGCGCAGGCGCAGCAACAGGCTCGGCAGAAGCGGTCGGTGCAGCAGGCTGGCGACGCGCTTCTTCTTCAGCGCGAACACGGGCTTCTTCTTCAGCCTTTTGACGGGCAGCATTCTCTACTGCGCGACGCTCATCCAGTTCACGCTTGCGCTCGGCTTCGATTTCTTCCGGGCTACGCTGTACGAAAACTTTCTTCTTGCGGACTTCAACGCTGATGCTTTTGCTGCCAGCCACACGCAGGGTGCTGGTGGTTTTACGCTGCAGCGTGATCTTGCGTGGTTCTTCCACTTTCGCCTTGTGGCTGCTCTTCAAGTGAGTCAGCAGGGATTGCTTCTCACTGTCAGTCACATGTTCTTCGGCGGCGGTGTGCGGCAGACCTGCCTCACGCATCTGCTGCAACAGGCGCTCTACCGGTGTTTTGACCTCATCGGCCAGTTGTTTCACCGTGACTTGCGTCATGCATTTCTCTCCTCAGGCCGCGCCTAATTACTCGAACCAGTGGGCTCGGGCGGCCATGATCAACTTGCCGGCACGATCATCGTCAATGCCGTCGATGTCGAGCAGGTCGTCAATAGACTGCTCGGCCAGGTCTTCGCGGGTAATTACGCCGCGCACCGCCAGTTCCATCGCCAAATCCTTGTCCATACCCTCAAGCGAGAGCAGGTCTTCGGCCGGATGGGCGTCTGCCAGCTTTTCCTCAGTAGCGATGGCTTTGGTCAACAAGCGATCCTTGGCACGAGCGCGAAGCTCGTTGACGATCTCCTCGTCAAAGCCGTCGATGTTGAGCATTTCTTCCAACGGTACGTAGGCAATCTCTTCCAGGCTGGTGAAGCCTTCGTCTACCAGCACCTGAGCCAGCTCTTCGTCGACTTCCAGCTCGTCGATGAAGTTGCGCAGGATGTCGCCGGTTTCCGCTTGTTGCTTAGCCTGGATGTCCGATTCGGTCATCACGTTCAGGGTCCAGCCAGTCAGCTGGCTCGCCAGACGCACGTTCTGACCACCACGACCGATGGCCTGAGCCAGATTGTCTGCGCCAACGGCGATGTCCATGGCGTGGGCATCTTCGTCAACGATGATGGCCGCCACTTCTGCCGGCGACATGGCATTGATCACGAACTGCGCCGGGTTGTCGTCCCACAGGACGATATCGACACGCTCGCCACCCAACTCGCCCGACACGGCCTGGACGCGCGAACCGCGCATACCGATGCACGCGCCCTGCGGGTCGATGCGTTTGTCCTTGGAACGGACGGCAATCTTGGCCCGCGAACCCGGATCACGGGAAGCGGCCATGACTTCGATGAGGCCTTCAGCGATTTCCGGCACTTCGATACGGAACAGCTCGATCAGCATTTCCGGCGCGGTACGCGACAGGATCAGCTGAGGGCCACGGTTCTCGGTGCGGATTTCCTTGAGCAGCGCACGCAGACGCACGCCAACACGGAAGGTTTCGCGAGAAATGATGTCTTCACGGGCCAGCAACGCCTCGGCGTTATTACCCAGGTCGACGATCACGTTGTCGCGGGTCACTTTCTTCACGGTGCCGGAGATGATTTCTCCCAGGCGCTCGCGATAGGCGTCAACCACTTGAGCGCGCTCGGCTTCGCGCACTTTCTGCACGATGACCTGCTTGGCGGTCTGCGCAGCGATGCGGCCGAACTCGATGGATTCGATCTTTTCTTCAACGACGTCACCAACCTTGGCGCCAGGATGCGTTTCGGCAACCTTGCTTGGCCAGGTTTCAATGGCCGGATCATCGAGATCATTCTCTTCGACGACCGTCCAGCGACGGAAAGTTTCGTAAGAACCGGTGTGGCGATTGATTTCCACACGCAGATCAACTTCGTCTTCAAAACGCTTTTTGGTAGCAGTGGCCAGAGCCAGCTCCAGCGCTTCAAAAATTACGCTTGCCGGTACGCCCTTTTCATTGGATACCGACTCAACAACCAGCAGTACTTCTTTGCTCATCGTACGCCTCGCCTTTCGCAAGCCATTGGATCCGCGGGATCCGCGTCTCAGTCAAAACTGGGAATAATGTTGGCCTTGTCGATCATATCGATCGGCAACAGGAACTCATGGTCATCTACCTGCACCACGACATCCTGTTCTTCTACACCGCGCAGAAGGCCCTGAAAGTTGCGTCGTCCTTCAAAAGGCGAGCGCAGCTTGATCTTCACTTGTTCACCGACATATTTGGCAAACTGCTCAAGAGTGAACAGTGGGCGTTCCATGCCTGGCGAGGAAACTTCAAGGGTGTATTCAACGGATATCGGATCTTCAACATCCAGCACACCGCTGATCTGACGGCTGACGATGGCGCAATCGTCCACCAGCACGCCGCCTTCCTTATCGATATAAACGCGCAACATTGAGTGGCGACCTTGAGCCGAAAACTCAATACCCCAGCATTCATAGCCCAGGGCCACGACCACCGGGGCCAACAAGGCCTGCAACTCTTCTAGCTTGCTCGACACCTGAACCCCCTCGTGCATGTATGTGCATGCTTTGCAAAATAAAAAAATGGGCGAAACGCCCATCCTTGAAACGCCGTCGAACAGCGGCGTTGAAAGTGTCCAGCTAACAAAAAGCCCCTTAAAAGGGGCTCCTTAAACTGGTTGCGGGGGCCGGATTTGAACCGACGACCTTCGGGTTATGAGCCCGACGAGCTACCAGACTGCTCCACCCCGCGACAAAGCTGGGGCGGAAGTATACGACCGATCCCTGAAAGGGTCAATGTAACCTTCCACCTGCAAGAAAGCCCGCAACAGCGGGCTCTCCTGACTAATTGGTACCGAGAAGGGGACTCGAACCCCTACACCCTATGGGCACAACCACCTCAAGGTTGCGTGTCTACCAATTCCACCACCTCGGCAAAACTACGTTTGAAACCCTTCTTACTTCTGCTCTTGAGCTGGAGGTACGTCAGTCGCTGGAGCAGCCGACTTTTGCTCTTGAAGCACCGGGACATCATCAGAAGCCGGTTGTTGCTTTGGAACTTCCAACACTGCCGGGTTTGGCAAACCTGCCTGAGTCAGCTGATGAGCTTTCTCTTTAGCAAAGTATCCTAACCCCAAGCTGGTTATGAAGAAACCGGCGGCAAGTATAGCAGTAAACTTACTAAGAAAGGTAGAGGAACCTTGGCTTCCGAACACAGTATTTGAAGCACCTGCTCCGAAAGACGCGCCAGCATCCGCACCTTTACCCTGCTGCAGCAAAACCAGAGCAACTACGCCCAATGCACCCAGCAGATGAAAAACGACTACGACTGTTTCCAGCATTTTTTCAGTTTCCCGCGGCGCGACAAATCGCACCGAACTCATCTGCATTCAGGGAAGCTCCACCAATGAGCCCCCCATCGATATCCGGCATGCCGAACAGTTCGACCGCATTGGCCGCCTTCACGCTGCCGCCGTATAGAAGCCGCACGCCTCGTGCGACTTCAGAATTCTCTGCCGCCAACTGCTCACGAATGGCCTTATGCACATCCTGAGCCTGTTGCGGCGTTGCAGTCAGCCCGGTGCCAATGGCCCAGACCGGCTCGTAAGCGATCACTGCATTGGCAAAGGCACCAACGCCCAGCTCCTCAATAATGCTGCTCAGCTGACGCCCGACAACTTCAAGAGTTTTTCCGGCTTCACGCTGCTCCAGGGTCTCCCCCACACACAACACCGGAATCAAGCCACATGCCTGCGCCGCTGCGAACTTGCGATTCAGCATCCCATCTCGCTCGCCCATGATCTGACGGCGTTCGGAGTGCCCTACAAGCACCAGGGAACATCCTGCATCCACCAACTGACTCGGTGCAATTTCACCTGTCAGCGCACCTTGCATCGATTCCACCGCAGAGTTCTGCGCGCCGACCGAAATCGACTTTCCTTTCAAGCCATCAATCACTTGATTGATATGCAGGCAAGGCGGGAATACCGCGACATCAACACCGCTTGGCAAGGCCAGATGACGAAGGCCGTTGATCAGCTCAGCGACGCTGGCGCGGGTACCGTGCATCTTCCAGTTACCAGCTACCATAGGGCGACGCATGCTGTACCTCGTCGGTCAAAGTGGGCGCAGATGTTACCCAACACAATCACGACTGGCAAGCCGTATCAGGCAGAAACTTCAGTTACCAGTTTTGCCAGTTCTTCGGCATAGCCGCGAACCTGGGTTTGATCCTCACCCTCGACCATGACGCGCACCAGAGGCTCTGTCCCGGACTTGCGCAGAAGCACACGCCCACGACCCGCCATCGCCTCGGTTACTCGCTTGCTGGCTTCCTTGACAGCCGGGTGCTCGAGCGGACTGTCGCCACCGCCAAATCGGACATTGATCAGCACTTGCGGACACTTGCGCAGGGCCTGTCGGGTTTGAGCAAGACCTTCATTGCGAGTCTTGAGTGCCATCAACACCTGCAATGCAGCGATGATCGCATCCCCCGTAGTGGTGTGATTAAAGCAGACGACATGCCCCGAGTTCTCGCCACCAACCTGCCAGTTGCGCTCCAGCAATTCGGCAATCACATAACGGTCGCCGACATTGGCACGCACGAAAGGAATACCCAGATCCGCCAGAGCCAGCTCCAGGCCAAGGTTGCTCATCAGCGTGCCGACCACGCCGCCCTGCAGCTTGCCACGCTCATGCAGATCGCGGGCGATGATGAAGATCAGTTCGTCACCGTCGACTATCGCACCGGTATGGTCGACCATCAGCACGCGGTCACCGTCACCATCGAACGCAATCCCCAGATCAGCGTGCTCGGCAAGCACCGCCGCCTGCAACGGCCCCATATGGGTCGAACCACAGTTGTCGTTGATGTTCAGCCCGTTGGGCTGCGCGGACAACACGACGACCTCGGCACCCAGTTCGCGGAACACACTTGGCGCGACCTTGTAGGTCGCACCGTGCGCACAGTCGATCACGACCTTGAGACCGGCAAAGCTGGTGTTGGTCGGTACACTGCTCTTGCAGAATTCGATATAACGGCCGGAGGCATCGTTGATTCGCGATACCTTGCCGATCTTGCTCGACTCGACAACAGTCATTGGCGTATCGAGCAGCTCCTCGATCATCAGCTCCAACTCGTCCGGCAACTTGGTGCCCCTGCCGGAGAAAAACTTGATGCCATTGTCATCGTGAGGGTTGTGCGAAGCACTGATCACAATACCGGCTTCAGCCTGGAAGGTACGCGCCAGGTAAGCAATGGCAGGTGTAGGCATCGGGCCGAGCAACATTACATCGGCGCCGGCCGATGTCAGACCGGCTTCCAGCGCCGATTCGAACATGTAACCGGAAATTCGCGTGTCTTTGCCGACGAGCACCTTGCAGGCGCCCATTTTTCGGAAGGCCATGCCGGCAGCCCAGCCGAGCTTGAGCATGAAGTCCGGAGTGATCGGGTACTCACCGACGCGACCACGAATACCGTCGGTACCAAAGTATTTCTTGCTCATAAGTACTCCATCATTCTTATTCGGCTGATTCCACGGCCGCGATCATGCGCACGACATCCACCGTTTCTGCCACATCATGGACGCGCAATATACGTGCGCCTTTGACTGATGCCAGTGCGGCCAGTGCCAGACCACCATACAGACGCTCACCCACGGGGCGATTCAGGGCCTGTCCGATCATGCTTTTTCGCGAAACACCCACCAGCAGAGGTCGACCCAATGCATGGAGGGCTTCCATGTGCCTGAACAAGCTTAGATTGTGCTGAAGGGTTTTTGCGAAACCGAAGCCAGGATCAAGGATGATCCGTTCGGCGGGTATGCCGACCGAAGCGCATCGCTCCATACGCTCGGCGAGAAACTCACCCACTTCACGAGTGACATCCTGATAGTGCGGATTGTCCTGCATGTTGCCGGGCTCTCCCAGCATATGCATCAGGCAAACCGGCAACCCGGTGGCCGCCGCTGCATCCAGCGCACCATCACGCTGCAACGATCGCACATCATTGATCAGGCCGGCCCCCAGACGCGCGGTCTCCCGCATGACAGCCGGAGTGGATGTATCGACCGAAATGATCACATCGAGTTCGCGATTGATCAGCTCGAGGATCGGCGCCACTCGCTCAAGCTCCTCGAGAGGAGAAACCGCACGAGCACCAGGACGGGTTGACTCACCGCCAACGTCAATCAGCGTTGCACCGGCAGACACCATCGCCTCGGCATGACGCAAGGCTGCATCAAGCTGACTGTATCGACCGCCATCGGAAAAGGAATCGGGAGTGACATTGAGAATGCCCATGACATGCGTCCGGGCCAAATCAAGAACCCGGTTGCCGCAAGGCAACCGGGTCAGGGACTGTACAGAAGTCATTTCAAACCTTAAACGTCAGCAGCCGGACCGCCAATCGGTGTTTCCGGACGCTCATCCTGAACGACCGGAGGAGGCGTACCAGTACCACCCGACCAGTCGCGCGGCTCGCGCGGCGTACGACCCGCCATGATGTCGTCGATCTGTTCGGCATCGATGGTCTCGTACTTCATCAAGGCATCAGCCATGGCGTCGAGCTTGTCACGGTTGTCCGTGAGGATCTGCTTGGCGGTGCCGTAGCACTGATCGATGATGCTGCGCACTTCCGAGTCGATCAGTTTGGCCGTTTCGCCCGAGAAGCTGGCATTCTGACCGCCACCGCCACGACCGAGGAACACCTCGCCTTCTTCTTCCGCATACATCAACGGACCGAGTTTTTCAGACAGACCCCACTTGGTCACCATGTTCCGCGCAATCTGACTGGCACGCATGATGTCGTTGGAGGCGCCTGTAGTCACCCCGTCGAAGCCCAATGTCATTTCTTCGGCGATACGGCCGCCGTACAGCGAGCAGATCTGACTGATCAACGCACGCTTGGACAGGCTGTAGCGATCCTCTTCCGGCAGGAACATGGTCACACCCAGCGCACGTCCGCGCGGGATGATCGACACTTTGTAGACCGGATCATGCTCGGGCACAACGCGACCGACGATAGCGTGGCCGGCTTCGTGATAAGCGGTGTTCTGCTTTTCTTTCTCGGACATGACCATGGATTTGCGCTCGGCACCCATCATGATCTTGTCTTTCGCCAGTTCGAACTCTTTCATCTCGACGATGCGCTTGCCGGCACGAGCAGCGAACAGTGAAGCCTCGTTGACCAGGTTAGCCAGGTCAGCACCGGAGAAGCCCGGAGTACCACGCGCAATAACGGCCGGAGCTACGTCATCACCCATTGGCACTTTACGCATGTGGACCTTGAGGATCTGTTCGCGACCACGGATGTCCGGCAGACCGACCACCACCTGGCGGTCGAAACGACCAGGACGCAGCAGAGCCGGGTCCAGCACATCAGGACGGTTGGTTGCGGCGATGACGATGATGCCGTCATTCATTTCGAAGCCGTCCATCTCGACCAGCAACTGGTTGAGGGTCTGCTCGCGCTCGTCGTGACCGCCACCCATGCCAGCGCCACGATGGCGACCAACGGCGTCGATCTCGTCGATGAAAATAATGCAGGGTGCGTGTTTCTTGGCCTGTTCGAACATGTCACGAACGCGGCTGGCACCGACACCGACGAACATTTCGACGAAATCGGAACCGGAAATGGTGAAGAACGGCACTTTGGCTTCGCCGGCAATCGCCTTGGCCAGCAAGGTTTTACCAGTACCCGGGGGACCAACCATCAACACGCCGCGAGGAATGCGGCCGCCCAGGCGCTGGAACTTGCCCGGATCACGAAGGAATTCGACCAGCTCGCCAACCTCTTCCTTGGCTTCGTCGCAACCGGCAACGTCAGCCAGCGTGGTCTTTACCTGATCTTCGGACAGCAGGCGCGCCTTGCTCTTGCCAAAGCTCATCGGCCCACCCTTGCCGCCCGCACCGCCTTGCATCTGGCGCATGAAGAACATGAACACCGCGATGATGACCAGGATCGGGAAGCTGGCCACCAGAAGCTGGGTCCAGATGCTTTGCTGTTCAGGCTGCTTGCCTTCGACCACGACGTGGTTGTCGACCAGGTCGCCGATCAGGCCATTGTCCTGAATTGCCGGACGAATGGTCTTGAAGCTGTCGCCATCGTTGCGCTTGCCGGTAATCACGTAGCCATCGACGGCCACGCGCTCGACCTTGCCATCCTTGACCTGCTGGATGAAGTCGGAATAGTTGAGGGTCTGCGGCTCGTTAGGGCTGGAGAAGTTGTTCATCACCGTCACCAGGACTGCCGCGATGATCAACCACAGGATCAGATTCTTTGCCATATCGTTCAATTAACTACCCTCTGAAGCAAGCTCCGCTACTGGCGCGCGCTTCGCATGATATTCACCGGCCTAACTTACTACATTACCTACAGCTCTGGCAGGCGCCGTCTGTAACCCTTTGTGAAACACTTTCTACACAATATTCGCTAATGCACGCGGGGCGAAATACGAAAAACCTATCACCCCGCCAAAAAACCTCGTTTTACTCGCCACCGCCGCGGTAGCCCCAAGCCAGCATGTATTGCTCGCGGGAGCTGTCGCGGGAAGAGTCCGGCTTGATCATCTGGATCTTGTCGAACTTATTGCGAGCGTCCTTCAGGTAAGTATCGAACCCTTCTCCCTGAAAAATCTTGATCAGAAAATTGCCGCCCGGCTTGAGTATCCGCTCTGCCAGATCAAGAGCCAGCTCGCAAAGAAACATGGCTTTGGGCATATCTACGGCAGGCGTACCACTCATATTGGGGGCCATATCGGAAATCACAAGGTCCACCTGCGAATTACCCACAGCCTCAAGGATTCGAGCGAGTACTTCGTCCTGAGTGAAATCCCCCTGAATGAAGGTCACGTCCGGAATGCTGTCCATTTCCAGGATGTCCGAGGCGATCAGGCGCCCCTGGCCACCGATCAGCCGACTGGTGACCTGCGACCAGCCACCGGGCGCCGCGCCCAGGTCGACCACGCTCATCCCTGGGCGGATCAATTTGTATTTTTCCTGGACTTCCAGAAGCTTGTAACTCGCACGCGAGCGGTAGCCATCCTTCTGCGCCTGCTTCACATAAGGATCGTTGACATGTCGTTTCAGCCAACCAAGGCTTGTCTTGGAACGCGCCATTGGGCACCTCGTTGATTAGGGTCGTGATTAATTGGGCGGATCCACGAGCCCTCGGGTAAAATGGCCGCCATTTTACAGAATCCAGACGAAAGGGTCAGATTATGCCGCTCACTCCAGAGCAGAAGAAACAGTACAAATCCATTGGCCACCACCTCAAACCAGTTTTGACTGTGGCTGACAACGGTTTGACTGAGGGTGTTTTAGCCGAACTCGAACGCGCGCTGGCGGACCACGAGCTGATCAAGATCAAGCTCAACATCCTCGATCGTGAGGCGCGCCTGGCGTCCATTGCGGAGCTGTGCAAGGTCGGCAAGGCCGATCTGGTTCAGGTCATCGGCAAAATGGCCCTGATCTACCGCAAGAACTTCAGCGTCAACAAGCAGCTGTCGAACGTTCATCGCTTCAAGTGATGAAAAGGGTCAAGGGTGTGCTTCGCGCACCCTGCCACTCCACCCCGGCACCGGCTGCATCACCAGAACCAGCCCGGAAAAGCCCAGAACAAGATAGCTGAACACTTGCCAGCGCTGCGCATCCGGCCAGCCGACACGCACTGCGACATACATCGCACTCGCATACAACGCCATCAGCAGCACCTGTCCGCGAAAATCCCGCCATAGACTGCCCAGGCCTTCGGTCCGTACCAGCACCAAAGCCTGAAAAATCACGCACGCGGCAGCAAAACCCACCACCGGCACTTCAAATGCACTGGCGACCTCGTCAATCAGCAGCGGTGCGAGACCTATCTGGCCCAACACCGGCCGCAGACCGAGGTGCACCAGCCATAAACCGCCGACCCACAACATCTGGGTCAGCTGCCAGAGCATGGCGCCCGCATGCAGCGGGCGCCCTGTTTCAGATGTGACGGACTTCGACAATCTCATACTCGATATCGCCGCCGGGCGTTTTCACGACGACCGTGTCGCCCTCTTCCTTGGCAATCAAGGCGCGGGCGATCGGCGAGCCGACCGAAATCTTGCCGAGCTTGATGTCCGCCTCGTCTTCACCAACGATCTGGTAAGTCACGCTTTCATCAGTCTCGACGTTGGCGATCTCGACGGTAGTGCCGAAAATCACTTTGCCGGTGTGCGCAATGGTCGTCACGTCGATGATCACCGCGTTCTGCATGCGACCTTCGATGTCACGGATCCGCGCCTCGACCATGCCCTGCTGTTCGCGGGCGGCATGGTATTCGGCGTTTTCCTTCAAGTCACCCAACTCGCGGGCCGTACCGATGTCCTGGCTGAGCTTCGGACGAACGACCTTGGTCAGATGAGCGTGTTCTTCTTCCAGGGCTTTCGCGCCCTGGACGGTCATTGGGTATTTATTCATGCCTTCAATCCTGCGTGTAGATCCTGCAAGCGGCGCACGGTCTTCTCGGGACCGAATTTCAGCGCTTCGCAGATGGCTTCGCCAGCAGCAATGGTGGTGGTGCAGTAGATCTTGTGCTGCAAGGCGTTACGACGAATGGAGTAAGAGTCGGCGATCGACTGACGACCTTCGGTGGTGTTGATGATCAGCGTGACTTCGTCATTCTTGATCATGTCGACCACATGCGGACGACCCTCGGTCACCTTGTTCACACGACGCACTTTCAGGCCAGCCGCTTCGATGAGCTTGGCAGTCCCGGCAGTGGCGACCACTTCGAAGCCCAAGTTGATCAGATCGCGGGCCACACCTGCAACCAGTGGCTTATCGTCGTCACGCACACTGATGAACGCAGTACCACCGGTCGGCAACACTTCGCTGGCACCCATCTGGGCCTTGGCGAAGGCTTCGCCGAAGGTGTCGCCGACGCCCATCACTTCACCGGTGGACTTCATCTCCGGGCCGAGGATCGGGTCAACACCAGGGAATTTGGCGAACGGGAACACCGCCTCTTTTACGCTGTAGAAGTTCGGAATGATTTCCTTGGTGAAGCCGATTTCCTTCAGAGTCTTGCCGGCCATCACGCGGGCAGCAATCATCGCCAGGGAAACACCGATGCACTTCGACACGAACGGTACGGTACGGGAAGCACGCGGGTTGACTTCGATGACGTAGATGTCTTCGCCTTGCAGCGCCAGCTGAACGTTCATCAAACCGACCACGCCCAGTTCCAGGGCCATTTTCTTGACCTGCTCGCGCATCTCGTCCTGGATGTGCGCCGGCAGCGAGTACGGCGGCAACGAGCACGCGGAGTCACCGGAGTGAACGCCCGCTTGTTCGATGTGCTGCATGATCGCGCCGATCACTACATCTTTACCGTCGCAGACCGCATCCACGTCCATCTCGATGGCGCAGTTGAGGAAGTGGTCGAGCAGCACCGGGCTGTCGTTCGACACTTGCACCGCGTCACGCAGGTAGCGCTTGAGCTCTTCTTCCTTGTAGACGATTTCCATCGCCCGGCCGCCCAGTACGTAGGACGGACGCACCACCAGCGGGTAACCGATCTTCGCGGCAGCGCGAACAGCTTCGTCTTCGCTGCGCACGGTAGCGTTTGGCGGCTGACGCAGGTTCAGGCGCTCAACCATCTGCTGGAAGCGCTCACGATCTTCGGCACGGTCGATGGCGTCAGGGCTGGTGCCGATGATCGGCACGCCGGCTGCTTCCAGGGCGCGAGCCAGCTTCAGAGGCGTCTGGCCGCCGTACTGGACGATCACGCCTTTCGGCTTCTCGACGCGGCAGATCTCCAGCACGTCTTCCAGAGTCACCGGCTCGAAGTACAGACGGTCGGAAGTGTCGTAGTCAGTGGAAACGGTTTCCGGGTTGCAGTTGACCATGATGGTTTCGTAGCCGTCTTCGCGCAGGGCAAGAGCGGCGTGTACGCAGCAGTAGTCGAACTCGATGCCCTGACCGATACGGTTTGGACCACCACCCAGAATCATGATCTTGTCGCGACCGGACGGCGCCGCTTCGCACTCTTCCTCGTACGTCGAGTACAGGTAAGCGGTGTCGGTGGCGAACTCGGCGGCGCAGGTATCGACGCGCTTGTAGACCGGGAACACTTCCAGTTTTTGACGGTGAGTGCGCAGGTTCTTCTCGGTGACACCCAGCAGCTTGGCCAGACGCTGGTCGGAGAAACCTTTACGCTTGAGCTTGAACATCAGGTCGCGGTCGATAGCGGACAGACCGAGGGTCTTGACCTTTTCTTCATCCTTGATCAGATCTTCGATCTGCACCAGGAACCACGGGTCGATCATGTTCATGCCGAAGATTTCTTCGACGGTCATGCCGGCGCGGAAAGCGTCCGCCACGTACCAGATACGCTCGGCACCCGGCACGGTCAGCTCGCGCTTGAGCACGCTCATGCTTTCCGGATTGCTCAGGTCGACTTTCTCGTCCAGACCGCAAACACCCACTTCCAGACCACGCAGGGCTTTCTGCAGAGATTCCTGGAAGGTACGGCCGATGGCCATGACTTCACCGACCGACTTCATCTGAGTGGTCAGGCGCGCGTCAGCGTTGGCGAACTTCTCGAAAGCGAAGCGCGGCAGCTTGGTCACAACGTAGTCGATGGAAGGCTCGAAGGACGCTGGGGTCTTGCCGCCGGTGATGTCGTTCGACAGCTCGTCAAGGGTGTAGCCGACCGCCAGTTTGGCCGCGACCTTGGCAATCGGGAAACCGGTGGCTTTCGAAGCCAGGGCCGACGAACGCGATACACGCGGGTTCATTTCGATCACAACCATGCGGCCGGTGTCCGGGCAGATACCGAACTGGACGTTGGAACCGCCAGTCTCGACGCCGATCTCGCGCAGTACCGCCAGCGAGGCGTTACGCAGGATCTGGTATTCCTTGTCGGTCAGGGTCTGGGCCGGAGCGACAGTGATCGAGTCGCCGGTGTGCACGCCCATCGGGTCGAAGTTTTCGATCGAGCAGACAATGATGCAGTTGTCCTTTTTGTCGCGGACAACTTCCATTTCATATTCTTTCCAGCCGATCAGGGATTCGTCGATCAGCAGCTCTTTGGTTGGCGACAGGTCCAGACCACGGGCGCAGATTTCTTCGAACTCTTCACGGTTGTAAGCGATACCGCCACCGGTGCCGCCCATGGTGAAGGACGGACGGATGATGCACGGGAAGCCCAGGCGCTCGAGCACCGCGTTGGCTTCTTCCATGCTGTGGGCGATACCGGAACGCGGGCATTCCAGGCCGATGGCTTTCATCGCCTTGTCGAAACGCGAACGGTCTTCAGCCTTGTCGATGGTGTCGGCGTTGGCGCCGATCATCTCTACGCCGAATTTCTCCAGAACGCCTTCGCGCTCCAGGTCCAGGGCGCAGTTCAGAGCGGTCTGGCCGCCCATGGTTGGCAGCACCGCATCCGGACGCTCTTTTTCGATGATCTTGGCAACGGTCTGCCACTTGATCGGCTCGATGTAGGTGGCGTCGGCCATGTCCGGGTCGGTCATGATGGTGGCCGGGTTGGAGTTCACCAGGATGACGCGGTAACCCTCTTCGCGCAGGGCTTTACAGGCCTGGGCGCCGGAGTAGTCGAATTCGCAGGCCTGGCCGATAACGATCGGGCCAGCGCCGAGAATCAGGATGCTTTTAATGTCTGTACGTTTTGGCATGGGTTTGTCACTCAAATCCGCAGGTCAGTCGGCAAGCCGTCTTGATCGATTTCTGAAGTCCCGAGGGGGCCGCCGGTTCCGGGGCCGCCCTCGAGGGGCTTCTCGCTACAGTCTCAAGGCGAGCGCTTAGCGTCGCTTGGCCATCTCGTTGATGAAGCGGTCAAACAGAGGGGCCACATCGTTCGGGCCCGGGCTCGCCTCAGGGTGACCCTGGAAGCTGAACGCGCTCTTGTCGGTGCGCTCGATACCTTGCAGGGTGCCGTCGAACAGCGATTTGTGAATCGCGCGGACGTTGGCTGGCAGGGTCGCTTCGTCAACCGCAAAACCGTGGTTCTGGCTGGTGATCATCACAACACCCGTGTCCAGATCCTGAACCGGGTGGTTGGCACCGTGGTGGCCGTGGCCCATTTTCAGGGTCTTGGCGCCGGAGGCCAGAGCCAGCAGTTGGTGGCCGAGGCAGATGCCAAACACCGGAATTTCGGTTTCCAGCACTTCCTTGATGGCCTTGATTGCGTAGTCGCAAGGCTCCGGATCACCAGGGCCATTGGACAGGAACACGCCGTCCGGCTTCAGGGCCAGTACGTCGGCAGCCGGAGTTTGTGCAGGAACGACAGTAACGCGGCAACCGCGCTCGACCAGCATGCGCAGGATGTTGACCTTGACGCCGTAATCGTAGGCAACCACGTGGTATGGCAGCTCGGAGGCTTCGATGGTCGCGTGGCTGTCGGTTTTCAGATCCCAGACAGTGGAGCGCCATTCGTATTGGGTCTTGGTGCTGACAACTTTCGCCAGGTCCATGCCCTTCAGGCCCGGGAAGCCTTGCGCCGCGGCGATGGCCGCTTCTTCGGAGATGTTGTCGCCGGCCATGATGCAGCCGTTCTGCGCGCCTTTTTCACGCAGGATGCGGGTCAGGCGGCGGGTGTCGATACCGGCGATTGCCACAACGTTGTTGGCTTTCAGGTAATCGGACAGGGACATCGTGTTACGCCAGTTGCTCGCTACCAGCGGCAGGTCGCGGATGACCAGACCAGCGGACCAGACGCGATCGGACTCGGCGTCTTCCGGCGTGGTGCCGGTGTTGCCGATGTGCGGGTAAGTCAGAGTAACGATCTGTTGGGCGTAGGAAGGATCGGTAAGGATTTCCTGATAGCCGGTCATTGCGGTGTTGAACACCACCTCACCAACGGTCTGACCGTCGGCTCCAATGGCTTCGCCGCGAAAAATGCTGCCATCAGCAAGGGCGAGTATGGCTGGCTTAGTCAAGAAGACCTCCCGTAAATAACGCATGAAAGGGCAATCGCAGGTTGTAAAAAAGCGGAGTGACGTATGGACACGTCACCCCGCTTCTTCACTGAATTATTCTGCGCGCTTTTAGTGGACACACTAAAGCTGTAGCTTACAGAAAAAGGGATTTTTGGTCTACCGCCAATGAGGCCGAAAGGCCGGAGAATGCGACAGGGTGTCGCCGGGCGGAGCAAAACCGGCACAAACAGAGCGTTTGCGCCGGCTTCAGAACCTCTCAATGCAGGTCGAGCACGTCCTGCATGTCGTACAAACCAGGCTCGCGACCGTCCAGCCACAACGCCGCACGCACCGCACCTTTGGCGAACGTCATGCGACTCGAAGCCTTGTGCGTGATCTCCAGTCGCTCGCCTTCGCAGGCAAACAGCACCGTGTGATCGCCCACCACATCACCACCGCGAACAGTGGCGAAACCGATGGTTTCACGCTCACGCACACCGGTGTGTCCTTCACGACCATAGACCGCGACTTTCTGCAGATCACGATCCAGCGCATTGGCAATCACTTCACCCATGCGCAGGGCCGTACCCGACGGTGCATCGATCTTGTGCCGGTGATGGGCTTCGATGATTTCGATGTCCGCATCTTCCGCCAACACCCGCGCCGCCATGTCGAGCAGCTTCAGCGACAGGTTGACGCCAACACTGAAGTTGGCGGCGAACACGATCGGAATATCCTTGCCCGCCTCGGCCAGCAACTGCTTCTGCGCAGCATCCAGCCCGGTCGTGCCGATCACCATCGCCTTGCCGGCCTTGCGGCAGAAGGCCAGGTTTTTCAGCATCACTTCCGGCAGGGTGAAGTCGATCAATACATCGAACTCTTGCGCCACCGACTCCAGATTCCCGGACAGCGGCACGCCGATTCGACCCAGCGAAGCCAGCTCACCGGCATCCACACCGATCAGCGTACTGCCAGGACGAACAATCGCGGCCGTCAAACCGGTCAGCGGCGCGCGCTGCTGCACCGCCTCGACCAGAATCTTGCCCATGCGCCCGGCAGCGCCCATCACAGCTATACGTCGCATGCCGACTCCTTACAGATCGCCGAAGAAGCGTTTTACACCGTCAAACCAACCGGTGGTTTTCGGCGAGTGACTGTTGTCGTCGGCCAGGGAGCTGCGGAACTCTTCGAGCAACTCACGTTGACGACGGTTCAGATTGACCGGCGTTTCGACGGCCACACGGCACATCAGATCGCCCGCACCACCGCCACGCACTGGCGCCACGCCCTTGCCGCGTACGCGGAACTGCTTGCCGGTCTGAGTCCCTTCCGGAATCTTCAGTTTGACGCGACCGTCAAGGGTCGGAATTTCCAGCTCGCCACCCAGGGCTGCGTCGACGAAGCTGATCGGCACTTCGCAGAACAGGTGCTTGCCGTCACGCTGGAAGATGTCGTGCTCGCGAACGTTGATCACCACGTACAGGTCGCCGGTCGGACCACCCTGAGTGCCCGCCTCGCCTTCGCCGGACAGGCGAATGCGGTCACCGGTATCAACACCGGCCGGCACTTTGACGGAAAGGGTTTTGTACTCTTCGACGCGACCGTCGCCGTGGCAGGAGTCGCACGGATCGGAAATGATCTTGCCCTGGCCATGGCAGCGCGGGCAGGTTTGCTGTACCGAGAAGAAGCCCTGCTGCATGCGCACCTGGCCGATGCCGCCGCAAGTCGGGCACGTCGACGGGGACGAACCTTTCTTGGCACCCGAACCGTCGCATGGTTTGCAATTGACCAGTGTCGGAACGCGGATATTCACGGTCGTACCGCGTACCGCTTCCTCCAGGTTCAGCTCCAGGGTGTAGCGCAAATCGCTACCGCGCTGAGCGCCGCCACGGGAACCACCGCGACCGCCACCAAAGAAGTCACTGAAGACATCACCGAAAATATCGGAGAAGTTCTGACCGCCGAAACCGGCACCGCCGCCACCCATACTTGGGTCCACGCCGGCATGGCCGTACTGATCGTAGGCCGCGCGCTTGCTGGAATCGGACAATACTTCGTAGGCCTCGTTGGCCTCTTTGAACATTTCTTCCGATGCTTTGTCATCGGGATTACGGTCCGGGTGATGCTTCATCGCCAGACGGCGATAGGCCTTCTTCAGGTCTGCGTCGCTTGCGCCACGCTCAACACCCAACACTTCGTAATAGTCACGCTTTGCCATAAGTCTTTGCACTCTTAAGGACGTTCGGCAAACCCCTCCTGAGCTTCGCCAAACTCGTTGAGCCCCAATGCAGGCCCGGACCCAACTCACGTC
Source organism: Pseudomonas sp. HLG18 (assembly GCF_051903985.1). NCBI lineage: Bacteria > Pseudomonadati > Pseudomonadota > Gammaproteobacteria > Pseudomonadales > Pseudomonadaceae > Pseudomonas > Pseudomonas sp. HLG18. Next base: position 6,071,725 of record NZ_CP195831.1, on the reverse strand, counting down.
AATTCAACGATCCTGGTCTTTGGTTCATGCGGTATTTGCGGCGCGAAAAGCAGGAGCATTCCCGGCCATACCGCTAACACACGAAGCTTGTCGCATGCTGTAAAAATTCGCGTATTCCAGATACGCCAACGCGGGAGCAAGCTCCCGCGCGGCGACATCCTACCAGTCACCGCCGCAAGGCAGTCAACCGGGCGACCAACAACTTACTTGTGGTCTTTGACTTCTTCGAACTCGGCATCGACAACATCGTCAGCCTTTTCAGCTTTCTCGTCGTGCGGTGCCGCGCCTTCAGCAGGCTGAGCCTGTTCGGCGTACATCTTCTGGGCAACTGGCGCAGAGACTTTCGACAGTTCTTCAACCTTGGCGTCGATGGCAGCCTTGTCGTCGCCTTTGACGGCGGCTTCCAGGGCAACCACGGCCGCTTCGATTGCAGTCTTCTCTTCTGCAGTCACTTTGTCGCCAGCGTCAGCGATCATCTTGCGAGTCGAGTGAACCAGTGCATCACCCTGGTTACGGGCAGCGGCCAGCTCTTCGAACTTGCGGTCTTCCTCGGCGTTCAGCTCGGCGTCGCGCACCATCTTCTGGATTTCTTCATCCGACAGACCAGAGTTGGCCTTGATGGTGATCTTCTGCTCTTTGCCAGTAGCCTTGTCCTTCGCACCTACGTGCAGGATGCCGTTGGCGTCGATGTCGAAGGTCACTTCGATCTGCGGCACACCACGTGGAGCTGGTGGAATGTCGGCCAGGTCGAACTTGCCCAGAGACTTGTTCTGTGCGGCTTGCTTGCGCTCGCCTTGCAGGACATGAATGGTCACGGCGCCCTGGTTGTCGTCGGCCGTCGAGAACACTTGCGATTTCTTGGTAGGAATCGTGGTGTTTTTCTCGATCAGCGCGGTCATCACGCCACCCATGGTTTCGATACCCAGGGTCAGCGGGCTGACGTCGAGCAGCAGAACGTCTTTCACGTCGCCGGCCAGAACGGCACCCTGGATCGCAGCACCCATGGCAACAGCTTCGTCCGGGTTCACGTCTTTACGTGCTTCTTTACCGAAGAAGTCGGAAACAGCCTTCTGCACCATTGGCATGCGGGTCTGACCGCCGACCAGGATCACGTCGTCAATCTTGCTGGCGTCGATGCCGGCGTCTTTCAGAGCCATGCGGCATGGCTCGATGGTACGAGTCACCAGATCTTCGACCAGCGATTCGAGCTTGGCACGGGAGATCTTCACATTCAGATGCTTCGGACCGGTCGCGTCTGCAGTAATGTACGGCAGGTTGACGTCGGTCGACTGAGAGGAAGACAGCTCGATCTTGGCTTTCTCAGCGGCTTCTTTCAGACGCTGCAGGGCCAGTGGATCGTTCTTCAGGTCCATGCCGGACTCTTTCTTGAACTCGTCGACGAGGTAGTCGATCAGGCGCATGTCAAAGTCTTCGCCGCCCAGGAAGGTGTCACCGTTGGTGGCCAGTACTTCGAACTGGTGCTCGCCGTCGACTTCAGCGATTTCGATCACGGAAACGTCGAAGGTACCACCACCCAGGTCGTAAACGATCACGGTGTGATCGCCCTTGGCCTTGTCCATACCGTAAGCCAGAGCGGCTGCGGTTGGTTCGTTGATGATACGTTTTACGTCCAGACCGGCGATGCGGCCAGCATCTTTAGTTGCCTGACGCTGACTGTCGTTGAAGTAGGCCGGAACGGTGATTACCGCTTCGGTCACAGCTTCACCGAGGTAGTCTTCGGCGGTCTTCTTCATCTTTTTCAGAACTTCGGCGCTGATTTGCGGCGGAGCCATCTGCTTGCCGGAGGCCTCGACCCAGGCGTCACCATTGTTGGCCTTGACGATCTTGTAAGGCACCAGCTTGATGTCTTTCTGTACAACGTCTTCTTCGAAGCGGCGACCGATCAGACGCTTCACTGCGAAAAGGGTGTTGTGCGGGTTGGTCACAGCCTGACGCTTGGCCGACTGACCGACCAGGATTTCGCCATCGTTGGCGTAAGCGATGATCGACGGCGTGGTGCGCGCGCCTTCAGCGTTTTCAATAACCTTGGCTTTACCGTTTTCCAGCACGGAGACGCAGGAGTTGGTAGTCCCCAGGTCGATACCGATAATTTTGCCCATGTTCACTCTCCCGAAACTTTGGATTTTTTTGCCGCAGCAGTGGTGGCTGACTGCGGTAATTCTTAAACGCTTGACTTGTAAATGGGGGCCTTGCGGCTAATTTCAAGCCTTCTCGTCAATCGAAGGCGAAACGGGCGCCGGCGCCTTGCTGACCACGACCATCGCCGGACGCAACAGGCGGCCATTGAGCTGGTAGCCCTTCTGGAACACCTTCAGAACGCTGTTCGGCTCCAGGTCAGCACTTTCCTGCATGGCCATTGCCTGATGCTCCACGGCGTTGAACGGTTCACCTTCCTGCGGGCAGACAGCTACAAGCTGATAGCGCGTGAGGGTGTCGTGAAACATTTTCAGGGTCAGCTCGATGCCTTCGCGCATCGGACGGATGCTTTCGTCATCAGGGCTCGACAGCTCGAGACCGCGCTCCAGGCTGTCGACGATCGGCAGCAGGTCGCCGGCGAATTTTTCCAGTGCAAACTTGTGAGCCTTTTCGACGTCCTGCTCGGCACGGCGGCGGACGTTCTGCAGATCGGCAGCTACGCGCAGCGATTGATCCTGCGCGGCGGCCAACTGCTCTTCGAGCACTTGTACACGGGTCGCCAGGTCATCACCCAAATTCTCGGGCGCCTGATTGGCTTCTGGATTTTGCGTATCTACTGTCTGTTCGTCAGCCATAGAATTCTCCTTTCAATATCGTCCGCGAGTTCGATTCGCGCTTCTGCCCCGGTATATGGGGCCGCAAAATCAGGCTTCAAGGGCTGCCGATGATTAACCCTACAAAAAAGTGCTGCATTGTCATTCCCAAGTGCGATAAGCATTTGATCGGATCAAGCCAATCGAGCTAAGCGAGGGCATTGTCAGGCCGAAACAAAACACTGTATAAATAACCAGACCTAAAGCCTGGGAGCGGCCTTTATGCTGGTGCACCTGTCCGTACACAACTACGCCATCGTTGAACATCTCGATCTCGAACTCGATCGCGGGATGAGCGTGATTACCGGGGAAACCGGTGCCGGCAAGTCGATCATGCTCGACGCGCTGGGCCTGACCCTTGGCGACCGCGCCGACAGCGGCGTGGTTCGCCCGGGTGCCGACAAGGCCGATATCCTGGCGACCTTCGACCTGGCCGACATTCCCGAAGCCAGCGCCTGGCTGGCCGAGCGCGACCTGGAAATCGACGGCCCGTGCATCCTGCGTCGGGTCATCACTTCCGAAGGTCGCTCACGCGGCTATATAAATGGCACACCCTGCCCGCTCGGCGACCTCAAGGCCCTCGGCGAGCTGCTGATCGATATCCACAGCCAGCACGAACACCAATCCCTGCTCAAGACCGACACCCACCGGCGTCTGCTCGACGAATACGCCGGGGCTACCGATCTGGCGCGGCAGGTTCACCTGGCCGCCCAGCGCTGGCGTCAGACTCGTCAGGAGCTGGAACGCCTTTCCAACTCCGGCGACGAACAGCGCGCACGGCATCAACTGCTCAGCTACCAGCTCGAAGAACTGGAAAACCTCGGCCTCGGGGAAAACGAGCTGGAAGAACTGGAGCAGGAACACAAAAACCTGACCAACGCCGAAACCCTGCTCGGCATTTGCCGACAAGTGGTCGAACAATGCAGCGAAAGTGATTCCGGTAACGTGCTGAATGCCCTGACGGCCAGCCTCAATCGACTGTCGAGCGTGAACAACTCGGTCGGCGCGCTGGGTGAGGCGAGCAGCCTGCTGACCAGTGCGCAGATCCAGGTCGAAGAGGCCGTCGGCGAGCTCAATCGCTTTCTCGACAACTTCGACGCCGATCCGGCGCGCCTGCAGTATCTGGAAGAACGTCTGGATTCCATTTACACGCTGGCACGCAAACACCGCATTCAGCCGACGGAAGTTGCGGAGATGCAGCAGAAGCTGCTCGACGAAATCGAAGCCCTGGACGCCAATGATGAATCCATCGAGCGCCTCGCCGAAGAACTCGCATCCTATGCCCGCCACTATCAGGAAAAGGCCCGGGAACTGAGCGAGCTGCGTCATCAGGCGGCCGGCAGCCTGGCCAGCGCGGTGGAGCAGGAGATCCAGCGCCTGGGCATGCCCGGCGGTCGCTTCACCATCGAATTGCGCGACAACAACAGCAGCGAACTGCAACCCAATGGCCTGGAACAAGTCGAGCTGCTGGTCAGCGCCAACCCGGGCCAGCCTTTGAAGGCCCTGGCCAAAGTGGCGTCCGGCGGTGAGCTGTCACGGATCAGCCTGGCAATCCAGGTGATTACCGCCCAGACCTCTCGAGTACCGACGTTGGTGTTCGATGAAGTGGACGTGGGGATTGGCGGTCCGACGGCCGAAATCGTCGGCCAGTTGTTGCGCCGTCTCGGGGATCGCGGACAGGTACTGACAGTCACGCACCTGCCGCAAGTCGCGGCTCAGGGGCATCAGCATCTGTTCGTGCACAAGGTGCGAGGCGAGCAGGCGACTCACACCGCCGTTTCGAAACTGAGCAAGAATGACCGAATAGAAGAAGTCGCGCGGATGCTTGGCGGTATCGATCTGACCAAAGAGTCTTTGGCGCACGCGAAAAAGATGGTCGTTACCGCAAAGGCTTAAGTACACCAGAAAGCACGAAGGCGACCCTTGGGTCGCCTTCGTTCGTTTCGCGAATCAGAAATTCGCGCGACATGCTTATTTTTTGTTGCGTACGTACAGCACCAGATTGTGATCCACCATCTCGTAACCGTGCTTCTCGACGATCGCCTTCTGAAGCTTTTCGATTTCTTCGTCGAAGAATTCGATGACTTCGCCCGACTCCACGTTAACCATATGGTCGTGGTGGCCACCGTCGGCCAATTCGAATACCGCGTGGCCGCCGTCGAAGTTGTGACGGACCACGAGGCCAGCCGCTTCGAACTGGGTCAGAACACGGTAAACCGTGGCCAGACCGACGTCCTCGCCAGCTTCCATCAACGCCTTGTAGACGTCCTCGGCACTCATGTGACGCTGCTCTGTAGAGTCGAGCATTTGCAGGATCTTGACCCGTGGCAGGGTCACTTTGAGGCCGGCTTTGCGTAGTTCGCTATTTTCAACCATGGTCAGCTTTCTCGCGATGCTGCTTCGCAGCTTCTCTTAATGCGGGTATGATCGGCGTTTACGTTGTCCCAGCCAAGATAGTGGAAGTCGCCCACCGATGCAAAACACCAAGCTCTTGCTAACCAGTTTCACCTTTGTGGGACTGCTCGCACTCGCCGGTTGTTCATTCCCCGGGGTTTACAAAATCGACATCCAGCAGGGCAATGTCGTCACGCAGGACATGATAGACCAGTTACGCCCGGGAATGACCCGGCCGCAAGTACGGTTTATCATGGGCAACCCTCTGCTCGTCGACACGTTCCATGCCAATCGCTGGGATTATCTGTACAGCCTGCAACCTGGTGGCGGTGAACGTCAGCAGGAACGCATGAGTGTCATTTTCGACTCTAACGACCGCCTTGTCAGCCTGTCCGGTGACTTCATGCCGGGCGTGAGCCGTGACGAAGCCATTCTCGGCAAGGACAGTGACACCAGCGTGACCGCTCCTGCCGAAAACGCCGAGAAGCCAAAACCGGAAAAACCGGTCAAGCCAGGCTCCTTGCTGGATCAGATCCAGAAGGACGTCGATGGTGTGCAAACCGTTCCGGTTCCTACACCAGAACCGCTGGACACCTCGCCGCAATAATTTGCGACGCAATAAAAAACCCGGAAATTCCGGGTTTTTTATTGCCTGCAGATCGGCGCAATCATTGATTTCTGGCTTTAGCCTCGGCGGCTTTGGCAGCCCGCAATCGACGCACCTCTTTCGGATCAGCCAGTAGAGGGCGGTAGATTTCGAGGCGATCCCCCGCCTGGACAACCCGCACATCCGGATCAGCAATCACCTTACCGAAAATCCCGATCGGACAACTCGCCAGATCCAGCTCGGGAAAATCGGCATCGATGCCGCTGGCCAACAGCGCAGCACGGACCGTCGAACCGTCTACCACACTGATCGTACGCAACACCTGACGATCAACCGCCGCGTACACCACTTCTATTTCGATCACCGGCTCAACCATGCATCTGCTTGGCGCGCTGGCAGAATGCATCCACCAGTGTGTTGGCCGCCTGATTGAACAGCGGCCCGAGCGTGGCGCGCACCAGCGGGCCGGCATAATCGAAGGACAGATCGAGGCTGATCTTGCAGGCCTTCTCGTTCAGCGCCTTGAACACCCAGACCCCGTGCAACTGATTGAACGGACCTTCCTCAAGGTTCATCTCGATCGACTGCCCCGGCACCAGCGTATTGCGCGTCACGAAGTGCTGGCTGAGGCCACCCTTGGCCACGCCGACACTGGCGCGCATATGTTCAGGCGAGCTTTCCAGAACCTCAGCAGACGAGCACCACGGCAAAAACTCCGGGTAACGCGCCACGTCATTGACCAGGTCGTAGAGAAATTGCGCCGGGTAAGGCAGCAGCGCCGATCGTTGAATATGTGTCGTCATGTAAGCGTCACTTCCAGAGCTGGGCGGCAAACACTACAAGAATGCCGATGGGCGCCACATAGCGCATCAAGAACAGAGACAGGGCGAACAGCGCCGGGCTGCGAATCGACAATTCGTCACGCACCGCTTCACGCCCCATCACCCAACCGGCAAACAGCACGAAGCACAGCCCGCCGAGCGGCAACATGATCCGCGAGGTGAAGAAGTCGATCACCCCAAAGAAGTCCAGGCCACCGGCTGCACCCCATTGGTAGAGATGGAACACTCCGCCATCGTTCACGAAAAATTTGGCTTCCTTCCAGATATTGAAAGAAAACACGGTACCCAGACCGACGAACCAGCAGGTGAACGCCAGCCAGAACGTCACCCAGGCACGACTGATTTTAGTTCGCTCGACCAGATAGGCGACCATCGGCTCCAGCAGGGAAATCGCCGAGCTCCAGGCAGCAATGGCCACCAGAACGAAGAACACCACGCCCATCAACTGGCCGAAAAGCACGTTACCGAAAGCAAATGGCAGGCTGACGAACATCAGCCCCGGGCCTTCGCTCGGGTTCAAACCACCGGCGAACACAATCGGAAACAATGCCAGCCCGGCCACCAGCGATACAAAGGTATCGAGCAGCGCCACACCCACGACGGTGCCGGACAGCGAGGCTTCCTTCGTCATGTAAGCGCCGTAGATCATGATCGAGCCCACGCCCACGCTCAGGGAGAAGAACGCGTGCCCCATGGCCGGCAGCAAGCCGTCGAGGACTTTTTCCGGGTGGAAGTCGAACATGAAATGCACGCCTTCCATGAAATGCCCGGTGGTCATGCTGTAACCCAGCAGGACGAGGACCATCACGAACAGCAGCGGCATCATGATCCGCAGGCTGCGTTCAAGCCCGGCGACCACGCCCTTGGCGATCACCACCGCCGACAACAGCATGAAAACCGTATGCCACAGCGTGATGCGCCATGGGTCGGCGATGACATTACCGAAGTACGCCCCGACCTGATCGGCCGTCGCGCCCTGGAAATCCCCGCGCCCCATATCAATGATGTAATCCAGCGACCAGCCGCCGACCACGCTATAGAAAGACAGGATCAGTAACGCCGTGATCATCCCGGCGAACGCGCCCCACGACCATTTGCCCGAGTGCCCAGCTTCCCGCGCCAGCACCTTCAGGGCATTCGCCGGACTCTGACGGGCACGCCGGCCGATCAGGGTTTCAGCGAGCATTACCGGGATGCCGATCAGCGCGATACACGCCAGAAACATCAGCACGAAGGCGCCGCCACCGTAGACCCCGACCATGTAGGGGAATTTCCAGATGCTGCCCAATCCCACGGCCGAACCGGTCGCGGCGAATATGAAAACCCAGCGGCTAGCCCAACTGCCGTGGACAGAAACCTTGTCTGTCGACATCGTTTATCACGCCCAAGCGTTAGAAAAAGAGGCCGCATTGTCCGGGATTCACTCAACCTGCTCAAGCACGCAGCATCACCGTAGCCGACAGCCGTTTATCTCCATATAATGCCGCCCCTATGGCTAAACAGAAGAAACACCCAACAGGGACCATCGCGCAAAACAAAAAGGCGCGACACGATTACTTCATCGAGCACAAGTTCGAGGCTGGTCTGGTCCTGGCCGGCTGGGAAGTAAAAAGTCTGCGGGCAAGCAAGCTGCAACTGGTCGACAGTTACGTCCTGCTCAAGGATGGCGAAGCCTGGCTGCTCGGCAGTCACATCACGCCGTTGATGACGGCCAGCACCCACGTCATCGCCGACCCGGTCCGCACCCGCAAGCTGCTGCTCAACCGCCGCGAGCTGGACAAGCTGGCCGCCGCCGTGCAGCAGAAGGGTTATGCCTGCGTGTGCCTGTCCTGGTACTGGAGCAAGCACATGGTCAAGTGCGAAATCGCTCTGGGCAAGGGCAAGAAGGAATACGACAAGCGTGATACCGAGCGCGAACGCGACGCCGGTCGCGAGTTGCAGCGTGCGGTGCGCAACAAGGGCAAGGAAGACTGATTCCTCTGCCTGAATGACCGTTCCCGTGCCCGGCACGGGAACGGTCATGCTTACATCCCTTTGCGCCGCTCGGCCCGAGCCACGCGCTGTACTTCCTGTCGCACTTCTTCCAGCACTTCCTGTACATACAGAATGTGTCGACTGGAAACCTCTCGCGCCTGCTCCGCACGCCCCTCGATAATCGCCAGATACAATTCCCGATGCTGCGTGATCAGCATGTCGCGGGTTTCCGTGCGCTGCTTGTACATGCCACCGATGTTGGTCACCACGTTGCGCTTGAGCAGATCGAACAGCCCGCGAATGGTGTGCAGCAGCACGGCGTTGTGACTGGCCTCGGCGATAGCCAGGTGAAATTTCGCGTCCGCCGCGCCCTCCTCGGCCCGACTCACTTCGTCATGGCGCGAGTAGCAATCCTGTAGATCTTCGAACGCTGCGGTCAGCCGCTCGCGATCCACATCAGTGGCGCGCAATGCCGCGTAATAGGCGCACGATGCCTCCAGCGTGTGGCGAAACTCCAGCAGATCGCGCTGAGCCTCGGGATTACTTTCCAGCAGTTGCAACAAGGGATCGCTGAAGGTCGAGCCCAGGCTTTCCACCACGTAATTGCCGCCGCCCTGCTTGCTGACCAACAACCCCTTGGCCGCCAGTTTCTGGATTGCCTCGCGCAACGAAGGCCGGGACACGCCGAACTGCTCCGCTAATGTGCGCTCGGCCGGCAGGCGCTCGCCAGACTTCAGCGTGCCCTCGAGGATCATCCCCTCGAGCCGCTCGACAATATCGTCAGACAAACGGCGCTGACGTATCTGATCAAACCCCATCACTCAATTCTCCACGATCCCGACCACTCGCCGGGCTCTCTATTCTGGCCTATCGGCGCCTTGCCGACACCTGCCAGATAAAACGCCCCGGACCGGATCAGATCGATTCTGCACCGGTCATTCGACAAAAGTTTCAGGGCGACAAATTGACACACCGACATCAAGGCTTTTACCCTAGCCAACAGCGATTGTAAATTGGTATTACCAATTAACCAAGAACGCTGACAGTGCCTGACCAACAACAATTAGGGGCCACCCCATATGCAAACCTGGCAACAGCTCTACAGCCCGCTCGGCAGTCTCGGCGTGTCCGCACTCGCGGCCGTCATCCCCATCGTTTTTTTCTTTCTCGCCTTGGCGGTGTTCCGCCTCAAAGGTCATGTCGCCGGCAGCATCACGCTGGCCCTGGCGATCCTTGTGGCAATCTTTGCGTTCCAGATGCCGGTCGACATGGCGTTCGCCGCCGCTGGTTATGGTTTCGCCTATGGTCTGTGGCCGATTGCCTGGATCATTGTCGCGGCGGTGTTCCTGTACAAACTGACGGTCAAGAGCGGTCAGTTCGAAGTCATCCGCAGTTCGGTGCTGTCGATCACCGATGACCAGCGTTTGCAGGTGCTGCTGATCGGCTTCTGCTTCGGTGCCTTCCTCGAAGGTGCAGCCGGTTTCGGTGCGCCAGTGGCGATTACCGCCGCGCTGCTCGTAGGACTGGGCTTCAACCCGCTGTATGCCGCAGGCTTGTGCCTGATTGCCAATACCGCGCCGGTCGCGTTCGGTGCCTTGGGGATTCCGATCATCGTCGCCGGGCAGGTCACCGGTATCGACGCGTTCAAGATCGGCGCCATGACCGGCCGCCAACTGCCGCTGCTGTCGCTGTTCGTGCCGTTCTGGCTGGTGTTCATGATGGACGGCCTGCGCGGGGTGCGTGAAACCTGGCCAGCCGCGCTGGTTGCCGGCCTGAGCTTCGCCGTGACCCAATACTTCACGTCGAACTTCATCGGACCGGAATTGCCGGACATCACCTCGGCCCTGGCCAGCCTGATCGCGCTGACCCTGTTCCTGAAAGTCTGGCAACCAAGACGCACCGCAGGTGCACAGATCGCTGGTGCGACCTCGAACGTGGCGATCACCGCCAGCGCCGGCGGTTTCGGCCAGAAACGCACCACCATCGCTTCGCCCTACAGCCTCGGGGAAATCTTCAAGGCCTGGTCGCCGTTCCTGATCCTCACCGTGCTGGTCACCATCTGGACCCTCAAACCGTTCAAGGCCATGTTCGCCGCTGGCGGCTCGATGTACGCCTGGGTGTTCAACTTCGCGATCCCGCACCTGGATCAGTTGGTGATCAAGACTGCACCGATCGTCGCGACGCCGACCGCCATTCCGGCCGTGTTCAAACTCGACCCGATCTCCGCCACCGGCACGGCGATTTTCTTCTCCGCGCTGATCTCGATGATCATCCTTAAGATCAATTTCAAAATTGGTCTGACCACTCTCAAAGAGACCTTCTACGAACTGCGCTGGCCCATTCTGTCGATCGGCATGGTGCTGGCGTTCGCCTTCGTGACCAACTATTCCGGCATGTCTTCGACCATGGCTTTGGTGCTGGCCGCGACCGGCGCGGCGTTCCCGTTCTTCTCGCCGTTCCTTGGCTGGCTGGGCGTGTTCCTCACCGGTTCCGATACCTCGTCCAACGCGCTGTTCAGTTCGCTGCAAGCGACCACCGCGCACCAGATCGGGGTCAACGACACCTTGCTGGTGGCGGCCAATACCAGCGGCGGCGTAACCGGCAAGATGATTTCGCCGCAGTCGATCGCCGTGGCCTGCGCAGCAACCGGGCTGGTGGGCAAGGAATCGGATCTGTTCCGCTTCACCCTCAAGCACAGCCTATTCTTTGCCACGATTGTCGGCCTGATCACCTTGGCCCAGGCCTACTGGTTCACCGGCATGCTGGTTCACTGATACCTGCAAGAAGCATGGAAATAACCGACGCCGGTTCGTGATTCCGGCGTCAGCAATTCACAACCCGGTCTGTAAGGCTGCTGAAAGCAACGCGCTCTATATTCGGCAGCCTCAACAGACGGATAACCGGGCCCACCCGGAGACACGCCTGATGAGCGAGCTTTTTTACAACGCTGTGCCCAACGCCACTCGCGTCGCACCGCCCCTGCCCGAACCCCGGCAATACCCCAGCGAGAAACCGTCGCGGGTCTACCTGTTCGGCACCTGCGTGGTTGACCTGTTTTATCCCGAAGCCGGGATGGACGCGATCCACTTGCTGGAACGCGAAGGCATTCGGGTCGATTACCCGCAAGGGCAGAGCTGCTGCGGACAACCGGCCTACACCTCGGGCTACACCGAGCAGGCGCGGACAGTGGCGCGCTCACAACTGGCGCTGTTTGCCGGGGATTATCCGGTGGTGGTGCCGTCGGGCTCCTGCGCCGGGATGATCCGTGAACATTACGCCGACTTGTTCAAGGACGAGCCGCAAACGCTGAAACAGGTTCAGGCCCTCGCAGCCCGCACCTATGAACTGGCCGAGTTCCTGCTGTTCGTCTGCAAGGTGCAGCTCAAGGACAGCGGCGAGCCGGTCAAAGTGGCGCTGCACACTTCGTGTTCGGCGCGACGGGAAATGAACACCCACCTGCACGGCCGCGAGTTGTTGGCGCAGTTGAGCAACGTGGAACGGGTCAACCACGATCACGAAAGCGAATGCTGTGGCTTCGGTGGGACATTCAGCGTCCGTATGCCAGACATTTCCGGCGCGATGGTGGCTGACAAGACCCGGGCGTTGAAGGAATCCGGCGCGCATCAGGTACTCAGTGCCGACTGCGGCTGCTTGATGAACATCAACGGCTCGCTGGAAAAACAGCAGGAAGCGCTGCGCGGGCAACACCTGGCGAGTTTCCTCTGGCAACGAACCGGAGGTGCCCGATGAGCACTTCCACGATTATTCCTACGGTTGCCGTAGAAGAAGATTTCCGCACCCGGGCACATAACGCCCTGGGCGATTCGCAGTTACGGAACAACTTCCGCACTGCGATGGATTCACTGATGACCAAGCGGGCAGCGGCTTTCAGCGATGCCCACGAAAGAGAACACTTGCGTGAACTGGGCAATGCAATCCGTGCCCGCGCGCTCTCCAAGTTGCCCGACCTGCTCGAGCAACTGGAACAGAACCTGACCCGCAACGGTGTGACAGTGCACTGGGCGGAAACGGTGGACGAGGCCAATGGCATCGTCCTTTCGATCATCCGCGCTCACGAGGCGCGGCAAGTGATCAAGGGCAAATCGATGGTCAGCGAAGAGATGGAGATGAACCATTTCCTCGAGGCTCGGGACATTGAATGTCTGGAGTCCGACATGGGGGAGTACATCGTCCAGCTCGACCACGAGAAGCCTTCACACATAATCATGCCGGCAATCCACAAGAATGCCGGTCAGGTCGCGTCCTTGTTCCACGACAAACTTGGCGTGGAATACACCAAGGACGTTGACCAACTCATTCAGATCGGTCGCAGGGTCCTGCGGCAGAAATTCTTCGAAGCGGACATCGGCGTCTCCGGTGTCAACTTCGCCGTGGCCGAAACCGGCACCCTGCTGCTGGTGGAAAACGAAGGCAACGGCCGCATGACCACCACCGTGCCACCGGTGCACATCGCCGTCACCGGCATCGAAAAAGTCGTGGAAAACCTGCGCGACGTGGTGCCGCTGCTGTCGCTGCTGACCCGCTCGGCGCTGGGCATTCCGATCACCACTTACGTCAACATGATCTCCGGCCCGCGCAAGGAGCATGAACTCGACGGCCCGCAGGAAGTGCATCTGGTGCTGCTCGACAACGGTCGCAGCCAGGCTTTCGCCGACAGCGAACTGCGCCAGACCTTGAACTGCATCCGCTGCGGCGCCTGCATGAACCATTGCCCGGTTTACACCCGCGTCGGCGGCCACACCTACGGCGAGGTTTACCCTGGCCCGATCGGCAAAATCATCACCCCGCACATGGTCGGCCTGGCGAAAGTCCCGGATCACCCGAGCGCCTCGTCGCTGTGCGGCGCCTGTGGTGAAGTGTGCCCGGTGAAGATTCCGATCCCGGCGCTGCTGCGCCGTCTGCGCGAAGAGAACGTCAAGGCTCCGGACTCACCGCACCAAGTGATGCGCGGCCAGGGCAGCAAGTATTCGCGCAAGGAACGCTTTATCTGGAACGCCTGGGCGAAGCTCAACAGCTCGCCGACTTTGTATCGATTGTTTGCGTTTTTCGCCACGCGCCTGCGCGCCCTGACGCCAGACAACGTCGGTCCGTGGACGCAGAACCACAGCGCGCCGAAACCCGCCGCCCGCTCACTGCATGACATGGCTCGCGAACACCTGGCCAAACAAGGAGACCGTTGATGAGCGCCAAGCAAAACATCCTGGGCAAGTTGCGCAAAAGTCTGACCGGCACCACACCGATTGCCGACAACTTCGATGTCGATCTGGTGACCCAGCCTTACACCTACAGCGCCGAACAGCGCATCCCGCAACTGCGCAAACTGATGGAAGCGGTGCATACCGAAATCCATCTGACGTCCGCTGATGCGTGGCCCGCGCTGCTGGCGCAATTGCTGCGCGACCGCCAGCTCCCGAGCCTGTTGATCGCACCGACGACGCCCCACGGGCAGCGCATCACACAGCACTGGGCGAACAATCCTGATCTACCGGCGCTGAAATCCTACGACCGACCGATGGAAGAGTGGAAAGCCGAGCTGTTCAACGACACTCCGGCCAGCCTGACCGGCACCCTCGGCGCCATCGCCGCCACCGGCAGCCTGATTCTCTGGCCAACCCGCGAAGAACCACGGCTGATGAGCCTGGTACCACCGGTGCATTTCGCCCTGCTCAAGGCCAGCCAGATCCGCGACAACTTCTATCAGGTACAGCAGGAATTCGAGTGGGCACAGGGCATGCCGACCAATGCATTGCTGGTGTCTGGCCCGTCGAAAACCGCCGACATCGAACAAGTGCTGGCCTACGGCGCCCATGGCCCGAAAGATCTGGTGGTATTGATTCTGGAGGACCAATGACCTTACCGGCGACTTTCCTGCGCGATGCGCAGCAACTGATTCCGGCCGAGCGCCGCTTCGACGATCCGCTGTCGACTTTGGCCTTCGGCACCGACGCCAGTTTCTACCGGTTGATTCCGCAACTGGTGATCCGCGTCGAATCCGAAGATGAAGTGGTGGCGCTGCTGAAACTGGCTCAGCGCGATCAGGTCCCGGTGACCTTTCGCGCCGCCGGCACCAGCCTGTCGGGCCAGGCGATCAGCGACTCGGTGCTGATCGTGCTTGGGGATAACTGGAACGCCCGGGAGATCCGCGACCAGGGTGCGCAGATCCGTCTGCAACCGGGCGTGATCGGCGCCCAGGCCAACGCATGGCTCGCGCCATTCGGGCGCAAGATCGGTCCGGATCCGGCCTCGATCAACGCCTGCAAGATTGGTGGCATCGTCGCCAACAACGCCAGCGGCATGTGCTGCGGCACCGCGCAAAACACCTATCACACGCTGGCCGGGATTCGTCTGGTGCTGGCCGACGGCACGCGCCTGGATACCGAAGACGCTGCCAGCGTCGCGGCGTTTCGCGCAAGCCACGGTGAGTTGTTGGAGCGCCTGGCAACATTGGGCCGCGAGACCCGCGCCAATGCCGAACTGGCCGCACGAATCCGCCACAAATACCGTCTGAAAAATACCACCGGCCTGTCGCTCAACGCCCTGGTGGATTTCGATGAGCCTGTGGATATCTTGAGCCACTTGCTGGTCGGCTCCGAAGGCACGCTTGGCTTCATCAGCGCCGTGACCTACGACACGGTGATCGACCACCCGAACAAGGCCTCGGCGCTGATCGTTTTCCCGGACGTCGAGACCTGCTGCAACGCCGTCACTGTGCTGAAAAGTCAGCCCGTTTCCGCCGTGGAATTGCTCGACCGCCGCAGTCTGCGCTCTGTGCAGGACAAACCCGGCATGCCGGATTTCGTACAGCACCTGTCGAACAATGCCTGCGCACTGCTGATCGAATCCCGCGCCGCCTCTTCCACGTTGCTGCAGGAACAACTGGCGCAGATCATGGCGTCGCTCAACGGTTTCCTGGTGGAAAAACAGGTCGACTTCACCGAAGACCCGGTCGAAAACGCCCGCCTCTGGGCGATTCGCAAGGACACCTTCCCCGCCGTCGGCGCCGTGCGCAAGACCGGCACCACGGTGATCATCGAAGACGTCACGTTCCCAGTGGAACAACTGGCGATCGGTGTGAACCGCCTGATCGAGCTGTTCGACAAACATCACTACGACGAAGCGATCCTTTTCGGACACGCGCTGGAAGGCAATCTGCACTTCGTCTTCACACAAGGCTTCAACAGCCCGGAAGAAATCGCACGCTATCAGGCGTTCATGGACGACGTGGCGCAACTGGTGGCCGTGGAGTTCGGCGGTTCGCTTAAGGCCGAACACGGCACCGGGCGCAACATGGCGCCGTTTGTCGAACTGGAATGGGGCAGCGACGCTTATCAATTGATGTGGCAGCTCAAGCGCTTGCTCGATCCCCAAGGCATTCTCAATCCGGACGTGGTGCTCAGCGAAGATCCGCAGATCCACCTCAAGCACCTGAAGCCGCTGCCGGCGGCCGACGAGATTGTGGATAAGTGCATCGAATGCGGTTTCTGTGAGCCGGTTTGCCCATCGAAAGGCCTGACCCTGAGCCCACGACAGCGCATCGTGATCTGGCGCGATATTCAGGCGCGAAAACGCGCCGGGATCGACACCACCGAACTGGAAAAAGCCTACGAGTACCAAGGCATCGACACCTGCGCCGCGACCGGTTTGTGCGCGCAGCGTTGTCCTGTAGGCATCAATACCGGCGAGCTGGTGAAAAAACTTCGCAGCCGTCACGCCACGCATACGAAAGCTGCCAACTGGATCGAAGGAAATTTCGCCACCACCCTGCAAGGCGCACGATTCACCCTGCACGTGGCCAACGGTGCACGAATGCTTCTGGGAGCGCCGCGTCTGGCGAAGCTTTCGGCGACGCTGACGCGCTTGTCCAAGGGTCAGGTGCCGCAGTGGACCAACGCAATGCCGCAGCCGGAAAAGGTCATTCGCCTCAGTCCGACAGTCTCGGACGCACGCCCGCGGGTGGTGTATCTGGCGGCTTGCGTGTCGCGGGTAATGGGACCGGCGGCGGGCGACAGGGAGCAAATGTCGCTGTACGACAAAACCCGGGGTCTGCTGGAAAAGGCCGGTTATCAGGTGGTCTTCCCGGACAATCTGGACAACCTCTGCTGCGGCCAGCCGTTCGCGTCCAAAGGCTATACAGAACAGGCCGAGCACAAGCGTCAGGAGCTGATCGGCGCCTTGCTGCACGCCAGCCGTGGCGGACTCGATCCGATCTATTGCGACACCAGTCCCTGCACCTTGCGACTGGTGCAGGATGTGGGAAATGTTCGCCTTGATCTGTATGACCCTGTGCGTTTCATCCGTACGCATCTGATCGACCGGTTGGAGTTCACTCCGCAGGAAGCACCGATTGCCGTTCATGTGACGTGCAGCACTCAGCATCTGGGGGAAAGCCAGGCGCTGATCGACCTTGCACGCATGTGCAGCAATAACGTGGTGATCCCGGAAGGCATTCATTGCTGTGGGTTTGCCGGGGACAAGGGATTCACTACACCGGAACTCAACGGCCATTCGCTGCGAACCCTCAAGGATGCGGTGCAGCATTGCAGCGAAGGGATCTCCACCAGCCGGACCTGTGAGATCGGTCTGACACAACATGGCGGCATCGACTACCACGGCTTGGTCTATCTGGTGGATCGAGTGACCCGGGCCAAACCCCGTGAAACCGCCACCTGAAGAAAAATAGAACCCCTGCGAACGACCGCAGTCCACAGAACAGGCCCCGAACAGTCGGGGCTTTTCCTCCATTCGGTTGCCCGTCCTGACGGCCAGCGAAGTCGGGATCCCTCAGTTCAAGGAGACTCATATGAAACGTTCTGTACTGTTAGGTCTGTTCGTTACTGCCTCGATGATGGCTTCCACGTCCTTTGCTGCAGACAAGCCTGCCGACCTGTGCGACGCCAATATCCAGACCATCAACAATGCCAAGGGGCAGCTGTCATCGTCGCCGGAGCTGAGTCAGCGTGCTGAAACCAGCGTGCAAAAGGCTCAGGCGCTCAAGGCCCAGGGCAAGATCGATGACTGTGTTGCGGAAACCTCGCAAACCATTCTGGAACTGCGTAAATCCACCGGCACCAACAATTGATCCAGGCCCGGCCAACCTTCGGGTTGGCCTTGCGGGCCGTTTGGCGTACACTGCACATGCTTGTTGCTCAAACAGATGTACCGGGCAATGAGTTCGGGGCCGTTTAGGATTCGACGCCGGTTGCGAAACTCTAGGTGCATGCCGACTTGGTAACAGAAGTCGTAAATCCACTGTTGCAACTACTTATAGTTGCCAATGACGACCAATACGGTGCTGCTCTCGCTGCTTAATTGCAGCTGACATGCACTCCTGGTACCTTCGGGTCCAGCAATCATCAGGGGATGTCTGTAAACCCAAAATGATTGTCATATAGAACAGAATCGCCGTGCAGTACGTTGTGGACGAAGCGGCTAAAACTTACACAACTCGCCCAAAGCACCCTGCCCGTCGGGTCGCTGAGGGTTAACTTAATAGACACGGCTACGCATGTAGTACCGACAGCGGAGTACTGGCGGACGGGGGTTCAAATCCCCCCGGCTCCACCAAATGATCAAAAAAAGACGTCCAAGGACGTCTTTTTTTGTGCCTGAGATCCAGTAAATACGCGGCCTCCAGCGCTTTTGCGGTCCTCTGAGTTTTTTTGAGTTCCAGCCATTCCGGTATTCCAAACGGTATTCCAGCCCATCCGGTGCTAATCTTTGGAATACCGAATCAGTGCCTGAGGACAATCTCATGCCTGCCCAAAACCTCCGCCTCTCCGATCGACAGCTCAAGGGAGTCAAACCCGCGTCCAAGGATTACGTCCTCACCGACGGTGACGGTTTGCAGCTCCGCGTACGCAGCAACGGCTCGTTGCTGTGGAATTTCAACTACCGCGAACCGCTCACCAAAAAGCGCATCAACATCGGCTTCGGGACCTACCCCGAACTGTCACTAGCGAACGCACGGAAGAAGGCAGTCGAAGCGCGCGAGCTGCTCGCCCAGGGCATCGATCCGAAGGTGCAGCGCAATACGCTGAATGAAGCCAAGCGCGCAGAAACAGAACACACCTTCGAGAACGTGGCCACCGCCTGGTTCGAGCTCAAGAAAGACTCGGTCACCCCTGCCTACGCCGAGGACATTTGGCGGTCTCTCACGCTGCACGTGTTCCCCGATTTGAAGACGACACCACTCGCGAAAATCACCGCGCCGATGGTGATCGCATTGCTTCGTCCAATCGAAGCGAAAGGCAGCCTGGAGACGGTCAAACGTCTTAGCCAGCGGCTTAACGAGATCATGACCTACGGGGTGAACTCCGGTCTGATCTTCGCCAACCCACTCAGCGGTATCAGGGCAGTCTTCAAGAAGCCCAAGAAAGAAAACATGGCCGCGCTTCCGCCCGAAGAGCTCCCCGAGCTCATGCTGGAGATCGCAAACGCCAGCATCAAACGCACCACCCGTTGCCTCATCGAATGGCAGTTGCACACGATGACTCGCCCCGCCGAGGCGGCAACTACTCGCTGGGTAGACATCGACTTTGAAAGGCGTGTTTGGACTATCCCACCGGAGCGGATGAAGAAGCGTCGTCCACATAGCATCCCGCTGAGTGATCACGCTGTCGCACTTCTGGAGTCACTGAAAACTCACAGCGGCCATCGCGAATACGTCTTCCCGGCAGACAGAAATCCACGCACCCACGCCAATAGCCAGACCGCCAACATGGCGTTGAAACGCATGGGGTTCCAGGATCGATTGGTCAGCCACGGCATGCGCTCGATGGCCAGCACCATTCTGAATGAACATGGGTGGGGCCCGGAACTCATTGAGGTCGCACTGGCGCACGTCGACAAGGATGAGGTGCGCAGCGCCTACAACCGAGCCGACTACATCGAGCGCCGGCGTCCGATGATGGCCTGGTGGAGTGAGCACATCCAGAAAGCCGCCACCGGTAGCCTGCTCGCCTCAGCATACGGCCAAGTCAGAGACAAGAACGTGGTGCCGATCCGCTAGCGCTGTACAGGCGCAAGAACGGCAGCAACAACTGAACGTTCAAGATTCGGGGCAAGCAGCCTCGCTTATCCGCTTCTAAGCGCGGGTCCATCCAAACAGGGCTGCAAAGCCGCCCTGTTTGGATGGACCTTACTTTGAAGAGCAAAAAAGCGACCACGTTGTCCAGGATTTACCACGGAATTCCACCGGTGGATAAACGCTCTTCAAGTCCAAAGTGGCGCTGAATTTCGAACCTTGACCGGGTTTATCCACAGGCGTAGAACTGGCCGTGCAAGCGCTGTCGATGACAGCAACCCAGGTGGCCCGAACCTTGAAGGCCACGCCGCTCCCGCGGTGGTTCCCCCCAAAAGGCGATTCGCGTCCGGCAGCTCGCCCGGTCACCTCCCCGGTGATGGATGCCTACTTCAGATCATGGCCCTCGTGCGCCAGACGACACTTCCTACTTCGCTGCCCTGCAGCAACCTATCCGCTTGGCCGAATCTTGCGCCAACCTGCGCCCGTCTCTTTCTCCTGGAAAGAGACGGGCGCTTCAAACACTGCTGCAGACCTCATCGCACTTGGCTTTGCGGCAACTCCTCTCGTGACAATTGGCGTGACAAACGCCGACGTCACCAGCAACAGCGCTGTAGATGATGGTGCCGCAGACCACGGAATGGACTGCACCTGACTGACAGTCAGGTATGCCCCGGTCATCGCATCGCTGAGTTCACCCAGCTCAAGATCTTCAGGCGCTGGTCTCGTCAGCCAGTGCAGCCTCCACCCGTCCACCGGTATCGGTGCTCAGGAGGCCAGATCATGAGATGCCCTTGCTCCCGGTTGTAAGGAGCCGCAAGTCCTGCGTAGTGGACACTCCCCACAGGTCGCAGGGGCCTTGATCCCTGATAACACTCAACATTCTTGGCGGGATGACGTGGGGCGAGGATCGGAGAGCGGACGATGAGGTGACCGACATGGCATTGGTGGGGAGACGCGATGGCCGCAATTTCGGCTACGGCAGGCAATTGAGCTATGCAGGACTGCAGGCGCTGAAAGATATGTTCGGCGGCGGCCATTACGGCACAGTCAAAGCGCACTGTGATCGGTGGCAGGCATTCGTCAAATGGTGCCGTTCCGAACTGGGGCCCGGTATCAATGATGCGCGGCAGATTGATCTGAAGGTGTTGGCCGACTATGCGGCGCATTTGCGCGACGTAGTTGGGCGCGGTGACCTCGCCGTCAGTACCGCACTAAACCGGCTATCCAGCGTTAACAGGACCATGGCGGCGCTTCGCGGTGATCAGTACATGAAGTTACCCAGTCCGAGCAAGGCATTGTGTATGCAGCGCACCGGGGTTCGACACTCGGTGCCTCAGGGCCAAGACCGCGAACAGGTTAAGCAGATTGTCGATGTGCTTTGCAGCCATCATCAACTGCGGGCCGCCGCGATAGCCCTGTTGGCACGAGCCACCGGCATGCGCTTGCGTGAGGCTATCTTGGCGGACCTGCCACGGTTGAGCCGTGAGGCTAACGACTTTGGTAGGATCAACATTCAGGATGGCACCAAAGGAGGCCGCGCCGGATCCTCGGCGCCGCGTTGGATTGCGGTGGACGACTATGTTCGAGGTGCCCTTGGGTTTGCACGGCAGGTGTCGCCTGCGGGTAGCCGCAATCTGATTGCACCAGACGAAAGCTACCTCAATCTCCTACAACAAATCATCCGCCCTGCGCGGGATATCCTGCATGCACACAACCTCAAAGGCTTCCATGAGCTACGAGCGGCGTACGCATGTGAGCGCTACGAGCAGATCACCCAATGCCCCGCGCCAATCAATGGTGGCAAATGTTACAAGGTAGATAGGAACCTTGATGGCGAGGCCCGGAGGCGAATCAGTTACGAGCTTGGGCACGGTCGGATCGACGTGGTCGCTGCCTACATTGGCGGACGGACATGAATAAGCCATTCGATATGGAGCTGTTCTTGGCTGGCGTTCTGACCGGTTCGCACGCAACCCGGCAACGCCACGTGCGACAGGCAAAAATCATCCAGGCCGAAATTGCTGAGCGCTGGCAGCGAGAATCACCTTGGGCTTGGCAAAAAAAGCATGTGGTTTGGTTTCTTGAGCATCGCTTAAATTTACGCGGTGAAGCGACACGGTATTACTATTTGCTGACGGTGCGGTTGCTCGCTCGTCGTTTACAAAAAAAATGGGTTTTCGATCTCTGAGTGAGACCGGTTGCTATCGCGCCACATGGGTGACGTCGACACCGTCAGCGGCGCATCAGACTTTCAGCACAGGATCACAGCGAGCGTTGAGAGCCTTAACCTCTTCCTTATGTGGAAATGAGACAGTAAGGTCAACTTTTGCAGTTTTTATTCAGTCGTTGATCGGAGCTTTCGCGTACCAGTACTAGCGTCAGGATTTCAACCAAGGCCCAGCCTCGTGCTTGCAGAGAAAGCACCTCAAAATCTGGGGCCAGCGCTGGTCGGAGTTTTAGTGGTAACCAATTCCCGGACACATAATTGGTGATCACTACGATGGTGAGCCATTCGCACGAATGCGCGTCACCCGCGCCATCATTAAGCCATCCAGTTTATAATCCTCCCCCTAAGCAGCGCCTAGCAATGGGTAATTCAAGGAGGATTCTGATGGTTGTGCTCCCACCAGTGGTTTACGAGCAACGCTGCTCTGTAGGAAAGATCCGGCATCAGCTACAGCCAGCCATCACGACCCGAGTCATCAATGAGACCTTGGTGAACGTGTCGCCCCGCATCAGAGAACGCTTGTGGCTGCTTGAATGTGGTAGCCGCGTCCTACTCACCAACCGGCCCAATGTCAATTTGCCCGACGGAGTGGATGGAATCATTCACCTGCGGGAGGACAAAGTCGTCTGGAGGACTCATCGCCTCCTCATCGATCTCAAAGCCCGAGTCCTCGAATCTGGGTGGGCCGATGTAGCCCGCGATGCGGCGCGGAGCTGGCACAATCAACTGTCATATCGAGCGGAACAACGTGACGCCAATGGGCAAGTCCCAACAGGACAGGAGGGATTGCGACCGCCCCAGTTAGGCGCTCTCTTTGCCATCGGGGCTCACTGGAGCCTCAATACACTGCCTGCAACGATTGTGATGCCCACCGGCACCGGGAAGACTGAAACGATGCTGGCTACGCTGACGGCGTACGGCCATTCGACCACACTTGTGGTCGTTCCTTGGGATCTTCTACGCCAGCAGACTGCGAACAAGTTTCAGAGCCTGGGACTGCTGCGCGCTCTGGGGGTGCTGCCAAACGAAGTTGCAAATCCAGTAGTAGGGCTGATCACATCCAAACCCAAGACGCTGGCAGATTTGGACATCTTCACCCAATGCAATGTGGTGGTTTCCACCATTAGTTCACTGGCATTCGAAGCTGGTAGCCCGCTCGCTGCTGAGATGGCTCAACGGTGCAAATCACTGATACTGGATGAAGCCCATCATGTTCCCGCCAAAACCTGGAGCGGGCTAAGATCAGCGTTTCACTCGCTGCCCATTTTGCAGTTTACTGCGACGCCTTTTCGCAGAGATGGTGAACTCGTCGACGGGAAAGTGATTTTCAACTACTCACTTGCCGCCGCGCAGCGTGACGGGTATTTCAAGCCGATACATTTCGAGCCTGTTCACCAGCCGAGCGGTGGCACCCAAGCCGACCAAGCTATCGCCGTGACAGCCCTAACTAAGCTACGACGTGACTTGAACGCGGGGCTTAATCACCTGCTCTTAGCCCGTTGCAGCAGTATCGTCCGTGCAACCTACGTAGAACGTCTTTACCGACACCTCGCGCCTGAGTTTCAACCAATCCTGATTCATTCAAAGATCAACGATACTGAAGCTAAGCTGGCCGATCTGCGCTCAGGGGTGTCCCGGGTCGTGATCTGCGTCGACATGTTGGGCGAAGGGTTTGATCTGCCCGAGTTGAAAGTGGCTGCGCTCCATGACAGTCATCGGAGTTTGGCTATCACGCTCCAGTTCATCGGGCGGTTCACACGCGTGGCAGGAAGGAGCATCGGCGAGGCGACGGTGGTGGCCAACATTGGCGATCAAGAGGTCGCCCACTCACTGGAGCGCCTATACAGCGAAGACGCCGACTGGAATCAGGTACTGAGCGAGCTGAGTTCTAATGCTGTCCGGGAGCACAGGGAGTTGATTGAGTTCCTGCAAGCGTCCGAACGTCTGGATGAGGAAGGCGACTCGAAAATTTCTCTGTCACCTCAATTACTCCGCCCAGTTTTCAGCACTGCCGCTTACAGGGCTCAACAGTTTTTTCCCGAGCGGTTCCACCACGGGCTTTCCCAACAACTTCACATTGAGGGGGTCTGGCTCAACCGAGAAATGCGTACGCTTTACTTCGTCACCCGCGCCGAAGGCAGGGTTCGCTGGACTAATACCAAAGGCGTTCTCGACCGTGAGTGGACACTCTTCGTCCTCCACCACAATCCGGAGCTTGAACTGCTATTCCTGTCTTCAACTGATCATAGTTCTTTGTTCCCGGAGCTAGCGGAAGAAGTCACCGGGCAAGCAGACCTTATCCATGGCGAACAGATGTTTCGAATACTCGGCCATGTAAACCGCTTGGTGTTTCAGAACATGGGCGTCAAGAAACACGGTCGACGTAATCTGAGCTACGCCATGTACACAGGCGCCGACGTTGCGGTAGCACTCGGTGTGGCGGAGCGTAGCGGCTCCGTTAAGAACAATGTCAGTGGTACCGGATGGGAAAATGGAGAGCGCGTTTCTGTTGGCTGCTCGTACAAAGGGAGGGTCTGGTCGCGAGAGCAAGGCTCCATACCGGAGTTCGTTCACTGGTGCGCTGCGGCTGGCGCCAAACTTCTCGATGACAGTATCGTTGTCGATGACATCATTGCAAACGTCCTCATTCCTAAGGAAGTGACAGCGTTTCCAAGCGACAGGAATGTGCTTGCTGTCGAGTGGCCGGCTGAAATCATGAGTATTGCAGAAGACAGGGTCGTGCTAACCACTCGGGCGTTTCCAAACGGCCTTCCTATCACGTTCGTCGATCTGAAATACCTTGATGTGCGAGATAACAGCATGAGGTTTGCCCTGAACTGTGACGAGACCGGCCAGTTCGCAGATTTCACCTTAACGGTAGGCGGAGAGAACGGATTCATCGTCGCACAGACAAGCGGTGAGGCAGTCGAACTTACCATCGGGAAAGCGTCAAGGGCGCTCAGCCAATATCTGAGTTCATACCCACCGTTGGTACGGTTCGTCGACCTGAGTGAGCTGGACGGCAACATGCTGATCGAGCCTAAAGACCCCAGACATCTTGAAATCGGAGAAGAGCGCTTCGAGGCTTGGGACTGGGCAGGGGTCGACATCACAAAAGAATCCTACTGGAAAGACGGCATTACACGTGCTGACTCTATTCAGTGGAAAGCCGCCCAGCACTTCATACAGGGTGATTTTGACATCGTTTTCGACGACGACGGCGCCGGTGAAGCCGCGGATCTTGTCTGTCTCAAGGAGGAAGATAATCGTATACGACTTGCGCTGATCCACTGCAAATATGCCGGAGGAGACACCCCTGGCGAACGCGTGAAGGATGTCGTGGAGGTCTGCTCCCAAGCGGTCAGGTCGGCCAAATGGAAATGGCGCTTTTCTGAACTCGGTAAGCACATACAAAGACGTGAGGATCGGCTGCGCTCCCTGCACCGTCCAACGCGCTACCTTGCTGGAAATGGGTTGAGGCTCAATGACTTGATCAAGACAGCACGCTTCAAACCCGTAGAAGCCGAAATACTGATTGTTCAGCCGGGTCTATCTGCTGGTAATCGTACCGCTGATCAAAACCTCGTGCTGGCCGCCGCTGTGGCATATCTCAAAGAAACGATTGGGTGTGATATGGACATCGTTTGCAGTGGGTAGGCCGCGGTAGTGGTACGGTCAGTGCCTTCGGTGTGAGGTTACCCTTGCGAGGACTGCCGCTACGATCCGCCACCGCTAAGATAATTGGCTCAAAATGAACTCCTAGGAAGAATGGCTCATGGAAAAGGAAATCGTACAGAGGGCAGTCAGTCGACTTGCCAATACTATGCGCATCTACGGAGAGGAACATATTCGCTACAAAGGATTGGTTGCAATTGACAAAGAGGAAGCAATAGAAAATTTGGATAGAGCGTGGGAGGCCACGCTGGAAGCCTTTCATACATTATATGATGTCTCCAAGGATGATTTCGATTACTTTGCGCAACCAGATACATCATTACTAATTGCTTTACGCAATGCGCTGCATCACCGCGATCACTCGTTATTTTCCAGTTTGCTTCCTGAATTGTGGCTCAACGAAGGCGCTGAGCGGTTAGAGGGCGCGGCATTTCTGCTGGCGGGTCATAAATCCGGAGGTGGTGCAAGATCATGCATGCACCACTTCGTCAAACTTGAAGATATATATTCGCGCCTAGATCCTAGCAAGAATTCATCAGAACTCCTGCGACTCGGGAAACCATCTGACATCCAAAAGCGGTTCAATCTTATAGCAGAAGGCCTTGAATTTAAAAAGGTTTTGGCAGAAGCTCAGGCCGAACGATATTCAGAAAAAAAAGTATATCTAGATATCATGCCTATTTTTATCTCCGGCGTATGCAGAGTATTCAAAGCTCTCAAACTCCTGGGGATAGAGTTTAAAGGATACGACGCAAAAACCTATGAACAGTGCTTCACGGAAGAGTTAGAAGTAGACCTCACCTCCTTCGAGTTTAAAATACTCAGAATTAACATGATCCAGCTTCACCTTGGACCTACCCTGACAATCAATGAGGCTGCCACTACGTATTTCCGCAAGAGGCGCGAAGAAGACGCCTAAAATATTTTCTGAAAGTCATACCAGCTCTTGCCCGATAACCTTGGCGTCCACCTTGCGGTAGGTGGGGTTCATAGATCGGTTACCGTCCATGAACATGCCTATCTTCCCTATTGGCTTCCAAAGGCCAGCAACTTGCCGTGCTAGCCCAGATGATTCAAGGCTAACGGCGCAAGAGGATGAACAGTTTCACTAAAAGCGGCAACGCTGATGGCGACTGAATCCGCTCAGCATCAAGGATGATTAAATGCTTACCTGAGCCTAACGCATCAACTTAGCGAGAGCACCAAAAGAAACTCCATCACCCCGCGTCAAGAATATTTCTCTATAGCCGCCAGCAAGCCTATATCCTGGCAGCATTGCATAAACGCCTGCTTGAGAAAATTGACATTTGCAAATGGGTCTGACTGAGCAATGTCCTCAATGTACTCGCTTGCACTGTACGCTCGACGCCGATTTAGAATCCTGAACTGTTCAATCCAATCACTAGCATCTGCGCTGCAAAATTTAGCCTTGTAGCGCTCTTCAATGCCATAAACATCTTTCCAGGTTTCAATTTCCTCAAAGTTAACTGCAGGTCCAAATTTCAGATTGATGTCTGCTGGAGTCAAGTTAGCGACCCCTGAGTGTTGTAGAGTAACCTGAATCTCGATAGTTGGGCCAGCAACATATGGGTAGAAAGCTTTGCGCCGTCCGAAATCGTTGTGCGCAGGATCCTTGCTCAACTTATAAACACTATTACATTCGTGGCAGGCAGGTGCCAAATTTTGGAAATTAATGGAATTAAATGGGTACCGATATTTTGGAAGGTAATGGTCGTACGCCTCCCTACGAGTGTGATGAATACCTTTTAAGTCATTAATTCCACAGAACGGGCATTTACCGACTTTATTTATTTCGAAAAATTTTTTGTTGTGATCTTTAATATCGCCGATTTTCCCTTTGATCGCTGACAGCCCAAGAGTTGAATTATCGTAAAGCCCACGGAAAAATTCCGCCAGTTTCTTGCCAAGGATTGGATATGCAGAAATAACGTCTTTGTATCTCGCGAGCGGCACTGCCGGATCATTGGCGCACGCTTTCTCCAGATCGTTATTGCCGCGGTACCACTGCTGAAAGTCGCTGATCTGCGCGGCGGTCAGTGCCGAAAACAGACCGTAGATGCGTTCCACATGCCCAGCAAAGAACATTGCTCCTTTTCCGTCGTCGTAGTGGAGTGCCGTCATCACTTCGTGGAGGTCAGGGTTTGCAACAAATAGGTCCAAACTGTAATCGCCACCTGTCGGTGCCTTGCACCACACCTCATGAAATATGAAGTCGATGAAAACCTGCATTTTTTCTATCTGGTGCGGCACGTAGGTGTACGGAAATAGCATCAGCCCTGAGCCTCCCCATTGCCAGGTTGATTACCGTCGAGGATGGCCTTGATCAGCAGCATTTTTTCCACCGAGTCGCCGAGTTGATGGTTAATCTCCGAGATCAACGATTCCTTGTCTTCAGCCCCCTGTTCGAAGCGTGCGCGCAATGCCTCCAGCAATGCTTGGGCATGGCCGCCGATGGTTTCGCGCTTGCCGAAGGTGTTCATGGTGATCTTGTTGATCGAAGCGCCCAGGGTGTTGTAGTCCGGGTGACGGATGCTGACCGTGTTGCTGGTTTTGTCTTTGGCAAACACCAATACCTTGTCCGGCTTGCTGTCGGAGATCAGGAAAGGCGTGTGGGTAGTGATCAGCATTTCCTGCGCAAACTCACCCTTGCCAGGCAGGCACTGGCGCAGGCGGGTGATGAAATTGGCGCGCCAGTCCGGGTTGAAGTGCGTTTCCGGCTCATCGAGCAGGAACAGGCTGTTGGTGTCACGGAACAACAGGCACAAGCCCAGGCTGTGCAGCAACTGGTGTTCACCATCCGACAACTCCTTGAGCATCACCGGCTCGGCCACCCCTTGCTTGGTGAAGCGCACGAACTTGAAACGCATGATGCGCTGGTCAGAAGCCAGCGTCGGTACCGTTTCGCTGACGTAATGACTGGTTGAGGTGTATAGATCCGACTTCAGTGCATCGCTCACGACATATAAGTTGAGCGTCAATAACACCTGAAATGCTTGGAACAGTGCCAGCGGAGAGTTTTCGAAATTTTCGCGAAAAACTTGCTTCGTCGCCTCATTCACCCAGAAATCTAGGGTGAGCGTGTCGGTTGCCTCGTCCTCATAAACTAGAGTTGCGCACCGTTTAAGTCTTGTAACCGCCGGATCAAAATTTTCATACTTCGTTGCCGACGTCTCTTGCTCCGATCTCAGCTCTTGCTGAAGCCTCTCATCGGCTTCCAACGCGTGCAGCAGATTCAGGCGATAGCGTGTATTGCCCAGCTCGTCGGTCTCCGCATGCAAGGCCGGGTTGCCCTTTACGATATCCTCAAGCGACTGGCGCAGACTTTCGTCTTCACTGGCGAAGGCAGCCAGTTGTTCGGGTCGCAATTCAATGCTGCGGCGCAGAATGATGCGGAATTCCTGCAGGGCCTCGATACCCACATCCTCGCGGAAAGGCTGCAAGGTGGCTTCATCCTGAAACAGCAGGTTGCACAGCAGAATGGCCTGGCTGAAGCCGCTGTCAAGATAGGCCAGCCGCGCTTCCGGGTGGCCGGGGTAGCTCAACTGCCATATGAGTGCTTTCCAGTAGTATTCGTCGAACTGCACGAAACGCATCTTGAAAAACGGCAGGCTGAGAATTTCGTTCTCGCCCGACGAATAGCCCAGCACGTACTGCGGCAGTAGGATGTCGGCATGCCCGTCCTTGAATACCTCGTACACATCGGTAATGAAATCGCCCTGGTTCTCCCATAGAAATCGCACCGATTCGCCGGCGTTTTTCCACACGCTCACTTTCGCCCACTTCGGGCTATCGGGACCACAGTACTCGGCGCTCACGCGGATCAGGTAATCCAGTTCAAAAGCGACGGGAGAAAAGTCCAGCGCCTCGTCTTGCAGTGCTTCGGGCAGAAAGCTGGGGCGCACGCGCAAGACTTCCAGCTGATAGAAGATCGCCGCCAAGGCTTCAAGCAGGTTGGATTTGCCGCTGCCATTCGGCCCAGCGCAGACGAAGGGCGCAAAGCCAGCGGGCTGCGCCAATTCGTCTTGCAAGCTCCAATCCGTACGGAAGTAATGTTCAAAACCACAGGGCAGACTGCGAAAGCCTTTCGGGTCGGTGATCTTGAGGCGCAGTAATTTCATGCCTGAGCAACCCTAAGCTCAAGCATGTTCCCTAAGATGGGTTTGCCGGTTTCTTCTTCGTGTCCAGTGATGTTTCGCAATTGTTTAAGATGACCAGCGGTCAATGCCTCGAATAACCAGGACTTGATATGCTCGTAAGCATCGGCACCCAGCTCAAAATCGTTGTCCGGGTGTAATTCTGCCAGCCGGGTTTGCGCGGCGGCGATAAAGTGTTCGACGGAGAATACCGCGCTACCCAAGTGCGCGCGGTAGGACTCCAGCCAAAAGCGCAGCAAGGGTTTCAACTGCTCGCGGTTATCCAGAACCGGCAACAACAACTCGGTTTCCGGAAGATTGATCACTGGCGTGGCGAGGGGCGTAGGCAAAGCAGCGGCCACAAAGCTTTCTCCTTCGATGGGGGCGGCAGGCCACGCCACTTGCGACAAATCCAGCTCGCCCTTGAGGGCCTGCTGGCTCAATGCGCCATAGAGGGCATCGAGGTCGGTGAGGGTTTGCTGGTAGCGAGACTTGAGGGCTGCAACTTTTTCAGCGACGGCTGAGAACTCTCTCTGATTTTTAAAAGGAACGTCAATCGTGTGGATAGGATAAATCCGAGAACCCGATACGAGAGGCTGAGCAGCGCGCCCTGCTACCTTGTTGAGATCATGAGCATCTAGCAAGTACTTGAGAAAGATGAGATCCGTCGCCTTCAAAATCTCTTTCACGTAAAGCGCATTGTCAGTAACCCATGACTTTGGCTCCGTAATGTGTACGGAGCCGCAGTAGTAGCCCACTCGTCCTATAACAAGTGTTGAGGTATCAAACATGTATTCCGTATGGGTGCCATTTACGCCATTGCCACCGTAAACCTTATGTGGCCCTTCAGTATCCATGTTCTTGGCTACTAAACCTTTACCGCTAGCTACCTTGATGATCTCCCCAATGGTCGTAGGTGCCCACCCCTTCTCATTCCGTACAGGGTCACCAAACATCTCCAGGAAAACGCTTTTGAGCAGGTCATCGAGTTGTTGCAAATTTTGTTTGCGCAGGGCGATCAACCCTTCCACTTTGCCAAGCAGATGGGCAATGCGTATTTGGTCGTCGAGGGGCCACTCCGGAACTTCAAAATCCTCAAGGAACTCAGCCGGTACGCGCTTGTGGCCCGCAGCGCCCTTCATTGCTTTTTGACCAAGGAACAAGAGCTGATTGCTGCGCACCAAGTGATAAAGGAAGCGCGAGTCAACTTTCCCTGGAATAGCGCGTAGTACGTGAAACTCCGTCGAGCCGAAGCCAATTGGATGCTCTAAATTATCGGCAAGTGCAGATTTTCCGTTCTCAAAACATGGGGTGATTTTGGCCAGCAAAACGTCGCCTCGCTGGAAGTACGTAAAACCTTTTTTGACTTCGCCGAAGTTACGGGTTTCCTGTCGGATTATTCCTCCGTTTTCAGAGACAGAAGCCATTGGGACAAACGAGATTTCTCTTGAGTCCTCGAGCCCCTTTGGTGACCGAGGATTTATTTGTACTATCTGAGATAGCGGGACAGTTTTCATCCCACCATCTCCTTTAGCTCCAGTAGCTCGCGTACTATGCCACTCTGCAGCTTAGCCAGTTCCGCTTGCTCCACATCGCCCACCTCGACCTGAATCAGACGATCCAGAATCACGCCCGGCGCGTCGTAATGCATTTCCTCAAACACGTCTTCTTTGTAGCGTGAGAGCGAGAGGTCATAGTTGTTCTTCTCGTCCGCGATCTCACTGCGCGGCACCATGAAGTATTTGGCTCTGCGGTCAGTGTCTGTAGTGGCGCGTCTGGAGTGGTACCTAGAGATGATGTCTTGCAAGTCACCAAAACCATCTTGCTTGGTACGCTTGTCGTCAAGCGAATAGCCATCATCGGCCATCTCATAAAACCAGACGTATTCGGTGGCGGGCTGAGAAACTTTGTCTTTCGGCCCCCAGACTTTGGTGAACAGCAGAATGGCGGTGCTGACGCCGGCATAGGGCTTGAATACACCGCTGGGCAGGCTGATCACGGCCTTAAGATCACAGCTGTCCACAAGCTTTTGGCGCAGGGTTTTAAACGCGCTGCCGGAGCCGAACAGTACACCCTGTGGAACGATGACGCAGGCCGTGCCCCCCGTCTTGAGCAGGCGGTATATGTTCTCGACGAACAATAGCTCAGTCTTGGTAGTGCCGAGGGTCAAGTTTTCATTGATGTCGCTCTTGTCGATGCTACCGGTGAAAGGCGGGTTGGCCATC
This sequence comes from Pseudomonas sp. HLG18, assembly GCF_051903985.1. NCBI lineage: Bacteria > Pseudomonadati > Pseudomonadota > Gammaproteobacteria > Pseudomonadales > Pseudomonadaceae > Pseudomonas > Pseudomonas sp. HLG18. Next base: position 6,039,773 of record NZ_CP195831.1, on the reverse strand, counting down.
ACGATGTCGTATTCGGACTCCTCGGTGTAGCTCTTGCTGAGGGTGTCCTTGTAGTCAATGTGCGGCTCGTCGATGCCGTGCATCATGAGGTTCATCAGCCCCAGGCGCACCATGGTGGCGTCGATGTCGTAGCCGTAGAGGGTTTCCTGCAGAATGTTTTGTGCCTTTTCAGTTAGAGCGGCGGCGACCGAGGTGCGCACGAAGCCATCTTCATCGGGCGTAAGGCTGTTAGTGCCCGCCTTGATGGCGAGCTGGGTGACGATGTACTGGTAGGCCCCGAGAAGGAAACCACCGGAACCACAGGCCGGGTCGGCGATTTTGTGGCCCAGTTGCGGCTGCACCAGCTCGGCCATCAGTTTGATAATGTGGCGCGGGGTGCGGAATTGGCCGTTCTTGCCCGCGGTAGCGATTTCCGAGAGCAGGAATTCGTAGACATCGCCCTGGATATCCTGAAACGCTTGACCGTTCTCGCGCGAGTCGCGCTCCATCACCTCGAAGATCTCGTCGATAGTCTTCACCGCTTCGACCAGCAAGGTAGGCTTAGGGATGATGAATACGGCATTTTTCATATGGTGAGTGAAATTGGACTCTGCCCCGTTCAAGTCCTTGAGAAAGGGAAACACCTTGCCCTGAACGTGCGACAGCATCTCGTCGGCCGGCTTGCGCTTAAAATCGCTCCAGCGCAGAGTGCTCTTGTCGACACCGTACTGACGCCGATCACGCCCCAGGATCTCGACTAACTCCATCGCGCTTTCACGACCACTGAGCTTTGTTCGATGCTCCGGTGGAACCCAGACGCCATCAAACTTTGATGTGTACTCTTCATCTGTCCACTCGGCGTCAGACTGGCGCTTGAGATCCAGCTCATCCAGTCGTTTCATGAACAGCAAGTAGGTGATCTGCTCGATGGCAGTGAGCGGATTGCTGATACCGCCACTCCAAAATTTATTCCAGAGCTGATCGATCTTACTTTTGAGTTCGGGGTTGTTCTGTAGCATGGGGTGCTCTGCTTTTTAGGCTGCCAACCGTTCGGTCAGCTGCAAGATTTCGTTAATTTCGGCGGGGCTAAACACGCCCCTAATGCCCTGCGGGTGAATGACCGTAAAGGGGGCATTGATCAGGTCCCTCTTCTCCACCTGTTCGCGCTCGATGATGAAGTTCTTCAACAGGGTGAGAAACTCCATCTGCCGAGTGCTGAGCGTGGTGTGGGCTCGGATGAACTGGTCAAAGGCGGCGCTGACTTCATCCGGGAAGCTCTTGAGCACCTCAATACCAAGAATGTGGCGGATAAACTGAATGAGGCGCGCCTTGCGGTTCTTGTAGACCTGACGCAGCAGGTCTTCGGTGATGTGCGGGTGTTCCTCACTCAACAGCTCAGCCAGCTCATTGGCCTCAATGACGCTCACAGCTCCACCGCTCTTAATCTTCTGCAGCACCGGGTTGTGCTCAGTCAGCTCGGCAATCAAATTTTCGACCATTTCACGGTAGCGGCTGATGCTGACCGCCTCGTGCTGAGGACCAAACTCCACCCACTCTTTTCTGTGCAGTTCATCGGCCAGTTCGAGGTAGGTTTGCTCCTGGCCAGTACTCTGCTCGCGGAACTTCATCAGCGGGCCGAGCGTGGCGACCATTTCGTCGAAAGCGTCTTCGTCGGCCTTGGCCCAGTAGAGATTAGTTTGCGCGGCACGGATCAGAGCCTCCTCCTGCTTCACGAAACTGATGGAGAGAGGCAACTCGCTGATCTGTTCAACGACGCCTTCCCTGATCGTTTCGGCTTGTTCCTTGTCTTCGTTCAGCACGGCCAGTGAGTATTCGAGCAAATCTCGCTCGAAGCGCATGGCTTTGAAGTCGGCCTCAGAAACGGTCCGGAAGAGCGGCTTGATCTCGGTACGCAGGAATTCCAGTCGATCGTGGCTGAGGCTGATCCAGAAATTTTCATCTTCCAGTCGCGCCAGCACGGCGGCGGCTTCCTTGATCACCACCGACGCTTTGGGTAGCGCGGTGATTTGCAGGCGCAGCTTAGCGACTTCGCGTACGGCAATGTCGGCGTGGTCGGTGTCGTTAGCCGTCTCGATCTTGTCGAGCCGGAGCCCCACCAACCGCACGGGCAGCGGCACCTGCGGCTTGAGCTCCTTGCCCTTGGGGTTAAGCTTGAAGTATTCGAAGTTATCCCAGCAGTCGAGGATCAGGAACATGTCTTTTTCAAGGCACCAAGGCTTGGCCTTGCTGGTTTCCAGCAAGCGCGTGCCGCGCCCAACCATCTGCCAGAACTTGGTGTACGAATACACCGGCTTGGCGAAGACGAGGTTAACAACCTCGCGCACGTCAATACCCGTGTCGAGCATGTCCACACTGATGGCGATGCGCGGCAGGTCGTTATTGGTGAACTGATCGAGCAGCCCGCCTTTGCCATAGACGCGAGGATCCTCAGACACCAGAACCTTGGCCAGCTCACCGTTGTATTGCGGGTAGAGCTTGTCGAAGATTTCCTCGATGCGCCGGGCGTGGGCCTTGGTGGCACAAAAGAAGATGGTCTTGCCGGGCAGCACACCGTTGGCGTCCTTAATGGCTTCTTCCATGAACTCGCGGACGATCAAAGCATTGGTGCCCTTGTTGATCACCTGCTTTTCAAGCTGTGAGCCTTCGAAGTTGATTTCCTCAACCTCTTTACCTTGCAGGATCAGCTTTTTCTGGTCTTCCAGCGAAATGGTGCGTTTGCTGATGCCCTCCATCTGGAACTTGGTCTGAATCTTCATGACCTGAAAGTTGCAGAGGTAAGGCGGCACGTTGTTCACAGCCTCTTCGAAGGTGTAGGCAAAGGTCGGTAGGCCGTCTTCGCAGTGGAAAAGCTGGAAGGTGTTGTGATCGATGATATCGGTCGGCGTGGCCGTCAAACCTAGAGTGATGGTTTTGAAGTAATTGAGCACTTCGCCGAAGGTGTTGTAGATGGAGCGGTGGCTCTCATCAACGACTATGAAATCGAAGAAGTGCGGTGACAGGTGCTGTATCCCGTCCCGAATGATGTTGAGCATCGTGGGATAGGTGGCCACGTAAATGCGGCGGTCTTTGGCAATTAGCTTTTCGCCCACATTGGGCCAGCGTGGCTCGTTGGGCATGTGCTCCTTGAAGGCTGCCAGTGCCTGCTCGCGTAGAGCGATGCGGTCGACCAGGAACAGCACCTTTTCGGCGTGGCCAGCACGCATCAGGGCATCGACCATGGCAATGCAGGTGCGTGTCTTTCCAGTGCCGGTGGCCATCACCAGCAGGAAATCACGTTTTTTCTTTTCAATGCCTTCGAGCACCGAGCGAATCGCGCGGATCTGGTAATCACGTCCCGCAATAGAGGTGTTGATGAACTCTTGCGTCAGCGGCTTGCGATTACGACGGATATAGGCGAAACGTTCCAGATCGTCGCGTGTGGGAAAGCCAATGACCTTTCGAGGCGCAGTGTTCTGCAAATCCCAGAGGTAGAGCTCGTGGCCATTGGTATAAAAGCAGAACGGCAGCTCACCGCCCAGTTGCTTCTGGATATTGTAGCAATACTGCTTGGCCTGCTCGCGACCGATGGCGGCATCGCGACTGGTTTTCTTGGCTTCAATCACCGCCAGGGGTTTACCGTCTTTACCCAGCAGGACGTAATCACTGAACTGGCGCCCCTCGTAGACGGTGCGCGGCTCGGCCACGCCCTCGGGTAGGGCGTTCAAGATGCCGAATTCTCCGAGAACCTGAGTGGGATCTTTGACGTTCCAGCCGGACAAGGCCAGTTGCTGGTCAATCAGCTCTGAGCGAGTTTGCGCTTCAGACTTAGTCATGCGTAACGTCTTCCCTGTTCTCGGCGTACGACTTTAGAAGTGTGTCAGCTGCTCTGTGTAGCTGGCTCATCAGCGATGAAATCGATACCGATTAGAGAAATCAGGTCTGCGAGGCCCACAGACTCAGCTGTAACACCAAATCGATACCAAGCTGTCTGCCCGGCAGCTTCGCCATCGCACCGCTGCCGGTGGCGAAGTCTGTGCACCAAACAGAATGCTGCCGATGCCGCCACAGAATCAGCATTGGCCCTCATCCAGGCGCGAGTATCATACCTATTCTAAGATCGACCCAAATCCCATAAGACTGAAAAAGCCAATCTCAATTGGCAACCAGAAAGCCTCAAAACAAGCGGACATCCAAAAAATCACAGACATAAAAAATCCAGCCGCAGCTAAGTGACTGGATTCTAGGCGCTTTCGGGGCGCCTTACCGGTAATTATGGGTCATTTTGTTCAAAATAATGCGGTTGTAGACCTTCCACTGCTGACCGGAGCGATCAGCGGGCACATCTTCCGCAAAGGCCTCATAGGCCAGAACACTGAGGTAGGGAAACAGCTCCAGCAGCGATAAGTGCTTGAGCTGTTTTTCGGCGATGGCTATCAGCTCATCAAAAGGCCTGAGCTGATCAAGCAAGCGATCACAGACACCCAAGAAAACTTGCTACTCATCCCCAGCGAGCGCCGCACGCAGCGCAAGCCAGAGCGGGGATTCTGTACGCTCAAACAGTTTCGAGTAGCGAATCGCCCACTGAAGGTTTTCCGGATTATGGCTAGCGACGTGCAACAGCCGCTCAACACTCACTGCATGATCGAAATGCAGCACCCGGCTGAGGGCCAGGCTGGCGAGTTCGGCCCCAGCTACCGCATCCACATCAAGCCAAAACGATGCCGCTGCCAGGCCTTGCGCACGATCAATCGCTGACAGGTTCTTACCTGCCGGGCGCTGATCAAGGAAATGATGCAACGACTCATCAAGGGCCAGACCCTTGCTGAGTGCCGGCTGATTCCGTTCGTATACCGACTGATAATGCTGTCGGCAGCGCTCTCCCTTTTCTGTCATCCCACAGCGCTCATATCAGCCTTAGATTCCTGGCCGGAGCCTAAACCATCAGCGGGCCAGGATCCCATGGGCATGGTGCTATTGCGCAGCATGAAGGCAGTTATCCCCGACTGCATCCGAATCCATGATGATTATCACCGTAGGACTTCGTAGCGGCTTTGCAGAGGTAGCTTGCCCTAAAGAACAGTGCAGGCAGTTCATCCACATCACCAGGGCGGACATTTCGGTATATTCGGTATTCAGCGTTTGGTGGGATATTCACCAGCCCTCTCACGTCATCAACAGACAGCCCCAGAGCGCTTGCCCAGGCTTCTTTCATGCGGTTATCGATATTGCTGGCTTTAGACTTGAGCCACCCCACCGTGTAGTAGGCCTCCTGATTGAGCAGGATCAGCAGATGGTAATGCGGGCGTCCCATCTCTCCGATTTCTCTGACCCAGACGTAACGCACCTTGCTGTCATGGGCGTACGGGTTGCGCTGACGGGCCTTGACGCGGTTGTGCTCGATCTTGGCCTTGAAGGAGTCAATAAACCGGCTAATGACTTCGTTGGTGTAAGCGTAGTCAGGCAGGTCAATACTCACCTGTAGGCGTAGATCCACTCGGAATGCCAGCATCCTGCAGTGCTGATCTAGCACTAGGTCAATGGTCTGCTTCAGGCGGAAAAGGTATTCGCGGATGAAGGCCCCTACGGCAAGCATTACGGGCAAGCCATCGATGGTAGGTAAGTCGTGCGGTGAAGGTTGGTGTTATCGCGATGACGAAGCAGAGGGCGTTTGGCGCAGGGGGTATCAAGGTGCATGGTTACTACTCCTGGGTAAGGTTCATAACCAGTGCCAATTGAGTATTTTTTAACCGTTACCTCTTGATGCTCAATCTCCCTGGATACCGTTGATATTCCAATGACCTGATGAGTAGTCCTGGAACCCTCCTGACAAGAAACAGCTCAACGTAATGATCCCGATAGCGGTGATCGCCCAGCTGGATGAATTGGCCGCAAAGCACAAACTGAAGCGACCGCAAGTCATAGAGCGCCTGATAACAGGTGAGTTCGAAGCAGGGATACACCTTGATTACTAGCAGGCACCCCACGAGCCTTCTTCACGCTGAGTAGGCGGCGCACTTCCCCCGACACTGTCTTGAAGCAACAGCATCAAAAATCTGTATTCCAAACAGTATTCCATGCAGATTTATTAACCGAAATATTCGATTTAAATCAATATGTTAAAATTCCAGTTCAGATCACCCCGGCCCACCAACTCTCAACGACAAGGCCCGCCAAGTGCGGGCCTTGTCGCATCTGGGGATTCATATCCGGAGAGCGAGCTTCAACTTTCTCCGCTTGCGTCCTAGGAAATTTCCCTCAACCCGCGTCGACTTCCATGAACTAGCCCCCCCCTTCCCCACCCGGTTACCCTCCACTCCTCGCAACAAACAGGTGAACGGCACTACCCCGCCGAAGCGCAAGGATCACCCCTCACATGGAGTCCGGTCATGAAAAAAGACACCCCTGATCCATCCGAACATTCCCCGGTTACCGAGTCCAGGACGGTCTCGGCTTCCGAACGCCCCATTACCGTTGCCCGCAGGCGCAACTCCCGGCTTCTTCCGGTCGATCAGATCCTCAGCGTGCGTCCCGACGTCGACCTGGTCACTCTGTTGACCCACGCCAGCCAGAATCTCGCGGCGCTCAATATGATGGCGCATGATCTCGTCCACCGACCGGATGAGGTGCAACGGGCGCGGATCGTCGCGATGCATCAGTTGGCGGGGTTGGCGGAGATGCTGGTCAGCAGCGCCCTGAGCAAGCTTGACCCACTGCAGCAGACGACCGAGCCGAAGCCGGTTCTCTGCCACTGAGCTTCTTGAAAGAGCCGAAATCAGGGGACCTGGCGTCTTGAGCCAAGGCGCAGCGAGATGAATTTTTCTTCACTGCCCCGCTTCCGCCAAAGCTGTAAAGTCCACTCGCTCATTCAAGAAACTACGGTTCGCCCGCGCTCCTGCGGGCTTTTTTTTGCCCGGGATTTGGCCACGCGTTTGTATTTTCCCGCCCACCGCGCAATTCTGGTGATCAATCCCGAGACCCGGAGCCCCCGATGCCGCTGTTGACCCTGCCCTGCCAACGCCTGACGCTCGCGGTGCTCGACCCGGAGCAGGCGTCTCTGGAAAGTGATTTCTACCAACGCAACCAACGCCATCTCGCCCCGTGGTCACCGATCCGCACCACCGACTATTTCTCCACCGAACAGATCCGTCGACGCCTCGAAGTCCAGGCCAGCGCTTTCGAAGCAGGACTGGCGGTGCACATGGCGCTGCTGACTCCCGACAGCCATCAGATGATCGGCGCGTGCAACTTCAGCGGGATCATTCGCGGGGCCTTCCAGGCTTGTTATCTGGGTTATCACATCGATGCAGCCCATCAGGGTCAGGGCCTAATGCAGGAAGCGCTGAAATCCGCGATCGCCTACATGTTCGAAACCCAGAACCTGCACCGGATCATGGCCAACTACATTCCCGGCAATGAACGCAGTGCACGGTTACTTGAGCGCCTGGGGTTCGAGAAAGAAGGCTACGCCAAGGCGTACCTGAACATTGCCGGGCGCTGGCAGGATCATGTGCTGACGGCGCTGGTCAATCCGGGGTTTGATGCGCCGGATCAGCGCTGGTCGCGACGGCTCGCATGAGTTTCACAATTTGTTAAGCATTGACGAAGTATGCTCACGCCTCTCGCCCCTTCCGGTTATCTGAAACCTATGTCGTCGCGTGCCGCCACTTCACTGTTCCTGCTTGCCGCCCTGCTGTTTTTCTTCGCACTGGGCAACCATCAACTGCAAGGCTCTACCGAGGCCCGCGTCGCCGGCATCGCCATGGAGATGCATCTGGACGATGACTGGGTGACGCCCCGTTTGTTCGGTGAACCGTTTCTGGAAAAACCGCCGCTGAGTCTGTGGCTGGACGCCGGCGCCATGCGCGTGTTCGGCGTGTCTCCGTGGGCGGTGCGGCTGGCGTCGGCGGTGGCCGGACTGCTCAGCGTGATGATTCTGTACGGCATGCTGCGGCGCTTCGGACGACCGAAAGCGATCGCGTGGACGGCGGGGATTCTGTTGGCAACCATGGCCAGTTACTGGAGCAATGTGCGCGGGGTTGGCGAGGATGCCTTGCTCGCGCTCGGCGTGACCACGGCACTGTTGGCGTTCTTCCAGGCGCAACGGGCCTCGACGCCGGGTAATTCACTGCTGTTTATCGTCGGGATTGCGATCGCCACCCTGAGCAAAGGCGTGCTCGGTCTGGCGATGCCGGGGGTGGTGATTTTCGCTTACCTGCTGGCCGACAACCTGATGGACAAGCGCTTCAAACTGACCGAGTGGTTGCGGCCCGGTCTGTTGACAGCGCTCGGGCTGATTCCGCTGTTGATCTGGCTCGCGGTGCTCTATCAGCACGGCGGCGCCCAGGCCGTCAGAGAGGTCTTGCTGACCAACAGCGTCGGGCGCTTCAGCGGCTCCTTCGTCGAAGCCGGGCACTATGAGCCGTTCTACTACTACATCGCCAAACTGCCCGAAGCGTTCCTGCCCTGGAACATTCTGGTGTATCTGGGGCTGTGGCATTTCCGCAAACAATTGAAGGCCAATCGTTACCTGCTGTTCTTCAGCCTGTGGATCGTTGCGCAGTTCATCATGCTGACCCTGGCCTCGAGCAAACGCACGGTGTACCTGATGTCGATGACGCCGGCCGCAGCGGTGATTGCGGCGGAGTATGCGGGGGTATTGTTCGAGCGTTTGAAGGGCCACGAAACCTCCGAACGTCTTGTCGGACGGATCGCCCGTCATCGTCAGGGATTGGCGGCAGGTATCCTGACGGTGGTGATCGCCAGCTACCTCGGTGCCGCGCAATGGGCCCTGCCGAACGCAGACAAGGAATTGTCGTTCCTGCCACTGACCGAACACATCCAGAGCCTGCAAGCCACCGGCCATCAGGTCGCCCTGTTCCAGGCCAACGAACGGGTCGGCGGCGCCAGCGTGTTCTACACCCAGCGCGTCCTCAAGGGTCTGGACACCGATGCGCAATTGAAGGATTTCCTCAGTGCCTCGCCTTCGAACATCGCGGTAATGTCAGGGGACAGCGAGCCCGCCGCCCCGCTGAAAGTGCTCAAGACCATGATGGTCGGGCGCCAGGCGTACTACTTCGTAGGCTATTGATACAGCGATGCACAAATGAAAAACCCGCCGGTGATGGCGGGTTTTTCGTTTCAATCGCGACGCTTCAGAGAGCAGCTTCAGGCTGTGCACTGAACACCTGTCGCTCACGCTTGCTCAACACCGGCAGTTCCAGACGAGCCCGCCCATAAAACGCCAGCGCAGTGAGCAAACACGCCAGCCACACGAAGATACCGGCCCAGAACGTGTGGGACATGTAGTGCCAGCCCTGCAGGACGCGTGTGGTGCCGTAGACGAAACCGAGCAGCAGCGAGCCCCACAACAAGGCGCTGGAGAAGCGCCACTGATAACGCCGCGCCACAAAATACAGCGCCAGCATGGTGAACCCGCCGGAGGCGTGTCCGCCCGGCCAGCAACGACCGTCACCGGCTTCATGGAACAGCTGGAAATTGTTGTACCACTCGACGTGAGCCATTTTGCCGCCGTACAGCGTCGTCTCGATCGGGCAGTAAACGCTGGTATGGGCCTTGAGGAAGTGAATCACGCCGGTACACACCGCGAAGGCCACCACCACAAACAGAAAATCCCGGCGATGCTCAGCCGCAAAACGCAGGACCGGAGCCACTTTGCTGCGCTCCAGAAACTCGCCAAGGCGCGGGCGTTTCTGCGGATTGACCAACGGCCAGACCACCGACAGCATCGCGCCGATCAGGGCGATTTCCGCGGTCCAGTTCGGGATGATCCGCGCCCACTTGTGGGTCAGCTTTTCAAAGAAGTGAATCTTGTCGAGGGGGAAGGTATGGGTCAGCGGATCGAACAGCAGATTACTGAAGGCGATGTCGATGTTCGTCATGTCGAACATCAGAAAAACCACAGCAGCACAAAACAGCGGGATGCCAAAGTTGTAAGCGTAAAAACGAGAAGTCATCGGGTGGTCACCGTGCGCCAGTCGGAGGCTTCGATGAAGCCGAGCATTTTGGGAGCCGCCGGGTTGGCAGCCGAAACGAACAGCGAGGATCCGTATCCGAGGGTCGAGGCCGGCATCTTGAGGTCTTTTTCCAGCTGCGCCATGCATTCGCTGTGGGTGACCAGGATCAGGTTACGCCCCGCAACCTTGTGTGCGAGCGCATCCTGCAGCATGCGACCCTTGCAGCTGATCAGCCAGTCTTCGCCGGCCGTCGCCCGGTTGAACATGTAACCGGCGGTCTGCACGGTGCGGGTCATCGGGCTGTTGTAGATGTCGGCATGGTTCAGGCCCAGGTGCTCGAATTGTGCGCCGACGGCGACCGCGACACTGCGCGAACGGTCGGTGATGCCGTCATTGCCGCTCAGGCATGGCGCCGGGGAATGATCGCAGCGCTCGACATGACGCACCAGCACGATCATGTCGCCCTTGGCCCAACCGGCCGTCAACGCCCGGGCACCGGCCACATTGCCGTGGGCCAGATCAGGCAACGCCGCCGGGGCAAGCAGCCACAGGGTCAATGGCACCACCAGCGCCAACGTCGCCAGAACAACCCCGGCGTTCCGAAAACGGGCCAGGCCCCTCAGGTCGATCGAGCGTTTGACGCCGAACAGACTCAGTCTCAATTCCACAAAAATCCGCCTTGCCAGTTCGCAGCACTGTCATTTGATCCGGCGAAGGTACAGAGGCCCCTGTGGGCAGCCAGTGAAAGTCATGTGAAAAAAGTCTTGGGATCCGTTGTTACAAAATCCGTCGGACAAAATCCTTTCAGCTCTCGGATTTGCGGCCGATACAGTCCTGTTAACACCCTTGCTGGCTCAAAAAAACAACAATCTTCCAGCCTGACCGACGATCAAGATGCACAACGTTTTTCTGGAGGATTTTTGATGAATAGCTGGTTCGGCAACATCAGCGTGAACCTGAAACTGGGGCTCGGATTCGGCCTCGTCCTGGCCCTGACCTGCATCCTGGCGCTCACCGGCTGGACTAGCCTGGGCGGTCTGATTGACCGCAGCAACTGGATGAGCGACATCACTCAGCTCAACGCTGGCCTGACCAAACTGCGCGTGGTGCGCCTGCAATACATGCTGACCAACGGCGACGAAGCCGCCGCGCAGAACGTGCAGACCACCCTCGACGGTTTCGTTGCACAGCAGCAGAACCTGATCAGCACTTTCAAGAGTCCCGAAAACGTCAAACTGCTCAAGCAGCAGGCGGCGACCATCGCCGAGTACCAGACGTCGCTGAACAAAATGCGTAACGCCTACCGCACTGGCAACACCGCGCGCGACTCGATGGCCACCAACGCCGCGACGGCTTACAGCCTGATCGAGGCTCTCAGCAACCGCGTCCAGCAAATGCCACTGAGCGATGAGCGTTTCGAGCAGTTCCAGGCTGTCACCGCCGCCAAGGAAGCGTTCATCCTGGCGCGCTACGAAGTGCGCGGCTACACCGCCACCGCCAATGCCGACACCGAGCAGAAAGCCGTCGGCCAACTGGATGTGGCCATCGCCAGTCTGAAACAACTGAACGTGCATTTCTCCGGCACCCAGCAGGACGCCATGCGTCAGCTGGAAACCGCCCTGACCAACTACCGCAGCGCCTTGCAGGCGTTCAAGAACGCCAACAGCGAGGCGGTGCAGGCACGCAAGGAAATGACCGACCAGGGCGCGACCATCGTGACCCTGAGCGAGCAGCTGTATCAGATCCAGCTGGACCGTCGTGACATCGAAAGCGCCCAGGCCCGCACCCTGCAACTGATCAGCACCCTGCTGGCCTTGCTGGTGGGAGTCATCGCTGCGTTCATCATCACCCGCCAGATCACCCGTCCGCTGCAGGAAACCATGGCCGTGGTCGACCGCATCGCCAGCGGCGACCTGAGCCACAACGTGATCGTCACCCGCCGCGACGAACTCGGCGTGCTGCAACAAGGCATCGCGCGCATGGGCGTGACCCTGCGCGACCTGATCAGCGGCATCCGCGACGGCGTGACCCAGATCGCCAGCGCTGCCGAAGAACTGTCAGCCGTGACCGAACAGACCAGCGCCGGCGTGAACAGCCAGAAGGTCGAGACCGATCAGGTTGCGACCGCGATGCACGAGATGACCGCCACCGTGCAGGAAGTTGCGCGCAACGCCGAGGAAGCCTCGCAAGCCGCAGCCGCCGCTGACGGCGAAGCCCGTGAAGGCGACAAAGTGGTGAACGAAGCCATCGCCCAGATCGAGCGTCTGGCCAGCGAAGTGGTGCGTTCCACCGAAGCCATGAGCGTGCTGCAACAGGAAAGCGACAAGATCGGCAGCGTCATGGACGTGATCAAGGCTGTGGCCGAACAGACCAACCTGCTGGCCCTCAACGCCGCCATCGAAGCCGCCCGAGCCGGTGAAGCCGGTCGCGGTTTTGCCGTGGTCGCCGACGAAGTCCGTGGCCTGGCCCAGCGCACCCAGAAATCCACCGAGGAAATCGAAGGCCTGGTGGCCGGTCTGCAGAACGGCACACAACAGGTTTCGGCCGTGATGAATAACAGCCGCGCCCTGACCGACAGCAGCGTCGCCCTGACCCGAAAGGCCGGCGAATCCCTGGAAAACATCACCCGCACGGTGTCGAACATCCAGTCGATGAACCAGCAGATCGCCGCCGCCGCCGAACAGCAAAGCGCCGTGGCCGAAGAAATCAGCCGCAGCATCATCAACGTCCGCGACGTGTCGGAGCAGACTGCTGCGGCGAGTGATGAGACGGCCAAGTCGAGTGTTGAACTGGCGCGGTTGGGTGGGCAGTTGCAGCAGATGGTGAGCCACTTCCGCGTCTGACCTACAGTCAGCGCTGAAGCGAATTTCAATCGCGGGCAAGCCCGCTCCCACAAGGTTCTGAGGCGTGCACAGATACTGTGTTCGACTCTTTACCTGTGGGAGCGGGCTTGCCCGCGATTGCGTCAGGCCACTTAACGCGTCCCCCGCTGCCGCAACGCCGATGGCATGAAGTACGAATCCTCCGGCACCGGTTGCGAGAAGTCGACGGTGGAGGCCTCTTCGTTATCCAGGTTTTGCACGTAGTACCGTCGCGCCTGCAAATCGTGGAAGACGTCGAGAGCGCTCCAGGTGGTGGGCAGGTCGTAGAAGTTTTTCAGGTAGGCCATCGACACGCGCCACAGCTCTCCTCGCCCGTCGTATTGATCCACCAGGGCGGCGCCCCAGCTGTCTTCGTCGAGGAACAGCACGCGTTTGGAATAGATATGCCGCGACGCCGGCTTGAGTGTGCCTTCGACCACCCAGACACGGTGCAGCTCGTAGCGGGTGTATTGCGGGTTGAGGTGGCCGGGGGTGAGCAGTTGGGCGTATTTCACGTCGGGGCTGCCGACTTTGTAGTTGTTGTAGGGGATGTAGATTTCCTGCTTGCCCTTGAGCTTCCAGTCGAAGCGATCCGGCGAGCCGTTGAACAGGTCGGTGTCGTCTGCGGTGCGCAGACCATCGGAGGATGCGATCGGCGTGTCGTAGGCGAGGTTCGGTGCGCGGCGGACGCGGCGTTGGCCGGCGTCATAGATCCAGGCCTGGCGGGCGTCCTTGAGCTGGTCCAGGGTCTCGTGCACCAGCGCGGCACCACCGGCAAGGCGCGCCGGGCTTTTCACGAAGGCGAGGTAGTAGAACAGGATGTTTTTCAGGTCGGCGAACTGGCCGCCCGGGCGGTAGTAGTTGAAGAAGCCTTCCTGCTGCGAGGTCACCAGCGCGAAACTGCCGTTGCGTTGTACCGGTGCTTCGGAGGCGCGACGAACAACGTAGATACCGCGATAGCGAGTGATGTGATTCCACAACACTTCGACCCCGTCCTTCGGCACCGGAAACGGCACGCCGCCATAGGCATCGGCGAATCCGCTGCCGCCCTCCAGTAACTTGGCCGAGGTCGCATTCTTCAGGGTGTTGTCATACAGCCACTGCGGCGCGGAGCCGGATCGGCGCGAGGGATAGACCGGCATCTGGAAGGTGTCGGGGTAGCTGTTGAACAGCGCGATCTGGCCGGGGCTCAGATGCGCCTTGTATTGGTCGAGGTTGGCCTTGGTGATTGTAAACAGCGGTTTGTCCGCCGCGTACGGATCAGGGTGATGCTGGCCGGGTTTGTAGCCGGCCGGCGCCTGGGTGATGCCGCCGGTCCAGGCCGGGATGGTGCCGGCCGCGTTGCCGGCGCGCTCGGCGCCCATGGGGGTGAGCGAGGTTTTCAGTTGTTCGGCTTGCTGGGGCGAGATGGCGGCCAGTGCACTGCCGGTGGCCAGGCCGAGGACGAGCGCCAGCGTGGTTTTGGTCAATCGTGAAGTGTGAAACATGTTCGTTCTCCGAAATAGCAAGCCCGCTCCCACATTGGGCTGCGCGCTGTGATTAAAGGAAATACTTGAGGTTGAACCCGACGTTGTCGCGGTCACGAATGCCGTTGTTCTGCCCGCCGCCCCAGAACTCGGTGTATTGCAGTTCGGCTTCGAGCTTGTTCTGGTAGTTGGCCTTGACCCCCAGGGTGTAGGCCTTGCGCCCGTCGATGGCGTTGCCGGCCTGGTAGCTGTTGCCTTTGAAGTCGTCCTTGTAGACGACGTAAGGCGAGACGTTGATCCCGGCGTACACGTCGTTCCAGGTGCCGTTGAACATCACCGTGTAGCTGTAGGAATTGCGGTTGACCTGATCGTCACGATCGCCGCCGGACACGTACGAAGTGTTGCCTGTGCCGGCGTAGTAACGGGTGCTGCCGTCGTAGGCGGTGTATTGCAGGCTGCTGCCGCGCAGGTGCTCGGAGGCCAGTTCGAAGATGCCGAACATCGAGTCGAACGACAGCGTCGGGCCGAAGTTGTAGATGCTGCCCAACGAGGTGTTGAACGCTTCCACCCGCTCGGCGTTGTTGATCTGGCTGTCGAGGGTGACCATTTGCCCGCCGACGTTGATGGCCTTGCCGGACACCGCTGCCGCAGCGCCATTGGCCAGGTCGCCGATCAAATCGTTGGTGGCCGCGATGCCGATGGGCAGGTTCGGCCGATAGGCCAGTTCACCGAACACCGAAGCATTGCCCAGCGTGGTGTTGAAACTGAAACCGTACATGCGGATGTCTTCGGCATAACGCCGATGGGCCTGGATGTTGCCCATCACATCGGCAGTCGCCAGACCGTTGGCGAGGGCCCCGGCCTGACTGCCGGCCACGCTGGAGAGCATGTTGGTCAGGGCATTCATGTCGATGCCCTTGTAGCCACCAAGGTCGGCGGCGATGGTCGGTTCCTTGGCGTGGTAGTTGACCATGTACAGGCCGAATTCGGTGCTGTTGAGTTCTTCGGCGATGTAGCGAAACGCAAAGCCGAACTGGCCGTCGTTGCGCGCGTTGTAGTCCTTGCCGATCGACGCCACCTTGAGGGTGTTGCCGTAGGCAGGAGTCACGCCGTTGGCATAGAGGCCGGTGGATTTCAGCGCCGGGCCGAGCAACGGGTTGTTGCCCAGTGCGCCGTACAGGCCGATGACATTGCCGAACCCCGGCACCGGCGTATCAAGCGCGGTGCCGCTGAAGTTGTTGTAAGCGGTGTTGCCGCCGTCGGCGAACAGGTCGGTCTGCGAGTAGAAGGTGCCGACCGGGTCGATGCGGGTTTCTTTCCAGTTGGTCTGGTAGAAGCTCTCCATCGTCAGGTTGTCGCTCAGGCCGATGTTGAAGCTGACCGCCTCCACCGGCATCAGCACTTCCTTGACCTCGGCGCCCGGCAAACGATATTTCGCCGCATCCACCGGGTTGGTGGTGTTGACCCCGCCGCGATAGAAAATCCCCTCGCCCCAGTTGAACACCTGACGCCCCACCCGCGCCGTGACCGGCATTTGCGCGACGTCCCAGCTGCCATGGACGTAGGCGTCGAGCATCTCGATCCGGCTGCCGGCAATGTCGCGGGTCTGGCCGGTGAAACGGTCGTCCTGGGGATAACTCTGGCTCGGCTGCGATGGGCTGTTGTTGCGGTAGTAGTCGTTGCGCTTGTCCATCAACTGGGTGTCGTAGAACGCGGTACCGCGCAGGAACATTCCGTAGTTCTGGTAGTTGGCTTCGAGCTCCGAAGTGATCTTGTACACCTCGGAAACCAGCCCGGTGTCGAAGTTGCGATTGCCGTCGTTGGTGTTGACGTCATCGTTGTTCTTGTCCCGGCCCTGAACCCGCCACAGGCGGCCATAGGACAAGGTCGTGTCGAGCGAGCCGGTGACCTGATTGTCCAGCACGCTGAACTCGGCAGCCTGCACCGCATCGACTGCGCAGAGTTGCAGCAGCCCTGCCAAACCGACACCGGGGAGCGCTACGCCGGACAGGCGCAATCGAGTGTTGATCATCTGTTCCTCCTTCCCTGTTCTTATTGTTGTGTGTTGCCGCGATGCTTAGGGCGCCAGCCCCGCGCTGACATAAATCCGGCTGTGGGCGCCGAAATGGCCGAGCAGTTTGAGCAGTTGTTGATTGAGTTCCGGATGCTCGAAAGTCTCGCGCTGCAACTGATTGCCCGCGCTGAAGTCGCTGGTGACCGGCGCCGTTTCCAGCCATTGGCCGATGGCTTCATCGAAGGCGGCGGAGTCGTCGACCGACTCGGCACTCACCACTTCGCGCAGGTAGTCCACCGAGTACGGCGGGTAATGCGCGTCCCCGGTGGCATCGGCATAAGCGTCGAGCATCGGATGCGGCTGACCGGCGCGCAGCACGCGGCGCAGCCAGGTCGACTGGTATTTCTCGACTTCCATGTGGCGGGTCGCGACCCGTTCGATGGACGCCTGTTTGTCCTCCGCAAAACCAGCCAGGGCCTTGCCTTCCAGCAGCAGAAGGCTCGGCAATTCGACGCCCGGCAACGGCTTGGCGTGATACGGCTGGGTCAGGTCCTGCACGTGGTGCAGGCCCCAACCGAGAAAGCGATAACCCCAGTAGGAATGGCCGCTGGCAAACGCCAGTCGCGCCAGCCCCATGTACTGATACGCACGCCAGTCCGGCCAACTGCGCTCGAGAAATCCGGCGGCCGCGTACACCACCGGGCTCTCATGGAAGAAGCCCATGTGGAACGGCGCCTGGGAGCTGTACTGGAAGCGCTCATCGCCAAACGGCTGCGGGCCGAAGCCGTACAACGCGGCGACTTCGCCGGGGTTGTCGCTAAACAGATTGATGTCGTGGCCGTAGTCCGGCTCATCGGCGGCGCTCGCCAGCACGGCCAGGGGCGCGACTGTTTCATGATCGGCCACGCGAATGAATCGCTGGCGATTCCACGGTGAAAGCGTCTGCTCGACCATGACCTGATCGGCCTGCAGATGCTCGCGCTCGGGCAGGTCTTTGCCCGGCAACGGCTGGATGACCATTGCCAGATGAATCAGCGGATTGATCCGCAACGCGGTGAGGAAGTCGTGGCGCAAATTGTCGCTCGGCACGGCGGGCAACCTGAGGTTGTCGGGGCGCGGCGGGTACTGCTTGAAGTGCTCGCGGGCGAAGCGTTCCTGTTCATCGAGCAACGCGACGATGGCCGGATATTGCTCGCCAAGAAACTGCTCCAGCGGTTCGACTACGACGGGCGGCGCATCGCGCAACGCCGGCAGATCCTGCAACGCCAGGTAGCTGCCCACCGTGTGATTCGACCAGCCCCACGCCGTCGGGGCCATTGCGCAAAGCAGCAGGAGGGAGATCAGCTTCATTGCTTCTGGTTCTTGTTATGTGTGCCGTGGGGATCGAGCCTAACAACCGACCCCGCCCCTGACACTGTCCGATCTCACCAGAAAAGTTCTCCGATAGCGCCACGTGCATGGCGCAAAAAAGCGCCTCCGTCTCCTGTGGGAGCGGGCTTGCTCGCGAAGGCGGTGGGTCATTGAAACAATTGGTGACTGATACTCCGCTTTCGCGAGCAAGCCCGCTCCCACAAGGGAATGTGTAGTTTTTCTAGGCCGGGTAACCGGTGATCTTGCGGATACTCTGGTACAACGGTTTGAGCTGCCGATACATGCGCAGATAAACGTCCTTGTACAGGCGCTCATAGACCTGCTGCGCCTCGGGCTGCGGCTGAAACACAGCACCAACCCGGGTCATCGCGGCAATCGCCGTGGGAAAATCTGCGTGCAACCCCAGCCCCACCGCGCAGCAAATCGCTGCACCCAGACCGGACGCCTCATAGACATGCGGACGCTCCGCCGGCAGGCCGAAGATGTTCGCCGTCAGTTGCATCGCCGCATCACTTTGCGAACCACCGCCAGCAACCCGCAAACGGGTGACGGAGATCTTCGAGCGCTTCTCGATTTTCTCCATGCCCTGGCGCAACGCATAAGCCAGGCCTTCGAGGATCGCCCGGTAAATGTGCGCGCGGGTGTGCACGTCACCGAACCCGATCATTGCGCCTTTGGCTTCCACGCCCGGTTCGCGAATACCGGGCGACCAATAGGGCTGCAACATCAACCCCATGGAACCCGGCGGCACCGCATCGACCAGCGCATCGAACAGTTGCTCGGGCTCGATGCCCTGCGCTTTGGCCTGCTGCATTTCCCGCAGGCCGAACTCGTTCTTGAACCAGCTGACCATCCAGTAGCCGCGATAGATCATCACCTCGCAGTTGTACTGATCCGGCACCGCCGACGGGTACGGCGGAATCAACGGGACGATTTCCAGATAGCGCGAGCGGGTGCTGGTGATCGTCGCCGTGGTGCCGTAGGACAGGGACACCGTGCCCGAGTCGACGACGCCGGAACCGAGCACTTCACAGGCTTTGTCGGCCCCCGCCGCAATCAGTGGAATCCCCTCGGGGATGCCGGTGTGACGACTGGCTTCGGCGCTGATATGGCCGAGGGTTTCACCGGGTTTGTACAAGGTTGGTAGTTGCTCGGGACGCACCGCCAGCGCCTGCCATTTCCAGTCACGCGGTGCGGCCCAGCGCAGACGTTTGAAATCGAACGGCAGGTAGCCGACGCAACAGCCCACCGAGTCGACGAAACGCCCGCACAGGCGATGCGTGAGAAACCCGGAGAGCAGCAGAAACTTGTCGGTCGCCGCCCACACATCCGGTTGATGACGGGCGATCCAGTTGGCCTCGGCCTGGGCGCGAAAGTAATCCACCGTGGCCTGTGCGCCGACCAGTTTGAACAGCCAGCCCCACGGGCCCTTGATCGCGCCTTCGACTTCGCTCTGGCGTTGGTCGAGCCAGAGAATCGCCGGGCGCAGCGGCTTGCCCTGAGCGTCGACGTTGATCACCGTGCCGCGCTGGGTAGTCAGGGAAACGCCGGCAATCTGCGAGCGATCGATGCCGGTCTGCTGCCACAGCTGCTGACAGGCCTCGCCCAGTTTCGCCCAGTAATATTCCGGATCCTGTTCGGCCCAGCCCGGTTGCGTCGAGTAATAGGCCTGCAATTCAACCTTGCCCTTGCCGAGCAGATTGCCCTGCAAATCGAAGAGCAGCGCGCGCACGCTCTGGGTGCCATTGTCGATGGCCAGCAGGTAACGCTTGTTCGGGTGGTTGTCCATGGAGCTCTCTTCGAGGGGCATCACTGCGCGATATCCGGCAGGCCGTGATGACGTTGCCATAACGCCTGGTAGCGTTGCTGTTCCTGTTGCCAGCGTTCGTCGTCCCAGCCAAGCCGTGGCTGGCAGAGTTGGCGAATGGCCGGGAAATACTCCGCACCGCCATGGGGCAACAACAGGCCGAGACGGGTTCGGCGCAGCAGCAGGTCATCCAAGTGGAGGACCATTTCCGCTTCGCAGGCGAAGGCCAATTCTGCCCACAAGGTGTCGGTGGCACCGACCGTTTCATGGCCCAGTTCGGTGAGCAGTTGCGCCAGCCTCGGCAGGTCCCGGCCATGTCGCCCGGCCAGCCGTCGCCATTGACCGGGACTGAGTCCGGGAATCATCAGTGGCGGTACCGCAGCAAACACCGGCGCGGCATCATCGTCAAAAGAACGGCCGAGCATGTCGGCGCAGGCCTTGAGCACTTCGATGGCTTGCGGGCGGAACGTCGTGAGCTTGCCGCCGGCCAACGTGACGCAACCCGGCTCCTGCCACAGCACATGTTCCCGGGTTTCATTCGACGGCGTATCCTGATGCTCGCCCGCCGCACTGCCCACCACCGGACGCACGCCGGACCAGGTTGAAAGCACATCGGCCGCTCTCACTTCAGCGCCGGGAAACTGCTGTCGGCAGGCGGCCAGCAGATAGTCGAGTTCTTCGGCGCTGATGCTCGCGCTCTGGTCCAGATTCTCTCGGTGATCGAGGTCGGTGGTGCCGACCACTGTGGCGCCTTCCCACGGGAAAACGAACACCGGACGCCGATCACGCTCATGCAAAAACGTGAACGCCTGCGCCACCGGCAAGCGCCAGCCCGGCAGCAACAAATGACTGCCGCGCAACGGGCGCAACTGACGCGGCGCTTGCGGAGGGCGCAAGCGTTCGGCCCAGGCCCCGGTGGCCACCGCCAGTACACCACATCGCAATTGCAGCGATACACCGGCTTCGCAGTCCTCGACCTGAACCCCGCACACCCGACCGTTTTCCCGCAGCAGATGCTCGACACGCATGCCGTTGAGCACCACTGCGCCGTCGGCCCGTGCTTCGCTCAACACGCGCATGACCAACCGAGCGTCATCGGTCAGCGCATCGACAAAACAGGTGCCACCCAGCAAGTCATGTTCTTTCACACCCGGAGCGAGATAACGCAGTTGCTGCGCATCATGGAAACGATGATCACGGCGCCCGGCCAATGCGTCGTAGATCGACAACAGACCACCCAGCACACGCGGCCCGGGAAAGCCGCCGCGATAGTGCGGCATCATGAAGCTCATCGGTTCCACCAGACCCGGCGCTTCGTCAAGCAGACGCTGGCGCTCACGCACCGAATCGCGGGTCAGCCGCCACTGACCTTTGGCGATGTAGCGCAAACCGCCATGGACCATTTTCGAGGATCGGCTGGAGGTGCCCCAGGCGAAATCACGCTGTTCCAGCAGCAGGCAATGCCAGCCACGGCGTGCGGCTTCACGCAGGATGCCGGCGCCACTGATGCCGCCGCCGATCACGATCAGGTCCCAGGTTTCAGCCGCCAGTGTCGGCAGGATTTGCCGGCGCCATTCGGCGTTCCAGTCCGCGCTCATCGCCGTCACTCCTGCAACAGCGTGCCGGGATTCAGGCGCCCGGCCGGGTCGAAGTGCCGGCTCAGCGCCTGCAAGGTGTCCATCGCCAGCGCGCCTTTTTCGCCCGGCAGGTACGGTGCATGATCCTTGCCCACACCGTGCTGGTGGCTGATGGTGCCGTGGTTGTCGACGATGGTCTGGCTGGCGGCGTGCTTGAGGGCTTTCCAGCGAGCGAGCGTCGCAGGATAGTCCGCCGCCGGACGAAACACGTAGGTGGTGTAGATGCTCGATCCTTCGCCGTAGACGTGGGACAGATGGGTGAACACATGCACCCGCTCACCCTCCGCCGCCAAGGCATCGCGCAGGCTGTTTTCGATCAGGTTGAGCAGGTTGTCGACGTTGCTCCAGTCGGTGGCAGTTTCGAGGGTGTCGACCACATAACCGGCGTTCCACAGATTCTCCCGCAGGTACGGAAAACGAAAGCGGTTCTGCGCCCACTTCTTGCCGAGCAGGGTGCCGGTGAACACGCCGCCGAACGCCTTCAGATGCTGACGGGCCTGGCTCAGGGACAACGCATTCTGCTTGCGATTACCGGTCACGCCGAACGTCAGCAGGCACTTGCCCTGCCCGGCGCCGCGCAGGTTCAGGTACTTCTCCAGCCAGGCGATCTGTTGCGGATGGCCGGCCAGCGCCAGTTGGGTTTCTGTTTCCACCGCGTTGGACAGACGCAGCATCGACAGCGGCACCCGCGCCTGGGCCAGTTGCTGAATGGCTTGCAGCGCCTTGCTCCAGCTGGGCAGAAACACACCGTAAAAACGCTCATCGGCCGGCAGCGCGCTGACCCGCACCTTGACCTCGGAAATGATCCCGAAACGCCCCTCGCAACCCAGCACCACTTCGCGCAGATCCGGGCCGGCCGCCGAGGCCGGGAAGGTTGGAATCTGCAGCGGCCCGGCGAAGGTTTCCAGGGTTCCGCCGGCGAACAGTTGCTCGATCCGCCCATAACGCAACGACTGCTGGCCGCTGGAACGACTGGCCACCCAACCGCCCAGCGTCGACAGCTCCCACGACTGCGGAAAATGCCCCAGCGTGTAGCCACGGGCGCGCAATTGGCTTTCCACCTGCGGGCCACTGGCGCCGGGACCGAAAGTCGCCAGCAGGCTTTGTTCATCGAGGTCAAGCAGGCGATTCATCCGCGCCAGGGAAACAGTTACTACGGGCCGCGCAGAGTCCGGCGGGTTGATGTGCCCGGCCACCGACGTGCCGCCGCCGTAGGGAATCAGGCACAGATCCTGGGCCTGGGCGAGCGCCAGCAACTGGCGGATGTGCTCGGCGGTTTCCGGGAACGCCACGGCGTCGGGATAGTGACCCAGCGCCCCTTCGCGCAACGCCAGCCAGTCCGGCAGGCTCTGGCCCCGGGCATGCAGCAGACGATCATGGGCATCGATGCTGTACATGGCGTGCTCTGCCAGCCGCGAGACCGGCACGCGGGCCAGCGCCGCTTCGAGTGTCGCATCGGGCAGCGCTCGCCCCTGCCCCAGTCGCTCATGGAGAAAACCTGCGCCCTGGGCCGGCAGTTCGACCACCGTGGTTGCATCTCCCCAGCCGTTCCAGCGTCGCATGCGAGTGTCCTTCTGTGCAGTCTGATCAGTGAAATTTCAGGCCCTCATACTAGTCAGCCGGCCGCAAGTGTCACGGTCGCATCCGGCCAGTTCGAGTAGCCAATTGAGTCAAACGTCGCGCAAGCGTCAGCCATTTACTTTAGTCGTGGATTCAAATTACCTTTCAGGGCGTTCATCCGCCCGTGGTGGCCTCGATCAAGGGAATTCGGTCATGCAATCGCTCGGCTTCACCTCCGTTCCGCCGCTGCTCAAGTACCTGCGCCATGCCGAACACCTGGGCCTGGCCATCGAGCCTGCGTTGGCGGCGGCCGGCTTGCAGGCGCAGCAGTTGAGCGACAACAGCCTGCGCTTGCCGGGTGAAACCCATGAGCGGTTGCTCGATTATTTCTGCGAGCACTCGGGTGATCCGTTGTTCGGTCTCAACGCCGCCAATTTTGTGCTGCCCAACTCCTGGAGCGTGCTGGGCTACATCACCATGAACTGCGCGACACTGGGCGATGCCATGAGCCGCATCATGCCGTTCGAAAAACTGGTGGGCGACATGGGCGTCAGTCGCGCCGAGGTGCAGGACAGCCACGTGCACCTGATCTGGAGCTGCCGCTTCGAACGCCCGCGGATTCGCCGGCATCTGGT
Source organism: Pseudomonas sp. HLG18 (assembly GCF_051903985.1). Taxonomy (NCBI): domain Bacteria; kingdom Pseudomonadati; phylum Pseudomonadota; class Gammaproteobacteria; order Pseudomonadales; family Pseudomonadaceae; genus Pseudomonas; species Pseudomonas sp. HLG18. The sequence goes on along the minus strand of NZ_CP195831.1, from coordinate 6,016,469 downwards.
GGAAAACGTGCTCGGCTCCTGGCTGCAATACGCACGCTGGATCGCCGACACCCAACTGTCGCCGGCCGCGGTGTGGCTGGAGCACTCACGCCCGGCAGACACGACGCTGACGCAGTACGAGCAGTTTTTCGAATGCCCGGTGCTGTTCGATCAACCGTATTCCGCGCTGATCGTGCCGTTGCCATATCTGCAGTTGCCGCTGCGCCAGGCCGATGCGCATTTGCTGCGCACGCTGGAGGAACACGCCCAGAGTCTGATGGCGACGCTGGAGGATGCGTCGCTGGAGCAGCGGGTCAAAAGCATCCTGCGCCAGTTGCTCAAGGAAGGTCTGCCGCGCAAGGAACAGGTGGCCGAACATCTCGCCGTCTCGGTGCGCACGCTGCAACGCCAGTTGCATCAGGCCGGCACCTCGTATCAGCAGATCCTCGATGACTTGCGCCAGGAGCTGGCCGAGCATTACCTGCTCAACAGCACCTTGCCGATTCAGGATATTGCGCAGTATCTGGGCTTCACCGAACCGCGCTCGTTTCACCGCACCTTCAAGAGCCGGCGCGGGATACCGCCCGGTGAGTTTCGGCAGATGCATAGGGTTAGTGGTGGTGCCGAATGAGTGTGCGACTCACAGCCCCCCTCACCCCAGCCCTCTCCCAGAGGGAGAGGGAGCCGACCGCAATATGCTCACGATCTATGCCGACCTGAAAACGCTTCTGTGAATCCATAATCGTCACGATCTTTCAGGTCGATGTATGACGATAGACACCTCGGTCAGTCCCCTCGACCTTTGGAGAGGGAGCCGACCGCGAATTACTCACGATTTACGCCGACCTGAAAGAAATTCTGTGAATCCATAATCGCCACGATCTTTCAGGTCGATGTATGGCGATAAACACCTCGGTCAGTCCCCTCTCCACTGAGAGAGGGAGCCGACCGCAATATGCTCACGATCTATGCCGACCTGAAAACGCTTCTGTGAATCCATAATCGTCACGGTCTTTCAGGTCGGTGTATGACGATAGACACCTCGGTCAGTCCCCTCTCCCCTGGGAGAGGGTTAGGGTGAGGGGGCTTTTGGCTCAGAGGCTGATCGCGTTGGTGAACACCAGTCGATTGCCGAACGGATCGGCGATGGTCATGTCCTGGCTGCCCCACGGCATGGCCTGGATGCCCGGGTGCGAAAACTTGTAGTTCTTCGCCAGCAGTTGCTGCTGGAACGCCTCCAGTTCATCGGTCTCGATTCGCAGGGCCGAACCCGGTGTCGCATCGCCGTGGTGTTCGGACAAATGCAGCACACACTCACCGCGCGAGACTTGCAGGTACAACGGGAAACCAGGCTCGAAGCGGTGCTGCCAATCGATCTTGAAGCCGAGGAAGTCGACGTAGAATTCCACGGCCTTGGCTTCATCGAAGATCCGCAGGATCGGGGTGGTTTTGCCGAAGCTCATGGGGTGCTCCCTGACTGATGGGCCCCGCCATGCAGCCGGGGTAGATGTCAGCAATTCGGCTTGGTGACGGCTTTCTTTAGTCGCAATGTGCCACCACTGTGACGCAATCCGCGAAACTCAGTGAAAGTTGTCACGCAGATCACCCTCACGCGCCAGAAACCGCCCTGCCCTTTGCCCGTTGATCTGCCCCTCTCGATAACTCAAAACGCCGTTGATCCACACGCCATCGATGCCTTGCGCGGCACGTTGCGGGTCGCTGAAGTCCGCCACGTCATGCACGGTTGCCGGGTCGAACAACACCAGGTCCGCCCAGTGTCCTTCGCGAATCTCGCCCCGCTCCTTCAAGCCGAAGCGCGCCGCCGACAGACCGGTCATCTTGTGCACGGCGGTGTGCAGCGGAAATAGCCCGACATCGCGACTGAAATGGCCGAGCACCCGTGGGAAAGCCCCCCACAGGCGCGGATGGGGGAACGGGTCTTCCGGCAGGCCATCGGAACCAACCATCGACAGCGGATGGGCGAGGATCCGGCGCACGTCACTCTCGTCCATGCCGTAATACACCGCGCCGGCCGGTTGCAGGCGTCTGGCCGCGTCGAGCAGTGGCATCGTCCATTCGGCAGCGATGGCGGTCAGGTCGCGACCGCTGACTTCCGGATGAGGCGTCGACCAGGTGATGGTGATGCGGTGGGCGTCGGTGACCTGCTTCAGATCCAGCGTCGAAGAACTGGCCGCGTAGGGGTAGCAATCACAGCCGACCGGGTGGGTTTTCGCCGCCTCTTCCAGCGACGCGAGCAACTGCGCACTGCGTCCCCAGTTGCCCACGCCGGCACATTTGAGGTGGGAAACGATCACCGGCGAACGGGCGTGGCGGCCAATGCGAAACGCTTCGTCCATGGCCTCCAGCACCGGTTCGAATTCACTGCGCAGGTGAGTGGTGTACACCGCGCCAAACGCATTCAATTCTTCGGTCAGTTGCATGACTTCATCGGTGGACGCCGAAAACGCACTCGCATACGCCAGCCCTGTGGATAAACCAAGGGCGCCCGCTTCCAGGCTTTCACGCAACTGCTCGCGCATCGCGGCGATTTCAGCGTCGGTGGCGGTGCGAAAAAGATCATCGAGGTGATTGCTGCGCAGCGCCGTATGCCCGACCAGCGCCGCGACGTTCAAAGTGGTGTTGGCCGCTTCGACCGCCGCGCGGTAATCGCTGAAACGTGGATAGACGAATGCGGCGGCAGTGCCGAGCAGGTTCATCGGATCCGGTGGATCGCCCTTGAGACTGACCGGCGCTGCACTGATCCCGCAGTTGCCGACAATTACCGTGGTCACACCCTGGCTGAGCTTGGGCAGCATCTCCGGCTGGCGGATCACCACGGTGTCGTCGTGGGTGTGCACGTCGATGAAACCCGGCGCCAGCACACGGCCCGCGGCGTCGATCTCTTCGGTGGCGCGGGCATCGCCCGGATCGCCGATGCGCGCGATGCGGCCATCGAGGATTGCCACGTCAGCGGCGTAACCGGGAGTGTTGCTGCCGTCGATGACCAGGGCGTTGCGAATCAGTGTGTCGTACAGCATGTCAGTCTCCGGCGGCAGCGCGGCGTCAGTGTCTGCCTTTGATCAGATGGTGATCGAATCCTTGTTCGATCAGGTAGCGCCAGGCCACCTCGACTTCCTCGGGAATCCCCTGCTCGACCTGATAGCCCAGCGAAGGGTAAACCATGATTCGGTGGATATCGCCGACCATTTCGTCGATCAGTCCCAGGACCCCGATCAGGTTGCTGACCTCCCCCGGAAAACCGAACGACGGGGCATCCACCCAGGCCTCAAGCCCTGGCCATTGAACCGGCAAGGTCAACGCCACGCGCCGGATCGAATTCGGCTTGGTCAGGAACGTCGCCCGACGCACCTGCGGGAACAACGCTCGGGCAAACGCGATGTTCTCGGCGAAGTTGGTGGCGCGGGATTCGAGGGTGAACTGATCCGGCGAAACACCCTGCACCATGGCCCGTTGGGCAAAAATATCGGCTTCGGTGCGTTCCCACAAATGCTTCGTCCAGTTGCCGGTGTTGCCGGTAAACAACAGATGCGGGGCGACCCCTTTTTTCAGCAACTGACAGGCGTAATCACAGACCCGAAGGTCGTAGGAGCCGCACACCACAATCAGCTCGCACTCACTGTGTTGGCGTCCTGCTCCCAGGAAATTCCACAGGACGGTCGCGTGTCGCAAGGTCGGCGTCATGAGCGTGCGAACCTCTGGGCAACCTGCCCGCTGATAAACAGCCCGCCGTCGGCATAGAGGTGCGTATCCACCCCGCCCGGCGAGACCGGGAGCGCCGTGAAATCCGCGTACGTACGCAGTGCCCCGTGAGCGCTCAGCGTCGGATCGTCGCCGATACCGATGCACAGCGCGCCGCTGCTGACCGCTGATTGCACACCGCTGACGGAGTCTTCGAAGACCAGGCATTCATCGCTCTGACGCTCCAGTCGCGCGGCGGCCAGGCGATAAGGATCGGGAGCCGGTTTGCCGCTGCGCACATCGTCGCGGCAGACGATGCAGTCAAAAACCGACGTCAGGCCGTGCTGCTGCAGGACGTGGTCGACTCGCGCTCGCCAACTGCTGGTCACCAGCGCCAGCGGCACGCGCCCATTCAATCGGGCGATGAACGCAGCGACACCCGGCACCAGCGCGCAGATCGAAACTTCTTCGAGGGCGTCGACTTCTTTCTTGATGGCCACACGCGTCTGTTCGTCGAACTGACCGAACAGGGCCTGCAGGGTGTAACCGCCCGGGCGGCCGTGAACGTGATCGTCGATGAACGCCTGATCGACGGCAACACCGTAGTTGCGCGCCACCGTGGTCCAGGCGAATTCGATGACCTCGCGAGACTGGATCAGCACACCGTCCATATCAAAGCAGACGGCTGTAAACGTTCGTTGTGTCATCGGTTGCACTTCGCATTTTCTGGTGAGCAATGAATGCCAGCGCGGTTCCCATCAGGGCAAACAACGCCATGACATACCAGGACCATTGTGGCTGCGTCTCGTACAGATACCCGGCAAATGGCGTGGCCAGGCCCATGGGCAAGGCAACCGCCAGCGAGTAATAGACACCCTGGGTAAAGACCTGGATATCGGGCGGGGCGTGATCGCGAATGCAGCGCATGATCGCCGAGTGATACGCCGCGAAACTCAGGGCGTGCAGACATTGCCCCAACAGGATCACCGGGACTGCATCGCTGTCGGAAAACAGCGCCCAGCGCGCCGCCGCACAGACACTGGAAAACATTACGATAGACAACGGTGAACAGAACGACAGGATTTTGTTGGAGAACGCGAAATAGGTGATTTCCGCGATAACCGCCACTGACCAGAACACCCCGATGGCGGTTGAAGAATAGCCTTTCACGCCCCAGCCAATCGACGCCGTGGAAAAGTACAGGGTGTGACTCAGTTGAATGAAACTGGCGGCGGCAATCGCAATCAACAGGCCCTTTTGAGCGAACAGCGCCTTCCAGTCGGGCCGCTTCGTCCCACGCTCGGGTTGTTGCAGATGCGCCAGCGTGACCTGACGCTTCAGCCACAGACACGCCAGCGCGGTGAGCAACATGCACACGGCAATCACCACCGGCACCCACGACTGGCTGTACTGCGCAAACAACAGACCGCCGAGGGTCGATGTCAGGATAAAGGCCGAAGAGCCCACCGCGCGGACCCAGCCATAGTTCTGCAGGGCTTGCTTGTCACGCTTGAGCAGATAGGACTCGGACAGCGGCAACACCACCATCCACAGCCCGCCAAACAGAATGCTCAGGCACACGAATCCCCACAGGTGCACCGGCAGGAAATAGAACAGCAACGTACACAACGCCGCCGAAAATCCGAGAATGGCCGCCAGCCGCAGTTGATCCACGCGCCAGTCGGCTACGTAGGTGATCAACACGCCGGTCACGACCTGGGGCCAATAGACCGCTGCGATCAGCAGGCCGATCTGGCTGGCGCTGAAGCCCAGCGAATTCAGCCAGGTCGGCCAGAACGGATAGATGATGCCTTCCGCGGCAAAGAACCCGAAAAAGATCAGATACATGGGTCAACCATACGCTCGATGCTCCTGAGCAGGGCTCCAGCGGAGCCCTGTAACCATCCTTCCATTATTCGAAGCGTTGCTGGGTGAAGCTGTTTTTGCCTTTGCGCCAGACAATCAGTGATTCACTCATCACCACCAGATCGACCATCCCGTCTTTCAGTGCATCCAGTGCATCCTGCGGCGAACAGACAATCGGCTCTTCATGGCGGTTGAACGAGGTGTTGATCAACGCCGCCTGACCGGTCCGCTCATGCCAGGCATTCAACAGACGATGCATGAATGCATCGCGCTGCGGGCGAATGATCTGCGGCCGCGCCGTGCCATCGATGTGCACGACTGCCGGACTGGCCTCGCTGAACTGCGGATGACAATCGTAGGTCATGGTCATGGTATCTGCCGCCACCTGGTCCTCGTCCCACCCGACATAGCAGGCCGCCGCGTGTTCGATGGCGGTGACCGGACCGAACGGCATGAACTCGGTACGGTGCATGCGCTTGTTCAGCCAGTCGTTCACTTCGCTATCCTGCGCGTGATAGACGATGCTGCGGTTACACAGTGAACGTGGCCCGAACTCCATCTTGCCCTTGAACATGCCCAGCACCTGATTCTCCATCAGTGCGTCGGTCAACACGTCGATGATGTTCGACGGGGTGTGGTAACCGAGCTCGGGATAGTTGCGATGGATCAGGTTGATGTTCTGTGAAACGCTGCGCGAGTCCGGCCCCAGGGTCATTGCCGGGTTCCTGAAACGGGTGCCGTTCTCCAGGTACGCCGCCCCGACGGCAGCCGCCAGCGCCAGCCCGCCATCGCCCATGCATGGCAGCACATAGACGTTTTTCACGCCGGGAATCTCGCGCAGGCGCTGGTTGAGTTTGACGTTGCCAAACACGCCGCCGGCCAGGCACAGGTTGGTGCTGCCGCGTTGTTCCAGATGATGTTTGACGATCGCCACCAGCAAGTCTTCGCTATGGCGCTGTACCGCGGCGGCGATGTCCTCCGGGGTTTCCCGGGAGAACAGGGTCTCCAGAGATTCGCTGTAATTGTTGTAGGACGGCACGAACAGGTCGCCGCAACTCGCCTTGATGCGCCCGTCTTCGAAACGGATCATCTGCTGCATCACCCCCAGCAACTTCTGCGGATCGCCGAACGCGGCCAGACCCGTGACTTTGCCTTCATGACGGTTCGGCTTGTAGCCCAGCAAGTGGGTGATCCGGCCGTAGAAGTAACCCAGGCTGTCGATGCTGGTTTCGCGTTGCAAAACCGTGGTTTCGGTCGGGCTGTACCAGGTCACGGTCAGGGACTGGAAGTCGCCGCGCCCGTCACAGGTCAGGGTCAAGGCCTCATCGAACGGCGAGCAGACATAAGCACCGAGGGCATGGCATTCATGGTGATCGATGTAATACGCCTTGCCGGCCAGGCCATTGGCGGCAATGTACCGGTCGAATTCGGCGCGCTTCTCTTTATCGTTTCGGACTTCATCGGTGACACGCTGGCGGAACTGCGCCAGGCCCTCGGGGTTGTTCCGGACCTCTTCGACGATCCGGTCGAAATACAACTCAAGATGTTTATCGGCGTTGAAACCGGCATTCCATCCGTAAGCCACGTAGTCGAGATCTTCCAGTGACACGCCAGCCTGGCTCAACACAAACTCGATGGACCTGGCGGGCCAGATCTTGTGGTCCTTGATACGGGTGAAACGCTCTTCGCTGACCGCCGAGAGAATCTGACCATCGCGTACCAGGCAAGCGCCCGACAAATCGTTATTGGTAATGCCCAAAATGACCATAACTACTCCTTGTTCTTGCCAATTTCGCGGATGAGTGTGCCCACGACCCAAGAGCGCAATGCTCCGGCCAGGGCGCTTGGCGCCGTGTCATGAACCGTGAGGAGGCGAAATCGTCTGATTCGCCCGGGATATGCCTTTACGAGCAGGCAGCAGAGGTGCGTATTGCCATCGCAAATTCCTTTTGCAAAAAAATTCCACGGGCGTTACCCACCGACCTGGCCTCATGGCCAGACAACCAGTGGGTGCCCGCTATCCTACAAACCGGCCAACTGCGTTGGCCATGCCTGTGCGGGAATCAGACTAGTAGGAAATGTCTGAACGCTTCGATGAGCCTCGGCGCCCTGTCCTTCTTTTCCGGGGCATAAAAAAACCTGTGGGAGCCGGTGGGCTCCAACAGGTTCAAGTGTGGTGCGGGCTCACACCATTTCGTGGCGAATCCACTCGACCACCGACGTGCGCTTCGGCGCCCAACCCAGCAATTCGCGGGCGTGCTTGCCGCGAACCCTGCTGTTGGAACCCAGACCGTAGTTGGCCATTTCGTAGCCCCACTCGGCTTCGGCGTCTTTCAGCGGCCAGTCCTGTGGCTGGCCCAGGTTCAGGGCTTCGGCCATGGCGGTGGTCATGTCGATGAATGACGCTTCGCCGCTTTCGACAAAGTAGAACGTGCCCGGGACGTTTTTGGTCAGGGCCAGCAGGTACAGCGCCACCACGTCTTCGATGTGCACGTTGGACCAGATGTTCCGGCCGGTGCCGACGTGACGCACCACGCCGCTTTTGCGTGCCTGTTTCAGCAGGCGCGGCAGTTGCACGCTGTCGCGATGGACGCCCAGGCTGTGGCCGTAGATCAGGGTGTTACAGATGACGGCCGAGTTAACGCCGTCCTTCGCTGCCGCGAGGATCAGGTTGTCGATGGCCACCCGTGCGGCCTTGTCGACGGTCGGCTCAGGCAGGTTGTCTTCGAAGTAGATGATGTCGCTGGATTTGCCGCCCGAAGCATCGCCGACGATGCTCGAACCGCTGGTGTGCAGGAACACTTTGTTCGAGCCGCGCAAGGCATCGAGCAAGGCTTCGACCGCGCCGCGATGATCGCTGCTGGCGGCGTTGATCACCGCGTCGGCGGCACGGGCCTGTTCGGCCAGCAGCGCCTTGTCGTCGAGGGTGCCGATCACCGGGGTGATGCCCAGTGCTTTCAACTCATCGGCCTGTTCGGCGCTGCGCACCAGACCGGTGACGGTGTGGCCGGCCTGGACCAGACCGGTGGCGATGGAGCCGCCGATAAAACCGGCAGCGCCGGTGACGAATACGTTCATGGAGAAACTCCCTGCGTGAATAAGTGATGCAACGAGTATCGACCGCCAAGCCCGGTGGAAAAACCCGCCCTCAACCAATTCACTCTTGCGCAGGGATCACGAATCAGCCCTTGAAATCGGCACTGGCGTAAGCCGCCAGTTTGCTCTGGATGAAGTCGAGGAAGCACTGGATGCGCAGTGCCAGTTGCGAGTTACGGTAGTACACCGCGTTGATCGGCTGGCGATAACCGCTGTTGAACTCCGCCAGCAACACCTTGAGACGCCCGGCGCGGATGTCGTCGATGGTCATGAAGTGCGAAAGACAGGCAATGCCCTGGCCTTCGAGCGCCAAATGGCGAACCGTCTCGCCACTGGACGCGCTGATCGCCGGGGTGATCGGCCAGCGGTCGCCGTGCACGTAACGCAGCGGCCACTGATTAAGGCCTTCGTTCTGGGTGAAGCCGAGCAAGGTGTGCGCGCTCAGGTCAGCCACTTCCAGCGGCACGCCGTGTTTTTCCAGATACGCGGGACTGGCGACGATCAGCAGCGGACTGCAGCCGAGCGAGCGGGCATGCAACGTCGAATCGGCGAGGGTGCCGATGCGGATGGCGACGTCGGTGCTTTGTTCCAGCAGGTCAATGATCAGGTCGTTGCTGTTGAGTTCGAGCTGGATGCCCGGGTACAGCTGCCGGAATTCGTCGATGTACGGCACGATGGCGTGGAGCATGAACGGCGACGCGGCGTTGATGCGCAGCCGTCCTGATGGCGTCTGCTGGCGCGAGGACAGGCGCTCTTCGAGCTGGTCCATCTGGTCGAGGATCAGCTTGGCCTGTTCGAAGAAATACTTGCCCTCCTCGGTCAGGTCCATGCGCCGTGTGGTGCGGTTGATCAGCGTGGTGTCGAGCTTGGCTTCCAGCCGCGACAGCGTGCGACTGACCGCCGACGGCGTCTGTCCGACCTGCTCGGCGGCGGCGGAGATCGAACCGCATTCGATCACGCAGACGAAAATCTGCAACTCATCGGATCTGGCTTTCACTGGTGTCCTCGAATCGAAAGGCCTGCTGCACAGGCTCAGGCCTTCGATAGTAGCCGAGCGTCAGGCCTTGAGGCCAAACACCTCGGTCAGATGCTGCTCGTAACGCGCCACGTCGGCCTCGATGTTCGGGCGCTTCATCACGTCCACACAGAGGAACGTCGGCAGGCCGGTCATGCCGAGGAACTGGTTGGCCTTGTGGAACGGGAAGTACACGGCGTCCACGCCTTTGGCTTCAAAGAAATCGGTCGGATCATCGAACGCCTGCTGCGGTGCGTTCCAGGTCAGCGACAGCATGTATTGCTTGCCGTGGATCAGACCGCCGCTGCCGTATTTCTGCGAGGAGTCGGAACGAGTGCGGCCGTCGCTGGCATAGAGGCTGCCGTGGCCTTCGGTGAACACTTCGTCAACGTACTTTTTCACGGTCCACGGCGCGCCCATCCACCAGCCCGGCATCTGATAAATGATCACGTCGGCCCAGAGGAATTTGGCGACTTCTTCGGCGACGTCGTAACCCTCGTCGATGAAGGTGGTCTTGACGTCGACACCGCCGCGATCCAGCACGCTCAGCGCCGCTTCGTGCAGGGTGGTGTTGTAACGACCGTCGGAGTGGGCGAATTTTTTACCGCCGTTGAGCAACAGCACTTTCTTCATGGGGGAGCCTCGATCGGATTCCGATGCGCAGCGCAGAGCGCTGGATGGAGAAGGGGAAAAATTGAATGGCGGCAGATTAGCGATCCGCCTCGCGCGGAATAAGCACCGGTTGCGCAAAATTCATTTGAGTAAAACGCACGAATCGAATGCCGATTCTTGCCGTAGGATTGGCCGCCATCTGAATTTGAATGGAGTTTTTTGCGATGAGCGAACGCCAGGGTTTCATCCTGCACGCCAAGACCCGCCCGGAAAAAGCCGAGGCTTTCGAAGCGTTTTTCCGCGCCTACGTCGAACCGAGCCGCGCCGAACCCGGCTGCATCGAGTACCACATGCTGCGCGACAAGGAAGACCCGACGCTGTTTATCTTCTACGAGATCTGGGAAACCCAGGCGCATCTGGACGTGCACTCGAACCTGCCGCACATGCAGCAGTTTCTCGCTCAGCGCATGGAGTATCTGGAACGGGATTTCGACATCCGTCCGATTGAAATGCTCAGCGCGTCGTCCGCTAGCCGCTGATCAGCAGATGGGCGCCGAGCGCGCCCAGACCGATGAAGAACACCCGCCTGAACAGCACGGCGCTGATACGCTGACGCAGCCACTGGCCGAGCAGCATGCCGAGCAACGCCGGGATCAACGCCAGCAACGAAGCGCTCAACTCCGGGCCGCCCAGCGAGCCGCGCCAGAGCAATTCACCGGCCAGCGCCAGGGTCGACACGGTGAAGGACAGGCCCAGCACCTGCACCAGTTCATCGCGGCGCAAACCCAGTGCCTGCATGTACGGGACGGCGGGAATCACGAACACTCCGGTGGCCGACGTGATGACGCCGGTGATCACACCACAGAGCGGCCCCAGCCATGGTTCATGGCGGCGACTGACACTCAGCGTCGGCAGGAACAATCCGCTCAGCGCATAGAGCAACAGCGCCGCGCCGAGCCCGCGCACCACCCATTGCCCGCCTGCCAGGCCGATCCACAAGGTGCCGATGGCCGTGCCGAGGAAGATCGCCAGCAACATCGGCCACAAGCGTTTGACCAGCCCCTGCAAATGCCCGCCGAACGCCAGTTGCCAGACGTTGGTGAGCGTCGCCGGAATGATCAACAACGCGGCAGCCTGCGACGGCGCCATAGCCAGACCGAGCAACCCCATGGCGACAGTGGGCAGGCCCAGACCGATCACGCCCTTGATCATGCCGGCGACGACAAAGGTCGCAATCACCAGCAATGACAGAGCCAGACCGAGGTTTTGATAGAAATCTGCGAGTGCGTTCATGGCGATACTGTGCGCCTGCGCAGATCAACTGAAAATCTGTCATACACTGAGGCTGCCTCTATCTATACAAGAGGCTTGCTGTTTCTTCGCGGCCGCCGGCCTCTTCGCGGGCAAGCCCGCTCCCACAGTGTCTGTGTTGTACGCAGAACTTGTACTCGACATCGGACCTGTGGGAGCGGGTTTGCCTGCGAAGGCGTCGGGGCTGACACCACTGATATTGAGGCTGCCCCATGCACTTTGACCTCACCGACCTGCGCCTGTACCTGCACATCCTCGACAGCGGCAACATCACCGCCGGCGCCGCACGCAGTCATCTTTCACTGGCGGCGGCCAGTGCGCGGATCCGGGCGATGGAAGCGTCGCTGGGCACCGAGTTTCTTGAGCGTGGACGTCGTGGTGTCACGCCGACGCCGGCCGGCAAAGCCCTGGCGCAACACGCACGAGTGTTGCTGCAACAGGCCGAACGTCTGCAACAGGATCTGGCCGAGTACGCGCGCGGCGTCAAAGGCCAGGTGCGCTTGCTGTGCAACACCACGGCACTCAGCGAATACCTGCCGGAGGTGCTGGCGGATTTCCTGCGTGAGCATCCCAACCTCGACATCGATCTGCAGGAGTTGCCCAGCGCCCGCATCACGCATGCATTACGCCAAGGGGCGGCGGATCTGGGCATTGTGTCCGACGCGATCGACACCACCGACTTGCAGACCCGAGCCTTTCGCGACGACCCACTGGTGCTGATTCTGCCTCTGGACCATCCGCTGTCTGACGCGACCGAAGTCAGTTTCAGCGACGCCTTGCGTCACGACTTCGTCGGCCTCGACGCCGACAGCGCGCTGGCGGTGTATCTGGAGGAACAGGCACTGCACAGCGGCTCGCGAATGCAGATCCGCATCCGCGCCGATGGTTTCGATGGCGTGATGCGCATGGTCGCTCGGGGTGCCGGCATTGGCATCGTTCCGCTGGCGGCAGTTCAGCGGTCCGCATCGCGGGGCTTCAAGACCCTGCCGATGAATGAAGGCTGGGCCGTTCGCAAACTGTTGCTGTGTGCCCGGGATTTCACCACGTTGCCAAGCTACGCCACAGCCTTGTTGCAAGCCTTGGCCCTCCCCGGGGATTGATCTTTTCATCCGCAAAATAAGCTCAAGGAATAGCTTGCAAGGTACGTATACATACGTACTATATCGCCAGAGCGAACGTGTTGCCCGATACCCGTTTTCGCCCAACGACAACGGACAAGGAAGAACGGATCGGCTCCATTAAACCTACATGGAATGAGGTGACGCGATGGTTGATTCAACGGAGTTTCGTAATGCAATGGCGATGCTGGGGAGTGCTGTCACCATCGTCACGACCGATGGCCCTGCGGGGCGTTTCGGCTTTACCGCGTCGGCGGTGTGCAGCGTGACGGATTCACCGCCCACGCTGCTGGTGTGCGTCAATCGCTCGTCGTCCAATCACGAGCATTTCAAGACCAATGGCGTGCTGTGCGTGAACGTCCTGACCGGCGATCACCAGTCGACATCAGGGGCGTTCGCCAATCGGCAGTTGAGCATGCAGGAGCGTTTTTCCAGCGTGAATTGCCAGACGCTCAAGACCGGTTCGCCGGTGATCGAAGAGGCGCTGGTCAGCCTCGATTGCCGGGTCAGCAAGGTCGACGAGGTCGGCACCCACAGCATCTTCTACTGTGAAATTCTCGAACTGCAGCAGCACAGCGAGGCCACGGAAGGCCTGGTCTATTTCAACCGCAGTTACTACCGTCTGAACGACGAACTGCGCCTGGCACCCGAGCAGTGATCCAGACACCCGCCGGCCTCGGCTGAAGCCGGCCGGCGGGTCATGACAGGGATGTAACCATGCTATTCAATGAAGACAACTTCGCGGATATCGACCTGAACCTGATCATCATTTTCCTGGTGCTGTTTCGCGAACGCAGCGTGTCACGCACGGCCGAGCGCCTGCACGTCAAACAACCCGCCATCAGCGGATCGCTGGCACGGCTGCGCAAGCGGTTCGATGATCCTCTGTTTCTGCGCTCATCCAGAACCATGCGCCCGACCTCGAAAGCCGAGGAACTGGCGCAGGCCCTGACACCGGCGATCAGGCAGATCGAAGCGGTGATCCGGCTCTGAACAAACGGCGAAAAAAACCTGCGGGAGATTGCTCCAGCAGGTTTCATTGCATCAGGCCGATTTGAGCGCCTGAGCGTACTCGACCCGGGCCCAGAACGCCGGCAGGAAGCACTCACTGACCAGCAGCGCCGAGCCATTGCGGGTGAAGCGCGAACGCCGTGCCAGCAGACGTTTGGCCTGCGGCGCGTAGCGATGGGACAGCGCCGCCAATGGTGCGCCGGGGGGCAGCAAGGCGCACTGGAAGGGTTCGCGCAGGGTCTTCTCCGACGTGTAGAGAATCTCGGCCAGCGGTCGACGACCGTAGCCGTTCAGATCCGCCCAGTCGCCGCTCAGCGCCGGCACGCTGGTCAGGCTGCGCGCAGTGACGCAGGCCTCGCCATCCAGTTTCATCACCACCTCGCGCACCCAGCCAATGGTCATCGGCGGCACGTTCAGCGCTTGCGCTTCTTCCGGATTGAGCGGGCCATGGGACTGCTCGACCACTTCGATTGAATAGTCGCCCATGGCTTTCAGACGCGGGGTCAGTGCCCCGGGCAAAAACAGCCAGTGATGCTCGGAGCCGGTCAGTTCCGACAGGGGTCGCGACGACCAGTAATGACTTGTATCCATACCGCCCACACCTTCCTGGTGATTGTGAATTGATGGAATGCCATGGAGCGCCAACCTTTCACAGGCGGTTCGCCACGGTCACTCGCTTGCGTTTTCTTCTGTGACTTCGTGTTTGCTGATCACACTGATGGTCTGTTCATCGGTCTTGACCGCCGAGAGCAGCGAATCGAGCAGGCCAGGGAAACGCACGTCCATGTCTTCGCGACGCAGGGACAACAGGTTTTCCCGACCATACGGACGCTGCCAGATCAGACCGCTGTCGCGCAGGACCCGCCAGTGGTGAGTCATGGTCGACTTCGATGCGCCCTTGAGGATCCGGCCGCATGGATGTTCCTGGCCATCGGACAACACTTTCAACACGGTCAGGCGTAGCGGGCTTCCCAATGCGTTCAGCACATTTTCCAGAAGGATCTGATCCTGATTGGGGTGATTCGGGACGTTCATAGGTAGGTACCCTTGATGATATAGGCGGGAAAAATCCGTCTTGTATTCGTCTATACGAGAACAGTAAGACTATACACAAGATGCCTTTTCCCCGCGACAGCCGCCCCGAAGGCGGCGTCCCGAAAAACACTACAGAGCACTGCTCTGTGCCGTCTCCAGCGAGGGCGCCTGGAACCCTCCGCCCAGCGCTGCCATCAACGAAACCGAGCTGTCGATGTGCTTGCTGTTGAGGAAGGCCAGGCGCATTTCGTCCTGAATCAATTGTTGCTCGATGTTCAGCGCATCGAGGAACGTGTCTTCCCCGGCCTTGTAGCGCGACTGCGACAGATCGTAAGACGACTGGGCAATCGCACAGGCATCGCGCTGCACGAGAATCTGCTGCTCGAAAGAACGCAACTGCGTCACCGAAATCGCCACCTCGTGCAGCGCCGAATTCAACACCCGGTTGTACTGGGCAATCGAACTGTCGAGTTCAGCGTTGCCGGCCTTCAGATCGGAGCGCAGACGCCCCGCATCGAAGATCGGCAGCGACACCGTCGGCGCCACGTTCCAGAACTTGCTGACCCCGGCGAACATCGCATCCCCCGTCAGTGCATGAGAGCCCGCCGCCGCCACCAGATTGATGTTCGGGTAAAACGTGGTCTTCACCGCCTCGACGTTTTTAGTCCCGGCCTCCACGCGCCAACGTGCGGCGACGATGTCCGGACGACGGCCGAGCAACTGGGCCGGCAACTGCGCCGGCAATGCCACCACGCTGGCCTGCAGATTCGATGGCCGCTCGAGCGTGTGTGCACGATCGACGCCCTTGCCGATCAGCGCCGACAATTGCAGCCGGGCGATTTCGATGTCTTCGTTGGCGCCGATCAGGGTCGATTCCGAACGCGCCTTGAGGCTCTGCACCTGCTTGAGTTGCGACAGGTTGTCGAGCCCCGAGCCGTACCGTGAGTCCGTCAGGTCCACCAGTTTGCTCAAGCGTTCGAGATCGCGCTGATTGAGCTCCGACACCTGCCAGGCATACGCCAGCTGGTTGTAGGCCTTGGCCACGTTGACCGCCAGAATCAGCCGCGACGATTGCAGGTCTACTTCCGCGGCTCGTGCGCTGTTGAGCGCCGACTCCCAGGCGGCGCGCTGGCCGCCCCAGAGGTCGAAGCTGTAGCTGAAATTCACAGCCAGATTACGCGCGGTGAAGTATTTGTGGCCCTCGCCGCTATAGTCCTCGAAGCGCGACAGTCGGCCACGGGTGACACCTGCCGATGCATCCATTTCCGGGTAGCGCTCGGCATCGCGCAGATCAAGAAATGCGTTGGCCTTTGCGACCCGGGCAGCGACTTCCTGCAAGTCCGGATTGCTGGCATACGCCTCTTCGATCAACGCACCCAGACGCGGATCGCCCAATGACGTCCACCAGTCTGCACGCGGCCACTGGGCCGCTGGCAACTTGTCTTTCAGGCTGTCGGACGGCGCATCGCCGACCGCCAGCAATTTGCCCTGATGATCGATCCCGGCGTAGTTCACACAACCGGCCGCCAACAGGATGGACGCCGCCAGCGGCGCCAGCATCAAACGTGTAATCGAATACATGTCACGTCCTCACAGGATGGGTTGCGGCACACCGGCCGGCTCGGCTTCGGGTGCGTGGCTCGGTTGCTTGATCGAACTGAGCAGCGTGTACACCGACGGCAGAATGAACAGGGTGAACAAGGTGCCGATCAGCATGCCCACCACAATCACCAGGCCCAGGCCGAAGCGGCTGTTGGCGCCGGCGCCGCTGGCGAACAACAGCGGCGCGAGGCCGACCACCATGGCAGCGGTGGTCATCAGGATCGGCCGCAGACGCACCTGCGCGGCGTGCTGGATCGCTTGCACGCGGTCCATGCCTTGCTGGCGTTGCAACTCGTTGGCGAACGCGACCATCAGGATCCCGTGCTTACTGATCAGACCGATCAGCGTGATCAGGCCGATCTGGGTGTAGATGTTCATCGACGTCATGCCCAGCGCCAGCGGCACCAGGGCCCCGCAGATCGACAGCGGCACGCTGATCAGAATGATGAACGGGTCGCGGAAGCTCTCGTACTGCACGCTCAGCACCAGATAGATGATCACCAGGGCCAGGCCGAAGGTGAACGCCAGGCTGTTGCCTTCCTGCACGTATTGGCGGGCGTCGGACTGCCAGTCGAAACTGAAGCCGGCCGGGAAGTTTTCCGATTGCTTCTGCAGGAAGCCCACCGCATCACCCAAGGTCACGCCCGGCGCCGGAATGGCCTGGAACGTGGCGGAGTTCTGCTGGTTGAACTGGGTCAGGCGATTCGGCTCGACCTTGACGCTGAGGGTGGCCAGCGTCGACAACGGCACTGGATTGCCCTTCTGGTCCTTCACGTAATACAGCTTCAGGGTTTCCGGGGTCAGGCGATCCGCCGACACCGACTGCGGAATCACGTCATAAGAGCGACCGTGGAACGAGAACCGGTTGACGTACTTCTCGCCGATCAGGCTGTTGAGCGTCTCACCGATGTCCTGCATGCGGATGCCCAAGGCGTTGGCCTTGGCCCGGTCGACCTGGATTTCCACTACCGGGTTGTTGAAGTCCAGATCGCTGTCGACCACCGCGAACAGGCCACTGGCCTGCGCAGCCTGCTTGAGCTGATCCATCACGTTGTACAGCGCCAGGTATTCCTGATCGCTGCGGATCACCATCTGCACCGGCAGACCACCGGTGGAGCCCGGCAGGGGCGGCATCTGGAACACGAAAATGCTCGTGCCTTCGATCTGATTCACCCGCGCCTGCAAGTCAGGCTGGATGGTGTTGGCGTCGCGGCCGCGTTTTTCCCAGTCCACCAGGTTGATCCCGCCGACGCTGTTGGACAGACCGTCGGAACCGTTCGCCACCCAGTTGCTGTAACCCTCGGGGATTTCGTTGAAGGTCTTGTACAGTTCGTGGGCGTAGGCTTCGAGGTAATTCAGGTTGGCGTGCTGCGGCGCCTTGATGGCGGTCAGCAGGATGTTCTGGTCTTCCAGCGGCGCCAGTTCGGTCTGCGCCGAGCGATAGAGGAAAGGCAGGCTGAAGAAAATCACCAGCGCCACGCTCAGGCTGATCCAGCGCCGTGCCAGCGAACCGCCGAGCAATGCGCCATAACGACGGGACAGGTACTGGAAGAAACGATCGGCCTTGACCGCCATGAAGCCTTCGCTGGTTTTCGCGTCCAGCAGACGAGTACTCATGATCGGCGACAGGGTCAGGGCGACGATGCCGGAAATCACCACGGCACCGGCCAGGGTCAGTGCGAACTCCTTGAACAGCGTGCCGGTGAGGCCGCCCATCAGACCGATCGGTGCGTACACCGCTGCCAGGGTGAAGGTCATCGCCACCACCGGCCCGGCCACTTCACGGGCGCCGATCAGCGCCGCGTCGAACGGGCTCTTGCCCTCTTCGATGTGGCGGTGGACGTTTTCCACCACGACAATGGCGTCGTCCACCACCAGCCCGATGGCGAGCACCATGGCGAGCAGAGTCAGCAGGTTGAGGCTGAAGCCGAACATCTGCATCAGCATCGCCGCGCCGAGCATCGACAGCGGAATGGTCACCAGCGGAATCAGCACGGTGCGGAACGTGCCCAGGCACAGGTAAATCACCAGCACCACGATCACCAGCGCTTCGAGCAGGGTGTAGCTCACCTCGTCGATCGACGACTGAATGAAGTGCGCCACTTCGAACGGGATCTGCACGGTCACGCCCGGTGGCAGGGTTTCCTGGATCTGCGGCAGCAATTCGCGCACGCGCTTCACGATCACCAGCGGGTTGCCGGTCGGTGCCGCGTCCAGACCGAGGAACAGCGCCGGTACGTCGCTCATTGCGCCGCTGGTGTCGGTAGAGGCTGCGTTCAGTTCCACAGTACCGACGTCACGCACACGGATGATGTGGCCGTTGTCGTTGCGCAGCACCATGTCACGGAAGTCTTCGACGCTGTTCAGGTCAGTGTTGACCCGCAGGTTGCTGACCACGTACAGGCCCTTGACCTGCCCAGGTGCGGCCTGGAAGTTGTTGCCCTCGATGGCTGCCGAAACGTCCTGCCCGGTCATGCCGTAGCCGGCCAGACGCTGCGGGTCGAGCCACAGGCGCATGGACAGTTTCTGCTCGCCCATGATGTTGATCTTGGCCACGCCTTCAATGCCGGCAAACATCGGCTCGACGACGCGGGAGATGTAATCCGACATCTCCGGAATGGTCAGGTTGGAGCTGGCGAACGCAACGTAGGCCACGCTCGTGAAGCCACCGGAAGTGCGCTCCACCACCGGGTCGTAAGCGTCCTTCGGCAGGCGGTATTTGATCTGGTTGACCTTGGCCATGACCTCGGTCAGCGCCGCGATGGAGTCACTGTTGAGTGCCATGCGGATCGTCACCTGGCTGCGGCCCTGGGTCGAGGCCGACGACAGATAGTCGATGCCCTCGACCGAAGCCACGGCCTGGCTGATCGGTTGGGTGACGAAGCCTTGCATCAGTTCCGAAGAGGCGCCGGGGTACTGGGTCGTGACCGTGATGGTCGACGTCTCCAGCATCGGGTACTGGCGGATCGGCAAGTTCATCAGCGCACGCACCCCGAACAACAGGATCAGCGTGCTGACCACCACGGCCAGCACCGGGCGGCGAAGAAAGAGGTCGGTGAAATTCATTTTTCCAGCCCACTGAGTTTAAGAGCAATCGTGTCCGGCACGCCTTCCACCGCCACGCCGTCGTGGAGTTTGAGCTGGCCGGACGTCACCACTTGCACACCTTCGCTCAAGCCCTTGTCGACCACCGCCCAGCCATTGCGGCGCTCGCCGACCTTGATGCTTTCACGCTTGACCTTCTGCACGCCGGCCTCGTCGGTGTAGACCGAGAACACGCTCTCGCCGTAGGCGTTGTAAGTGATCGCGGTTTCCGGAATCAGCAGCTCGGCGGTCTGCGGCAGGGTCACCGAGACCCGTGCATACATGCCGGGACGCAGGCGTTTTTGCGTGTCGGTGATGACCGCTTGCACATTGATGGTGTGGGACTGGTTGATCTGCGGATCGACCGCGACGATTTTGCCGGCGAAGGTCACATCCCCCCAGGCATCGACCTTGGCCTGCACGGTCTGGCCCAGTTGCACTTGCGAGCCATCGCGCTCGGCGAGGGTGAAGTTGACGCGCAGCACGCCCGGATCCGTCAGGGTCGCCACCGCGCTGCCGGCTTGCAGGTATTGGCCAAGGTGCGCCTGGCGAATGCCGAGGGTGCCGGCGAACGGCGCGCGAATGTGCCGCTGAGCGATCTGCGCCTGCATGCGCTCCATGTCGCCTTTGGCGGCGTCGTATTGAGCGCGGGCACTGTCGAAGGCGCGACGGCTTTCGGCGCCGGTCTTGGCCAGTTCCTGAACCCGGGCAAACTGCGCCTTGGCCGATTCGTACTCGCCTTTCAGGCGCACCAGTTCACCTTGCTCGGGTGCGTCGTTGAGCTTGAGCAGCACCTGCCCCGCCTTCACTTCATCGCCGGACTCGAAATCGATGTCCACCACTTTGCCGCTGACTTCGGCCGAGACCAGCACCTGACGCTGCGCCTCGAGTTTGCCGATGGCTTCGAGGTAGTAGGTGTACGGTTGTTTCTTGACCACGGCCAGACCGACCCGGGTGCTGGGAATCCGTTGTTCGGCCGCTGCCGGTGGCGGCGACCAGAAGCGCCAGCCCAGGGCGGCGGACAACACCACGACCAGAATAATAAACACCAGCGACTTAACAATATTTCGAGCAAGCATGTGGCACTCCCTTGACTCTTTACTGCGAGCACAAAAGTTTGAGATTTAAGAAAATAAAGGTGCAACTTGAAACGGGCGCGTTATTGATCCCTGTGAACACTCACTGATAACGCGCCCGTTTTATTTATCCGCTATTACGCCGCGGCCAGTACGTTGGTTTTATCCAGGTAGTACTTGCCGATACCGTGCAAGTTCAAAGGCGACAGGGTGAAGTGCTTGGAACCGGTATGAATATCGCGGAAACAACGTTCCAGGAAGTGCGACTTGTAGACAGCTTTTGAGCCGGCCATCGAGTAGAGCTGGTTGACCGCATTGACCGAGTTCTCGGTCAGCACCGAGGCTGCCAGGCCGACACGGGCGCTGACCGGTTCGCCGATGGTTTCACCACGGCTGATCACCTGGTGAATCGCATCTTCCAGCAGCAGTTGTGCGGTGTGCACCGAGGAGATGGCGCGACCGGTCTTCTCGAAGATCACCCCTTCCAGACCCGGATCGGTGTTCACGGCGCGATCGTTGCGGAAATGATCGACCGCCGCCCGGGCCACGCCCAGCACGGTGGACATCGCAGCCAGGGTGCCGAACTCGTAGTAACCGGTGGCGTAGGCGCGGGAGCTGCGTGCTTCGGGGGATTTCTTCAGGGTTTCGACGTCCAGCGAATACGACTTGTGGACCATGACGTTGGAGCACTGGAAGTGGTGGCTGCCGGTACCGCGCATGCCCAGAGTGTCCCAGGTCGGCAGGATGGTGCACTGGCTGGCGGGCACGAAGAACATCCGCACTTCCGGTGTAGTGTTGTTTTCGGTGCCTTTGACGGTGGCGGTGCAGACCAGCCAGTCGGCGTGGGCCGAGCCGCTGGCGAACGCCCATTTGCCGCTCAGCAGGTACTCGTCGCCCATCGGCAGCGCTTCGCCGCCGGAGTGGATGGCGCCGATCACGAAACCGTCGCAGTGGTTGTAGATCGCTTCGGAAGTGGCTTCCGGCAGGTAGTCCGACAGACGCCCCATCGCCACTTGCACCGCCAGTTGCCAAGACAGCGAAGCGTCGTACCGAGCAAATTCCAGCACCAGCGCGGAGGTGGTCTGGATATCGACCTGGGAGCCGCCGAACGCTCGGGACACCGACGTACGGCCGAAACCGTCCTTGAAGAATCGGGACATCACATCCTTGTGAGTCGCATTTGTCTGCTCGCTGTAATCGCGGTGCTGAACAATCAGCGGATTCAGTGCACGCACCTTCTCGAGCCATTCATTGGATTCGGAGGGAAGGCTGTTCCATTGCATTAGATTTTTCATAACGGCTCCTAGCTATTATTTATTTACGATCAGCAGACGAAAAAACAGACAAAAGTTATGTTGTTGTTAAACCCCGATAAAAATGTACGGCTACAGTCGTACATTTGACAAGCACTATTATCAGACTTCTTTCATTTCCCAATAAAAGAACAATCACTGTCCGACAATAATGCAAGGCGCAAGAGGCCCACGTAACTTGCGAACAAGTTACGTTACTTGAATCTTTTTGATTACTTCACGCCGGCGCGCCGGTCACTGACTTTCGACAGTGACGCCCAGTCCTGATCGGCCTGACCATGAGCCATGCCGTCCAGCAGGTTGTCCTTCAACACACTGGCAAACGGCAGCGGCACCTGCGCCGCTTCACCGGCCTCCAGCGCCAGGCGTACATCCTTGAGACCCAGCGACAATTTGAAGCCGGCCGGCTCAAATATGTCATCGGCCATCTGCTTGCCGTAACCCTGATACACCGGCACCGGAAACAGCGTCGAAGTGATCATGTCGATGAACGACGCACGACTCACGCCGTAACCGCCGGCCAGGGTCGAGGCTTCAGCCATGGACTCGATCGCCGAGGCGATCATCAGATTGGCCGACAGCTTGGCGGCGCAGGCCACTTCAGCCGTGTCGCCGAGCGTCCAGGTCTTGCGCCCCAACACATCGAACAGCGGTTGTACCCGAGCCAGTGCTTCGGCAGGCCCGGAGGCGAGAATGTTCAGATTGCCGGCAGCCGCCACATCGACCCGCCCCAGCACCGGTGCCGACACGTAATCGACGCCGCGTGCTTCATGCACGGCCGCCAGTTCCCTGGCCAGCGCCACGGACACCGTGGACATGTTGACGTGAACGCTGCCGGCTTGCAGACCGTCCAGCGCCTTGGCGTCGAAGAACACCGAACGGATCGCCGTGTCATCGCCGAGCATCGAGATCAGCACCTCGGCCTGCGCCGCCAGCGCCGGTGTCTCGACGGCTTCGGCGCCGGCCTTGGCCAGTGCTTGCAGCGGTGCTGTCGAACGATTCCACACACGGACCCGATGCCCGGCTTTCAGCAGGTTCAGCACCATCGGTGCGCCCATCGTGCCCAGACCGATAAATCCCAGTTGCATGTCGCGTTCCTCTCTCGATGAGGTCTTCAAAGCCGTTTGGACAATGATGCAGAATTGCGATTGTACGTGTACAGGCGTACATTTCAAGTGCCGCGATGATTCATTCTTCACGGCAAGGGTTTCAAACGCACCTTTACCCAAGGCAAGGAGGCTTTATGCAATTCGGGATCTACACCGTTGGCGACGTCACGCAAGACCCTACCAACGCCCGTACCCCCAGTGAATCCGAGCGCATCCAGGCCACCCTGCAAATTGCGCAGAAGGCCGAAGACATCGGACTGGACGTGTTCGCCACCGGCGAGCACCACAATCCCCCGTTCATCACCTCCTCTCCCACCACCCTGCTGGCCTACATCGCAGCGAAGACTCAACGCATCATTCTTTCGACGTCCACCACCCTGATCAGCACCAACGATCCGGTGCGGCTGGCCGAAGAATATTCACTGCTGCAAAACCTCTGCGGCGGACGCATGGACCTGATGCTCGGCCGTGGCAACACCGCGCCGGTCTATCCCTGGTTCGGCAAGAGCATCGCCGACGCCCTGCCGCTGGCGATGGAAAACTATCGCCTGCTGCACCGGCTCTGGCGCGAGGAAGACATCAACTGGAGCGGACGCTTTCGTACACCGCTGAACCACTTCACCTCGATCCCGCGACCGCTGGACGACCTGCCGCCCTTCGTCTGGCACGGCTCGATCCGTACCCCGGAAATCGCCGAGCAGGCTGCCTATTACGGCGACGGTTTTTTCGCCAGCCACATCCTCTGGCCACGGGAGCATTTCATGGCGCTGGTGGAGTTCTACCGCACGCGTTTTGCCCATTACGGCCATGGTACGCCGGAGCAGGCGATCGTCGGCCTTGGCGGGCACATCTTCATGCGCCGCAACTCCCAGGATGCGCGCCGGGAGTTCCGCCCTTACTTCGATAACGCCCCGGTGTATGGCCACGGCCCGTCCCTGGAAGAGTTCATGGAGATGACCCCGCTGGCGGTCGGCAGCCCTCAGGAAATCATCGACAAGACCCTGACCTTCCGCGAGCACTTCGGCGACTATCAGCGCCAGTTGTTCCTGTTCGACCACGGCGGTATTCCGCTCAAGACCGTACTGGAACAACTCGACATGTTCGGCAAGGAAGTCTTGCCGGTGCTGCGTGAAGAAACCCGCAAACGCCGCTCGCCGCTGGCGGCCGAAGCGCCGACTCACGCCAATCGCCTGGCCCGGTTGCAAACCCTCTCGGCCGAACCGAGCGCCACGGTCAAAGCTGCCCAACTCGACAGCGTGACCGGCCACTGACCCTGTGGGAGCGGGCTTGCTCGCGAAAGCGGTCTTTCCGTCAACAATGTTGTTGAATGTGACGCCCCCTTCGCGAGCAAGCCCGCCCCCACACTTGATCAGGCAACGTCCTTCAGCGGGCGCTGCGTATCCATCGCAACCACCACATCATCGTTGATCAGCCGCGCCAGATACTGACCATAACCGGTCTTGCTCATGCTGCCTGCGTGCACCAGCAACTGCGCATCGTCGATCCAGCCCTTGTTGTAGGCGATCTCTTCGAGGCAGGCGATTTTCAGGCCCTGGCGTTTCTCGATGGCTTGCACGAAGTTGCCGGCTTCCATCAAGGCATCGTGGGTGCCGGTGTCCAGCCAGGCCATACCACGGCCCATCACCGATACATTCAACTTGCCGCGTTGCAGGTAGACGTTGTTGACGTCGGTAATCTCCAGCTCGCCGCGCGGCGACGGCTTGATGTCGGCGGCAATCTGCAGCACTTCGTTGTCGTAGAAATACAGGCCGGTCACGGCGTAGTTCGACTTCGGATCACTCGGTTTTTCACAGATGCTCAGAGCCTTGCCGGCGGCATCGAACTCCACCACACCAAAGCGCTCGGGATCGGCCACGTAGTAACCGAACACCGTGGCCCCCTCGTCGCGAGACGCAGCCTGCACCAGGGTTTCACCGAAACCGGCGCCGTAGAAAATGTTGTCGCCGAGCACCAGACACACATTGTCTTCACCGACAAATTCGCGACCGATGATGAACGCCTGGGCGAGGCCGTCCGGGCTTGGCTGCACCGCGTAGCTCAGGCTCAGGCCCAACTGGCTGCCGTCGCCGAGCATGCGCTGGAAACCCGGCAGATCTTCGGGGGTGGAGATGATCAGGATCTCGCGGATTTCCGCCAGCATCAGCACCGACAGCGGGTAGTAGATCATCGGTTTGTCATACACCGGCAGAGACTGTTTCGAGACGCCCAGGGTGATCGGGTGCAGACGCGAACCGGCGCCGCCTGCCAGCAGAATTCCTTTGTACTTGGCCATGCTTTTTTCCTTTCAAGCAGTGAGATTTGAATGACTGAATGTTCAGGCCACGAGGGCTTCGTCGCGTTGCTCGCCGAGGCGCTCCAGCGCGTAGGCGCCGGACATCACCCGCAACCACCAGGCGCGGTTGTCGAGGTACCAGTCGACGGTTTTCTTCATGCCGCTTTCGAAGGTTTCCTCTGGCGTCCAGCCCAGCGTCGCGTGGATTTTCCCGGCATCGACGGCGTAGCGTTTGTCGTGGCCCGGACGATCCTTGACGAAGGTGATCAGGTCGCGGAAGTGCGCGACACCTGCCGGTTTTTCTGCACCGCGTGCTTCGAGCAGATCGCACAGGGTGTGCACCACTTCCAGGTTGGTCTTCTCGTTGTGGCCGCCGATGTTGTAGGTCTGCCCGACCTCACCGCGCGTGACCACCGCATACAGTGCGCGGGCGTGATCCTCGACGAACAGCCAGTCGCGGATCTGCGCGCCGTCGCCGTACACCGGCAACGGCTTGCCTTGCAGCGCATTGAGAATGACGTGGGGAATCAGCTTTTCCGGGAAGTGATAAGGCCCGTAATTGTTCGAGCAATTGCTCATCACCACCGGCAGGCCGAAGGTGCGATGCCAGGCGCGAACCAGATGATCGGAGCCGGCCTTGGTCGCCGAATACGGCGAACTTGGCGCATACGGCGTGCGCTCGGTGAACGCCGGATCTTCGGGTTCCAGATCGCCGTACACTTCGTCGGTGGAAATGTGGTGGAAACGGAACGTCGACTGACGCGCCGCGTCCAGCCGGTTCCAGTAACCACGCGCCGCTTCGAGCATCGTGTAGGTGCCGACGATGTTGGTTTCGATGAAGGCTTGCGGGCCATCGATCGAACGGTCCACGTGGGACTCGGCGGCCAGGTGCATCACCGCATCCGGTTGCAGCCGTGCGAACAGTTCGTCCAGCGCCGGCTTGTCGCAGATGTCGACCTGACAGAACCGGTAACGCGGCGAGTCGGACACCTCGGCCAGCGACTCGAGATTGCCGGCGTAGGTCAGTTTGTCGACGTTGATCACTTCGCATTCGGTCTCTTCGATCAGAAACCGCACCACGGCCGAGCCAATGAAGCCCGCGCCCCCTGTCACTAAAATTTTCATCAGCGCCTCCCCTGGCAAAATGATGATTGAACGTCCTTCGATGCTGTGTGCGGGTCAGTTCAACAACGCGACCCAGTATTGCGACAGCCCCTGTTCGAGAATCAGCAGCGTCTGGATGCAGACGAAGCTTTCGTCGGTGGTCGCCGAGGTCGCATTGAGCGGGCCGAAACCACCGTCCTGCTTCTGATGGGCAGCGATCCAGTCTTTCGACTCCTGCAGATACGTCGGCTGCGCGTCGAGCAGATACATCGCCGCGATGGCCATGTAAGTGCCCACCAGGCTGACCGCTTTGCCCGGCCGGTAGTGGAACGAGCCGTTGGCCAGTTGCAGCTTTTGCAGCCACGCGACGGTCTGCTCGGCATCGACGATGCGTCGGTTGAGAATGAACAGCGTCGACACCACGCGGTACACCGAGAAGGCATCCGGCGGATAGCCGGGCTTGTTGGCGAAACCACCGTCGGCCGAGCGGCAGCGCAAGGCGAACGCCATCACGCCCTGCTCGTCCGGCGCCTTGGCTTCAAGGGCATGCAGCGACAGCACCGCCAGGTTGGTGTGCCAGATGTCCGAGCCGAAACCCGGCACATCACCGAAACCGCCGTCGGGGTTCTGGCACGCTTGCAGGTAACGCACACAAGCGCCGATATCGTTCGGCAACGCGCCCAGCACCCGCAGCGACAACACCGCGCAGTAGGTGGCGAACACATCGCTCAAGTGCCCGGGCTGCTCGGCAAATCCACCGTCGGTGTTTTGCGAAGCCCTGATGCAGTCGATCAGGCTGGCCTTGTTTTCGATTTGCAACCCCAGGGCATGCAAGTCCGAAATCACGTGCAATCCGGAAAACACCTGCCAGGTCTTGTCGGCACGGAAGCCCAGCGGCGTGGTTTCGGCGGTCAGTCCGTAAGGCGTCTGATTCGACGCCCGGGCCTTGGCCAGCCAGGCGAGATAACGCTGCAGATCGACATTGATGGTCGGCACGCCATTCGGGTGAATGCGCTGGACGTCGCCACCGCCATCGATCACTTGCAACTCACGGCTGACCAACGCCGCGTCGTCATGATGAGCAACGGCAGCGGCCGGTTCGATGGACTGCAAGGCGTGGGCCGCGGCGAGCTGGGTTTTCAGGCTTTTCAGATGCAGCGGCAGGTACGTCAGGTTGCCGATGCTGAAAATCCCCGGCTGACGCGGCGGCGCCCAGAACTGTCGAATGAACGGCACGGTCGGGTCATCCGGCGTCGACCAGAAGTAGCCCTTGCCCATGAACAACCCACCATTGCGGGCGTCATGGAACTCCAGCAAAGCGGCAGTCACCGAAGCGCGGTCAGCGTCGCTCGCACCGGACGGCAAGGCCTGAATCGCCTGCAACAGCAACGCCACGTCGTAGGCCGTCTTGATCGGGAATGGCGACTCGTGATGCTTGTACGAAGTGTGCCAGTCGCAACGTACTTTGCCGTTGATCCCGACCCTGTCCCAGTACCCGCCATAGGCCGGATCGCGGAACAGCGCCAGGGTTTGCAGCAGGAATGAACGAGCCAGGTTCGACAGCGCATTGTCGTCCCGCACATCGGCCAGACGCGCCAGCACCAGGCTGACCTGAGCGCGCACGGCGCAACGGGTCAGCGCCACATCGACACAGGATGCGCTGTCGCTGCCAGCCACACGGCCGATCAGATTTTCTGCGTGAATCTGCAAGTGCCCGACCAGCCCCAGACCCAACGGCTCGTTACCGATGCGTGCCAGCAACGCCGTGGCGCTGATATCGAGCTCGATCGAGGTCGCCAGCTCCAGCGGCGTCGACCAGTCGCTGCTGTACAGGCCGGCGACAGTGGAACGGGCGTATAGCGCTTCGACCTTTTCCAGCAGCCCGTGGATCGCGGCATTGTTCGCCGCGTCCTGCGGCACTCGACGCTGATAGGCAATCAATGCCGCCAGCGCGTCCAGTTGCAGCGCCAGCGTGCGGCAGCGCCCGGAGCCGTGTGGCGTCCAGTAGCGGTCGGCCAGTTCGTGGAAACCGCCATTCGACGCATCATGCAAACGCATCAGCCCGTCATGGGCAAAACGCAGGCCGACATCGTCGCCGTGCTCGGCCTGGTAGAGCGTCGCGGCAACCTGATCCTGCAACTGCTTGTCACTGGAAATCGCAACCTCGCCACTGGTATCGGTCACAGCAAAAAAACCGCCGTACTCAATGTCCTTGAGGCCTTTATCAAATACAAACTGCGGATGCAGCGGCATGGTGAATCCCTCTTCCTTGAGGTTAAGCAGCTTTGCTTTCGGTCAGCGATACAACACGGCCGTGGCACAAATCGATGATGCGCGTCGCGGCACGAGCGGCACCCTCGCCGTCCGGTGCGGCCACTTGCTGATGAGGTGCGTAGTAAGTGGATGACCGGGTATCTTTCTCCAGTTCGCCCTGAATCAGCTCGACGATTCGGTCACGGTCGTATCCGATATGCGTCGGGAAACCCAGCAATTCCAGACGTCGCAAAGCTTCCAGTTCGTGGTATTCGGACTTCGACGACAACAGGAACAGAGTCGGAATATTCATTGCCGCAATTTCGGTCACGGTGATCCAGCCCGGCGCCGAAATCAGCAGGCTGGCTTCGCGCAGCAGGCCCATCCAGTCCGGGTAGTACGGCACACAAACCACACCGTCCTGCTCCTCGATATCCTTGCGGCCCAGCAGCACCATTTTCAGATCCGGATTGCGTTCGCGCAGGATCTTGAAACTGTCCAGATACGCGGCAAGCAATGCGTCCTTGTTCTCCGCAAACATGGTCGTGCCGCTGATGGAGGCGACAATGAATGGCGCGTCACCCAGGTTGAGTTGCTCACGCACGTTCAATCCGCTCTGCACCGTGATGTCCCGGATCATCGGACCGACAAAATGTGCCTTGCCACTGGCCAGCGCTTCGGCGACCGGTGTGCCTTGGTCAAGAGCGGCAATGAACGGTTTGTCGGTCAGCACCAGCTGTGCCTGACTGATCATCCAGCTGAACTGACTGTGCAGCGCCGTCCGTGCCCGGGACATCTCCAGAGCATTCACCTCGAAGCCGCCTTCAGCCAGGTCGTGATCCTGCAGTTGGCAAAGCGTGAAGTCATAGCGTTCGGTCACGAACACCAACGGTGTGCCTGTGAAGATCGCTGCCAGGCAGGCAGCCATGTTGTAGTCCGACACCAGCACACTCGGCTTGTGTTCGGCGATCAACGCCAGGTAAGACAGGATCCGCTCACCGGACAGGAAGGTAGTCGCAATATAACTGCCGATGTAAGTAGCCCAATCAAGCTGTTTCGACAAGTTGCTCTTTTTCGAATAGTCGACCAGTCGTCCGGCGATATCCACGACTTCGATTCCAGACTTTTCGAATAAAGGAGTAAACGTCGGCTGCAAAGAAGCCAGTGCAACCGTCAGAGGCATATCCGGGCGTTGCTTCTTGATCGCCTGAGCGATGGACAGCACGCGCATGTTATGGCCGGAACCGGTCGGATTAGGGGCAAATAAAATCATTCTTGAATCTCCATTAGTTGAACAACGCCATGAACCACAGTGTTTTCCAATACATCCCTTATCACCACCGAATACGGTTTTATAACTGCACCGTCACCAATATTCAGTGGACCTACCAAGATGGCGCCCTCGCCAATAACGCAACGACTTCCAATGCGCACAGGTGCCTCCTCCCAAGGCAGTGAGCGGAACGAATGATCATGAGTAGAAGCGACAATCGTGACGCCTTCGGCCACCTCGCTGAAGGCGCCGATGGTCACACCGCCCGCGGCTTCGATGACCACACCGGCAGCCAGTCGCACGCCTGTCCCCAGTGCAATGCCGCCCAGTTGCGACATACCCCCCTGGCGGGAGCTGCGCCCGATCAGAATGCAGTCACGGGCGATTTCCACCGAAGCACCACCGCTCAACTCGGCATCAATCAAGGTTTCGTCGCTGATGTCCCAGGTCGCGGTGTCGGGGTTCATTGCCTTGAGTCGCGGCACCGATTGCGTGGACCGATCGAGCATCGACGGCAAGCCCCGGCAAGCACGGTCACGGACTTTGGCCAGCACGGGCGCCGGGCTCGGCAGGCCGTCCTCGACCACCGTGCGCCGGGCAATGACCCGCGCCGGGCGACCGACCACAATGGCATCGGCGGGTACATCCGAAGTCACCAGTGCCCCAGCGGCCACCACCGCTCCCGCGCCGATGGAAACGCCAGCCGCTACAGTGGCCTTGGCGCCCAGCCAGACGTTCTCGGCAATGCGTACCGGTGATTGCGCCGTTCCCAGGCAGCTTGCGCCCGTGGCCAGCATGCTGGAGGCGCCAAGGGAGGCGAATTGCAGATCACACTTGAACCCGATGAAACAATCATCGGCGACCTGAACGTTCTGCAGGCGACTGCCGGCACGAATCCAGACATGCCGGCCCAACTTACTCTCGTTATTCACCGTCGTCGAAACTTCAACTACATTTATGTCGTCCACAATAAAGCCTCATTCCATTGATGCCGGGCACATAAGAATCCGAAAGGCGTGCGTATCCCGCAGATATAATTCCGCCGATGCACAAATAATAATCAACTGTTTATTTATGGCTTCCATTCAAAGCACGCACAACATTGCGTCTGCGCAACTTATTAACTGACTGGTTCACTCAATTGCCGTTATTCATTAACAACAGGTAGAGGTTCACGCTTGAGCCAAAGGCCAAGTCAGTTTCATGTGAAAAAAGCCGATTCAAGTCTGTCCGTGACTCTTGTGTAGCTCCATCAGGGTGGGATTGTCCTTTAGTACGAATGTTATAGTACAGACGATTTTGTTTTGCAATAGGTGTCCGAATGGTTATCTCGTTTTAGTCTAAAAATTGATTGAACTTTTACGGTGCGCAATTGTATTAAAACCGTCATATATGCACAGCATCGGTGCAAATCCCCGGCTTTACGGGGCTCTTCCCGTTCAGCGCTAACAGGCATATGGAGGTCGAACCCAGACATTCCGACGGTGTTCACCCACGTTACGGTGGCGACTCAAACTGCCTTTGGCCTGGAGCCGTCATGCCTGCACCTATCACCGTTCTGCGCGACACACACCCGCTGCCAGTACTCGACGCCTGCAAATGGGAGAAGCTCGAGGGCGATCCCCACACCGTCAACCTCAACGCCTACACCAGCGAAGACGGCAGCAAGATCATGGGCACCTGGATCTGCACGCCGGGCAAATGGCGAGTGGATTACGTGAAGTGGGAGTACTGCCATTTCCAGGAAGGCTACTGCGTGATCACCCCGGACGGCATGGAGCCGATCCACCTGCGCGCCGGCGACATCTTCGTCGTCGAACCGGGCATGAAGGGCACCTGGGAAGTGGTCGAGACCGTGCGCAAATATTTCGTGTTCGCCTGATACAAAAAAGCCGGGAAACCACCCGACGTGATTTCCCGGCAACACCTACTGCATCTGAATTGCAGACCTGCGACGAGCGCAGGCCTGACGACGATTACTGCGGTTTACGATAGCTGTTGATGATCGCCGAGAAATCCTTGCCACCTTCCCCACGCTGACTCATCGCCTGATACAACTGCTGCGCCACCGCGCCCAGCACCACCGGCTGATGGGCCTGACGCGCCGCTTCGGTAGCCAGCCCCAGATCCTTGAGCATCAGCTCCGCTCCAAAGCCACCTGTGTAACCACGCGAGGCCGGCGCGGTTTCGACGATGCCCGGCCACGGGTTGTACATTTCCGAGCTCCAGCAACGCCCGGTCGAGCTGTTGATGATCCCGGCAAGCACCGTGGTGTCGATGCCCAGCGCATCGCCCAGCGCCATCGCCTCGCTGACGCCGACCATGGAAATGGCGAGCAACAGGTTGTTGCAGATTTTGGCGATCTGGCCGGTGCCGACCTCACCGCAATGCACGATGTTGCGGCCCATCTGCGCCAGCACCGGTTGCAGGGTGGCGAACAGTTCCGGGGTGGCGCCGACCATGAAGGTCAGCGTCCCGGCCGTGGCGCCGCCGGTGCCGCCGGATACCGGGGCATCGGCCATGGCCACGCCTTGCTTGGCGGCCGCCGCCGCCACATCGCGCGCCGTCTGCGGATCGATGGTGCTGCAATCCACGGCCGGCACGCCTTTGCCGATCCCGGCCAGCACGCCGTCCTCACCGAGCCAGACGCTGCGCACATGCACGGCGGCAGGCAGCATGGTGATCACCAATTCGGCATCTGCAGCAGCTTCGCGAGCCGAGGCACGGATGGTGCCGCCCAGTTGCTCAAGTTCCGCCAGCACGGTTTTGTTCAGGTCCACCAGATTCAGCGAATGCCCGGCCTTGATCAGGTTGCGCGCCATCGGTGCGCCCATGTTGCCCAGACCGATAAATGCGATTTTCATGGCCATTCCTCAGCGCAGGTTGATGGTGGTGTTCACGCCGTCGTTGACGCTGTCGTCATCGAACCAGCGCGCCGTGACCGTTTTGGTCTGGGTGTAGAACTGCACCACTTGCTTGCCGTACGGGCCGAGGTCGCCGAGTTTCGAACCGCGCGAACCGGTGAAGCTGAAGAACGGCACCGGCACCGGAATCGGAATGTTGATGCCGACCTGACCGACGTCGATTTCAGTCTGGAACTTACGCGCCGCCGCACCGCTCTGGGTAAACAGGCCCGTGCCGTTGCCGAACGGGTTGGCGTTGACCAGCGCGATGGCCTGGTCGAGGGTGTCGACTTCCAGCACCACCAGCACCGGGCCGAAGATTTCCTGGGTGTAGATCTGCATGTCGGTGGTCACCCCGGAGAACAGGGTCGGGCCGACGAAGTTGCCGTTCTCGTAACCCGGCACGCTGATGTCGCGACCGTCCAATTCGAGTTTCGCGCCTTCCTTGATACCGCTTTCAATCAGATCGAGAATCCGCGCCTTGGCCTTTTTCGAAATGACCGGGCCGACATCAGTGCCTGGCTCGCTGCCGGCGTTGACCTTGAGTTTCTGCGCCAGCGCTTTCAGATCCGGCAACCACTGCTTGGCCGCACCCACCAGCACCACCACCGAAGTGGCCATGCAACGCTGACCGGCCGCACCGAAACCGGCGCCGACCAAGGCATTGAGCGCTTGCTCGCGATTGGCATCCGGCAGCACTACGGCGTGGTTCTTTGCACCCATCATCGATTGCACGCGCTTGCCGTGTTTACCGGCCAGGTCATAAACGTGAGTGCCGACGGCGGTCGAACCGACGAACGAAACCGCCTTGATGTCCTTGTGGGTGCACAGGCCATCGACCACGTCCTTGCCACCATGGACGACGTTGAGCACACCGGCCGGAATGCCGGCTTCGATCGCCAGCTCCACCAGCAGCATGGTCGACAGCGGATCCTGTTCGGACGGCTTGAGCACGAAGGAGTTGCCGCAGGCGATGGCCATCGGGAACATCCACAACGGAATCATTGCCGGGAAGTTGAACGGCGTGATGCCGGCGCAAACGCCGATCGGCTGGCGCAAGGTGTAGGTATCGACACCGCCGGCGACGTTCTCGGCGAACTCGCCCATTTGCAGACTGCCGATGGAGCAGGCGTGTTCGACCACTTCCAGACCACGGAAAATATCGCCCTCGGCATCGGCAATGGTTTTGCCCTGCTCGGCGCTCAGCACCACGGCAATGCGCTTGGAATGCTCGCGGATCAACGCCTGCAGCTTGAGCATGATGCGCATGCGCGCGCCGATCGGGGTCAGCTTCCAGGTCTGGAAGGCGCGCTGGGCGGCGCTGACGGCAGCGTCGACTTCAGCGGCGGTGGCGAACGGGACTTTGGCCAGTACCTGTTGGGTCGCCGGGTTGACGATGTCGTGCCACTCGGTGGTCTGCGACTCGACCCACTCGCCGTCGATCAGCAGCTTGACCTTCTGGACCGTGGTTTCGTTGGGCGTAAGCGATGCGTTCATGCTGGTCTCCAGAAATTGTTTTTATCTTGGGAGCCAAGGCGAAGGTTCGCCTTGAGATGAGGCGTGTGTCACGAATTGGTTGTCGGGCTGTTTTTGGAGTATAGATGTGCAAACTTCTAATAAGAACGCACATATAAGCCCGTCCATCATGCAAAAAAACATCACGTCTCTAGGTTCGCTGAACTGGGACGACCTCAAGTTTTTCCTCGAAGTCGCCCGTACCCGCAAGGCCAGCACAGCGGCCAAACGCCTGGCGGTGGACTACACCACCGTGTCGCGGCGGATCAGTTCGCTGGAAGCGGCGCTCGGCACCTTGCTGTTCGAAAAGTCCCGCACCAGCGGTTTCGTGCTGACTGCCGAAGGCCAGCGTCTGCTGAGCTATGCCGAATCGATCGAAAGCACACTGCACATGGCCTGCGAGCAGGTGTCCGGCTCTGGCGTCGCGCTGTCCGGGCATGTGCGGATGGGCTGCACCGAAGGTTTCGGCAGCTTCTTCATCACCCCGCAGTTAAGCCACTTCGTCGACGCCTACCCGGCAATCTCGGTGGACATCCTGCCGCTGCCACACTTCATCAGCCTGTCCAAACGCGAGGCGGACATCGTCATCGCCCTCGAACGCCCGGAGCACGGGCCGTATGTGTGCTGCAAACTCTGCGACTACCGCTTGCAGCTCTACGCAACTCAGGAATATCTGGACAAACACCCGACGATCCGCCGCCCCGCCGACCTGGGCAAGCATCAATTCATCAGTTACGTGGATGACCTGGCGTTCAGCTCGGAGCTGCTCTATCTGGCGAACGTGCTGCCCGGCGCCAGCGCCAATTTGCGCAGCACCAGCGTGATCGCGCAATTCGTGGCGGCGCAGCAGGGGCGCTCACTGGCGATTCTGCCGTGCTTCCTCGCGGCCCAGGACCCGCGTCTGTTGCCGGTATTGCCGGAGGAAATCGACATTACCCGGCAGTTCTGGATGTACTGCCGCGAGGATTTGCGCAAGCTCAAGCGGATCACCCTGTTGTGGGATTACATCAGGGAGGTGACCGAGCGCAACCAGCCGCTGTTGATGGGGCAAACGCGGGAGATGCAGTTTGCCGACTAGTCGGCGCTGACCACGATCGACACCCGGCGGTTTTCGGTGCGGCCGGCAGCGGTGTCGTTGGAGGCCACCGGTTCGCGGCTGCCAAGGCCTTGCAGTTGGATGTTCTCTTCCTTCATGCCGACCGACGTCAGCACTTTGCCGACACTTTTTGCCCGGCGCAAAGACAGCTGCTGGTTGTAGGTTTCCTTGCCCGAGGCGTCAGTGTGGCCATCCACTCGTACCCGTTCGATGCCGACACCCAGCAACGCTTTGCCGATACGCTCGACGATTTCGGTACTTTGCTTGTTCAGGCTTTCGACATCGCTGCCAAACAACACTTTGCCCGACAGGCCGAACTCCCAGCCGTCGTCGGTCAGCTCAAAGCCTTGCTGCTTGAGCACGGCAATCTGCGCCGGTGTCAGGCCATTTTGCGGAGCGGTCTGGCATCCGGTCAGGGCCAGCATGGCCGTCAGCAATAGAGTGGAAAACAGTCGAACGGCAATCGAGAACACGGGCATCAGCTCCTGGTTTGAACGGGATCGACCGGGTGCTCCGACCCGGCGGTGAATTGGGCGCCACGAGACAGGCGCTTGGCTTGATACATCGCGGCGTCGGCCGCATCGAGCAAGGTGCCGGGCGTGGCGCCATGATCGGGGTAAACCGCAATACCGATACTGAGCGAGGTCACCACAAGGGTGTCGCCCGGTACCGCAATGGGGGTGTCCATGCTGGCGAGAATCTTGTCGGCAATTCGCTCTGCATCTTCGGTCTTGTGCAACGGTGTCAGCAGAACGGCAAATTCATCACCGCCCAGACGCGCTACCAAATCCTCTTCACGCAACTGCGCCCGCACCCGGTTCGCTACCGCTACCAAGACCGCATCACCGGCCGCGTGGCCAAAATTGTCATTGATTTCCTTGAAACGATCACTGTCCAGAAACAGCACCGCTACGCGCTCGTTGAGTTTGCTGGCGCTGCGCAATGCACGAATCAGGCGGCCCTCGAAAAACGCCCGGTTGGGCAGTCCCGTGAGGCTGTCGTGTGTCGCTTGGTGGGCAAGGGTTTCGTTCTCGTTTTGCAGGTGGGTCTGCCACGATTCCAGCTCATCGAGCAGAGCATTGAAGTCGTTGCCGAGGTTGTCGAGTTCGGCGATTTTCGCCGGTGGTACGCGCCGGTCCAGCGCACGTTCGCTGCGGGCGGCGTGGGCCACTGCGGCGAGGCTGTGCAATGGCCCAGTAATTCCGTGCAACTGGCGACGCGCCAGAAAGAGCGCGACCCAGGCGCTGATCGCGGTGCAGAGTACGATCCCCGCCAGTCCGCTCAACAAAAAGCGCATCAGGCTGCCACCGTGGCCGGTCAGCAAAATCCGGCCGATCTCATGATCCTGATGCAGGATCGGCAGACTGATCGGCTTTTCCAGGATTGCCCCCGTCACTTGCATTTCCAACGCGGAAAACAGGCCGTTCTCCGGACGCTGCCAGTGCGCCAGCACTTGACCCTGATTGTCCAGCACCTGAGCGTCTGCCACCTCTTCGGTCGAGGCGATCAGCGCCAGCGCTTCCGTCGCGGCGGCCTTGTCGTTGAATACCACCGCGGCTTCCACGGTGTAATTGATCGAGCGGGCGATGAGGTGCAGGTTGTGATCGGCATAGACCCGCAGCGCCAGGACGCCGAGCAGGGTCAACGACACACTGGCCATCGCCACGGCCACCAGCGCGACAATCAAATGCCCGCGACCGATGACCGAGCCCAGGGTCGGACGTCCAGTGGAAGGGTCACGTCTCATGGGGCCGCCGGCTTGCGGCGCGACAACTGCAGCACGCTTGGATGAATACGAACACCACTACGGGCGACGGAATCGAGATTGACTTCGAAAGACACCTGCTCGTCGCCAACCCGCAGGCAGAACAGGCTGCCGACCGTGCACTGATCGCCGCCCTCGCTGATGCTCAGTACAGGATGGCCAATCAGCGACGCGAACAATCGGCTGCGTTCATCGGCGGTAAGTTTGCCGATGTAGACGGCGTCGCATTCACTGACGACCGACGGGTTGTCTGCCAGCAGACGACGCACGGTGACAGGCCGTCCTGTCGCCTGTGTCGTGCCTTTCACCAGATCATCCGTGTATTCGGTGGGACCGACGATGCACAGACGCAACTGTGCAGGTTCGACCGGCCAGCGCGCATAACTGAGAATGCCCAGCACCACTTGAGTGACCGACCTGGCCCTTTGCTCAGCCATACCCACTGGCGTTTCCGGCTGGGCAGCCGCTACACCTGTGAGCAAACAGAGCAGAACGGCAAGCAACGCTCGCTTGCTGTCAACTACGCGCTCTGTCGCCCAGACAGCCAGCTTCATGCAGGGATTCTCTTGGATCGTTACGAAATGATGCCGCAACGATAGCACAGCGTTGGAACGCCAGCGATACAGCCCCTCTGACCGGTCGGTAAGATAACGCCGGCAATCATTGGCAGCTTCACCCTCGAAGCGTCGCCCCCTCCTCCAGTTCCAGCATCAGACCGCTCAAGCGCTTGACCTTGCGCTGCACCGCTTCCTCGAATACCCCGGCTCGCGGTTCGATCAAGGTGAACCAGTGTTTGGCTCGGGTAATGCCGGTGTAGATCAGCTCTTTGGTCAATACCGGATTCAGGGCGTCGGGAAGGATTAACGCGGTATGGGCAAACTCCGAGCCTTGCGACTTGTGCACCGTCATGGCGTACACGGTTTCCACATCATTGAGCCGGCTCGGCAACACGAACCGCACCCCACCGCGCCCATCGTTACGCGGGAACGCCACCCGCAGCACCAGTTCACCGGCGTTCGGCCCCTCTCGTTCAGGCAGTTTGAGAGCAATGCCGATGTCACCGTTCATCAGCCCCAGGCCATAGTCATTGCGGGTCATCAGGACCGGACGACCTTCATACCATTGCTGGTCACGGTCAATCAGCCGCGCCTTGATCAGCGCGTCGGTGATGCGCTGGTTCAGCCCCTCGACGCCCCACGGCCCTTTACGCACCGCGCACAGCAGCTGGAAGGTATCGAACGCCTGCAAGACCTCACGCGCCCAATCGAGCCAACCGGGATGCTCAAGGGGAGCTCCGGCAGGCGGGCGCTGATTGCGCAGAACGCTCAAGTAATGCCGATAACCGCAAGGGCCCTCGCCATGCCCTTCCAGAACAAGACGCTCCAGTGCGTGGTCCTGCTCACCTTTGAGCGCCAGTGAATACACATCGTCATGGCTTCGTGCAGCCAACAGTTGGCGCGCCTCATCCGGCAATTGCTGATTCACCCGTCGCGCAAGCTGACCGATGCCACTGCCCTCGCCGAAACGCCGCGAGTGACGCAACATCACCACTTGCTGCGCCAACGGGTGCGTACCGTCGCTGTCCTCGTGCAAACCGGCGTCCTGCAAGGATTCCCCACTCACGGACTCCAGCCACTGACGTGTCTGCGGACTGTACCAACCCGCCTCGGCATCGCGGCACAAATCCCCCAGCACCGCACCGGCCTCGACAGAGGCCAGTTGATCCTTGTCGCCCAACAACACCAGGCGAGCATGTGACGGCAACGCATCAAGCAGGTTGGCCATCATTTCCAGGTCGATCATGGATGCTTCGTCGACCACCAACACATCCAGCGGCAAGCGGTTGCCCGCATGATGACGAAAGTGCCGGGTACCGGGACGACTGCCCAGCAAGCGGTGCACGGTCGTTACCTCGGAAGGGATTTTTTCCCGAACGGCCTCGGCGACTTTCAGCGATTGCACTTGCTGGCTGATGGACTCGGTCAACCGCGCAGCCGCTTTACCCGTGGGCGCGGCCAGACGAATACGCAAAGGCTGGCCGGCTTCGACGGCGGGAGCCTGAAGCAAGGCCAGCAAACGCACCACGGTGGTGGTCTTGCCGGTGCCCGGCCCGCCCGTGACGATGCTGAAAGCACCTCGAGTCGCCAGTGCGCAGGCGAGTTTCTGCCAGTCGATCACCCCGGTTTTCATTGCCGCCCCGAACAACTCGTCAAGACGCTGCGACAGGTCGCTCGGCGTCGATTCATGCTCCGCGAGGCGCTGACGCAGTGCCGTGTCGATGCGTCGCTCATAGGCCCAGTACCGCCGCAGGTACAGGCGTTTGCCGGACAGCACCAGGGGACATTGCCGTGCAGCCTCACTCTCGTCGGCAGCCAGCGCCACCAGCGAGCTGCCGGCCAGCACCTTGCACCAGTGCGCCCCTTCCAGGGTTTCAAGCAATTGCGATGGCAGCAACAACACACCCGATTGCACGTCCCCCTCCGGCGGCAGGGACAGGGCGAAGTCCGGAGCCTTGAGGGTTTCAAACAGATCCAGGCACACATGACCATGACCGAGCTGGTGACTGGTCAAAGCGGCGGCAAGCAGAACCAGCGGGTCGGCGTCTGGCACCAACTCATGAAGAAACGTCACGAATGCCTTGTCCAGAGCCCGCAGCCATCCTCGTTCTACCCAGTGGGTCAGCAACTGCAGCAAGTCCTCGGCCCGCAACAGGGGCGTCAGTTGGGCAAGACTGTCTGCATCCAGCGCAATCGGCGACAAGTGCGCAAAGGTGCGGCTCATAGCAACTCTCCCTGTTCCCATACCGGCTCGGATTTCGGTTCCGGTTTGCCCTGGAACATCCGGTCCAGACGCTCGATCAGCTCCCGCGGCGGTCGCACGAAATACACACCACCGCTGTCGGCACGAGTGCCCCGCAGGAACAGATACAGCGCACCGCCAACATGCCGGTCGTAATCGTAATCGGCGAGGCGGGCCTTGAGCTGACGATGCAGAGCCAGCAGATACAACACATATTGCAGATCGTAGCGATTTTCCAGAATCGACTGTTCCATGGCTTGTTCGGTGTAGGCG
The DNA here is from genome assembly GCF_051903985.1 of Pseudomonas sp. HLG18. Taxonomy (NCBI): domain Bacteria; kingdom Pseudomonadati; phylum Pseudomonadota; class Gammaproteobacteria; order Pseudomonadales; family Pseudomonadaceae; genus Pseudomonas; species Pseudomonas sp. HLG18. The sequence continues at coordinate 5,976,269 of NZ_CP195831.1, read as the reverse complement.
GCGTCATCGACGCCCAGCCAGTTGGATTTGTAGTCCGCCACGTAGTAACGACCGTCATGTTCGAAGGTCAGGTCAATGAAGCCTTTGAACATGCCGTTGAGTTGCACCGCTTCGGCGGCGACCCGGGCAACACCGCCGTGGGTGAACTTGCGAACCTGTTCGTCGAGTCTGACGACATCGACCTTGTGGCTGGCGAACCAGAACTCCATCTCGACCCGATACCGTTTCAATTGCTCCAATACGACCGGTGGTCGGCCGGTACCTGCGGGCATCGGCGACTTGAGCAGATGCTGCAGCCAGTCACTGAGGGTCGTGATCCAGCCTTCCCAGCCGCGACGATTGCAGCGTCGGCCGATCGCGTCTTCCAGTGCCTCGCGTGAAACCGCGAAACCTTCATCACCGGCCCATTCGAGCAGTCCGTGGAGAAATGTTCCCGGATTCGGTCCACGAGGGAAGCGGTGAATATCAGCGCCTCCCGGGATGATCTCCCGGGGGGCGTCGGGTTCAAGGCGCTCGTCGTCGAACAGTTTCTGCGCTTGCGGACTGTCCGGCGCGTCCTCACTGCCCATACTCAACACATCACTGATCCGCAAAGCACTGTAGGAGGCGATCCACCAGTTTTCGCTGGCCTTGCGTTTGGGTACCAACGTGGCACTGAGGGTTGCTTCGTTGCGCGGTGGCCGGTAGTGGTCACTGGTCGCCAGCGGCATTTCAACGATGCTCAGCGCAGGACAGTGCTGTTGCAGATCATCGAGCCAACGAATCAAACCGCTGGACTCACTCAGTGACGCACCACCACCCAGCAAATAGCCAAGTGCTGAAAGATGCAGGACCGAACTGCTGTTATTACCGCGCTTGAGGTCCGTCACGCCAAGCCAGCAGGCATGTTGTGCCCTGGTCAGCGCGACATAGAGCAAACGCAGATCCTCCGCCAGACGCTCATTGTCGGCCAGGGCAATCAGCTCGGCATCAGGCTTGAGACTGACCCGAGCGTTGCCGGATGCATCGTGGTAATGCAACGGCAGCCGACTGCCATCCACGGGTTTGGCCGAGCAGATGAAGGGCAGAAACACCAGCGGATACTCAAGTCCCTTGGACTTGTGAATGGTCACGACCTTGACCAGTTGCTCGTCGCTTTCAAGGCGCAGGATCTGCTCCTCACCGGCTTGACCAGACAACGCCAGGTGCTCGGACAAATGCCGGATCAGCGCCTGCTCTCCATCCAGTTCCGAGGCCGCTTGTTGCAGCAGCTCCGACAAGTGCAGCAAGTTGGTCAGCACCCGATCACCGTCACTGCGTGCAATCAAGGTTCGAGGCAAATGGAAGTCATGCAGAAAGCGCCGCAACATCGGCAGCACGCCTTGTTTGCGCCAGATCTCGCGATAGGCTCGGAACTGCATGACGCGTGCCTCCCAGACCAGTTCGTCCTGATTCAGGCGCTCCAGCTCTGTCAACGGCAGATTCAACGTGGTGCAGGCCAGGGCTGCTTTCAACGAGCGCTCGACATCCGGTTCGGCACAGGCCTTGAGCCAGGCCAACAGGTCATGGGCCTCTTGAGCCGCGAAGACAGAATCCTTGTCCGACAGGTAAACACTGCGCACCCCTCGGGCTGCAAGCTCACCGCGTATCGCTTGAGCCTCTTTGCCGTCGCGCACAAGAATTGCGATGTCCGCCGGTTGCAGCCCGCGAAAATCCCCGCCGTCCTGCGCGAAACCAGCGCTGCCCGTTTGTCCGCCATTGAGCAGGGCAGTGATTTCACTGGCGCAGGCCGCCGCCAACTGCTGGCGATAGACCGCACCGGAGACTGGTTGCTCGGTAGATAAACGCCAGACATTCAGCGCCGGCACGTCTTGCCCGCAAATCAGTAAATGTTCCTTGCGCCCCTGAGAATCCACCGGCTGAAACGGCACCGGGTTATCACCGTTTGGCTCTCGAAACAGGAACGCGCCGCGTCCCTGTTCACGGGACTCCGCACGCTCGAACACCTGATTTACCGCCTTGACCATCCCGTGACTGGAGCGAAAGTTCGTGCCCAACGTATGTAGCCGCCCGGCGGTTGCTATTCGCGCACGCAGGTAGGTGTAGATGTCCGCACCACGGAAGGCATAGATCGCCTGCTTCGGGTCCCCGATCAGAAACAGACCGGTCTCGGGTTGGTTTTCCTCGATGCGATAAATGCTCTCGAAGATCCGGTACTGCACCGGGTCCGTGTCCTGGAACTCGTCGATCATGGCGACCGGAAACTGCTCGCGGATAAGCGTGGCGAGTCGCTCGCCGCCTTCGGATTGCAAGGCTGCGTCGAGTCGCAGCAGCATGTCGTCGAAACCCATTTCGGCACGTCGACGCTTTTCTTCCTCAAAGCGCTCGCCCACCCATTTGGCGGCGTGCTGCAGCACCGCGGCATCGGGGGTTGGCAGCCCGTCGAGGCTCGACTTGAGTACCTGCATGGCGTCCAGCCCCGGATGGCTCGGTGGCTCGCCTTTCCAGGCTTCGGCCATGCCCTCAGGCGTCAGCCGGGTAAATCCGGTTCCGATATCCAGTTGTTCCTCAGACTCGTCTCCGGCCCAGGTCTTGAGCTTTTCGAACCAAGACTCGAAGTACCGGGCCTGAATCTTGCGCCCGTCGACTGTCTTGCTGGCGACGCCCTGATGACAAATGGCAAGCAGCTCATCCGCCCACTGCTGCCACGGCTTTTTCAATTCAACCAATGCAGCCCGGCGCTCTTGCAGGCACTCTTCGATCAATTCAGCCGGAGATCTGCCTTGCGCTCCATTACGTTCAGTACCGAAGAGAGCACGTACACGAGGCAACAAAGCGGCCGGCCCTCCCCAGTGACTGCGAACCCAATTCAGGGCATCCCCCTGCATCGGATAACAGAACAGGCGCCAGTAATCGCGGAGCACTTCGCCCAGCAGATCGCTGTGATCGGTTTCGAGGGTCTGGGTAAACAGGCTGCCGCTGTCGAATGCGTGTTCGCGAAGCATGCGCTGACACCAGCTGTGGATCGTCGAGACGGCAGCCTCGTCCATCCATTGCGCGGCGATATCCAGTCGGTTGGCGCAAACGGGCCATTGCTGAGGGTCGAACTGCGCGCGTAGCTCGTCGATCAACGTATCAGGGGGCGGCGTCTCGTCACGGAAGAAGCGTGCGGCCTCGGCCAGGCGTGTGCGAATGCGCTCGCGCAACTCCTTGGTCGCCGCATCGGTGAAGGTCACCACAAGAATCTGCGGTGGCAGCAGCTCGCGACCGAAGCCACTCGCATCACCTCCGTGACCAAGGATCAGGCGCAGATACAACGCAGAGATCGTGAACGTCTTGCCAGTACCTGCGCTGGCCTCGATCAGTTGACTGCCCTTCAACGGAAACGACAGGGCAAGTGGCTGCCTTGCACTCATGAACGTACCCCCGCGCTGGCCAAGGATTGCCAAGGGGCTTCGATCACTGGGCGGTATAAAGCGTTGCACCAATCGGGGAAGGTCTCCTCGGCCAACAACGCATCGAAATCCGGGAACTGTCGCGCCAGGGCGGGGCTTTCGCGTCGCTCACCTTCGCTGGTCTGACCATCCCCCTCGTAGGCTTTGCGGGCAGCGGCTTCAGCCTTCAGCGAGTCATTCTGACCCAGCCATGCAAAAGCGGTTTTCACCACAACCGGGAGCGGTTGACGCATTCCTGACTGCCAGGCGAGCAGCAGATCTTCGAGTATTCTCCAGGCCCGATCCTGTTCCATTGGTTCCAATAAAAGGGTGTCGTCACTGGCGACCAGCGCAGTCGTCAAAGCAAGCCCACTTGCACAAGCGACCAGATGACTGACCCATGGTTTGGTCAGACGGTGCCATTTGCGGTTTTTGATCGAACCGATGCTGTTGGGGATCGTCGTCACCGACAACACCCCGCCATCGGCGCGTTGGTGCAGACCTCCAAGCCACCCTTCCAGCCGTAATCCCTGCCATTGAAGATTGATCGGGGTGGCACCGGTCAACGGAGTTGGCCAAAGCGTCAGCAGTTGATGATAGCGGTGCAGCAAGTCAGGAAGCGGTTCGATCAACTCTCGCTGCAGGCACTCACCGAAACCCGCCATGGGCAGCAGCCCGCTGTTTTGCAGGCGCCGCGCTTGAGCTTCAAGCGCCTGATCGACATTCTCCGGTTGTCTCAAGGCTGCTTCCAGAAGGCTGCCGCTCAGTGAGTATCGTTGCAATGCGTCAAGCACAAAGGGTTCTTCATCCGCCTGAGGTGCCTGCGCCGCTTCGAAGTAAACCTTCAGTCGCTGGGTAAAAAAGTGTCGAACCGGGTTACGCAGAAAGTCCTGCAGCAATGCGAGACTCAGGGGCTCTTCCTGAACATGGGGTCCAAGCTTACTTGCCACCTCAGTAGGTTCATGATGCTGGTGCAGCACCTGCCATTCGCTGGCATAACTGAACAGCTCGTTGCCTTCATGAAAGTAGCGTGAGCTGAATGGCTGGAGTGGATGCTCCTGAGTCAGGACTTCCAGAATATTGGCCTTTTCATCCGTCGTTCGCCAACCACTGGCGAGATGATCACGCAACTGACCGATAAGTACCGAGGGTGGTCGTTCACTGTTGTCACGGATACTGCGCCCGACCCAACTGATGTAAAGCTGATGGCGAGCAGACAGCAGCGCTTCCAGCAACAGATAGCGATCATCCTCACGACGGGAGCGATCTCCCGGCCGGTAATCACTGCCCATGAGGTCGAAGTCCAGCGGTGGTTGTGCCCGGGGATAATCGCCATCGTTCATGCCCAGAAGACAAACCAGCTTGAATGGAATCGCCCGCATCGGCATCAGGGTACAGAAGTTCACTGCACCGGCCAGGAATCGCTGGGACAAACGCCCCTGATCCAGCCCTGCCAGCCATGCCTCGCGAACAACGGTCAGCGGTAACTCGTCTTCAAGTCCGACGGACTCGCAGGTCTCCAGCCATGTCTCGCGCAGCTCCTCGAGCTGAGTCAGCAAGTAGTCGTCATGCTCATTGCTGGCCTTGAAAAACAACTGCATCAGTACCTGTAACCGACTCCCCCACTCTTGAGGTTTCGCAGGCTTCAGTAATTGCTGGTGCGAATACTCCAAGGCATCCAGCAAGGCGACCAGAGGACCGATCAACGCAGCATCGAGACCGCCAATTTCATCGTAGGGCTCGATGCCCGCGCAGGCACTGGAATCGCCAACTGCATATCCGAGGAGCATCCGGCTCAGGCCAAAACGCCAGCTGTTTTGCTCCAGTTCATTTGGCAATCCCAGTCCGGCACGTTGGTCAGCGTCCATCCCCCAACGCACACCGGCGCCTTCGATCCAGCGATGCAGAGTCGGCAAATCCCGCTCCTCCACACCGAACCGTGCGCGTAACGCCGGAACATCGAGCAAGTCGAGGATTTCGCTGACGGGAAAACGACTGTCTGGCAGTTTGAGCAGGTGCTCGACAGCGATCAGTAATGGATCCCGACCCCGTTGCCCCTGGTCTGCCAGCGTGAAAGGAATGAACCGAGGATCCTGACGGTCCAGTTGTCCGAACACCGCACGGACATGCGGTGCATAACTATCGATGTCAGGCACCATCACGATCACGTCACGAGGGCGTAATTGCGGATTGGCGCTGAAGCGGGCCAGAAGCTGGTCGTGGAGAATCTCTACTTCGCGCTGCGCACTATGGGCTATGTGGAATCGAATCGATTGGTCCTGCTTCAAATCGACCTCAGGCCAGAGCTCACGGGTCTCGCTGAGTGGACGCAGCTCCAGAATGTCATCCTGCAACTGGTTGAGCATGTTTTGTGGAAGAGTGTCACTGAACAGGTCGATACGGCCGTTGCGAAATGCCGCCCGATAGCTGCCGGGGTCGTCATAGCTGTCCAGCAGATTAATGTAGTCACGGCCTTGCTTGCCCCAGGCGGCAAGCAGCGGATGGGCGTGTTGATGCAGCGACTCTGGATCCAGCACCACGGGCATGCCGTTCTTGCGAGCCTGACGCTTGTATTGATGACGCAACAGATCCTTGTCGGCAACGATATCGGCCCAATGATAACGGCAAGGGTTGTGCACGCAGAGCAGAACCTGGCTGAAACGGGCCAGCCCTGCCAATGCTTCCAATACTTGCGCGGGCAGCGAAGAAATTCCGAAAACGATTACCCGAGACGGCAAGCCTGTCGGTGCATATTCAAGATTGTTGATGCGCTCGATGAATCGCTGGTGCACGCCTGCCCGACTTTGAGCCATGCCCTGCTCACCGACATCTTCAAGCAATGCACGCCATAGCTCTGCCTGCCAGCAACTGGTGCTGGGAAGTGGTTTCACTTCCCCCCTGACATTTCGTAGCTGATGGCGCCCCTCGGCCCAATCCTCAAGCCAGTCGGCACGGTATACCTGATATTGATCGAACAGATCCGCCAATCGCTCGGACAACTGGTAGCGCTTGCGCAAGTCGGTGTCATGGGTCAGGAATCGTTGCAGTGGTTCGAAATACGGCAGGTTGATGAGCTGCGGCAGCAAGCGCATCAGTCGCCAGGTCAGAGGGGCCTTGTCGAGCAAGGACTTGGCCGGAATCTCATCTCGCCCCAGCACCATGCGGTAAAGCTGCCACATGAAGCTGCCCGGCAATTGCACATCAATTGCGGCGGCAATGCCGCAGCCGCCAAGGTCATCCTCTTCAGGATCCTCGGCTAACGCGAGCTTGAGCCATTGGGCTATGCCGTTGCTCTGCACGAGCGCAATTTCGTTCTCCAAGGGAGCCAACGGATAACGCCGCATTATGCCGATCACAAGGCTGCGCAGTTCGTCCAGGCTGTTGCTCTGAACCACCATGAATGCAGCATTGAGGGACTGTGTGTCCGGCATAAGGCTTCCTTGGAAAAATACAAAAGCTAGGGCTGAACCTTAGCATTGTCGGCCGGCGAGGACAGCCGCAAGGCGGCTGAGAATGCTGTAAGAACTTTCCTGCGGGCAAAACAAAACCCCAACTGCTTTCGCAATTGGGGTTTCGGAATTTAATCTTGACGATGACCTACTCTCACATGGGGAAACCCCACACTACCATCGGCGATGCATCGTTTCACTTCTGAGTTCGGGATGGGATCAGGTGGTTCCAACGCTCTATGGTCGTCAAGAAATTCGGGTACTGACTCGTGACCGGACGGCCTCGCTTCAGCAAATTGGGTATGGGATAGTTTTCGGTGCTTTGTGAGCGTCGAACTTTCGGTTCGTTTCGTCTTCACACACCGCAATCTGGTTGCTCTGGTTTAGAGAGCCGACGCAAATTGCTTGGGTGTTATATGGTCAAGCCTCACGGGCAATTAGTATTGGTTAGCTCAACGCCTCACAGCGCTTACACACCCAACCTATCAACGTCGTAGTCTTCGACGGCCCTTCAGGGAACTCAAGGTTCCAGTGAGATCTCATCTTGAGGCAAGTTTCCCGCTTAGATGCTTTCAGCGGTTATCTTTTTCCGAACATAGCTACCCGGCAATGCCACTGGCGTGACAACCGGAACACCAGAGGTTCGTCCACTCCGGTCCTCTCGTACTAGGAGCAGCCCCTCTCAAATCTCAAACGTCCACGGCAGATAGGGACCGAACTGTCTCACGACGTTCTAAACCCAGCTCGCGTACCACTTTAAATGGCGAACAGCCATACCCTTGGGACCGGCTTCAGCCCCAGGATGTGATGAGCCGACATCGAGGTGCCAAACACCGCCGTCGATATGAACTCTTGGGCGGTATCAGCCTGTTATCCCCGGAGTACCTTTTATCCGTTGAGCGATGGCCCTTCCATACAGAACCACCGGATCACTAAGACCTACTTTCGTACCTGCTCGACGTGTCTGTCTCGCAGTCAAGCGCGCTTTTGCCTTTATACTCTACGACCGATTTCCGACCGGTCTGAGCGCACTCGTACTCCTCCGTTACTCTTTAGGAGGAGACCGCCCCAGTCAAACTACCCACCATACACTGTCCTCGATCCGGATAACGGACCTGAGTTAGAACCTCAAAGTTGCCAGGGTGGTATTTCAAGGATGGCTCCACGCGAACTGGCGTCCACGCTTCAAAGCCTCCCACCTATCCTACACAAGCAAATTCAAAGTCCAGTGCAAAGCTATAGTAAAGGTTCACGGGGTCTTTCCGTCTAGCCGCGGATACACTGCATCTTCACAGCGATTTCAATTTCACTGAGTCTCGGGTGGAGACAGCGCCGCCATCGTTACGCCATTCGTGCAGGTCGGAACTTACCCGACAAGGAATTTCGCTACCTTAGGACCGTTATAGTTACGGCCGCCGTTTACCGGGGCTTCGATCAAGAGCTTCGCGTTAGCTAACCCCATCAATTAACCTTCCGGCACCGGGCAGGCGTCACACCCTATACGTCCACTTTCGTGTTTGCAGAGTGCTGTGTTTTTAATAAACAGTCGCAGCGGCCTGGTATCTTCGACCGGCATGAGCTTACGGAGCAAGTCCTTCACCCTCACCGGCGCACCTTCTCCCGAAGTTACGGTGCCATTTTGCCTAGTTCCTTCACCCGAGTTCTCTCAAGCGCCTTGGTATTCTCTACCCAACCACCTGTGTCGGTTTGGGGTACGGTTCCTGGTTATCTGAAGCTTAGAAGCTTTTCTTGGAAGCATGGCATCAACCACTTCGTGTTCTAAAAGAACACTCGTCATCAGCTCTCGGCCTTAAGATCCCGGATTTACCTAAGATCTCAGCCTACCACCTTAAACTTGGACAACCAACGCCAAGCTGGCCTAGCCTTCTCCGTCCCTCCATCGCAATAACCAGAAGTACAGGAATATTAACCTGTTTTCCATCGACTACGCTTTTCAGCCTCGCCTTAGGGACCGACTAACCCTGCGTCGATTAACGTTGCGCAGGAAACCTTGGTCTTTCGGCGTGGGTGTTTTTCACACCCATTGTCGTTACTCATGTCAGCATTCGCACTTCTGATACCTCCAGCAAGCTTCTCAACTCACCTTCACAGGCTTACAGAACGCTCCTCTACCGCATCACTTACGTGATACCCGTAGCTTCGGTGTATGGTTTGAGCCCCGTTACATCTTCCGCGCAGGCCGACTCGACTAGTGAGCTATTACGCTTTCTTTAAAGGGTGGCTGCTTCTAAGCCAACCTCCTAGCTGTCTAAGCCTTCCCACATCGTTTCCCACTTAACCATAACTTTGGGACCTTAGCTGACGGTCTGGGTTGTTTCCCTTTTCACGACGGACGTTAGCACCCGCCGTGTGTCTCCCATGCTCGGCACTTGTAGGTATTCGGAGTTTGCATCGGTTTGGTAAGTCGGGATGACCCCCTAGCCGAAACAGTGCTCTACCCCCTACAGTGATACATGAGGCGCTACCTAAATAGCTTTCGAGGAGAACCAGCTATCTCCGAGCTTGATTAGCCTTTCACTCCGATCCACAGGTCATCCGCTAACTTTTCAACGGTAGTCGGTTCGGTCCTCCAGTCAGTGTTACCTAACCTTCAACCTGCCCATGGATAGATCGCCCGGTTTCGGGTCTATTCCCAGCGACTAGACGCCCTATTAAGACTCGCTTTCGCTACGCCTCCCCTATTCGGTTAAGCTCGCCACTGAAAATAAGTCGCTGACCCATTATACAAAAGGTACGCAGTCACAGAACAAAGTCTGCTCCCACTGCTTGTACGCATACGGTTTCAGGATCTATTTCACTCCCCTCTCCGGGGTTCTTTTCGCCTTTCCCTCACGGTACTAGTTCACTATCGGTCAGTCAGTAGTATTTAGCCTTGGAGGATGGTCCCCCCATATTCAGACAAAGTTTCTCGTGCTCCGTCCTACTCGATTTCATGACCAAGAGATTTTCGCGTACAGGGCTATCACCCACTATGGCCGCACTTTCCAGAGCGTTCCGCTAATCTCAAAGCCACTTAAGGGCTAGTCCCCGTTCGCTCGCCACTACTAAGGGAATCTCGGTTGATTTCTTTTCCTCAGGGTACTTAGATGTTTCAGTTCCCTGGTTCGCCTCTTGCACCTATGTATTCAGTACAAGATAACCATCTTGTGATGGCTGGGTTCCCCATTCAGACATCTCCGGATCAAAGTCTGTTTGCCGACTCCCCGAAGCTTTTCGCAGGCTACCACGTCTTTCATCGCCTCTGACTGCCAAGGCATCCACCGTATGCGCTTCTTCACTTGACCATATAACCCCAAGCAATCTGGTTATACTGTGAAGACGACATTCGCCGAAAATTCGAACTTCTCAATTAAGAGAACTCACAAATTTTACCTTAGCCTGATCCGTTACCAGTGAAAGTAACGTTCAGTCTATCTTTCTATCACATACCCAAATTTTTAAAGAACGATCCAGTCAAAGACTAGAAATCAACATTCATCATCACACTGATGGAATGCTCATTTCTAAGCTTTCAAACTTCAGAAGCAGTAGTGGTGGAGCCAAGCGGGATCGAACCGCTGACCTCCTGCGTGCAAGGCAGGCGCTCTCCCAGCTGAGCTATGGCCCCGTATTTCTACAGGCGTTTCCCACACAAAATTGGTGGGTCTGGGCAGATTCGAACTGCCGACCTCACCCTTATCAGGGGTGCGCTCTAACCAACTGAGCTACAGACCCAATTTCGGGCTGCTTCTATCGTCTTCTTCAATGAATCAAGCAATTCGTGTGGGAGCTTATGGAGCAGCTGATGTCGTCGATTAAGGAGGTGATCCAGCCGCAGGTTCCCCTACGGCTACCTTGTTACGACTTCACCCCAGTCATGAATCACACCGTGGTAACCGTCCCCCCGAAGGTTAGACTAGCTACTTCTGGTGCAACCCACTCCCATGGTGTGACGGGCGGTGTGTACAAGGCCCGGGAACGTATTCACCGCGACATTCTGATTCGCGATTACTAGCGATTCCGACTTCACGCAGTCGAGTTGCAGACTGCGATCCGGACTACGATCGGTTTTATGGGATTAGCTCCACCTCGCGGCTTGGCAACCCTTTGTACCGACCATTGTAGCACGTGTGTAGCCCAGGCCGTAAGGGCCATGATGACTTGACGTCATCCCCACCTTCCTCCGGTTTGTCACCGGCAGTCTCCTTAGAGTGCCCACCATTACGTGCTGGTAACTAAGGACAAGGGTTGCGCTCGTTACGGGACTTAACCCAACATCTCACGACACGAGCTGACGACAGCCATGCAGCACCTGTCTCAATGTTCCCGAAGGCACCAATCCATCTCTGGAAAGTTCATTGGATGTCAAGGCCTGGTAAGGTTCTTCGCGTTGCTTCGAATTAAACCACATGCTCCACCGCTTGTGCGGGCCCCCGTCAATTCATTTGAGTTTTAACCTTGCGGCCGTACTCCCCAGGCGGTCAACTTAATGCGTTAGCTGCGCCACTAAGAGCTCAAGGCTCCCAACGGCTAGTTGACATCGTTTACGGCGTGGACTACCAGGGTATCTAATCCTGTTTGCTCCCCACGCTTTCGCACCTCAGTGTCAGTATCAGTCCAGGTGGTCGCCTTCGCCACTGGTGTTCCTTCCTATATCTACGCATTTCACCGCTACACAGGAAATTCCACCACCCTCTACCATACTCTAGCTCGCCAGTTTTGGATGCAGTTCCCAGGTTGAGCCCGGGGATTTCACATCCAACTTAACGAACCACCTACGCGCGCTTTACGCCCAGTAATTCCGATTAACGCTTGCACCCTCTGTATTACCGCGGCTGCTGGCACAGAGTTAGCCGGTGCTTATTCTGTCGGTAACGTCAAAATTGCAGAGTATTAATCTACAACCCTTCCTCCCAACTTAAAGTGCTTTACAATCCGAAGACCTTCTTCACACACGCGGCATGGCTGGATCAGGCTTTCGCCCATTGTCCAATATTCCCCACTGCTGCCTCCCGTAGGAGTCTGGACCGTGTCTCAGTTCCAGTGTGACTGATCATCCTCTCAGACCAGTTACGGATCGTCGCCTTGGTGAGCCATTACCTCACCAACTAGCTAATCCGACCTAGGCTCATCTGATAGCGCAAGGCCCGAAGGTCCCCTGCTTTCTCCCGTAGGACGTATGCGGTATTAGCGTTCCTTTCGAAACGTTGTCCCCCACTACCAGGCAGATTCCTAGGCATTACTCACCCGTCCGCCGCTGAATCCGGGAGCAAGCTCCCTTCATCCGCTCGACTTGCATGTGTTAGGCCTGCCGCCAGCGTTCAATCTGAGCCATGATCAAACTCTTCAGTTCAAACATCTTTGGGTTTTTAAGAAACCCTAAACTTGGCTCAGCAATCGTTGGTTACATCTTTGATTTCTCGCGGAGTAACTTGTGATGCTGATAATCTTGTTGACTATCAGTCTGACTCCACAAGCACCCACACGAATTGCTTGATTCAGTTGTTAAAGAGCGGCTGGTTAAGAGCTTTCGTCTCAACCGAGGCGCGCATTCTACAGCAGCCTCATTTGCTGTCAAGTGATTATTTTCAGAAGTTTTCGAAGATTTCCTCAACAACTTCAACCACTTGCGCTTCCGATCTCTCGTCAGCGGGAGGCGAATTCTACAGCGTTACACGCTGCTGTCAACACCTCTTTTTCTCCGCTTTCGACCGAGAAGATCGAACCGTTGAAAGCGCCAGAAAAACCGGCATTTCCAACTCCTTCCAGGCTTCGATGATCTGAAGCAAACCGCTATCGAAAACCGTGTAACTCATTGAATCTCAAGGAGTTTTCCGTTTCGACTGCGCCGGAAGTGGGGCGAATTATAGACCTCCAGAATCTGCCGTCAACCCCTAATTTCACAAATCTGTCATATCAGTCAAAAAAGCCCGAAAACGAGAAGGCCGACCTTAAAAGGTCGGCCTTCTTTGCGTTGCCCTTCTACTTACAAGCTAGGGAATGCGAACTGCGAAGCTTCATGACTCGCACGCTGTGGCCAGCGCTGGGTGATCGCCTTGCGACGCGTGTAGAAACGCACACCATCGGGGCCATAGGCATGCAGGTCGCCGAACAGCGAACGCTTCCAGCCACCGAAGCTGTGGTAAGCCACCGGTACCGGCAATGGAACGTTGACACCGACCATGCCGACTTCAATCTCGTCGCAGAACAGACGCGCCGCTTCACCATCACGGGTGAAGATGCAGGTACCGTTGCCGTATTCGTGATCGTTGATCAGTTGCATCGCCTCTTCCAGGCTGTTCACCCGAACGACGCACAACACTGGCCCGAAGATCTCTTCTTTATAGATGCGCATCTCAGGGGTGACGTTGTCGAACAGGCAGCCACCCAGGAAGAAGCCTTCTTCATGACCGGCAACGCTCAGACCACGACCATCGACCACCAGGGTCGCGCCCGCCGCCACGCCGTCTTCGACATAACCGCTGACTTTGTCGCGGGCCTGACCGGTAACCAGCGGCCCCATGTCCAGACCGCAAGAAGTACCGGCACCGATCTTCAGCGCCTTGATCTGTGGAACCAGTTTGGCGACCAGTGCGTCCGCTACCTGGTCGCCCACACACACGGCCACCGAAATCGCCATGCAGCGCTCACCGCAGGAGCCGTAAGCCGCGCCCATCAGTGCGCTGACCGCGTTGTCCAGATCCGCATCCGGCATCAGCACCGCGTGGTTCTTCGCGCCACCCAGTGCCTGAACGCGTTTGCCACGCTTGGTACCTTCGGCATAGATGTATTCAGCAATCGGCGTCGAGCCAACAAAACTCAGCGCTTTGACTTCCGGCGCTTCGATCAGCGCGTCCACCGCAGTCTTGTCACCGTGCACCACGCTCAGTACACCTTTCGGCAAACCCGCTTCCAGCAACAATTGAGCGATCAGCAGCGTCGAGCTTGGATCACGCTCGGACGGTTTGAGGATGAAGCAGTTACCGCAGACAATCGCCAGCGGATACATCCACAGCGGCACCATGGCCGGGAAGTTGAACGGAGTGATACCGGCCACAACGCCCAGCGGCTGGAAGTCCGACCAGGCATCGATGTTCGGGCCGACGTTGCGGCTGTATTCACCCTTGAGGATTTCCGGGGCTGCGCAAGCGAACTCGACGTTCTCGATACCGCGCTTCAGCTCACCGGCGGCATCTTCCAGGGTCTTGCCATGTTCTTCACTGATCAACTGTGCGATGCGCGCTTCGTTCTGCTCCAGCAGTTGCTTGAAACGGAACATCACCTGGGCGCGTTTGGCCGGTGGCGTATTGCGCCAGGCCGGGAACGCAGCCTTGGCGGCATCAATGGCTTTCTGGATGGTTTCCTGGCTGGCCAGCGGCAGCTTGTGGATAGCCTGACCGGTGGACGGGTTGAACACATCGACCGCGCGGCCGTTCTCGGTCACCAGTTCGCCATTGATCAAATGCGGGATAACGCTCATCGAAAACTCCTGAATTCTTGTGCGCAGGCGCCCGCAAGGGCACCTGCTATTGGCGTATCTATATAGAAGGAAAAATCAGTCGAGCTTGTTCAGCACTTCGCCGACCGCGTCGAACAGACGATCAAGGTCCTGCGGCTTGCTGTTGAAGGTTGGGCCGAACTGCAGGGTGTCGCCGCCGAAGCGCACGTAGAACCCTGCTTTCCACAACGCCATGCCGGCTTCGAACGGACGCACGATGGCGTCGCCGTCACGGCCCGCGATCTGGATCGCACCAGCCAGACCGAAGTTACGAATGTCGATGACGTTCTTCGCACCTTTCAGACCATGCAAAGCGTTTTCGAAATGCGGTGCGACCTCGGCCACGCTCTGTACCAGGTTTTCCTTCTGCAGCAGATCGAGGGCTGCCAGACCTGCGGCGCAAGCCACCGGGTGTGCCGAGTAGGTGTAGCCGTGCGGGAATTCCACGGCGTATTCCGGGGTCGGCTGGTTCATGAAGGTCTGGTAGATCTCGGAGCTGGCAATCACCGCGCCCATCGGGATCGCGCCGTTGGTGACTTGCTTGGCGATGCACATCAGGTCCGGGGTCACCCCGAAAGTAGTGGCGCCGAACATGGTGCCGGTACGGCCGAAACCGGTGATCACTTCGTCGAACACCAGCAGGATGTTGTGCTGATCGCAGATTTCACGCAGGCGCTTGAGGTAACCCTGTGGCGGAACCAGCACGCCAGCGGAACCGGCCATCGGCTCAACGAACACCGCTGCGATGTTCGAAGCATCGTGCAGCTCGATCAGCTTCAGCAGTTCATCGGCCAGTGCGATACCGCCCTGCTCCGGCATGCCACGGGAGAAGGCATTGCTCGCCAGCAGAGTGTGCGGCAGGTGATCGACATCCATCATCGCCTGACCGAACAGTTTGCGGTTGCCATTGACACCACCAAGGCTGGTGCCGGCGATGTTCACACCGTGGTAGCCACGTGCACGGCCGATCATTTTGGTCTTGGTCGACTGGCCTTTCAGGCGCCAGTAAGCGCGGACCATTTTCACTGCGGTGTCGGCGCACTCGGAACCGGAGTCGGTGAAGAACACGTGATTCAGGTTGCCCGGCGTCAGGTCGGTGATTTTCTCCGCCAGCTGGAACGACAGCGGGTGGCCGTACTGGAAGCCCGGCGAGTAATCGAGGGTGCCCAACTGCTTGGCCACCGCTTCCTGGATTTCCTTGCGGGTATGCCCGGCGCCGCAGGTCCACAGACCGGACAGCGAGTCGTACACCTTGCGGCCCTTGTCGTCGATCAGCCAGCTGCCTTCGGCGCCAACGATCAAACGCGGGTCGCGCTGGAAGTTACGGTTGGCGGTGTACGGCATCCAGTGCGCGTCCAGCTTCAGTTGGCTGGCCAGTGGCGACGACGCGTTTTCAGGCATGTTCATCGGGCAAAACCTCGCAGGGCAATAAGCTTCAGGGAGATAGAAAGCGTTGTTGCAGCTAAATTGCCACGGGGATAAAGTCGGTGAAATCCAACTCTTCTAACCTTCAGTTAGAACTCTGCTAAACAATGAGAACAACAGCATGAGCAGTCGTCGCCCCGATCCACTGGCCCAGGTCAGTGACTTTGACATTCGCCTGTTGCGGATTTTTCGCAGCGTGGTGGAGTGCGGCGGCTTCTCGGCAGCAGAAACCGTGCTCGGCATCGGTCGCTCTGCGATCAGCCAGCAGATGAGCGATCTGGAGCAACGCCTCGGCCTGCGTCTTTGCCAGCGCGGGCGCGCCGGTTTCTCCCTGACCGAAGAGGGCCGCGAGGTTTATCAGTCGGCGTTGCAGCTGTTGAGTGCACTGGAAAGTTTCCGCACCGAGGTCAACGGCCTGCATCAGCACCTGCGCGGCGAGTTGATCATCGGCCTGACCGATAACCTCGTCACCCTCCCCCACATGCGTATCACCCATGCACTGGCGCAGTTGAAGGAGCGCGGGCCGGACGTGCAGATCCAGATCCGCATGATTGCCCCCAATGAAGTCGAACAAGGCGTGCTCGACGGCCGTCTGCATGTCGGTGTGGTGCCGCAGGCCAGTGCGCTGTCGGGACTGGAGTATCAGCCGCTGTACAGCGAACGTTCGCTGCTTTATTGCGCGGTCGGCCATCCGCTGTTTTACGTCGATGACAAACAACTGGATGACGAACGCTTGAACAGCCAGGACGCCATCGCCCCGACCTTCCGTTTGCCGGCGGAGATCCAGGCGCACTATCAGGCGCTCAATTGCACCGCCAGTGCTTCCGACCGAGAAGGCATGGCATTCCTGATTCTGACCGGGCGTTACATCGGTTATCTGCCGGATCACTACGCCAGTCTCTGGGTGCAACAGGGACGGCTGCGTGCGCTCAAGGCCAGCACGCGGTTCTATGATTTGAGCCTGGCCTCGGTCACCCGCAAGGGCCGGCGTCCGCATCTGGTGCTGGAAAGTTTTCTCGAAAGCCTGGCCGCGACCCGCTGATGAGCGGCGTTTTATTGCCCGGGGCTTGTCGCAGGCCGATGGTTGCGCTATCAACGCAACTGGTTGCACCCCACAGACAAACCCGGAAGTGCCTATGACCTTTGAAGTCCCTGCCCACGGCGGAAAACCTGCCAGCCGCATTCGTCAGAAGAACGAAGAGACCATCATCAAAGCCGCCGAAGACGAATTCGCCCGTCACGGTTACAAAGGCACCAGCATGAATACCATCGCCACCAAGGCCGGGCTGCCCAAGGCGAACCTGCATTACTACTTCACCAACAAGCTCGGGTTGTACGTGGCAGTACTGAGCAACATCCTTGAGCTGTGGGACAGCACCTTCAACTCCCTCACGGCCGAGGACGATCCGGCCGAAGCGCTGACCCGCTACATCCGCGCGAAAATGGAGTTTTCCCGTCGCCAGCCACAAGCGTCGCGGATCTTCGCGATGGAGGTGATCAGCGGCGGCGAATGCCTGACCGAGTATTTCAACCAGGACTATCGCACCTGGTTCCAGGGCCGGGCCGCCGTATTCCAGGCGTGGATCGACGCCGGCAAGATGGACCCGGTCGACCCGGTTCACCTGATCTTCCTGCTGTGGGGCAGCACCCAGCACTACGCCGACTTCGCCAACCAGATCTGCCGGGTGACCGGTCGCAGCAAGTTGACCAAACAGGACATGGAAGACGCCGGCAACAACCTGATCCGCATCATCCTCAAAGGCTGCGGCCTCACTTCTTCTATATAAGTCGTTTTATGCCATTCACCCTCAGCGGCTTTTGCGAATTCCGCGAAGAGATTCGCAAAAGCCGTTTCATCACCTTCGCCGCGCCGATCGGCAGCCCTGCCGAGGCTCAAGCCTTCATCGAGCAGCACAGCGACTTGAACGCTTCGCACAATTGCTGGGCGTGGAAACTCGGCGATCAATACCGCAGCAACGACGACGGCGAACCCGGTGGCACTGCCGGGCGGCCGATTCTCGCGGCCATCGAAGCGCAGGATTGCGATCAGGTCGCGGTGCTGGTGATCCGCTGGTATGGCGGCATTCAACTGGGCACCGGTGGCCTGGCCCGGGCCTATGGCGGCGGTGCAAACAAGTGCCTGCAGGCAGCGCCGAAGATCGAGTTGATCAGTCGCGTGCCCGTGCGTTGCGCCTGCGCTTTCAGCGAACTGGCACTGGTGAAGTTGCGGGTGGCGGATCTCGGCGGTCTGGTGTTGGAGGAAAACTTCACCGCCAATGGTGTCGAGCTGCAACTGGCCGTGGGCGAAGCGCACATCGAGCTGTTGCAGAATCAGTTGGCCGACCTGAGCCGTGGGCGAATCCTGCTGCAGCGTTGAACCCTCGCCACGTTTTAGGGCACAAGCCGATTGGCTCATACCCGGGACTTGCCCACATCCGCTGTGCACCCGGCTGTGGATAACCTGAGCACAGGAGGCTGTAACCCTTCTGTCACGTGGCTTTGCGGGATTTGTTCACTTTTCGTCCAATCGCCTGACACAACGAACAATTTCACATGAAAACAATCGCTTAGCGTTGTTTATCGCCTTTAGAAGAAAGCCCGACAGTGCTTATGCCCGGGATTTTGTCTTGCGCACAAATACTGTGGAGCAACCTGTGGATAAGCCGTTCATGGCTGGCGCAGTCGCAGGTTCTGCATGGCTCCGGCGGGACTGGTCGTTTTTTGATCAGCCGGTTACGGGCAAAACTGGAGCCTGATCAAAGGCTTTGCCCTCAAGTGGTGCCTCGCAAAACGTCGAAATCATTTCACGGGCTCTACGCCACAGGCTGGCAAACAGCGGCCTTCCGCGTTCCTGACTCAATGGCCAGGAAATTGCTTTATCCACAGGCACAACTCCAAGCGACCCGAGCCTGTCATGCCAAACCCCACGTCCACACCGCGCCTGCAACTGCGCCACATCAGCAAACGTTATCCCGGTTGCCTCGCCAATGACGCCATCGACCTGAGCATCGCCCCCGGTGAAATCCACGCGCTGCTCGGTGAAAACGGCGCAGGTAAAAGCACGTTGATGAAGATCATCTACGGCGTCATCCAGGCCGATTCGGGCGAGATGCTGTGGCAGGGGCAACCGGTGATCATGCGCAATCCGGCCCAGGCGCGGCAGTTGGGCATCGGCATGGTGTTCCAGCATTTCTCGCTGTTCGAGACCTTGAGCGTGGCGCAGAACATCGCACTGGCGATGGGCCCGGCGGCCGGTTCGCCGAAACGACTTGAGGCGAAAATCCGTGACGTGTCCCGCCGATATGGCATGGCGCTGGAACCCCAGCGACTTGTCCACAGCCTGTCGATCGGCGAGCGGCAACGGGTCGAGATTGTTCGTTGCCTGATGCAAGACATTCGCCTGCTGATTCTCGATGAGCCGACCTCGGTGCTCACGCCGCAGGAAGCCGACGAGTTGTTCATCACCCTGCGCCGGCTCGCGGCCGAGGGCTGCAGCATTCTGTTCATCAGCCACAAACTCGGCGAGGTACGCGCCTTGTGTCACAGCGCCACGGTATTGCGCGGTGGTCGGGTGGCCGGGCATTGCGTACCGGCGCAATGCACCGACCAACAACTGGCGCAGTTGATGGTCGGCGAGTCGGCGGCGCTGAGCGGCGAGTACCCGAAAGTCAGGGGCGGCGCAGCATTCCTGCAAGTCAGCGGATTGAACTGGCACAACCCCGATCCGTTCGGCTGCTCGTTGACCGACATCGACTTGCAGGTGCGCAGCGGTGAAATCGTCGGCATCGCGGGAGTGGCCGGCAACGGTCAGGACGAGTTGCTGGCATTGCTCAGCGGCGAGCAGACACTGCCCCGCGAATCAGCGGCAACCATCCATCTTCGAGAACACGCCGTCGCCGATCGGCGCCCGGATGCGCGACGCAGACTCGGCCTGGCGTTCGTCCCCGCCGAACGCCTCGGGCATGGCGCGGTGCCGGACATGAGCCTGGCGGACAACGCCCTGCTCACCGCCTTTCAACAAGGCCTGGTCAGCCACGGCTTGATCGAGCGCGGCAAGGTCGAAGCCCTCGCCCAAACGATCATCCAGCGCTTCGGCGTTAAAACCCCGGACACCCAGACCGCCGCCCGCAGCCTGTCGGGCGGCAACCTGCAGAAATTCATCCTCGGCCGGGAAATCCTCCAGCAACCGAAACTGCTGATCGCCGCGCACCCCACCTGGGGCGTGGACGTCGGCGCGGCAGCGGTGATTCATCGCGCCCTGATTGCCTTGCGCGATGCCGGTGCGGCGATCCTGGTGATTTCCGAAGACCTCGACGAACTGTTCCGGATCAGCGACCGCCTCGGCGCGCTCTGCGGCGGGCGCCTGTCGACGTTGCAGGACACGGCGTTGACCCGCCTCAGCGACGTCGGCGGCTGGATGGCCGGTCAGTTCGACACCCCTCATTCACAACCGACCACGGTTTAACGGAGTTTTCCCATGTTGCTTTCCCTCGAACCCCGTGGTCGCCAATCGCGTCTGATGTTGTGGTGCTCGCCGGTACTGGCGGCGGTGCTGACGCTGGTCTGCGGATCGTTGCTGTTCGTCGCCCTCGGCCATGATCCGCTGAAAACTTTGCATACCTTGCTGATCGCCCCGGTCAGCGACCTGTATGGCGTCTCCGAGCTGCTGGTCAAAACCTTGCCGATCCTGTTGTGTGCGTTGGGCCTCGCAGTGGCTTATCAGGCGCGGATCTGGAACATCGGCGCCGAAGGTCAACTGTTGCTCGGTGCGTTGGCCGGCAGTGCGCTGGCGGTGAACATCATCGATCTGCAAAGCCGCTGGGCGCTGGTGCTGATCCTGCTCACCGGCACCCTCGCCGGCGCCGCGTGGGCCGGGCTCACCGCCTGGTTGCGCACGCGCTTCAACGCCAACGAAATCCTCACCAGCATCATGCTCAATTACATCGCGCTGAACCTGTTGCTGTTCTGCGTACACGGACCGCTGAAGGATCCGGCCGGATTCAATTTTCCCGAGTCAGCAATGTTCAGCGATGCCAGCCGCCTGCCGCTGTTGATGGAGGACGGTCGGGCACACATCGGTGTGTATTTCGCCTTGCTTGCGCTGGTCGCGGTGTGGGTGTTGCTGCAGAAAAGCTTCGTCGGTTTCCAGATAAAAGTGTTGGGTCTGGACAAGCGCGCGGCGGGATTTGCCGGTTTTCGCGAGAAGCGTCTGATCTGGCTCGCGCTGTTGATCAGCGGCGCACTGGCCGGGCTGGCCGGTGTCTGCGAAGTCACCGGCCCGATCGGCCAACTGGTGCCGCAGGTCTCGCCGGGCTACGGCTATGCGGCGATCACCGTCGCGTTTCTCGGGCGGCTTCACCCCATCGGCATTCTGTTTTCAAGCCTGTTGATGGCGCTGCTGTACATCGGTGGCGAGAGCGCACAGATGACGCTGAATCTGCCCCAGGCGATCACCCAGTTGTTTCAAGGAATGATGCTGTTTTTCCTGCTGGCCTGTGACGTGCTGATCCTCTACCGACCACGCCTGAACCTGCGCTGGGTGCGGCGCACTTCAACCACCGCCGTAACCGCCGGAGCGCTGTGATGGATATCGATCTGCTGAGCAATATTTTCTACGCCATGGTGCGCTGCGGTACGCCACTGCTGCTGGTGGCGCTGGGTGAACTGATCTGCGAAAAGAGCGGCGTACTCAACCTCGGGCAGGAAGGCATGATGCTGTTTGGTGCGGTGATCGGTTTCATCGTCGCGTTCAACAGCGGCAACCTGTGGTTGGGCGTGGTGCTGGCGATGCTCGCCGGGATGCTGTTGTCGTCGCTCTTTGCGCTGGTGGCGCTGGTGTTCAACGCCAATCAGGTGGCGACCGGGTTGGCATTGACGATTTTTGGCGTCGGCCTGTCGACCTTTGTCGGCGCGGCGTGGGTCGGCAAACCGCTGGCCGGTTTCGAGCCGCTGGCCATTCCCTACCTGAGCGAAATCCCGCTGATCGGTCGCATGCTGTTTGCCCAGGATCTGCTGGTGTACCTGTCGTTCACGCTGTTTGCGCTGGTGGCGTGGGTGATCGTGAAAAGCCGTGTCGGGCTGGTCATTCAAGCGGTGGGCGAGAACCCGGACGCGGCCAGTGCCATGGGCTTGCCGGTGTTGATCGTGCGCACACTGGCGGTGCTGTTTGGCGGCGCAATGGCCGGGTTGGCCGGCGCATATCTGTCACTGGCGTATACGCCGATGTGGGCCGAGAACATGACCGCCGGCCGCGGCTGGATCGCGCTGGCGCTGGTGGTGTTCGCCAGTTGGCGGGTGTGGCGACTATTGCTCGGGGCGTATCTGTTCGGACTCGCCAGCATCCTGCACCTGGTGGCGCAGGGGTTGGGGCTGGCGATTCCTTCGAGCTTGCTGGCGATGCTGCCGTATGTCGCGACCATTCTGGTGCTGGTGGTGTTGTCGCGAGATGCGCTGCGTACACGGTTGTATGCGCCGGTATCACTGGGGCAGCCGTGGCAGGCCGGTCATTAAGCCGTGACGGCTCGCGACAGCGGCCGAACCGGCAACGCTTGAGCAATGCCCCACGCCACTTCGAGAACCAGGAAACCCACCACCAACGAACTGGCGCCGTGGGCCAGGGCATACGTCATCCACGCGGCGAACAGAAACCGGGTCACCGCGTCGTAGCGCCCATAAACCGCCTGCGGATCACGAATCCGCAGCACCGCCCACATGCACACCACCGAACCGAACAGATTCGCCATCAACAAATGCGCAGGTTCGAACGGCGGCAGCTCGCCGGGCAGCTCCAGCGCCTGACTCAGCGCCGTCAACAACCCATGCAACACAGCAAAACTCCACGGCGTGACAAACGCCGCCGTCACGATCAGGTCATACCAGGCACTGCCGCGCACCAACTGCCGATACTGCGTTGAAGTCCACATCATCCTTGCTCCGAAAATTCAGGGAGCAACCACGGTAAAGCCTGGAGTATGCTCCAGGGTCAAACACTTTCGAGACCTGCAAGATGCGCATCGGTGAGTTGGCCCAGGCCTGCGATGTCAGTCGTGACACGCTGCGATTTTACGAGGAGCGCGGATTGATCGCGGCGCAACGCAGCGCCAACGGTTATCGCAACTATCCGCCGGAGATGGTGCAACTGGTGCTGTACATCAAGACGGCGCAGCGTCTGGGCTTTACCCTTGGCGAGATCGGCAGCAGCGTTGGCGCGCTGTGGCAATCGCCAAACCCCGACACCACCGTCACGCAACTGCTGCAAGACAAGCTCAAGCTGGTTGAAACCCGCATGGCCGAACTCGGCGAGCTACGCCACGAATTGCAGCATCGGCTCGGTCAACGCTGTCCATTGAACCCGTGATCTTTCAACTTTCAAGGAAAGCCCATCATGTCCGCACTGAATCCTGCCAAGCACGCACTGATCATTGGCGCCTCCCGGGGCCTGGGTCTGGGCCTGGTGAAAACCCTGCTGGCCGACGGCTGGCAAGTCACCGCCACGGTTCGCAACCTTTCGAATGCCGAGGCGCTGAAAGCACTGGGCAACGTGCAGATCGAAAAACTCGACATGGACGACCAGCAAGCGGTGATCGCTCTGAGCCAGAAGCTCAAGGGCGAGACGTTTGACCTGCTGTTCGTCAACGCCGGGGTCAAAGGCCCTGAAGTGCAGACCCCGGGCGGCGCAACGCTGGCCGAAGTCGGTCAACTGTTCTTCACCAACGCCGTGGCTCCGATCAACCTGGCCCAGCGCTTCGTCGGGCAGATCCGCGATGGCAGCGGCGTGCTGGCGTTCATGAGTTCGGTGCTCGGCAGCGTGACCATGCCCGACGCGCCGGAACTGGCGCTGTACAAGGCCAGCAAGGCAGCACTGAACTCGATGACCAACAGCTTCGTCACTCAGTTGGGCGAGCAGAAACTCACCGTGCTGTCGCTGCATCCGGGATGGGTGAAAACCGATATGGGCGGCGAAGGTGCCGACATCGACGTGGAGACCAGCACCCGAGGCCTGGTGGATCAAGTGGATGCGTTTGCCGGCAAGGGCGGCCATCACTTTGTGAACTACAAGGGTGAAACCATTCCCTGGTAATCACTGGACCCTGTGGGGGCTGGCTCCCACAGGGTTATCCCGGTGTCTGGTCGGGTTGGGCTTGCCCGTCGCAACATTTTGTTCGAAACTCCGCACCTCGCCCTTCGCGGCGACCCTGGATCAGCAGACAGGGCAACACTGAGCTGGCAACCCTGAACCCCACTTTCAGAGGAGCCGGCCACAATGCCTGCGACCCGTATCTGGTTAAAAAATCCCCTCGCCATTTTCACGGCCAACGGTCTCGATGCCCGTGGCGGTCTGGTGCTGCAAGACGGTGTGATCACCGAAGTGCTCGGCGCCGGCCAGCAACCATCGACACCGTGCAATGAAGTGTTCGACGCCCGTGAACACGTGATCCTGCCGGGCCTGATCAACACCCATCACCACTTCTACCAGACCCTGACCCGCGCCTGGGCGCCGGTGGTCAATCAGCCGTTGTTCCCGTGGCTGAAAACCCTGTACCCGGTGTGGGCGCGCCTGACGCCTGAAAAACTCGCCCTCGCCACCAAAGTCGCGCTGGCCGAGTTGCTGTTGTCGGGTTGCACCACCGCCGCCGATCACCATTACCTGTTCCCGGATGGCCTGGAAAACGCCATCGACGTGCAAGTCGAAACCGTGCGCGAACTGGGCATGCGCGCCATGCTCACCCGGGGTTCGATGAGCCTCGGCGAGAAGGACGGCGGCCTGCCTCCGCAGCAGACCGTGCAGGAAGGTCAGGTGATTCTCGACGACAGCCAGCGCCTGATTCACGAGTACCACGAACGTGGCGACGGCGCGCAAATCCAGATCGCCCTGGCGCCGTGCTCGCCGTTCTCGGTGACCCCGGAAATCATGTCCGCCAGCGCCGAACTGGCGAACAAGCTTGATGTGCGCCTGCACACTCACCTGGCCGAAACCCTCGACGAAGAAGACTTCTGCCTGCAACGCTTCGGCCTTCGCACCGTGGATTATCTGGACAGCGTCGGCTGGCTCGGCCCGCGCACCTGGCTGGCCCACGGCATCCATTTCAACCCCGACGAAATCGCCCGCCTCGGCGCGGCCGGCACCGGCATCTGCCACTGCCCGAGTTCGAACATGCGCCTGGCATCCGGCATCTGCCCGAGCATCGAACTGACCGATGCCGGCGCACTTTTCGGTCTCGGTGTGGATGGCTCGGCGTCCAACGATGCGTCGAACATGATCCTCGAAGCCCGTCAGGCCCTGTACATCCAGCGCCTGCGTTACGGCGCCGAGAAGATTACCCCGGAACGCGTGCTGGGCTGGGCGACCAAAGGATCGGCGAGTCTGTTGGGCCGTACCGACATCGGCGAACTGGCGGTGGGCAAACAGGCGGATCTGGCGTTGTTCAAACTGGATGAACTGCGCTTCTCCGGCAGTCATGACCCGATTTCCGCATTGCTGCTATGCGGTGCGGACCGAGCGGATAGAGTGATGATCGGCGGCAAGTGGCGCGTGATTGACGGGCAGGTTGAAGGGCTGGATCTCAAAGGCCTGATTGCCGATCACAGTCAGGCGGCTCGGCAGTTGATCGCCGGCACCTGATCCAAGCGGAAGTCTGAATGTGGGAGCGGGCTTGCTCGCGAAAGCGGTGTATCAGCTAATAAATATATCGACTGACACGACGCCTTCGTCGGAACGCCGCCCGGAGCAAGCCCGCTCCCACATTTGGTGTTGTGATCGGCTCAGAGGCCCAGCAGCGACAACATGATGAACGTCGCAAACAGCACGAAGTGGGTCATGCCCTCGATGGCATTGGTCTCACCGTCATTGAGGTTGATCGCGCTGACGATCAGCGTGATGAAGATCATCACCGTCTGCACCGGCGTCATCGCCATCTGAAACGGCTGCCCCGTATAGAGCGCCATCGCCTCCATCACCGGTACCGTCAGAATCACCGTCGACAGAGAAGCACCCGTCCCTTCCAGGCCCAGATCGAGGGTCTTGGACATCACCTCGGCCAGTGCGCCGATCACCACTACACCGAACACCAGAATGCCGATCGACAGCGCCAGGCTGACCGGTTTCGGCTCCTGCTCCACGGGCTCTTTCCTGCGGCGTTTGTCCGGGTAGCTATAGCTGAAAAAATAACTGTGCGGCCCGACCTGCATCCGCAGGAACAACGCGTAAAGCAGCACCATCGCGCCGATGGTGAACGCCGAATAAATTTTCCAGTTGGCCTTGGGAATGAACTCCGGCACCACCATCGACACGCCCATGGCGGTGAGGATCATCACGCTGTAACTGCGGGCCGAATCGTCGTTGTAGGACTGCTCGCCATGTTTGATCCCGCCCATCAGCGCGGCGAGGCCGAGGATGCCATTGATGTCGAGCAATAAGTTTTTCTAGACAGACGAACTTTAAATTTCGAATTAATGCATCAATAACAGAGAGTTGTGTTCGCCGTTGACACTGAGCGTTTGACACCATCACAAAATTTCATCTTCCACAGATTTCAGAAATTGTGGATCAACGAACAGTCACCCTCAGAGTACAGCGACTAAACGTTGAGCGAAGCGAACTCGACTCCACGACTCCACTTCGTTCCAAAGCCAACCGAGATAAGGTGCACTGACGAGCACGCTTCCGTAGGTTTGACGGATAACGTTTTTTCTCACAGTCACCGAACATTCAACCTAGGAGCCGTGGCAGAGCACTAGTAGGAACCTCTAGCGTTCATTCGTCATTCAGCGAGGATAACTCATAGTAAAAACACATGTGTATTTGCCCTGGTGCAGTAAAAATTTGAAATTTCACACATGTCAATATTCGCCATAAACAGCTTCCAGCGAACAATGAACGTCTCTTACCACTAAATTTTAAAAGAATCGCAAGGTGCCCCGGCGTCAGAATCACATCAGACCCGCTGCCGTGGGTCTCAAGCTGCCCCGATGGATGATCGAAGGGGACACGACTAGAAGCTGTCTTGTAAACGCGTCTTCCAAGGATTATGAAAATGCGTATGCGGATCTTCAACGCATCGGCCTAGCGAAGGTGGTCAAAGCAGACGAAGGGCAGCATGTGGTCATTCCTACCACCTCTACGATGGGATTCTTTAACGGCACCAGCGTGGCGGCTGTACGGAACGATTTCCGTAACGCGGTACAAGCTGCCTTTCGAGCACGACTTTTCAAATCTGAGATCTTCGTTGTTGTGGGCGGTGATTGGGCTTGGGGCGCAGGGACGACTTAGATCCTCTAGGTCTCTATCCAGGGGTTTTAGCTGTAACCACCCCAAAGGGAGATGATTTGTATGTTGAGCAAATTTTTGGAGCTCTCATCACACCTCGATTACCTGGTGGATGCCGATCCCAACCTTGCGATACAAGAAGCTCGCGACCTCGTTCTAGATGGGCGGGATCGTTTAAATATGATGTCCCTGCGTGCGGCCACTCTGGTCAATGCCGGCGCATCGCTGGGTTACAAGGATGCAATTGATGAGGGCCTCGGGCTATACCGTGAACTTCACGACCTGTATCCGACGGCGGACATCACTTACAACTTAGCAAACGGGCTAGTTGAATCAGCAAACTGTGGGAGCGCTAATTCAAAATGGTTAGATCATCAGGAACAGGCTCGGGCCTACAGAACCGAAGCTCGACGATGCTATTGGAGGGTGGTGAAAGACGTAGATGCCGATGTGGAATTACGCACACAAGCTTGGACGAACCTTGCTAATTTGTTCGCAAAATCCTACCGGCTTTCTGAGGCTCATGATGCCCGCCTTTCCGCGCTAAAGGTTGATCCAAAAAACGGCGTCGCCGCATTCTGCGCAGCATTGGATCTAATGTGGCTTTATAGGCGTGGAGACTGCTCGGAGCTAACGCACATGGAAGCCGTGATGTTAGCCAGGCAGGCGCTTCGACATAGGGAGCGAATTGTTCAGTATGCCGGTGAAAGCGTCGCAGCTAAGGTTGACGCGCTAGCCAGTGAGCTAAGCGATCCTCCCCCGCGCTCCCAGCACATAAGTCCGTTCACCAGGTGGGTTGAAGACGAACGTCTTACGCTTGCCCCTGCGGTAGAGCTCGTCGATCCATCCTTGGGCAAGCTCGACTGGCTTTCCCTTCCAGGTATTCTCGAGCGTGAACCAGAAATGGGCGGCAGGCCACCGCCATTGTTCGCCATGTTCAATATGCTGAAGAGCGATTTTGTTCTCGCACGGGATTTGGTATGGCGTGCAAGTGATGGAAGCGTTTGGCCGAAAACAAGCCAGTATGCGGACACGCTCGACTACGCAATATACGGCCCTGATACCTCGGCACTCATACTGGCGCATCGAACAGCTCTTGATCTGCTGGACAAGGTAGCTGTAACGGCAAATCACTATTTCGAGCTAGGAGTCGCTCCTAACAAGGTCATTTTCGGAAAGTTGTGGAGAGAATCTGCAGACAAGAAGACAGGTACTCCGCTCACAAAAAAAGTAGAGGCACTGATTCGTGCAGGCGTATACGCGATGTACGGCTTAGCCGAGCTGGCTGATGACTACGATGGCAGCGAAGGGATTCTCCGTTCACAAAAAGATCTGCGGAATTCGGGTACGCACCGATTCGTAGTGCTTCATGACTTTGGAGATCCCTTGCGAGCGAGGCAAGCTCCTGAAGTCGAGCATCTCAACCAATCAGACTTTGCCGAAGAAGTCCTGGGTGCTCTCCGGGTCGCAAGATCTGCAATCCAGATGCTGGCACTGGCAACTTCTCAGCACGAGGAAATCCTTAGAAAGCAAACGGATGGCATTATCGGAACCCTGATCGTTCATGATCACCACTGGATTCGCGGTGAGGGTGAGGAGTTCTGACTACATACGCTCGAGCAGGCGAGAGATTCAATTCGGGTCGTATTGTTTATTGATATCCAGTAGAGGAGTGAATTCTATCCAGCAAAAAAACGTCACCACTTTGTCCCCAAAGCATATCTAAAAGCGTTCGCGAATAAGAATGGCCAGGTTCTCGTTTACCGTAAGGACAACCCCGGACGAGCGCTTCCTGCCAGGCCAGATACAACACAGTTTGAGCGCTATTACTATTCGCAACCGCTGCCCGAAGGGGGTCAGGACAATAACACCCTCGAGG
Source organism: Pseudomonas sp. HLG18 (assembly GCF_051903985.1). NCBI lineage: Bacteria > Pseudomonadati > Pseudomonadota > Gammaproteobacteria > Pseudomonadales > Pseudomonadaceae > Pseudomonas > Pseudomonas sp. HLG18. The sequence goes on along the minus strand of NZ_CP195831.1, from coordinate 5,947,339 downwards.
ACATCTTCTGTGAAGTAGAGTCCGCATGGCCGTCCCTCGTTGAAAAGCTGGCTCGGAAAGAGTCCATAAACGATGACATTGAGTCCTTCATCCAGTTTGTTGCTCTACAGCGGGCTCGAGTACCTGCGGCGCGAGATGCTTTTGAGGCGGGGCTGGCGGCAACCGTTAAGGACACACTGAAAGCGCTGGTGAGGAACGGAAAGCTCTCACCACCACCCCGAGGTTTCGAAGACATCTTCGACAAGGTCGAGGTGTCCATCGACCCTCATCAAAGCATTCATGCGATGCCCGGCCTTATCAAAAAAATCGGGGAGCTTTTTGAGACGGTTGGCCTTGCCATTATCCATAACACGTCAGACATACCGTTTCTCACAAGCGACAATCCAGTCGTTTGGTACGACCCATCAATCCCAATCGAAAGGCAGAACCCGTATGCCATTTCCACTGATGGGCCGATAGCAATCCAGTTTCCCATCAGTCCCAACATGATTTTGCTTGGAACCAAAGACTACCGAGAGCGCTACTGCTCGGAGGGGCTCATGCATGGTGAAATACCAGACGTTGAGTGGGTACCTCTTGAAAGGCTAGAAGTGGTGTCCACTTAAATTGAAGTGCACACCATGTCTTGGCTTTGCGGGGCTGGGTAGATGACTTGGCCGGACGGTTACGGAAAAGGAGCAACCGGGATGGGATCATTCCAATCCCGGTATGCGCTGGTTCAATTGGCTACTCTTACTCGTCTGAAGGCTTTCGTACGAAAGGATTTATGCGTTTGTAGTACCGGTTGTCAAAACCGATAGGCTGTCCATTTAGTTTGTCAGATAACGCTTTATATTCATTGAATGTTGCTAGAAAAGTGGCATCGAGTCCGGGCAGCTCTGGGTTGACTAGCATTCGAGAAAGATGATTGATTTCAGCGATTGCCAGTGCGTAATCAATACATGCATAAAGCCCCTGTAGTATTCCTTTTTTGTTTCTGCGCAGGTATTCATAGCTGACTTTTAACTGCTCAGGCTCTGCCACTACAGACGTATTGTTCGTGAGTGCAATTGGGTTCGGGTGTGCACCAAAGTCAATGGCAGCGTCATAAAGGCTGAAGATATGTTGTTCATATGGGGTGTCATTGGAATTTGCGTCGTGCTCTTGGATGTAGCCTCTGAATCTTTTAATTGCTGCTGTAAATGCTTGTTTGCTGGTATTGAAATCAGCATCTGAGGTGTGTCGATTCCGCCATTTTTCGACAAGGCCTTCTTCGCGGTTGAATAGGTAGCCATAAATGGCTGATTCCATCGCGGTTCTAAACAGCGGGAATAATGCCGAAAAATGACCAGCGCGTGCTAGGTCGTAGGCTGCCACAAAAAGGGAATGAGCGTGAACGGCGGCTGTAAGTGGCTCAGTAGAGCCAAGGTCTTCGGTGGAGTCCAGGATGAGATGATCGCATTTATTGACAAGGGCGATCACCTCCGCAAAATCATTTTCAATGAGTTTGCGGAGCTCGTTTTTTGAAGCGGTATACGCTTCGTAGTCAAATCGGTTGTCAGAGTTGCTCACAGGTATTTCCTACCAAGATTATCGGCTTATTTTAGCGTAGTACGCACACGGAGTACGCATACGTTTCTGTTGTTTCAGAAACATGACACGAGTGCTAAACGCCTCAACGTTGGTTGAGATGGCCGCAGAGGTGGGCATTAGAGAGTGGGAGGACGGGCCCGGAGCTTGAGATTTTGCTCAAGCGGATCGCTCCGGCCCACTCTGGGCCAGAGGCGTGAGGATGGACGCTCACAGCGCCGAACCCTGGCGAAGTCACGTTTTGATTCACGACAGCCGTAGCCAGACAGGGGGCTGGCTCGACGCAGGGATACTACAGATCGCCGTCGGACTAAGAGGCTGGAGAAGTGCCGATGGCCTCGCGAATCAAGCTCCATATCATTTCCGAGCTTGGGCCTCCATCACCGGGGCCAAGAAGGTAGCAGGAGCAGCGAGGATTAGCGCATCTAGCACATGTTCGTGAAAAGGCCCGTTTTTCCTGACCCAGAAGCTGTTGCCCTCGCTGCGCCGCCACGAGACGGACGTCAGCTTTGAAAGGCATGGATACTGCTTGAGTAAGCGATCACTCCTTAAGCCAGCCCGCGCTCAATCATACGATCAAGAAGCGCTTGAGGATGAATGCGGTAGGTGCCTACACCAACCCGCTGTGTGAAGTGTTCATAGGTTGGGCTGCTAACGCCAGTGGTCATCTCCGAATTGGATAGGAAGACGCCTGTATAGGTTTCAGCAATGTCGCTGAAAAGCTGGATTAAAGCCTGTCTTGTGACAATAAGACCTTTGCCAAGGTGACCTTCGATTACAGCATCCAGCACATCGGTGCGCAGACTCATGTCGTGTTCCTTTTGTCAGGGAGGATTGGCAGGGTTCGCTAGCTATTTTTGCTGGCCAATGGCTATTCTCTCATCATTTCAACAGCAGGGAACGCGCATGAAGCTCAATCCACTACATCTCAAGATCGCCGGCTTGCTTGAGGGAAGACTTTTTCGAATCCCCGAATATCAACGAGCCTACTCCTGGACATCCCGACAGCGAAAAGACTTGTTCGGCGACATCGAGGAGGCGTTTCGATCTGGTCGGGAGCATTTCATGGCAACTCTAGTCGCCTTGGCCAAGGAGAAAGAGACTCGCCTTCTTGGCGTTGACGAGTTCAAAACCGTTGAACTGGTTGATGGCCAACAACGTGTAACGACTCTCATCATCCTTATGAAGGCAATTGAGAAGGCTCTAGACAAGGATGATGTCACGCAAGCCAAGGTGCGACGGGAGTTGGGTGAGCTGCTTGTAAAAGGAGACGATCATTCTCTGATTCTGCTCCAGACAAACCATGATGCGAGTCAGGTTTTCACCAACTACATCCGCAAGGGGTTGGTGGAGGAAGGCTCTGCAAAAACTGCTGCAGATCAAAACTTGGTTGAAGCTGCCCGTGACTGCGAGCTCTTTGTGAGTAAATGGTTGGCTCGTGGAGATACGATCTTTGAGCTGTTGGTGACCATCAGAAACAAGCTAACGATCATCTACCATGAGATCTCGGACGAGGCGACTGTTTACAGAGTTTTTGAGGTTCTTAACAGCCGTGGTCTTGATGTGAAATGGATCGACAAGCTTAAAAGCCAGCTAATGGCTTTGATTTTCGAGCATGTTGAAGGTGGTACTCGCGATGAGGCGGTAGGTGAAATGCAAGATGTCTGGCGAGGCATTTATCGCTCGCTGGAAAACAGCACACGAATCGGTGACGAAGCTCTCCGTTTCGCAGGAGCATGGGCCTCTGACGCGCGACCGAATCGGATTCCCAGTGAAGCCGACTCGACCGCACTTCTAACTTTGAAAGCTGGCACCCATTTAAGAACAATCGCAGAGGTCGGTCATGAGCTCGAGGGGGTCGTGCAGGCGAACTTGCGCCTGTTCCGAGATCCACGCCTACGGGCTGTTACGCGCATTGTGCACGCTCGATTTGTTGCCGCAGCGATCCTATTGCGGAAATTCGACAAAAAGACAGAGCAAGAGCTTCTCGGTAAATGGGAGCGCGCTACCTTCAGAATCTACGAGCTGGCAAGCCGAGATAGCCGTCACAAGGTTGGGGAGTATATTCGTCTTGGTTATGAGATCTACCGGAACAACTTGGATAAGGATCAGATTCTCAGTGGCATCCAGAAAATTTCTAAGGGATATTCGATTGACGAGGTGTTAAAAAACATCGATTGGATAAGCAGCTACGAAGGCTGGCAGAATCAACTGCGGTATGTGCTGAACCGTTATGACGAGCACTTGGCAAAACTTGCGGGGCAAAAGCTCAACGAAAGCCAGTGGAGCAAGATTTGGGAGCAAGATCCTGCGAGTTCCATAGAGCACATTGCAGCTCAGAGCAGTGGCGTTGATTGGACTCATCACTTGGGCAATCTGACTATGCTTCCACCAGGGATCAACTCATCGCTCAAAGCGAAGCCTCCAATTGAAAAGTTTGAGGTTTATCGTAATTGCGGTCTCATTGCCACAATCCAGGTTGGCCAACAGATTCATGACGCTGAATCGTGGACTGAAGAAATGGTTCTAGCTCGGGCACAGAGCATCGAAGACTTCATTAGACTGGAATGGGCCGACTGATTCGTGGCATGAGTGATCCACAACCCTGGCCACTGGAGGAGGACGCTAAAGTTCCCCAAAAGGCGCATCAGCCCTATTTTCTAGGCTTAATGCGCCAATTACGGAACATGATAGCGAGCGCTTTTTAAAGCTCATCTGCGTCCCCCCTCGGATTTCTGAGGAAGGTGAGCAGGGAGGGAGTGCGCCTGCTCAGCTTCGACAGACTACGTTGAGGCTTTACCAGAGATGGTGGTGATACCTTTGACGATAAGTACCGCAACCATGCCGACGAGCGCGCCTACTAGGCAGTGAATACCTAGATTTGCGGCGGTTTCCCACGCCCCAACCCCTTCCACCAGTCCCTCAGCAAAGTGCCGTATTGGCTCAATGCCCTCCGTGATAAACGCCCCGCCGACCAGAAACATCGCAACAGTTCCAATCCCGGACAATGCTTTCATAAGCTTTGGTGCAGCGGACAGCAGCCATCCCCCGACAGTCCTCACCACCGAACCCCACGCACCAGTAGCTTTAGACTTCTGGAGAATAAGGCCGGCATCATCCAAGCGGACGATCCCCGCAACCAATCCGTAAACGCCCACTGTCATGACCACCGCGATCAACGCTAACGTCAAAACCTGTTGGAGCATCGGGGCATCAGTAACGATATTTAGGGTGATTACGATGATCTCGGCGCTCAGAATGAAGTCCGTTCGTACAGCCCCTGCAATCTTCCGCTTTTCATAAGCAGCCAGCTCTTCAGGTGTCTTACGCTTCGTTTTCTTTGATTGCCCTGTGCCATCGTCTCGACTAGCCGTGAGCTTGTCCTTGATGGCCTCAAAGCCCTCATAACAAAGATATGCTCCCCCAATCATGAGCAGCCAGTGAACCGCCGCAGGCAACAGTGCGTTCAGCGCCAACGCACAAGGCACCAGGATTGCTTTGTTTCTCAACGACCCCTTAAATACAGCCCATACCACCGGTAGCTCTCGATCTGCTTTCATGCCGGTAACCTGCTCAGCATTCACAGCAAGGTCGTCGCTCAGGACACTAGCCGATTTCTTTGCAGCGACTTTGCTCATCAGGGAGATGTCGTCTAGCAGTGTGGCGATATCATCCAATAGTGCGAACAAGCTACTGCCAGCCATCTAAGGCTCCTTCCGGGCTGTTATTTTTTCCCTACCTTAGGCACAACGAGGCTGATGCCCCGCATACCTTCACTCCATGGGCTCAGAATTGCCCTGTCGCCATGGGATTACGGAAAGCACCTTTCTAGACAATTGACGCATCATGCCGTTCATCAATACCTAGCGAGCCGCACCTGAAAATTCAAGAACGAACCAAATAATCGTTACTGAATGCTGGCCAACTACCATCTTCTGGATCAAACCGCCTATTCTGAATCACCTATATCCGAGCGGTTCGGCTGTCGGCGACGTGAACCGGGTCAGCAGACACGGGGCAAACAAAATCCTGGACGATGGGCGGTGAGCAATGAAGCTGCAGAGTATTCGGCTATGTAATTTTCAGTCCTTCGCCAATGGGCCTACGGTAATCACGTTTGAGGATGTCACCTACCTTATCGGCCCCAATGGCTCTGGAAAGACCGCAGTCCTGCAAGCGCTTTGCAGGTTGTTTGCCTTTGATCCAAGCCTCCGTCGGATCAAGCGATCTGACTTCCATGTACCTGCTGATGAGGATTTGGTGCCTGAGGAACGCAGTCTGTGGCTGGAAGCGGATTTCGAATTTCCAGAGCTTCTGGAGGATGAGGACAACACTACCGTGGCCCCGCACTTCGCTCATATGCGATTGGACACAGCCGAAGGAATCCCGCGCGTTAGATATCGATTGAGCGCAACCATGGGGATCGATGGCGACATTGAAGAGAACCTAGTGTATGTCCTTGATGTTGATAAAGACGCCAACCCACTGTCGACCGCAGTAGTCACTCGGGCGCATCGTAATACCATTCAAATGCATTACCTTCCCGCCAGACGAGACCCTGCCGACCACATAACCTACGGCGCTAATGCCCTGCTCGGACGCTTGCTACGAGCCGTCAATTGGGAGGATGACCGCGAGCGGATCAAAGGACTCACTGACGAAATCAGCGAATGCTTGTCCGGAAATCAATCGGTAAGTGCATTCAGTGAAAGCCTGAACGCCATGTGGAAACGGCTTCACAAGGGCACCTTCTTCACCGACCCAAAGCTCACGTTCGTTACTTCCGAGATTGAGTCTCTTCTCAGACACATGTCAGTGTCGTTTTCACCAGGGCATGACGAAAATCTAGTCGACTTCTCTCGCCTCAGCGATGGTCAGAAGTCGATGCTTTACCTGTCACTTGTTTTGTCCTCTCACGCCATCGGGCGCGCAGTCCTTACCGGTAAGGATGTCTCTTTCGACGCTGACAAACTGAAGCCACCGTCATTTACGCTGATCGCAGTGGAGGAACCTGAAAACAGCCTCTCACCTCATTACCTAGGGCGCATCGTTAACGCCCTCAATAGCTCAATAGGGGGGGCAGACTCCCAGGCAATCATCGCCACGCATGCTCCATCCATGCTCCGCCGCGTGGATCCTGAGAACATCCGCTATCTACGCCTTGCTGCGAACCGCGCCACCAAAGTTACCTCTATAGCCCTACCCGACAAGGAAGATGAAGCTCATAAGTTTGTTCGAGAGGCTGTACAGGCCTTTCCGGAAGTCTATTTTTCCCGGCTAGTGGTACTGGGTGAGGGAGACAGCGAAGAAATTGTTCTTCCGAGAATTCTTCAGGCGAAAGGTGCGCCTGTTGATGAGTCGGCGGTGACCATCGCGCCACTGGGCGGTCGTCACGTCAACCATTTTTGGAGATTGCTATCCGCGCTGGAGACGCCCTATGTAACCCTACTTGATCTCGACGTTGCACGACATCAAGGTGGGTGGGGACGTGTAACCAACGTCAATAATCAACTTGCAAAATTTGCTCCAGAGAAAAAGCTTCCCGCTTGGAATATAGCCAAGTGGAATGATGACCTTCCGGTTCGAACCCACCATTGGTTTGAAGAAGGAAAAGTGAGCGTATTTGTCGAGCTAGAGAAGCGCGGAGTTTTCTTCTCAGAGCCCATGGATTTGGACTTCTCAATGTTGCTGGCCTACCCAGATGCATATGATGTATCGCTAAGCGATCCGGACGAATCAACTGTTAAGGCCGTCCTAGGCAAGAGTCATCATAAGTCCGACCAATACAATGCAGCGGAACAGCAACTTTTTGGCACCTACCACTCCAAGTTCAAACTAGGTAGCAAACCGGCAGCACACATCTCCGCCCTTGCGAAGCTGACTGACGAAGATCTGCTAAAAAGCCTTCCTCCATCGCTAGATCGTTTAGCAGACGCAATCATCGCGGCGCTGGAGGACATCCCAGAATGATCAGCGCGGATGTATGGAAAGTCGCCGATGGCTTGACCTTGGAAACAAACGCCCTTCTTGCAGTGAGGGAGCTTGGAAAGTCGCTCGCGCTTACCGCAGGCCCAGGCGCAGGCAAAACGGAGGTTCTGGCGCAGCGTGCAGACTTTTTGCTACGCACCGGAAACTGTCGCTACCCCAAGCGAATACTGGCGATCTCCTTCAAGGTCGATGCGAGCGTAAACCTCAAGGAACGGATTCGTCGCAGATGCGGGCTTGATCTGGCTGCACGCTTCGACAGCTACACCTTTCACGGCTTCGCCAAGCGCATCATTGATAGGTTTAGACCCGTGCTCACGGGCGGGGACTCTCTTGAGCCAAACTACTCCATAGGCGACGAATCAATTCAAGGCAAACAAATTAAGTTCGCGCAGCTCATACCTCTCGCAACGAAGATCTTGACCAATTCAGTAGTTGCAAGAAATGCAATTTGTCAGACCTACGCCGATGTGTTCCTTGATGAGTTCCAAGACTGCACTACTGAGCAGTACGCACTGCTGAAGCTTATCTTCATGAATAAGCCAATTCGATTGACCGCCGTCGGTGACACCAAACAGAAAATTATGGGCTGGGCCGGAGCACTGGATGGCATATTTATAGACTACGCAAAGGACTTCGACGCCCGACCACTCAATCTATATCGAAACTTCCGATCTAAGCCTCGGCTTTTGCGGATGCAGAACGAGATCATTCGAACCCTTGATCCTGCTGCGGTGATGGCAGATGACCTGATCATTGGAAACGAAGGCGAACTCCTCGCTCGAAACTACGATAACAATCACAGCGAAGCAGCCGCGTTGGCCGACATCATCCAGAGGTGGATAGATGTAGAGGAAATACCCCTACCAGAAATAGCGATTCTTTTCCCCAGGCAGATAGACCTGTATGGCACCCCCCTCATGGAGCAACTGGCAGCAAGAGGAATTCCCTATCGCAACGAGCATGAGTCTCAAGATCTGGTTAATGAGCCCGCTGCTCGCCTAATCATTGACTACCTATCATGCCTGTATCGGGAGAGAGAACCGAAGGCGTGGATCAATTTGATGGAGCAACTGGTTTCATTTAATAACGAGGACGGTGAATCTGAGCTTCAGAGAAACTTCGAGCGCCTCTATCTTGCCCAGCGCAAGGAAGTGAAAAAATTGGCCCGATCTGACGCGCCTTATTCAGGATGGTGGGAGCTAACTATGAAGTTCCTGAAGAACATCGGCCTACCCGTGCTGACGACCCTTTCTTCTGACTACGAAGCAAAAGCCAGATTGAACGAGGTTATCAAGAACACGAGACAGCAAATTGAGAAACTGCTCGAGCAAGAACCGGATTTGCTCAAAGCACTTGATCTGTTCTCCAACGATCAAGCAGTCCGATTTCTGACGATTCATAAAAGTAAGGGATTGGAATTCCACTCTGTAATTATGATCGGTGTAGAAACACAGACATTTTGGGGCAAAGTACAAGAGGAGCGTTGCGGCTTCTTTGTAGGTGTTTCACGCGCCAAGGAACGATTGATGATTACGACATGCGACTTACGCCATCGACCGGCCTCTAACCCTCCAAGGTGGAATGAGCATCGCACTCCTCATGCTGAGTTCGTCACATACGTAACGCCATTTCTTTCCGCCCAGCCAAATGCCTGACAGGTAGCCGCGTGTCGCAGATATTGTATGAACTCGCGGCATGAATGCTCCCCGCACAGCAGGTTATCCTTAGACCTCAGGCAGAGGCACAGAATCTGGCCGAGGAAAATCTCCGGGCTTCCGAGGTATGCCATAGATAGAGGTGTGTCAGGAAGGAATAGGCAAGAGCACTCCCAATCAAATACACATCCTTAAGCTTCCATATCAGGAGCAGGAGCAGGAGCAGGAGCAGGAGCAGGTCAAAGCCTAAGGGCTTTGACACCAAAGAGGAGTGTGTCTAGAAAATCACCTCCGAGTAGATCGTGTCGCGCACCAGTGTGGCCGAGGCTTCGTTGCGCATCATGATCGCCAGGATCACCACTTCCACCAGCACGGCGGCGAGGGTCAGGATCATCGTGCCGTAAGGGTCGCCGACTTTTTCCGCGAGCAGTTCGGCCTGATGGGCGACGCGCATCGAGGCGGCAACGATGAAGGCGATCAACACCAGCCCTGCTGTCAGGGCGACGACCTGGCCGCTACCTGGCCGCTGTGCAGCAACCAGTGCTCCATCGAATACGCGACGAGGGCCGCGATCAGGGCCAGCAGCAGAAAGCTTTCTTGCTTGAGGATCGTGAGCATGGCGGGCCTTCGGGCGCTGAGGTCGAATGAGCTACTGACTGCGGGGCGGCGCTAATGGTTCGTTACACCTTAGCGCACCAGTCGATGGCGTCCTTGTACGGACATGCACTTTTATTGGCCTTTACGGCCTCTTCGCGAGCAAGCCCGCTCCCACAGGGATCGCGGCGTTTTTGTGGGAGCGGGCTTGCCCGCGATGGGCGCGCCTCGGTTTCAAGCCAGATTGTTGTCCGCTTGGTCAGCCTTTTGCATTGCTCTCCCCACACACAACAAAAGGGAGTTCGCGTTCATGCAAAAACGTCCACTGCAAACACTGCTGTGCATCGCCATGGGCCTTGGCCTCAGCCTGAGCGCCAGTGCCGCCGATCCACTGAAAGTCGGCTTCGTCTACATCGGCCCCATCGGCGACCACGGCTGGACGTATCAGCATGAACAGGGGCGCAAGGCACTGGCGGAAAAACTCGGCACACAGATCACCACCAACTACGTGGAAAACGTCGCCGAAGGCGCCGACGCCGAGCGGGTGATCCGCAACATGGCCAAGGACAATTACGACCTGATCTTCACCACCTCTTTCGGCTACATGAACCCGACGGTGAAAGTCGCCAAGCAGTTTCCCAAGGTGACCTTCGAGCACGCCACCGGCTACAAGCAGGACAAGAACCTCGGCACCTATCTCGCGCGTACCTACGAGGGCCGTTACGTCGGTGGTTTCCTCGCGGCGAAGATGACCAAGAGCAAAAAGATCGGCTACGTCGCCTCGTTCCCGATCCCGGAAGTGATCCGCGACATCAACGCCATTCAACTGGCCCTGAACAAGTACAACCCCGGCACGGAAATCAAAGTGGTGTGGGTCAACTCGTGGTTCGATCCGGGCAAGGAAGCCGACGCCGCCAACGCGCTGATCGACCAGGGCGTGGACGTGGTGTTCCAGCACACCGACAGCCCGGCACCGATCCAGGCCGCCGAACGGCGAGGTGTTTACGCCGTGGGCTACGCTTCGGACATGGCGCACTTCGGTCCGAAAGCGGTGCTGACTTCGATCGTCAACGACTGGGCGCCGCACTACATTCAGGCAACCCAGAGCGTGATCGACCACAACTGGAAATCCCAGGATTACTGGGGCGGGTTGAAAGAAGGCACAGTCGAACTGCCGATCAGTGATCTGGTGCCGGCACCGGTGAAGGCCGAAGCCGAGCAGATCATCGCCGATATCAAGAGCGGTGCCCTGCAACCATTCACCGGGCCGATCAAGGATCAGGCCGGGGTCGAGAAAATCCCGGCGGGGGTCAGCGCCACCAACGCGGAACTGGCGTCGATGAATTACTACGTCGAAGGCATGAAGGCCGAGATGCCGAAATAACGCCTGCCCGCCATAAAACCCTGTGGGAGCCAGCCTGCTGGCGATAGCGCACTTTCAGTCGATACCGTTCTGGCCTCATCGCCAGCAGGCTGGCTCCCACACTGGATCTCACATGACTCCAAGGATTGTGCATGAACAGCCTTCCGATCATCGACATCTCTGCGCTCTACTCCGACGACCAGAACGCCTGGCCCGCCGTCGCCGAACAGATCGACCACGCCTGCCGCGAATGGGGCTTCTTCTATATCAAGGGCCATCCGATTTCTGCGCAGCGCATCGAATCCCTGCTCGATCACGCCCGGCACTTCTTCGAATTGCCGGCAGCGGAAAAACTCAAGATCGACATTACCCGGACCGTCCATCACCGCGGCTACGGCGCCATCGCCACCGAACAGCTCGACCCGGACAAACCCAGCGATCTCAAGGAAACCTTCGACATGGGCCTGCACCTGCCGGCCGACCATCCGGAGGTGCTGGCGGAAAAACCCTTGCGCGGCCCCAATCGTCACCCGGCCATTCCCGGCTGGGAAGCGCTGATGGAACAGCACTACCGCGACATGCAGGCCCTGGCGCAAACCCTGTTGCGGGCCATGACCCTGGCACTGGGCATCGAGCGCGATTTCTTCGACAAACGCTTCAATGAGCCGGTCAGCGTGCTGCGGATGATTCATTACCCGCCGCGCCACACCGCCAGTTCCGCCGAACAGCAAGGCGCCGGCGCGCACACCGATTACGGCTGCATCACGCTGTTGTATCAGGACACCGCTGGCGGTTTGCAGGTGAAAAACGTCAAAGGCCAGTGGATCGACGCACCGCCCATCGACGGTACCTTCGTGGTCAACCTCGGCGACATGATGGCGCGCTGGAGCAATGACCGTTATCGCTCGACCCCGCACCGGGTCATCAGCCCGCTGGGCGTGGATCGCTATTCGATGCCGTTTTTCGCCGAGCCGCACCCGGACACACGCATCGAGTGTCTGCCCGGTTGCCAGGACGCACAGCATCCGGCGAAATATCCGACCACCACCTGCGCCGAATTCCTGCTGTCGCGCTTTGCCGATACCTACGCCTATCGGCGGGAACAGGAAGCGGTGTGATGGATCGGTTGGTCAGGTTTTGCCAATTGTTTCGGCGCGCATCTGTAGAATGCCGTCATTGCACCTGATGAGAAAAGAATATGTACGACTGGCTCAACGCCCTGCCCAAGGCTGAACTGCACCTGCATCTGGAAGGCTCGCTGGAGCCCGAGCTGCTGTTCGCCCTGGCCGAACGCAACAAGATCGCCCTGCCGTGGAGCGATGTCGAAACCCTGCGCAAGGCTTACGCTTTCAACAACCTGCAGGAATTCCTCGACCTGTATTACCAGGGCGCCGACGTGCTGCGCACCTCCCAGGACTTCTACGACCTGACCTGGGCCTATCTGCTGCGCTGCAAAGAGCAGAACGTGATTCACACCGAGCCGTTCTTCGACCCGCAGACTCACACTGACCGTGGTATCCCGTTCGAAGTGGTGCTCAACGGCATCGCCGCCGCGCTGAAAGATGGCGAACAGCAACTGGGTATCACCAGCGGTTTGATCCTGAGTTTCCTGCGCCACCTCAGCGAAGACGAAGCGCAGAAAACCCTCGACCAGGCGCTGCCGTTCCGTGATGCGTTCGTCGCGGTGGGCCTGGACAGTTCCGAGATGGGTCACCCGCCGAGCAAGTTCCAGCGCGTGTTCGATCGTGCCCGTCACGAAGGCTTCCTGACCGTCGCTCACGCCGGTGAGGAAGGCCCGCCGGAGTACATCTGGGAAGCCATCGACCTGCTGAAAATCCAGCGCATCGACCATGGCGTGCGCGCCATCGAAGACGAGCGCCTGATGCAGCGGATCATCGATGAGCAGATCCCGCTGACCGTGTGCCCGCTGTCGAACACCAAACTCTGCGTGTTCGATCACATGTCGCAGCACAACATCCTCGACATGCTCGAGCGCGGCGTGAAGGTCACGGTGAACTCCGATGACCCGGCGTACTTCGGCGGTTATGTCACCGAGAACTTCCATGCGCTGCACACTCACCTGGGCATGACTCAGGATCAGGCCAAGCGCCTGGCGCAGAACAGCCTGGATGCACGGTTGGTAAAACCGTAACAGCACAAAGCCGTTCGAACACGCCCGTGTTCGAACGGCTTTTCAGGTGTCAGCGCACAACCGCTTCGGTCAACTCTTCCAGCGTCTTGCCCCGGGTTTCCATCCCGAACAGCCACACCACCCCCGCCGCCACCGCAAAGCACAACGCCCCCAACGCAAATACGCCGCCCTGCCCGGTGATCGGAAACACCAGACCGGTAACCAACGGCCCGAGCAGCGAGCCCACGCGCCCGATGGCCGAAGCGAACCCCGAGCCCGTCGCCCGCGCCGATGTCGGGTACAACTCCGGCGTGTAGGTGTAGAGCACCGCCCACATGCCGAACAGGAAAAACTGCATCAACAGACCCGTACCGATCAGCAGCGCCACGTTGCCGCCAAACACCGCGCTCTGGCCGTACAGAAACGCCATCACCCCGCCGCCGAGCAACGTGACGATGCACACCGGCTTGCGTCCCCAGCGCTCCACCAGCCAGGCCGCCATCAGGAAGCCGGGAATCCCGCCGAGGGAAATCAGCACCGTGTAATACACCGACTGGGTCACCGCGAACCCCGACTGTTGCAGCAACGCGCTGAGCCAGGAGGTCAGGCCGTAGAACCCGAGCAGCGCGAAGAACCACAGGCTCCAGATCATCATGGTGCGCTGTCGGTACAGCGGCGACCAGATCTGCCCAAGGGCCGACAGGAAGTTGCCCGGAGGCGTGATCATCCGAGGCAGGCGAACCGGCTCCGGCAACGCGACCCCGCCCAGCGACTTCCGTACCCGGTCCTCGATCGCGCACAACACCTTGTCCGCCGCTTCGTGCTTGCCCGCCTGTTCCAGCCAGCGCGGCGACTCGGGAATGAAAAAGCGGATCGCCAGCACAAACACCGCCGGCACCGCCAGCACCAGAAAGATGTCGCGCCAGCCAATCAGTGGCAGCAGGAAGTACGACAGCACCCCGGCAGCGACAAAGCCCAGCGGCCAGAAACCGTCCATCAAAGCGATGTATCGCCCGCGACGTTGCGCGGGGATCAGCTCCGACAGCATCGACTGGGCGATCGGAAACTCCATGCCCATGCCGACTCCCAGCAAGATGCGGAACAGCGTCAGACTCTCGACCGTTTGCGCCGTGGAACACAGGTAACTGGCCAGCCCCCACAACACAATGCTCCACTGAAACACCGGTTTGCGCCCGAAACGATCGGCCAGCAGCCCGGAGAGCGACGCCCCCAGCACCATGCCGAAAAAGCTCGAACTGGCGAGCAACCCGGCTTCGGCGCTGCTCAGGCCGAACTCGGTTTTGATCGAGCCAAGCAGGAAGGTCATCATCGCCAGATCCATGGAGTCGAAGAAAAACGCCAGGGCGATGATGATGAAAATGATCCGGTGATAACCGCTCACCGGCAGCCGTTCCAGTCGATCGGCCGCGCTGTAGCTTGCCGTGTCCATGCCACCTCCTCTATCCGAAATGTCCGCAGATCGAGTGTGCGCGATAGACGTCAGGCGTTTGTGCCAGATGCGACCTGATAGCAGTCGTGGGCGACGCCAGTCATCAGGACAATGACAACGAGTGCTCTACAACGCCATTTCCAGCTCGGTTTCCCGGGCAAACCGGTGAATCTCCCGCTGCCCCGCCGCCGTCAACTGCAAGGCGCGGGAATCGTTGGGCAGCATCAACCAGCCAGACTGCATGAACAGCTGCAGCAACGCCGCGCCCAGCGAGCCGCCCATGTGCGGCCGACGCTCGCTCCAGTCCGGGCAAGCGCAGGCCACCTGGACATTGCGATGAGCCAGTGCCTGGATGAAGACCCCGCGACTGGCCAGTTGCGTCGCCCCCTTGTGGGTGACGACCACACGGTGTTCAAGCTGTTCGATCCACCCGGCATCGAGCAGGCGTTGATACAGGTCGGCCGCCAGCGTACCGCCCAGATGGTCATCACAAAAACGCGCACGCAGCAGGGAAGACGGGGCGGCCTGTGGTCTGGCAATCGGTGTCGAGCGCTTGAACACGTCGGGAATTTTCTGCGGAGCGCTGGCGATCGAGGCACTGGCCAGTGCCTCGATCGCCGCGCCGACTTCGGGAGCGGCGAGGCGGAAGAAACGTTTGCGCCCACGGACCTCGACCTTCAACAGACCGCCAGCGGACAAGCGCCCCAGATGTGCGCTGGCCGACGAGGGCGAAAGCCCTGCCAGCAGCGCCAGTTCCTCGGTCTGCCGGGCCGAGCCATCCATCAGCGCCCACATCATTGCGCTGCGTTTGGGATCGGCCAGCAACGTGGCGATCTGGCTGATGCAAGGTGCATGTTCCATGTATTCACTCCCTGTTGAATCGTATCGTCTACTGCCCGCAGACATCTTGACCCGTAATCAGTCGTCGGCCAAACCGCGCAAAATGCCCTGAGCAAAAGGCAAGGCAACAACCCCGGCCACCGGCATTCGCTGCATTTGGCGCAGCCACCACCGCCACCGGTCAGTGACGATCTGATCGTGCCTGTGCCAGCGCGCCGGTGCAGGCTTCAGGCGGACGCTAGTATAAGCGGGTTGATAGCGGCGTCCTGCGCTGGAGCGGGTGCGGCTGGTGATTGTTCCTGACAGAAATTTCGCTATTTACCTGCGACTAATGATCAACCTGCGGAAAAACGGGAAATCGGCTACTCAATTCGGCGCAACGACTGGCGAGCATCTCCCTCAACAGGTTCACCGGCTTACTCAATTGAGCGCGATGGGCGCACAGCAGATTCAGCGGAGCCCGTTCGCAGAGCAAACCTGGCAACAGCACTTTCAAGCGTCCGGCGAGCACATCGTCGGCCACATCCAGCCACGACTTGTAGGCGATACCCGCTCCCGCAACCGCCCACAGACGCACCACGTCGGCGTCATCGCTGAAGCGATCACCACTGACGGTCAGGCCGACTTCGCGCTTGCCATCGTGAAAGCTCCAATGGTCATGCACCCGGCTGCCCAGCATGTACAGCAGGCAATTGTGCTGCGCGAGCTGTTCCAGTTGTGTCGGTTCACCGTGTTTCGCCAGGTAGCCAGGGGAGGCGCACAGAACTCGCCGGTTGTTTGCCGCAATGGGCAGCGCCACCAGGCTGGAATCTTCCGGTTCGCCATAACGAAGGGCGATGTCCACGGGCTGACGAAACAGGTCAGCAATGCGGTCGCCCAGCAACAGACGCACCGTCAGCCTCGGATGTTCACGCTGAAACTCGTCGAGCCACGGCAGCAGCAGGTTGCGGCCGAAATCCGAGGGCGCCGACAGTTGCAGGATCCCGCTCACCTGATCCTGCCCGCTGGCCAACAAGCGGCGTCCTTCATCCAGATTGCTCAACGCCGCCCGGGCATATTCGAGAAAGCCCTCGCCCTCGGAGGTCAACCGCAGACTGCGGGTCGAGCGCGCCAGCAATCGTGCGCCGAGCTGTTGCTCGATGCGCTTGAGCGCCGCGCTGGCCACGGCGGCGGACATGTCCATCACCCGTGCCGCCGCCGACAGACTGCCCAGGTCCGCCGCCCGGACAAATAACTGCAAGTCATCGAACCGCAACATCATCAGCCTCGATTATCAAAAAAATATTGAAAGAGACTGCTCTTTTAGCCGGTTTTATCTCGTACAGAAATAGCCAATCATGCCTCCCATCGAATTCATCCCCTTTCGGAGCCGACCATGTCCCAACCCTTCACCGCCATCGCCACCCTGATCGCCAGACCGGGTCAGCAGGACGCTCTCGAACAGCACCTGCGCGCACTGATCGAGCCGACCCGCGCGGAAGCCGGTTGCGGCCAATATGACCTGCACCAGGATCTGGCCAACCCGCTGGCTTTTTACATGATCGAACAGTGGGCCAGCGACGAAGCCCTCCAGGCCCATGACGCCAGCGCGCATATCCAGCATTTCCGGGCGCAGGCCGCCGGGTTCCTCGAGCATTTCGAACTCAAGCGTCTGCGCGCCATCGCCTGAATCCTTCCTGACATTCACTTTCGGAGTTCTCCATGAAAGCCATCGCCTATTACGCGTCCCTGCCGATCAGCGACGAAAAAGCCCTGCAAGACATCGAACTGCCGGAGCCGGTTGCCGGCCCGCGCGATCTGTTGGTGGAAGTCAAAGCCATTTCGGTCAACCCGGTCGACACCAAGGTTCGCCAGAACGTCGCACCTGAAGGTGGCTCGGCCAAGGTGTTGGGCTGGGACGTCGCCGGCGTGGTGAAGTCGGTCGGAAGTGAAGTGACGCTGTTCAAGGCCGGCGACAAGGTTTTTTACGCCGGCTCCATCGCCCGGGCCGGTGGCAACAGTGAACTGCACGTGGTGGATGAGCGGATCGTCGGCCACATGCCGAAAACCCTCGGCTTCGCCGAAGCCGCCGCCCTGCCGCTGACCGCTATCACCGCGTGGGAGCTGTTGTTCGAGCGCCTGCAGATCCGTGAAGGCAATACCGACGAAGGTCAGAGTCTGCTGATCGTCGGCGCGGCTGGCGGCGTGGGTTCGATCCTCACTCAACTGGCCAGCCAACTGACCGGGCTCAACGTGATCGGCACCGCTTCTCGCCCACAAACCCGCGACTGGGTGACCGCGCTGGGCGCCGACCGGGTGATCGATCACAGCCAGCCGTTGAGCGAAGAACTGAAGCGCACCGGCATCGACCACGTGACTCACGTCGCCAGCCTGACCCAGACCGACCAGCATCTGGACCAACTGGTCGAGGTCCTGGCGCCGCAAGGCAAACTGGCTTTGATCGACGATCCGAAAGCGCTGGACGTGACCAAGCTCAAGCGCAAGAGCCTGTCGCTGCACTGGGAGTTCATGTACACCCGCTCGCTGTTCGAAACCGCGGACATGATCGAGCAGCACAAACTGCTCAACCGCGTGGCCGCGCTGATCGACAGCGGAACGCTGAAAACCACCGTTGGCGAGCATTTCGGCACGATTAACGCGAGCAACCTGCGCCGCGCCCATGAACTGCTCGAAAGTGGCAAAGCCAAGGGAAAAATTGTTTTAGAAGGTTTCTAAAACTCGAAAAACCGCAGTCTTCGTCAGCGCCGGATGTGGCTGGCTCGGGGCTGCGGTGTTTTTTGCCGTCAGTCAGATGCTTGAGCCTTGTCACAATTGCGATCGTATTCAGGTCTACAATCGAAACCTCTGCGAGGCAATCTTTTACGTACGGGAGGTCAGCAATGAAGATCCTGATAAAAGAAGTGGCAAAGTCCCAATGGCAAGTTCGCCTTGACCAGCACGCCGTGACCTTCCGCAGTGAGGCCGAAGCTCGCGCCTTCACTCGCACCCTCGAAGCGCGTCTGCACGCGCCCCATCAGATTCCCGATCCCGGCCAGCAACGCGCTGTCGGCTGAGGCTTTCGTTACTGGATTTCAGCCTGCGCCTTTGCCAGCGCCCGGGCATTCTGCATGCGTCGGGTGAGCGTCGCCGCGCAGACGACCAACAGACCGCACAGGCTGATGACCATGGCCATCGGCACGGCGGTGCCATCGTGCAGAATTCCCACCAGCGCCGAAGCCCCGGCGGCGACGCTGAATTGCATACTGCCTAGCAAGGCGGAAGCACTGCCAGCGCGACCGCCCTGCCCGTTCATCGCACACGCCGCCGCATTGGGGCTGATGCAACCAAGGCTGGCCACGCAGACGAACAACGGAATCAGCAGTGGCCACAGGGCTTCGGTGTGCAAGGCGCTGACCGCGAGCAGCGTCAGCCCGGCGCCCAGGTAAACCCAGACTGCCCGCGACAGCAGGAAGGCCGGACCACGTTTGGCCAACAGTCGCGCATTGACCTGGGCCACCAGAATGAACCCTGCCGCGTTGGTGCCGAACAGCCAGCCGAAATGCTCGGCCGGTACGCCATACAACTTGATGAAAATGAAAGGCGAGCCGGCAATGTAGGCAAACATCCCGGCGATGGCGATACCGCCAGTCAGGGCATGGCCCATGTAGACCGGGTCGGTCAGCAATCGACCGTACTGACGCAGGGCACCGGACAACGGCTGACGCGGAACATGCGCCGGCAGACTTTCCGGCAGGCCGAGCGCCACCGCCAGCCCGGCGAGGGCACTGAACGCCGTCAGCACCAGGAAGATCGACTGCCAGCCCGTGGTGTTGACCAGCAGACCGCCGAGCATCGGCGCCAGAATCGGTGCCAGCCCCATCACCAGCATCAGCTGCGAGAAGACTTTCGCCGAACCCACCGCGTCGCACTTGTCGCTGACCACCGCCCGGGCAATCACCATCCCCGCACAACCACCCAGCGCCTGCACGAGCCGCGCTCCGATCAGCCACTCCAGATTCGGTGCATAGGCGCAGGCCACTGACGCCAGCGTGAACAGCGTCAGGCCAATGAGCAACGGAATCCGCCGGCCGAAGCGGTCCGCCACCGGGCCGTAAGCCAGTTGGCCGATGGACAGGCCGAAGAAGTAAGCCGACAGCGTCAGCTGAACGTCTTTCTCGTCGGTACCGAACGCCAGCGCCATGGTGGGAAAAGCGGGTAGATAGAAGTCGATCGCCAACGGACCGAAAGCGGTCAGGGCACCGAGAATCAAGAGGGTACGGAAGTTCATCAGGCGTCCAGGTCGGGCAGACAATCGGGTTGAGTGTGCAGCCCGACAGTCTAGCCGCGCGAGGACGCCTTGAACATTCCGGTAGCTCGCTAACTATTAAAAAGATCAGGCGAGTTTGATCGCATATCCTTCTTCGCTGATCGCTTCGATGACCTGCTCGGCACTCAGCGCACTTTCGACACCGACTTCCTTCGCTGCCAGATCGACCCGCACGCTGGCGGTCGGATCTTTGCTCTGCACCGCCTGGGTGACGGCTTTGACACAGTGACCGCAGGACATGCCTTCAACAGTGAACACTTGCATGGAATGACTCCTTTGAGTGAGGTTGCCGGCAGTGTCGAGCTTGCCACGATGGCAAGGTCAAGTTCTGCAAACAACTGCCGGGCTGGCAATCGGCGCCGCGCTCGGCCAAGCTGCGTGCATCAATGACATGAATTCAGGAGATTCAGCCATGCGCTGGTCAGCTTTCAGCCTGTTTGGCGTACTCAGCCTTTTTGCCTGCCTGCCCCAGGCCAACGCAACCGGCGAGGATTACGCCGTTCTGATCATCTCCCGCGAGCGTCTGGAAGTGCCGACCTCCTGCGAGATCGGCGTGTACATCCAGGATCAGTTCGCCGGGCGACTCCTTCAGGAGCAGTCCACCTCGTTCAACCTGCCCCACGGCACGTTCTCCCTTCGTCTGAAGTTGGAACCGGGCCAGGTGCCGGGTTGCCAGTCGGGCATGCTGGCACCGCCGGCGCAGGAAATCTCGCTCAAGGCCGGGGATGTGGTGAAGTACCGGATCGCGGCAAACGCCAAAGGGTTGTACCTGCGGCCGGCCGCTCTCGAATACTGAGCGTTTCGAAAATGGGGGGAGCAGGTTTGCTCCCCCCATTTTTTTGGCGCTTGACCTTGCCAGCATGGCAAGGTTGATCCTGTAGGCATCCACTACAGGGAGTACGACCGATGTCCGATTCCATCACGTTCGATCTGCCCATCAGCGGCATGACCTGCGCCAGTTGCGCCGGCCGCGTCGAGCGCGCCTTGAGCAAAGTCAGCGGCGCCAGCGCCGTCAGCGTCAACCTCGCCACCGAACAGGCCCGCGTACTGGCACCCAGCGACAGCCTGCCGGCACTGATGGAGGCGGTCGAACGCGCCGGTTACAGCGTGCCGCAGCAAACGGTGGAATTGAACATCGACGGCATGACTTGCGCTTCCTGCGTCGGCCGCGTCGAACGCGCGCTGAACAAAGTCCCGGGGGTAAAAAGTGTCAGCGTCAACCTCGCCAATGAACGCGCTCATCTTGAGCTGCTTGGCGCGGTCGACCCGCAAACCCTGATCGCCGCCGTGAGCAAGGCCGGCTATTCGGCCAGCCTCTTCGAACTTGAACACCAGACCGACAATCATCAGCAACGCCTGAACCACGAGCGTTGGGCCTTGATCTGCGCCATCGCCCTCGCCTTGCCGCTGGTGCTGCCGATGCTGCTGCAACCATTCGGCATTCACTGGATGCTGCCGGCCTGGGTGCAATTTGCCCTCGCCACTCCGGTGCAATTCATTTTCGGCGCACGGTTTTATGTGGCCGCGTGGAAAGCCGTACGCGCCGGGGCCGGCAACATGGACTTGCTGGTAGCGCTGGGCACCAGCGCCGGTTACGGACTGAGTCTCTATGAATGGGCGACCGCCGCCGGGCGCATGCCGCATCTGTATTTCGAGGCCTCGGCGGTGGTCATCGCGCTGGTGCTGCTCGGCAAATATCTGGAAAGCCGCGCCAAACGCCAGACCGCCAGCGCCATCCGCGCCCTGGAGGCGTTGCGGCCGGAGCGGGCGATTCAAGTCATCGATGGCCGCGAACAGGACGTTGCCATCAGTGCTCTGCGCCTCGGCGATCTTGTACTGGTCAAACCCGGTGAGCGCTTCCCGGTGGATGGCGAGGTGCTGGAAGGTCAGAGCCACGCCGACGAAGCACTGATCAGCGGCGAGAGCCTGCCGGTGCCCAAGCAGACGGGCGACAAGGTCACCGGCGGCGCGATCAACGGCGAAGGCCGCTTGCTGGTAAGCACCACGGCGCTCGGTGCGGAAAGCGTACTGGCGCGGATCATCCGTCTGGTGGAAGACGCCCAGGCGGCGAAGGCACCGATCCAGAAACTGGTGGATAAAGTCAGTCAGGTGTTCGTGCCGACCGTGTTGCTGCTGGCCCTGGCCACGCTGATCGGCTGGTGGCTATACGGCGCGCCACTGGAAACCGCGTTGATCAACGCCGTCGCGGTACTGGTGATCGCCTGCCCCTGTGCCCTCGGCCTGGCAACACCCACTGCGATCATGGCCGGCACCGGCGTGGCGGCGCGCCACGGGATTCTGATCAAGGATGCCGAAGCACTGGAGCGCGCCCATGAAGTCAGCGCCGTGGTGTTCGACAAGACCGGCACCCTGACCTCCGGCACGCCGCGCATCGCGCATTTCAGTGCGATCGACGGTGACGAAAACGCCCTGCTGACAGCCGCCGGCGCGCTGCAACGCGGCAGCGAACATCCGCTGGCCAAAGCGGTGCTGGACGCCTGTGCCGAACGCCATCTGAGCGTGCCGGATGTCAGCGACAGTCAGTCCCTGACCGGCCGAGGCATCGCCGGCCATCTCGACGGTCGACGTCTGGCGCTGGGCAACCGGCGCCTGCTGGAAGAAAGCGGTCTTAACGCCGGAAACCTGAGCGAATCCGCCAAGGCCTGGGAAACCGAAGGTCGCACACTGTCCTGGTTGATTGAGCAGAGCCCCGAACCCCGCGTGCTCGGTCTGTTCGCCTTCGGCGACACCCTCAAGCCCGGCGCGCTGCACGCGGTGCAACAACTGGCGGCGCGAAATATCCACAGCCACCTGCTGACCGGCGACAACCGAGGCAGCGCTCGCGTCGTCGCCGAAGCGCTGGGCATCGAAAACGTCCACGCCGAAGTGCTGCCGGCAGACAAAGCCGCCACCGTCGCCGAACTGAAAAAAACCGGGGTCGTGGCCATGGTCGGCGACGGCATCAACGACGCTCCGGCACTGGCCGCTGCCGATATCGGCATCGCCATGGGCGGCGGCACCGACGTGGCCATGCACGCCGCCGGCATCACCCTGATGCGCGGTGATCCACGGCTGGTGCCGGCCGCGCTGGAGATCAGCCGCAAGACCTACGCGAAGATCCGCCAGAACCTGTTCTGGGCCTTCGTCTACAACCTGATCGGCATTCCGCTGGCGGCGTTCGGCTTCCTCAATCCGGTGCTGGCCGGTGCGGCGATGGCCCTGTCGAGCGTCAGCGTGGTGAGCAATGCGCTACTGTTGAAGACCTGGAAACCCGAGGATCTGGAGGACAACCGATGAACATCGGCCAAGCGGCCCGCCACAGCGGCCTGAGCGCGAAGATGATCCGTTACTACGAGTCGATCGGCCTGCTCAAGGCTGCCCATCGCACCGACAGCGGCTATCGCATCTACGGCGATGACGACCTGCATACGCTGGCGTTCATCAAGCGCTCGCGGGACCTGGGTTTTTCGCTGGAGGAAGTCGGCAAGCTGCTGACCCTCTGGCAGGACCGCCAGCGCGCCAGCGCCGATGTGAAGGCTTTGGCCCGCCAGCACATCGACGAGCTGAATCAGAAGATCCGCGAACTCGGCGAACTGCGCGACACCCTGCAGGATCTGGTCGAACACTGCCACGGCGACCACCGCCCGGACTGCCCGATCCTCAAGGAACTGGCGTCGGGCTGCTGCGCGCAACCCGCTCGCGCCTGAGCAGCAGGAGTTTCATCGACAGCACTGTGGCGAGGGGAATGCCGTGGAACAACAGCACCACGGCACCCGGCGCCCACCACGCATAGAACGGTGCGGCGATCAGCATGCCGACGCCGAACCCGGTCATCTGCAACAACGTCAGGAAACTGAAAATCGGCAGGCGCAGGGGCTCCGGCTCCCGCTGCAAGCGCGACATCAGGCCGACTTCCGAGAACCCGTCACCCAATCCGGCCGGCAGCGAAAACAGCAACAGACCGACGACGCTGTGCTGCTGGAACATCAGGATGAACCCGCAAGACATCAGCAGCACGCCGCCGAAATAGCGGCGCTCGAGATGGATGTTTTCCGAGCCGTTGAGGCGACTGGCGATGCGCGCGCCGAGCAGTTTGCCGGCGGCCCACACCGCGAGCATCAGGCCCAGCGTGGTGCTGGCTGAATCCGGCGTGAGCAGTCTGGAAATGATCGGGAAGCCGACGTTGTGCGCAGCGCTGCCAAGGGTGTCGGCCATGGTCACCGCCAACATCGCCGCCACCACCGGAACGCTGCGCAGGCCTTGCAACAACGCCGACCATTCACCTTGTTTAACACTGGATTCAACCACTGGCTCAGGTGCACTGAACCGCAGCGGCACGATCAACAGCGCTGCCAGCAGGTAGGTCACCGCGTTCAGCGCAAACACCGTTTCAAAACCAAATCCCGCGACCAGCAACCCGGACACCAGACTGCCGCCGACCATCGCCATGGACGAGGCGGACGTGATCCAGGCATTGGTCTTGAGCAACTGCGCCGACTCGATCAATCGCGGCAACTGACTGTTGAGACCGATGGCGAACATCGAGTTGCCAAATCCCAGACCGAACGCAATCAGCGGCAGCAACAACGCCTGCTGACTGACCGGAACGATCAGCAACAGCCCGAGCACAGCGGCGCGCAGCAGATCGAAGGCAATCAACGGCAAGCGGCCGCTGCATCGGCGATAGAACGCGGTGCCGAGCAGGCTGGCGAAAATCCCGCCGCCCACGCGACTGGCGAGAAAAATCCCCACGCTCATCGCGCTGTTGCTCAGCAGATAGACATAAGTGGCCAGCGCAACCATGTTGAGGAACGCGCCGAAATCGGAAATCAGCCGGGCCGTGATGATCAGCCGGGCATTGCGGGACGTAGTGCTCACAATCAATCCTTGAATGTGTAAAACCCGGCCGAAGCCGGGTTTTCTTCTTCAGATGCTCACTGCATCCAGGGTGGCGGAGGCGGTTCGTCAGACTTGCCCTTGGGCTCGTCGTCCGCCGCGCGGATGGCTTGCTTGCGCTCCTCATCCAGACGCGCCGCTTCGATCTCGCGCAGTACCCCGCCGACATCGGCCAGGTCCTCGGGATCGTCGAACTCACCGGTCAGCACGCTGGCCGGGTGCAACGTCCCAGCTTCGTACAACGCCCACATTTCCTTGGCGTATTTGGTTTTCTTCAACTCCGGGGCAAAGCGACCGAAGTACGACGCCATGTTGCCCACGTCACGCTCCAGCATGCTGAACGCGTGATTGTTGCCGGCGGCGTCCACCGCTTGCGGCAGGTCGATGATGACCGGGCCGGTCGGCGTCAGCAGCACGTTGAACTCCGAGAGGTCACCGTGCACCAGACCGGTACACAACATCAGCACGATCTGCGAAATCAGGAACGCGTGGTATTCGCGGGCCTGATCCGGTTCCAGCACCACGTCGTTCAGACGTGGCGCGGCATCGCCATATTCGTCGGCCACCAACTCCATCAGCAGCACGCCTTCAAGGAAGTCGTACGGCTTGGGCACTCGCACCCCGGCACTGGCCAGGCGGAACAGCGCCGCGACTTCGGCGTTCTGCCAGGCATCTTCGGCTTCCTTGCGCCCGAACTTGGACCCCTTGGCCATCGCCCGGGCCTGTCGGCTGTTGCGAACCTTGCGGCCTTCCTGATACTCGGCCGCCTGGCGGAAACTGCGTTTGTTCGCCTCCTTGTAGACCTTTGCGCAACGTAACTGATTGCCGCAGCGCACCACATAAACAGCTGCTTCTTTGCCACTCATGAGTGGACGCAGCACTTCGTCGACCAGACCGTCCTCGATCAGGGGTTCAATGCGTTTTGGAGTCTTCATCAGCTTTTATTGTGGGTCCTTTATTACCAAACACGCGAATGTCACTCGTTATACGGCAATCCTCGCATCACGGGGAGGGGTTGCCGACCTGTGAACCTGTGGATGCACACACTGTGCCGGATCAAATACGTCAATCCATCGCCCTTGTATCGACCGCTGCGAATCATAGCCGAGCCCACCGAACTTGTTGTCGCAAGGACTTGAGGGCATTTGCGACAGAATCTGACATCCCGCCGCACACAGCTCGTAAGAATTTTCTCTTCCGGCCTCAATTTCCCTCTCGTGCGGCCGAATTCCTCTGTGACAGAGGAATTTGTCCGACAATCGTTCCCAAAAAAATGTCGATGTCGCATCCAAGGAAACGGGTGAGAAATAGGTTTTTCGGCTGCCAATAACCGCGAGTCATCTGCACTGCGTGGGCCTACAAGAAAATCTGGAGCGCGGATGAACATCAAACAGAAGTTGACCTGGGCGTTTGCAATCATCGCCTGCTTGCCCGTGGTGCTGGTCGCCACGCTGGTGGTACTGAACCTGCGCAGCGATGCCCGAGACGATTTTGTCGACAGCAGCGGGCGCGAGATCCGTCAGGTCAGCAATGCCATGCAGCTTTTTTTCGACGGCATCAGCCAGAACGTCGATTACCTGGCGGCGCAACCATTGGTCAAAAACGCCGACGGCAGCGTGCGCAGCCGCATGAGCGCCAACGCTTCCGACACCTCGGATGGCGAGATCGACAAACAACTGTTTGCACTGTTCGAGGGGCTGGCCAAAGCTCACCCTGCCTACTCCTACGTTTCTTATGGATTGAACAGCGGCGGCTATGCCTTCTGGCCGGGCGATCCGAAGATGGCCAACTACGACCCGCGCACCCGCCCGTGGTACAAGACCGCCATGGCCAACCCGGGCAAGACCCTGCGCACCGAAGCCTATTACTGGGCCGGCGATGACGCGGTACTGGTCAGCACCGTGCGCGCGGTCGCCAACCAGTTGGGCGCCCAGGGTGGCGTGGTCAACATTGACGTGTCGCTCAAGCAACTGACCGAGATCGTCAAACAGATCAAGCTCGGTGAAAGCGGTTACCTGATGCTGATGGAAAACACCGGCACGGTGCTGGTCGATCCGAAGCAACCGGAGCACAACTTCAAGCGACTCGACAGCCTCGGCGACGGCTACGCGCAACTGGCCAAGGCCGGCAAAGGCCTGGTTGACATCGAGCTCAACGGCGAGCGCTACATGGCCAATGTCTGGCCATCGGAGCAACTGGGCTGGACCTTCATCGGCCTGATCAAACAGAACGAAGTGATGAGCTCGGCGACCCGCCTGACCTGGCTGATCGCAATCATAGCCGCGGTGCTGGCGGTGTTCTTCGCCGTGGTCGGCGCCAGTTTCGCCAGCCTGATCGTGCGGCCGATCCGCAGCGTGGCCAATGGTCTGGAAGGCATCGCCCAGGGCGAAGGCGACCTGACCAAGAACCTCGACATCCGTGGCAGCGACGAAACCGCGCAACTGGCCAACTGGTTCAACCAGTTCCTCACCGCGATTCGCAGCCTGATCCAGCACATCGGCGGCGCGGCCGGGAAAATCCTTGCCACTTCGCAGAGCTCGACCCGGGTCTCCGGCGACATGGCTGAAGCCGCCGGCCGTCAGCGCGAAGCGGTGGACATGGTGTCGACTGCGTTTCACGAAATGGTCGCCACCGCCAACGAAGTCGCCCGCTCGTGCAGCCAGGCGGCGGAGTCGGCCGACAGCGGTCAGCGCCAGGCCCGCGAAGGTCAGCAACAGATCGATGCGGCGGTGCACAGCGTCGATCAACTGAGCCAGGAGCTGGAACAGTCGGCACAGTCGATGCAGCAACTGGAGCGTGACAGCAATGACATCCAGTCGATCCTCGGCACCATTCGTTCCATTGCCGAACAGACCAACCTGCTGGCGCTCAACGCCGCCATCGAGGCGGCGCGGGCCGGTGAGCAGGGGCGTGGTTTTGCGGTGGTGGCCGACGAGGTTCGCGCACTGGCCAAACGCACGGCGGATTCGACGGCGGAAATCGACGGCCTGCTGGGCAACCTCGCCAAACGCACCAGCGCGGTGACCCAGCAGATGCGGGCCAGCCTTGATGTGTCACAGCAATCGGTGGCACGCATTGGCGAGGCGCGGGAAAGCTTTGGGCAGATTCGGGAATCGGTGGATGTGATTCGTGACATGAACACGCAGATCGCGACGGCGGCGGAAGAGCAGCATCAGGTGGCCGAGGACATCAATCGGCACATCAGCCAGATTCATGGTGATGCGCAACTGGTGGCCGAGCTGGCCAATTCGGCGCGGCTGGATTCGCAGAGTCTGGCGGGTTTGTCGAATGAACTGGATGGGTTGGTGCGCAGGTTCCGGACTTGAGATTGGCGGGCATCCTGAAAAGCGCCCTCACCCCAGCCCTCTCCCGGGGGGAGAGGGAGCCGAATCGGGGATGCTTTAGAAATCCGCCGACATGAAAGAACGTTGTTGAATCCATAATCGACACCGATCTTTCAGGTCGATGTATAACGCCAGACACCTCGGTCAGTCCCCTCTCCCTCCGGGAGAGGGTTAGGGTGAGGGCAAGCTTTTGCTCTTCTAGCGCTCGATGATCGCCGTCACACCCTGCCCCCCCGCCGCACAAATCGAAATCAACCCCCGCCCCTGCCCCGCCGCATCCAGCAACTTCGCCAGATTCGCCACGATCCGCCCGCCCGTCGCGGCAAACGGATGCCCCGCCGCCAGCGAGCTGCCCTTGACGTTCAAGCGGCTGCGGTCAATCGAGCCCAACGGCGCATCCAGCCCCAGTCGGGTCTTGCAGTACTCCGGATCCTCCCAGGCCTTCAACGTGCACAACACCTGCGCGGCAAATGCTTCGTGGATTTCGTAGTAGTCGAAGTCCTGCAAGGTCAGCCCATTGCGCGCCAGCAAACGCGGCACCGCATACACCGGCGCCATCAACAGCCCTTCGGCGCCGTTGACGAAATCCACCGCCGCCGCTTCGCCGTCCCGCAAGTAAGCGAGAATCGGCAGGCCACGTTCTTTCGCCCACGCCTCACTGCCCAGCAACACCACCGATGCGCCATCGGTCAGTGGCGTGGAGTTGCCGGCGGTCAGCGTGCCCTTGGCGCTTTTCTCGAAGGCCGGCTTCAGGGTAGCGAGTTTTTCCAGGGTCAGGTCCGGGCGCAGGTTGTTGTCGCGGGTCAGGCCGAGGAATGGGGTCATCAGGTCGTTGTGCCAGCCTTCGCTGTAGGACGCGGCGAGTTTGTGGTGGCTTTCGAGTGCCAGTTGATCCTGTTCTTCGCGAGGAATATTCCAGGTCTGCGCCATCAGCTCGCAGTGCTGGCCCATCGACAGGCCGGTGCGCGGTTCGCCGTTGCGCGGGAATTCGGGGATCAGGTGTTTCGGACGCAATTGCAGGAAAGTCTTGAGCTTGTCGCCAGTGGTTTTCGCGCGGTTGGCTTGCAGAAGAATCTTGCGCAGGCCCTCGCTGACGCTGATCGGCGCGTCCGACGTGGTGTCGACGCCGCCGGCAATGCCGCAATCGATCTGGCCGAGGGCGATCTTGTTCGCCACCAGCAACGCCGCCTCCAGGCCGGTGCCGCACGCCTGCTGTATGTCATAGGCCGGCGTGGCCGGCGACAGGCGCGAGCCGAGCACGCATTCGCGGGTCAGGTTCATATCCCGTGACAATTTCAGCACCGCCCCCGCGACCACTTCGCCCATGCGCTGGCCGTGCAGATTGTAGCGTTCGATCAGACCTTCGAGGGCGGCGGTGAGCATCACCTGATTGCTCGCGGTGGCGTATGGGCCGTTGGAACGGGCGAACGGAATACGGTTGCCACCTATGATCGCGACGCGGCGCAGCTGACTCATGAAAAACTCCTTGTGAAATATCCAGTCTGAAAATCGGGCACTGAAAACCCTGCCGGGCCCCAAAAACACCGGGGGCAAACTACTCTGCTGTTCTAGCGTAGGCCTTATTGCGTGGATCGAACGATTGATTGCCCTTCGCAGTCCACACTTTGAACCCCATCTTCTGGAGAGCGTTCCATGTCTGACCGCTATATCGACTTCGCCAACTCGTCCATCGGCCATCGTCTGGTCGGGGCCCTGGGCCTGCCGTCGCCGGTGCGGCTGGAACGCTGGCAGGCCGGGCGCCTGCGGCCGGTGGACGGTGCGCTGCTGATCGGCGGCGGGCCGCTGGCCGAACGGGTCAGCACATTCGCCAATCGCCTGACTGACTCGATTTACCGTTACGGCGACCAGCCGGCAACTGCCACCCAATGGATTCCCGGCCATGGCCCGAAACTCAAGGCCGTGGTGTTCGATGCCAGCGATTTGCAGCACACCGACCAGCTAAAGCAGCTGCGCGAGTTCTTCCAGCCGCTGATGAAGAACCTCGACAGCAGCGCGCATCTGGTAATCCTCGGCCGCGCCCCGGAAACCCTGCGCGAACCGTTTGCCGCCAGTGCCCAGCGAGCGCTCGAAGGTTTCTCTCGCTCGCTGGCCAAGGAGTTGCGCAGCGGCGGCACGCTGCAACTGATCTACGTCGGCGAAGGTGCCGAGGATCAGCTCGAAGGGCCGCTGCGGTTTTTCCTTTCGCCGAAAAGTGCGTTCGTCTCCGGGCAGGTGATCAGGCTGACAGCCTGCGCTACCCAGGTCACCGACTGGACGCGCCCATTGGCCGGGCGCAAGGCGCTGGTCACTGGCGCGGCGCGGGGCATCGGTGCCTCCATCGCCGAAACCCTTGCGCGGGACGGCGCCGAGGTGATTCTGCTCGACGTGCCGCCCGCGAAAACCGATCTGGAAGCCCTGGCCGCCCGACTCGGCGGGCGCGCCATCACCCTCGATATCTGCGCCGAAGACGCCGCCGCGCAGCTGATCGAACAGTTGCCGGACGGCCTCGACATTCTGGTGCACAACGCCGGCATCACCCGCGACAAGACCCTGGCCAACTTGACGCCCGAGTTCTGGGACGCGGTGCTGGCGGTCAATCTCAACGCCCCGCAAGTACTGACCAAGGCCCTGCTCGACAGCGGCACCCTGCGCGACAACGCACGCGTGATTTTGCTGGCCTCGATCAGCGGCATCGCCGGCAATCGCGGGCAGACCAATTATGCGGCGAGCAAGGCCGGATTGATCGGCCTCGCCCAAGCCTGGGCGCCGACGCTGCTGGAGCGCGGCATCAGCATCAACGCCGTGGCGCCGGGATTCATCGAGACCCAGATGACAGCGCACATTCCGTTCGGCCTGCGTGAAGCCGGCCGGCGCATGAGTTCGCTGGGCCAGGGCGGCCTGCCGCAAGACGTCGCCGAAGCCGTGGCCTGGCTGGCACAACCGGGCACCGGCGCGTTCACCGGGCAGGCGCTGCGGGTCTGTGGACAAAGTGTTCTGGGGGCTTAGGCATGAGCATCGAATGGCATACGTTGCACCAGGAACCGAGCCTGCCAGGACTGTATGTCCGGGCGGCGACCCGGCGCAAAATCACCGGCACCACCTTGCCCGACAGCGGCTTGCGCTGCGCCGTCGAGGTAGATGGCAAACGTCTGGCGGCCTACCGCAAGGTCTGCGGTTTTGCCGATGACGGCCTGCTGCCGCCAACTTATCCACACGTCCTGGCGTTTGCGTTGCAGATGCAATTGCTCACGGCCAAAGACTTTCCATTCCCGCTGCTGGGGCTGATTCATCTGAGCAACCGTATTCGCGTACTGCGGCCGATGGGCGGGATCGGTCGGGCGCAGGTCAGCGTTCGGGTCCACAACCTGCAACCGCATCCGAAAGGCGCGACGTTCGAGCTGCTGACCACCCTCGACGATCAGCTTGGCCCACTC
This sequence comes from Pseudomonas sp. HLG18, assembly GCF_051903985.1. Lineage (NCBI taxonomy): Bacteria > Pseudomonadati > Pseudomonadota > Gammaproteobacteria > Pseudomonadales > Pseudomonadaceae > Pseudomonas > Pseudomonas sp. HLG18. Next base: position 5,915,769 of record NZ_CP195831.1, on the reverse strand, counting down.
TGGGAGGCCGAAAGCCAGATGCTCTGCCGAGGCGTGAGGCTGGAGGGCGAAGCGCTCGAACAGACGTGGGAACCCACGCTGCCACTGATGCAGGTGGCGCAGTGGAAAGCCCCGGCGGACATTGGCCGGCAGTACGCCAAAGTCTCCGGCGACTACAACCCGATCCACCTGAGTGCCGCCAGTGCCAGGCTGTTCGGCTTCCCCACCGCCATCGCCCACGGTTTGTGGAACAAGGCCCGTACGCTGGCTGCACTGGCAGATCATCTGCCACGGGCCAACCTGGAAATTGCTGTGTACTTTCGCAAGCCGGTGCGCCTGCCAAGCGAAGTATCGCTGTTCGCCAGCACTGCGGGATCCAGCGGTGAATTACGCCTGATCGGTGCCGGGGATCTGGAACATATGGTCGGCCACTGGCAACCGATTGCCTGAGTCGACCCACCGCGCCAGTCGCTACCCCGCTCCTGGCGGGGTGCGATCCGCCCCGCGAAACATGTTTAATTGTGTGTATATAACTTAAGTTTTTTCCCCCGCCATCCACTTCCTTGCCAAACACCCGGGCTTGATTCTCAAGGCTTTTTTTGCGCGCTTATATCCTCGGCATTAGTCGCTAAGCTGCAGATTCACCCCTCTATATAAAGGCATTAATACCAACTCGAGAATGGCATGAATCCAACCTTGCGATTGATATGAGCACAACGGGCGAAGGCATTGCCGACAACAGAATCGGTGAGCCATCGAAGACAACGAACGTTGTGACAGGTGCAAGGGATTACCCTCATGAAAACTCAAGTGTGGTGCAAATCGGCAACAGCGCTGGCATTGATTCTCTCTCTTGGACTGGCAGGCTGCAGCAGCGGCGGTGGCGGTCATCACAGCAGTTCCGGCAGTTCTTCACCGGACAGCTCCACCGCAGGCACTGGCGGAACAGGCGGAACATCAGGCACCGGGACCGGCACTGCCGGCACTGATAACGGAACGGGAACGGGAACGGGAACGGGAACAGGAACAGGAACAGGTACCGGAACTGGAACTGGAACCGGGGCGGGCAATGGCGGCACTGCGGGCACCGGTGGCACCGGCGGGACCGGCACAACGAATCCGACCAATCCCACGGACCCGACCAACCCGACGAATCCAACCGATCCGACCAATCCCACCAACCCGAGTACTCCTTCACCCCTGGTCACCTCAACCCTGGTGCAAGACGTTGGCAACACCGTCGCAGGCGTCGGCAGCGGCGTCGGCCAGGTCGGTGACTCGCTCAGTGGCGTACCTGTGGTCGGCGGGGTTGTGCAAAGCGCTGCCAAAACCGCCGGCAACGTCGTGACCACACTGGGTGACGGCGTAGCCAACGGAATCGGCAAACTGGGTACGACCGATAATGGCCTGGGCGTGACAGCGTCGGCCGTCGGCGGCGTGGTGCAGGATGTCGGCAACGGTGTGTCCGACCTGAGCGGCCAACTGGCGAATGCCACAGGCAGCGTTCCGGTAGTCGGCGGCGTGGTCACCAAGGTCGCGCCGCTGCTCGGTGGTGTCGGTGAAAAAGTCACCATGATCGGCGACACCCTCAGCACAGCGACCACCACCGGCCCCCTCGGTTCGCTGACCAAAAACGTCGGCAACAACCTGGTGCCGGTGATCGCCATGGTCGAAAGCACCACCGACAGAATCGGCAGCACCACGGGCCTGGGTGTGCCGTTGAACGGGATCGTTCAGAAAGTCGGCAGCACCGTCAACGGCGTGGGCAACAACGTCACCGCGGCCGGCAATGGCAATGCCTTGACCAACACCGTCGGCGGTGCACTGAGCAACGTCGGCACCACGGTTGGCAAGGTCGGCGGTGTAGTCGACAACGGCACCGGATCGGGAACCGGCGCCGGTAGCGGCCTGGGCAACAATGGCCTGCTGCAGACTGTCGGCGGCGCGGTGGCCAATGTCGGCACCGGGCTGACGGCCGGCAACGGCGCACTCAGCGCACCCGGCGGCGTACTCGCATCGACTGGCAACACCGTGGCGTCGCTCAACACCGTGCTCGGCGGTTCGGGCACACCGATCACCGCACCCACCACACCACTGGCAACCCTGGGCAACAACGTCGGCAGCGGGATCGCTCCCGTCACTACCGCCGTCACCGGTCTGACCCAGAACGTCGGCAGTACCACCGGGCTCGGCGCTCCGGTCGCCAGCGTCACCAGTCAGGTGGGCGGCGCGGTCGGCAATCTGGGCAGTACCCTTGCGAGCACCAACAGTAACCCGGTCGTGACCGCTGTCGGCAACACCGTCACCACCGTGGGCAACACCGTCACCGCCGTCGGCGGACTGGTCAACGGCGGCACTGCGACCGGCGGCACTGGCACAGGCGTGGGCGCAGGCCTGGGCGGTGTTCTCGGTGGCCTGACCGGCGCCCTGGGCGGCAACAAACCCTGAATTGCACCTGGCCGATTCGACGGCCTAACCTACAGCGCCTACGCTTGGTTGAGGGCGGAAGATTCCCACGAGTCTTCCGCTTTTTTCTCAGGAAAACCCTGCCTGGTGCTGCGGTTTGAACATGGAGTGTCCTATGCGCGTAATGGCATCCCTGCTGTTCCTCAGTCTCAGTTCCTCTGCCCTCGCCGACACCCTGCCCAGCTTTCTCAACAGCAATGAAACCATTCGCAATTTGCCGGTGCCGAATCTGCCGGCCGATGCTTACCGGCCGAACGCTGCGCCGCTGCAAGTCCCGGAGCCCGGTGCCGCAGCGACCGAACCGCTGAAGATGGGCACGAAGATCAAACTGAAAACCGTGCAGATCGAAGGGGGCACGCTCTACCCGCTCAACGAACTGGCGGAAGTCTTCAAACCCCTGATCGGTCACGAACCCAGCCTTGCCGATCTGATCGAAGCCACCCGCACCATCACCCGGCGCTACCAGAGCGACGGCTACCTGTTGTCCTATGCCTTCTTGCCGCAACAGACTTTCGAGGGCGGAGTGGCGCGGGTCGTGCTGGTAGAAGGCTACGTGCGGGACGTTGAGGTTCAGGGCGATATCGGCCGGGTCAAAGGCCTGATCGATAGACTGGCAGCGAAAATCCAGGCTGAACGCCCGCTGACCCGCAAGACCTTCGAACGCTATACCACGCTGATGACCCGCATCCCTGGCGTCACGCTCCAGGCCCAGGTGCCGCCACCCGGCACCACCGACGGCGCGACCACGCTGCTCGCCCAGGCCAGCCGCAAACCGTTCACCAGCACCCTGAGTACCACCGAAGACAACCGCAACGGTACTCAGGCCTTGTTGGGCGTAAGCAGCAACTCCCAGACGTCGATGGGCGAACAATTGACCCTCAGCGGATTGTTTCCGCCCGGGAAGGACCACGAGCATTACTACCGTCTGGACTACAGCCAGTTCCTCGATGACGAAGGCACGCAACTGAGCCTGTCGGCTTCACGCTATCGCGCCGACCCCGGCACCAACGTGCTGCTGAACAACGGCCTGGAACTCAAGCCCCACCGTGAGAACGACCGTTACTCGATCGGTTTCAGCCTGCCGCTGATTGCCGCCTCGAATGAACTGCTGACGGCCGGAGCCCGTCTGTACGCGGTCAATGACAAGACCCGCTACAACGTCATCGGCTACCCGCTGAGCGTTGAAGAACGCACCGATGTCCGCGCCCTCGCCTTCGAAAGCGACTGGCGCAAGGCCGACGCCCGGCAACTGCGGATTCTCAGCGGTGGTGTGTATCAGGGGCTGGACAGCATGGGGGCGCACACCAACAACAGCGCCATCGATCTCAACTTCCTGCGCCTGCGGCTTTCCGGGGTGCAGAGCGACAAGTTCTTCGACAACTGGCAAGGCGTGCTTTCGGGTGCACTGTACTGGAGCGACGACACCCTGCCCGACAGCGAGCGCGCGGTGTTCGGCGGGCAGAATTTCGGCCGCGGCTACCCGGACGATCAGGCATCCGGCGACAAGGGCTGGGGCGTGGCCTACGAGATCAACTACAGTTTCAACCGCGACGGCAACTGGGTGCGCATCCTGCAGCCCTATGTCGTGCTCGACCGCTCCCGCAGCTGGTTCAATCAATTGCCGGTGCAGGCCAACAGCTTGTCCTCGGCGGCCGTGGGTCTGAGGTTCGGCGATGCCAAGTACTACAACATCGCTCTGGAAGCGGCCAAACCGATGTCGGATGAAGCGCTGGACACGTTCAATCGCCGGCCACGCTACAGCGTCAGTTTCAGTTATCAGCTGTAGTCGGCCGGCTTCGCATTCACCCAGGGCTTGGGAAACAGGTTGTCGAGGGTTTCCAGCAACCGCACGTGATAGATCGGCTTGCGAAACAGGTCCAGCACCTGCAACCGCAGCATGTCGCTGACATCCTCCATGTCCGCATGCCCCGAGGTCACGATCACCGGCAAGTGCTGGCGCGAAGTGTGTTCGCGCAGCCGCTTGATCAGCGACATGCCGCTCTCCTCCGGCATGCGCAGGTCGGTGATCACCAGGGCGATATCGGGATGACGGGTCAGATGATGCAGGGCGAGTTTCACCGACGTCGCGGTATGACAGACGAAGCCCTCGCCCTCCAGCAACTCCGCCAACTCCAGCAACGCGTCCTCTTCATCGTCAACCAGAAGCAACTGTTGGCGGGGCAGCGAGGAAGCAGTCATGGGTCAATCCCTGAAAAACTGAAGGTGGAATCGAGTGTAGTGCGAGATTCGCCACCCATCGAGTCAGGGTAACTGCGTCGGCGCAGTCTGTGCCGTGCCACCCAAGGCCACGAGGATGTTGTTGAAGATCGCCAGCACCTTGGCGCCTACCGGCGTCACGAACACCACCACCACAATGGCGACCATTGCCACCACAATTGCATACTCGATGGCCGACGCAGCTTCGGTGCTTGCCAGGAACGAGCGGGCACGCAACATCAGGTATTCGAAGAACATGGACATTCTCCTTCATGCCCGGGGTCTTCCGGGCACCGGAAAGCCAATGATCAGGGTAATGCCTGCGCGCTTTCTCTCAGCGCCAGACAGGCATCGACAGAGGGAAGGGAAATTCGGTCAAGGTATGCCGGGTTTGGTCGGGGCCGTGCCACCCAGCGAGGTCAGTATCGCGCTGAAAATGTTGAAGACCTTGGTGCCCATTGGCGTCACGAACACCACGACCACCACCGCTACCATCGCCACCACGATCGCGTACTCGATAGCCGAAGCCCCTTCGTCACTTTTGAAAAACAGTCGTGCCCTGGCCAGCAGATAATCGAGAATCATACGTCCACTCCTTTGCGCTCCTGGCGCCGATGTCGCTACAGCGGCAAAGCTTCCACCGTGCCATCTGAGCATTGTCAACAAAGCCCCCGTCAACAACTGTAAGAACGGATTAATCACAAAGGATTAATTGCATCGTCGCTTCCCTCATTTCGACTGCTAATTGGCCAACCCCCATACTTTCGTAGGTTATTTGCCCGCCAGTAATGGCGTTTTGGCTTGTTTCAGCTAGCGTGGAAATAGCGAAATAGTTGGATGTTCATAGCTGCCTGATTGCGATGTTCCCTTGGTAGGAAGTGCGGGCTGGTAGTGCAGCAGGAAAGGGAGAGCCGTCATGAACAGTCGTGTCACCATGGGCCTTGCCGCCGTGCTTCTGCTGGGGGCCATCATTGTCGGCTACTGGGGCCTGGTGCTCAGCCGGCAACCGGCGCCGGTTGCCGAGGCACCTGCGCCAGCGGTGGTCACCGTCGAAAAAACCGTCGCCGCCGCTGAAGACCAGACCCGCCAATCCGTCGTGGTGCTGGTGCGCGATATCCCTCCATTCACGCCCCTCACTGCTGCCGACCTGGCCGTTGAAAAACTGCGCAGTGCACCTGCCGGCAGCCTCGGCACAATCGAACAGGCCGTGGGTCGCACACCGTGGCGCCATCTGAGTGCCGGAACCTGGCTCAACGATGAAAGCTTCGAGGCCGGCGGAACGCTGGCGCGCATGATCCACAAAGATGAACGCGCACTGGCAGTGTCGGTCGATGAAGTCATTGGCGCGGCCGGACAATTGATTCCTGGTGATTACGTCGATGTGCTGTTGTTCCTGCGCCAGGACGCCAGCAACCCGCAGCAGTCGGCGCAGATTGTGGTGCCGGCCATGCGCGTGCTGGGTGTCGGCGAGCAATACGGCCTGACCAATGATGGGCAACCGTCTGCTCCCGCGTTGAGTGCCGACGACAAGCTCAAACAGGATCAGCGCCGGCTCACGGCGCGCACGGTGGTGCTGGCAGTGCCGGAACAACTGCTGAGCCGGATGATGCTCGCCACCCAGGTCGGCACCTTGCGCCTGGCTGTGCGCAGCAGTGAAGAACAGCGCCTGGCCAAATACTGGGCCGGCGAAAATCAGGCTCCGGACAAACTGGTCGCCGCCAACAGCCAACTCTTCCAGTTCACCCAGCTTGCGCTGGGCGCTGCGCCGAAAGTCCCGTCCGCCGGCGAGCACAGCGGCGCAGCGCGGCCTGCGGTGGAAGTGATTCGCGGTAATCAGATCACCCAACAGAATCCATGACTGAGCAAGGATCCAAGTGCATGCAGAGTCGTTCCTGGCCGACCTTCAATCCCCTGCTCCGGGCCTTGCTGCTGATGGGACTGTCGATCAATGCCGCGCAGGCGGCGACCGGCAATTGCTCGGCCCTCGGCCGCTTGCCACCGGTGATCGAAGTCAACGAAGGCTGGCAAAAGGATCTGCAATCGCCGGTGGCAATCACGCGCCTGGCCATCGGCGATCCGAAAATCGCCGACGTGCACGCCACCGGCAACGCGTCGTTCCTGGTCACCGGCATGGCCCCCGGCGCCACCAGCCTGATGGTCTGGACCGGCTGCTCCAGCGAGCCGCGCCAGAGCATGGTGTTTGTCCAGGGCGCCGCCACCGGGGCGCTGACCGGCACGGGCTCACCGCCTGCGGAGGATGCGCTGCTGCCTTCGCAAGTGCAGACCGACATCCGTTTCGTCGAAGTCAGCCGCACCAAACTCAAGCAGGCCTCGGCCAAACTGATCGGCACCCGCGGTAATTTCCTGTTCGGCTCCCCCGGGACACTGCCGCCCATCGATGGCGTGCCGCAGCCGCGACTGCCGGTGGATAACTCGCTGTTCAACTTCTCCTGGATCGGCGGCAATACCATGGCGATCATCAACGCCCTGGAGGGCAGCGGCTTCGCCTACACCCTGGCGCGGCCAAGCCTGGTGGCGCTGAACGGGCAGAGCGCGAGCTTCCTCGCCGGTGGCCAGATCCCGATCCCGGTACCCAGTTCCGGCAGCGACAGCGTATCTATCGAATACAAGGAGTTCGGCATCCGCCTGACCCTGACGCCGACCATCATCAGCCACGACCGCATCGCCCTGAAAGTCGCACCGGAAGTCAGCGAACTGGACTTCAGCAATTCCGTGCAGATCGCCGGAACCACGGTACCGGCCCTGACCATCCGCCGCACCGACACCAGCATCTCCCTCGCCGATGGCGAGAGCTTCGTCATCAGCGGACTGATCAGCACCAGCAACAGCTCCCAGGTCGACAAGTTTCCGGGGCTCGGCGATATCCCGGTGCTCGGGGCGTTTTTCAAGAGTTCACAGATCAAACGCGAAGAGCGTGAACTGTTGATGATCGTCACCCCGCATCTGGTGCGTCCACTGTCGGCGGAAGCGCAACTGCCTTCGCTGCCGGGAGAAAAACTGCGCAACTACGACCCGAACTTCTATCGCATGTTCTTCATGGAAAACGGCAACTTCGACAAGCGCAGCGGGTTGTCCCAATGAGCCAGAGCATGAGCCAGACCTTTCTCGCCATCACCCGCAACAGCACCGATCTGGAATGGCTGCAAAGCGCTCTCGCGCCCCTGGGGCAAGTGGTCAGCGCCGGTACGGGCAGCCTCGATGAATTGCTCGCGCTGGTGGATGTCACCTTCGCCAGCCTGGTGTTCGTCGGCCTCGACCGTGAACACGTGGTGGCCCAGAGCGCGCTGATCGAAGGTGCGCTGGAGGCCAAGCCGATGCTGGCGATCGTCGCCCTCGGCGACGGCATGGACAATCAGTTGGTGCTCAACGCCATGCGCGCCGGGGCACGGGATTTTGTCGCCTACGGTTCGCGCTCCAGCGAAGTCGCGGGGCTGGTACGTCGCTTGAGCAAACGCATGCCGCCGGTGACCCACACCACGCAGTCGGGCGGGCTGACGGTTCTGTACGGTGTGCAGAGCAGTTCCGACGGCGCGCTGCTGTCCAACCATATGGCGCTGGTGGTGCAAAAGAGCGGGCAACAGACGCTGCTGCTGGACCTCGGCCTGCCCCGTGGCGACAGCCTGGCGCTGTTGGGTCTGGAAAGTTCGTTCCACTTCGGCGATGCCCTGCGCCACTTGCGCAGGCTCGACGCGACGCTGATCGACAGCGCCTTCACCAGCGCCGAAGCGGGTCTGCGGATTCTGGCCTATGCCGACACTGACGAGCCACTGGAGAGCACCAGCGCCGCCGAGCTGTACATGTTGCTCAGTGCCTTGCGCCAGCACTTCCAGCACATTGTCGTGAACCTCACCGGCCAGCCTGACAGCGAAGCCTTGCGCACCTTTGTCAGCCATTGCGACAAGCTGATCTGGTACACCGACCAGAATGTGCTCGATTGCCGGCGCAACCTGGCGGTGTTCAATCTGTGGCGGGAAAAAGGCATGAAGCTCGATCACGGACGGCTGTTGGTCGACCGCTATCTGAGCAACGTCGCGCCGGATGCGGACACCCTCGGCAAGACCTTCAATCTGGAAGTGATCGCGGTGCTGGCCCTGAGCCCGGAGCTGCGCATGAACGCCAAGAACCAGGGTGTGAGCCTGTTTGAACTGGCCCCCCGGGAGAAACTCACCCAGAGCCTGCGAGCGCTTGGCGAGCGTCTGGCCAAACGCTCCGAAGGCCTGACCAAACCCAGGATCACCTGGTTCGACCGGTTGCGAGGCAGCTCATGAGTCCGGAAAAACTCTTCGGTGCCCCTGCTCGCGGTCAGTCGGGCAACACCGACCACGAAGGTCTGAAACTGGTCCTGCATCGCTACATCATCGATGCCATCGAGGAGTCCGGGAAAAACCTGCTGGAAGGTTCGCGGCAGTTGCTGGCGCAGTTCGTCACCGACAAGGTCGCTGAGTACATCGCCCGTCTGCACCTGGCGATTTCCCGTTACGAGATGGAGCGCCTGGCGGAAGAGATCGTCGATGAACTGACCGGTTTCGGCCCGCTGGAGGTGTTGCTGCGCGACAGTGCCGTGACCGAGATCCTGGTCAACGGCCCGCATCGGGTATTCGTCGAACGCGACGGCGTGCTGCACCAGAGCGACTTGCGCTTCATCGACGCGCACCACGTCGAACGGGTCATGCAACGCATTCTGGCGCCGCTCGGGCGACGGCTGGACGAGTCGTCGCCGATGGTCGACGCACGCCTGCCCGACGGCAGCCGGGTCAACGCGATCATCCCGCCGATCGCCCTCGACGGGCCGTGTCTGTCGATTCGGAAATTCCGCAAGGACATGCTCAAGAGCAGCGACCTGATCGCCATGCAGACCATCGACCTGGCGATCTTCGATTGCCTGCAGGACGCGGTAGGCAAGCGCTGCAACATTTTGATCAGCGGCGGTACCGGTACCGGCAAGACCACGCTGTTGAACATTCTCAGTCAGTTGATCAACCCCCAAGAGCGCCTGGTGACCATCGAGGACGTCGCCGAATTGCAGCTCGGTCATCCACACGTGGTGCGTCTGGAAACCCGGCCGCCGAACGCCGAAGGTCATGGCGAGGTCAAGGCCAGCGACCTGATCCGCAACGCCCTGCGGATGCGCCCGGACCGGATCATTCTCGGCGAAATCCGCGGCGTCGAAGTGCTCGACGTGCTCACGGCAATGAACACCGGTCACGACGGTTCGATGAGCACGGTCCACGCCAATAATGCCCAGGATGCGTTGCTGCGGCTGGAAACTTTGGTCGGCCTGACCGGTCGCACGGTGGCCGAGCGCACCCTGCGGCAAATGATCTGTGCCGCGCTCGACATGATCATCCAGTTGACCCGCATGCCCGACGGCCGGCGCTGTGTCAGTGAAGTGGTGGAAGTGGTCGGCGTGCGCGAAGACGTGTACGTCACCAATACCTTGTTCCGCCTTGATCGACGCACCGGGTTCGGCTTCCTGCGCGAAGCGGTCAACCCGGCCGGCGACAAGTTGCGGCACGAGTCGAGTCTGGGCTGAGCGCATGGAGCTTTCGTCATGATGGGGCCGGTGATTCTCATCGTCATTTGCCTGATGCTGCTGGCGCTGTCCATCCGTCTGTTCCTGCAGGGTGTACGCAAGACCGCCAACGAACGGGTGCTCAAGCGACTGGCTGCCGGACAACCGCAGACAGCGCCCGGCAAAACTTCGTGGACAGGGCTCGAACGCATGTTCCTGAGGGCCGGCCTGGGCCGCCCCGACGAGCGCCTGGGATTATGGCTGGCGTTGTGGGCCATCGCGATGATGCTGGGTTATCTGACCGCCGACTGGATCGGCCTGCTGATCCTGACGCTGGCGCCGCCCCTGGTGTTGCGCCTGTACATCGCCTGGCTGTATCGCCGCCGGCTCAATCGCATGATCGAGCAACTGCCGCAGCTGCTGGACCACTCGGTGCGCAGCCTCAAATCCGGGCGCACCCTGAGCGACGCCGTGCTGGGCGGCATCGATTCCTGCGAGGATCCGTTGAAGACCGCGATGGGCCGGGTGCAGCGCAACGTGCAACTGGGGGTGAACCTGCCCGATGCGGTGAGCGACTTCGCCGAGCTCTACGAACAGGACGAACTGCGCATGTTTGCCCTGGGCCTGAAGGTCAATCACCGCTACGGCGGCAATGCCAGCGAATTGCTGGAAAACCTGATCAAGCTGATCCGCGAACGCGATCAGGGCGCCCGTCAGCTGCGCGCCCTGACCGGCGAAACCCGCTTGACCGCGTGGGTGCTCGGATCACTGCCTGTGATCCTGGTGAGCTACTTCATGCTGACCAATCCCGGCTACATGCTTGGCATGTGGAAAGACCCCGGCGGCCAGACCATGCTGATCATCGCGGTGGTGCTGCAGGTGATCGGCAGCCTGGCGCTGTGGCGCATGTTGAGGAGTGTCTGAGATGGTGATCCTGGCCAGTCTCATGCTGCTGCTCGGGGCGCTGCTGCTGGTCGGCAATCATTTGCTGACCGAACGTCGCCGGGTGCGTCAGGTCAACCAGCGCCTGCAGGGCCATCTGGTGCGAGAGAGCCGCTTGCGCACCTTGCTGCGGGCGCTGGGCAACAGCCGGTTCGGCCAGCGTTCGGTGAGCATGGACAGCGAAACCCAGACCCTGCTCAACCGCCTCGGCTGGCGCCGGACCAGTGAACGCTCGCTGTTTGCCGCGTGCCAGATCGGTACACCGTTGCTGGCGCTGGGTATCGGTTTGTTTCTGCAGGAGGTGTTCTTTCCCCAGGCGCCCAAGGGCTGGCTGGTGCCGATGCTCGCCACCGGCACCGGTTACCTGCTGCCCAAGCGCCTGCTGGCGTATGCCGCCGCCCGGCGGCAGAAAATCATTTCGGTGGAGGTTTCGACGTTCATTCCTCTGCTGCGCATCCTGTTCGAGTCCGGCATGGCGGTCGAACAGGCACTGCGCGTGTTGAGCATCGAAGGACAGAAACTGCTGCCGGAACTGACCAGCGAATTGCGCCTGATCCTTGCCCGCGTCGACTCGGGGCTGGAGCTCGGCCAGGAATTGAACAAGTCGGCGGTGATGCTGGCGGTGGATGAATTCACCGACACCTGCGTGATCCTGCAACAACTGATTCAACAGGGTGGCGGCGCGATGAAATCGCTGCTGGCGCTCAAGCAACTGCTCGATGACCGACGCCTGACGCGTTTGCAGGAATACATCTCGAAGATGTCGGCGAAGATGTCGGTGGTCATGATGCTGTTCCTGTTTCCGGCCTTGCTGATCGTACTGGCGGGCCCCGGATTTACCGCAATCACCCGGGCGTTTGCGTCCTGACATGGAGAGCGTTTGATGAAAGCACTGATGGTGGTGGCAAGCCTGTTGCTGCTGAGCGGTTGCGCAACGGACGGTCAGGCGCCGTGGACCGCCATGCTGGCGCCGAGCAGTTGCAGCAAGCTGAGCGCCGAGCAGGAGCTGTCGCTGAATCTGGTGGACGACCTGGCCAACGACGGCAAGCTGCACGCCAGTCTGGCCAACCTGCAAGGCCTGCCCGACAACCTCGTGGAGGTGCGTCTGCGCAAGGCCAAGGTCTATCGTCTGCTGGGACGCAATGAAGCCGAACCGCTGTATCGCGGCCTGCTCGGCACCTGTCTGAGTGCCGACGCCGAACACGGCCTGGGTCAGCTGTATGCCGCCCGTGGCGACAACGGCCAGGCCCAGGCGCACCTGCAGCGCGCCGTGCGACTGGCGCCGACCAATGAAAACATTCACAACGATCTGGGCGTGGTGTACCTCAATCAGTTGCGGCTCGAAGACGCGCGCTTCGAGTTCCTCACGGCCATCGAGCTCAAGCAGAACAATCAATTGGCGACGCTGAATCTGATCACCCTGCTGATCTACCAGAACAACTGGCAGCAGGCTGCCGAAATCGTCAGTCGCGCACACCTGACTCCGGAACAGTTCACCGACGCTCAGGAGCGGGCGGAAAAACTCAAGTCGCCCGTCAAGGCGAAAGCCGCCGCGGGCAATCAGGTCGCGGTAGTGGCTGACCCGCAACCGGCGACCATCAAGTGATCCTCAAGGAGGCGCCATGAACATCGTCAAGACACTGTGCTGCGTGGGGCTGCTGAGCCTGCCGCTCGGCGCACAGGCCATCGACGCCGGCCCCGCCTCGGCCCAGCAGCAGGAAACCGAGGGCTGGCTGTTGCTGCAAAGCCGCAACAAGGCCGCGTCCCCCGATCCGCAGGCAGCCACGGCCACCGAACGTGAACTGGCCATGCAGCGCTGGCTGAAGAAATACAAATATGACATCCCCGACTTCTATGACCCCGATGCCGGGGGCAAGATCGAGAGGAAGAACTGACTGGAGGTGTCGACGTTCCTGGCCGCCCGATGGCGGCCAGGAGCAACGAGCTAGTGCGCGGTAACCCGCTGACGTAAAGCCGCAGCACGCGGCGTAAGCGCCAGCGCCAGTTGGGTGCGGTTGTGCATGTGGGTCAGGCGCAGCACCTGCGAGACGTAAAGTTTCACGGTGTTTTCGGTGATGCCCAGCTCGCAGGCGATCTGGTAATTGGTCTGCCCCTTGCCCACCAGGCGCGCCACGTCCAGTTGCCGCGGCGACAGCTGATTGAAAATGGCCGGGATCTCCAGCATGTCGGTGTCACCCGATGCCTGCTCACTGACGGGGGCCGGCCCGCGACGCACTTTGTCCAGATCCTGATACAGATCATCGATGGACGACGACAGGTCCTGCAGTTTCTGATTCAACTGCCCCAGTTGCAGGGTTTTGTGCCGTTCCTGCAGAACGGTCTCCTGACGCTGCAGGCCTTCGAGCAGTTCATCCAGATTGACCGGCTTCTGGTAGTAGTCGGCAATCCCGGCACGCAGCGCCTTGATCACATCCTGTTTGTCGGCGCGGCCAGTGAGCATGATCGCTTCGAACACTCGCTGCTTGCCGGCCTGGCGCTGCAGCTCCTGCACCAGCTGGATGCCGTCGAGGTCCGGCATGTGCAGGTCGCACAGCACCAGACCGATCGCCGGATCCTCGGCAAAACGCTCGACCGCCTCTTTGCCGGACCCGCAGGGGACACAGCGATAGCCGCTGCTCTCGAGAAACTCACAGAGTTCCTCGACGATCAGTGCCTGATCATCGACCACAAGAACTTTTACCGCAGATGTAAGCTTGTTCACGTGCCACTCCATGCCCGGGCCAAACCTGACCGTTCCTGTACTGTCAGCCGTTGGCTGTATAACCAGTACATTGAAAGTAGACGCACTTTCCGACTATGTACATAAGACTAGTGGCGTTTGGCGACTAATGGATCCAAGGTAGTGCGAGTAAAAAACCGATCAGCACGAACGGCGCAAATGGCAGCTTTTTTGACATCGATGGCGCCATATATCGAAGACGTTGCCTAACCCCTTGACTCATATGAAGCCAGAGTCTTGGCGCCAGCAGGATCCAGACAAGGCTCGCAACGCCGGCGCCGATAAATATCCCGAGCAGCGATGTACCGTCCGTCGCAAGGCCAAGGGCTGTCATTAATTTCACATCCCCGGCCCCCATGCGCCCCATGAAATACCCCGGCAGGGTGAACGCCAGCGCCACCAGGCAGGCCCAGCCGCCCTGCTCCGCTGCGGCGCCCATCCAGGTGGTCCCGCAATACAGCAGATAAACCAGTGCCAGGGCGCCAACGCCCAATGTCAGGAGGTTGGCGATTCTCCGTTGCCGGGCATCCTGGGCTGCACACAAGCCCAACCAGATCAGAAGAACAAGGCTTTGCATCCGGTAAAAACCGTCCGTTTTGGCTGAATGATTCTATGCTGATACTACGCAGTGACTGTCAGGGTAGACGCACGGATGAAAACCGGCTCTCGCAAGGCGCAAAAAGGTGCGGTGGCGATCGAATTCGCCCTGGTGTTCGTGATCTTTTTCGCGGTGTTTTACGGCCTGGTCAGCTATGCCCTGCCGTTCGTGCTGATGCAGACGTTCAATCAGGCCACCGCCGAAGCGGTCCGCCGCAGCGTCGCCGTCGACCCTGCGACGCCCAACTACTCGACGGTTGTCGTCAACACCGCCAATGCCGCTCTGACGCAGCAGTTTTCAGGCTTGCCAACGTCCCTGAACGTGGTAGTAGGCGTGGACACTTCAGCAACCTATGACTCAACGCTGGGCACGCTCACCGTCAGCGTCAATTACCCCGTCAGCAAACTCAATCAGGTCATTCCGTTTCTGGTGTTGCCAGGCATCGGCACCGTACCCAGCCTGCCCACCAACCTGACCGCCAGCTCGAGCCTGAAATTTTGACGGCCGGGGACAATCTGTTCGGCCGCCTGCTCAAGCGCGCCCCGCTCGCCGGGGACCTGCCGGACGTGCTCGGCTCGCCCGCGACGGGTCTGCATCTGTACCTCGATGGCGAAGGCGCCGTGTTGCAAATGGCCGGCCCCTTGCGCCTGTTGCTGGCACAGCAGATACCCCATGACAAACCGTTGCCACTGCACGACTTACTGCTACCCCACAGCACCCTGGCGATCGAAGGCCGGCCGCAGGAATGGCAAGGGCAACTGCTGGACCTGGACTTCACCGGCCTGGGCGAACAGACCCTGCACCTGCGCGGCTGGGCCCAGCCTCTGGGCCACGGCTGGCTGCTGCAACTGATCGACATTGCCGACCTGCTGTCCGAACGCCGGCAAGCGCATCAACGCGAGGCGTGCCACGGGATTGCCGAGCAGATCAGCAAGCAGTTGCGCAGTTGCAGCCTGGGACGACTGCCGATGGTCGTCAGCGATCAACTGCAGATAATCGCGCAGCGCTGGCAGATCCCGTGTGTGGCACTCGCCTTGCTCAATGAGCAGGAACAGGTGTGGCAGATTCACTGCCAGTTCCACGCCCACGATGCGCCCGCGCTATGGCAGGACGGCCAGCGCCTCGGCACGCCGCTGGACAGCCTCAATGGCACCGGCCCGCAGCGCCTCGGGGCGCATTACGGCCAGTATGAACACACACGGGTGCAGGGGCTGTTCGGCAATGCCGAGGGGTTCGCCGTGCCCTACAGCGATGATCGTGGCGTGATGGCGTGGCTGCTCTGCGGCTTTTATGCGGTGGACAAGACCGCGCCGTATCTGACCGACCGTGACTGGCTGATGCTGGCCGGGGCGCTGGCAGGTCCGTTGCTCGGGCGTTTGCGTGAGCAGCAGCATCAACTGCAGCTGGAACGCCTGGAGTCATTGCAGACATTGCTGGGCACCGGCTGGTGGGAAATCGGCAGCAGTGGCGAACACATCCAGCTGGCCCCGACACTGGCCGCCATCCTGCAACGGGACAGCTCGACGCTGCCCCTGGAAAACTGGCTGAATCTGATCCACCCCGCTGACCGCGAAGAAGTGCGCAGCCGCCTGCAGGACCTGCAGGTGCACGGCGAAATCCTTGACCTGTGCGTGCGCCTGCATCTTCGCGACAGCAGTCAGCCCCCGGCGTGGTATCGCCTTCAGGGGCAGGTCAGCGGCACCGGCGATCACCGTCGGCTGGCAGGCTTCATGCTGGACATCAGCGACATCAAGAATCAGCAGCAACTGGCCGCTGCGGCCCATGCGCGACTGGACAATCTGATCGCCAGTTCACCGGCGGTCATCTATGTCCAGCACTACGTCGAGGGCGCGTTGCTGCCGGCGTTTTTCAGCGCCAGTCTGCAACCGTTGCTGGGCTGGAGCCTGGAAGACTGCGATGCCGGCGCACTGGTGGAGCGGATACACCCGGAGGACCGGGCCCTGTATTTCGAACGCACCCGCCAGCTGTTGCGCGAAGGGTTGGTACGTGCCCGCTATCGCTTGCGCGACAGTCGCGGTGATTACCACTGGCTGCTCGACGAGGCCCGCCTGCTGCGCAATGACCTCGGCCTGCCGGTGGAAGCCGTCGGCTTGTGGCTGGACGTCACCGAGGCGACGCTGGCTGCCGAACAAGTCAGACAGAGTGAAGAGCGCTACCGGATTCTGGTGGAGGACTCGCCGGCGATGATCTGCCGTTATCGTCCGGACCTGATCCTGACGTTCGGCAACCAGCCGCTGGCGAAGTACCTGGAATGCGCTCCCGAAGATTTACCGGGGGTCAATCTGGGCAGCTGGATGTCGGACGTACAACGCGCAGACTTCGTCGAGCGCCTGGCGTTGTTGACCCCGGAATCCCCCGTCAGCACCGCCGAAATCAACCTGCAATTGCCGGGGCGCGAGCATGCGTGGTGGGTGTGGTCGGATCGGGGCATGTTCGATGAGCACGGGAAACTGATCGAAGTACAAGCCGTTGGCCGCGACAACACCGAAGTGCGCCGCTCCCAACTACAACTCACCCAGAGCGCAAAAATGGCCACCCTCGGCGAAATGGCCACAGGTCTCGCCCACGAAATCAACCAGCCGCTGAATGTCATGCGCATGGCCATCGTCAACGTGCAAAAGCGCCTGAGCAACGGCGATGTGCAGATCGACTACCTGACCGACAAACTCAACCGCATCGACGCCCAGGTCCAGCGTGCCGCGAAAGTGGTGGATCACATGCGGGTGTTCGGCCGTCGCTCGGAAATCGAACAACAGTTGTTCAACCCCGCCAGCGCCATCGAAGGCACGCTGTCACTGCTGGCCGAAGGCATCCGCGGCAAAGGCGTGGATTTGCGCATCAGTGAAACCGCGTTCGAGGTTCAGGTGCGCGGATACGTCGATCAGCTTGAACAGGTGCTGATCAACCTGATGGTCAACGCCCGGGATGCGCTGCTGGGCAAACGCGAGTCCGATCCGGCGTTCAAGCCGTGGATTTCGATCTACGCCGAGCACGACGAGCAGAAGGTGCGACTGTGGGTCGAGGACAATGGCGGCGGCATCGACCCGCGTCTGCTGGAGCGGATTTTCGAGCCGTTCTTCACCACCAAACCGGTGGGCATCGGTACCGGTCTGGGGTTGTCGGTGAGTTACGGAATCATCGAAAACATGGGCGGCCATCTGAGCGTGTGCAACTCGGCGGACGGTGCGCGGTTCTGCATCGAACTGCCGATTGCACCCGATGACTAGATGACGAGATACGCCTTGCCGGTCTGGCCGCAGGTCATGTTGGCGCCGACATCAACATCCATCAGGTTGATCCCCAGCCCCTTTAGCAGGTTATTGAGCAACGGGTCGAGCAGCGGGCTGACCAGGTTGGTGATCAGCGGTTGCAGGATTGCCGTGACGCTACTGATCAGGCCCGCCACACCCGCTACAACGGAGCCCAGCGGATTGCTGCCGATCGGTTGGTAAACAATCAGATTGATTCCGGCGAGCGTGCTCGACAGGCTGTTGACGATGTTGCTGGTGGGTACGACGGAAATCACGCTCGGCGGCTGTTTCAGGTTGGGTGGCGTGGCGAACGGTGTGCTGCTGGAAAACACCAGATCCTGAGTGTTCTGCGCCACGCTGGTATCGACCATGATCGCGATACCGCCGGCGCCGTATTGCACGTGGGTATTCGAGTCACAGCTGCCAATACCTAAAATCGTATGGCAGGTCACAATGCCCAGATCCACCAGCGGCAACGGGGTGACCGTGGGTTCGGCAGAGGATGAAAACGCGTTGGTCGGGTCAATCTTGCCCAGTTTGAGGTCGGCAATCGAGGTGATGGTGTGGGCCGTCAGGCTTTTGGTGCCGGTATTGCCGGTCGGGCAGCTGTAGTCGGTGACATAACTGATGGCGCCGCCGGCATCCAGGCTGATGTCGATTGTCGGTGACGGCAACAATAACGGGTCCATCCGTTGGCAACTGAGGCAAAGGAGTGAGTTGGCCAACGAGACCAGATTCAGGGTCAACAGCTGATTGACAGTCGTGCTCAGAGTGCCGACCAATCCCAATACCGCGTTGCTCAGCCCGGCCACCCCGGTCAACACCGGCAGATTCACCGAGAGCATCGTGCGAATCTGCGCAGTGCGCACATAAATCCGGTTCGGCCCCAGAGGATTGGCCTTGGCCAGCGCCGGATCACCAATCGCCGAGAACTGCGGCGGCTCGATCACCTTGACCCGCACCGTAACATTCGCCAACCCCAGCACGCTGATCGGCAGGGTCGCGGCCACCGCACTTTTGCTGTTGGCCAGTTGAATCACGCCCTGAACCAGTTGTAACAGTTGCAGATTGGCATCCAGCCCGGCCGCCGTGGTGCCGATCTGCAGTTGCAGGATGTCGCCGAGCTTTACCGGCGCAGCATTGATCGCCGCCACTTGCAACTGACCGAGCGCTGTAATCACATCGGCGGTGGCACCGTTGAGTTGCACCACGGTAGCCGCAGCCTGGATCAATTGGGTCACCGTGGCCTGGGTATTGAGCAACTGGCTGTAATTGCCGGCGGCCACGTTGAGGTTGATTGCCAGTTGATTCAGGTAGCTGAGCAGATTGATGTCGGTGTTGAGCAAGCCGTTCCAGCCCAGGGCCGTCAGATTGACGTTGCCGCCGAGCAATCCGGAAAACAGCGGGTTGAGGATGTTCGATTGCGCGGTGTCGATACTGGCCAGATTACTGCGGATGTTCAATTGAGCGACGGTCGGCTTGGGCTTGGCCGCCACCGCCGAAGCGTAGAGCACGGTATTGAGACTGACCGGTGCGGCACTGAACAGCGCCTGCACGCCGCCGGCAAAACTGGTGGTCACGGTGCGGTTGGCCGCGACCTTGACCGCCTCTGATTGCGTCGCGTCAACCGTAAACGTGCGCAGGCCGGTGGCGGCTGTCACCAACTTTCCGCAATCGATCACAAGGACGTTATTGGCATCGGCGACAAACCCGTTGCGTGTCGCACTTTGCCCGGCGTAGCTGGCGGCAGTGAGGCCCGGCAGGCAATTGCCGCCACGGCTGACCGCCTCCAGTGCCGCGTTATCCACCAGCCGCTGCAATTTGCGCTGTTCCATGTACAGACGGCCGGTGTCCACCACCAGCAACATCAGGATCAGCGCGAGGCTGAGGGTGGCGGCCGCCATCAAGCCGATGGCCCCGCGCTGCCGGGCGGGGCCGCGACACTGCGAAAGACGCGACATGGCGCACTCCTTTGCCGGCGCACGGCCGGGCGCAAGCTCCATTGGTGGATGTCAGTGTAGACGCGGCGTGACGACACGGCTGGCAACACGCCAGCCGTCCCTTCAGAAAAAACGGGAGCTCCTGGGCTCCCGTTCAAGGCGCTCACTTAGCGCGGAGGGTAGTTCGACAGGATACGCGTCACCGTTTCATGGATGGCGCTGCTGCGATCCGCAGGGTTCGGCGTGCGGCTGAGCATCTGCTCGTCGCTGCCTCGCCACACCAGTTTGCCGTCCTTGCCGTCGAGCAGGTCGATCTGAATGGTCGCCACCTTGTAGGTGACGTTGCGGGTTTCGTTGTACATCGGCCCGCCCCAATAACCGTTCCATGGACCACCCCACCCACCGCCGTAATTGGTGGTGACCTGTTGCTGGCGATCCTCGACGATCAGGTAGGCCTGCACACTCAAGTCACCTTTGCTGCCCGCCGTGGCCGGGCGCAGGCCGCGCTGGTCCAGTTGATCGGCGACCGACTGGCGGATCCGCTGTTCCGTCAGGTCGCTCTTGATCCGAGGATCGTCGGGGCGGTACTGCAGGGCAGGTTCTTTCCAGCTCCAGCTGCGGTAGGCGGCGAAGTCGCGGCTGGCGTCAAAGTCATGATTGACCTGGTTGGTGGCGCAGGCACTGAGCAGCGCGGCCACAGCCAGTAAAGCAAAACGGCGGAACATGGTTTTTCTCCGGTGGAAAACATGAACCTGAGGGAGCTTCCGGTTCACGGGAAGCTAACTGGGAGGATACGCCGACATGGCCTTTTCGACAGCCTCCCGGATCGCATCGGCACGGTCACTCTGGTTGCCCTGAGTGCCGGTTTCGGCGCTGGCACTCCAGACCGGCTGGCCGGTGCCGGCGTCGAAAAGATCGACCCGCACCACCACGACCTGCTCCTGATAGGTGCGGACAATGGGCACCGTGTTGTACATCCCGTAACCCCGGCCGTAACGGTCATAACCGCCGTATCCACCGTAGTAACCGTAATCGTCCTGGACCTGACGCAGGCGGGTTTCCAGGCTCAGGTTGGCGCTGACGAACAAGTCGGCCGGGCGATTGTCGTGCAGCGGGCGCAAGCCGCGCTGGTCCAGCGCACTGCTGACGGCCTCGGCCACTTGTGCCGAATCCGCCCAGGCACTCCCCGGCGGCAGGCGCCCGTTGAGCCACGCCCAACTGCGGTAACGCCCGTAATCGCGTGGCGGCGCGGGGTAAGCGCTGCGGTCAAAGGTGGTCGCAGCTTGCGGTGGCGCCGGCGGCAAGGGCCGCGACTGCGCCACATAAGGGTTGCTGCCCTGGCAGGCGGCCAACCCCAGACAGATCAGCAATAACCCTGAATGACCTTTCATTTCATGCTCCGATCAGATCGGCCGGCAGATCCAGTGCAAGTAGCGCCCAAGCCCGGCGAAGCTTGGGTGACGACGGTGGGCGAGTTCCATCTCGAGCAAATCAATCAACTCGGCGCGGGCCTGGAATTCCACCGGCATGTAATCGTGGAAAACCCGTATCCCGCTCTGGGTTTCGACCTGCCACAACCCTTCGAGTTGCGTGGCCAGTTCCCGTGGATCGAGCGGCTGCTGCGGGGTCAGGCTCTGCTTTTCGCCGGCCATGTCGTTCCTGCGTATTTTCTTGAAATGGCCTTTGAGCAGGTTGCGGTAGACCAGCGCATCACGGTTGTAGAACGCCAGCGACAGCCAGCCGCCGGGCTTGGTCAACTGATGCAGCACCGGCAGGATCGCGTGGGGTTCGGCGAGCCACTCGAGCACCGCGTGGCAGATAACCACGTCATAGGGTTCGGAGAGTTGCCCGAGCAGTTCCTGCCAGGGCGCCTGAATGAACGTCGCGGTTTGCCCGGCATCGGCAAAGCGCTGACGTGCGCCTTCGAGCATCGGCTCGGCCGGCTCGGTGAAAGTCACCTCGTGACCGCGCTCGGCCAGCCACAGAGACATGTGGCCCAGGCCGCCACCGATGTCCAGCACCCGCAGCGGACGATCCGGCAGGGCTTCGGCGAGGTCGGCCTGCAGCACCGCCAAGCGGATTGCGCCTTTGGCACCGCCGTAGATTTTTTCGGCGAAACGGGTCGCCAACTGATCGAAATGACGGTCGCTCATCAGCTGAACCGCCGTTCGCTGTCGGCGAGTTTGCTACGCACCACTTCATTCATGTCCAGCCCCAGTTCGCTGCACAGCAGCAACAGATAAAGGACGATGTCCCCGACTTCCTGGCCGGCGTGGGCCAGTTTTTCGGCGGGCAGTTCGCGGGACTGGTCTTCGCTCAGCCACTGGAAGATTTCCACCAGCTCGGCCATTTCCACGCTGGCCGCCATGGCCAGGTTTTTCGGGCTGTGAAATTGCCGCCAGTCATTACGGTCGCGAATGGCGTGCAGGCGTTCGGTCAGTTCAACAAGGTTCATCGATTTCTCCTGAAGGCGTATAGCTTCGAGGGGATGCTGCGCGAAGGCAAGGGGCAGCCACCACCGGGCAAACCCTCTATGCTTGCAGGGAACTCGACCGCCCCCGCCGCGGCCCAAGGCTCAGCTCTTTCATCAGGATGAAAACATGCAGGTAGAAAGCTTCTTCGAATGGCTGGGCCAGGCGCTCGGCTCGATCATCCGTTTCATCGTCGACGGCCTGAGTGGCCTGTTCAACGTGCTGAGCCATGCCGGCGGCAACTTCGTCGACGGGCTGGCAAAGGCCCTGGGCATGGACACTTCGATCATCAGCATCATCGCGTTGATCGTTGGCCTGATGCTGCTGTGGTCGGCGATCCGCGCCTTCATGAATGCGTCAATCATTGCCGGGATCATCTGGTTGCTGCTGGGGCTGTGGCTGCTGAGCTGGATCATTCACTGACACCTCCCGCTACAATGCCGCTCCCCAAGGAGCCCGCATGTCCAACCTGATCGCCGACTGGCGCGACCGCCCGACCCATCGCCGGGTCTGGGCCCTCGCCGCCCCCATGATCCTCTCCAACCTCTCTGTGCCGCTGGTGGCGCTGGTCGACAGCACCGTCATCGGTCACCTGCCCCATGCCCACCAACTGGGCGCCGTAGCGGTGGGCGCGAGCCTGTACACCGTTCTGGCCTGGGCCATGGGTTTCCTGCGCATGGGCACCACGGGGTTCGCCGCGCAGGCGGCCGGGCGCAGCGATGGTGCGGCACTGCGGCAGATTCTGCTGCAAGGCTTGTTGCTGGCAATGGGGCTGGCGCTGCTGCTGGGGGCCGTGGGCGTGCCGCTCAGCGGCGTCGCCCTGCATTTCATGCAACCGTCGCCGGAACTCAATGAACTGACCCGCGACTTCTTCTACACCCGCCTGTTCGGGCTGCCGGCGGCGCTGGCCAGTTATGCTCTGGTCGGCTGGTTTCTTGGCACCCAGAACGCCCGGGCGCCGCTGGCGATTCTGCTGACCACCAACCTGATCAACATCGTGCTGAACCTGTGGTTCGTCATCGGTCTGGACTGGGGCGTGGTCGGCTCGGCCCGGGCCTCGGTGGTCGCCGAATGGTGCGGCGCCCTGCTCGGCCTGGCACTCACCCACAAGGCCTTGCGCGCTTACCCCGGGCATATCGTCTGGGCGGCATTGAGGGTGTGGCAGAGCTGGCGACCGCTGCTGGGGGTCAACCGCGACATTTTCATCCGCAGCCTGGCGCTGCAATCGGTATTTTTCCTGATCACAGTGCAGGGCGCGCGACTGGGTGATGCCACGGTGGCAGCCAACGCGCTGCTGCTCAACGGCCTGCTGCTGACCGCCCATGCGCTGGACGGCCTGGCCCACGCGGTCGAGGCCTTGTGCGGACACGCCATCGGCGCCCGTGATCGCCTTGCGCTGCGTCGTTCGCTGGTGGTCGCCGGTGGCTGGTCGTTGCTGGCAAGCCTGGGTTTTGCTGTGTTGTTTCTGTTCGCCGGGCACTTGTTCATCGAAATGCAGACCGATATTCAGAGCGTGCGCGAGACTGCGTTCATCTATCTGCCCTACCTCGCCGTGCTGCCGTTGATTGCGGTGTGGAGCTACTTGCTCGACGGCCTGTTCATCGGCGCTACCCGCGCCCGGGAAATGCGCAACGGCATGCTGCTGACGGTCGCTTTGTTGCTGCCGTTCGCCTGGGCGTTGAGCGGGCTGGGCAATCACGGACTGTGGATTTCATTCCTGCTGTTCATGGTGCTGCGCAGCCTGACCCTCGGCACATTGGCGTGGCGACTGCGGCGCAACGACGGCTGGCTCGCCGGCGGTGTTCATTGAGGCGGCGTGTGCCGGATAAACTCGTCGATCTGATCGAGCACCGGCAGGAATCGCGCAAAACCAATGCCGTAAAGAATGGGCCATGCGCGCGAAACCTCGTGTCAGGGTGGGTCGTTCTGCCAGCGTCGACGCAGATGATCGAGCCGCTCTTGCTGGGTCAATCCTTGCGGCGGTTGCATCAGTTCTGCACGCGGATGCAGCAGGCGTAGCCACAACCAGTCGTCCAGCACGGCCCGCTCGCTGAAACCCAATGTCAGGCCTTGTTCAACGTGGGAGGACAACGCGCGGTAATCGGTTCCCGTCGATTGGCTCCAGCGCCAGATATGTTGTTCCAGCAGGCAGCGGTGCAAGTGTTCACGCTGATGACGGGTCAGGGACTGCTCGATGTTGAGTGGCTCGACGTCCAGCCCAGGATTGCGCAGTTGCTGCCATCCCTGGATGCCGCTCGCCCGGTCGGCCCAGGTACCGCCGAACCAGCGCAGCCAACCGATCGGCCCGAGCCAGCGGCTCAACTGGCGCGCATCGCAGGCGTCGAAAAAGTAGCTGGCCGTCTGCCGGTCGTAGTAATTGAGCAGCGCACGATGATTCAGACCGACAGAAACCGTCAGCATCCGTTGCAAATGTTCACGCAGCGATTCGCTTGAGGCATCGCTGCCCAGCAACAGCCCGCACCAGATCTGCGGGTCTGTATGACATAACGCCGACAGCATCGGACAATCGCGCAGATCGACCAGCAACGGTCCCTGCTCGCACACGGGCTGAAACTCCGTACCGTCGAACAGCTTCAGGCTCGGCACATCCGGGAAACCCTGGCGCAATACACTCAAGGCCTGCGCCGCATGCGCAACGTCCAGCAACAGCCACTGCGCACGTTGCCCCGGCGCTGTACCGCTCATCGTCCATCGCCAGGTTTGCGCCCCGCGAGCAGCCGGCAACTGCACACGGCCTCCCGACAGTGATGAAAGCTGCCGCCCCCGGGCATCAGGCACAGCAGCAACAGGGGTTCGGCGCCACGCAGCCATTGTGCGATTCCTTCACTGGCCAGCGTCTCGGGCAATGGCGGCGGTTCATCCTCCTCATGGCTGCCGTCGTATGCCGGTGGCTGCAGGACTCCGCTGATGACCGGCTGCTCGGGATCACCCTCAAGAAAACTGACCACCACTTCGACACCCTCGCGCAATGCCTTCGTCGCCGTGTCGGCCAATGCCGGAGCCAGTGGCAGCCAGCAGTGGCTGGGCGCTGCGCCCTCGCCCTGGTAGAGCCAGTCGAACTGCACCGCAACGGGCCTCGAACGGTCAGGTCGGGGCTCATCGACCGCCACGACCCAGGCGCGTTGCAGACTGCTCATGCTCAGCGCCGGGCGTTCGACGGCCGGCGCATTGACCTGCAAGTGTTCGACGGCACAGATTCGGTTGCTGTAAGTGGGCTCGAGCAACTGATCGGCGCGATGCTCGACTCGGGTCAGCAACCAGTTCGTACCGCATTGCGCAAATGGCTGCGACGACAGGCTCAGCCATTGACCGCAGCGCAGGGTCGGCACGTCGGAGTGCCCCTGCGCCGATCGAATCCGCCGGGCATGTTCACCGGGGCCACAAGCCTGTTCCCGGGTCGCCCAGCGGCGCACCGCCGGCGCCTGCCCCTCAACGTCGAATCGCACCGCCTCTGATGGCGGCAGCAACGCCGGATCATCGCCGAACACCAGGCAGTGGCTGTCCTGCCCATGCTCGAAGTGATAGTGAATCCGTGCCTGTGCACACAGGCGCTGCACCAGTTGCAGATCCGATTCGCCGTATTGGGTGCAGAATCTGCGGGCCGGATGCTCGACCTGCAATTCGAAGCGGCGCCGGGAACCGGTGATTCCATGCTCCCTGAGCACTTGGTCCAGAATCTGTGGAACAGACCGGCCACTGAAAATCCGCTGGCTGTGACGCAGCCCCAGGCAACTCAGCCGGGGCCCCAGCCGCGCTCGGCACAATCTGGGCCCATGGCCATGTTCGTGCTGGACAAGCCCCTGCAACTGGCCGTGAACGCCGTTGCCCGACGGCCCGAAGGACAGGCGTGCCGAGCGATAGAGCAGGCCGGCAAGGTCCAGATGAGGATCGTCGATCAACACATCGATTTCGAACGCAAAAGGCTCGCTGATGGCCTCGCTCCCCGTAAAGGCCAGGACTTCGAACGGGGCGGACAGACCCGCTACATCGAGGCGAAACGACGGCTCGTCGGCTGGATCGAACATGGATGATTCTCTACAGGAGGGGCGGGCGGGGATTCTCGCCGAGAGCCATGGCCGAGTAGAGAGCCGAAGTACAAATTAGGAAATGACCTACGTGAAAAGCAGACGACATCACTTTTCTCGTGAGGACGACAGTCAATTCGCTAGTCGAAAAAGACAAGTCTCACCAGGTTGTCTGAAAACTCCGATTAATACGGAACAATTTCAGACAACCTGATGGATTCGGAACCTGCCGTCAGGAAGACAGGTAGGAGGAACGGGTCAGACCCAGGCGCAGTGCATCGAGGAACTGGGTACGCTCGCTGGCGCTGATGCGGGCACTGGCGCACTTGTCGCGGTAGTGGGTCATCAGCTCTTCCGGCGACAGGTGTACGTAGCGCAGCATGTCTTCGATGGTGTCGTGGGTTTCGATCCCGGCGTGGTACACACTGCCGTCGGCGTTCTGGTAGATGTTCACCGAGTCGGTGTCACCGAACAGGTTGTGCATGTCGCCAAGAATTTCCTGATAGGCGCCGACCAGGAACACGCCCAGCAAGTAATCTTCACCTTCGTTCAGCGCATGCACAGGCAGGCTGGTCTCGATGCTCTGCTCGTCGACGTACTGGTTGATCTTGCCGTCGGAGTCGCAGGTCAGATCCTGCAGCACCGCGCGACGCAGCGGCTCTTCATCGAGACGGTGCAGCGGGATGATCGGCAGCACCTGATCGATGGCCCAGGTATCCGGCAGGCTCTGGAACACCGAGAAGTTGCAGATGTACTTGTCGGCCAGCTTGTCGTTGAGTTCGTCCAGCACCTGGCGGTGCGAACGCTGGCGCGCCTTCAGCGAGTTGTGCAGGCGACGGCACACGGCGAAGTAGCATTGTTCGGCCAAGGCTTTTTCAGCCAGGGTCAGCTTGCCGTCGGCGTACTGGGCAGCCACATCGCTCATGTAGTGGGTGGCGCGCCAGTAAGTTTCGGTGACCATTTCAATGTCGGTCGGGCCGAGCAGGTCAACCAGCCACTGCACGGTTTCCGGCAGCGCTTCCTTGTTTTCGATCTGCGGCACGTCGTCGTTGTGTTTCTCGACGTCGGTCACCTGCACCACCAGCATCGCGTGGTGCGCGGTCAGCGAACGGCCGCTTTCGGAGAAGATGTGCGGATGCGGCAAGGCCTGCGCGTCGCAGAACTCCTTGAGCATGCCGACCACGACACCGGCGTAGTCATCCATGTCGTAGTTGATCGAGCTGGCATTGCGCGAGTGAGTACCGTCGTAGTCCACACCCAGACCACCGCCGACGTCGATGTGATCGACCGGCAGGCCCAGATTGCGCAACTCACCGTAATAACGGATCGCTTCCTTGAAGCCGTGCTGGTAGTCGGCCAGGTTGGCGATCTGCGAACCCATGTGGAAGTGCAGCAGGCGGATGCCCTGATCCAGGCCCGCCGCGCGGAAGCGCTCGACCACCGACAGCAGTTGCGCCGCCGACAGACCGAACTTGGACTTCTCGCCACCGGTGTCCGCCCACTTCGACGAAGCCAGCGAGGACAGGCGAACACGCAGGCCGACCTGTGGCTTGACCTTCAGCGAAGCCGCTTCTTCGATCACCAGGCCGACTTCGGATTCTTTCTCGATCACGATGAACACGTTGTGGCCGAGCTTCTGGCCCATCAGCGCCAGACGGATGAACTCGCGGTCCTTGTACCCGTTGCAGACGATGGTGCCGCCCTTCGGCGCCAGTGCCAGCACTGCCAGCAGCTCGGGCTTCGAACCGGCTTCCAGACCGATGGAAACGTTCTGGGTGGCGATGATGTTCTCGATCACCGCTTCCTGCTGGTTGACCTTGATCGGGTACAGCGCGGTGTACTTGCTCTGGTATTCCAGACGCTCGATGTTGGCATCGAACGCACCGGTCAGCTGACGGACGCGGTCTTGCAGGATGTCGGGAAAACGCACCAGCAGCGGCAGGGACAAGCCACTCTTGCGCAACTGGTCGACTTGTTCGAACAGATCGATAGGCGAACTGCTCGGGCCGTTCGGACGAACTTCGACGCGACCGGCGTCATTGATCGCGAAATACCCGGCCCCCCAATGGCGAATCCCGTAAACACTGCGGCTGTCCGCAACTGTCCATTGGCTGCCATCGTCTTTGCGTGTGCGTCGTACGGACATCGAAGTCCCCTATAAAGAAGTCATAGTGCGTCGCCTGATCTCAGGCCGGCGCAGTCTAAAGAATGAAAATGACGGTTCGTCAGCGGGGCGGTAGACCGCGCTGACAGCGTTGAGTTTAGAAACCGGTCATGAACAGGCTCTGTGAAAACCATGGAAACGACGCCGGAACCGATGACGATCAGTGCCGGATCAAGCCGCAGGTGGTTTTCACAGAGGCTGCTAGCCGCCGGACTTCTTCGCCTTGAAACCGTGCTTGATCAACTCGGCCAGGAGCAACTCGACATGATCGCCCTGGATCTCGATGACCCCGTCCTTCAACGCACCGCCGGTGCCGCAACGTTTCTTCAACGTTGTCGCCAGCTCCTTGAGTGCGTCTTCGGCCAGGGGCACGCCGGTGATGGTGGTCACCGTCTTGCCGCCACGGCCCTTGCTCTCGCGACGCACGCGGGCAATGCCGTCACCGGCCGGGATCACGGTTTGTCTGCAGATACAGGCGTCCACCGGCTTGCTGCATTCCGGGCAATGACGACCTGCGTCGGTGGAAAATACCAGGCCGCCCAGGGCGGCGAAGGATGCGGCTTTTTTGGCCACCGGCAATCCTCTTGGGAGGACAAAGACTGATCGCAGCCTTGGGCAAGGCTATCGACCGCGAAGCCCCACTCAGGCAGGGGCAGCGCTACTGCACCGGTTGCTCCTGAAAACAGGCCGGCACAGCTTGAAAAGGTCGCGCAGTGTAACGGCAAAAACGCCGATTGCTAAGTGCCAATCGGCGCCAATTTATGAGTTCTTTGCGACGTCGCTTTGCTGAGCCTTCAGATAGCGTTTCAACGCTGCCAGAGAGTCCGGGCAATAAGGCTTCAGCTTGATTTCGCGCATCACCTGATCGACCGGAATGAAGCGCGCTTCGAGCACCTCTTCCGGTTGCAGGATCAACGGCCCGTCCCACACCGCCGAAAACGCCGAACACCACAGGCGATTGCCGGTGTCTTCGAAGTAGAAATGGTCGTGGGCCGTCAGCTCGACGCCGCTCACCCCCAACTCTTCCTCCAGTTCACGGGCCGCCGACTCGGCGTAGGTCTCGTTCGCCTGCACCATGCCGCCTGCCGCCACGTCCCAGTAACCGGGATAAATGGCTTTGCTCAACGTGCGCCGATGCACGCAAAGTTCACCGGCGGAGTTGAACAGCATGATGTAGGTGCCACGGCCGATCAGCCCGCGCTCGCGCAGGTCGGAACGTACCAGGGCGCCGAGCAGGTTGTCCTGCTCGTCGACCCAGGCGATCTGTTCGGCATCCGAGGCGGCGCGGTGGGCCGCCTCTCTGGCGCTCTCGTCCATGACTCAGCCCTGATTGAGCAGTTGACGCAAATCGATCACGGCGGCGTTGGCCCGGGAAATATAGTTGGCCATGACCAGCGAGTGGTTGGCCAGCACACCGAAGCCGCTGCCATTGAGGATCATCGGGCTCCAGATCGGCTCCTGAGACGCCTCCAGTTCACGAATGATCTGACGCACGCTGACGGTCGCGTTCTTCTTCGCCAGCACATCGGCGAAATCGACTTCGATGGCGCGCAGCAGGTGCGACAGCGCCCAAGCCTGGCCACGGGCTTCGTAGAACACGTTGTCGATCTGCATCCACGGGGTCTCGACGACTTCCTCGTCGACCTGCGGCACTTCACCCACCGCTGGCACTTCGGTTTTCAGCGCGGTGTTGAGCTTGACCCGGCCGACACTGGCGGACAGCCGTTGCGACAGCGAACCGAGACGCGTCCCGACGTCGCCCAGCCAGTTGTTCAGGTTGTCGGCGCGGGCGTAGAACAAGGCGTTTTTCTGGGTAGGGTCAGACAGGCGCGCCTGATAACGGCTCAGGGAATTGATGCCTTCCTGGTATTCCGACTCGCTGGACGGCAGGATCCAGCTCTTGTTGTCGAAGTTGAAGCGTGGTTCGGCCTTGGCCAGATCGGCATCTTCAGCCGACTGCGACTGCGAGCGGGCAAAGTCCTTGCGCAAGGCACGGGTCAGGTCGCGCACCTGGACCAGCACGCCGTATTCCCAGCTGGGCATGTTGTCCATCCACAGGCCTGGCGGGAAGCGGTCGTTGGAAATGTAGCCGCCCGGTTTGTTCAGCAGAGTACTGGCGACGGTCTTGAGGGTTTCGACGGTGGTGTAGCCGACCACCATCTGCTTGCCTTCCTTCTCGGCGGCCAGCTGGGCGTTCTGCGCCACGGGAAACAGGGCCGGTTCCTCGCTCCAGTACCAGCCCAGGGCGATGGTCACCAACAGATAAATACCGACCAGCGTGGCCAGCGCGCGGCTGAACAACAGGCCGCCCACATAGCTGCGGGCGGCGGATTTCGGCTCGGCGGCACGTTCGGGCGCACTGCTCGCGCGATTCTTCCAGTCCAGCATGGCGATATCCTTTCAATCTTGGGTTCAACGGTTCGACAGCAACCATACAACAACGTGCCTCTGGCCCGCACCCGTCAATAATGACAGGGGGTGACTCTTTGGACCGGGCGTCGTGCACTAAGGGATTCCCTGATGCCCGTCACCCCGAGAAATGCTTGCCGATACCCACGGAAAAACTCGTGTTCCCTCAGGTTTTCGTTACGCGTTTTCGGCAGAAACTGCTTCTCGACACGCCACAAAGTGCCCTGTTCACGGGGCCTCTACCGACGACCCGGTTCGAAGCAAAACCCGCCGGTCAGAAACTGAATGGTGACGCACCGCAGATTATTGACGTACGACACTGATGTAACCGGAAAGAGGTGCTAGCATAGAGCCACCAGTCGATCTCAGCATGCACCCTAACTAGTAGTCAGGATATGACCGAGCCAGAAGACCCCAGCCGCGAGCGCCTCAAGCACCACTTTGCCCAGCGGGTAATTCATCAGGCACGTCAGATTCTTGAGATATGGCAGCGCCTGCAACGCAGTGAGTGGTCCACTGCCGACCTCGCCGAACTGAGCGAGGCCAATCTGCGCCTGCTGCGTTTTGCCGAGCGCTTCGAACAGCCCGAGCACACCCAACTGGCCCATCACATCAGCCAGTCGCTGGAAGCCGTCGACGCCAATCGCGGGCGCCTGAGCAGCGGCCTGATCACCGATCTCAACCGTTTGATGCAGCGTCTGTCGCGCACCGGCCTGCGCCATGGTGATCAACTCGACCAGACCTTTCTGCCGCCCCTGCGCAAACCGATCTACGTGATGCTTCAGGATCACGACCGCGCCGAACGACTGGCCAAACAACTGGAGTTCTTCGGTCTCAGCGCCCAGGCGCTGGACAGTGTGTCGGCGTTTCGCTCCTCGATGGTCGAGCGTCTGCCGGCCGCCATCGTCATGGACGTGGACTTCAGCGGCGCCGGCGTCGGCCTGAAACTCGCCGCCGAAGCCCAGCAAGGTCTGGAAGAGCCGTTGCCACTGCTGTTCTTCAGCCTGCATGAAACCGACACCCCTACCCGCCTCGCCGCCGTGCGCGCCGGCGGTCAGGAGTTCCTTACCGGCACCCTCGAAGCCTCGAGCTTGCTGGAGAAAATCGAAGTCCTGACCTGCGTCGCTCAGTACGAACCTTATAAAGTGCTGATCATCGACGACTCCCGCGCCCAGGCGATGCACACCGAGCGCCTCCTCAACAGCGCCGGGATTGTCACCCGTACCCTGATCGAGCCGATTCAGGCGATGGCCGAGCTGGCGGATTTCCAGCCGGACCTGATCATCCTCGACATGTACATGCCGGCCTGCACCGGCACCGAGCTGGCCAAGGTCATCCGCCACAACGACCGTTACGTCAGCGTGCCGATCATTTATCTGTCGGCAGAAGACGACCTCGACAAGCAGCTCGACGCCATGAGCGAGGGCGGCGATGACTTCCTGACCAAGCCGATCAAACCGCGCCACCTGATCACCACGGTGCGCAACCGCGCCGCCCGTGCGCGCAACCTGAAAGCACGGATGGTCCGCGACAGCCTCACCGGCCTGTACAACCACACGCACATTCTTCAGTTGCTGGAAGACTGCTCGTTCCGCGCCCGCCGCGAAAACAAGCCGCTGAGTTTTGCAATGCTCGACATCGACCATTTCAAACGGGTCAACGACAGCCATGGCCACCCCATGGGCGACCGGGTGATCAAGAGCCTGGCGCTGTTCCTCAAGCAGCGTCTGCGCAAGACCGACTTCATCGGCCGTTACGGCGGCGAAGAATTCGCCATCGTCATGCCTGACACCGATATAGAAGCCGCGCACAAAGTGCTCGACGAAATTCGCCAGCGCTTCGCTGAAATCCATTACCCGGCCCAGCCACAGGATCTTTGGTGCACCTTCAGCGCCGGGGTAGTGGAGATGCACGACGACTCCGACAGCCTGATGATGGCCAGCCAGGCCGACGAGGCGCTTTACCGCGCCAAGGGTGAAGGCCGCAATCGGGTGCAGACCGCGCGAGACTCAAAGCAAAGTGCCACTTTTTCACCGGAATCCACCGATTCGGTCATAACCTTGTAACAGAACAGAAATAAATTCAGGCACTTACCATTTCTGCCGTTGGTAGCCGTCATGCGCCTGAAGTTGCTCACCAATCTCAACACGCTGTTGCTGGTCGCCGTCTGCGTGGCCCTCGGTGCCACGCTGTGGTGGTCGCAAAAAGCCCTCGAACGCCCGTATCTGCTGATGGAGCGCTACCTCGGGCTGTCACAGCAATTTCAGAATGAAGTCGCGCGCAACGTCGAGGACTACCTCGGCAGCGGCGATGCCTTGCGCCTGAGCAGCGCCAGCCAGGCCATCGACAGCCTGCAGAAAGAACTCGGCGAGCTGCCGCCCGCCCTGGCCGACACCCTGCGCCCGAGCCTCACCAGCCTCGATGAATTCAGCAAGACCGACCTGCTGGCCGCCGGCAAACTGGCCGGCGATCCGCAGGCGCTGCTGTTGCAGGCCGAGCGCGAATTGAGTGCCAGCCTCGATCAGCTCAGCACCTATGCCGGCGGCAACTTGACCTATCTGGCGCCGTTGCTTGCCGCCTCTCAGCATCTGGGCAAGTTGTCGCTGGCCCGCGACAAACTGGTCAGCAGCGGGCGCAGTGAACTGGCTGCCGATGTCGAGCGCGAGATCACCAACATCCGCACCCAGGCCCAGGCAATCGATGCCCTGCCCTTGCTCGGCGTGGTCACCCGTAGCGAATCCGGCAGCGACGATTTCGCCTCGATGATGGGCATTGAAAGCACTGAAAAAGCCGTCGCCGAAGACGCCGGCGTCGGTCTCAAACGCGAACTCAACAGCTTGCTTGGCCGCTATCCGGCAGAACTGGCCCGCACCCGCGACCAGATCCAGAAACGCACCGAACTCAGCAGCGCGACCCACCAGAAAATCGCCGCCGTTCAACAAGCCATCGCTGGCCTTGAGCCAGTAGTACGTGCCCAACACGGGCAGATCCAGAGCGAAGTGCGCCTGATGCAAGGTGTGATGATCGGCTTGATCCTGTTGATCGCCCTGCTGATCGACACCCTGCAGCGACGTCTGGCTCGTACCCTGACCAATCTCGCGCCCGCATTGTCGACTTGGGCCGAGGGTGATTTCAGCCGTGACATTCATCTGGGCAAGACCAACCGCGAACTGCACGACATCGAAGCCTCGCTCAATCGCCTGCGTGCCTATCTGGTGGATCTGGTCGGGACGATTCGCGGCAATGCCGAACAAGTGGCGGGCAGCAGCCGCACCCTGGCCGAACTGAGCAACGACCTGCACAGCGGCGCCGAGCATCAGGCCGGCGATACCGCGCTGATCCGTGACTCCCTGAGCGAACTGGAAGCGACCATCCAGCAGGTGGCCGGCGATGCCCGTCAGGCTGCGGACGCCAGCCGTCACGCGGGACAGGCCGTCGAGCATGGGCAAAAGGTCATCGGCCTGAGCCTCACCGGCCTGCATGCGCTGGTCGGAGAAGTGCAAGGCAATGCGCAGATGATCGAACATCTGGCGCAAGAGTCGGCCACCATTGGCGGCGTACTGACAGTGATCCGTTCGATTGCCGACCAGACCAATCTGCTGGCCCTGAATGCCGCGATCGAAGCCGCCCGCGCCGGAGAAATGGGCCGCGGGTTTGCCGTGGTGGCCGAGGAAGTCCGCTCATTGGCACAACGCACCGCCGGCGCCACCGCAGAAATCCAGACCTTGATCGCCGGCCTGCAAACCGCCGCCCGACAATCGGTCGAAGGTATGCGCGCCCAGGTGGAGCACGCCGAAGCCACGGCCAATCAGGCGCAATCGGCGGACGGTGCGCTGGACAAGATCGTCGGCGCGATCCAGACCATTTCCGACACGGCAGTGCGCATCGCCGAGGTCACCGCGCAGCAAAGCGGCGCGGTCAGCGAAATCCGCGATCACAGCGAACGCATTCATCAATTGGGTGGGGATAACTTGTTGCGCATCGGCGAAGGACGCGAACAGGGGGAGAATCTGCTGGTATTGGGCGGGCAACTGCATACAGCGGTGCAGGCATTCCGCGTCTGATCGCGATTGTGCCGGGTTTGGCCGCGTGAATGACCGGATCTGATCACTCAGTCACATATTTCGCGCAAACATCGGAGATCGTGCTGGCTATTGCAGAGAACTGGACAGTCACAAAGTCTTTGCGGCATAGTCGCCGGGTTCTGATGAAGGCTCACCCATAACAAGGAACACGCAGATGGCAACGCTACTGGTGCTGCACGGCCCCAACCTGAACCTGCTCGGCACCCGGGAACCCGGGACCTACGGGTCGACCACCCTGGCGCAGATCAATCAGGATCTGGAGCGCCGCGCCCGTGACGCCGGCCATCATCTGCTGTATCTGCAAAGCAATGCCGAGTACGAATTGATCGACCGCATCCACGCCGCGCGCGGCGAAGGTGTGGACTTCATTCTGATCAACCCAGCAGCTTTTACACACACAAGTGTCGCATTACGTGACGCGCTGCTGGCGGTGAGCATCCCATTCATCGAAGTGCATTTGTCCAACGTGCACAAACGCGAACCTTTCCGCCATCACTCTTACTTCTCCGACGTAGCGGTGGGAGTGATCTGCGGCCTTGGCGCCAGCGGTTATCGACTGGCCCTGGAGGCTGCACTAGAGCAGCTTGAACAACAAGCTATACGCCCCTGACCGACCCTTGGGAGTTGATGATTCATGGATATCCGTAAAGTTAAGAAACTGATCGAATTGCTGGAAGAGTCCGGCATCGACGAGCTCGAGATCAAGGAAGGCGAAGAGTCCGTACGCATCAGCCGTCACAGCAAGACCCCGGCGCAGCAGTACTACGCACCGGCTCCGATGCAGGCTCCGGCCGCTGCACCTGCCGCGGCTGCCGCTCCGGTTGCTGCTGCAGCCGCTCCAGCAGCCGCTGCTGCTCCAGCGCTGAACGGCACCGTTGCCCGTTCGCCGATGGTCGGCACCTTCTATCGCAAATCTTCGCCAACCTCGCCGTCCTTCGTTGAAGTCGGCCAGACCGTGAAGAAAGGCGACACCCTGTGCATCGTCGAAGCCATGAAGATGATGAACCACATCGAAGCTGAAACCAGCGGTGTGATCGAGTCCATCCTCGTCGAAGACGGCCAGCCGGTTGAGTACGACCAACCGCTGTTCACCATCGTTTGAACTGCGGAGAGCCTTTGATGACTGCGAAGTTGGAAAAAGTTCTGATCGCTAACCGCGGTGAGATCGCCCTGCGGATTCTGCGTGCCTGCAAAGAGATGGGCATCAAGACCGTCGCCGTTTACTCCAAGGCCGACAAAGAGCTGATGCACCTGGGTCTGGCAGACGAATCCGTCTGCATCGGCCCGGCTTCTGCCGCGCACTCTTACCTGCACATCCCGGCAATCATCGCGGCCGCTGAAGTGACTGGCGCTACCGCCATTCACCCAGGCTACGGCTTCCTCGCGGAAAACGCCGACTTTGCCGAGCAGGTCGAGAACTCCGGCTTCGCTTTCATCGGCCCGAAAGCCGAGACCATTCGCCTGATGGGCGACAAGGTATCGGCCAAGCACGCGATGATCGAAGCGGGCGTTCCCACCGTTCCAGGTTCCGACGGCCCACTGCCGGAAGACGAAGAAACGGCGCTGCGCATCGGTCGCGAAGTCGGCTACCCGGTGATCATCAAGGCCGCTGGTGGCGGCGGTGGTCGCGGCATGCGCGTGGTGCACAAGGAAGAAGACCTGATCGCCTCGGCGAAACTGACCCGCTCCGAAGCAGGCGCGGCGTTCGGCAACCCGATGGTCTATCTGGAAAAATTCCTGACCAACCCGCGTCACGTCGAAGTGCAGGTTCTGTCCGACGGCCAGGGCAACGCCATCCATCTGGGCGACCGCGATTGCTCGCTGCAACGCCGTCACCAGAAGGTTCTCGAAGAAGCGCCAGCTCCGGGCATCGACGAGAACGCGCGCAAGGAAGTCCTGGCTCGCTGCGTCAAGGCGTGCATCGACATCGGCTACCGTGGCGCCGGCACTTTCGAGTTCCTGTACGAGAACGGTCGTTTCTACTTCATCGAAATGAACACCCGTGTTCAGGTGGAGCACCCGGTTTCGGAAATGGTCACCGGTATCGATATCGTCAAGGAGATGCTCAGCATCGCCGCTGGCAACAAGCTGTCG
This sequence comes from Pseudomonas sp. HLG18, assembly GCF_051903985.1. NCBI lineage: Bacteria > Pseudomonadati > Pseudomonadota > Gammaproteobacteria > Pseudomonadales > Pseudomonadaceae > Pseudomonas > Pseudomonas sp. HLG18. Next base: position 5,878,813 of record NZ_CP195831.1, on the reverse strand, counting down.
TATACCCAGGATGATGTGGTCATCCGCGGTCACTCGCTGGAATGCCGGATCAACGCTGAAGATCCAAAGACCTTCATGCCGAGCCCGGGCACGGTCAAGCATTTCCACGCACCAGGCGGCAACGGCGTTCGCGTCGATTCGCACCTGTACAGCGGTTATGCCGTTCCGCCGAACTACGACTCGCTGATCGGCAAGCTGATCACTTACGGCGCCACTCGCGACGAAGCCATGGCCCGCATGCGCAATGCCCTGGACGAAATCGTGGTCGACGGGATCAAGACCAACATCCCGCTGCACCGTGACCTGACCCGCGACGAAGGCTTCTGCAAAGGGGGCGTGAACATTCACTACCTCGAGCACAAGCTGGCTGGCGAGAAGCACTAAGCTTCAGCCCGCACCTGACAAAGCCGCCTTCGGGCGGCTTTGTTGTTTCCGAAGGTTTCATCTGCTCACACATTCCCCGCTCCCACAAAAGCGTCGAGCTCGCGTAAACTTGCGCGCTTCTCGCAGGCCGCTAGGCTGCAATCAATCTTTTTCACAGGTGCCCGCCATGCCTTGGCTGCAAGTACGTCTGGCCATCAGCCCGGAACAAGCCGAAACCTACGAAGACGCTTTCCTTGAAGTCGGCGCCGTTTCGGTGACCTTCATGGACGCTGAAGATCAGCCGATCTTCGAACCGGAACTCAATACCACCCCGCTGTGGGCACACACCCACCTGCTGGCCCTGTTCGAGGGCGGCACCGAAGCGGCGCCGGTACTGGCCCATCTCGAACTGCTGACCGGCAGCCCGCTGCCCGAGCACCACAGCGAAGTGATCGAAGACCAGGACTGGGAACGCAGCTGGATGGACGGCTTTCAGCCGATGCAATTCGGCCAGCGTCTGTGGATCGTGCCGAGCTGGCACGCCGCACCGCAACCCGATGCAGTCAACCTGCTGCTGGATCCGGGCCTGGCCTTCGGCACCGGCACCCACCCGACCACCGCCCTGTGCCTGGAATGGCTCGACGGCCAGGATCTGAAAGACTGCAACGTGCTGGACTTCGGCTGCGGCTCGGGGATTCTGGCCATCGCCGCCCTGCTGCTCGGCGCGAAAGAAGCCGTCGGCACCGACATCGACGTGCAGGCGCTGGAAGCTTCGCGCGACAACGCCGGGCGCAACGGCATTGCCGACGAACTGTTCCCGCTGTATCTGCCGGAAGACCTGCCACAGGTCAAAGCCGACGTACTGGTGGCCAACATCCTGGCCGGCCCGCTGGTATCCCTGGCGCCGCAGCTGTCAGGCCTGGTCAAGTCCGGCGGACGCCTGGCGCTGTCCGGGATCCTCGCCGAACAAGGCGAAGAAGTCGCCGCCGCCTACGCGCAGGACTTCGATCTCGACCCGATCGCCAATCGCGATGGCTGGGTGCGCATCACTGGCTGTCGGCGCTAGAATGACCGCCTGCTCAATCCGGATCGCCGCATGACCGACAGCTTCGTCACCCAGTGCCCGCATTGCCAAACCAGTTTCCGCGTCAGCCATACTCAATTGAGCGTGGCCCGCGGGGTGGTTCGTTGCGGCTCCTGCCTGCAAGTGTTCAACGCCGCCAAGCAGCTGCTCGAACAACGCGCAGGCAAGGAAGCAGTCACGCCGACGGCGCCAGCCATCACAGAACCGGCACCGGCAACCGAAGCACCGGTCGTCGCCAGACAACCCGACCCCATCGAACCACCTGAACCTCGCGCCATCAGCCAGAAGCAGTGGAGCGCTGCCGAGCTGGATCTCGACAGCCTGGATCTCGATGAAGAGCTGGCTCGTCTCGAGCAGCGGGAAATCCAGCCGACCACCGAATTCGGCGGTGCGCGCCAAGAATCCCTCAGCGCTCGCCGTGACGACCACGAGCCGGATGACGAGCCTTGGTCGGACAGCCTTTTCAGCAAACCGGCAAATGAACGGATCGTCGAGCCTGAACACGCCAGCGATCCCGCCGATTTCGAACCGGTGAAACCGGAACGCACCGAACCTTCACTGTCGCTGGAGCCGGTCGACCTCGATGACGAGCCAGCCATTCCGCAGTTGCGCCTGCATGACCCGATCGATCCGGCAGCGCGCCACGAGCGCCTGTCGGCGAGCACGGAAATCGATGACGATCTGCCGACGGTCGAACCATCCCGCAAAAAGCGCGAACGTGACGAACCCGGCGTACGTGCCGAAGTCCTGCAGGATCTGACCGACGATCCGCTGCAACTGGACTGGCAGAAGCGTCGCTCGCCCTGGGGCCGGCGCCTGCTCTGGCTGTTGCTGGTGCTACTGGCCGCCGGCGGTCTCGCCGGCCAGTACATCAGCTATCACTTCGACGAACTGGCCCGCCAGGACCAGTACCGCCCGTGGTTCCAGCAACTGTGCCCGCAGATCGGCTGCACGGTGCCGTCCAAGGTCGATATCGCCAAGATCAAGAGCAGCAACCTGGTGGTGCGCAGCCACCCGGAATTCAGCGGTGCGCTGGTGGTGGATGCGATCATTTATAACCGCGCACCCTTCTCGCAGCCTTTTCCGTTGCTGGAGTTGCGCTTTGCCGACCTCAACGGACACCTGATCGCCAGCCGGCGCTTCAAGCCCGGCGAGTACCTCAATGGCGATCTCGAAGGCATGGCGGAAATGCCCCCGCAGACGCCCATCCACATCGCCCTGGACATCCTCGATCCCGGACCGAAAGCGGTGAACTACAGTCTGAGTTTCCACTCCCCCGAGTAGAACGCTCCACTGCTTCAGGATTGACGGCAGTTTTCTGACTTTGCCCGGCACGACCAAACCGTCGGCAATAACGAAATGGCTGTTCAGATTTTGTTCAATTCAGCCTTTATCCAGTCATCGAGAGCGGGTATCATGCCAACCCTTTTTCGAACTCTCATGATCCGGCCCCACTTCAGGGAAGTCCTATGTCGGCGGTACGCATCGGCCCATATACATTGCAGAACGGCTTGATCCTCGCCCCCATGGCGGGTGTCACCGACCAGCCCTTTCGTCAGTTGTGCAAGCGTTTGGGCGCAGGGCTTGTAGTCTCGGAAATGGTCACCAGTGACATGAGCTTGTGGAATACCCGCAAGTCGCGCATGCGCATGATCCACGAAGGCGATCCCGAGCCACGCTCGGTGCAGATTGCCGGTGGCGACGCGCAGATGCTGGCGGATGCAGCCCGGGCCAACGTCGAACTGGGCGCACAGATTATCGACATCAACATGGGTTGCCCGGCGAAAAAGGTCTGCAACAAGGCTGCCGGCTCCGCGTTGCTGAAGGATGAAGCACTGGTTACCGAGATCCTGCACGCCGTCGTGGCTGCGGTTGATGTGCCGGTAACCCTGAAGATCCGCACCGGATGGGATCGCGACAACAAGAACGGCCTGACCGTGGCGAAGATCGCCGAGCAGGCCGGGATCACGGCGCTGGCGGTGCATGGCCGCACCCGCGCCGACCTGTACACCGGCGAAGCCGAGTACGACACCATTGCCGCGATCAAGCAGGCGGTGTCGATTCCGGTCTTTGCCAACGGCGACATCGTATCGCCGGAAAAGGCCCGCTACGTGCTCGACGCGACCGGTGCCGATGGCCTGTTGATCGGCCGGGCTGCCCAGGGGCGGCCATGGATTTTTCGTGAGATCGAACACTTCCTGCGTACCGGCGAGAAAATGCCGGCGCCGGAACTGATCGAGGTGGAACGCATTCTGCTTGAGCATCTGGCTGCCCTCCACGCCTTTTATGGGGATGTGATGGGCGTACGCATTGCCCGAAAGCATGTGGGCTGGTATCTCGCAACCTTGCCGGGCGCCAAGGAGTTTCGCGCCCGTTTCAATCGTTTGGATGGTACGGAAACACAATGCGCCAACGTTCGGGAGTTCTTCGCCGAACGTTACAAGAGCCTGACAGGGGACGGAGAAGGGGTGGCCGCATGACGATGATGACCGAGACTTTAGTGAGTGGAACAACACCCGTGAGCGACAACGTGAATTTGAAACAGCACCTCAATACCCCGAGCGAAGAAGGCCAGACCCTTCGCGGGAGTGTCGAGAAGGCGCTGCACAATTATTTCGCCCACCTTGAGGGCGCAGCCGTCACGGACGTGTACAACCTGGTGCTCTCCGAAGTCGAGGCTCCCCTGCTCGAAAGCGTGATGAACTACGTCAAGGGCAACCAGACCAAGGCCAGCGAGCTGCTCGGACTCAACCGCGGCACGCTGCGCAAGAAACTCAAGCAGTACGACCTGCTGTAAGCATTCAATCCAACCAGAAAGGCGCCCGCGTAAAACCGGTCGCCTTTTTTGCTGACTTCCCTTGCTTTTGATGGAAATTGAGATGACCGACCAGACTACCCGCCTGCCGATCCGCCGCGCCTTGATCAGTGTTTCCGACAAGACCGGGATCCTCGAATTCGCCAGGGAGCTGGAAGCCCTGGGCGTGGAAATCCTTTCCACCGGCGGGACCTTCAAACTGCTGCAGGACAACGGCGTGGCCGCAGTGGAAGTCGCGGATTACACCGGTTTCGCGGAAATGATGGACGGTCGGGTGAAAACCCTGCACCCGAAAATCCACGGCGGGATCCTCGGTCGTCGCGGTATCGATGACGCCATCATGAACGAGCACGGCATAAAGCCGATCGATCTGGTAGCCGTCAACCTGTACCCGTTCGAAGCCACCATCAGCAAGCCAGGCTGCGACCTGCCGACCGCCATCGAGAACATCGACATCGGCGGCCCGACCATGGTCCGTTCGGCAGCGAAAAACCACAAAGACGTGGCCATCGTGGTGAATGCCAGCGACTACGCCAACGTTCTGGAAAACCTCAAGGCTGGCGGCCTGACCTACGCTCAGCGTTTCGACCTGATGCTCAAGGCATTCGAACACACTGCCGCCTACGACGGCATGATCGCCAACTACATGGGCACCGTGAACCAGGCTGCCGAGACCCTGAGCACCGAAGGTCGCAGCGAATTCCCACGCACCTTCAACAGCCAGTTCATCAAGGCCCAGGAAATGCGCTACGGCGAGAACCCGCACCAGAGCGCGGCGTTCTACGTTGAAGCCAAACCGGCCGAAGTCGGCATCGCCACCGCGACCCAGCTGCAAGGTAAAGAGCTGTCGTACAACAACGTGGCCGACACCGACGCCGCGCTGGAATGTGTGAAGAGCTTCGTCAAACCGGCCTGTGTGATCGTCAAGCACGCCAACCCGTGCGGCGTGGCCGTGAGCCCGGACGCCGAAGGCGGCATTCGTCAGGCCTACGAACTGGCCTACGCCACTGACACCGAATCGGCGTTCGGCGGCATCATCGCCTTCAACCGTGAACTGGATGCCGAAACCGCCAAGGCGATCGTCGAGCGTCAGTTCGTTGAAGTGATCATCGCCCCAAGCGTCAGCGAAGAAGCCCGCGCCATCGTTGCTGCCAAGGCCAACGTACGCCTGCTGGCCTGCGGCGAGTGGTCGGCCGATCGCGTTCCGGCCTGGGACTACAAGCGCGTCAACGGCGGCCTGCTGGTACAGAGCCGCGACATCGGCATGATCGGCGCCGACGACCTGAAAGTGGTGACCAAGCGCGCCCCGACCGAACAGGAAATCAACGACCTGATCTTCGCCTGGAAAGTGGCCAAGTACGTTAAATCCAACGCCATCGTCTACGCCAAGAACCGTCAGACCATCGGTGTCGGCGCCGGCCAGATGAGCCGCGTAAACTCGGCGCGTATCGCTGCGATCAAGGCTGAGCACGCCGGTCTGCAAGTGGCTGGTTCGGTGATGGCGTCCGACGCGTTCTTCCCGTTCCGCGACGGTCTGGACAATGCGGCCAAGGTCGGTATCACTGCGGTGATCCAGCCGGGTGGCTCGATGCGTGATGCCGAAGTGATTGCTGCTGCTGACGAAGCCGGTATCGCCATGGTATTCACCGGAATGCGCCACTTCCGTCACTAATCCGACAACGGCCGCACTGAAGCCGGCATCTGCTGCGTTGGAGCCGACCTCGATGATGCTCATTGCCAAAAGGCAACTCCGCTCACCGAGGTCGACTCCGCCTTGCATCTACCGGCTTCATTGCGACCTCCTGGAGCGTGAAGCGCTTCAGGTTCTAAAACAGAATTAGCGTCATCCGAGGTTTTGAAATGAATGTTTTGATCATTGGCAGCGGTGGCCGCGAACACGCCCTGGCCTGGAAAGTGGCTCAGGATCCGCGTGTGCAGAAAGTTTTCGTCGCACCGGGCAACGCCGGCACCGCGATTGAAGCCAAGTGCGAGAACGTCGCCATCGACGTGCTGGCCCTTGAGCAACTCGCTGACTTCGCCGAGAAGAACGTTTCCCTGACCATCGTCGGCCCGGAAGTCCCGCTGGTCGCCGGCGTCGTCGATCTGTTCCGCTCCCGTGGCCTTGACTGCTTCGGACCGACGGCGGGTGCCGCACAGCTGGAAGGCTCGAAAGCCTTCACCAAGGATTTCCTGGCTCGCCACAAGATCCCGACCGCCGACTACCAGAACTTCACCGAGATCGAGCCGGCCCTGGCTTACCTGCGTGAAAAAGGCGCACCAATCGTGATCAAGGCCGACGGCCTGGCCGCCGGTAAAGGCGTGATCGTCGCCATGACCCTGGCCGAAGCCGAAGACGCCGTGCGCGACATGCTCGCCGGCAACGCCTTCGGCGACGCCGGTTCCCGCGTCGTGATCGAGGAATTCCTCGACGGCGAAGAAGCCAGCTTCATCGTCATGGTCGACGGCAAGAACGTCCTGCCGATGGCCACCAGCCAGGACCACAAACGCGTCGGCGACGGCGACAGCGGCCCGAACACCGGCGGCATGGGCGCCTACTCCCCGGCCCCGGTGGTCACCGCCGACGTGCACCAGCGCGTGATGGACCAGGTGATCTGGCCGACCGTGCGCGGCATGGCCGACGAAGGCAACGTCTACACCGGTTTCCTGTACGCCGGTCTGATGATCGACAAGGCCGGCAATCCGAAGGTCATCGAGTTCAACTGCCGTTTCGGCGATCCGGAAACCCAACCGGTGATGCTGCGTCTGCAGTCGAGCCTGGTGTTGCTGGTCGAAGCAGCGCTGGCCCAGGCCCTGGACAAGGTCGAAGCCCAGTGGGATCCACGCCCGAGCGTCGGCATCGTGCTGGCGGCCGGCGGTTACCCGGGCGATTACGCCAAGGGCTCGACGATCAACGGCCTGGACGCGGCAGCGGCTCTGGAAGGCAAGGTCTTCCATGCCGGCACCGCGCTCAAGGACGGCAACGTCGTGACAGCCGGCGGTCGGGTGCTGTGCGCTACCGCCATGGGCGCCAGCGTAGGTGCCGCTCAGGAGCAAGCCTACAAGCTGGCCAAGGCCATCGACTGGGAAGGCTGCTTCTACCGCACCGACATTGGCTACCGCGCCATTGCCCGTGAACGCGGCGAAACCCGCTAATAAGCTACGCTGTGTTTCCGGCAGGGGCTCATCGCCCTTGCCGGACTGTTCCGACGCTGCGCATCGTTATATTCTGGCATCAACCTACGAAGGGATTTCGCCGTGCGCTGGCTCAGGATTGCCATAGGCTTCACCGTCACCTTGCTGACCTTGCTCTGCATGCTTCCGGCCCAGGCCGCGCAAGGCAGTGGCTGGTCGATATTGCTCGACGATCAGGGCAACCTCCAGCTGAGCGATATCCGCTCCTCCCGCTACACCAATCAATTCAGCCCCATCGAGCTTGACCGCCTCACCGCGGCCGAACCCGATGGCGCACTATGGCTGCGCTTCAAACTGGCCCCCGGCAAGCACGAACAAGTGCTGCGAATCTTTGCCCCCGACCTGTCGCACCTCAATCTGTACGTCCTGGACGGCGAGCGACTGATCGAACAACGGGAAACCGGGACCGGGCAGGCCCAGGCCGAACGTCCGCTGCCCAGCACTGACTTTCTGTTGCCATTGCCGCAAAGCGACAAGACTCTCGACATCTACCTGCGAATGGTCTCCGATCACCAGTTGCGTCCGTACATCACTCTGCAATCGGCGGTGATGGGCGCGGCCAATCATAACCAGACGCTGATCTACGGCTTGCTGTTCGGCTGCCTCGGCATGCTGATCCTGCACAACCTGATCCGCTACGCCTACACCCGCTCGCGCAGCAGTCTGTGGCTGGCAGTGTGTGAAGGCCTGCTGACCCTGAGCCTGTTGCTGTTGCTCAACCTGGCCGGCCCATGGCTGCCGAACTGGCACGCGATCCAGACCCCCGGCGCCTATCTGGCCCTGCTGCTGACCGCCCCGTCCGGACTGATGTTCGCCTACCGATTTTTCGCTCCGCTCGGCGAACATCCGCTGAACAAGCTGTTGCTGGGCGACATTCTGTTCATCGTGATTTGCAGCCTGCTGCTGTTGTTCGTAAACACCTTGCCGCTGAACATCATTACCTATGCACTGGTGGCCCTGGCGGGCCTGAGCATGTTGCTGGTGGGGTTCTACCACTGGCAGAAAGGCTACCGCCCTGCCCGGTTGTTCGTCGCCGCGATGGTGGTGTTCAACATCGGTACGCTGATCATCCTCCCGGCCTTGTTGGGGTTGACCCTGGTGGCGCCGCAAGGCCTGATCATGACGCTGATGGGGTTCATCTGCATCAGCGGGCTGCTGATGAGCATCGCCCTGGGCGAACGCCAGCGCAGCATCACCGAAAGCCGTTTCAGCATCAGCCGCGACCTCGCCGCGAGCAACGCCGAAATCAACGCCAAAGCCGAATTCCTGGCCAAGATCAGCCACGAGATCCGCACCCCGATGAACGGCGTGCTGGGCATGACCGAACTGCTGCTCGGCACGCCGCTGTCGGTCAAGCAACGGGACTACGTGCAGACCATCCACAGCGCCGGCAACGAACTGCTGACCCTGATCAACGAGATCCTCGACATCTCCCGGCTCGAATCTGGCCAGATCGAGCTGGACGACGTGCAGTTCGACCTCAACGCCTTGATCGACGATTGCCTGAGCATCTATCGGGCGAAGGCCGAACAGCAGAGCGTCGAATTGATCAGCTTCATCCAGCCGCAGGTACCCCGGGTCATCAGCGGTGATCCGACGCGCCTGCGCCAGACCTTGCTGAGCCTGCTGGAAAACGCCCTGAAGAAAACCGAGGAAGGCGAAGTACTGGTCGTGGTCGCCCTCGATGAGCGCAGGGCCGGGCCACGCCTGCGCATTGCCGTGCAGGACAGCGGTCAGCCGATGGATCAGGAAGAGCGCGATGCGCTGATGCACGCCGAGCTCCACAGCAAGCATTTCCTGTCGGCCAACCGACTGGGCGGCAATCTCGGGCTGGTGATCGCACGGCAACTGATTCGCCTGATGCACGGCGAGTTCGGCATCAAGAGCGGTGGCACTCAGGGCAGCACACTGTGGCTGACCCTGCCGCTGGATCCCGATCGCCTGGAGCACCCGACCTCCGATCTCGACAGCCCGCTGCAAGGGGCGCGGGTGCTGGTGGTCGACGACAACGAAACCTGTCGCAAGGTGCTGGTGCAACAGTGCAGCGCCTGGGGCCTGAACGTCAGCGCCGTGCCGTCAGGCAAGGAAGCGCTGGCCCTGCTGCGTACCAAGGCGCATCTGCGCGACTATTTCGACGTGGTCCTGCTGGACCAGAACATGCCCGGCATGACCGGCATGCAACTGGCCGCCAAGATCAAGGAAGACCCGAGCCTGAACCACGACATCCTGCTGATCATGCTCACCGGCATCAGCAATGCGCCGAGCAAGATCATCGCGCGCAACTCGGGGATCAAGCGCATCCTGGCCAAACCGGTGGCCGGTTATACCCTCAAGACCACGCTGGCCGACGAGCTGAACCAGCGCAACCGCGGCCAGGCGGTGTTCCAGCCACAAGCGACCGGCCCGGCCACGGCCGTCAAGGTTCCGAGCGACTTCCGCATCCTCGTCGCCGAAGACAATACGATTTCCACCAAGGTGATCCGAGGCATGCTCGGCAAGCTCAACCTGCAACCGGACACCGCCAGCAATGGCGAAGAAGCCTTGCAGGCCATGAAGGCCCAGCGCTACGACCTGGTGCTGATGGATTGCGAAATGCCGATCCTCGATGGCTTCTCCGCCACCCAGCAACTGCGGGCCTGGGAGGTCGGCAATCAGCGTATCCGTACGCCGATCGTCGCGCTGACCGCGCACATCCTTGCCGAACACAAGGAGCGTGCGCGCCAGGCCGGCATGGACGGGCACATGGCCAAACCGGTGGAACTGTCGCAACTGCGCGAGCTGATCGAGCACTGGGTAGCTCAGCGTGATCAACACAATCGCACGGCGGCACGAACGCCCTGAACCTGGCGAGCGCTCACTTTCTCAACGGATCTTGCCGTGATGACGCCAGATCCGCCTGATAGACTCCGTTCAACTTTCGTCGGCGCGAGTTTCCATCATGCTCCATGTGTTGTTCAGCGTTTACCTGAAGATGCTGGTGCTCTACAGCCCGTTCTTCGTGTTGTCCTGCTTCATCAGCCTGACCCGGGGTTATTCGCGCAAGGAACAACGGCGCCTGGCCTGGAAAGTTGCGATCGCCACCCTGGTATCGAGCGTGTTGCTGTACCTGTTCGGGCGAGTGATCTTCGACGTGTTCGGCATCACCGTGGATGCTTTCCGCATCGGTGCCGGCAGCGTGCTCTTCATCTCGGCGCTGGGCATGGCGCAGGGCAAGTCGGCGGTGCAGGCCGACAATGTGCAGCAGGACGTGACCATCGTCCCGCTGACCATCCCGCTGACCGTCGGCCCCGGCACGATCGGTGCGCTGCTGGTGATGGGCGTCAGCCAGCCGCACTGGGATGACAAGCTGATCGCGATCATGAGCATCGCACTCGCCAGTTTTACCGTCGGCGTGGTGTTGTATCTGTCGAATCGAATCGAGCGGATTCTCGGCGATCAGGGGTTACAGATCGTCAGCCGGCTCATGGGATTGTTTGTCTGTGCCCTGGCTGCGCAGATCATCTTTACCGGGGTGAAGGGTTATCTTGGTTGACCTGCCACCCCGGAAATGAAAAAGCGGCTCCGAAGGGCCGCTTTTTCATTTCTCAGCTATCGGGTTTCTCGCCATACCAGCGCGGCGTGTACACCCACTCCCCACCGGCAGCCCGTGGAAAAGTGCAGGTCGTGGAGGATCCCACCAGCACCATGGTGCGCATGTCCACCTGATCCGGTGTCAATGCGCCGAGTGTCGTCACCCGCAACGTCTGTCCCGGACGACCGATATCACGGCCCAGCACCACCGGTGTCTGCGGCACACGGTGTTGCGCGACGATTTCCAGTGCGCGCCCCAACTGCCATGGCCGGGCGCGGGAGATCGGGTTGTAGAACGCCAATGCCAGATCGGCTTCGGCGGCCAGATCCAGACGCTTTTCGATGATCGACCACGGCTTGAGGTTGTCCGACAGCGACATCACGCAGAAGTCGTGACCCAGCGGCGCACCGGCCTGAGCAGCGGTGGCCAGCGAGGCGGAAACACCCGGCAGGATTTCCAGATCGACGCTGTGCCACGCCGGATCCGTCGATTCGTGCAACGCTTCGAGCACCGCCGCCGCCATGGCGAACACGCCCGGATCACCCGAAGAAACGACGATCACCGAACGGCCCTCAGCGGCCAGCCTGAAGGCATGACGGGCACGCTGCATTTCTTCGCGGTTGTCCGTGCAGTGCTGCACCTGATCGTCGCGGAACGGACCGGCCATGCGCACGTAGGTTTCGTAGCCGAGCACATCGGTGGCTCGAGCGAGCTCGGCTTTCACCGCCGGCACCATCAGCTCCGCCGCACCTGGGCCAAGGCCGATGACAGCCAGACGTCCGCGCGGACGACCGACCTGCGAAACATCCAGCGGCTGTTCGGCCACGGCGATGGCTATATCGTGGGATGTTGTGATGATTCGAGCGTCAGGGACTGCATCGCGAGCCAGCTCACCGATGTCATTCGCTGGCGCAACAAAGCGCAGCGGCACCGCCAGCTCGAGCGCAGCTTCACGCAAGGCCGGACTGGCCATCTGAACGTCCGCCGCCACCAGACAGGCCAGCGATCGAATCGCCACCCCGGCCTGCTGCAACGCACCGCGAATCGTGCCCGGCAGGTCAGTCACGTCTGAACCGACCGCCACCGCCACGCTGCGTGGATAAATCAGCAACTCACTGGCGCTCGCCATGCGGGCATCGCTGCCCACATGAATCGAACGCTGTGCCAGTGGATCTTCCGGCAGTTGCGCCTGCTCAAGCCACGGCGCAGCACCATCGATGCGCACACTGTGGCCGGCGAGCAGATCAGAGACAAAACGTTTGCCCTGCTCCAGATCGCCTAGCGCGTAACCGCCGGGCGGGTTGAGCAGGCAAGTGCCGAAACGCAATTCGCCGCTGGTGGTGATCGCCGCTGCCACTTCAAGCACAGAAGCGATTTCGCGGGCCATGACATTCACCCCGCCGAGGCCGCCGAGCAACGGCACCACGGCGCTGCCGTCTTCAGCCACGGCGAGCACCGGTGGCTCGACGCCTTTTTCCAGCAATAGCGGCGCCAGGGTTCGAATGACAATGCCGGCCGCGCACAGGGCAATGATCGGCGTGTCCTGTTGATACAGCTCACGCAGGGTCGTGCTGAACTCGCTGTAAGTCTGATCGGCACCTTCGACGCGTCCGCAGAGGCCGTGAATCTGCGCAGCCGGATAAACCTGTTGCAGGCGACGGGCCGTGGCCAGTGCGCCCTGGCCGAGAATGACGATGGCCGGTGTGGAATGAGTCATCAGCCTTGCCACCGTTCGCCGGGCACAATGATCAGCGAGAAGTACGGCGACGACATCGGCTCGACCTCATCCAGCGGCACAATCTTCTGGTTGGCCATGGTGGCGCGCTCGACGTACAGCGCACGCTCGGCCAGGCCCAGTTCTGCCAACACGTCGCGTACTTTCGGGAAGTTGCGCCCCAGCTTCATGATCACCGCCGCGTCAGCATCGGCCAGACGGCGCTTGAGCTCCTCATGCGGCAGCACGCCGGACAGCACTGACAGGCTCTGGTTGCGATACACCAGCGGCGCGCCCAGCACCGAAGCGCCGCCGAGCATCGAGCAGACGCCCGGCACCACTTCGGCTTCGTAACGGCTGGCCAGGCGATCGTGCAGGTACATGTAGGAGCCGTAGAAGAACGGGTCACCTTCGCAGATCACCGCCACATCGCGACCGGCGTCCAGGTGCGCGGCCACTTCCTCGGCAGCGTCATCGTAGAAATCGCTGATCACCTGTTCGTAGGACAGCGGCGCCGGCAGCACTTCGGTGGTCACCGGGTACACCAGCGGCAGCAGATTCTGCGCGTCCTGCAGATGCGCTTCGATGATGCCGAACGCGTTGCCCTTCTTGCCCTTGGCCACGAAGTACGCCACCACCGGCGATTCGCGCAGCAGGCGCAGGGCCTTGACGGTAATCAGTTCCGGATCACCGGGGCCGACGCCCAGACCAATCAAACGTCCTTTAGCCTGCATCATTCGATCTCCGTGGCGAGGGCATTGACCGCAGCGGCGGCCATGGCGCTGCCGCCGAGGCGGCCCTGCATGATCACGAACGGCACGCCACGGCTGTTGGCGGCCAGCTCGGCCTTGGATTCGGCAGCGCCGACGAAGCCCACCGGGAAGCCGAGGATCAGCGCCGGTTTCGGAGCGCCGGCGTCGAGCATTTCCAGCAGATAGAACAGCGCAGTCGGCGCGTTGCCGATCACCACCACGCTGCCTTCCAGATGCGGGCGCCACAGTTCCAGCGCCGCTGCCGAGCGAGTGTTGCCCAGTTCACGCGCCAGCTCCGGCACGCTGTCATCACGCAGGGTGCAGATCACTTCGTTGTTGGCCGGCAGGCGCGCACGGGTCACGCCCTCGGAAACCATCCGCGCATCGCACAGGATCGGCGCGCCAGCGGCCAGCGCATCGCGCCCGGCCTTGCCGGCGCCTTCGGAGAATTGCAGCCCGTCGATGGCCTCGACCATGCCGCAGGCGTGGATCACCCGCACCGCGAGTTTTTCCAGATCGGCCGGGATGCGCGCCAGGTTGGCCTCGCTGCGAATGATCGCGAAGGAGTTGCGATAGATCTCCTGACCGTCGCGGATGTAATCAAGCATCAAGGGGGCTCCGTGAGCGGGCGGCGAGCAGGGCCGCGGCCGCTTCGATAGTAAGGTTGTGGGCGTGCAGCGCGCCAAAACCCGGCAGCGCTGCATCGCGAAAATAGAGATCGTAGTGACCGGGGCCCACCGCCAGCAGAGTCACCGCAGCCCGGTGTGCGGCGGCGCAGGAACGCGAGCAGCCGGACAGGTGCACATCCACGGCGTGCGGCAACAGCGTAGCCAGACGGCGGGCATCTTGTTTGGTGTCGGCAAGACCTTTGCCGCAGCCGTTGGCGCCGGTGCAGGCGATCAGGCGCGCCAAAGGATCTTCGACATGGGTCAGCAGGTTCAGCCTGCCCAATTCGTCGAGCACTTGAACCGCATCGGTTTCCCGCACATCGGGCAGCAACAGACTCTGCCAAGGGGTGAAACGCAGGCTGCCGTCGCCAAAGGCTCTGGCCAATTGCGCGGCGCCACGCAGCATGTCCGGATCGAGGCGGCCGAGCGCCGGTGCGGCACCGACATAGACCTGACCGGCCGATTGCTGAGGATGAATGCCGATGTGCAAGCCCTCCGGCACAGTTTCACGTTGCCAGTCGCCGACGTTTTGCAGACTGATCCGCTGACCGAGTTTTTCGAGGAACACCGGTGCCGGACATTCATCCAGCAGATGCCGCATTCGCGTCTGCTCCGGTCGTGCCAGATCGAGGAACAGTTCCAGCACCGCGGCCACCAGCGCGTGTCCGTCCGCAAGCGCCACGGCGGCCAGCGGTCGATCCGTCGGGCAACCCGCCAGGCCGAACGCCAGCAGCGTATCGCCGTGATCTTCGAATGCCGACAACCAGAGGTCATGGGGATGTTCGAGCATCGCCAGCGCCTCGCCACCGTCCAGTTGCACGGCGAACTTGGCACTCAGCTCGTGGAAGCGCGGATGGCTTTGCAGGGTCTCGAGAATCTGCCCGGCCAATGGGCGGGTATCGAAGCGCAACTGCGGGTCGATGCCGGCGGCGGGGCTGAGCATCAGGTTGCGCACGTCGTCGCCCGCTGCGGTTCGCGGCCCGAGACCGGCAGCCAGCAGGCTGTCGATCAGCGCAGCGGACTGCTCGCCGATCCCGCGAATCTGCAGATTGCCCCGGTTGGTCGCCTCGATCGCCCCACCGGCAAACCGCTCGGCGGCATTGGCCACCGCATCGGTCTGGTCGGCCGTGATCGAACCGCCATCGAGCTTGATCCGGCAGATCCCGCCATCCAGCGCCTGGACGATACGCAGCAACCCCGGACAGGCCGAGGGGCGTATGGCGTTGGACATCGGACGTTCGTTCAAGGGCTGGCAGCTCTGTGGGAAAGGCGCTTCGCGGGCGAAGGCGCGGTATTATGCCTGCTTTGTCCGACGGCATGAAAAGTCTGCCCGTCGGAACGGCGCGTTTGCGGACACTTTTTTGAGAGGCTACAGATGTCACCCTGGCTGACAGTAGTAGGAATCGGTGAAGACGGCTTCAAGGGCCTGGGCAAGAATGCCCGGCGCGCCCTGATGGGCGCTTCGCGGATCATCGGCGGTCAGCGTCAGCTGGATCTGTTGCCGGTGTGCATCCGTGGCGAGCGCCAGTTGTGGCCGAGCCCGTTTTCCCTGGCCCCGGTGCTCGAGCGTCGCGGGGAAGCGGTGTGCGTGCTGGCCAGCGGTGATCCGATGTTCTACGGCGTCGGCGCGAGTCTGGCGCGGCAGGTGCCGGGGACCGAGATGCTGGTTCTGCCGGCGCCGTCTTCGTGCTCGCTGGCGGCTGCCCGACTGGGCTGGCCGTTGCAGGAGGTGGTGATCGTGTCCTTGGTGGCACGACCGTTGGCCGCCCTGAATGCACAGTTGTCCAGCGGCGTGCGCCTGTTGCTGCTGAGCAATGACGGTCAGAGCCCGGCCGCCGTTGCGGCATCGCTGCGCGAGCGTGGATTCGGCGCCAGTCGCCTGAGTGTTCTGGAACATCTGGGTGGCAACGCCGAGCGCCGGATCGACGGCACCGCCAACGACTGGAACGATCCGCTCATTGCCGACCTCAACGTGATCGCCATCGAATGCCTGGCCGATCCGCAGACACCACGCCTGTCCCGCCTCGCCGGTCTGCCGGACTCGGCCTTCCAGCATGACGGCCAACTGACCAAACGCGACGTGCGCGCCATAACCCTCGCCCGCCTCGCCCCGACACCGGGCGAACTGCTGTGGGACGTCGGCGCCGGCAGCGGCTCGATCGGTATCGAGTGGATGCGTGCTCATCCAAGTTGCCGCGCGCTGGCCATCGAGGCCGATGACGGCCGACAGCAGTTGATCGAACACAACCGCGACGCCTTGGGTGTTCCCGGCCTGCAACTGATTCGCGGCAGCGCACCACAGGCCCTCGTCGGGCTGGAACGTCCGGACGCCATTTTCATCGGCGGCGGCGTGACCCGCGAAGGCGTGCTCGACACCTGCTGGGAGCAACTCAAACCCGGTGGCCGGCTGGTCGCCAACGCCGTGACCCTGCAAAGCGAAATGACCTTGATGAGCTGGCGCGATCGCCACGGCGGCGAGCTGACCCGCATCCACATCGCCCAGGCGCAGCCGCTGGGCGAGTTCGACACCTGGCGCCAGGCCTTGCCGATCACCCTGCTCGATCTGGTCAAACCCCTCGATGCGTGACGAAACCGCCGAACAACCCGCGCCCCTGCGCAGCGGCCTGACCACCGGCAGCTGCGCCACGGCCACCAGCCTTGCTGCCGCCCGCCTGCTGCTCGGCGGAGCGGTGGCGGACGCCGTGCAGATCGTGTTGCCCAAGGGCAAGCAGGTGCAGATGCGTCTGGAGTTCTGCCGGCTGACCGATGACGGCGCGGAAGCCGGGACGATCAAAGATGCGGGCGATGATCCGGACGTGACTCACGGCGCCCTGCTCTACTCCCGTGTGCAACTGATCGACGAGCCGGGAATTCGCTTCATCGCCGGTAAAGGTGTCGGCACCGTCACCCGCCCGGGACTGGTGCTGGCCGTCGGCGAACCGGCGATCAACCCGGTGCCGCGCAAGATGATCAGCGATCACCTGACGCTGCTCGCCGAAGAAACCGGCTATAACGGCGGTTTCGAAGTGACGGTCAACGTCGAGGGTGGCGAAGCCCTGGCGCTGAAAACCATGAACCCCCGTCTGGGCATTCTCGGCGGGCTGTCGATCCTCGGCACCAGCGGCATCGTCCGGCCGTTTTCCTGCGCGGCGTACATCGCCTCGATCCATCAAGGCATCGACGTGGCGAAAACCAACGGCTACCTGCACATCGCCGCCTGTACCGGCAACGCCAGCGAAGACACCATGCGCCGGGTCTACAACCTGCCGGAAATCGCCCTGATCGAAATGGGCGACTTCGTCGGCGCCGTGCTCAAGCACCTGCGCAAAGTGCCTGTGGATAAACTCAGCCTGTGCGGTGGCTTCGGCAAGATCAGCAAACTGGCAGCCGGGCACATGGACCTGCACTCGCGCCACTCGAGCATCGACCTGCCGCAACTGGCCGAATGGGCGGCGGCGATTGGCGCCGACGACACCTTGCAGCAAGCCATTCGCGGGGCGAACACCAGTCAGCAGGCATTGGCGATGGCCAGTGCGGCGGGTGTTGCCCTCGGTGATGAAGTTTGCCGCCATGCTCTGGCATTCGCCCGCAGCGTGGTGCCGGCTCAGGTGCAGGTCGAGGTGTTTGCGATTGATCGTCAGGGCGGCATCGTTGGCCATGCGGGGGCTTTTACATGAAACGGATTTTGTTGCTGGGCGGCGTGACTGAAGCCCTGGCCATCGCTCGTACTTTGGGGCCGGAACACATTTACAGCCTGGCCGGCGTCGGCCGGGTCCCGACCGATCTGACGTGTCAGGTGCGCGTCGGCGGCTACGGTGGCGCCGAAGGTCTGGCGCAGTTCATTCGCGACGAGGGCATCGATCTGCTGCTCGACGCGACCCACCCCTACGCCGCACAAATCAGCCGGAACGCCGCCACCGCTGCGCAACTCACCGGCATCCCCTGCTGGGCCCTGCGCCGCCCGGCGTGGCAACCGCAACCGGGCGATGACTGGCGCGAAGTCGCCGACTGGGCCGAACTGATCACCGCCCTCGAACCCTTCCGCCGCCCCCTGTTCACCCTTGGCCGCGAACCGCTGCAACACCTTGATGAAATCCCCGCGCACCAGTTCTGGACCCTGCGCGCCCTCGACGTCTACCCCGGCAACGAACGCTGCGAAGTCATCGGCGCCCGTGGCCCCTTTCTGCTGGAAGATGAGCGGGCACTGTTCGAACGCCGGCAGATCGACGTGCTGATCAGCAAGAACAGCGGCAGCACCGCGACCGAGCCGAAACTGGAGGTGGCGCGGGAGCTTGGGGTACCGGTGATGGTGTTGAAGCGGCCGGAGTTGGCGGGGGTTGATCGGGAATTCATGAGTACGTCTGAAGTCCTGAAAGCCCTCTCCACGTCAGATAATTCCTGATTTCGAGCTAATCCTTGATTTGACCGGCAAATTTTCAGGAAGCAGCTGACTGTTCGTTCTTGCCACCTCACGCCAAGATTTCGATTCCTTTAATCCCCACAGATTTGCAGCGAGCAAATTCTTGAAGCGCACTGCAGCGCTCAAGATAAATGCGGCTTGTCAGTCTGTATCCCAAGGAATACGATTTCGACATGATCGAATTTGAACGATCCCCTGCATTTGCCGATTGGATCGACTCGATGAAAGACACCAATGGCAAAGCTCGCATCATCGCCAGAATTCGAGGTGCAGAGCATGGAAACATGGGTGATTGCGAGTTCGTTGGCAGTGCCGTTTATGAAATGCGTGTTCATTACGGTCCCGGCTACAGGATGTACTTCACACGTAGAGGTGACGTGATTTATATGCTACTGCTGGGAGGTGACAAGTCGACACAAAAACGAGATATCAAACGCGCCATCCGGATGGCGCAAAGCATCGGTAATGAGGAGTAAGTCATGACCGAAAAATTCACCCGCTTCGACGCTGCAGAGTTTCTTAAAACGCCCGAGGAAATGGCGGCTTACCTGGACGCTTGTTTTGACGAAGATGCTGGCGACGGCGTTCTCATCCGTGCAGCACTTAATGACATTGCCCGCGCCCAAGGCATGACCCAGGTTGCACGAGATGCAGGCCTCGGTCGCGAAAGCCTTTATAAAGCGCTCAGCAGCACTGGAAATCCGGAATTCGCGACTATCATGAAAGTCATGAAGGCGCTGGGTTTGCGGTTGCATGCCGTAGCAGGGTGAATCCTCTGCGACACCAAACCGCACGACGCTTTTTTACTTATCGGCCCTGATCAGGCTAAATAGCCGCGCCTGATCGCCCACCCTACGGACCTGTCCCATGAACCGCCACCGGCTCGCATTTGCCTGGATCGCCTGCTTTGCAGTGCTGTTCAACATGCTCGCCATGCCGTTGACGGGAGCGATGGCGCAGGCGGCGCAGACGCCGGCCGAGCAGTTGCTGTGGAGCAGTTTCTGCACCGGCAGCGGGACGAAGATGGTGGCGATCGACATCGGCAGCCTCGATCAGAAAGCGCCGCAGAGCGGTGACAGTCATTCGACCATGCAGCATTGCTGGTGCTGTTCCGGATCGGCGCCGGTGGTGGCGTTGCCGGGGCATTCGCCGCAGCTGTATTTCGCCCAATACGAAAGCAATCGCAGCGTAGCGCCCGCCTTGCTGCAAACTCCGACACCGCGCCAGCAATGGCCGAGCCTCAATCCCCGCGCCTCTCCTCTGGTTTGATTTGTTCCCGCATTTGACCTGCGTTTCAAATCGTTCTGGAGAACTGCCATGTTGAACAAATTCATCGTCATCGCTGCGCTGTTGCTGCCTGCGTGCTTCGCCCATGCCCACGAATACAAGGCCGGCGAGCTGGAAATCGCCCACCCGTGGTCGCAGGAACTGCCGCCGAATGCGCCGACCGTTGCCGCGTATTTCATCATTCACAACGGTGGCAAGACGGCTGACCGCCTGCTCAGTGTCGACTCGCCCATCGCCCCGACGGCCGAACTGCACGAGCACGTGATGCAGGGCGACCTGATGAAGATGCAACAGGTGCCGAACGTGGCGATCCCGGCCGGTGGCAACGTGACCTTTGCGCCGATGGCCTATCACGTGATGCTGATGAATCCGAGCGACCGCAGTCTGCTCACCGACGGCAAGCGCTTCCCGCTGACCCTGCACTTCGAAAAGGCCGGTAACGTGACCGTCGAAGTCGCCGTGCAGAAGAAACCACCGCAGGACATGCCGGAACACGCGCACGCCCAGTAACCCCTTCGGCAGACTCCGCCCATGCGCCCGCGCAGCGCCAGGTCGTCCGTGCAACGCCGTCAGACTGAACACCTGACCCGCGGCAGCTGGATCGCCCTGTTCGCCATGTTGATGATCTTCATCGGCCCGCTGATTTCCCAGTCGATGCCGATGGATCAGCACGCCTCGACCTCCATGCCGATGAGCATGGACATGTCGATGGACATGCCGGGCATGGATCATTCCGGGCACGGTGCACAGCCCTCGGCGGAACATTGCCCGCCGCAATCCTCGCACCACGTGCTGTGGGAAAAGTGCGGCTATTGCAGCCTGCTGTTCAATTGCCCGGCGCTGACCGGCGGCGGCAGCTTCGCCACTTTCAGCATTCCACTCGTCAACACCTTCACCCCACCCTCCCCGCGTCTGGGCCATGCCCGGCAGACCTTCTTCCCCGGCGCCCGCACCCGCGCCCCGCCCGTCGCAGCGTAAACACCCACCTCTGATTGCACACGGTTGAGAAGACAGCTTCAGGCTGCCGGCCGTGTCGTTTACGACTGTTTGATGGAAATTGTCATGTCCAGGTTTTCTGCTGTCCCACGCCCGGGTTGTGCCCCGGCGTCCTTTGCCCTGAACGAATCCCGCGTTCGTTTCAGGCACGCTACCGCCGTCCTTTGCGGCGTCCTGCTGTCCCCGCTGGTCCACGCCGATGAACACACCGGCCATGCTGACGAACTGAGCCCGACGGTGATCACCGCCATCGCCCCGAGCTCGCCGCTGACCATCGTCACCAATCCGAAAGACCCGCGCCAACCGGTGCCGGCCAGCGACGGTGGCGACTACCTGAAGACCATTCCCGGCTTCGCCCTGGTGCGCAACGGCGGCACCAACGGTGATCCGGTGCTGCGCGGGATGTTCGGTTCGCGTCTTAACATTCTCACCAACGGCAGCATGATGCTCGGTGCCTGCCCCGGCCGGATGGACGCGCCGACCTCGTACATATCGCCCGAGACCTACGACAAACTCACCGTGATCAAAGGCCCGCAAACCGTGCTCTACGGACCGGGCGCCTCGGCCGGCACGATCCTGTTCGACCGCGAGCCGGAAAGCTTCGGCGAACTCGGTACCCGCGTGAATGCCAGCGTGCTGGCGGGCTCCCACGGCCGCTTCGACAAAGTCGTCGATGCGGCGGCCGGCGGATCGCTGGGCTATGTGCGGGTGATCGGCAACACCGCGCAGTCCGACGACTACCGCGACGGCAACAACGACATCGTTGCCTCGCGTTATGACAAGTGGAACGGCGACGTGGCGCTGGGTTGGACTCCCGATGCCGACACCCTGATCGAACTCACCGCCGGCAAGGGCGACGGCGAAGCGCGCTACGCCGGACGCGGCATGGACGGCTCACAGTTCCTG
This sequence comes from Pseudomonas sp. HLG18, assembly GCF_051903985.1. Taxonomy (NCBI): domain Bacteria; kingdom Pseudomonadati; phylum Pseudomonadota; class Gammaproteobacteria; order Pseudomonadales; family Pseudomonadaceae; genus Pseudomonas; species Pseudomonas sp. HLG18. The sequence continues at coordinate 5,857,045 of NZ_CP195831.1, read as the reverse complement.
CGCGAAAGCCTCGGTCTGCGCTTCGAAAAATCCAACATCACCGATGTACTGGAGAAGCTCGAAGCCCAGGTCTACTACAACTACGCCGACCACGTGATGGACAACTACACCCTGCGCACGCCGTCCGGCACCGGGATGATGGCAGGTCCCATGGCGTCCAACGTCGACCGTCGCACCCTCGGCGCACGGATCAAGGCCACCTGGCGCTGGGCCGACATCCAGCTGATCACCGGGCTCGATGCGCAGACCAACGAACACCGTCAGCGCAGCGGCATGGGCATCGATACCTACAAGGATCAGCCGTACACCAAGGACGCCGACTTCCATAACTACGGGGTGTTCAGCGAGATGACCTGGTACGCCGCCGACCGCGACCGGCTGATTACCGGCGCCCGGGTCGACCGAGCCTCGGCCAAGGATTACCGGCAGAGCATCGGCTCGGGAATGATGTCTCGCCCGAATCCGACTGCCGGCGATACCCGAGCCGACACCCTGCCGAGTGGCTTCATCCGTTACGAGCATGACCTCGCCGACAGCCCGACCACGCTCTACGCCGGCCTCGGCCACGCACAACGATTCCCGGATTACTGGGAACTGTTTTCGCCCAAGTCCGGCCCGGCGGGTTCGGTCAATGCGTTCGATTCGATCAAACCGGAAAAGACCACTCAGCTGGACTTCGGCGTGAACTACAAGGACGCCGACCTGGAAGCCTGGGCCTCGGGCTACATCGGCGTGGTGCGCGACTACATCCTGTTCGACTACACCCCGACGATGATGGGCATGAGCACCTCCCGCGCCGAGAACATTGACGCGCGGATCATGGGCGGTGAACTCGGTGCCGCCTACAAACTCACCGACCACTGGAAAGCCGATGCGACCCTGGCCTACGCCTGGGGCAAGAACAGCAGCGACGGCAAGGCCTTGCCGCAGATGCCGCCGCTGGATGCACGTTTCGGCCTGACCTACAGCGAAGACAACTGGAGCGCCGGTGCACTGTGGAGGGTGGTTGCCGCGCAAAACCGTATCGACCAGAACAAGGGCAACGTGGTCGGCAAGGATTACGACAAGAGTTCAGGCTTCGGCGTGTTCTCGCTCAACGGTGCCTATCGGATCAACAAGAATTGGAAGGTCAGTACCGGCGTCGACAACCTGTTCGGCAAGGCTTACGCCGAACACCTGAACCTGGCGGGCAACGCTGGGTTCGGCTACCCGGCCAACGATCCGCAAGCGATCAATGAACCGGGGCGCACGCTCTGGACCAAGGTGGACATGAGTTTCTAACCCTCAAGGGCGCTCGCTCCCTTCAGGGAGCGGGCGGCAACAGACAACGAGAAGATCCAAGCCAAGCGGAGCACACGTGATGAAACAGCCCAAACCGAATTTCTACAACCTGGCCTGGCGTTGGCATTTTTATGCCGGATTGTTCGTCGCGCCTTTCATGGTGATGCTGGCCCTGACCGGCATCATTTACCTGTTCAAGCCGCAGCTCGATTCGCTGATGTACAGCAGCCTGCTGAACGTCCCCGCCGGGCATCACACGGTGCCGGCCGACGACCTGCTGCAAAAGGTCAGAAGCGCTTATCCACAAGGCCAGGTCACCCAGTACCTGCCACCGGCGAACGCCGAGCGCAGTGCGCAATTCGTGGTGAAGAATGCCGGCCATGAGCTGAACGTGTTCGTTGATCCGTACCACGGCGACATCCTCGGCGAGCAGGATGCCAAGCAGAACCTGCAGGCGCTCGCCCGGGCGATCCACGGCGAACTGATGATCGGCACCGTCGGTGACCGGCTGATCGAACTGGCCGCCGGGTGGGGCGTGGTGCTGGTGGTGTCCGGGGTTTTCCTGTGGTGGCCGCGAGGTCAGGCAGCGGGGATTCTGTGGCCACGCCTGAACAGTCGCGGTCGCGTGCTGTGGCGTGACCTTCACGCGGTCACCGGGTTCTGGGGCGCGGCACTGCTGCTGGTGATGCTGCTCAGCGGCATGACCTGGACCGGCTTCTGGGGCAAGCAGTACGCCCAGGTGTGGAATGTGTTCCCGGCGGCGATGTGGAACAACGTGCCGACCTCCGACGTCGAGGCCGGCAGCCTGAACAACGCCGCGCGCCAGACCGTGCCGTGGGCGATGGAAAACACGCCGATGCCGATGTCCGGTGACCACGCCGAACACATGGCCCACGGCGGCATGCAACACGGTCCCGCCGCGCCGAGTATCCGCCTGCAGGATGTGCAGAACATCGCCATCGAGCGCAAGGTCGAGCCGGGTTACAGCATCACCCTGCCGACCACTTCCACCGGTGTGTTCACCATTGCGGTGTTCGCCGACGACCCGCGCAACGACGCGACCCTGCATGTCGATCAGTACACCGGCAAGGTGTTGGCCGACGTGCGTTTCGAGCAGTACGGCGCGGTTGCCCGGGCCACCGAGATCGGCGTGATGCTCCACGAAGGCAAGATGTTCGGCACCTTCAACCAGATCATCGTGTTGCTGATCTGCCTGATGATCCTGCTCAGCGCCGTCAGCGGCGTGGTGATCTGGTGGAAGCGTCGGCCCCAGGGCAAATTCGGCGTGCCGCCGCTGCGCCACGATCTGCCGAAGTGGAAAACCGGCGTGGCGATCATGCTGGTGCTGGCGGTGGTGTTTCCGCTGGTGGGGGCTTCGCTGGTGGTGGTGTGGTTGCTGGATCGGCTGCTGCTGTCGCGCCTGGGCCGACAAACTGAATCTGCCTCAACTTCATCATGAAACAGGCGAGATGCGCGATCCAGACAGACCTTTAAACTGCCGGGGCTTAAACTCCGGCAATTTTTAGTGTTACTGTATAACGCAAATTTGCTGCTCTGCCCGCAGCCATGCACTGTCATGAGGCTGCGGGCTTTTCTTTTGAAGAAGTGATTCACCGCCCCGATGAACAAGTACCTCTTGTCCAGCCTCTGTCTGTTCGCCTTGAACAACAGCGCCCACGCCGACAACGCCCCGCTGACGCTGCCCACCGGCACCATCACCGCCCTGGCCAATGACGACCAGACCGTCAGCCTGACCACGCCGACCAGTGCCGGTTCGCGCCTGAACCTCAGCGCGATGGAAACCCCGGCCAGTGTCGAAAGCCTGAGCGGCGAACAAGTCCGCACCCGTGGCGACCGCAGCGTGCAGGACGCGGTGTCGCGCAGCACCGGCATCAGCCGCACCGGCACGCCGGGCGATGGCGGCACTTCGTTGCAGGCCCGGGGTTTTACCGGACAGGGTTCGGTGATGCAGTTGTATGACGGCAACCGCCTGTACACCGGCATGGGCACCGTGACCTTCCCGGTCGACACCTGGTCAGTGGAGCGCGTCGACGTGCTGCGCGGCCCGGCCTCGGTGCTGTACGGCGAAGGCGCGACCGGCGCGGTGGTCAACGTGATCCCGAAGAAGCCGTTCGCAGGCGAAATCGAAAACCATGTGCGGGTCGGCTACGGCTCGTTCGACAGCCAGCAGCAGGCGTTCGACAGCGGCGGTTCGCTGACCGACACCCTGAGCTATCGCCTCAACCTCAATCGCCTGCGCAGCAACGGCTGGGTTGATCGCGGCGACTCGTCCAGCGACTTCATCAGCGCCGCCCTGCGCTGGCAGGCCACTGACGACCTGACCTTCACCCTTGCCCACGATTACGGCGATCAGCGCCCGCAGAACGACTTCGGCACACCGCTGATCAACGGCCAGTTGAAAGACAGCCTGCGCAACAAGAACTACAACGTGCGCGACGACAAGCAGCACTACAACGATCAATGGACGCGCCTGACCACCGATTGGCAGATCAACAACGCGGTCAGCGCCAGCAACGAGCTGTATTACCTCAAGGCCCAACGCCGCTGGCAGAACGCCGAGAACTACAACTTCGATATCGCAAGCCAACAGCTCAGCCGCAGTGGTTACTTCGGCATTGGCCACAAACAGGAACAGGTCGGCGACCGCCAGACCTTCACCTTCAAGCACTCGCTGTTCGGCCTCGACAGCCAGACCGTGACCGGCGTCGACTACAACCGCATCCGCTTCCAGCTCGACAGCAACTCGCCGTTCAACGACGTATTGCCGAACGGCCAGCCGCTGGATCGCTATCACCCGCAGACCGGTTATTTCGAGAGCGCCGATCCGTATCGCGATCAGTTCGACAGCACCACCAGACAGATGTCGGTGTTCGCCGAAAACCGCACGCAACTGAGCGAGCGCTGGTCGCTGGTGACCGGTGTGCGCCGCGACTACGTGCACGTGGATCGCAACAACCTGGTCGACGGCAGCCAGAGCGACAAGACCCTGACCGGCAACAACTGGAAGGCCGGGCTGGTGTTCGCGCTGACGCAGGACACCTCGTTCTACGGCCAGGTCGCCACTAGCACCGACGGCGTCGGCGGCCTGATTTCCCTGAGCCCGAGTCAGCAGCAATACGACCTGTCCACCGCGCGGCAAACCGAGATCGGCCTGAAGCAGCTGTTCTGGGATCAGCGCGGCGAGTTCACGTTGGCGGCATATCGCATCGTGAAGAAGAAGCTGCTGACTGACGACCCGGGCAACCCGACGCTCAAGCAACAGGTCGGCCAGCAATCGTCGAACGGCCTGGAGGCCAGCCTCGATCTGCAACTGCCGAACGCCTGGCAACTGCAGGCCAACGCCGCAATCGTGAAGGCCAAGTACGACGACTTCGAAGAAGTGATCGGCGGCGTGCCGGTGTCGCGTAATGGCAATCGCCCGGTGGACGTGCCACGTCGCACTGCCAATCTGTGGCTGAGCAAGGCGCTGACCGATGATCTGAAAGCCGGCGCCGGTGTGCGTTATGTCGATGCGCGCTACGCCGACATGGCCAACCGCAACGAGCTGCCGAGTTACACCGTGGTCGATGCGACGCTGTCGTGGAAAGCCCTGCGCAACACCACGCTGGGGTTGCAGGTGAACAATCTGTTTGACCGGACGTATGCACAAAGCCAATACAATGAGGGGCAGCAGTGGATTCTGGGTGAGCCTCGTTCGTTCTTTGTCACGGCTGACTACACCTTCTAGAACAGGAACGAAATGACCTCACTGTCCCTCACCGATCTCGCCTGGACACCCCTGGGCCACGGCCACTGCCATCACCAGTTCCAGCTGCGTGACGCCTCGCTGCAAGTGGCCGCCGGTGAGTTCGTCGGGCTGATCGGGCCCAATGGCAGCGGCAAGACCAGCCTGTTGCGCTGCGCCTACCGCTTCAGCCAGCCGGAACGTGGTGAGGTCAAACTCGACCACCACAACGTCTGGAAACAATCTTCACGCTGGTGTGCGCAACGCATCGCCGTGGTGCTGCAGGAATTCCCCGACGCCTTCGGCCTGACGGTCGAAGAAGTGGTCGCCATGGGCCGTACGCCGCACAAGGGTCTGTTCGATGGCGACACACTGGAAGACCGCCAGCTTGCCACCCAGGCCCTCAAATCCGTGGGCCTCGACGGCTTCGAAGACCACGCGTTCGCCACCCTGTCCGGCGGTGAAAAACAGCGTGTGATTCTGGCCCGCGCCCTGACCCAGCAGCCGCAACTGCTGATCCTCGACGAGCCGACCAACCACCTCGACCCGCGCTATCAGCTGGAACTGCTGCAACTGGTCAAGCGTTTGCAGATCGGCACGTTGGCGAGCATCCACGACCTGAACCTGGCCGCCGCGTTCTGCGACCGTTTGTATGTGATCAACCACGGTCGCATCGTCGCCAGCGGCACCCCGCAACAAGTCCTGACCGTCGAACTGCTGCGCGACGTGTTCGGCGTCGAAGCACTGATCGATTCCCACCCCCTCCACGGCTACCCGCGAATCACCTGGATAACCCGACCATGACTGTGCGCTCCCTGCTTTGCCTCGCTCTGTTGCTGGGCACCACTCAAGCCTTTGCCGAGGCCACGAAGTACCCGCTGACGATCCAGAGCTGCAACCGCGAAGTGACCTTCGAGCAAGCGCCGAAACACGCGGTCAGTCACGACATCAATATGACCCAGATGATGCTCGCCCTCGGCCTCAAGTCGAAGATGGCCGGTTACAGCGGCGTCAGTGGCTGGAAATCGGTAACGCCTGAAATGCAGAGCCTGCTCGACGGTCTGCCGGAACTGGCAGCCAAGTACCCGTCGGTGGAAACCCTGCTCAACGCCAACGTCGATTTCTTCTTCGCCGGCTGGGATTACGGCATGCGCGTCGGCGGTGATCTCACGCCGCAGACCCTGCAACCGCTGGGCATCAACGTCTATGAACTGACCGAATCCTGCGCCTTCGTGATGAAGCGCCCGGCCGCCACGCTGGACGACACTTACAACGATCTGCGCAACCTCGGAAAGATTTTCGACGTGCAGGACCGCGCCAACGCGCTGATCGCCGACATGCAAAGTCAGGTCGCGGAAATCCGCAAAAACCTGCCCGCTGAAAAACCACGGGTGTTCCTGTACGACAGCGGCGAAGACCGCGCCATGACCTCCGGCCGCCTCGGCATGCCGCAGGCGCTGATCGACGCGGCCGGCGGACGCAACGTGCTCGATGACGTCGAAGCGAGCTGGACCCGGGTCAACTGGGAAACCGTGGTCGAGCGCAATCCGCAGGTGATCGTGATCGTCGACTACAGCGAAATTACCGCCGAGCAGAAGATTGAATTCCTGCTGAAGAACAAGGCACTGCAATCGGTGGACGCGATCAAGAACCAGCGCTTCATCGTCATCCCTTACGTGCAGGCCACGCCGGGGATCGACAACGTGCTCGCAGTTGAAACCCTGGCCAAAGGGTTCCACGGCGAATGATCGATCGTCGCTATGCGCTGCTGCTGATCGCCCTCGGTGCCGTGCTGCTGGTGTCGTGCGTGGTGTCGCTGGGCTTCGGCCCGGCGCGGGTGCCGGTGGACGTGGTGTGGCGGATCTTGTTGCACAAACTGTTCGGTCTCGGCGTGCCGGACTGGAGCGCCGGCCAGGAGCACATCGTCTGGCTGATCCGCGTGCCGCGCATGTTGCTCGGTGCATTGGTGGGCGCCGGGCTGGCGTTGATCGGTGCGGTACTGCAAGCGGTGACGCGCAATCCGCTGGCCGATCCGCACCTGCTCGGCGTCACCTCCGGCGCCACGCTCGGTGCAGTGATCGTGGTGCTGCACGTCGGTGAAATCGTCGGCCTGCTGACCTTGCCGATCGCCGCATTCATCGGCGCATTGTTGAGCATGTTTCTGGTGCTGGGCATCGCCAACCGTCAGGGTCGGCTGGACAGTGATCGTCTGCTGCTGTGCGGCGTGGCCGTGTCGTTCGTGATGATGGCGATCGCCAACCTGCTGCTGTTCATGGGCGATCATCGCGCCAGCTCGGCGGTGATGTTCTGGATGCTCGGCGGACTCGGTCTGGCGCGCTGGGAATTGTTGGCGGTGCCGGCGCTCAGCGTGTTGCTCGGACTGATTCTGCTGATCGGCATGGCCCGTCCGCTGAACGCCTTGATGGCCGGCGAACAGACCGCCGTCACCCTCGGCCTGAATGCCCGGGCGGTGCGTCTGCGGGTGTTCGTGATTGCTTCGTTGATGACCGGGGTACTGGTGTCGATCAGTGGTTCCATCGGCTTTGTCGGGCTGATGGTGCCGCACATTGCCCGGCGTCTGATCGGTGCAGAGCACCGGCGTCTGCTGCCGGTGTGCGTGTTGCTCGGCAGCGTATTCCTCGTCTGGGTCGACGTCGCCGCACGCACGCTGATCGCTCCCGAAGACCTGCCCATCGGCGTCGCCACCGCGGCCCTCGGCGGGCTGTTCTTCATCGGCCTGATGCGCCGTCGCTGACTCCTCGGGGCGCGCCCCATTCTGGCGCACCCCGCTGCACCTTTGCATGCAACACGTCCTCCGATGGTGCGCGGACTTTGCGCGCAACCGCTCTAAACCGACATTTCCCTGCTCAAACACGACCGGGCACAGCCCTTGCAAAACACCCTTCAGTCGTTCGCATCTGCCAACCATAAAAAACTTTAACGTTCATGGAGATCGCACAATGAAGCGTCGCAGTTTGATCAAGGCTTTCACACTCACGGCATCGATTGCCGCGATGGGCATGACCTGGACGGTACAGGCCGCCGAGACCATCAAGGTCGGAATTCTGCATTCGTTGTCCGGCACCATGGCGATCTCCGAAACATCGCTCAAGGACATGGCGTTGATGACCATCGACGAGATCAACGCCAAGGGCGGCGTGAACGGCAAGATGCTTGAACCGGTAGTGGTCGACCCGGCGTCGAACTGGCCGCTGTTCGCAGAGAAAGGCCGGCAGTTGCTGACCCAGGACAAGGTCGCGGTGGTGTTCGGCTGCTGGACTTCGGTGTCGCGTAAATCGGTGCTGCCTGTGTTCGAAGAACTCAACGGCCTGCTGTTCTACCCGGTGCAATATGAAGGCGAAGAGATGTCGCCGAACGTGTTCTACACCGGCGCCGCGCCGAACCAGCAAGCGATCCCGGCGGTTGAATACCTGATGAGCGAAGAAGGTGGCGGCGCCAAGCGCTACTTCCTGCTCGGCACCGACTACGTCTACCCGCGCACCACCAACAAGATCCTGCGTTCGTTCCTGCATTCCAAAGGCGTCGCGGATAAAGACATCGAAGAGGTCTACACCCCGTTCGGCCACAGCGACTATCAAACCATCGTCGCCAACATCAAAAAATTCTCGGCCGGCGGCAAGACCGCTGTGATCTCCACCGTGAATGGCGACTCCAACGTGCCGTTCTACAAAGAGCTGGCCAACCAGGGCCTGAAGGCGACCGACGTACCGGTGGTGGCGTTCTCGGTGGGTGAAGAAGAACTGCGCGGCATCGACACCAAGCCGCTGGTGGGCAACCTCGCGGCATGGAACTACTTCGAGTCGGTGGAGAACCCGGTGAACAAGAAATTCGTCGCCGACTGGAAAGCCTACGCGAAGAAACACAACCTGCCAGGCGCCGACAAAGCGGTGACCAACGACCCGATGGAAGCCACCTACGTCGGTATCCACATGTGGGCGCAGGCGGCGGAGAAAGCCAAATCCACCGACGTCGACAAGGTCCGCGAAGCCCTCGGCGGCCAGACCTTCGCCGCGCCGTCCGGCTACACCCTGACCATGGACAAGACCAACCACCACCTGCACAAACCGGTGATGATCGGCGAGATCCAGGCCGACGGTCAGTTCAACGTGGTGTGGCAGACCGAGGGGCCGATTCGGGCACAGCCTTGGAGCCCGTTCATTCCGGGTAATGACAAGAAGCCGGATTATGCGGTGAAGAGCAACTGAGGCGGATTCAGACCTTGAGGCGGACTTGAGACCTTCCCCCTCACCCCAGCCCTCTCCCTCAGGGAGAGGGGGAAAGGGAGCAGATCTCCATCGTTTTCAAAGCCTGAGTTCGACTCTGTTTTTTCAGGTCGATGCTTGATGAACAGACAACTCGGTCAGTCCCCTCTCCCTCCGGGAGAGGGCTAGGGTGAGGGCTGGATTTCGCAGTCGGACACCGCTCCATCGGCCACCGCAACACAGGAAGCACCACCCATGCCCACTGCCTTTTACCGCGTCATCCTGGCCCTCTTGCTCCTGCTGCCCATGATGACCCACGCCAGCGACGCCGAAGACTTCGTCGCCGCCAACCCGACGCAACAGGCCAAACTGCTGGAAGCCTGGGCCGCGCAGCCCGATCCGGCGCGTGTCGAACTGATCAACGCCCTGCAACAAGGCGAGCTGACCGTCGACGGCCAACCCAAAACCCTGCGCCTGAACAACCGCCTGCGGGGTCTGATCGACACCGCACTGGCCAGCCACCAATTGCTCGCCGCCGACGCCAAAACCCGTCTGAGCGCCGCGCAGCAATTGCAGAAAAGCGCCAAACCGGCGCAGCTGAAATTCCTCGACCAGCAACTGGCTGGCGAACAAGATGAAAACGTCCACGCCGCCCTGAGCCTGGCGCTGGCCAACCTGCAACTGGTCGACACTGACCCGGCGGTGCGCCTCGCGGCCGTGCGTCTGCTCGGTGAAACCGGCGACCCATTGGCTCGCACCCGACTTGAAAACCTGCTCGAACCCGGCGTCGAAGCCGACGCCAACGTGCGCACCGCTGCTGAAACCAGCCTCGCCCAGGTCAAACGCAAATTGCTGGTTGGCGAACTGCTCGGTCAGGCGTTCAGCGGCATGTCCCTCGGTTCGATTCTGTTGCTCGCAGCCCTGGGGCTGGCGATCACTTTCGGCTTGCTCGGCGTGATCAACATGGCCCACGGCGAAATGCTGATGCTCGGCGCCTACTCGACCTACGTCGTGCAGTTGATGTTCCAGCGCTACGCCCCGCAGGCCATCGAGTTCTATCCGCTGATCGCGCTGCCCGTGGCGTTCTTCGTCACGGCCGCCATCGGCATGGCCCTGGAGCGCACGGTGATTCGTCACCTCTACGGTCGGCCACTGGAAACCCTGCTCGCCACCTGGGGCATCAGCCTGATGCTGATCCAGTTGGTGCGTCTGGTGTTCGGTGCGCAGAACGTTGAAGTGGCGAACCCCGCGTGGCTGTCCGGCGGGATTCAGGTGTTGCCGAATCTGGTGCTGCCGTACAACCGCATCGTGATCATCGCCTTTGCGTTGTTCGTGGTGGTGCTGACCTGGCTGCTGCTGAACAAGACCCGCCTCGGTCTGAACGTACGCGCCGTTACCCAGAACCGCAACATGGCAGCCTGCTGCGGCGTGCCGACCGGGCGGGTCGACATGCTCGCCTTTGGCCTCGGCTCGGGCATCGCCGGGCTCGGTGGCGTGGCGCTGAGTCAGATCGGCAACGTCGGCCCGGACCTCGGCCAGAGCTACATCATCGACTCGTTCCTGGTGGTGGTGCTCGGCGGCGTCGGCCAACTGGCCGGCAGCGTGTTCGCCGCGTTCGGCCTGGGCATTGCCAACAAGATTCTCGAACCGCAGATCGGTGCGGTGCTCGGCAAGATCCTGATCCTCGCGCTGATCATTCTGTTCATCCAGAAACGTCCGCAAGGCCTCTTCGCACTGAAAGGACGGGTGATCGACTGATGAACCAGCCTCTGCTTGTCACGGCCACACAAAAGGCCGGTCCGAAAGTCACCCTCGCTGTAGGCGCGGTGGTTCTCGCCTTGCTGATCGCCCTGCCGCTGCTGTCGCTGTTGCCGGCGAACAGTGCGCTGCACGTTTCGGCCTACACCCTGACACTGGTCGGCAAGATTCTCTGCTACGCCATCGTCGCCCTGGCACTGGATCTGGTCTGGGGGTACGCAGGTCTCTTGTCGCTGGGCCACGGTCTGTTCTTCGCCCTCGGCGGTTACGCGATGGGCATGTACCTGATGCGTCAGGCCGCCGGTGATGGTCTGCCGGCGTTCATGACCTTCCTGTCGTGGACCGAGTTGCCGTGGTACTGGAGCGGCACCGGCAGCTTCCTCTGGGCGATGTGCCTGGTGGTGCTGGCGCCGGGCTTGCTGGCGCTGGTGTTCGGTTTCTTCGCGTTCCGTTCACGGATCAAGGGCGTGTATTTCTCGATCATGACCCAGGCCCTGACCTTCGCCGGGATGCTGCTGTTTTTCCGCAACGAGACCGGCTTCGGCGGCAACAACGGTTTCACCAATTTCCGCACGATCCTCGGTTTCGGCATCACCGAACCCGGCACTCGTGCAGTGCTGTTTCTGGCGACGGTATTGCTGCTGGTGGCGAGCCTGTTCATCGGTTGGCGACTGGCCCGCAGCAAGTTCGGCCGGGTGCTGACGGCGTTGCGCGATGCGGAAAACCGTTTGATGTTCTGCGGCTACGATCCGCGCGGCTTCAAGCTGTTCGTCTGGGTGTTGAGCGCGGTGTTGTGTGGTCTGGCCGGTGCGCTGTACGTGCCGCAGGTGGGGATCATCAACCCCAGCGAAATGTCGCCGACCAACTCGATCGAAGCCGCCGTGTGGGTGGCCCTCGGCGGGCGCGGCACCCTGATCGGCCCGCTGCTCGGCGCCGGTGTGGTCAACGGCATGAAGAGCTGGTTCACCGTGGCCTTCCCCGAATACTGGCTGTTCTTCCTCGGCGCGCTGTTCATCGTCGTGACGTTGTACCTGCCCAAAGGCGTGATCGGTCTGCTGAAGAAACGAGGTGAATCATGAGAGTCACGGCGAGCGCTGAATTCATGCTGGAACCGGCCTTTTTCCCGGTGGAGCCCAACAAGGACGAAGGCACCAGCCGCGACTCGATCGGCCTCGGACAACGCGTCGGTCCGGGCCTCGACACCCGTCACGGCACGATCCTGACCCTGGAAGACATCAGCGTCAGCTTCGACGGCTTCCGGGCGCTGAACAATCTGAACCTGTACATCGGCGTCGGCGAACTGCGTTGCATCATCGGCCCCAACGGCGCGGGCAAGACCACGCTGATGGACGTGATTACCGGCAAGACCCGCCCGAGCCATGGCAAGGCGTGGTTCGGCGAAACCCTCGACCTGACGCAGATGAGCGAAGTGCAGATCGCCCAGGCCGGCATCGGTCGCAAGTTCCAGAAACCGACGGTGTTCGAAGCGTTGAGCGTGTTCGAGAACCTGGAGCTGGCGCAGAAAACCGACAAGTCGGTGTGGGCCAGTCTGCGGGCGCGGTTGAGCGGCGAGCAGAAAGACCGGATCAGCGAAGTGCTCGACACCATTCGCCTGACCACCTCGGTCAATCGCCCGGCGGGGTTGCTGTCCCACGGGCAGAAACAGTTTCTGGAAATCGGCATGTTGCTGATGCAGGACCCGCAATTGCTGTTGCTCGATGAACCGGTGGCGGGCATGACCGACGCCGAAACCGAGTTCACCGCCGAGCTGTTCAAGTCGCTCGCCGGCAAACATTCGCTGATGGTGGTGGAACACGACATGGGCTTCGTCGGCTCGATTGCCGACCATGTCACCGTGCTGCATCAGGGCAGCGTGCTGGCCGAGGGGTCGCTGGAACAGGTGCAGGACAACGAGCGCGTGATCGAAGTCTATCTCGGCCGCTGAAACTGCAAACACCTTTCCAATGTGGGAGCGGGCTTGCTCGCGAATGCGGTGTGTCATTCAAAGTTGATGGCGACTGATCCACCGCATTCGCGAGCAAGCCCGCTCCCACAGGGGGATTTGAGGAGATCTGGAAATGCTGCAAGTCGACAAGCTGCACCAGTATTACGGCGGAAGCCACATCCTGCGTGGCCTGAGCTTTGACGTGAAGGTCGGCGAAGTGACCTGCCTGCTCGGCCGTAACGGCGTGGGCAAGACCACGCTGCTCAAATGCCTGATGGGCCTGTTGCCGGCCAAGGAAGGCGCGGTGAACTGGGAAGGCCAACCGATCACCACGTTCAAGCCGCATCAACGGGTACACGCCGGGATCGCCTACGTGCCGCAGGGCCGGGAGATTTTCGGCCGGCTGACCGTGGAAGAGAACCTGCTGATGGGCCTGTCGCGTTTTCCCGGCAGCCAGGCCAAAGAGGTTCCGGCGTTCATCTACGAGTTGTTCCCGGTGCTGCTGCAAATGAAACAGCGGCGCGGTGGTGACTTGTCCGGCGGTCAGCAGCAACAACTCGCCATCGGCCGCGCGCTGGCCAGCCGTCCACGACTGCTGATCCTCGACGAGCCCACCGAAGGCATCCAGCCGTCGGTGATCAAGGAAATCGGCGCGGTGATCAAGAAGCTCGCCGCCCGTGGCGACATGGCGATTCTGCTGGTGGAGCAGTTCTACGATTTCGCCGCCGAGCTGGCCGATCAGTACCTGGTGATGTCCCGGGGCGAGATCGTGCAGCAGGGCCGTGGAGAAAATATGGAAAGCGAGGGTGTGCGCGGCCTGGTTACGATCTAACCTGTAGCGTCCTAACGATAATCAGAAAACATGAACTTACCTTTAGCGACTGCCCTGTTTACCCCGAGCTGGCACGCCGAGCTTGAGCTGGCCTACGCCCGCTTCGGCGATTGCACACGACCGACCCGACGCCGGCACCTCGGCCCGCTGCGGGTGCAAAAGCACCTGTACGCCGAAGGGCCCGAGGTCTGCCAGCACATTATCGTCCACCCGCCGGGCGGGATTGCCGGCGGTGACCGGCTCGACATCAGCGCCCGCGTCGAACAGGGCGCCTGGGCACAGATCACCAGCCCCGGCGCGGCCAAGTGGTATCGCGCGGCGGGGCCCGCTTATCAGTCGCTCAACCTGCATGTCGCTGATGGCGCGACACTGGAATGGCTGCCCCAGGAAACCATCGTCTACAGCGCCGCCCAGGCTGAACTCACGACCTCGATCGACCTTGAAGGCGATGCGCGGCTGTTTTACTGGGACGTGGTGGCGCTCGGTCGTCCGGCCAGTGGCGAGCGTTTCGACCTCGGGCATTTCCAGGCGCATCTGGATATTCGCCGTGATGGCCGGTTGTTGTGGCATGAGCGTCAGCGCATCGTCGGTGATGACGGCTTGCTGGATTCGCCGATCGGGCTGGATGGCAATCCGGTGTTTGCGACGTTGCTGGTCACCGGTGAAGTCGACGCTGAATTGCTGGAGCGCTGCCGCTCGCTGGAGCACGAAGTGCGCGGGGATCTGACGCAATTGCCCGGTCTTTTGGTCGCCCGTTGCCTGGCCAGTGAAGCGTTGCTGGCGCGGGCGTGGCTTATTGAGTTGTGGCGATTGTTGCGGCCGAAATTGATGGGACGCGAGGCAGTACCGCCAAGAATATGGAACACCTGAAAACCAGCCCTCACCCCCCGCCCTCTCCCGGAGGGAGAGGGAGCCTGACCGAGGTGCCCTGAAAAGAAATTTTTTAACTCAAAAATGTTGCTGACTGAACTGGCCATTGCAAACGACAGCGATCTGTCCCCTCTCCCCCCGGGAGAGGGCTAGGGTGAGGGCTGGGTCTGACTGACACCCCACTCACCACAAGAACCACACAAACTGCCCAAATGGATTTAAAACGATGGACCTGACCCCACGCGAAAAAGACAAGCTGCTGATCTTCACCGCCGGCCTCGTTGCCGAGCGGCGACTGGCCCGTGGCGTGAAGCTCAACTACCCGGAAGCCATGGCCTACATCTCGGCGGCGCTGCTCGAAGGTGCCCGTGACGGCCAGACCGTGGCCGAGCTGATGCACTACGGCACCACCCTGCTGACCCGCGATCAGGTGATGGAAGGCATCCCGGAAATGATCCCGGAGATCCAGGTCGAAGCGACGTTTCCCGACGGCACCAAACTGGTCACCGTCCACCAACCGATCGTCTGAGGCCGCGCCATGACTTACACCATCCGCGATGCACTGCACGCCGACCTGCCGGCGATCCGCGACATTTACAACGACGCCGTGCTCAACACCACGGCGATCTGGAATGAATCCGCCGTCGACCTCGGCAACCGTCAGGCGTGGTTCAGCGCGCGCCAGGCCCAGGGGTATCCGATCCTGGTGATCGTCGACGCCGACAACACCACCTTCGGCTACGCTTCGTTCGGTGACTGGCGACCGTTCGACGGTTTCCGCCACACCGTCGAGCACTCGGTCTACGTGCGCAGCGACCAGCGCGGCAACGGCCTCGGCCCGCAACTGATGACCGCGCTGATCGAACGCGCGAAAACCTGTGGCAAGCACGTCATGGTCGCCGCCATCGAAAGCGGCAACGCGGCGTCGATCCGCCTGCACGAGCGTGCCGGTTTCATCACCACCGGGCAGATGCCGCAAGTCGGCACCAAGTTCGGCCGCTGGCTCGACCTGACCTTCATGCAACTGACCCTCAATCCTGGCGCGGAGCCACCGCCCGCCAACAAGGAGTGACACCGATGAACCCCGCCCAACTGCGACGCGTCAATGCTGAAAGTTTTGCGCACTATCGTCAGGGCCTGATCGACCTGCTGCTCGACGCCGTGGGGTATGGCGCCAGCGTCGGCTTCATGGCCGACCTCGATGCCGCGCAGGCCCGTGCCTATTTCGATGAAGTGCAGGACAACCTGAACAAGGGCAGCGTCTTGCTGTGGGTGGTGGTCAAGGACGAACAGGTGCAGGCCAGCGTCCAGTTGAGCCTGTGCCAGAAAGCCAACGGCCTGAACCGTGCCGAGGTGCAGAAATTGCTGGTGCGCGAACACGCCCGGCGGCGCGGCCTCGGTCAGCAATTGATGGAAGCGCTGGAGCTGACGGCCCGCCAGTACAAGCGCGGCATGCTTTACCTCGACACCGAGGCCGGCTCCCCTGCCGAAGATTTCTACAAGGCCCTGGGTTACACCCGCGCCGGGGAAATCCCCGACTACGCCTGCGACCCGAGTGGCACCTATCGCCCGACGGCCCTCTATTACAAAGTCCTGCAAGGAGCGAACTGATGATTCCCGGCGAATACCGGATCCAGCCCGGCGACATCGAACTCAACGTCGGTCGCCGCACCGTCAGCCTGAAGGTGGCGAACAGCGGAGACCGGCCGATCCAGGTCGGCTCGCACTACCATTTTTTCGAAACCAACGACGCCCTGACCTTCGACCGCGCCGCCAGTCGCGGCATGCGCCTGAACATCCCGGCAGGCACCGCCGTGCGCTTCGAACCGGGCCAGAGCCGCGAGGTGGAACTGGTGGATTACGCCGGACACCGGCGGGTGTTCGGGTTTGCCGGGCGGGTCATGGGTGACCTCTGAGTCCGCGTGTACCGCAGCCCTCACCCCAGCCCTCTCCCAGGGGAGAGGGAGCCAACCACCGATAACTGCCCCACCGCGATCAGTCCCCTCTCCCTCCGGGAGAGGGTTAGGGTGAGGGTCGATGGCTCACCGCTATTTTCCTGAAGGACGCCAGATGAAGATTTCCAGACAAGCCTACGCCGACATGTTCGGCCCCACCGTCGGCGACAAGGTGCGCCTGGCCGACACCGAGCTGTGGATCGAGGTCGAACAGGACTTCACCACCTACGGCGAAGAAGTGAAATTCGGCGGCGGCAAAGTGATCCGCGACGGCCAGGGCCAGAGCCAGTTGCTGGCGGCCGAGGTGGTCGACACCGTCATCACCAACGCGCTGATCATCGACCACTGGGGCATCGTCAAGGCTGACGTCGGCCTCAAGGACGGGCGCATCGCCGCCATCGGCAAGGCCGGCAACCCGGACGTGCAGCCCGGCGTGACCATCGCCATCGGCGCCAGCAGCGAAGTGATCGCCGGCGAAGGCATGATCCTTACCGCCGGCGGCATCGACACCCACATCCACTTCATCTGCCCGCAGCAGATCGAAGAAGCGCTGATGAGCGGCGTCACCACCATGATCGGCGGCGGCACCGGCCCGGCCACCGGTACCAATGCAACGACCTGCACTTCGGGGCCGTGGCATCTGGCGCGGATGCTCCAGGCTGCCGACGCGTTCCCGATGAACATTGGCCTCACCGGCAAGGGCAACGCCAGCCTGCCAGAGCCATTGATCGAACAGGTCAAGGCCGGCGCCATCGGCCTCAAGTTGCACGAAGACTGGGGCACCACCCCGGCGAGCATCGACAACTGCCTGAGCGTCGCCGACCAGTACGATGTGCAGGTGGCGATCCACACCGACACCCTCAACGAGTCCGGTTTCGTCGAAACCACTCTCGGTGCATTCAAGGGCCGCACCATCCACACCTATCACACCGAAGGTGCCGGTGGCGGCCATGCGCCGGACATCATCAAGGCCTGTGGTTTCGCCAACGTGCTGCCGAGTTCGACCAATCCAACTCGGCCGTTTACCCGCAACACCATCGACGAACACCTCGACATGCTGATGGTCTGCCACCACCTCGACCCGAGCATTGCCGAAGACGTGGCGTTCGCCGAAAGCCGTATCCGCCGCGAAACGATTGCCGCCGAAGACATCCTCCACGACCTCGGCGCATTCTCGATGATCAGCTCCGACAGTCAGGCCATGGGCCGCGTCGGCGAAGTCATCACGCGCACCTGGCAGACCGCCGACAAGATGAAAAAACAGCGTGGCCCGCTGCCGCAGGACGGCGAAGGCAACGACAACTTCCGCGCCAAACGCTACATCGCCAAGTACACGATCAACCCGGCGATCACCCACGGCATCAGCCATGAAGTGGGTTCGGTGGAAGTCGGCAAGTGGGCGGATCTGGTGCTCTGGCGCCCGGCCTTTTTCGGCGTGAAGCCGACGCTGATCCTCAAGGGCGGCGCCATCGCCGCGAGCCTGATGGGCGACGCCAACGCCTCGATCCCGACCCCGCAACCGGTGCATTACCGTCCGATGTTTGCCAGTTACGGTGGCTCGCTGCACGCCACCAGCCTGACCTTCATCAGCCAGGCAGCACAGGAATCGGGACTGCCCGAAGCGTTGGGCCTGAAGAAGAAAATCGCCGTGGTCAAAGGTTGTCGCGACGTGCAGAAAACCGACTTGATCCACAACGATTACCTGCCGACTATCGACGTCGATCCGCAGACCTATCAGGTCAAGGCTGACGGTGTACTGCTCTGGTGCGAGCCAGCGGAGTCCCTGCCGATGGCGCAGCGTTATTTTCTGTTCTGAAGAACAACCCCGGTCGCCCGGGGCTGTCTCTGGCTAGCGAGCAGAGGTGTCCACCAAGTCCCGCGAGGTGCGTGGGTGAGCACCATCGGTTTCGACCGGTGCGGGCTCACCCGTTTCCAGCCGGGATAACTCAATCAGTTTCAGATTGCGCTTCAGTTCCCGCTCGATCTCGAGCATCTGCACGGCCTCCTGATAATCCGCACTGTGCAGGTCGTCCTCGAACCGGCCCTCGATGTCCGACTGTTTCTCTCTCATACGCTGATCCAGGTCGCTGAAGGCCTGAGGATATTTCTCCTCGAGGTACTGTACCCAGTAATCGCGGCTGATCAGATCCTCATAGAACTGTGCGCTTTTTTCTGCGTTCACTACCGCGGCACGTGCAGCCGCCAGTTCTTCGCCCCGGATCGGCCGGGCAAACCGCATGTGGCTAGGTTGCCCCGGCAGACGCAGACCGTCTTCCCAGCCGGAGGTCAGAGCAATTCGATACTGCAGGCGTACTTCAGCCGGATCCGCGTGGCGCCCCATGCTGCGGGTGGCGAGTTTTTCCACTTCGCCCAGGCGGAACAATTGCCGCGACAAGTCGAGCAAGGCGCGCCCCTTGTTCGCAAGACCGGGCTGCAAATGGCGCAAGGCGTTGTACTCGAACACCTTGACCTCGATTTCACTCAACGCCAGGGTTCGCCCGTCGACGCAGGTCGTGTGCGTGGTGGCCATGGAAAACAGCGTGTCACGCAGCTCCTGGCTGCCATCGGCGGCTTCGACGATTTCCCAGACCCGACGGGTCAGGTCGGCGCGAAATACGCGGAACTCTTCGGTGTCCGGCATCCGCGACAGCAGGTGAAAGAACGCCGCGTTGTCGGGTTCGGCAGCCAGTCGCTGCCACATCGCCCGATAGCGTGCAGAGTCCTCCTCGGGCAAGTTTTCAATCCACGGTGTCACTTGCTGCTCAAGGACCGTTTCGGGGAGTGCCGGAATAACCTCTTCGGGTTCACTTTCGACCTCCAGGTCTTCGGCATCACTTTCGGTGGTGCTGTACATGTCATGGATCATCCGGTCGATGTCGGCATACGTCAGACCCAGCAGGTCGCGCCGGCCATGGGCATCGGCGTATTCACGCAGTCTCAGCAGACTCTGCTGCGATATTTCGTAGTTCTCCGCCAGATTGCTGCCGGCCAGTAACGCCGTATGGCTGCCGTCAAACAGCTCGGGGGGGATCGATGCAATTTCATTGTTGCTCAAGTCAATCGCCTGCAAGCGTGGGGCCTGCAATGCGCCCTCCGGCCAGGCAGTCAGCAGGTTATCGCGCAGATCCAGCCGCACCAGCTGCCCGAAACCCGTGACGTTGAACGAACGCAGGCTGTTATGGCTGAGGTCCAGCCACTGCAACTGCGTCAGCCTCTGCAGCGCTTGCCCCGTAGCTGCGGAATCCGCAAGACCGGTAAGCGACAGCTCCAGCCGCTCGAGCCGATGCATTTGTGCCACCGGTTCGGGCACTGCAGGCAAGTGATTGCCGCTGAGGTTGAGCCGACGTACCTGCATGAACGCCCTGAGGAAACCACTGGAGCCTTGTGAAGTGAGCTTGACGCCCCCCAGGTTCAAGCTACTCACTGCCGCAAACGTCGTACCCGGCTCCGGCAGGTTGCCCACCTGCAGACCGTTGAGATCCAGTTCTCGATCCGGGACGCCATTCCAGTCGACGGTGCCTTCGCGCCAGCATTCCATGATGCGCTGCGCGGCGAGCTGACGGGTGCGCGATGACACGACCCAATCCATGCCCCGGGTTTCATGGGTGAACAGCCAATCGTTCAGACGCCGCGTCAGGGACTCGAAGTCGCGGTCCCATGCGTCGATTTGCGCGCCGATCTGCACCTCGGTCAGGCCCGCGTCCTGCATCCGCTCGATGGCCTGTTGCGCCCGAGCGTTGTCGTATTGCGGGCGCAGACGCCGGACTCGGGCGATCCAGCCCGCCGGTCCCTCGCCTGCCAGCGGCGGCGGTAACGGCAGCAGTCGTCGGGCGATCACTGAGCCACTTTCGATGGGCGGGGTTCGATGGCGCGGTTCTTCCAGCGCAAAGCGCTGCAACGATCCGGGCAACAGACCTCTGGCTGTTTCGATGCGCTGGCGCGCTGTGAGCAGCGACGCTTTGGCCTGTGCAGTCAGCGGCGTACCGCTCAGGCTGGTATCGAGCAACAACGCGTCACGCGCCAGCAACGCGTCCGGCAGCGAGGTCAACCGGCTGTCACTCAGGTCCAGCCAGGTCAGTTCCGGCAGCTGCTCCGCACCCGTCGGCCATTCACGCAGGGCCGTTGCGCTGAGGTCCAGCGACTTCAGGCGATTCATTCCGCGCACATCGATACTGCTCAATGGGTTGTCATGCAGATTGAGCGTTTCAAGCGCCGGCAGATCCGCTGACTCCAGCGGCAGCGCAGACAAACCGCAATGGCTCAGGTCCAGTGTATCGACACCGCTGAAGGTACGAAGAAAACCACGCAGCTGTTCGAGCGGAACCTGCAGCCCTGCCAGATGCAGGCTTCTGACGTGGGTGAAGCCCTCAGCGGACAAGCTCGGAAGGCTGTCCATCGGCGAGCCGAGAATAGCCAGCACCGAGGCATCGTTGGGCGGGCTGACATAGAGGTTGTAGAACAGGCTTTCGGTACGTGCGCCATAGCGCTGGAACAACCCGCTGCGCCAACTGCTTCGCAACGCTTCGGCCACCGCCGAGCGTGCTGCGCCGCCATTGAATACCGTCGGATCGGAACCGACCCATTCCTGAAGCCGGTTCAGTTCACTGAACTGCTCACTCAAGGTTTCGATCGCGGCAAAACGACTGCCGACGTCCGTCCACTGGGCCTTGAACCCCGGGCTCAAGACATCGAACAGGTTCGCTTCCATGTCGACAAAACGCTTGAGTTCACCGCGACAATAATCCGCAACCATTTCGTCCAGATCGAGCAGATGCCGAGGTTGACTGCGGACAAATTCATAGATCGGCTTGAACACCCGACGCGGAAATTTCGACCAGTCCAGTGACAGGCCGGACAACAATCGCTGATGGCCTTCATAGATTTCCACCGGCAGAGTATTGATCGCGGTCGCTCGCAGATTCAGACGCTCGAGTCGCGGCAAATCCAGAACGCCCTGCGGCCACTGGTACATCTGCGGACTGACGACTTCGAGCCTGCGCAATTGGCGCATGCCAGCGACGTCGAGCGTCATGGGCACCACCGGATTCACCCCGCCGGCGGTACAGTGCAGCTCCAGCTCTTCCAGCCGGGTCAGCACACGCAGACGTGACGCCACCTGGCCGGTGATCGGCGTGGAGAGTTTCAGGCGGGTCATGTGTCGCAGCGTCTTCAATGTCGCGAGCACTTTGTCGAACTCCGCCACGCTTGCGCTCAGGACCAGTTTCTCGACATTGGGAAACGCGGCAAGCGTATCGCCGACCACCGGGGTGTGCAGCGTCAGTTCGCGAACGTGGGCAAAGTCCGCCGGCAATGAGGGCAACGGCACGTCACTTATGAGTGTCAGGCGGGCCGCTTGCCGATGGTGCTCGGCCAACGGTGCATTGCGCCAGCAGTCCTTGATGCTTTGCACCACGCTGACTGACTCGTCACGGGTAGCGCGCAGAGGCAGGCTTTGCGACACCAGCCATTGATCGAGTGTCGTTTCCAGCCTCTGCCACTCGCTCAACCGGTTGTTGAGCAAATGAAAAATCTGTTGATCGCTCCTGCCCAACCGCCACTGCTCAAGAATAAAGCCTCGGGCCTGGGCGTCATTCAATCCCGGATAAACGTTCTGCACGTGAACGGTCAACGCCAGGCTCGGCCCCGGCCCGTCACCACTGGCGGGATAGCCGAGCACGCCGGGCGCTATGCGTTGCGGCGGTTTGAACCATGGTTTTTCGGCGGTGCCTTCCCGCAGAATACGGGCCGACTGGCCGCGATCGGCGAGCGCCCGTTCGATGATCGTGCGTTGCAGATCATTGCTCTGCCAAACATTCGGCAGGCCCAGCCCATGACGAGCCTCATCGGGCAAGGCATGCATCAACGAAGCGTAAAAATTGTCACCTTTGTGCGGAATGCTGTTGAGCGGTTCATCGCGCTCATTGACAGCCTGATAGGCATCCCCGTACTTGACGAGGTACTTGCGCGTCGAGGCGGTTTCGCTGCCGATGGCGTCCAGCATCGGCCCGTCAATGCTGCCCTCGCGGATTTCCAGACGCACGTCATTGGACCAGCCTGGCAGTCGTCCCAATGTCTGCAATGCGAGATGGCGGCTGTCGGCAGATGCCATGGTTTCACTGCGCAACCCGGCCATAGCTCGGGTCAGGCGACCCGTCTGGCCATACCAGCGACCGAGTTCCTGCAAATGCAGCGGGACCTTCGCCGTACTGTCCAGCCTCGCCAGTTCTCCGGCATTCGCCTGACTCAGGACGGCGCTGGCCGCTCGCTCGGTCAGGCCGGGGATGATCCGTTGCAGCTTCGCCGTCCGGGGATCCACGGGGGCAGTACCTTTGAGCAGGCTGTCGAACAGCGCCGACTGCTGCGCGCTGGCAAAATCGGCCATCTGTGCGGCGAGCTCCCGGGGCCGTGCAGCCCGAACGCGCGCCGGCTCGCCACCCAACAGACGAACCGTCTCGGCTTCATCCAGTGCCGCGAGAATGCGCGCAGGCAACGCACCGCCAAGTACCTCGTCCCGACTGATGCGGATCGGCGCCTTGCCCCCGCGCTTCACCCCGTAGCCGCGCGCGGTGCCCGACAGATCGGCCGCATCGTAGACCTTCAACTGCCGCCCCCACGGCCAGCGTGGCATGTCGGGCAGCAGTGGCAGCACCTGCAGATAACGATCGTCAATGGCCTGTCGGCCTGCAATCTGCTCGACGATCAGCCCGGCATCCCGCTCGGTGTTGAGCAGACGCATGGCATCCGCCAGCTCCGGAGGGGGCAAGGCATTGTCCAGATGCATCCTGCGCAAGGCGTCATCGCTGACACCGGCCATATCGGCAAGGGTCAGCAGCTGCTCGTCAGTGAACGCATCGGTGCTGTAGCCGATGCGCCGCAAGAGTGTCAGCCGGTCCCAGTTCTGCGCACGCTCGAGCGTATGTCGCCAAGCGCCGGCGCCGTTGTGTGTCAGCAGCGGTTGATAAGCCTGTGGATCGTTTGGGTGATTGATTCGCCATGCCCTGAGCGACTCGTCATAAGTCTGCCGGTACGTCTTGCCTTCAAGCCGAATGTAGTGGTTTTGCCCGACCTCGTACTGCCCCAATGCATTCGGCACTGCACGCGAGTCCAGCGTGACCGGACTCGCGTAGTCACTCAGATCCGGCCTCCACAAGCGGGTCGTGCCATCGGGCATTTGCACCTGATGCAGGTTCTCGATGACCGGTGTCGGTCTGGCTGCGGTCAGCCGGGCGAGCCCTTTGCCGGCACCCGCCATCAGAGCCACCAATGCGAGGTTTTGCGCGACATCGATCAGGTGTGCCTTTGCAGCCTTGCGATCCCCCTCACTCCACTCGATGGCGCCTTCAAAGGTTTCTTCGAGCAGTTGCCCTGCCATCACCACCATCATCACTTCGCCCAGCACCGGCACGAACATCGAAACGCCAGTCAGCACCAGCATGCCGATATTCAGCAGCGAGGAGAGCTTTTCCGAGCGTACTCTGGCATCGACATCCGCCGTGGGCACGGCATGGCTGCGAGCATCGGTAATCAAGCGGTCGCGATGCTGTTCGAACAGGTAATTCCATAGATCGACGTTATCCGCCCAGATCCCGTGGCCCTTGCGGGAAAGGTCCACAGGATTCAGATACGGATCCGCATTCGGCACCTGCGCGACCGGTGACGCCGGCGGCAACTCGCGAATCCCGACAAGCGTCCCGCTGAGGGGATTGAAGGCCTTGAGAATCTCATTGAGCAGCGAACTGTAAGGCTCCAGTCTCTGTGCGAATGTCCGGTCGGGTGTGTCTTCGGTGAACTGACTGAAAAAGTGTGGTCGGTCCGCATAGGCGACAAACTGGCTGAAAAAGCGCTGGTAGGCATTCGGTTCTGCAGGATGAACCTGACTGGCATCGCGAGCGGTGAAGCGCTGCTTGAACATCGCTTCGATTTCCCGGCCCTTGTAGCGTTTGAGCGGGTGATAGGGATCGCCCGGGATATACAGCATCGAATCGTCGCTGTAGCGGTACTTCTCGCAGATCGTGAACATCACACAACCGGTCATGCGCCGCCCCATCAGGCCCAGATCGCAGAACCAGATCTGCCGCTTGCCCTGACGCGGCGCCAGTTCGCCATTGAGGACCGAGCGAATCGATGCATAGTCTTCGCGCCCGATGTCGCCTTTGACCAGGGCCAGTTCGGCTGCCGCACGCAGGGCGGTCTTGTGCGCGTCGATGAATGTGTCGCGCAATGCATCCTCGGCCGCCGCGTCTTTGGGGTGCAGGAAATCCTTGAGATACGCCTGATATTTCGCCCCGATGTCCAGCGTACGACACAGACCGATGAACTGTTCGACGGTCAAACGGGTACTCAACGGCTGCAGAATGCCTGGCTTCGAGGTTTCAACGCGAAATCCCGACGTTTGATGAAACTCTCCACGTTTACCTTCACGGGCTTCGAAGTTGTGCAATGCAGCTTGCAGCAGAGGCAGTTTCATGACTTCGAAAAAATCGATTTCGATGGCAAAAATCCCCATCTCCACCGGTTTGTTCAGTACCAGCCAGGTCTTGTTGACGTCCAGCGTCACATTGAAACGGTCCTTGAGGGCCTGGGTCAGCAATGGTGCGGCGAAGCGGTCGATGTCCTGGAAGGTCGACATGGCCTTGTCCAGGCGCGACCGGGCAGCGAGGCTGTCGGCCGCAGCGTCACCCACGGCCTTGCGTTGCTCGCGGGATGCGCGCCTGTACCAGTCCGGCGGGGCGGAGTCGGCATTCTTCAAGGCCTCGCGCTGGCGCAACGGTGCATTGACCAGCCACTGCGGGCTGGATTGCCGAAGAAAATCGGCGTGCAGACTCTGCGTCACGACCGGTCCCGGCGGCGGTGCGACGTTGTCCGGCGAAAGTGAATTGACGGGTGTGTCGGACATGGTTTCGCTCCTTGAAATGGAGCGAAAAGCAGACCATGGCGCACTGCTGTGGCTGCGGTACATAGGTATCGCAGCAGGGTAACTTGTCAGCGGGAATTGCTGGCTCGAACGGCGCTTTCATTCCCGCATAAAGGGGCTAATATTCGAACGCCCCGCCTTGAATTTCCAGGAACCCGGACATGCGTTTATCCGAATTCATCCGGCAACACGCGGATCACATCGTCGAGGAGTGGGAACAGTTCGCCAGGACCATCACCCCGGCGGCCGACACCATGGATCGGGCAGCGCTGCGCGATCATGCCCGGGCGATTCTGCTGGCCGCCGCGCGCGACATGGAAACCGCACAGACCGCCAGCGAGCAGCTCGCCAAGGCCAAGGGCGAAGGCCCGGAGAAAACCCCGAGCCTGGACGAGGCCGGCGCCAGCCACGGTGAGTTGCGTCATACCGTGGGCTTCGACCTGGTGCAGATGACGTCGGAGTTCCGCCATTTGCGTGCCTGTGTGATCCGCCTCTGGGTCGGCAGTCTGGAATCCCCGGACATGGCGTACTTTCAGGACATGATCCGCTTCAACGAAGCCATCGATGAAGCCCTCGCCGAATCGACGGCGGCCTACGCCGAACAGGTCAACCGTTCGCGGGACATCTTTCTCGCCATTCTTGGCCATGACCTGCGCGCACCGCTGCAGGCGGTGAGCATGTCCAACGAATTGCTGATGCGCAAAACCACGCTTGAGGGCGATGCGCTGACTTGCGCACTCAACATCAAGCACAGCGCCCGGCACATGGCGGCGATGGTCAGCGACCTGCTGGAACTGGTGCGCAGCCGCCTCGGCAGGAGCCTGCCCATCGAACCGGCGCCGATGGATCTGGCCGACACGACGCGGGCAGCGATCGCCGAAGCCTGCGCTGCCAATCCCGAGTGCGACCCGACGCTGAAGATCGAAGGGGACACTCGAGGTGTCTGGGATGCGGGACGGCTGGATCAGTTGCTGCAGAACCTGATCGGCAACGCCCTGCAACATGGTTCGAACCCGCGCGAAGTGATCGTGACCTTGCGTGGCGAGAACGACGCGGTGCATTTGTCGGTGCACAACTATGGCGAACCGATCCCGGATGAGGCGATCGGCACGATATTCGATCCGCTGGTACGCAGCGCCGATGAAGAACTCGGACAACCGTCCACCAGCCTTGGCCTTGGGCTGTTCATCGTCAAGGAGGTGGTGACCGCCCACGGCGGGACGATCGAGGTCAGCTCAAGCGAAACCGACGGAACGCTGTTCAGCGTGATGCTGCCAAGGAAGACCTGAAGCGGTCACTCGATCACCAGCCGCGCCAGACGCTGGCGAAGCATGCGGTTCTCGGCCCGCAGCTCCTGCACCTCTTCCAGCAGGTCCAGCGCCAGGGCGACGCCTTCCCATTCCAGCTCCAGGTCGCGCCGCAGCTTGGCGGCGCGTTTGGCCAGGACCAGTTCGTAGTCGGTGAAACGCCATTCCCGGGGCTGCGCGCCCTGAGGTTCGAGGATGCCGTGTTCGACGATTTCGATCACGTAGACGTCCGACAGATCGGCCGCCTCACAGAATTCTGCCATGTCCAGTTGAACGATCAGGGGGCTGCTCATGATGGGCTACTCCGTCGTCAGTATCAGAAGTTCTCTCGCGGATTGAAGGCGGCCTTCTTCGCCAGTTCCTGCCACAGTGCCTTGACGTCATCGCCGTTGGCTTTCGGCATCACGGCCTTGAGCTGGACAAACAGATAACCGCGCTCGCCGGCCTTGTTCTGCAGGCCGTGGCCCTTGGCGCGCATGCGCTGACCGTTCTGGCTGCCCGCCGGCACCTTCAGGTTGATCTTGCCGGTCAGGGTCGGCACGGCCACTTCGGTGCCCAGCGCCAGTTCCCACGGTGCCAGCGGCAAGGTGATGATCAGGTTTTCGCCTTCAACGTCGAATTTCGGGTGCGGTGCGAATCGGATGGTCAGGTACAGATCGCCATTGGCGCCGCCACCGATGCCCGGTGCGCCCTGGCCCTTGAGGCGGATGCGCTCGCCGTCGGTCACGCCCGCCGGGATCTTCACGTTCAGGCTCTTGCTGGTGTTGCTGATGTGCTGGCCGTTGGCGTTGTATTGCGGTACCTGGAAGCTGATCTTTTTCGATTCGTTCGACAGGGTTTCTTCCAGGAAAATCGGCAGTTCCAGTTCCACGTCTTGCCCTCGGCGCCCGGCGCTGCGAGATTGCCGGCCAGCGCCGCCACCGAAACCGGGGCCGCGATTGCCGAAGATCGAACTGAAGAAGTCCGAGAAGTCACCGGTGTCGCCACCGCCGCCGCCAAAACCGCCACGGCTCTGCCAGCCCGGCGGGCCCTGGAACGGCTGACCGTGCTGGCCATAACGACGCAGTTCGTCGTATTCGGCGCGCTTGTCAGCGCTTTTCAGCGCTTCATAGGCTTCCGAGGCGTCCTTGAACTTGGCCTCGGCGTCCTTTTCCTTGCTGACATCGGGGTGGTATTTGCGCGCGAGCTTGCGATAGGCCGCCTTGATCGCCTTGTCGTCAGCCGTTGGCTCCACGCCGAGTATCTTGTAATAGTCTTTGAAGTCCATCGAAGGAGTCACCATCCGTTATCGATTTCGCGCCATCTTCAGCATGCGCCGATTTGCGCGTGCCGGGTTGACCGATCTCAAGTTTGTGACCGGGTGGCGCAGCAGAAGTTTATCGGCAGTGGACGGCGGTTCTTGCGACCACCGGTGTGTCTGCCGGCCCATGCCAGCAAGTTTGGGGCAAAGCGCCGACTTTCAAGCAAGCTTAGTCGCTAAATAGCAGATGACCGGCCTTCGAATCTGTCGCGCACTGACATACACTGCGCGGCCGTTTTTTTGACCGGAACCGAAAGACCATGAAAGACGCCTCTCCAGCCCGTGCCTGCGGCATCGACTTCGGCACGTCCAACTCCACCGTCGGCTGGCTGCGCCCCGGCATGGAAACGATGATCGCGCTGGAAGACGACAAGATCACCCTGCCGTCGGTGGTCTTTTTCAACATTGAAGAGCGCCGCCCGGTGTACGGACGTCTGGCGTTGCACGAGTACCTGGAAGGCTACGAAGGCCGGCTGATGCGCTCGCTCAAGAGCCTGCTCGGTTCCAAGCTGATCAAGCACGACACCAGCGTCCTTGGCACCGCGATGCCGTTCAAGGACTTGCTCGGACTGTTCATCGGTCAGCTCAAGAGCCGCGCCGAAGCTGCCGCCGGTCGTGAATTCGAGCAGGTTGTACTGGGCCGTCCGGTGTTCTTCGTCGACGACGATCCGCTGGCCGACCAGGAAGCCGAAGACACCCTGGTGGAAGTGGCACGCAAGCTCGGTTTCAAGGACGTGTCGTTCCAGTACGAACCGATTGCCGCGGCCTTCGACTACGAGTCGACCATCGAAAAGGAAGAACTGGTACTGATCGTCGACATCGGCGGTGGTACCTCGGACTTCTCGCTGGTGCGCCTGTCGCCCGAGCGTCGGGGGATGGACAACCGTCACGACGATATCCTCGCCACCGGCGGCGTACACATCGGCGGGACCGATTTCGACAAGCAATTGAGCCTGCAAGGCCTGATGCCGCTGTTCGGCTATGGCAGCCGCATGAAGAGCGGTGCGCTCATGCCGACCAGCCACCACATGAACCTGGCAACGTGGCACACCATCAACTCGGTGTACTCGCAGAAATCCACCCTGGCCCTGGGCAGCATGCGCTACGACATCGAGGACACCGGCGGCATCGACCGTCTGTTCAAACTGATCGAACAGCGCGCCGGACACTGGCTGGCGATGGAAGTGGAAGAAACCAAGATCCACCTGACCCACAACGACAGCCGTCACGTGCCGCTGGATCGCATCGAGCCGGGGCTGAGCGTGGAACTGAGCCGCGCCCTGTTCGAAGCGGCGATCGATGCGCAACTGGAGCGGGTACGTGGCAGCGTTACGCAATTGCTGGCGGACGCCAACGTGGCGGTGGGTCAGGTCGATACGGTGTTCTTCACCGGCGGTTCGAGCGGTATTCCGGCACTGCGCAACAGCGTTTCGGCGATGTTGCCCAACGCGCGGCATGTGGAAGGGAACATCTTTGGCAGCATTGGCAGCGGTCTGGCGATTGAAGCCATGAAACGCTATGGCTCGGTGAACTGATCCAAAAGCGGCGGTGCGCCCTTCGCGAGCAAGCCCGCTCCCACAGGTTCAGTGTGATCCTGTGGGAGCGGGCTTGCTCGCGAAAGGGCCAGTTCAGACGCTGGAAGTCTGGATCAAACCATCCCGCCCAGCTTCAACTCACTCTTCAGGTACGCGTAATAGATCGGCCCCGCCACCACCCCCGGCAGGCCGAACGCGGCCTCGAACACCAGCATCGCCAGCAGCAACTCCCAGGACTTGGCACTGATCTGCCCGCCGACAATGCGCGCGTTGAGGAAATATTCGAGCTTGTGGATAAAGATCAGGTAACCCAGCGCGGCAACCGCTACCCAGATCGACAGTGACAGGCCGACGATGGTGATCAGCGTGTTCGACATCAGGTTGCCGATCACCGGCAGCAGACCGAGCAGGAAGGTCAGCACGATCAGGGTCTTGGTCAGCGGCAGCTTGATCCCGAACAGCGGCAGGATCACCGCCAGGAAGATCCCGGTGAAAAAGGTGTTGAGCAGGGAAATCTTGATCTGCGCGAAGACGATATTGCGAAACGCCTGAACCAGCAGGTGCAGACGGTCGAACAACGCAGCCGCCAGCGGCTTGCGCTTGGTGACGTCCGGCACGCGCTGCAAGGCGATGATCGCGCCGAGCACCATGCCGATCAGCAGCGTCACGAACATGTGCGCCGCGTCCTTGCCCACCAGTTGCAGGTCGGCCAGGTGTTTGCTCATCCAGTCGCCGATGGCCACCCGGAACTCGGCAGCGCTGGCCGGCAGGTAGGCGTCGATGAACGGCGGCAACTGCCCGCGCGCGCGGTCGACCACGCCCATGAATTTGTCGAGGGAAGCGCCGGGGTTTTCCGCCTCGTGCAGCAGGAAACTGATGGCCCCGGCAAAGATCAGCGCCAGCACACTCACCACCAGCGTGCCCAGCAACGCCACCGCCAGCCAGCGTGCGCGGCGACCTTCGATCAGCCGCTGCAGTTGCGGGGTGAGCATGTTGACCAGCTCGAACACCAGCAACCCGGCCAGCAGACTGGGCAGCAGACGCAATGGCAACACCAGCAACAGACCGCCGAAAATGATGATGCAACTGACCCAGAACACAACATGACGCTCAGAAAACGTTGGCATACAGCCTCAAAACGAACGGCGTAAAAGGATTGGCAGTCTGCCAGCGATCCGAGAGGAGCACTAGGGATATGCGGGCAGACCTTTCGGGCCTCATCGCTGGCAAGCCAGCTCCCACAAGTTAAGTGTCGAACACAAATGTCGTGAACAGCCTCACTCCCTGTGGGAGCGGGCTTGCCCGCGATGGGGCCAGCACACTCACCACAAAGCTCTGGCGTTTATTTCTTCTTCAGGCAATCACTCATGAACGTCTTGCGCGCATCGCCGGTCAGCGCCTTGGTCTTGGCATCGGCATTACAGGTCTTCATCTTTTCCTGCTGCGGGGTCAGGGTCTTGGCGTCATTGGCGGCCGGCGCGGCCTTGAGGCAAGTGCTCATGAAGGCTTTGCGCTCGTCACCCTTGAGGCTCTTGGCCGTGGCGTCGGCGTTACACGTGGTCATCTTGTTCTGTTGCGCCGTGGCGGCGAAACCCTGGGAGCACAGCAGCAGACCGATCATCAACAAAGGGACACGCAACATCTTCATGGAGTTTTCTCCTTGTCGCCGCATCGATGGATACGGCCTCCGGCTGAGTGTAGTCAAAGCTTGTTACACCTTCCTAGCCTCAAGGTGACTGCGCCGGTATTGTTCCGGCGTACATCCGGCCTGCCGCGCAAACATGGCAATGAACGCCGAGCCGCTGCTGTAGCCGAGATCGAAGGCGATTTCCTGCACGCTACGCGTACTTTCCAGCGCCTCGATGGCCGCGAGATAGCGCAGCCGCTGACGCCATTCGCCGAAACTCATCCCCAACTCCCGCACGAATTGCCGGGCCAGCGTGCGCTCGCTGACATGCACCTGCGCCGCCCAGTGCGCCAGCGGCTCATTGTTGCCGGGCTCGGCCTGCAGGGTTTCGAGGATCGTCAGCAACCCGGGGCTGCTGGCGTATGGCAGATAACACTGATGAACCGGCGCCTGGCGCAGTTGATCCACCAACACCTGGGCCAATCTCTGGTCGGCCTCGAGCGCGGGGATTTTCACATCGCGGGCGGCGAAGTCCTTGAGGATGGCCTTGAGAATATCGCTGATCGCCAGGGTGCAGGCCTGCGCCGGCAAGTCGCAACAGACATCCGGCGCCAGGCAAACCGCCCGATAATTGACCGGCTGATGGCTGTAGAAACTGTGCTCGACCTGCGGCGGCACCCACACCGCGTATTGCGGCGGTGACATGAAACGACTGCCGTCGACATCCATGTGCAGCACGCCGTGAGCCGCGTACTCCAGCGTGCCCCACGGATGGCGGTGCGGCGCGGCGTATTCGTGGGCGTTGAAGTCGGCATAGCGGAAATACACCGCCGATGGCAGTTCGCTGAAATCCAGCAGATCGATGTGTTTACTGTTCATGCTGTCCGGAATCAGAGGCAGGTTGTCCGGTTCGCAGTATAGGCCTGCATCCAGACAGAGGATAATCGCCGTTCATCAACGTACTGGTTTCTCCTCCCATGCAATACGCGTTTCCCCTGCTGGCGATTTTCATCTGGGCCGGCAACACCGTGATCAACAAACTGGCCGTCGGTGCGATCTTCCCCGCCGAGATCGGCTTCTACCGCTGGCTGCTTGCCGGCCTGCTGTTTACCCCGTTCATGCTCAAGAAAGTGATCGCGCACTGGCCGCAGATTCGCCCGAATCTCGGCAAGATCTTCATCCTCGGCGTGCTGGGCATGGCGGTCTATCAGAGCCTGGCCTACTTCGCCGCGACCCTGACCAGCGCCACCAACATGGGCATCATCCTGTCGCTGATGCCGTTGATGTCGCTGGCCATGGCGATCATCAGCCTCGGCCAGCGCCTGACCGCCGGCGCGCTGGTCGGTGCGGTGCTGTCGTTCGCCGGCGTGCTGGTGGTGGTGTCGTCCGGCAGCCTCGGCGCATTGCTGCAACACGGGGTGAACCTAGGTGACGCGATGATGCTGATCGCCACCCTCGCCTACGCGATCTACAGCACCCTGCTGAAAAAATGGCAGCTGCGCCTGCCGCCGCTGGTGTTGCTGTATTTGCAGGTGCTGGTGGCGGTGGTGGTGCTGTTTCCGCTGTATGCCGCGTCGCCGAAAACCGGCCTGACCCTGCAGAACATTCCGCTGGTGCTGTACGCGTGCCTGCTGGCCTCGATGCTCGCGCCGCTGGCGTGGATGCAGGCCGTACAGCGTCTGGGGCCGAGCCGGACCACGCTGTTCTTCAACCTGCTGCCGTTGATCACCGCGCTGATTGCCGCAGTGGTGTTGAAGGAACAATTGGCGATGTATCACCTGGTCGGTGGCTTGCTGACGCTGGGCGGGGTGATTCTTTCCGAACGCTGGACCACCGTCCTCGGTCGCTCCCGCACTCCGAGCGCCGCCTAGACCCCGGCGGCTTTCAAACGCGCCGCATGCTCGACGAACAGCCGCACCGGATCCGCCCCTTTGCCGACCAGTCCCAGCGACTGGTTGACGATGTCAAAGTGATCCATCGGGTAGTCATCGCCGATGACCGTGCCCAGGTGCGAGCTGTAGCGTCCGACCATGCCGTCGCACTGCCCCGGCTCGCGCACGAAGGTTTTGGCAAACAAACGACAGCTGCGGTTGGTGCCGTCGAACAGGTTGCCACCACGGTCGGTCTTGCCCGGTTGCAAGGTGCCGGACCACGAGTAATAACGCACCCCGTTGACCTCTTCCGGCCCGTGCCCGCCCCAGGTTTGCGGCAGACCCTGTGGATAACGCTGGTTGAACAGCGCCACGCCTTCGCTGGTCAGGGAATGGTGCGAGGCGTGGATATCCACCGGCAGTTTCGGCCCGTGATAACCGGTTTCCAGCAGCGCCATCAGCCAGCCGACAAAACGCAACAGCGCCTCGAGGATTCGGCCCTTGGCGCTGTCCGCCGGATAGTGTTTCGCCAGATAGTCGGCCAGTTCCGAACCGTGATTGGGCCCGGCCACCGATGTGACCGACGCCACCAGGTCCGGACGCTTGGCCGCCGCGTAACGCGCCGTCAGAGAACCCTGGCTATGGCCGAACAGATTGACCTTGGCCGCGCCGGTCTCGCGCAGGATTTCATCGATGCGCGTCAGCAACTGCTCGCCGCGCACCTCGGTGGAATTGAGCGGCGACACCTGCACCGCGATCACCGTCGCGCCACCCCGGCGCAACGCTTTGATGATCCCGTACCAGTACGGGTACAGCACCAGACGAATGAAACCGAGCATTCCCGGCACCAGCACCAGTGGATAACGTGTGGCCGATTCCTGCGACATGGGCAGACATCCCTGTGGTCGGTGGGTGGAGGCACGACGTGCAAAACGCACGCCAAGCATCCTCCTCGATGATGACAACTCCACGACCAGCCTACTTCAGCCCCACCACCCCCGCCACAATCAGCCCCACCGACAGCAACTTCACCAGCGTCAGGCTCTCGCCCAGCAGCGCGAAACCGAGAAACACCGTGCCGAGCGAACCGATGGCGGTCCAGATCGGGTAGGCGATGCTCACCGGCAACTCGCGCATTGCCAGGGTCAGGAAATAAATCCCGCCCACCGCCGCGACCACGGTGATCAGCGACGGCCAGAGCCGGGTGAAACCCTCGGCGTATTTCATGCCCATGGCGAAGGTGACTTCAAACCCTGCCGCGATCAGCAGAAACAGCCAGGCCACCTAGAACTCCCGGGCGAGATCGAGCAAGCGCTGCTCGGCCTCGGCCACCGACACCGCGAAGGTGCGCTCAGCGGACTCCTCGCCCTCGGCGGCGACCACCGTGACGTCGTTGATACCGATGAAGCCCAGCGCGGTGCGCAACCATGGATCGGCGTGGTTCAGCGCTTCCAGCTCGCCGCCCGGACCGAATCCGAAACCGCCGCGACTGGTGACGATCAGCGCCTTTTTGCCGTGCAGCAGCGGCGTGTACTGGGCGATGCCGTTGTCGAGGGTGTGATCGAACGTGAGGCCCAGACGCACGATCTGATCGACCCAGGCCTTGAGGCCGCTGGGCACGTTGAAGTTGTACATCGGCGTGGAAATCAGCAGCAGGTCGTGATCGAACAGCTCGCCCACCAGTTGATCGCTGAGCGCCAGATCGGCCTGCATCGTTAGCGGCCGCGCTTCGGGTTCCGGATAAAACGCTGCCGCGACAAACGCTTCATTCACCGCCGGAATCACCGCCCGCCCGACTTCACGGCGAGTAACCTGAGCCTGTGGATGACGGACTTGCCAGGCGCTTAGAAAGCTTTCGGCCAAGCGCCGAGAATGGGAGCGCTCACCGCGGGGACTGGCATGAACCACAAGAATCTTGCTCATCTGAAACTCCTTGGGACTAGACTTGAGTGACTGTGTGGCGCCAGATTGCAGGCATCACCTCATCGCCTCAAATGAGCAAAAATCAGTCTGGATGAATTGATTTCATCCATGGAGTTTTCATGTTCGCAGCCTTGCCCCTGACCGCCTTGCGCGCGTTCGAATCCGCCTCACGCCTGCTTAGTTTCAAGGCGGCCGCCGAAGAACTGGCGGTGACGCCGACGGCGATTTCCCATCAGATCCGTTCGCTGGAGGACTGGCTCGGCGTCGCCCTGTTTGAACGTCTGCCGCGTCAGGTGCGCCTGACCGAGGGTGGCGAGCGGCTGTTCCGCAGCCTGCATGGGGCGTTTCTGGAGGTAGCGCAAAGCGTCGACACCCTGCGCCCGCAACGCAGCGGCAGCAGCCTGACGCTGTCGACCACCGCCGCGTTCGCCGCGCTGTGGCTGGTGCCGCGCCTGGGGCGGTTTTACGCAAAACATCCGAACATCAATGTGCGGCTGGATACCCATTGCGAAGTGATCGACCTGCATCAGGACGCCAGCGTCGATCTGGTGTTGCGCTACAGCCTCGACGATTACCCGAACCTCTACGGGCTGTGCCTGTTCGATGAATCGTTCGGCGTGTACGGCTCGCCGGAACAGGTGGCGCTGGCCGCCCGCCGCACCCCGGCGCTGATCAGCGTGCATTGGCACAATTCGAAGCTCTACGCTCACGGTTGGGAGGCCTGGTGCGCCCAGTCGGGCGAAAACTGGTTGAATCAACACCCGGCCGTCCGCGAATACGACGAAGAGCATTACGCCCTGCAAGCGGCCATTGCCGGACAGGGGCTGGTGCTGGCGAGCAACATCCTGGTGTCGCAAAGCGTCGCCAGCGGTCTGCTGGTGCCGTACAAGGGCGAGGTACAGGTCGATGGCGCCGGATACAGCGCACTTTGCGTACCGGGCCGCGAGCGGCACCCGCCGGTGAAGGCGTTTTTTGCCTGGCTGCGCGAGGAGGCATTGCTTTCGGGACATGCCCCGCGCTGAATCCGACAAAACTTTTTGCAGCGTTCATCACTCACAACCAGGTAACGATCACGTCAGCAGAACGTGACGCCAATCGGATTAGCCTCCAGGAGACTGAAATGAGTGACCTGCATTTGTCTGATGTTCAAACCCTGCGCGAGCGCGCACGCCAGCATGTGGAAAATGGCGCGGTGACCGAAAGCTACAGCGCCAACCGTGAAGAAGTGCTGCGCCTGCTCAACGAATCGCTGGCCACTGAACTGGTCTGCGTCCTGCGCTACAAGCGCCACTACTTCATGGCCAACGGCCTGAAAGCCAATGTCGCCGCCGACGAGTTCCTTGAGCACGCCACTCAGGAAGCCGAACACGCCGACCGTCTCGCCGAGCGCATCGTGCAACTGGGCGGCGAGCCTGAATTCAACCCTGACCTGCTGTCGAAGATGTCCCACGCGCAATACGTGGCCGGCAACACCTTGAAGGAAATGGTCTACGAAGACCTGGTGGCCGAGCGGATTGCCATCGACAGCTACCGCGAAATCATCCAGTACATCGGCGAAAAGGATCCGACCACGCGCCGGATCTTCGAAGACATCCTGGCTCAGGAAGAAGAGCATGCGGATGACATGGCGGATATCCTGAAAGACCTCTGAGTCCTCCAGATCCAATCGCGGGCAAGCCCGCTCCCACAGGTTCAGTGAAACCCTGTGGGAGCGGGCTTGGTCCGGGCGGCGATCCGACGAAGAGGCCCTGTCAATCACCGATCATTTTGTAGGTTTCACTGTGACGGGTGCCTTGCCCGCCTTCATCTGCTCCAACAGCGGCGCGCACTGGTTCGGCTCGCCACCGCTCGGCGCCACCAGCGCCAGCAGCCCCGCCGCCGGCGCGGCGATCACGCCCAAGGCCACCATTCCCGCCCCGCGCAACATCAGCGGCACCGCTTTGACCCCGGCATCCGGCTTGATGAACTTGCCACGCACGTACAAGGGTGAGCGCAGGGAAATCAGGCGCCAGCCCTTGGATTCCGGCGTCACCGTCAGATCCAGTTGCTCGGTGGCCATGTTCGCTGTGCCGTCGATGTAGATGATCGCGTTCTCGGTATCGAACACGAACAGCCGCGTGGTCGCCAGGCCGGTTTTGATGTCGAAGTCCGCCGCCGCGCAGTTGATCTTCACTTCCTTGTCGCCAAAGACTTTGCCGACCACGTAGTTACCGACGTTGAGCCCTGCCAACTCCATCAGCTCACGACTGATGGCGCCGTCGTTGATCAGCATCTTCAGGTTGCCGTTGGCACCGCCCAGCAGTTTGGCCACCGAGTTGCCCCGACCGGCGATGTCGGCGTCGCCGTTGAGCTCGCCGAAACTGGTCTTCATCGGTTCAAAGGTCGGGAACAGCTGCTTGAGCTTGAACTTGCGCGCGGTCAGTTTGGCCCGGCCTTCCAGCGGCTCGGTGCGACCGTTGAGGCGAATCTGCGCATCGAGGTTGCCGCCGGCCACGCCGAAACGCAGCGGCTCCAGGCTCAGTTCGCCGTCATTGAGTTTCAGGTGGGTATAGAGGTCGGTAAACGGCAGTTCTTCGCTGTGAACGATGCGCTTGCCGGTGAATTCGACGTCGGCGTCCATGTCGCGCCAGCGCTCGGTCTTGAACTCTTCCACAGGCAGTACCTTGTCTGCCGGCTGCTTGCTTTCGCCGCCACGGGCCTTCTGCTTGGCGTTGGAGTCGGCACCGATCAATGGCGCGAGGTCGGCGAACAACAGTTGATTGGAGAGCAGCGCGCCACTCAGCTTGGGGCGCGGCTGGCTGGCGACGTAAGCCAGATCACCATGGATGTCGCTGCTGCCGATCTTGCCGTTGAACTGTTCATAACGAAATTGCGCGCCGCCCGGCTCATGCAGCTTGGCGATCAAATGGCCGTCAGTGGCATAAGGCGGGGTGTCCGGCAGGGTCACGCCGGTCAGCGGATACAGATTGCCGAGGCTGGCACCCGCCAGTTTCAGGCGCAGATCGAGCGCACCGAGATTCAACGGATCGGTCAGGGTGCCGGCGAGTTCGATGCTGGTGTCGCCGATCTTCGCCTGGGCCTGCAACGGGAACGGCTTGCTCGCATCCTGCAGGGCCAGCAGACCGCCGATCTTGCCTTGGCCGGCGAGTTTCTGGCCGTGGTACTGGCCGGTGACTTTCAGGCCGAAGGCGTAATCCTGCGGTGCACCGCCCTTGTCCTGTGCGGTTTTCGCGGCTTTGTCGCCGACGATGTCGCTGAACGGAATCGGCTTGCCCAGCGGATCGATCAACAGGTCGAGGTTGGTCTTGAGGGTCTGGTCATCCAGAGTGACGTGGCCCTTGTCGAAGCCGATGGCACCGATGTCGACCACCCAGTTCGAGGGCTCGGCATTCGGATCCTTGGGATCGAACTTGAAGGTCCAGTTGGCGCGGCCGTCGGCCAGGCGCTGCAATTGCGCATTGGGTTCGGTCAGGTCGATGCGCGGGATCGTCACCCGTTGTGCCAGCAAGGCCAGTGGCGAGATGCGCAACTCGACCCGTTTGAGGGTGACCATCTGCGGCTGCTTCGACCAGTCCGGGTTGCCCAGCGTCAGGTCTTCGGCCACCACATGCGGCCACGGCACCCAGGCGCGCCAGCCGCCCTCGTCGAGTTCGCGCCGCCAGACCACCGACAGGTTGCCGTTGATGGCGAACGGTCGGTGCAATTCTTCCGAGACTTTGGCGTTGAGCGGCGGTTTGATCCGGTTCCAGTCGAAAAACACGATGATCAACACCAGCACCGCCAGAAGCAGCACAAGGGTGGCGAAGGTCCAGGCGAAGATTTTACGCGTGCGCGTCATGCACAAAGCTCCTGAAAACGACTGCATCCATTGGCACGACGCAGCTGAAACGGCAGGCCATGATGGCCCTCATGAAATCTGTGACTGACAAACAGTCCGCAGGTTTAATCCAAAGCCCTCATAGAGGGAAAAACGGTCGCCATTCTGACCGATCGGTCGAGCAGGCGTTACCGGCCCCGCACATTTGCGGAGCGCGAGTGGGTGGAAAATACCCACCGCAGTGCAAAACCGCCCGCCTGAAACGCCCGAGCTAGAGCCTCCCAAGCGAACAATCAATTCTGTTGATTATTACCATTGTGTTTATGAACTTTTATATCGACTTATCGAGAGTAGCATTGCCCTCGTACCCACTTTATCGCCCTCCCAAGGAGCAACCCAACATGAAACGCCAACTTCTGTTCAGTCTTACCCTCTCGATGCTGGCCAGCACCGCTTTCGCTCTGCCAGCTGCCGATCAAGCGACTCCGCAAGTCAAAACCAGCCACTCGGTGTTCAGCCAGACCGTTGCTGCTGATGGCTCGGACCGCACACCACAAGGCCAGACCCTGGCTGAAAACGGTCGCAACCGTCTGGAAGAAAAAGGTCTGGTTCAAGATGGCTATGACAAAACCCCACAAGGCCAAACCTTAGCCGAAGGCGGCCGTGATCGTCTGGAAGAAAAAGGTCTGGTCCAGGACGGTTATGACAAGACTCCACAAGGTCAAACCCTGGCTTCCGACGGCTACGACAAGACTCCACAAGGCCAGACCCTGGCTTCCGATGGCTACGACAAGACCCCACAAGGCCAAACCCTGGCCGAAGGTGGTGGTGACCGTGTGATCGAACGCAACAGCGCTTTGAGCTAAGCCCATGGCGGCCTGGAAAAAAAGCCCAATCCCCGGATTGGGCTTTTGACTTTTCAGAAGCTGGTAAAGAAGAGTCCTGTATAAAGCAGTCGCGATTCCCTCCTGCATCCCCGCTGCCGTTCGACGCCGACAAAGCCGATTTGCTAGAGTGCGGCGCTTGTCTTGCCTAAGAACACACCCTTGCGATGCTGCCCCGCGCCGAACAGAAACAACAGACCCGCAACGCCCTGATGGACGCTGCCCGCCACTTGATGGAAAGCGGCCGAGGATTCGGCAGCCTGAGCCTGCGTGAAGTGACGAAAACCGCCGGCATCGTGCCCACCGGTTTCTACCGGCATTTCGCCGACATGGATGAACTCGGCCTGGTACTGGTCAGCGAAGTCGGCCAGACCTTCCGCGAAACCATCCGCCTGGTGCGCCACAACGAATTCGTCATGGGCGGCATCATCGATGCCTCGGTGCGGATCTTCCTCGACGTCGTCAGCGCCAACCGTTCGCAGTTCCTGTTTCTGGCTCGTGAGCAGTACGGTGGATCATTGCCGGTGCGTCAGGCCATCGGCCGTCTACGGGAGGACATCAGCTCCGACCTGGCGGCGGACCTGGCCTTGATGCCCAAGCTCCAGCACCTCAATCGCGAAGGCCTCAGCGTAATGGCCGACCTGATCGTCAAATCGGTGTTCGCCACCCTGCCGGACATCATCGACCCGCCGGCCGAAGCCCTGCCGGAGCATCTGACGCCACAGGCCAAGATCACCCAGCAGTTGCGCTTCATCTTTATCGGGCTCAAGCACTGGCAAGGGCTCGGCAGCACCGAGTAGCTCCCTGTTATTACGCACACAACACACTTCCCCCTGTGGGAGCGGGCCATGCATCACGGCTCCGATTTGGTGCATGCAAAAAATTTCATGCACCAAAACACCTCACAATCCTGCAACATCTTGAAACATCCACTACGCTCCGACAGGGTTTTCCTACGTCTCGTCCGATTGGCAAGCCCCTTGCTCTAGCCTGAGCATTGTCCATTGCTGGAAGCTTTCCGATGCTGGTGATTCATCGCAGAATCGACCCCCAACCCGTCTGGGCCGCCGAGTTGCACCTGACCTTCGAGGCCCGGAGCAAAAGCCGCCTGCGCTGTTTCAGTGCCGAAGGCGAAGACGTCGGGTTGTTTCTGGAGCGCGGCCAGCCGCCGTTACATGACGGCGAATGCCTGCAAGCCGAAGATGGCCGAATCGTCCGGGTCTGTGCCCGCCCTGAACAATTGCTGCACGTCACCTGCGCCAACACCTTCGAACTGACCCGCGCGGCCTATCACTTGGGCAATCGCCACGTCGCGCTGCAAGTCGGTGACGGCTGGTTGCGCCTGCTCGACGATTACGTGCTCAAGGCGATGCTTGAACAACTGGGTGCGCAGGTCGAATCGATCGAAGCCCCGTTCCAGCCGGAACACGGCGCCTACGGTGGCGGCCATCACCATTCGCGGCACGGTGACGAAGACTTCAACTACGCGCCGAAACTCCATCAGTTCGGCGTCCGTTTGTGAACCCGGCCTGGGCGCTGCTGCGCCTGGCCAGTCCGCAGCTGCCGATTGGCGGCTACAGCTATTCCCAGGGCCTGGAAATGGCGGTGGATAACGGCCGCGTCGACAGCCCGGACAGCGCTCGCCGCTGGATCAGCGATCAATTGCTGCTCAACCTTGCGCGGTTTGAAGCGCCCATGCTGCTCGCCCATTGCCAGGCCGCAGCGGACGAAAATTGGGATGAGCTGCTGCGTATCTGCGAAAGCCACCGCGCCAGCCGCGAAACCTGCGAGCTGCATCTGGAGAGCCGGCAGATGGGCTACTCATTGCAGCAATTGCTCAACGGTTTGCCCGAACTCGATCAGGCCGCGCGGGATTTTCTCGAACACTGCGCCGAGCCGCACCTGGCCCTGTGCTGGGCATTGGCAGCCCGCGCCTGGCAGATCAGCCCGCAGGACGCCCTCGCCGCGTGGCTGTGGAGCTGGCTGGAAAACCAGCTCGCGGTGCTGATGAAAACCCTGCCGCTGGGCCAGCAAGCCGCCCAGCGCCTGACCAGCGAACTGCTCCCGCTGCTGCAACAGGCCCAGCAGGACGCCACCCGAATCAATCCCGAACACCTCGGCAGTGCCGCGTTCGGTCTGTCCCTGGCGTGCATGGCCCATGAGCGCCAGTACAGCCGCCTGTTCCGTTCCTAGGGCCTATTTATCTGGAGAATCACATGAACACACAACCCCTGCGCGTCGGTATCGGCGGCCCGGTCGGTTCCGGCAAGACCGCGTTGACCCTGGCCCTGTGCCTGGCGCTGCGCGAGCGCTACAACCTGGCCGTGGTGACCAACGACATCTACACCCGCGAAGACGCCGACTTTCTGGTGCGCAACGAAGCCCTGGCGCCGGAACGCATCATCGGCGTGGAAACCGGTGGCTGCCCGCACACGGCGATCCGCGAAGACGCCTCGATCAACCTCGAAGCGGTGGATCAACTGAACCGGCGTTTTCCGGGGCTGGACCTGATTCTGGTGGAGTCCGGTGGCGACAACCTTTCCGCGACCTTCAGCCCGGAACTGTCCGACCTGACCATCTACGTGATCGACGTTTCGGCCGGCGACAAGCTGCCACGCAAGGGCGGGCCCGGCATTTGCAAATCCGACCTGCTGGTGATCAACAAGATCGACCTCGCGCCGCTGGTCGGCGCCTCGCTGGAGATGATGAACAGCGACACCCAACGCATGCGCAACGGCAAGCCGTTCGTGTTCAGCAACCAGAAAACCGGTCAGGGCCTGGAAGACATCATCGCCTTCATCGAACGCCAGGGCCTGCTGACTGCAGCCTGATTCACTGATCAACAAGGAAGCTTATCCATGACACTCAAACGCATTCTCGGCGCCGTCGCGCTGCTGCTGACACCGGCCCTGGCCTTCGCCCACCCCGGCCATGGCGACTCGGGTCTGGTGGCCGGCATCAGCCACCCGATCGGCGGCCTCGATCATTTGCTGGCGATGGTGGCCGTCGGTCTGTGGGCCGCGCAGCAGCAAGGCGCGGCACGCTGGGCGCTGCCGTGCACCTTTGTCGGCACCATGCTGATTGGCGGCCTGCTCGGGTTTGAAGGGCTGGAGTTGCCGGCGCTGGAAAGCGGGATTGCCGCCTCGGTGCTGGCGCTCGGTCTGGCGGTCGCATTGGCGGTGCGTCCACCGCTGGTAATGGCGGTGGCGTCGACGGCGCTGTTTGCGCTGTTCCACGGCGTGGCCCATGGCCTGGAGTTGCCGGACATGTCGAGCCCTTGGGCGTATGCCGCCGGTTTCGTGGTCGCGACCGCGGCCCTGCATGCGGCGGGTTATGCCGTCGTGCGTTTTCTGCCTCAGGCGGCCGCGCCGCTGGTTCGCTTGGCCGGAGCCGCTTCGGCGGTGACGGGCGCGTGGTTGCTGGCCGGTTGATTTCTATCGCCTGATCCGGCCTCATCGCCAGCAGGCTGGCTCCCACAGGATTGTGTACGCTGCAAATCCATTGTGGGAGCCAGCCTGCTGGCGATAGCGGCCTGACAGACACCGCGTCTCTAAGGCCGGTCGCTCTGTTAACATGTCGCGCAATCGCCCCTGCCGTGACGACGTCCGCCCATGCCCCACGCTTCCCGCTCCACCTCCCTGCCTGAACTGACCGCCCTGTTCGGTGAAGTGCAACAGCACTTTCTGAACGTGATCGTGCCCCTCTGGCAAGGACCGGGCTGGAACGCCGACATGGCATTGCCTTACGAGGCGCTGGACGCCGCGCATCAGCCGCTGGCACCGCAGCGCTATCGGGCCATGGCCTGCGCACGGCAGCTGTACCTGTTTTCCAGCCTGATCGGGGTTGTGGATAACGCCGAAGTCCGGGCGGCTGCGTTGTTCCGTTCCCTGCAACGGCACTTCCACGATGCCGAACACGGCGGCTGGTTCTATAGCATCGATCCCCAGGGCAAACCGCTGGATCAGCGCAAGGACCTCTACACCCACGCCTTCATCCTGTTCGCCTGCGCCCACTATTGGGACAAGTCTCGCGAGCCGCTGGTTGAATCGACCCTCAACGCCGCGCTGGAAGTTATCGGTCGGCGCTTCGCAACGGGCGACGGCCTCTACGAAGCCTGCCTGGACCGCGACTGGATCACGCTGGAAACCGGCCCGCTGCAAAACCCGCTGATGCACCTGGCCGAAGCGTTCCTGGCAACGCTGGCCGTGCGCGAAGATCCCGAGACCCAGCAGGCGCTGAGCGAGTTATGCACAGCCATGCACAAGCGCTTCATCGAACCGCAACAGGGCGTGTTGATGGAAAAGCCGCTGGGGGCTGTGGATAACTGGTTTGAGCCGGGGCATCAGTTCGAATGGTATTTCCTGCTGGAATCCTCACCGCTGCTGCGCGGCTCGAAACTGCACGCGGCACTGGATCGTACGTTTTCCTTCACCGAACAACAGGGCGTCGAGGCCGACACCGGTGCGGTGCTGGCCATGCTTGATCCGCAAGGACACAGGAAGGATTCGACTCAGCGCATCTGGGCCCAGGCCGAATACCTGCGCGCCCTGACGTTGCGTCCGGGCAGTGAAAGCGCGGTGTTGCGCCAGTTGCAGGCGCTGCAACAGCGCTTCCTGCATGCCGGCGGCTGGCACGAGTGCCGTGACGATCAGGGCGAGGTCAGCCGCAAGGACATGCCGTCGACCACGCCGTATCACCTGGCGACCTGCTATGCCGGTCTGACTGAATATCTACGCTAACTG
This sequence comes from Pseudomonas sp. HLG18, assembly GCF_051903985.1. Lineage (NCBI taxonomy): Bacteria > Pseudomonadati > Pseudomonadota > Gammaproteobacteria > Pseudomonadales > Pseudomonadaceae > Pseudomonas > Pseudomonas sp. HLG18. The sequence continues at coordinate 5,812,516 of NZ_CP195831.1, read as the reverse complement.
ACCCTCCGCCATCGCCAGCAGGCTGGCTCCCACAGGATGTGCATTCCAATGTGGGAGCCAGCCTGCTGGCGATTGGTCCTCAGGCAATCCACTTCCTGTCGCCAGTGAAGCTGATGGTCAGCCAGCGCGCCGCGTCCGGCTTGCCCAGCTTCGCGGAAATCTCCTCACGCAGCACATCCAGCTGGCCGACGCTCTGCAGCCGGTAATCCGCCGGCAACACCACATGAATCTCGATGAACCGCGCCCGCCCGTGCTTCTGCACGTAGGACACGTAATCGTCGAAACCATGCTCGGCCGTGGCCGCGTCCATTACCTGGCGTACCTGATCGTCCAGCGTGTCCGGCGCAATGCCGAGCACGTCCTGCAGCGCCGGGCCGAGGATCTTGAAGGCCGGCGGCAGCATGGTCAGGGCCAGCACGATAAGGATCAGCGGGTCGACAAATTTCGCCCACTCGCCATAACCCTGGGACTTGAGCAGCAACGCCGCGAGGAAACTGATCAACAGGCCCACGGACAACATCGCGTCCACCAGCCAGCTGATGTTGTCGAACTGGATCAGGCTCGATTTGAGCTTGCGATTGCGGTGGCGCACGTAGAAGAAGTAGGCGAACTCGACAACGGTGAACACCGCCGCGTAGATGATCACCAGGCCCAGCTCGATTTCACGACCGCCATTGATAATGCCGAACACGCCATTGAGAAACGCGTAAATGGCGATCAACAACAGGAAACTGCCCTCGATCAGCAACACCATCGGCTCCAGGTGCCAGAAGCCGAACTGGAATCGGTGATTGCTTTGTTTGGCGATCAGCTTCGCGGTGATCAGCATCAGGACTTTGATGAAGGTTGCAATCAGCGAAAAAAAGCCATCGAACAGGATGGACTGGGAACCCGAAACAAAACCGGTGGCGATCCCGGCGATCGACACGGCGAACATCAGGATGGTCGATTGTTTGAGCAGTGACTGCTCACCTCGGTTACTCACTTTGACTCCTCGAAAAACCTTGAAAACCGCGAGATGCGGCGGGGTTGTTGAGGAGTGAGTCTACCCCATGCGGGGATTTTGCCTGTTACGGCCCCATCGCGGGCAAGCCCGCTCCCACAGGTTTCAAGGCGATCCCAAGGCTTGGGTACACCGATAGACTTGTGGGAGCTGGCTTGCCAGCGATTAGCCGCTACGCGGTGTCAGGCCTTGTTACGCTCGATGGCGAAACCGGCCCAGGACTGGCTCACCGGCATCAGCTCCAGGCTATTGATGTTGATGTGCGCCGGTGCATTCAGCACCCAGAAAATCGTCTCGGCGATGTCCTGCGGCTGAATCGGCTCGGCACCGGCGTAGGTCGCGTCATAACGCGCCTGATCGCCGGCAAAACGCACCAGCGAGAACTCGCTCTCGCACAGGCCCGGCTCGATGTTGCTGACGCGCACGCCGGTGCCCTGCAGGTCACAACGCAGGTTCAGCGAGAACTGTTTGACGAACGCTTTGGTCGCGCCGTAAACGTGGCTGCCCGGGTACGGGTAGTTACCGGCGATGGAACCAAGGTTGACGATGCCGGCGCCGCGACCGTGAGCGATCAGGCGCGGCAGCAACAGGCGAGTGCTGTACATCAGGCCTTTGACGTTGGTGTCGACCATGGTGTCCCAATCATCGAGATCGCACTTCGGGGCCGGATCCACGCCCAGCGCCAGCCCGGCGTTGTTGATCAGGCCGCGCAGTTTGGCGAACGATGGCGGCAGGTTGGCAATCGCCTCCTCCATCGCTTTGCGATCACGCACGTCCAGCACCAGGCCATGTACTTCGGTCTGCTTCGACAGCTCGGCGCACAGCGCGTTGAGGCGTTCTTCACGACGACCGGTCAGCACCAGTTTCCAGCCGGCCTCGGCAAAACGACGGGCACAGGCTTCACCAAAACCGGACGTCGCGCCGGTGATAAACAGGGTGTTGGACATCGTGTTCTCCTTGCTTCGGCCGCCGGAGCAGCCATTGGAATAGAAAATCAGCGGGCAGCATGCCCGGCCCCGCATTCACGAGCAACCACCGGCGGGCGTGGATTTCTGCTCAAAATTTGATCAATCCTCGCAACGCCTTGACGGGCGTGGCCTGTAGCCACATGCACGCACGTTATCCACAGTCCCTTCCACAGTTTCCGGGGGCAAGTGGAAATGCGCAAAGCCGCGCCACACAAGGCTTTGCGCCGCAAAAGCAAAGTTTTTCGCTTGACCCTGATCTGCCGATTATGCCGGGCAAGGCATTTTGCACGACCGGCCGGTTACGGCGGTGATTGCGCAGGGCCAGTAATCACGGCCCTTAGCGGAGTCTTTCCAGAGTTTAATCACAGACTTATCCACAGGCTTGCCCACATGCAATCGCCTGTTCTGCCGCGGCTATAAAAAGGTTGACAAACGGGTACCCTGCAACAGTGAAAAGCCCTGATCAAAAAACAACCATGCGCCCGCAAGCCACGGTTTTAAAGGCTCTCAGCCAGCTACTCCCACGTTATTCACAGCCGGTTCCACAGCAAACGGGGACAAGTCAAAACTGTGGAAAAACAGCGATTTGCAGCGTCTATATGTCGCGCTTTGGCAGGTTGGAGATTTTGTTTTCCACAATTTCGGGAATGGCGTGGATCGTCGTGGATTGTGGATACAAAAAAGCCCCGAGACTCGCGTCCCGGGGCTCTGTATATCTATGGCAAACCTGAAAACTCAGTGCCCGCCGAGATAGGCGTTACGCACCTCCTCGTTCACCAGCAGCTCCTTGCCGGTGCCCGTCAGGCGAATCTCACCGTTGACCATCACGTATGCCCGGTCGGACAGTTTCAACGCATGGTTGGCGTTCTGCTCGACGAGGAAAATGGTCATGCCGGTTTTCGCCAGTTCCCGCAGGGTGGCAAAGATCTGTTTCACCACGATCGGCGCCAGCCCCAGGCTCGGTTCATCCAGCAGCAACAGCTTGGGCCGGCTCATCAGCGCCCGAGCAATGGCGAGCATCTGCTGCTCGCCGCCGGACATGGTCATGGCACGCTGGGTACGGCGCTCTTCGAGCCGCGGGAACAGCTCGAACATGCGCTGCATGTCTTCCTTGGCGTACTTGTCGCCGATCGGAATGGTGCCCATCAGCAGGTTTTCCTCGACGGTCATGTCGGGGAACACCCGCCGTCCTTCCGGCGACTGCGCGATGCCGTTGGAAGCGATGTAGTGCGATGACTTGTGGGTAATGTCCACGCCCTGATACAGAATCTGCCCGCCCGCCGCCCGTGGCTGGCCGAAGATCGACATCAGCAGAGTGGATTTGCCGGCACCGTTGGAGCCGATCAGGCTGACGGTTTCCCCTTCGTTGATCTGCAGCGAAACGCCTTTGAGGGCCTGGATCGGGCCATAGAACACGTCCAGATCCTTGAGTTCGAGGATGGGTTGCGTCATACGACTTCCTCTTCGTCGGCGCCCAGGTAGGCAGCGATCACTTTCGGATCGTTACGAATGGCATCCGGACCGCCCTCGGCGATGACGATGCCGTGGTCCAGCACCACAATGTGATCGGAAATGCTCATTACCATGCCCATGTCGTGTTCGATCAGCACCACGGTCAGATCGTGCTCGTCGCGCAGCAGCCGGATCATCGCGCTCAGCGCTTCGGTTTCCTGAGGGTTGAGGCCGGCGGCCGGTTCGTCGAGGCAGATGATCTGCGGCCGCGTGCACATGGCCCGGGCGATTTCCAGACGGCGTTGCTGGCCGTAGGACAGTTCACCGGCCAGACGGTTGGCGCAGTCCACCAGATCCACCACTTCCAGCCAGTAGAACGCGCAATCCAGCGCGTCGCTTTCGGCCTTGCGATAGCCCTTGGTGTTGAGGATGCCGGCCAGCATGTTGCGGTTGACCCACATGTGCTGGGCCACCAGCAGGTTTTCCAGCACCGACATTTCCTTGAACAGACGAATGTTCTGGAACGTCCGGGCCAGGCCCGCGCGGTTCACCAGGTGGGTGCCGCCGAACATCTTGTAGTACAGGCGACTGGCGAAGTTTTTCGGCGAGACGAAGTCGGTCGGTTTGAAGGATTCGCCCAGCAGTTTGATGACGTTGGTCTGCTGACCGCGCACGTTGAGTTCGATCTTGCCGCCGGAGGCCTTGTAGAACCCGGTCAGGCAGTTGAACACCGTGGTCTTGCCGGCGCCGTTGGGGCCGATCAGGGCGAAGATCGAATTGCGTTTGACCTTCAGGCTGACGTCGCTCAAGGCCTTGATGCCACCGAAGTGCATCATCAGTTTTTCAACAGAGAGTACGACTTCACTCATGGCGCAGTCCTCTCATAGTGAATGGCACCTTTGCGTGGAGTGACCCCGGTACGGCTGATGCGGATCAGCCCGCGAGGTCGCCAGATCATCATCAACACCATCAGGATCCCGAACAGCAGCACGCGGTATTCGGCAAAGCCGCGCAGCAGTTCCGGGGCGACGGTCAACACGAACGCTGCGATCACCACGCCGATGGTCGAGCCCATGCCGCCGAGCACGACGATCGCGAGGATCAGCGCCGATTCGAAGAAGGTGAACGAAGTCGGGTTGACGAAGCCTTGATAAGTGGCGAAGAACACACCTGCCAGACCCGCGGTGGACGCACCGATGGTGAACGCCGAGAGCTTGACCAGCACGTGGTTGAGGCCCATCGAGCGGCAGGCGATCTCGTCTTCACGCAGGGCTTCCCAGGCGCGGCCGACCGGCATCTTCACCAGACGATGCTTGATGTACAGTACGGCCAGCACCACCAGGAACAGCACCGCATAGATGAAGTAATACTTCACGTCCGGGTTGTAGGCGATACCGAAGAACTCGTGAAACGGTACCCCGCCATCCTTCGCCCGCTTGCCGAACTCCAGACCGAAGAACGTCGGCAGCGGGGCCGGCATACCGTTCGGACCGCCGGTCAGGGACAGCCAGTTGTTGAGAATCAGACGGATGATTTCACCGAAACCCAGGGTCACGATCGCCAGGTAGTCGCCGTGCAGGCGCAGCACCGGGAAACCGAGGATGCAACCGGCAAGGCCAGCCGTGATCGCCGCCAGCGGCAGCACCGTCCAGAAACCCAGGCCGAGGTACTGATAACCGAGCGCCAGACCGTAGGCGCCGATGGCGTAGAACGCCACGTAACCCAAGTCGAGCAGGCCGGCCAGACCGACCACGATGTTCAGCCCCAACCCCAGCAGCACGTAGATCAACCCGAGGATGACCACGCCCAGCAGGTAGGAGTTGGACACGAACGGCACGGCCACGGCCAGTACGATCAGCAGCGGGATGATCCAGCGCAGGCGGGATTTGTGATCGGCGGGCAGCACATGTACGCCGGATCCGGTGCTCTCGAATCCTTCGAGAATGCGCAGGCCCTTGGGGGTTTGCAGGAACAGGCTGAGGGCAAAGCGGCCGGCCATGACGATGGCGATGATCCACGCCACGCGGGTCGGTTCGAGGTTGAAGCTGTAGCCGTCGAGTACCACGCCGACAATCGGCCCGAACACGATCAGGGCGATCAGTCCGGCGAGAATCGCCTCAACCAGGCTTTTTTTGACATCAATGGATTTTGTAGTGGTTGAAGACATCGCTTACACCTTCGACACAAGAGGACGGCCCAGCAGGCCCTGAGGCCGGAAGACCAGAACAAGTACGAGCAGCGAGAAGCTGAACACGTCTTTGTAGTCGGAGTTGACCAGGCCCGAGAACAGCGACTCGGAGATCCCGAGGATGATCCCGCCCAACATGGCGCCAGGCAGCGAGCCGATCCCGCCGAGCACCGCGGCAGTGAACGCCTTGATCCCGATGACGAAGCCTGCGTAGAAGTCGAACGTGCCGTAGTTCATGGTGATCAGCACGCCGGCCAGGGCCGCCATCGCTGCACCGATGATGAACACATAGGAAATCACCCGGTCGGTGTTGATCCCCAGAATCGAAGCCATCTTGCGGTCTTGCTGGGTCGCGCGGCACATGCGGCCGAGCTTGGTGTACTTGATCACGTAGGTCAGCAGGCCCATCCCGACGAACGCCGCGACGAGAATGAAGATCTTGGTGTAGGTCAACTGGACGAAGCCCGAGCCGACGTCGATGCGCCAGGCGCCGGTGAGCAGCGTCGGAACACCCTGTTGACGGGCGCCCTGGCTGATCTGGGCATAGTTTTGCAGGATCAGGGAGATACCGATGGCGCTGATCAGCGGTGCCAGTCGGGTGGAGTTGCGCAGTGGTTTGTAGGCGATGCGTTCGATGACCCAGCCATACACCCCCGTGACGACGATGGTGAAGACCAGTGTGCCGAGCATCAGCAGCGGGAAGGATTCGATACCGAAGTAAGCCAGCAGAGCCAGACTGATTGCCGCCAGGTAAGCGGAAATCATGTAAACCTCGCCATGGGCGAAGTTGATCATGCCGATGATGCCGTAGACCATTGTGTAGCCGATGGCGATCAGGCCATAGACCGACCCGAGGGTCAGGCCGTTGACCAGTTGCTGCAGGAAAATACCATCCATAACGCAATCTCACGCAGTGAGAACCTGCACGCCCTGGGGCGCGCGGTTCCTCTAGGAAAAATACAGATTTACGTCGGAGCAATGTCAGAGCGCATTCAGCCCGACCACCACAGGATCCTGTGGGAGCGAGCCTGCTCGCGAAAGCGGTTGATCATTCAACAGCGATGTTGCCTGTCAGTCCGTCTTCGCGAGCAGGCTCGCTCCCACATGGAACAGTGGAGGTCAGCCGATCGCGTCAGCCCTTACTTCTGTTTTTCCAGCTGGTGATATTTGCCATCCTTGTCCCACTGGTAGACCACGTAGTCGGAGACCTTCAGGTCGCCTTTGGAGTCCCAGGTCTTCTCGCCCATGACGGTCTTGACCGGGTTTTTCTTCAGCCAGGCAGCGGCCTCCTCGCCCTTGTTCGACTTGGCGCCATTGAAGGCGGCGGCCAGTGCCTGAACCGAAGCGTAGGCGTACAGGGTGTAGCCTTCAGGCTCGGTGCCGGCCTTGCGGAAGGCATCCACGACAGTCTTGCTTTCCGGCAGCAGACGCGGGTCGGCGCCGAAGGTCATCAGCACGCCGTCGACGTATTGCGGGCCGCCAGCGGTGGTCACCAGTTCGTCGGTCACGATGCCGTCGTCAGACATGAACTTCACGTCTTTCAGGCCTTCGGTACGCAGTTGCTTGACCAGTGGACCGGCTTCCGGGTGCAGGCCGCCGAAGTAGACCACGTCGGCACCGGCCGCACGGATCTTGGTGACCACGGCGCTGAAGTCTTTCTCGCCACGGGTCAGGCCTTCGTACAGCACCGGCTTCACGCCGCGTTTTTCCAGCTGAGCCTTGGTCGCATCGGCCAGGCCCTGACCGTAGGTGTCCTTGTCGTGCAGCACGGCCACTTTCTTGCCCTTGAGCACGTCGACGATGTAATCGCCGGCAACGATGCCTTGCTGGTCGTCACGGCCGCACATACGGAACATGGCGCTCAGGCCGCGCTCGGTCACTTGCGGGTTGGTGGAACCCGGAGTGATGGCGATGATCCCGGCTTCGTCGTAGATCTCGGACGCAGGAATGGTGGAGGACGAACAGAAGTGACCGACCACACCGGCGACTTTCTGGTTGGTGAGGTCCTTGGCGACCGTCACCGCCTGTTTCGGTTCGCAGGCGTCATCGCCTTTGACCAGGACGATTTTCTCCCCGTTGACGCCGCCCGCCGCGTTGACCGCATCGGCCGCCGCTTGGGCTCCCTTCATGTACTGCTCGCCAAATGCCGCGTTGGCGCCGGTCATGGGGCCCGCCACACCGATTTTCACATCAGCTTGTGCAAACGCAGAAACACCCAGCGCAGTAGCGACTGCGAGGGCCAGAAAGCCTTTCTTGTAAAACGTCTGGGACATGAGGTGGTGCTCCAAGGTTTTTTTAGTTGGCACTGCGACTTCACTGGATTGCTCAGAGCAAGGGCCGTGCCATCGGTTTTTTATTCTTCAAAAAGTCGCTGCTTTCTTGTTATTTCGACTGTTTCGTTCCCATTTTCATTGGGCGTGCAACCGTCTAAACCGCGGAAGGTGAAACCATTTGTTTTTTCAGGCGCAACCCGCACGCGCCATCATTGCAACCGCGGCGCCAAACGACGTGCAACCAGCCTGTAACAGCCCGCGTCACCGAACTGCACACTGCTGGTGCGGGACTGCTACAACCCGCACCATTACAGGCTAGTCGCTACATCGAAAAGCGCCGCTTCCGGCAACATATTTCAACACTCAGATAACGATGCGCAGGCACTGGCCCGCGTGATACAGCGAGAACCCGGCCTCGTACAGGCAACTGCGCAAGCCCACACCTGCCAGGGGCTGCATCGGTGCGAAAGGAATCGGCAATGCCTGAGGATTTCCGTTACACAGGTAGTCGGCGAAGGCCTTGCCGACCACAGTGCCGGTGGTCACGCCACGGCCGTTGTACCCGGTGACGGCCACCAATCCGGGGGCCGGCTCGAACAAGCGCATCAAGTGATCGGGGGTGAACGCAATGCGCCCGGTCCAGGTGCATTCCCATTCGACGGGCCTGAGGTTGGGGAAATAATGCTGCTGTACCCGGTCAGCCCAGGCCTTGAGAAACCAGGTCGGTTTCTGATTGCCGTTACCGAGACTGCCCAGTAACAGACGTCCATCCTTGTCGCGGCGGATGCTGCTCAGCACCTGGCGGGTATCCCACGAGCCCTGCCCGCCCGGGAGGATTTCCTGAGCGGCGTCTTCATTCAGCGGCACCGAAGCGACCTGATAGTAGTAACCGGGGAAGAAATTGCGCTTGAGTTCGGTCCAGTCGCCTTCGGTGTAGGCGTTGGAGGCAATCACCACTTGTTCGGCCAGCACCGAACCCTGCCCGGTCTGCACCGACCATTGCTGGCCCTGACGTTCAAGGCGGGTGACCGGGGAATGATCGAACATTTGCCCGCCGAGACTCGCCACGGCTTTCGCCAGCCCGGTGACATACGCCATCGGGTTGAGCGTACCGGCACGCCGGTCAAGCAGCGCGGCGGCAATCTTTTGCGTACCGGTCGCCTGTTCACAGGCCTTGCCGGTCAGCAGTTCGACCGGTGCCCCCCGGCGTTTCCACTGTTCCTCGCGACTGCGCAGATCCGCCTCGCCCTTGGCGTTGTGCGCCATGTGCAGGGTGCCTTCGCGGCGTAACTGGCAATCGATGTTGTATTTATCCACAAGGCTGAACACCAGCGCCGGCGCCGCCCCGAGCATGCGGTTGAGCTGACTGCCGACCGCCTCGCCGAAGCCGGCCTCGATCTCGTCCGGTGGAATCCACATCCCGGCGTTGACCAGCCCGACGTTGCGCCCGGATCCGCCATGCCCGGCGCGATGGGCTTCGAGCACGCAGACGTTTTTGCCCTTTTCCAACAGATGCAGCGCCGCCGACAGCCCGGTGAACCCGGCGCCGATCACGCAGACATCAACCTTGACCTCGCCCCTGAGCGCCGCGTTATCCGGTCGTTGCGGCGTGAGTTTTTCCCACAGACATTCTTCGCGTAACGGCATTGCCAGACTCCAACAGAAACCTAACAAACACTGCATACCCTGTGGGAGCGGGCTTGCCCGCGAAAGCGGTATATCAGCCAATATCCATGCTGACTGACCCAGCGCTTTCGTCGGAACGCCGCCCGGAGCAAACCCGCTCCCACATGGGGATCTCCACTTGACCGAAGGGATCAGTCGAATGTAATGCCCTGCGCCAGCGGCAACTCCAGCGAGTAGTTCACGGTATTGGTCTGCCGGCGCATGTACGCGCGCCACGCATCCGAGCCCGACTCACGACCACCACCGGTTTCTTTTTCACCGCCAAACGCCCCGCCGATCTCCGCGCCGCTCGGGCCGATGTTGACGTTGGCGATACCGCAGTCGCTGCCGACCGCCGACATGAATTTCTCGGCCTCGCGCACATCGGTGGTGAAGATGCACGACGACAGGCCCTGCGGCACGGCGTTGTTCAGGCGCAGCGCCTCTTCAAAATCGCTGTAACCGACCACGTACAGGATCGGCGCGAAAGTCTCGCTGCACACCACGTCGCTCTGCTCCGGCATTTCAACGATGGCCGGCGACACGTAGTAGGCATTCGGGAATTGATCTTCCAGTTGACGCTTGCCGCCGAACACCCGGCCGCCCTCGCTCAGCGCCTGCTCCAGCGCGTCCTGCATGTTTTCGAAGCTGTGTTTGTCGATCAGCGGGCCGATCAGGTTGCCTTCCAGCGGGTGACCGATACGGACCTTGGAGTACGCGGCTTTCAGTCGGGTGACGATTTCTTCTTTCACCGATTCATGGGCGATCAGGCGACGCAACGTGGTGCAACGCTGGCCGGCGGTGCCGACGGCGCTGAACAGAATGGCGCGCACGGCCATGTCCAGATCGGCGCTCGGGCCGAGGATCATCGCGTTGTTGCCGCCCAGCTCGAGAATGCTGCGGGCAAAGCGTGCGGCGACTTTCGGCGCCACTTCGCGACCCATGCGAGTGCTGCCGGTGGCGCTGATCAGCGCGACACGCGGGTCATCCACCAGCGCTTCGCCGGCATCGCGGCCACCGATGATTACCTGGCTCAGGTGCGCCGGGGCATCGCTGAAATTCTTCAGTACGCGCTCGAACAGCGCCTGGCAGGCCAGCGCGGTCAGCGGAGTCTTTTCCGACGGTTTCCACACCACCGGGTTGCCGCAGACCAGCGCCAGCGTGGTGTTCCACGCCCACACCGCGACCGGGAAGTTGAACGCACTGATCACACCGACCACGCCCAGCGGATGCCAGGTTTCACGCATGTGGTGGCCCGGACGCTCGGAGGCGATGGTCAAGCCGTACAACTGGCGGGACAGGCCGACGGCGAAGTCGCAGATGTCGATCATCTCCTGCACTTCACCGAGGCCTTCCTGCGTGATCTTGCCCGCTTCCCACGACACCAGTTCGCCGAGGTCGGCCTTGTATTCACGCAACACTTCACCGAACTGACGCACCAGCTCACCACGACGCGGCGCCGGCACCTTGCGCCATTGTTCGAACGCATGATCTGCGCGACTGATGTGCTGCTCCACTTCGGCCGGGCCTTCCCAGTTCACGGCGCCGATGCGGCTGCCGTCGATGGGCGAATGCACCGGCACTTTGCCGTTCTGGTACAGGGCCGGGTTCACACCAAGACGATCAAGCAATGCGGCAACCATGGGTCACTCCTCAAGCAAAAAACTGAATGTGTGCGGGCGCGTTTTCACGACCGGGCAGGCCTTTAGTTGTAGCGTCAGGAAGGCTGTGCAACAAACGACCTTTACGCGAGATATCATTCCGTTTATTCATGCTGCGCAGAAAGACAAGAAAAGGATCGCCCATGCTGAACAAACGCCACTTGCCGTCGATCACCGCGTTGCAGTGCTTCGAGGCCGTGACCCGGCACCTGAGTTTCACCCGGGCCGCCGAGGAACTGAACCTGACCCAGAGCGCCGTCAGCAAGCAGGTGGCGCAGCTCGAAGAATTGCTGCAGCACTTGTTGTTCCGCCGGGTGCGCCGCCGTTTGCAGATGACCCCGGCCGGCGATCTGTATCTGGTGGAAGTCAGAAAAATCCTGACCCAGGTCGAGATGTCGACCCATTACCTGCGTTCCTACGGCGGCGAAACCGAAGTCCTGCGCGTCTCCACGCCCTCGACCTTCGGTGCCCGCTGGCTGGTGCCGCGCCTCAAGGGCTGGCGCCTGCGCCATCCGTCGATTCATCTGGACCTGTGCAACGAGCAGGAGGCCGATGACCTGCTGCAAGGGCGCAGCGACCTGGCATTCTATTTCGGCCAGGGTTCACGCCCCGGTACTGAATGCCTGAAGTTGTTCGGCGAAGAGCTTGTGCCGGTCTGCGCGCCGAGCAGCCTGCCCGATACGCCGTTGACTGATCCAACGCAACTCACCGATCTGGTCCTGCTGCAGAATGCTTCGCGCCCGCAAGCGTGGCACGACTGGTTCGACAGCCAGGGCTTCCAGACCGAACACAGCTACCACGGCCCGCGTTTCGAAACCTTTTATATGTGCATCCGCGCCGCTCAGGTCGGCTGCGGCGTCGCCCTGCTGCCCAGGTTTCTGGTGGAAGAGGAATTGGCCGACGGCAAACTGGTCATTCCCTGGCAGCACGCCATGCCCAGCACCGACGCGTATTACCTGGCCTACCCGGAACACGCGGCGGAAGTGCCCAAGGTGCGGGATTTCGTGAAGTGGATGCTGGAGCAGATCGACAGTCCGGTTTGAAGTTGTATTCAGTCCCTGTGGAAGCGGCGTTGCGGCGGTCCGACTTGCCCGCGAAGACGTCGGCAAAATCAACATTGATGTTGGACCCACTGGCCTCTTCGCGGGCAAGCCCGCTCCCACGGGGATCTGCGGCGATACAAAAAACGCTGGCACAACGCACCATTGATATGCGCCACTAGCGCCATTGATTGATACCGCGCCAACGCGCGGCCCGCCTGGAGACCCCGTTATGAGCGAGAGTGTGTTTGCCGATCGCATCGTGCAGAACCTGCTCGACACCGACTTCTACAAGCTGACGATGATGCAGGCGGTGCTGCACAACTACCCCAACGTCGAAGTCGAATGGGAGTTTCGTTGCCGCAATGCCGAGGATCTGCGCCCGTATCTGGCGGAGATCCGCTTCCAGGTCGAGCGTCTGGCCGAGTTGAGCCTGAGCGCCGATCAGTTGAGTTTTCTCGAGCGCATCTCGTTCCTCAAGCCGGATTTCCTGCGCTTCCTCGGTCTGTTCCGTTTCAACCTGCGCTACCTGCACACCGGCATCGAGAACGGCGAGCTGTTCATCCGCCTGCGCGGACCGTGGCTGCATGTGATTCTGTTTGAAGTGCCGCTGCTGGCGATCGTCAGCGAAGTGCGCAACCGCTATCGCTACCGCGAAACGGTTCTGGAACAGGCCCGCGAACAGCTTTACCGCAAGTTCGACTGGCTCACCGCCAACGCCTCGGCCGAAGAACTGTCGCAGTTGCAGGTCGCCGATTTCGGCACACGTCGCCGTTTTTCCTACCGCGTGCAAGAAGAAGTGGTGAACGTGCTCAAGCACGATTTCCCCGGCCGTTTCGTCGGCACCAGTAACGTGCACCTGTCCCGCGAACTGGACATGAAACCCCTGGGCACCATGGCCCACGAATGGATCATGGCCCACCAGCAACTCGGCCCGCGATTGATCGACAGCCAGATCGCCGCCCTCGATTGCTGGGTCCGCGAGTATCGCGGCCTGCTGGGGATCGCCCTGACCGATTGCATCACTACCGACGCGTTCCTCGGTGATTTCGATCTGTTCTTCGCCAAGCTGTTCGACGGTCTGCGCCACGATTCCGGGGACCCGGTGCTGTGGGGCGAAAAATGCATCGCCCACTATCACAAGCTCGGCATCGACCCGATGAGCAAGACTCTGGTGTTCTCCGACAGCCTGACGCTGCCCAAGTCGCTGGAGATCTTCCGGTCGCTGCGGGGCCGGATCAATGTCAGCTTCGGTATCGGCACCAACCTGACCTGCGACATTCCGGGTGTCGAGCCGATGAGCATCGTGCTTAAAATGACCGCGTGCAACGGCCAACCGGTGGCGAAGATCTCCGACGAGCCGGGTAAGACCCATTGCAAAGACCCGAATTTCGTCGCCTATTTGCGACACGTTTTCCAGGTTCCTGCCGTTTCCAGCCTATCTAGCAAGGAGTGAATTCATGCAAGCCGTACAGCGTGAGATTGCTGAACAGCTCAAGGTCCAGCCGCCATTCGCCGACTACCATGCCCTTCAGGCCGAAGTCGCCCGGCGCATCACCTTCATCCAGGATTGCCTGGTCAACTCCGGCCTCAAGACCCTGGTGCTGGGCATCAGCGGCGGTGTCGACTCGCTGACTGCAGGCCTGCTGGCCCAGCGCGCCATGCGTGAACTGCGCGAGCGCACTGGCGACAGCGCCTACAAGTTCATCGCCGTGCGCCTGCCGTACGACGTGCAGTTCGACGAACACGACGCCCAGGCTTCGGTGGACTTCATCGCCCCGGACGAGCGCCATACCGTCAACATCGGCCCGGCGGTCAAATCCCTGGCCGGCGAAGTCGCAGCCTTCGAAGGCAAGCACGCGGTGTCGGTGGATTTCGTGCTCGGCAACACCAAGGCGCGGATGCGCATGGTCGCCCAGTACACCATCGCCGGCGCAGCCCATGGCCTGGTAATCGGCACCGACCACGCGGCGGAAGCGGTGATGGGTTTCTTCACCAAGTTCGGTGACGGCGCCTGCGACCTGGCCCCGCTCAGCGGTCTGGTGAAAAACCAGGTCCGGGCCATCGCCCGCAGCTTCGGCGCACCGGAATCGCTGGTGGAAAAAGTGCCGACGGCGGATCTGGAAGACCTGTCGCCGGGCAAACCGGACGAAGCCTCCCACGGCGTGACCTACGCCGAGATCGACGCCTTCCTGCACGGCGAGCCGGTGCGTCAGGAAGCGTTCGACATCATCGTCAACACCTACAAAAAGACTCATCACAAGCGGGTCATGCCGTTTGCGCCCTGAATTTCAGGCATGAAAAAAGCGTCCTTCGGGACGCTTTTTTTTGCCTGCGGCTTTCTTACTTCACAACCACTGTGCCTTTCATCATCGAGATGTGGCCAGGGAACGAGCAGAAGAAGCCATAATCGGTGCCGGCTGCCAGTTTCGATACATCGATGGTCAGCGAGTCTTTCTCGCCGGCGCCGATGATTTTGGTGTGGGCGATAACGCGCTCATCACCGTCCTTCAGGTAGTTCTTGTCGATGCCGGCGGCCAGGCCGTCGGTGGCGATCGGCTGCATGTCAGCGGTCTTGCTGACCACCAGGTTGTGGCCCATGACATTCTTCGGCAGGCTGCCGGAGTGGGTCAGTTCGACGGTGAACGTCTTGCAGCTCTTGTCGATCACGATCTCCTTGGTGTTGAAGGACATCTGGTCGGTGGAATCGACGGTGGTTTTGCACTCGGCAGCCATCAATTGGCTGCTGGCCAGCGCCAGCAGGGATACCGCAACAACTTTGGAAAACATGGTGAATCTCCAAGGCAGGGTTAACAAAAACACGAGTGGTGGAAAGACTGCCTGAAATCTTCGCAAGTTCCTATGACTTGAGTCAAAAATTGTATACAACTTTCAGGCTATGACACTCATCGAAACAATCTAACAGCCAGACGTTTGGCCGGGACGTATCTTCAGGGCTCAACTCAACTGGAGCATCAGTCATGTCCCTCAACAGCCTGCTGTACAGTCTGCTCGCCGCCTACGCCTGTGGCGCCAGCGGCACCTATGAAACCCCGAAACGCGAAGTCTAGCCCTTGGATCAAGGCGTGCCAGCCATTACCCTGTGACGGATTGACCCAGGAGGAAGGCATGTCTCTCACATCCGTTTGTGTATTTTGCGGTGCCAACGCCGGCACCACCCCGGCGTACACCGAAGCCGCCATCGCCCTCGGCACAGCCATTGCCGAGCGCAAACTGACCCTGGTCTACGGCGGTGGCGCTGTCGGCCTCATGGGGATCGTCGCGGATGCCGCACTGGCGGCCGGCGGTGAAGTGATCGGCATCATTCCGCAGAGCCTGATGGACAAGGAAATCGGCCACAAGAGCCTGACGCGCCTGGAAGTGGTCGACGGCATGCACGCGCGCAAGGCGCGGATGGCTGAACTCAGCGATGCGTTCATCGCCCTGCCCGGCGGCCTCGGCACGCTTGAAGAGCTGTTCGAAGTCTGGACCTGGGGCCAGCTCGGTTACCACGGCAAGCCGCTGGGTCTGCTGGAAGTGAACGGTTTCTACAGCAAACTCACGGCATTTCTCGATCACATCGTCGGCGAAGGCTTCGTTCGCGCACCGCACCGTGACATGCTGCAAGTAAGCGAATCGCCGCAAACGCTGCTCGATGCCCTCGATCAGTGGCAGCCGACCGTCACGCCAAAGTGGGTCGACCAGAAACCCGGTTAACCCCCGAGCACCGATACAGGGCAGAATACGCGCCGCTCAACCTCACCTTCGACCCCAGAGGATCGCCCATGGCCAAACCCAATTACTCCTTCGCCAAGCGTCAACGTGACCTGGCCAAGGAACAGAAGAAAGAGGAAAAGCTTCAGCGCAAGAAACAGATGGCTGAAGAAGCGGCACTGAACCCTGACGGTGAAGTGGCGACCGATGATGATGCAATTGATGTTGATGCACCGAAAGATCAGACGCCAGACGCCTGAGCACATTGCTGAAACCTTGAACACAATCCCTGTGGGAGCGGGCTTGCTCGCGAAAGCGTCGTGACATTCATGACTGAACCATTGCTTTCGCGAGCAAGCCCGCTCCCACATTTGATCTTCATTCCTCCAATGGCAACACGGTGACGCGGACTTCCGGGTCGTGATTGCCACCGCCCAGAATCACCCCGCGCAACGGCGACACATCGGAGAAATCCCGGCCCCAGGCCAGGGTGATGTGTTCCAGTGCCGGCTGCACATTGTTGGTCGGATCGAAATCCACCCAGCCGAGCACCGGGCAAAACACCGAAACCCACGCATGAGACGCATCGGCGCCAATCAATCGCGGTTGCCCCGGTGGCGGCCGTGTCAGCAGGTAGCCGCTGATGTAGCGCGCCGCCAATCCTCGGGAACGCACGCAGGCCAGCATCAGGTGAGCGAAGTCCTGACAGACCCCGCGCCGGCGCTCCAGCACCTCGACCAACGGTGTCGCGACCTGCGTGGCCTCGGCATCGAAGGTGAATTCATCGAAGATCTTCTCCATCAACGCCTGTACGCCCAGCAGCAGCGGTCGCCCGGGCGGGAAACAGCTTTCGGAAAACTCGACAAAGCTGCGTTTCAAATGAACGTAGGGGGATTGAAACCGGTAACGGCAAGCTTCCAGCAGCTCGGTGGACAATGGCTGGCTGGTGTAGGTCAGCGAATTGCAGGTCTGCTCCCAGGCCGGGGACAGATTGAAATCCAGCGCCGGCCGCGCCAGCACCTCGACCGTCAGCCGGGCGTTGACCTGCAATTCATCGTGAGGCCGTTCGAACGCCAGGCGTGTCAGCGGATTGCCAAACACATCCTGCTCGTCACGCCGGGCGGTCGGTTCCGGACTGATCAGCAATTGCTGTTCGGTGCAGCGCTGCCAGGCGCACTCACGGGGCCACAGGTGCGCCAGTTGCTGCGCCAGGGAGACCGGGCTGTCGTAGTGATAGCAGGTATCGTGAAGAATCTGGTAGTGGGCATTCATCAGACGGACACCGTGCGTTGGCTGACATCATCGACATGGGCGAAATGACGCAGGGCCAGTCGATCGGACACCTGGCCGCTGGCGTCGGCGATGTCTTGCAGCAGATCCGCCAGACCATCGAGGGCCGCGCGCACGCTGGATTCGCCGAACAGGGGGTTTTCCAGACACCCCAGATCGAAGCGCGCCAGACGCTCGACCAGTTGCGGCAACCCGGCCTCCCGAGGCGCATCAAAATCGTCGCTCAAACGCTTGAGCGTGCGCGTCACCAGTTTCAACTGGAACAACACCGCATGGGGGTTCTGCTCGTCCAGCAGCAACAGGTCGAGCACCGGGATCAACTGCGCCACCGCCAGATAACGCGAGCGATAGGTGATGCTGCTGTTGCCCAGCTCCAGCAACCACTCAAGTCCCGCTTGATCGAACGCCCCGGCGCCGCGCAGGAAACCCGCGAGACTGCTGCTGAGAAACTGCAGGCGCTCGATCCGCCGGCCAATCATCAGGAAACGCCAGCCTTCGTCGCGGGTCATGTCATCGAGGGCAAACCCGGACAGCGCCGCCAGTGACATCACCAGCCGATTGAGAAAATCCAGCAACTCGCCAAAGTCCGGCTCATCGGTGTCCAGCTCCGTCGCCTCGCGC
Source organism: Pseudomonas sp. HLG18 (assembly GCF_051903985.1). Classification (NCBI taxonomy): domain Bacteria; kingdom Pseudomonadati; phylum Pseudomonadota; class Gammaproteobacteria; order Pseudomonadales; family Pseudomonadaceae; genus Pseudomonas; species Pseudomonas sp. HLG18. The sequence goes on along the minus strand of NZ_CP195831.1, from coordinate 5,794,641 downwards.
TGCAATTCCACCAGCGCCTGCCAGTTCTCCCGCGAGAGCTTGCCGCGCACCTGCGACGCCGCCCACTGCAAGCGTTGCAGGTTGGAGCGCAGGCTGAACGACCAGTCCTCGCCAAGCAGGGCCGCGAGCAGACGCTCTGGCAGCTCGCCTTCGTCCGGCAGCAGCATCAGGCGCTCGCCGAGCTCCACGGCAGCCTGCAAGGCTTGCGGATCATCCCCGTCGATGTAACGCGCCAGCATGATCCGCAACAGCCGCGCGCTGTCGTCGCAGCGCTCGCAATAACGGCCGAACCAGAACAGGTTTTCCACCACCCGGGACGGAAGATAGGGATCGCGCCGCACCAGATCATGCACGCCGATGTTGCGCTGGGTCTTCCACTGCTCGCCGCTTGGCGGCCGGTCTCCCAGCACCCAAGTGTCCTTGCTCGCGCCACCACGCTGCATCGACACCACTTCGGCGTCGGCTTCGGCCGCCACCCGGGTCAGGCCACCGGGCAACACCCGATAACCATCATGACTGGCCACCGCATACATGCGCATGCCAATGGCACGCGGTTGCAACTGGCCGTCCTCGGGCTGCCAGATCGGCGCGTGGGACAGTTGCGCAAGTTCTTGCGCGACATAGGCATAAGGCCGGGCCTGCATGCGCTCGGCGAGACTCTGACGCTGTTTCTCACTCAGGTCTCGCCCGAAAACGGGAGCGAAGCTTTGGGACGGGAAGGCCGGTTTGATCAGCAACTCCGGCAGTTTTTCCAACGCCTGGGCCAGCACCGGTGCCTCCCCGCACCACCAGGTGGCGATGGAGGGCAGGATCAGTTCTTCGCCGAACAAGTACTGATTGATCTTCGGCAAAAAACCCAACAGCCCCGGCGACTCCAGCACGCCGCTGCCCAGTGCATTGGCCACCAGCACCCGGCCCTGACGCACGGCCTCGAGCAATCCGGGAACGCCCAGCGCCGAATCCGTACGCAGTTCCAGCGGATCGCAGAAGTCATCGTCGAGCCGACGCATGATCGCGTGGACCCGACGCAGACCGCTGAGGGTTTTCAGGTAGACCGTGGCATCACGCACCGTCAGGTCGCCGCCCTCAACCAGTGGATAACCGAGCTGACGGGCGAGATAAAGATGTTCGAAATAGCTTTCGTTGAAACGCCCCGGGGTCAGCAACACCACCAGCGGCGCGTCATCGTCGCAGGGGGCCTGACGGGCCAGGGTTTCCTGCAAGGTGCGGAAGAATCCGGCCAGGTGCTGCACCTTCAGATCCCGGTACAACTCGGGGAAGGCCCGGGACACAATGGTGCGGTTTTCCAGTGCATAACCGGCACCGGATGGCGCCTGGGTACGATCCGCGGTCACCCACCAGCGACCGTCCGGCGTGCGCGCCAGATCCACGGCATACAGGTGCAGAAAGGCCCCGTCCGGCGGCGCGATGCCCTGACAGGGCCAGAGGAAGTTGTTGTGGCCAAACACCAGTTCTGCCGGCAGCAGCCCTTCGCGGATCAACTGTTGCGGGCCGTACAGATCCGCCAGCACCGCATTGAGCAAGCGTGCGCGCTGGGCGATCCCGGCCGACAGTTGTTGCCACTCGCCAGCGGCGATCACGTGGGGCAGCAGATCCAGCTCCCAGGGACGATCCGCCCCCTTGGGATCGGCATAGACGTTGTAGGTGACGCCGTTTTCCTGAATCTGTCGGGTCAGCAGCGCCTGACGCTGCACCAGTTGCGCCGGGGTGCTGCGCTGCAATTGGTCGAACAGCCGCTGCCAGTGCGGACGCACCGCTCCGCTGTCGTCGAGCAGTTCGTGATAGGTGCCCGCCGTCAGCGGGTAGCGGTCAAGCAGGTCAGGCATGGAAAGCTCGGCAGCCAGCAAGGAACGGTCAGACTAACGCAGGCACATGACGCCCGGATATACGAAAAATCCGGGCGTCGTGCCTGATTCAGAAACGTCGTAAATCGAGTGTCATCGGTAATTCGTCATTCGTTTCGACATTGGGTATCGGAAGTTTCCCCGGCGTATGTCCGATGCGGAAGAAACGCGCCATGCGCCGGCTCTCCGCTTCGTTGGCGTTGACCGGCAGCGTCTCGTAATTGCGTCCGCCCGGATGCGCAACGTGGTACTGGCAGCCGCCCAGCGAGCGCTGCATCCAGGTATCGAGCAGGTCGAACACCAGCGGCGCATGCACCGGGATCGTCGGTTGCAGGCAGTTGGCCGGCTGCCAGGCGCGGAAACGCACGCCGGCGACAAACTCGCCGACCCGCCCGGTCGGTTGCAGCGGCACCGGGATGCCATTGCAGGTCAGCAGATATCGCTGCGGCGGCAGCCCCGTGAGCTTGACCTGCAAACGCTCCAGCGATGAATCGACGTAGCGTACCGTGCCGCCCGCCGCGCCCTCCTCACCCAGCACATGCCAGGGCTCAAGGGCCTGGCGCAACTCCAGTTCGATACCGTTGACGGCGTAATCGCCGACCTTTGGGAAGCGAAACTCCAGATGCGCCGCAAACCATTCGGCACGCAGGGGGTAACCGGCGTTGTTGAGCTCGACGATGACGTCGGCGAAGTCCTGCTCGATGAAATGCGGCAGCAGGAAACGGTCATGCAACTCGGTGCCCCAGCGCGCCAGCTTCGGCGGTGCATAAGGCTCGCGCCAGAACCGCGCCACCAGTGCCCGCAGCAACAGCTGCTGAGCCAGACTCATGCGCGCATGGGGCGGCATCTCGAACGCGCGCAACTCCAGCAGACCGAGGCGCCCGGTGGCGCCGTCCGGTGAATACAGCTTGTCGATGCAGAACTCGGCGCGGTGGGTGTTGCCGGTGACGTCGATCAGCAGATTGCGTAACAGCCGATCCACCAGCCATGGCGCGCACTCTTCTCCCGGTGCGGGCATTTGCGCGAAGGCGATTTCCAGCTCATACAGCGCATCGTTGCGCGCTTCATCGACTCGCGGCGCCTGAGAAGTCGGGCCGATGAACAGACCGGAAAACAGGTAGGACAGCGATGGATGGTTGTGCCAGTAGCTGATCAGGCTGCGCAGCAGATCCGGGCGGCGTAAAAACGGTGAGTCCGCCGGCGTCGCGCCGCCGAGCACGAAATGGTTTCCGCCGCCCGTACCGGTGTGGCGCCCGTCGATCATGAACTTCTCGGTGGACAGCCGGGTCTGGCGCGCTTCTTCGTACAGAAACTCTGTGCGTTCGACCAACTCGTCCCAGGTCGCCGACGGCTGCACGTTGACCTCGATCACGCCAGGATCCGGGGTGATGCGGAAGTTGCTCAGACGCGGATCGCTCGGCGGCTCATAGCCTTCCAGCAATACCGGGCAATGCAGCTCCTCGGCGGTGGCTTCGATGGCCGCGACCAGTTCCAGATAATCCTCGACCCGCTCCAGCGGCGGCATGAACAGGTACAACCGGCCTTCCCGGGCCTCGGCGCAGAAGGCGGTGCGGGTCAGCCAATCAGCGGACTCGTCGATCTTCGGTGCACGTTCGTCCGCCGGAGCCGGCTCACGGTGATCGTTGAGCTGCGTCGTTTCGGGCAACTCGGGGAAATCCTGATTCGGATCGTTCGGATGAATGAACGGATACTCCGCCGCCTTCACCCAGGGCTGTGAACCCAACGGCAGGCGATAGCCCAGCGGTGAATTCCCCGGCACCAGCCGGCAATGCTCATCGCGCAGATACCAGCGCCCGCTCTGCCACTGATCGCCCTTGGCGGTGCGCGCCAGCGGCAGCACCTGGCCGATGACCTTGTCCAGCCCCTGACTGAACACCTTGCGCAGTCGCGCACGTTCCAGTGGTTCCTCCAGACGCGAGTCTTCAGCGCTGACGTTGCTCGGCAAGGCGCCCTCGCGCCAGAGGTAATAGAAATTGTCTTCGTAGGCCGGGAACACAAAACGTGTCGGCAGTTTCAGGCGCTCGGCGACACTCGCCAGAAAGCGTCCGGCCAGTGCGCCATCGGCGCCGTAATCCTGCTGCTCGTCGGCGATCAGTGCGTTGTTGTGCCAGATCGGCACGCCGTCGCGGCGCCAGTAGCAATTGAGCGACCAGCGCGGCAGTTGTTCTCCGGGATACCACTTGCCCTGACCGAAATGCACCAGCCCTTTGGGCGCGTAATGCTTGCGCAGGCGCTGGAACAGTTCGGCGGAGAGCCGACGCTTGTCCGGGCCGAGCGCAGCGGTGTTCCATTCGGCGCCGTCCGGGTCGTCGATGGACACGAAGGTCGGTTCGCCGCCCATGGTCAGGCGCACGTCGCCTTCCATCAGGTCGGCATCGATCTGCCGGCCCAGGGCCTGGATCGCCAGCCACTGTTCATCGGTGTAAGGCTTGGTCACCCGTGGCGCTTCCCAGACCCGCTCCACGGACATTTCGTGGCTGAATTCGCATTCGCAAGGCTCCACCAGACCGCTGATCGGCGCCGCGGAAGACGGATCGGGACTGCAGGCCAACGGGATATGCCCTTCCCCGGCGAACAGCCCCGACGTCGCATCGAGACCGATCCAGCCCGCTCCCGGCAGATACACCTCGCACCACGCGTGCAGGTCGGTGAAATCCACTTCGGTGCCGGACGGGCCGTCGAGGCTTTTCACGTCGGCGGTCAGCTGAATCAGGTAACCGGAAACGAAACGCGCTGCCAGCCCGAGATTGCGCAGCAGTTGCACCAGCAGCCACGCCGAATCGCGGCAGGAACCGGAGGCGTGTTCGAGGGTATGTTCCGGGGTCTGTACACCCGGCTCCATGCGGATCAGGTAATTGATGTCTTCGCTCAGACGCTGGTTGAGCGCTACCAGGAAATCCACGGCCGGCAGCGGCGTACGGTCGATGGCGTCCAGATAGGCCTTGAATGTCGGCGTCAGCGGCAGGGTTTCGAGGTACGGCGCCAGTTCCTTGCGCTCATCGGCGGCGTAGGCAAAGGGGATTTTCTCGGCGTAGGGTTCAAGGAAAAAGTCGAACGGGTTGAACACCGCCATCTCGGCCAGCAGGTCGACCTCGATCCGCAGTTCGGCGGTTTTCTCGGGGAACACCAGCCGTGCAAGGTAGTTGCCCTGAGGGTCCTGCTGCCAATTGATGAAGTGCCGCTCGGGGGAGACTTTCAGTGAATAAGACAAAATCCGCGTGCGGCTGTGGGCAGCCGGGCGCAGACGCACGATCTGCGGGCCGAGTTCGACAGCGCGGTCGTAGCGGTAATGCGTGACGTGATGCAATGCGACATGAATCGACACGGCGTGCCTCCTGCGAGCCCAAGCGTATTCGAAAGCGCGCAAGACTTATGCCATGCAGAGGCTTGGGCGCTTTCCCGGAATGCTCAGGGCAGTACAGCACCAAAATCGGGCGATGCGGTGAAATGGTTTGGCACAGTTGCACGCAAATGTTGCGAGGCACAACGCAGAACGCCAACCCGAAGGTTGGCGTTCTGCTCAGCTCAAGTGCGTTTTAGCGCGGTACGACCGGTTTGCGTGCCGGTTTCGGTCCCTTGCCTTTCGCGGCTTCCTTGCGCTCCTTGGCGGCCTGCTGGTTGCGGGCGAATGCCGCGGCCTTGGCCTGTTCACGCTTGTCCCAGGGATTGCCGCCGTCGCTGGCGCGCGGTGGCAGGCCGTTGTGCTGGGTGAGGATCCTGGTGGTCTTCTCTTTTACGTCCTTCGCCACTTTATGGCTGCCGGCCGGCGTCGAGTTCTTGCGACGGGCACTCTGGTAGCTGTCGGTGGCCGGTTGATGCGTCGGGATCAACTGGTGCTTGCCGGGCCCGATCAGGTCGGCGCGGCCCATGCGGATCAGCGCTTCACGCAGCATCGGCCAGCCTTTCGGGTCGTGATAACGCAGGAACGCCTTGTGCAGACGGCGCTGCTCCTCGCTCTTGACGATGGTCACGCCGTCGCTCTTGTAGGTGACCTTGCGCAGCGGGTTCTTGCCCGAGTGGTACATCGCGGTGGCGGTGGCCATCGGCGACGGATAGAACGCCTGGACCTGGTCGGCACGGAAGCCGTTGCCCTTGAGCCACAGGGCCAGGTTCATCATGTCTTCGTCGGTGGTGCCCGGGTGCGCGGCGATGAAGTACGGAATCAGGTACTGCTCTTTCCCGGCTTCCTTGGTGTACTTCTCGAACATGCGCTTGAAGCGATCGTAGGTGCCGATCCCCGGTTTCATCATCTGGTTGAGCGGACCTTCCTCGGTGTGTTCCGGGGCGATCTTCAGGTAACCACCGACGTGGTGCGTCACCAGCTCCTTGACGTACTCCGGCGACTCGACCGCAAGGTCGTAACGCAGGCCGGAGGCGATCAGGATCTTCTTCACACCCGGCAACGCACGGGCGCTGCGATACAGCTGAATCAGCGACGAGTGGTCGGTGTTCAGGTTCGGGCAAATGCCCGGGAACACGCAGGACGGCTTGCGGCAAGCGGATTCGATTTCCGGGCTCTTGCAGGCGATGCGGTACATGTTCGCGGTCGGGCCGCCGAGGTCGGAAATGACGCCGGTGAAACCCGGCACCTTGTCGCGGATCTCTTCGATTTCACGAATGATCGACTCTTCGGAACGGTTCTGGATGATCCGGCCTTCATGCTCGGTGATCGAGCAGAAGGTGCAGCCACCGAAGCAGCCCCGCATGATGTTCACCGAGAAACGGATCATGTCGTAGGCCGGGATCTTTTCCTTGCCGTACGCAGGATGCGGAACACGTGCGTAAGGCATGCCGAACACGTAGTCCATTTCTTCAGTGGTCATCGGAATCGGCGGCGGGTTGAACCAGACGTCGATCTCGCCATGCTTCTGGACCAGCGCACGGGCGTTGCCCGGGTTGGTTTCCAGGTGCAGCACGCGGTTGGCATGGGCATACAGGACCGGGTCGTTGCGCACCTTTTCCATCGACGGCAGGCGGATCACGGTCTTGTCGCGAGTCATTTTCGGGCTGGCCAGGATCTGCACGACCTTGGCTTCCTGCGGGTCTTCGACCGGGCCCTTCTCCTGCTCGATCGCGCAAGCCTGAGTGTCCTGGGTGTTGACGTACGGGTTGATGATCTTGTCGATCTTGCCCGGACGGTCGATGCGCGTGGAGTCGACTTCGTACCAGCCTGCCGGCGTATCACGGCGGATGAATGCGGTACCGCGCACATCGGTGATGTCTTCAATCTTGTGACCGTAGGACAGACGCTGGGCGACTTCAACGATCGCCCGCTCGGCGTTGCCGTACAGCAGGATGTCGGCGCTGGCGTCGATCAGGATCGAGTTGCGCACGCGATCCTGCCAGTAGTCGTAGTGGGCGATGCGGCGCAGGGAGGCTTCGATGCCGCCGAGCACGATCGGCACGTGCTTGTAGGCTTCCTTGCAGCGCTGGCTGTAGACCAGGCTCGCGCGATCCGGACGCTTGCCGGCCATGCCACCCGGGGTATAGGCGTCGTCGGAACGGATTTTCTTGTCCGCGGTGTAGCGGTTGATCATCGAGTCCATGTTGCCGGCCGCGACGCCGAAGAACAGATTCGGCTCGCCGAGCTTCATGAAGTCGTCTTTGGACTGCCAGTTCGGCTGCGCGATGATCCCGACGCGGAAGCCTTGCGACTCCAGCAGCCGGCCGATGATCGCCATGCCGAACGACGGGTGATCGACGTAGGCATCTCCCGTCACAATGATGATGTCGCAGGAATCCCAGCCGAGCTGATCCATCTCCTCCCTGCTCATCGGCAGGAACGGCGCTGGCCCGAAACATTCGGCCCAATATTTTGGATAGTCAAATAACGGCTTGGCTGCTTGCATGTCGATAACCGGTGTTGGCTTTCATTGAATTTCGCGGGCGCGGAATATAGCACAAATTTTGACCAATTCCGACGGCCGTGGTCGGTTTCTCTCCCCTTTGTCCCACCGGCCACACACCGGCTCCAAAAGATGCCCTTCAACTTATTCAAGGATGAATAAAGATGCCTGCAAAACCACCGTCAAGAAGCGTAACCACCGTCGAGGTGCATAACCCGCCTTTGCGATCAAACCATGACCACCTGCCACGGCACGACGTCTCGCACGCTATCCGTCCTGCCGAGCACAGCCTCATCAATGAACAGACATCGGGCAGAATCCCGGACAGCACAGACACGGACATGATCTCTCAAGCGCCTTCGGTGAGTGTCAGCGAAACTCATTCATACCCGACCGCAATACCCGCACCACCTTTACTTGAAGCCTACAGGGTCGGCCCGAACATCCGATTGCCGGTCGCCGACGCATCAGGATTCAGAAGGTTAAAGGGCCGGCAGTTCGTCGATATGCACGATGGCAGCATCCTGCAGATCAGCCTGGATCCCGACACTGCCCTCTACCGGGCCAGACTGGGAAGTGAATCAAGGCCCTCGGGCCCGATTCTCTTCCATGATCCCGATAGCAACCGATGGCATCCGCTGATCGACTTCGAAAAGAGCCCACTCCCACTCTCCGCCAGCCGGCTGGCGACTTTCAGGACGCCTCTGGACTTCTCCGGAGCAGACCCGGACAGCGACGGCCTGCATCGTTTTGAAGGCAAGCGCTACGTCATCATCGAAAACCATGCCCATCAGGTGATGCGCGACATTGACGCTTCATCTCCCCAGCGCAATGTCTGGCGCGTCGTCAATCCGAAGGACCCGGTCGCCGCCGACAGCGAAAATGTCTATCGCGCAAGCCGATCCGGTGAAACGCTGGCAATCACCCGCAATTCCGATGGCATCTGGACAACAAGTCTGGATGGACTCAAGGGAGGCATGCGTCGTACTGCACAGACTCAGGACAGCAAAGCCTATTTGCTTCAAAAATATGAGCCCATCAGAAACGCCTTCGAGGCGCTAGTCACATCCAACAAGCGCTATGGAGAACTCTGGGACAGTGCCCGAGATCTTCCTGAGGGAAGCCAGGCAGAGAAAGAGGCGCTGATCAGGCTTGAAGTGCACATCATCAAGCACACAAGAATGCAAGCCGAATACGTCAAGTCACTGATCGACAACAAGGACTGGTTGATCCTGCTGAAGGCCGGCGGGCTCTACAAAAGCGAACTGCATACTCAACAGTTGAACAGAGTCGACTATCTCAACAAGCTGATTGCCGCGATGGATCACAGGGTCTATCCGACCACGCATCCAATAACGGTCGAGTCGCTAAAGAGCAATTTTGCCCATCTCAACAAAAAGCTGAAGATCATGAATGATCGCCAGGATGTCATGGATCAGATTCGCAAAGCCGACCGTAGTGCAACATCAGATCTGGACGATATGAACCGTGGAGTACCCACCGTAGATCAGATCCATTCCACTCAATACAACATCTGCCTGCGCCTGATTTCCGACGACCCCGAAAATCCGCCGCCTTTCGGCATGCGCAGTGCAATGGCCTTGCACCTGTTGAAAAAGGATTTGCACCAAGTCTATGGTGACTCCGAAGCGCTGGCGCTGCATTTGACGCTGGAAAACATCAGGAGTGACAGAGCCGGGTTCGAATCGTTGGATACTTCAGCGGATCCGGTCAAGGCGCAATACGTCAGCCATGCATTGTCCCTGATGCATGTGTTCGAAACGAAAATCGACAACCGCCTGAACGCAATCCATGAACAGGTCGACAGCAACAGCCAATTACCTCTTTACGATCAGGACATCGATTTCGATTTTCTTCCGGAGCAGTCCGCTGCGGAGGCCGAGGCAACCGCCCCGCGAAAACTGTTCCGGACACGCCACCATGGCACTTACCGGGTTCTGGTGGGGGAGCAGGACACAGCAGCGGATGGCAGCATTACTCTCAAGGTTCCCGATCTTTTCAAGCCGCACCAGCCACCTCAACGCTACGAGAACATCGAAGGTGAGTGGCAACAGGTTCGCCCCGCCGTCGCGCTCACACCCAGACCACAACTTGTGAGCGACGCGACTGAATCCCTTCAACGCGTGAATGAATACGTAACCCAGGCCCGGATCATGGAAGCCCGCAAAGCCAATCCGACCAATATCGTCGAATTTTTGGGCGCAGAGACGGATCGTTTCAGGGATCTGGCGCAACGTCTGGAGGCCACTGATCGGGTGACAGAAGACGCCGAGGTCAGCGGATTGATCAGTCGGCTCAGAACCGCCGCGGCATCAATGGAGACCGAAGGACAGTCCATTCTGATACGGATGTACAAAAACAAGGATGTCCTGGATGTACTGCGCCTGAACTTCCTGCTCGATCACTCACAGCTGAAAGTCGTGAAAACGGTAGAACGCAAACAAATGGGCAAGGGAAGGGACAAGTCATTCCTCGATGTCTACTCGATCAACGACCGTTCAGACAATTCGCAGTTGTGGGAGGCCCACTTTCACTACGACAGGCAAGATCGCGCGGCGCTGGACTACACGCTCAAGGGTGCACACATGAAAACCCTGGGTCAAAGCAAGCTCGGCAGCGCGTTTCAACAGCGCGAAGCACAGGCTGGCCGACCCCACCAGCGGATCTGGCGGGAACTCATCAGTCCGCGAGTTGCCCAGAAACTGTTTGATCACCTGACGTGATCAATCGCGTTACTCATCGTCGTCGAAGTTGTAACTGCCCGGCGCGAGGTTTTCGAAGCGCGTGTACTTGCCGATAAAGGCAAGACGGATGAAGCCGATCGGGCCGTTCCGCTGTTTGCCGATGATGATTTCGGCGATGCCTTTGTGCTCGGTTTCCGGGTGATACACCTCGTCCCGGTACACGAACATGATCACGTCGGCGTCCTGCTCGATCGCTCCGGATTCCCGCAAGTCGGAGTTCACCGGGCGCTTGTTGGGGCGTTGTTCCAGGGAGCGGTTGAGCTGCGACAGAGCCACCACCGGGCAGTTGAATTCCTTGGCCAGGGCTTTCAGCGATCGGGAGATCTCGGAAATCTCGTTGGTCCGGTTGTCACCGCTGGAGCCGGGGATCTGCATCAGCTGCAGGTAGTCGATCATGATCAGGCCGATGTCGCCGTGCTCGCGCACCAGACGCCGGGTCCGGGCACGCATCTCCGACGGGCTGATACCGGCGGTGTCATCGATGAACAGTTTACGGTCGTTGAGCAGGTTGACCGCCGAAGTAAGACGCGGCCAGTCGTCGTCTTCCAGTTGGCCGGAACGCACTTTGGTCTGGTCGATACGCCCAAGGGACGACAGCATACGCATGATCAGCGATTCGCCTGGCATCTCGAGGGAGTACACCAGCACCACCTTGTCGCTGCGCAACACGGCGTTTTCCACCAGGTTCATCGCAAAAGTCGTCTTACCCATCGACGGACGACCGGCGACGATGATCAGGTCGGCCGGTTGCAGGCCGCTGGTCTTCTCGTCGAGATCGGTGTAACCGGTGGACAGGCCCGTGATCGAGTCAGCGGTGTTGAACAGGGTGTCGATACGGTCGATGGCCTTGGTCAACAGGTCATTCACGCCCACCGGGCCGCCGGTTTTTGGCCGGGCCTCGGCAATCGCGAAGATCTGCCGTTCGGCTTCGTCGAGGATTTCCTCGGCGGTACGACCTTCAGGGTTGAAGGCGCTGTCGGCAATTTCGGTGCTGATGCCGATCAACTGACGCAACGTCGCACGCTGGCGGACGATTTGCGCATAGGCCTTGATGTTGGCGACGGACGGCGTGTTCTTCGCCAGTTCGCCGAGGTAGCCCAGGCCGCCGACTTGCGAGGTCTGACCTTCCTTGTCCAGTTGCTCGGCAAGGGTCACGACGTCGATCGGCGAGTTCTGATCGGCCAGCTTGGCGATCGCACGGAAAATCAGACGGTGGTCATGCCGGTAGAAATCGCCGTCGGAGACTTGATCGAGCACGCGCTCCCAGGCGTTGTTGTCCAGCATCAGACCACCGAGCACGGCCTGTTCGGCCTCGATGGAATGCGGCGGTACCTTCAGCGCGGCGGTTTGCAGATCGTATTGCTCGGGAGCGGAAATTTCGTTCATGGCCACTTTTTATTCAGGAAAAGCAGGGATTGCAGAAAGACAAAGGGCACGACCTGAAGACAGGATCGTGCCCGATGTTAACCGTCTGGCGAACAAGCCGCCAGTCGATCAGGTGTTGCTTAAGCTGCTACCACGACAACGCGCACGGTGGCTTCAACTTCGGCGTGCAGGTGCACAGCCACGTCGAATTCACCCACGTTGCGGATGGTGCCGTTCGGCAGACGAACTTCGCTTTTCGCCACTTCAACGCCGGAGGCGGTCAGTGCGTCAGCGATGTCGTGAGTACCGATCGAACCGAACAGCTTGCCTTCGTCGCCAGCGGTGGCAGTGATGGTCACTTCCAGCTCGGCCAGTTGGGCAGCGCGGCTTTCAGCCGATGCTTTACGGTCTGCGGCGGCTTTTTCCAGCTCAGCACGACGCTCTTCGAACGCAGCCAGGTTGGCAGCGGTCGCAGCGGTGGCTTTGCCGAAAGGCAGCAGGTAGTTACGGCCGTAACCGGCCTTAACGTTTACTTTGTCGCCCAGGTTGCCCAGGTTGGCGATTTTTTCCAGAAGGATCAGTTGCATGTGGAAATCCTCTTAACTTTTAACCTTCACCGTTCGCGTTATCGGTGTCTTTCGACACGTGACGACCGCGAAAATCAATCAGGCTGTCGACAATGGCCAAGACCACAAGCAACGGACCGAGCAAGTGCATGAAAGGCACGAGCGTGACGTATATCCCCACCAGCCAGAAACCGGCCAGCCGTTTCTGCGCCACCAGCCCGTGAACCAGAGCCAGACCAGCGAAGAACAGCGGCACACTGCACAACGGCAACAGAACCAGTGCGTGCAGACCGAAGAACGGTGCCACACACATGACGGCCAGAAGCGACAGCGCAACGCCTTTCGGCAGTCGGATGGCGCGAAACTCGCGACCGAAACCACCGGGGTTATACAACAACGCCTGCCAGTAGCGCCCAAGAATCAGGCACAGCACGCTAAAAACCTGCAACGACACCGCTGTCGAGATGATCGACAGTGGAACCGCCAATCCCGTGAGAATCGCCTTCTGGTCTGCCGAGAATTTCTCGTAGACCTCACCCATCGCCAGCGGCAAGACTTGTTCAAACGTCTGCGCCAGCGCTTCGGTGAAGGAACCGAAAACGGATCCCAGGCTCACGGCAATCAACAATCCCACGGCCACGCTGACCAGCAGCACGCGATTCCAGGTGTGTTCGGCGCGTAAAACCAGCGCCAGACCGCAAGCCCCGAGCAGCACAATCAGTGCCGTCGGGTCTTTCAGGTAGTGCCAGCTCACCAACGCTGACAGCACTCCCACACCCAGGACGCTCAAGGCGTCCGAACCGCGCCGCAGGAGCACAAGGCAACCTGCAGCGGCACTCAACCAGAACAACAGCGGCAATGCCGCAGATCCGGCCACGACCAGCGTGGCCTGCATACGCCCCCGCATGATGAATTCAGCCAAGGCACGCATGCATTCGATCCCTTACTTACTTGTCGACTACCCGGTCTCAGCGGCCGTGGCTGTCGGTGTAGGCCAGCAGGGCCAGGAAGCGGGCGCGCTTGATAGCGGTGGCCAGCTGACGCTGATAACGAGCTTTGGTACCGGTGATGCGGCTTGGAACGATTTTGCCGGTCTCGGATACGTAGGCTTTCAGAGTGTTGAGATCTTTGTAATCGATCTCCTTCACGTCTTCAGCGGTGAAGCGGCAGAATTTACGACGACGGAAGAAACGTGCCATTTGATAGGCTCCTTAAAAGGTCCGTGGATTACTCGTCAGCGTTATCGCTGTTGTCGCTGTCGCTATCGCTGTCATCGCCATCGGCGCTGCCATCGTGCTCAGGACGTTCGCGACGCTCACGGCGCTCACTGCGGTTTTCTTCAGCCTTGAGCATCTCGGACTGGCCGGTAACGGCTTCGTCGCGACGGATGACCAGGTTACGGATCACAGCATCGTTGTAGCGGAAGTTGTCTTCCAGCTCGGCCAGGGCCTTGCCGGTGCACTCAACGTTCAGCATCACGTAGTGAGCCTTGTGAACATTGTTGATTGCGTAGGCCAGTTGACGACGGCCCCAGTCTTCCAGACGGTGGATTTTGCCGCCGTCTTCTTCGATCAGCTTGGTGTAACGCTCAACCATGCCGCCGACTTGCTCGCTCTGGTCAGGGTGGACCAGAAAGATGATTTCGTAATGACGCATGAATGCTCCTTACGGGTTGTAGCCTGCCGCTCAAAAACGGTCAGACAAGGAGTGAATGACACTTATGGACTTACCGGCGCGGGGCACATGCGTGCCTGCCGTCACAGCAAGGGGCGCAATTGTAGAGAAGGGACTGAAGAGGTGCAAGGCAATTGGTGATTATTTGAACAGTTCATTCACTTTACCAATCTGCACCTTTGCGCAGAACCAATGTGGGAGCGGGCTTGCTCGCGAAAGCGGTGTGTCATTCAGCAAAAATGTTGGATGTGATGCCGCATTCGCGAGCAAGCCCGCTCCCACATTTGAATCGGCGTAAGGCTTAAGGCTTCTTGGCAGCCGCCTTGGCCTTGGCCCCGCGCTGGCGCTGGGCCTCGAACAGGCACACACCGGTCGCAACCGATACGTTGAGGCTGCTGACGCTACCGGCCATCGGCAGGTTCACCAGGTAGTCGCAGTGCTCACGGGTCAGGCGACGCATGCCTTTGCCTTCGGCCCCCATGATCAGGATGGTCGGGCCGGTCAGGTCCTGGTCATAGATGCTGACCTCGGCCTCACCCGCCGTGCCGACAACCCACAGACCACGCTGCTGAAGTTTTTCCAGGGTACGCGCAAGGTTGGTCACGGCCACCAGCGGAATCACTTCCGCCGCGCCGCAAGCCACTTTACGCACGACCGGCGTCAGGGTGGCCGACTTGTCTTTCGGCACGATGACCGCCAGCGCACCGGCAGCGTCCGCCGAGCGCAGGCAGGCGCCGAGGTTGTGCGGATCGGTCACGCCGTCGAGCACCAGCAGCAGCGGCGCGCCTTCGGTGCGATCGAGCAGCTCGTCGAGCATCGCCTCGCCCCAGACCTGGCTCGGGCTGACGTCCGCCACCACGCCCTGGTGCACGCCCTCGACCCAGGCGTCCATTTCGCGGCGCTCGGCCTGACCGACCTGAACGCGGTTTTCGTTGGCCAGCTCGATCAGCGTCTGTACCCGTGGATCGTTGCGGCTTTCAGCCAGCCAGATCTGCTTGACGCGTTTTGGGTGGTGACGCAGCAACGCTTCTACCGCGTGAACGCCGTAGATTTTTTCCAACTGACTCATGACTTCGCCTTCGGTTTACGTGCCCCGCCGCTTTTGGCTGGAGCGGAACCCGCTTTTGGCGGGCCCTTACGGTGTTTGCTCGGTTTGGCTGGCTTGCCGCCGGAAGCCTTGTCAGGCGCCGACCGTCCGGTCTTTCCCCCGGACGCCGCTTTACCACCGTTTTTGGCGTCGGCCAGCAAGGCCTTCTTCATCTCACGGCTTTTGCGCAGCTCGGCGTTTTTCGCCACGGCATCGCTTGGACGATAGGCCTCGACGGCCTTTTCCTTGGCCGGACGACGGCTGGCGGATTTTGCCGGAGCCTTCTCTTCCACAACCTTGGCCGCTGGAGCGGTCGTCTCGGTGCCACGCTTTTTGCGGCCGATCGGCGCGCTGATGGTTTTTTCAGCCATCTCGAAGTCGATCTTGCGCTCGTCGAGATCGACACGCATGACGCGCACTTCAACGGTATCGCCAAGACGGAAGCTGCGACCGGTGCGTTCGCCCGCCAGACGATGGTGCACAGGGTCGAAGTGGTAGTAATCGCCCGGCAGCGCCGTCACGTGTACCAGACCTTCGACGTAAATATCGGTCAGTTCGACGAACAGACCGAAACCGGTCACGGCAGTGATTACACCAGGGAACGATTCGCCCACGCGATCCTTCATGAACTCGCACTTGAGCCAGTTCACCACGTCACGGGTCGCTTCGTCGGCACGGCGCTCGCTCATCGAGCACTGCTCGCCGAGTTGCTCCAGCGCCGCTTCGTCGTACGGGTAGATGCGCGCCTTCGGAATGGTCATCGCACCGGCACGGCGAACGTGCGGGGTGTCCTGTTTCGAATGGATCACGCTGCGAATCGCCCGGTGCGTGAGCAGGTCAGGGTAACGACGGATCGGCGAAGTGAAGTGGGTATAGGCTTCGTAGTTCAGGCCGAAGTGGCCTTCGTTCTGGGCGCTGTACACCGCCTGGCTCAGGGAGCGCAGCATCACGGTCTGGATCAGGTGGAAATCCGGACGGTCCTTGATGCTCGCCAACAGGGCCTGATAGTCCTTCGGCGACGGGCCGTCCTTGCCTTTATGCAGCGACAGGCCGAGCTCGCCGAGGAACGCACGAAGTTTTTCCAGACGCTCCGGGGGCGGGCCGTCGTGGACGCGGTACAGCGCAGGGATTTCGTGCTTCTTCAGGAATTCGGCGGTGGCCACGTTGGCCGCCAGCATGCATTCCTCGATCAACTTATGCGCGTCGTTACGGGTGGTCGGACGGATTTCGGCAATCTTGCGCTCGGAACCGAAGATGATCCGGGTTTCCTGGGTTTCGAAATCGATCGCGCCACGCACGTGACGGGCAGCCAGCAACACTTTGTACAGCGCGTAGAGCTGCTTGAGATGCGGCAGCACGTCGGTGTATTCGCCGCGAAGCTTGCGCCCTTCAGTAGCCTTCGGCGTTTCCAGCATCGCGCTGACCTTGTTGTAGGTCAGACGGGCGTGGGAGTGGATCACCGCTTCATAGAAGCAGTAGTCGGTCATTTCGCCGGACTTGGAGATGGTCATCTCGCAAACCATGGCCAGACGATCGACATGCGGATTCAGCGAGCACAGGCCGTTGGAGAGTTGCTCCGGCAGCATCGGCACCACGCGCTCGGGGAAGTACACCGAGTTGCCGCGCACCTGGGCTTCGTTGTCCAGAGCCGAGCCGATCTTCACATAGCTGGAAACGTCGGCAATCGCCACGTACAACTTCCAGCCACCGGAGAACAGGCGCAGCTTGCCTGGCTTGGATTCGCAGTAGACCGCATCGTCGAAATCCCGGGCATCTTCGCCGTCGATGGTGACGAACGGCAGATGGCGCAGGTCGACGCGCTTCTCTTTGTCTTTCTCTTCGACTTCCGGCTTGAGCTTGCCGGCTTCCTTCAGAACGGCTTCAGGCCAGACGTGCGGAATGTCGTAGGTGCGCAGGGCGACATCGATTTCCATGCCCGGCGCCATGTAGTTGCCGACGACTTCGATCACATCGCCTTGCGGCTGGAAGCGCGGAGTCGGCCAGTGGGTGATCTTCACCTCGACGAACTGACCGATCTGGGCGTTGGCGTTGCGGCCGGGAGTGACCAGCACTTCCTGCTGGATTTTCGGGTTGTCCGCAACGACGAAGCCGATGCCACCCTCTTCGAAGTAGCGTCCGACGATGCTTTCGTGGGCACGGGACACCACTTCGACGATCACGCCTTCACGGCGACCACGGCGATCCAGGCCGGAAACACGGGCCAGGGCACGGTCGCCATCGAACACCAGACGCATCTGCGCCGGGCTCATGAACAGGTCGTCGGAACCGTCATCCGGCACCAGGAAGCCGAAACCGTCGCGGTGACCGCTGATGCGACCGAGGATCAGGTCGAGCTTGTCCACCGGCGCATACGTGCCACGGCGGGTGTAGATCAATTGAGCGTCGCGCTCCATGGCGCGCAGGCGGCGGCGCAGGGCTTCGATCTGGTCTTCTGTGGTCAGACCAAACTCTTCGACCAGTTGCTCGCGGGCAGCAGGCGAACCCCGGTCAGCAAGGTGCTGAAGGATCAGTTCGCGGCTGGGAATAGGGTTTTCATATTTTTCCGCTTCACGAGCGGCCTCGGGATCGAGGGACTGCCAATCGGCCATTAGAGAGTTTTCACCTTGTCTATATGCGGGTTAGTTTGGCATAGGCGCCATCAAACGGGAAATTTCCGACTCTATAAGGGACATCTGAGGCCTTGTATCGACGTCTGAAAGGCGTTTTGAACACCGCTGGTAAAAAAAACCATTTTTTTTGCTGGCAGGGGTTTACAGTTAAAAAGGCGCTCCGTATAGTGCGCGCCATCGACGACGTACACACGTTGCCGAGATGCCCAGATGGTGAAATTGGTAGACACGCCAGCTTCAGGTGCTGGTGACCTTACGGTCGTGGAAGTTCGAGTCTTCTTCTGGGCACCAATTTCGAGGTTGAGACTAGATCAGTTTCAAGACTCACACAAAAACCCGCGAAAGCGGGTTTTTTGCATTCTACGCCCCGCCTTTTTCTGAAAATGATTTATTAAAATCAAATCAGGGGTTTACAGATCAAAAGGTGCTCCGTATAGTGCGCCACATCAACAGCGGTAACGCTGAAGATGAAGCCCAGATGGTGAAATTGGTAGACACGCCAGCTTCAGGTGCTGGTGACCTTACGGTCGTGGAAGTTCGAGTCTTCTTCTGGGCACCAATTCAAATTCAAGGTCACGATCTTGAATTTCACAAAAACCCGCGAAAGCGGGTTTTTGCGTTTCCGGGGTTTGGAAAAACTCGAGAAACAGCGCCTACCAGACACACCTTCTCCCCCGCAAGGCGCACTTGAGAAACGATATCGTTTATCATTGTTGCAAGTTTTTGCAATGCGACAGTGAGGAACCCTGCGAATGATGTTTCGAAATACCCTGCGCCGCGGCTTGACCTTCACCCTGCTCGGCCTGGCACTCGCCACTCCCCTCACCCAGGCTGCCGACGCGGTTTCCCTGACGCTCTACAACGGTCAACACAAGGAAGTCGGCGACGCGATCGCCAAAGCCTTCGAAGCCAAGACCGGCATTCACGTCAATGTGCGCAAGGGCAGCAGCAACCAGCTCGCCAGCCAGATCATCGAAGAAGGCGACCGCTCTCCCGCCGACGTCATCTACACCGAAGAATCCCCACCACTGAACAACCTCGGAGAACTCGGCCTGCTGGCCAGGACTGACGATGCCACTCTGGCAGTCCTGCCGAAAAAATATGTCGCAGGCAATGGCACCTGGATCGGCGTCACTGCACGGGTTCGCGTAGTCGCCTTCAACCCGAAGCTGGTCGATGAAAAAGACCTGCCCAAGTCGGTCCTGGATTTCGCCGATCCGCAGTGGCAAGGCAAGGTCGGTTTCGTGCCCACCAGCGGTGCCTTCCAGGAACAGGCCGTCGCCATCATCAAAAAGCATGGCCGTGAAGCCGCCGAAGAATGGCTGACCGGCCTGCGCGCCTTCGGCAAGACCTACAGCAACAACATGGTTGCCCTCAAGGCTGTCGAAAACGGCGAAGTCGCCACCGTACTGGTGAACAACTACTACTGGTTCGCCCTGCAACGGGAGAAAGGCAAGCTCGACTCCAAACTGCATTACTTCACCGGCGGCGACGTGGGCGGCTTGATCACCGTCTCCAGCGCAGCCGTGCTGAAATCCAGCAAGCATCCAAAAGAAGCCCAGCAATTTCTCGCCTACATGGCCAGTGAAGAAGGCCAGCGGGTGATCACCCAGACCACCGCCGAGTATCCGTTGCACAACGGCATGGAATCGGATCGCGGCCTCAAGCCTTTCAGTGAGCTGGAAGCGCCGGATGTGACCCCGGCCGATCTGGGCAATGCCGAGGAAGCGCTGGATCTGGAACGCGAAGTTGGCCTGAACTGATGAGCGCCTCGTTATCCGCCCCCGTCACGCGCGGGGGTTACGTGCCACGGCGCAAGCGGCCGTCGATCTGGCTGGTACTGCCGGTATTGCTACTGGTGGTGATGAGCCTGTTGCCACTGGCCTACGTCGGCCTTAAAGCCTGGCAGGCGGGCTGGTCCGAGGCGCTGCATTTGCTGTGGCGCCCGTACGTGTTCGGCCTGCTGCGCAATACGCTGGCGCTGATGGTCGGCGTAACCGTAACTTGCGGCGTGATCGGTCTGTCGCTGGCGTGGTTGCTGGAGCGCAGCAATCTGCCGGGCCGACGACTGTGGGGCGTGATTCTTTGCCTGCCGTTCGCGGTGCCGGCATTCGTCAGCAGTTTTACCTGGGTATCGCTCAGCGCGCAGTTCGAAGGACTCGGCGGAGCGATTCTGGTGATGAGCCTGTCGAAATATCCGCTGATCTTCCTGCCGGTGGCAGCCACGCTGCGCAATCTCGATCCATCCCTTGAAGAGTCCGCCCGAACGCTGGGACAGAATCGCCGGGGCGTGTTTTTCCGCGTCACCCTGCCCCTGCTCTGGCCTTCGTTGCTGGCCGGTTCGCTGCTGATTGCGCTGCACATGCTGGTGGAATTCGGCGCACTGTCGATCATTGGTCTGCAAACCTTCACCACCGCGATCTATCAGCAATTCGAACTGGAATTCAGCAATGCCAATGCGGCAATGCTTTCGGCGGTGCTGCTGGCGCTGTGTTTGATGCTGCTGTGGCTGGAACTGCGGGTACGCGGCAAGGGCCGCCATGTGCGGACCGGCCAGGGCGCGGCACGCCGGGCCGAACAAGTGCAACTGGGGCCTTGGGCGATTGCCGGCCAACTGTACTGCCTGATGCTGGCGATTGTCGGCAGCGGCATTCCACTGGGGATGCTGGCGTACTGGCTCGCCGTGGGATCGTCAGCGGCATTCCCGGTTGCAGCGATCACTGAAGCTTTGCTGTCTTCATTGGCGCTGTCGCTGGGTGGCGCGGGACTGTGTCTGGTGCTGGCGGTGCCGGTCGGGTTGCTGGTCGTACGCTACAAAGGCCAATTGGCGATCTGGGCCGAGCGCCTGCCCTATCTGCTGCACGCCCTGCCGGGATTGGTGATCGCATTGACGCTGGTGTATTTCGCCCTGCATTACCTGCCGGCGCTGTATCAGACCTCCGCGCTGTTGCTGATCGCTTATGCGTTGCTGTTTCTGCCGCTGGCTCAGGCACCGATCCGCACGGCACTGAACAAGGCCGCACCGCAACTGGAGGAAGCCGCCCGCACCCTCGGCGCATCGTCGTTCACGGCATTTTGTCGAGTAACCCTGCCAATCATTTTCCCGGCACTGGGCGCAGCGTTTGCTCTGGTGTTTCTGGATGCCATGAAGGAGCTGACGGCGACACTGTTGCTGAGTCCGACCGGGCTCAACACCTTGGCGACCGAGGTGTGGGCACACACCGCGAACGTCGAGTTTGCCGCAGCGGCGCCTTATGCGGCGTTGTTGATTGTGGTGTCGGGGCTGCCCGTCTACCTGCTGACAACCCGAATGTATTTGAGCCGATAAAAAATCGCAGCCGAAGCTGCGATTTTTTTGCCCGCGCTATCAGGCCCGGAACTGCCCCAGACTTGCCTTGAGCTGCGCCGCCAGACCATCCAGCACCTTGCCGCTGGCCGTGGTCTCGACCACGGCCTGAGCGGCTTTCTCAGCCTGGGCATGAATCGTCTCGACACGCCCACGCACGGCCTGCGCGCCCTGCGCCTGATGCGCCGCGGCCTGGGTCGCCAAACCAATCGCCGCGTGCACCTGTTCAACCGACGCCTGCACCGACTGCTGCAACCGTGCACTGTCACGCAGCACCAGCAAGCCTTCGCTGGCCTGACGCCCGGCCTGACCGATCGCCTCGACCGCTTCACGGGCCCCCTGCTGCAACGCCACGATGTGCGCCTGAATGTCACCGGTGGAGCTTTGAGTCTTGCTCGCCAGTGCGCGCACTTCATCCGCCACCACCGCAAAGCCTCGTCCGGTTTCACCGGCTCGAGCTGCTTCGATCGCAGCGTTGAGCGCCAGCAGGTTGGTCTGCTCGGCGATACCGTGAATCACGGTCAGCACCACTTCAATCTGTTCACTCTGCTGCGCCAGCCGCTCGATGACTTTCGCGCCGGTATCGACCTGCCCCGCCAGCGCCTCGATCAGGCTGCCGACCTTCGCCGAGGTGCGAGTGTTTTCGTCGGTGGCTTGGCGAATATCCACAACCTGCTTCAACGCCGCCTGCATCGCATGACTTTCCGACTGCGCCTCATCAGCCATTTGCGACAACGCGCGCAGGCTTTCAGCCACTTCATCGCGCTGCATCCCGGCCGCTGCATCAGCGCCAGCATTGCGCAGGGTCATAGCACCAATTTCCTCACCGGTACGCTGAGCCACATCCCCGGCCTCGCGCACGATCGGCTGCAACTTATCCACAAAGCGGTTGACTGCCGAAGCCATGTCGCCAATTTCGTCCTTGCTGTTGATCTGTACGCGCTTGGTCAAGTCGCCCTCGCCTGCCGCCAGGTCATCCATCGCAGCATTGAGCATCTTCAGGCGGTTGACCACGCGATGGCCGAGCACCACCGCCAACAGCAACAGCACGCCGGCACCCACCAGCGCCAGGCCCATGCCGATACGCCAACGCAGCGTGGCAGCAGCGTCCTGCACGGTGCCGGCCGTGTTGGCTTTCATTTCGGCGGCGGTGGACTGCGCCGACTGCAGGCGCGCACGCATGGCCGTGGCGCTGTCGGCAGCGGCGCCCTTGAGGCTGTCGCCAACCAGCTGGTCGCTGCTGGCAATCAACGCCGTGAAGCGCTGATCGAGCGCCGCCAGATCGGTTTCGACCGAGGCGGTCGAGACCCCCATCAGCACCTTGCCGATTTCCACGCCATTGGGGTTGATCGAGGCTTCGAGGTAGTAGACCGAAGGATCATTCTTCGCTGCGTCCAGCACCTTATCCAGCGCCCGCTCACCCTGACCTTTTTCCAGAAGGGCCTTGTTGATCGGGTTTTCACGATTGAGATAACGCGTCAGATGCTGGCCGGTGGCGTCGTCATACACCACGAACAGCACGTTGGGATTGCGCTGGGCCCGGCGGGCGAATTCGGACAGGGTCGGCACGTCGCTGTCCCACATGGCACGAGGCGCAACGGAGGCCAGCAACTGGGCCATGTCATTGGCCGAGTCCTTCAGGTCTTTTTCCAGGGTTGTACGCAGCTGTGCCTGCTCTTGTTTAAGACGCGAAGACAGCCCGGCAGTCAAACGC
Source organism: Pseudomonas sp. HLG18 (assembly GCF_051903985.1). Lineage (NCBI taxonomy): Bacteria > Pseudomonadati > Pseudomonadota > Gammaproteobacteria > Pseudomonadales > Pseudomonadaceae > Pseudomonas > Pseudomonas sp. HLG18. The sequence goes on along the minus strand of NZ_CP195831.1, from coordinate 5,771,762 downwards.
TGACGAGTATTGGTGGACAAGGTATCGAGGCTCGACGTGACTTCACGCCCGGCCTGCTCCAGTTCACCGGAGAGCTTCTGGCTGTCGGCGCCCAGGCGAGTGCCCAGGTCGGCTTCCAGCGCGGTGACGGTGCTCCGCGTCAGGGCAACGGCCACCAACACCTGCACCAAAAGGGCGATACCAAGGGTAACGAATACGGGCCGCAACAAACGGCTTTGTAACAGTGAGAGAACGGCCGACACTGTGAATCCCTCTACTTCTGACGCCATTAATTTGATGGCACTCTTGTAGACAGATTCACAGCAAAGGTCATGCCGTCCAACAGGCATAAACGACAAAGGCCCCGATAAAGGGGCCTTTGTGTTTTTACATCAACGACTTATCAAGCAAACGGATGACGCAGAACGATGGTTTCGTTGCGGTCCGGGCCCGTCGAAATAATGTCGATCGGCGCGCCGATCAATTCTTCAACGCGTTTGATGTAGGCACGAGCGTTGACCGGCAGCTCTTCCAGGGTCTTGGCACCCACGGTCGATTCGGTCCAGCCTGGCACTTCTTCGTACACAGGCTGCAGGCCTACGTAGCTGTCAGCGTCAGTCGGAGCAACGGCATTGCCTTGCGCATCTTTGTAGCCGGTACAGATGTTGATGGTTTCCAGGCCGTCGAGTACGTCCAGCTTGGTCAGGCAGATGCCCGAGATGCTGTTCACATCGATAGCGCGACGCAGGATAACGGCATCGAACCAGCCGCAACGGCGGGCACGGCCAGTGGTCGCACCGAATTCGTGACCTTGCTTGGCCAGGTGTGCACCGACTTCGTCGAACAGCTCGGTCGGGAACGGACCGGAACCTACGCGAGTGGTGTAAGCCTTGGTGATGCCCAGGATGTAGTCCAGGAACATCGGGCCAACGCCCGAACCGGTCGCCACGCCACCGGCGGTGGTGTTGGAGCTGGTCACGTACGGATAGGTACCGTGGTCGATGTCGAGCAACGAACCCTGGGCACCTTCGAACATGATGTCCTTGCCGGCGCGACGCAGGTCGTGCAGCTCTGCCGTCACGTCCAGCATCAACGGCTTGAGCAGCTCGGCGTATTCCTTGCACTCGGCCAGGGTCTTTTCGAACTCGATGGCAGGCTCTTTGTAGTAACCGACCAGCATGAAGTTGTGGTAGTCCACCAGTTCACGCAGCTTGTCTTCGAAGCGCGGCATGTTGAGCAGGTCGCCAACGCGCAGGCCACGACGTGCAACCTTGTCTTCGTACGCCGGGCCGATGCCGCGACCGGTGGTGCCGATCTTCAGCTCGCCACGGGCCTTTTCACGGGCCTGGTCCAGCGCCACGTGGAAGGACAGGATCAGCGGGCAGGACGGGCTGATACGCAGACGCTCGCGCACCGGTACGCCTTTCTCTTCCAGCTTGGTGATCTCACGCAGCAGGGCGTCGGGTGCAACCACCACGCCATTGCCGATCAGGCACTGCACGCCTTCGCGCAGCACGCCCGACGGGATCAGGTGCAGGACGGTTTTTTCACCGTCGATCACCAGTGTGTGGCCAGCGTTGTGGCCACCTTGGTAGCGCACTACGGCGGCAGCATGTTCGGTCAGCAGATCAACGATCTTGCCTTTGCCCTCATCACCCCACTGGGTGCCCAGGACTACGACATTCTTACCCATAACACTTGTCCTCATTCGCGCAAACTTGGTGCCGGCGGTGGCCGGCAGGAAAACTCAAGAAGCCAGTGGCGATACTTGCCAAAGCCCGTTCTGCTGGATCAATTGCCGGTCGCAGTCCGCATCACGGGCGGCGGCCAAAGGTTGTCCAGGCAACGCCTGAACGACACGCTGACCCTCACTGCGCAACTGGCAAACCTGCTGCCAGAGTGCCGCATCCGTACTGTCAGGCATCCAGATACCGCCAGACGGTAGCTCGACCTCAGCACGCCCCAGGGTCACCAGGGTTTTCAAATCGGTGGAAAAGCCGGTTGCCGGACGGGCGCGACCGAAGTCGGCACCGATGTCGTCATAACGACCGCCCTGAGCGATGGACTGGCCAACACCCGGCACGAACACCGCGAACACCACACCGGTGTGGTAGTGGTAACCGCGCAACTCGCCCAGATCGAAGTACAGCGGCAGTTCCGGGAAGCGCGCCGAGAGTCGCTCGGCGATCGCCAGCAAATCTTCCAGCGCAGCCAATACCGGCGCAGGCGCATTGGCCAGACGCTCGCGGGCAGCACTCAGCACTTCACGGTCGCCGCACAGGTCGACCAGCGCACGCAGCATGCCGGACAGATCGGCCGGCAGGCCTTCGGTCAAGGTAATGACCTCGTCGATGGCCTTGCGTTGCAACGCATCGAACAACTGCTGCTCGACTTCACCCGACAGACCGGCCGCCTGAGCCAGACCGCGGTAAATGCCGACATGCCCCAGATCCATGTGCACATCCGGCACGTCGGCCAGTTGCAGCATGGCCAGCATCAGGCTGATGACTTCAACGTCGCTGCTCGGGCTCGCATCGCCGTACAACTCGGCACCCAACTGGATCGGGCTGCGCGAGGACGACAAGGCACGCGGCTGGGCATGCAGCACGCTGCCGGCGTAGCACAGACGGCTCGGGCCTTCGCGACGCAGAGTGTGCGCATCGATGCGCGCCACCTGCGGCGTGATGTCTGCACGGAACCCCATCTGCCGGCCCGATTGCGGGTCGATGACCTTGAAGGTACGCAGATCCAGATCCTGGCCCGCGCCGGTCAGCAGGGATTCCAGGTACTCGATATGGGGAGTCACGACAAACTCGTAACCCCAGCTCTGGAACAGATCCAACACCTGACGACGCGCAACTTCAATGCGCGCCGCTTCCGGTGGCAGTACTTCTTCGATGCCATCTGGCAGCAGCCAGCGGTCTACCGTTGCCATTACGCCATTCCCCTTAGATCCGGGCGGCCAGCCCGAGGGCGAGCCTTGAGTGAAGCAGAAAATGACCGGCTCGTTCAAAACGCACGCGCATGAACGACGCGGCGAAAGGCCTGTTACCGGCTTCGCCCATCACTTTCCTCGAAAAACTGTCGGGCCATTCAACCCGTTCTTCTGCAACAAAAACAGCAATCAAACATGCAGACGCAAAAAAGCCGGGAATTTCCCGGCTGCCGCATCATACACACGTTTTCCCAAAGGATCACCCCGCCCGAGGTTTTAGCCGCCGGGCGGAATGATTCAGGTCAACGTCGTATCAAGGCTTGGACTTTTCCAGGTAACGGAAGAAGTCGCTGCTTGGGTCGAGGACCATGACGTCGGATTTGTTCGCGAAGCTTTCACGGTAGGCACGCAGGCTACGGTAGAAACCGTAGAACTCCTGATCCTGACCGTAGGCCTTGGAGTAGATCGCAGCAGCCTGGGCGTCACCGTCACCGCGAATCTCTTCGGATTCACGATAGGCTTCAGCCAGCAGCACGCGGCGCTGACGATCGGCGTCGGCACGGATGCCTTCGGCCAGTTCGTTACCCTTGGCGCGGTGCTCGCGAGCTTCACGCTCACGCTCTGTGCTCATACGTTCGAACACGCTGCGGTTCACTTCCTTCGGCAGGTCGATGGCCTTGACCCGGACATCGACCACTTCGATACCCAGTTCTTTTTCCGCCATCTTGTTCAGCGATGCGGTGATGTCAGCCATCAGCGCATCACGCTCACCCGACACCACTTCGTGCAGGGTGCGCTTGCCGAACTGGTCACGCAGGCCCGACTCCAGACGACGGGACAAACGCTCGTCAGCAATCTGCTTGAGGCCGGAAGTCGCGGTGTAGAAGCGCTCGGCATCTTTCACGCGCCACTTGGCGTAGGCATCGACCATCACGGCTTTCTTTTCCAGGGTCAGGAAGCGTTGTGTCGGTGCGTCCAGCGTCATCAGGCGTGCGTCGAATTTACGCACCTGGTTAACGTAAGGCACTTTCACATGCAGACCTGGCTGAACATCAGCCTGAACCACGCGACCGAACTGCAGCAACACCGCTCGCTCGGTCTGAGCCACGATGTAGAAGCAGTTCCAGCCAACCAGAACCACAACAACGCCAACGATCAGGGCGATCAGCGATTTATTGCTCATCAGCGGGTCTCCCTTGTACGCGTTTGCGGCAGGTCAGTGACATGCGGCGTGACGTCCGTGTTGTTGCTGGCGGCAGCCGAACCGGTGACCGGTGAATTGCTGCCCGAACTGTTTTGAATCATCTTGTCCAGCGGCAGGTAAAGCAGGTTGCTCTGGCCGTTCTTGTTACCGGTCACGAGCACCTTGCTGGTGCTGCTGAAGACTTCCTGCATGGTGTCCAGGTACAGACGCTGACGAGTAACCTCGGGCGCCTTGCGGTATTCGGCTACCAGCTTGGTGAAACGATCAGCCTCACCCTTGGCGCGCGAGACTGTTTCGTCGCGATAACCGTTGGCATCTTCAAGGATGCGCTGGGCCTGACCACGGGCTTCCGGCACCACACCGTTGGCGTAGGTTTCAGCCTGGTTGCGCGAACGCTGCTCGTCTTCACGGGCACGGATCACGTCATCGAAGGCTTCCTGCACCTCACGCGGTGCCGCTGCGCTCTGTACGTTGACCTGAGTGACGGTGATACCGGTGCGATAGGTATCGAGGAAACGTTGCAGACGCTCCTTGATCTCGCTGGCCATCAGCTCACGACCCTCGGTCAGCACCTGGTCCATCGCGGTGGAACCCACCACATGGCGCAGCGCACTGTCGGTCGCGTGTTGCAGGCTGATTTCCGGCTGGTCGACGTTCAGCACGAAGTCCTGCAGGTTGCTGATCTTGTACTGCACGGTCAGCGGCACTTCGACGATGTTCTCGTCTTCGGTCAGCATCTGGCCCTGCTTGGTGTAGGCACGCTCGCGCGTGACGTTCTCCATGTACTTCTTGTCGATCGGCGGGAAGTAGATGTTCAGGCCCGGGCCGACGGTTTCGTAGTACTTGCCGAAGCGCAGCACCACGGCCTGCTCCTGCTCGTCCACCACGTACACCGCGCTGTACAGCCACACGGCCGCAAGCACGACGAGGCCAATGCCGAGCAGGCCGCCGAAGCCGCCACTCTTGCCCGGACCACCACCATCGTCACCACGTTTCTTTCCACCACCGAACAACCCGTTCAGGCTTTCCTGCAGCTTTCGGAAGGCCTCGTCGAGATCCGGCGGCCCCTTGCGGTCGCCATTGTTGCGACGCTTGCCACCCCAGGGATCCTGATTGTTCGAGTTGCCACCCGGCTCATTCCAAGCCATAGCGCTCTCCATCTGATAAAGCAAAGACGCACCCACGGCGCGCCGACCAATGCTACAGAATGCCTGCCGTTGCGGCACAACCGCTTTTTCAGGCTTTTATTGCAAAGTGTGTTGCTCGATGAACTCCGTCGGCACAACGCCTTCACGGCTGACCAGTCGATTGAGCTCCGAGCGCGGCAATCGAATGGCCAGCAAGCTGACACCTTCTTCGTCGTATTCTTCTTTCTGTACCGCGCCCAGTTCGAAGAACTGTGCACGCAGACGCGCAAACCGCTGGGGCAAACGCAAGGTTCCGACAAACAAATCACTGCCCAGCAATTCGGCAATGGCTTGCTCAAGCAATTCCAGACCAGTGCCATCACGCGCCGACAACCAGACCCGTTGAGGCTTGCCGTTCTCGTCGCGCTGGATTTGTGGCTCAACGCCTTCAAGCAAATCGAGTTTGTTATAGACCTCGAGGATCGGCAAGTCCTGAGCACCAATCTCGCCCAGCACCACCATCACCTGCTCGATCTGCAACATGCGATCCGGTTCGGCCGCATCGATCACGTGCAACAGCAGGTCGGAATTGCTCGACTCTTCGAGCGTAGACCGAAATGCCTCGACCAGCTTGTGGGGCAGATGACGAATGAAACCCACGGTGTCGGCCAGGACAATCGGCCCCAGGTCGTCCAGTTCCAGACGGCGCAGGGTCGGGTCCAGCGTGGCGAACAATTGGTCGGCCGCGTACACCTCGGATTTCGTCACGTTATTGAACAGCGTGGACTTGCCGGCGTTGGTGTATCCCACCAGAGACACGGTAGGGATATCCGCACGCGAGCGGCCACGACGCGACTGTTCGCGCTGGCTGCGCACTTTTTCCAGCCGGCCCTTGATCTGGCGCAGGCGAACCCGCAGCAGTCGCCGGTCGGTTTCGAGCTGGGTTTCACCCGGGCCGCGCATGCCGATACCACCACCTTGACGCTCAAGGTGAGTCCAGCCGCGAACCAGCCGGGTGCTCATGTGGTCAAGCTGGGCCAGTTCTACCTGGAGCTTGCCCTCATGGGTACGGGCGCGTTGGGCGAAAATATCGAGAATCAGACCGGTACGGTCGATCACGCGACACTCGAAGACACGTTCGAGGTTGCGTTCCTGACTGGGCGTAAGGACGTGATTGAAGATCACCAGATCGGCTTCTTCGGCGTGTACCAGGTCGCGCAGTTCCTCGACCTTGCCGCTGCCGATCAGGTATTTGGCGGTTGGCCGATGACGCGGCACGTTAAAAAACGCAACGGTCTCGGCGCCTGCCGAATTTGCCAGTTCCTGAAACTCCTGCGGATCTTCGCGCGCCTCAGGGTCCTGTCCATCCAAGTGAACGAGGATGACTCGTTCACCACCACCGTGGCGCTCAAAGAACAAAGGAGACTCCTATCAGGCGTTACCTGGCTCAGCGTCACCTGCTTCGGATTCGGTTGCGCTTGGCAGACGAATTGGACGAACCGGCACGACTGTAGAGATAGCGTGTTTGTAAACCATCTGGCTGACGGTGTTCTTCAGCAGGATAACGAACTGGTCGAACGATTCGATCGTGCCTTGCAGTTTGATACCGTTGACCAGGTAGATGGAAACCCCCACTTTCTCTTTACGTAAAGTATTCAAGTAAGGGTCTTGTAGCGAATGCCCTTTTGACATGTGCCGCACTCCTTTAAGGATTCAATATAAAAAATAGGTAATCAGATGGCTTTTGCCGCCACACCCCCAAGGATAGACGGCAATTGCAAGGACTCAGCCCAATATGGAGATGGTCCCAAGGTATTTCAAGGTGCGTGGCAGATTGTCGCAATCCAGACTGTCGAGCCAGTGCAAATCGTCCCAGCTGCGCAGCCAGGTAAACTGGCGTTTGGCCAATTGGCGCGTGGCGATGATGCCCCGCTCCTGCATTTCGGCCGCCGTCAGCTTGCCATCCAGGTAATCCCAGACCTGGCGGTAGCCTACCGCACGTATAGACGGCAACCCGGCATGCAGGTCACTTCTATTACGCAGGGCTACGACCTCGTCGATGAATCCCTGTTCCAGCATATTTGTGAATCTTTGTTTAATGCGGTCGTGCAGTACCTGGCGATTTGCCGGAGCAATGGCCAAGTTCGCGACAGTATAGGGCAATTGTTGCCGTCCCGATGCCGCCGCTTCAGTACTTTGTACAGATTGTTTCAGCCGAAGTTCAGTCATGCTCTGACCGCTGACCCGATAGACTTCCAGCGCACGACTCAGGCGCTGTGGATCGTTCGGATGAATACGCGCCGCCGACTCCGGATCGATTGCCGCCAGTTGATCGTGCAGGGCTTGCCAGCCAAGGCGTGCAGCCTCTTCTTCAATCTGCGCGCGAATCTCGGGATCCGCCGCCGGCATATCGGCCAGACCTTCGACCAAAGCCTTGTAATAGAGCATCGTGCCGCCCACCAGCAGCGGAATTTTTCCGCGCGCGGTGATTTCGGCCATCGCCTGCAAAGCGTCGCGGCGGAAATCCGCAGCCGAATAAGCCTCGGCCGGGTCAAGAATGTCGATCAGGCGATGAGGGTACTCGGCCAGCAGCTCTTTCGACGGTTTGGCCGTGCCAATGTCCATACCGCGATAAACCAGCGCCGAATCGACACTGATCAGCTCGCACGGCAGCACCTTGGTCAGCTCGATGGCCAGGTCGGTCTTGCCCGCAGCGGTCGGGCCCATCAGGAAAATCGCTGGAGGAAGCTGGCTCATCAACGACCGCGCAGGAACAGTTTGTCCAGATCGTCCAGGCCCAGTTGGGTCCAGGTCGGCCGGCCATGGTTGCATTGACCGCTGCGCTCGGTGTTTTCCATGTCGCGCAGCAGGCCGTTCATTTCCGGCAAGGCCAGGCGGCGGTTGGCGCGGATCGCGCCGTGGCAGGCCATGGTGCCGAGCAGTTCATTCAAATGCGCCTGGATTCGATCGCTGGTGCCGTACTCCATCAAGTCCGACAACACGTCGCCCACCAGACGGTTGGCCTCGGCCTGTTTGAGCAGGGCCGGGATCTGACGGATCGCCAGGGTTTCCGGGCCCAGACGCTGCAATTCGAAACCGAGACGCTGGAACCACGCCGCATGCTCTTCGGCACAATCGGCCTCGCGCTGACTGACCGCCAGCGACTCCGGCACCAGCAGCGGCTGACCGCTCAGGCCTTCGCTGGCCATGGCGATCTTCAGGCGCTCGTACATGATCCGCTCGTGAGCGGCGTGCATGTCCACCAAAACCAGGCCCTGGGCGTTCTCGGAAAGAATGTAGATGCCCTTGAGCTGCGCCAGTGCGTACCCCAGCGGCGGAATGTCTTCCTGACCGGCCGGCAGCGCGTTGGCATTGGCCTCGGGCAGCGGCGCGAAAAACTCGCGGTACGCGGCCTGAGCCTCGGCAACTGGCACGGTCGATTGCGGACGCGGCGTGTATTGATACTGATAAGCACCGCCAGCACTGGCGCTCGACGAGGTATTGAACGTCGGTTGTGCCTGCGGTTGCTCCAGCAGCGCGTTGGCGGCCAGGCGCATCTCGCCCTGCGGCCCGAATTCGCCGGCTTCGAGACCGGTTGGCCGCACGACCGCGGTAGTGACCGAACCGGCCAACTGATCTTCCGGCCGCACATCCCCCAAGGCACGGTGCAAGGTGCCATAAAGGAAATCATGCACCATGCGCCCGTCACGGAAGCGCACTTCGTGCTTGGTGGGGTGCACGTTGACGTCGACCGCTGCCGGATCGACCTCGAAAAACAGCGCGAACGTCGGATGCCGGCCATTGAACAGCACATCGCGATAAGCCTGACGCACCGCGTGGGCCACCAGTTTGTCGCGCACCGCACGGCCGTTGACGAAGAAATACTGCAAATCCGCCTGACTGCGGTTGAAGGTCGGCAGACCGACCCAGCCCCACAGGTGCAAGCCATTGCGCTCGATCTCGATCGGCAACGCCTGCTCAAGGAAGCCCGAACCGCAGATCGCCGCCACACGCCGGGCGCGAGCCGCGTCATCGTGAGCTTCGTGCAGGCTGAGGATGGTCTTGCCGTTGTGGCGCAGGTGAAACGCCACGTCGAAACGCGCCAGCGCCAGACGCTTGATCACTTCCTGCAGGTGATCGAATTCGGTTTTTTCAGTCTTGAGGAATTTGCGCCGTGCCGGGGTGTTGAAGAACAGGTCACGCACTTCCACCGAAGTGCCGACCGGATGGGCTGCCGGTTGTACCCGGGGCGCCATGTCACGGCCTTCGGTTTCGACCTGCCAGGCCTGATCGGCGTCACGGGTGCGGGAAGTCAGGGTAAGACGTGCCACGGAGCTGATCGACGCCAGTGCCTCGCCCCGGAAACCCAGGCTCATCACCTGTTCGAGGTCTTCGAGGTTGCGGATCTTGCTGGTGGCGTGACGGGCCAGTGCCAGCGGCAGGTCATCGGCGGAAATTCCGCTGCCATCGTCGCGCACCCGCAACAGTTTGACGCCGCCCTGCTCGACATCGACGTCGATGCGTCTGGCGCCGGAGTCGAGGCTGTTTTCCAGCAACTCCTTGATCACCGAGGCCGGGCGCTCCACCACCTCACCGGCGGCGATCTGGTTCGCCAGCCTCGGGCTGAGCAGTTCGATACGGGCAGCGTTCAGAACCTGATTCATTCTTTGGACGCCAGTTCAGTGCCCGGAATGGTCAGGTGCTGACCGACCTTCAACTCATCGCTGCTCAGGTTGTTGGCACTGCGCAACGTGGCGGCCGACACCTGATAGCGCACGGCAATCATCGCCAGGGTCTCACCCGGGCTGACCCGATGATCACGTGGCCCCTGGGCGATCTTGCCCGAATCACGCAGCCAGGCAATGTAGGTGCCCGGTGGCGGGTTCTGCTGGAAGAACTGACGCACGCCGCTGCTGATCGACCGCGCCAGCGCCTGCTGGTGGCTCGAAGCAGAGAGTTTGTTCGCTTCGTTGGCGTTGGAGATAAAGCCGGTTTCCACCAGGATCGACGGAATGTCCGGCGACTTCAACACCATGAACCCGGCCTGTTCTACGCGCTGCTTGTGCAACGGCGTGACCCGGCCGATGTTGCTCAGGACTTTCTGGCCGACGTTGAGACTGGAGGTCAGCGAGGCGGTCATCGACAGGTCGAGCAGCACGCCGGCGAGCATCCGGTCCTTGTCGTCGAGGCTGACGTTGCCGGCACCACCGATCAGGTCGGAACGGTTTTCGCTGTCGGCCAGCCAACGGGCGGTCTCCGACGTTGCGCCACGGTCGGACAACGCAAACACCGAAGCCCCGAATGCCGCCGCAGACGGCGCGGCGTCGGCGTGGATCGAGACGAACAGGTCGGCGCCCTTCTTGCGGGCGATTTCGGTTCGACCGCGCAGCGGGATGAAGTAGTCGCCTGTACGGGTCAGTTCGGCGCGGAAGCCTTTCATGCCGTTGACCTGGCGTTGCAATTCACGGGCGATCTGCAGCACCACGTCTTTTTCGCGCTGACCACGTGAGCCGGACGCACCCGGGTCTTCGCCGCCGTGGCCGGCGTCGATCACCACAATGATGTCGCGTTTGCCGGCCGGGGCCGGAGGCAGTTTGATCGCAGGTTCTGTCGGGGTTACCGGCACGGCCGGAACGGTCGCTACCGTTGGTGCGGGCGCAGGTGTCGGAGGTGGAGGCGCGGCATCGGCCGGGTTATCGAACAGGTCGACCACCAGACGGTTGCCGTACTGCGCGTTCGGCGCCAGCGAGAAGCTTTTCGGGGTGACGGCTTTTTTCAGGTCAATGACCACCCGCAAATCGGTCGGCGTACGCTGTGCCGAACGCATGGCGGTGATCGGCGTATTGGCCGTGGAGACTTTCAACGGCGCCCCAAGGGTGGCGCCATTGATGTCGATCACCAGTCGATCCGGTGCAGTGAGGGTAAAGACGCTGTGTTGCACCGGGCCGGTCAGGTCGAACACCAGGCGCGTGTTGTCCGGCGCCCGCCACAGGCGCACGCTGTTGACCTTCGTTTCGGCCACAGCGTTGACGGTTACTGCCATCAACATCAGTCCAGCGGCAGCCACCAACGCGCGAAAGCGCATACCTAACCCCATCATTTAATTGGTTTCCAATGCCAAAGCGGCACACCAGGCCTCGCCACGCGAGCCCTGGGACAAAATAGTCAGCGAACGCCCGCTGTCTTGCGGGCTAATGGTAATGGTCAGGTCAGGCTTTGGCAAAAAGCCTGCACCTTTATCGGGCCACTCGATCAGGCACAGGGCGTCGTCTTCGAAATAGTCGCGAATGCCGAGAAACTCCAACTCTTCCGGATCGACCAGACGATACAGATCAAAGTGAAAGGCGCGGACGTCACCGATCTCGTAGGGCTCGACCAGCGTGAAGGTCGGACTTTTCACCGCACCCACGTGCCCCAGCCCGCGAATGATGCCCCGCGACAGCGTAGTTTTGCCCATGCCGAGGTTGCCCTCAAGGAAGATCAGGCCATGCCCCCCGGTTACGCGGGCGATCCGTGCACCAAAGTCGCTCATTGCCTGTTCATCGGCCACGTACAGGGTTACTTCAGACACGGTGCATGCTCCTCCAACAACTGACGAATGGCTGGAATGAGATCACTGGCCGCCAGCCCACGGCCGAATTTACCTTGTTGCGCTCCGGCGTTGGCGTGCAGCCAGACCGCCAGGCAAGCCGCATCGAAGACGTCCATGCCTTGAGCCAGTAACGCTCCGACCAGACCGGCCAGCACATCGCCGAGCCCCGCAGTGGCCATCGCCGGATGGCCTTGATGACACAACGCCAGACGCCCGTCGGGATGAGCGATCAGACTGCCGGCGCCCTTGAGCACCACCACCGCTGTATATTTTTTGCTCAACGCCAGCGCGGCGGCCGGACGATCCGCTTGCACTTCTGCCGTGCTGATCCCAAGCAAGCGCGCCGCTTCACCCGGATGCGGTGTGATCACGCAATCGTTGGGCAGAGTAACGAAGCCGGACGCCAGCAGATTCAACGCATCGGCATCCCACACTTGCGGCAGCGGTGCATTGGCGGCGGCCGAGAGCAGTGCCCTGCCCCAACTGGCCTGCCCAAGCCCCGGGCCGACCACCAATACGGACACCTTTTCCAGCAGCCCCATCAATTGATTGGCCGAAGAAGCGCCCAGCGCCATGGCTTCCGGCACCCGGCTCAACGCCGCCGGCACATGTTCCGGGCGGGTCGCCAGCGACACCATCCCGGCCCCGCTGCGCAAGGCGCTTTCGGTGCTGAGCAGAATTGCCCCGCCAAAACCGTGATCGCCGCCGATCAGCAGCACATGACCGAAACGCCCCTTGTGCGCAGCCGGCGCACGGGCAGCCAGATGCGGAAGGTTAGTCACGTTGAGCCGGCGAGCGGCGACAGGAATGTCACTGAAGGTTTCGGTCGAAGCCTGCAGATCGTTAAACAGCAGTTCGCCGACGTGATCCGCTGCCGCGCCCGTAAACAGCCCGAGTTTCAGGCCGATGAAGGTCACGGTGAGGTCGGCGCGCACTGCATCACCCAGAGCATGACCGGTATCAGCACACAACCCGGAAGGGATATCGACCGCCACCACCGGCAGTCCGCTGCCATTGATCGCCGCAATCGCGCAGGCATAAGGCTCACGCACGTCACCGCTCAGGCCCGTGCCGAGCAACGCGTCAACAACGATACCGCGCAACTCGCAGGACACATCCCACGGGGCAATCGAGACGCCGTCAGCCACGGCTTCGGCGTGCGCCACCGCGGCATCGCCCTTCAGACGCTGCGGCTCGCCGACAGCCAGCACCTGAACCTGCCAACCCGCCCGATGGGCCAGCGCCGCCACCAGATAACCATCGCCGGCGTTGTTGCCGTGCCCGGCCAGCACCGTCATTTCATTCGCGGCCGGCCATTGGCGCACCAGCGCGCGCCAGGTGGCATGGGCGGCACGCTGCATCAATTCGAAGCCCGGCGTGCCGGCGGCGATCAGCCGTGCGTCGAGTTCGCGCACCTGCGCGGCGCGGTACAGCGCGTCGGGTAATTGATCTTTAGTGTGCGGCATGCGTCTTCGGGCTCCGATGTCTGGCAGAATTATACGCACCTCAGCTCCGGTTTCTCTCGCCTCATGTCCGCCATCACCACAGATCTGCCTGCCCTCGCCCAATCCATCAAGGACTGGGGCCGCGAGCTGGGCTTCCAGCAAGTCGGCATCAGCGGTCTGGACCTGGCCGAGCATGAGCAGCACCTGCAACGCTGGCTCGAGGCCGGCTACCACGGCGAAATGGATTACATGGGTGCCCACGGCAGCAAACGCTCGCACCCCGAAGAACTGGTGCCGGGCACCTTGCGTGTCGTTTCCCTGCGCATGGACTACCTGCCGGGCGACACGCAAATGGCACAATTGCTGGCCAAACCGGAAAAGGCCTACATCTCGCGTTATGCCTTGGGCCGCGATTATCACAAGTTGATCCGTAAACGCGTTCAACAACTGGCGGACAGGATTCAATCCGAGATCGGTCCGTTCGGCTTCCGCGCCTTCGTCGACAGCGCTCCGGTGCTGGAAAAAGCCATCGCCGAACAGGCCGGCCTGGGCTGGATCGGCAAAAACACTCTGGTGCTCAACCGCAAGGCCGGCAGTTACTTCTTTCTCAGCGAACTGTTCGTCGACCTGCCCTTGCCGGTGGATGAACCCCACAGCAGCGAACATTGCGGGCGCTGCACCGCGTGCCTCGACATCTGTCCGACCAACGCCTTCGTCGGCCCGTATGTGCTGGATGCGCGACGCTGCATTTCCTACCTGACCATCGAGTTGAAGAACGCTATTCCCGAAGACCTGCGACCGCTGATCGGCAACCGGGTGTTCGGCTGCGACGACTGCCAGATCTGCTGCCCGTGGAACCGCTTCGCCCGCCCCTCCGGCGAAAGCGATTTCAAGCCACGGCACAATCTGGACAATGCCGAACTCGCCGAGCTGTTTCTGTGGGATGAAGACAAGTTTTTGAGCAGTACCGAAGGCTCGCCGTTGCGCCGGGCGGGTTACGAACGCTGGCTGCGCAATCTGGCGGTGGGTCTGGGGAATGCGCCTTCAACGATTCCGGTGCTGGAAGCGTTGAAGGCGCGACGGGATTATCCGTCAGAGTTAGTGAGAGAGCATGTGGAATGGGCGCTTGAACAACACTCACGATCAGCACAGGCAAAACCTGCAGACACGGTGCTCAAGCCGCAGTCTGGACATTGAGTGTCGTTGCCTCATGCCCGTCGCTGTCCGGGTGCGTTATTCGCACCTATTTTTTTTCGTTGTAGTGGCCACCCACCTGCTTGATGGTGACAATCTTGTGCTTGGTGTTTTCCGTCAGATAAATGCGATCCCCCTGCGATAAGTAAAGATGCATCGGCTTTGCCCCGGAACTGGCGGGACCATACATTGGCGTATAGTCGGCGTGTATGAGCGCGGCGGCGGAGGTCGGGGAATTACCCGCCTCGATATGTTTCATGAACAGTTCAGCTCTGTCTTCCGTGGCCTTGCGCGCTTCTATTCTGACAATATTCATCTTGGCTTTGGGCCTGACCAGTGTCCACTTCACTTCTTCGGCAACCGGCTCAGCGGCTTTCCTGGCTTTTGCTGCAGCCTTGGCTCCTTTTCCCTTGATCATTCCTTTGGCCATCTCTTTGCCCGCAGCGCCTGCCCCCTTGCCACTCGCCCCTTGCGCCCAGGCGCCAGCGAGTTTCCTGCCCGCATTAATGCCCGCTCTGGCACCCGCCCCCAGCCCAGCCCCGAACGAAGCCAGTCCAAGACCAAAGGTGATCCAGCCCAATATATTCCCCGCTTGAGATTCCGGCTCCAGCTCATTGACCACCTCGCTGGCAATACTCGACAAGCCCGAAGTAACGGCCAGCCCCAAGGCCGCCACTGCCCAGGGCGTCGTCGCTCCCATCGTCAATACGCTGGCAACAATCCCGAAAACGCTCAATCCAACGCCCAGGATGGTTTGCCAGGAGATGTGTCCAGTGGGGTCAATACGATTGACAGGGTCGCCCAGGCAATAGGCGTAGGCATTCAATCCGCCTTCACCAAACGGACTCATGCTGTCGGGGCTGAGAAAGCGCATCAAGGTCGGGCTATAGGCTCGGTATCCATTGCCCAACAGATACAGACCGGTAGCCGGGTCCAGTTGCTCGCCGTTAAAGCCCGCCAGACTGAACAAGCCACCTTCGGCGGGACGGTGCCCATAAGGGCTGTAAGCGCAATCGGTCAGATGCTCCTCACCCAGTTGAGCCAACACACTTTGCTGCTGATCGGTGCCGAACAGCTGAATACCGGAGCTCAATCCGAGTTGTTGCTGCCCTACAAGCAATCCACCGTGACGCACGACGCTGGATGAACGATTACCGCTGACTTCATGGGTGATCCGGCCTTCATGGTAATAACGCTGGGTAGTTACCGTATCCGGTTGCGCCAGTTCAACCAGTTGGTCGAACCCGTCGTAATGGTAGCCGCGAATGACCTTGCCTCCTGCACCGGTCAATTGCTCGAGTCGCCCGAACGCGTCATAGGCCAGGGTTCGCGCCTGATCATCCTTGATCATCCTGCCGTTGGCGTCATATTCCAGGGTCACTGCCGAGGGATAGTCGACGTGTGAATGCTTGACCGAGCTGAGTTGCGCAGGGTCCGGGTTGTCATAACCAAAGGTAGTCAGGTTCACACCCAGCGGGAAGCGCGTCTGTACGGTGAGCAGGTTATCCAGCGCATCGAATGTGAACGCCTGCTGAACAATCTCCTTGCCATAGGGATCCCGGGGCTTGTGGGTTCCGGCGCAGTCGTACTGGATCAGACGCCCGCGCCTGTCGTAGGAAAACTGTTCATCGCGCAACACTTGCGTACCGCGGCTGGACACCTTCCGCGCCAGTTTGCCAGCCAGTGTATAGGTCGACACCAGCGTCTGATCGGGCTGGCCCTTGACCTCGAAAGTACGGCATGTTTCACGACCGATATCATCGTAGGCAAACCGGGTGATCATTTGACGCTTGAGCGAAGTCTCTTCGGTCATTGTCCATTCCAGCAACCCGGTCTGAAGGTTGTAGTGGAATTCGGTTTTCAGTGAACCCTGCAAGGTTGATAGCAGACGACCGTGATCATCGTATTCGGATCTGCGCTCCGTCCCCAGCACATCGATATAGGTGAGCGGTCGCCCCTCGAGAGAATAGGTAAAGGAAGTTGATTTACTGATCACCCCGTAAGTGGTCGTTTCGGATTTGATGCGCCCGGAAGGGTAATACGTAAAACGACGCTCTCTGCCGTTTTCACTGCAGGTCAGGGGATGACCATTGACCGGGTCGTAAGTCATGGTTGTGAGCAACGCACCCGCCTTGCGCTCGGTCAGTAAACCGCCCAGCTCACGCAAATAGGTGAATTCGGTTTTCTTGCCGTCGGGACTCTTGTGCCACTGCGGCTGACGGAAGCCCGCTTCATAACCGGCTTCGGACTTGCGCCCGCCCACTGTGCTTTGCGTGAGACGATTCAAGCCGTCATAGGTTTGCCGGCCCAACATTTTGCCGTCGACCTGGATGCAGGCCGGCAGCGCTTCGTCACTGTGATCGGCGTAATCGGTTACCACCTCGCTGGCATCGGGCAGGACGCTGCGGGTCATCCGGTCGAAGACGTCATATTCATAGCGTGTGGTATTGCCGGCGGGATCGGTCTCGGTGGTCGTGCGCCCGAGGCCGTCATAGGTGTAAACCGTTTTGCCCAGACTGCTGTTCTTGAGGTTGAAGCTCTCGACACTCAGAGGCTTTCCGAACGAGTTGACGAGGGTGACTGTCTTGCCCATCCCTTGAAGCCAATTCGTTTGCTGGCGAGCGACCGGATCGACCTCGCTGTGTTCGATGCGCCCATCGGCATGGAGCGTCTTGCAGACCTGGCCCCAGTCATCGAATTCGTAGCGAGTCACCACTGGACAAGGTTTGCCGTCGCGCCAATCGGTCAGTGTCACTTGTATCCTGTTACCCGCCGAATCATGAACCGCGGAATAAAGGGTGCGAGTCTGAATAAGTCCCTCCCTGTCCGGATGGTCACAGTCCTTTTCCGCAACAGTGATCACCCGTTCCAGGCCGTCAACACTTACGCGTTGCTCGCCGCCAGCGGGATTCGTTCCCACTATTGTGGCCGGCAGTTTCTGGCTGGCGGATATATAAGACCACTGAGTAGAGCTCGCGAAGGGCGTTCCAGGGGCAACCGTCTTGCATACTGCCCGGCCGATTGCGTCGTACTCATACTCAATGTGCTCGCCATCGACACCGATTTCCGAGACCTGTAATCCAGTCAGCGTCGAGAGCACTTTTTCACTGGTCTGAAGCGTTCCATCAAATCCGTATGTACTGGACTTTACCTCCAGCCGGGTGTCCTTGAGCTCATAGGAAAATTCAGTACGGGTCTTTTTATCGTTACGGGTGACGCTTTGCTCTTGCGTGGCCCCATGTTTGAACGGGTCCTGCGGCGTATTCAGGTAACTTTTTTCGGTTTTCGACCGCTGGATCTCAACCCCCTCCACAAGCTCGAAAAAACGCTCCTCAACTGGCAGGACGAAGGCCAGCTCTGCACCTTCCAGCGCAGGATGCAGGGCATAGTCGTAGTAGGTAACAGTCGAGTTCCCTCCCCCGTCTGCCGGGATGACTGTCCTCTTTTTCTGGAACCTGGCGAAGCCCATCGGATCCTCTGGACAGTTGTCCCCACCGCTTGCCGGATAAAACTCCGACAAAGTGGTCATTCCATTCGGCTCGACAAGTTTGAGCAAGTTGCCTTCACCATCGAACTCAGTGACGGTGGTTTCCTGACGCGTCTGTTGGGTGCGTCGGTCGAGATAAGTCACCGTCTGAATCTTTGGCATGCGGAACTGAGCCGGCTGCTCATTGAATGGCTTGGTGACGGAACAATGGTATTCGGTGGCGACTGAGGTCTTGGCATCACCTCTTGTAGTGACCTCTGCGGTCAACAAATGGAACTTGTTGTAAGTGCGGTTGACAAGGGTGTGCACAGCCCCCTTGACCACCAACCGCTCGGTCGAGGAATAGACGTAGTTGGCGGGCGCCAGGTAGAGAGGATCTCCGTCATTGCTTCTGGTCGGGATGAGGCCCTGCCCGAGAAAGTTATGGTCGGAATACGAGTATTCCTTGCAGAGCCTGGGTTGGTGGTGCCCCGGATAAATATCGTGAGCGATGACAAATGGCAGTGACCGCTCCACGCCGTTTACGAAGAGGTGACCCTGGCGCTTGTAGCGAATGAATTCGACACCGCGCAACGGATTGACGACGCGCCACAAATAGATGGCCTGATCAATGACCTCATATTCCAGCTCCCAGCCTTTGCCGACCGGAAGCTCGATGGCCGTTACCCGACTATTTTTCAGGACCAGTCCGTAATCGGTAGCGACCGAAGTACCAGGATGCCGGGTCAGTATCACCTGACCTGCCTTGCGTGTGATTTTCAGCAGGCATCGCTGGGTGTCATTGACTTCAACCAACATGGGAAACTGATTGAACAACACATGCTTCAGCGTGATGCTCACACCGTTCGGGGCAATGATTTTTTCTACTACCGCGACCTGGGTGCCGGCCTGAACCTTGAGCAACTCACGCCGACCATCCTTGTACCGGACTTCATAGCGTCCGCCCCCCGTCTCCAGCACCTTGGCGGTTTGCAGTTTCATTTCCCTGAACTTCAGGCCGGCAGACGTCTCCACAGCCTTATAGCGTTCACCGTTTGCCAGCGTCATGACCTTGCTGCGCAAGTCGTAATGCGTCATGGTCAAAGACCAGCCGACGCCGAAACCGGTATCCACTTGATTCAGTGGATTGAAACCCAATGTCAGTGCAAGCTCAGGGCCATTCAGACCCGCCGAGTGCAACTTGCCCAGCGAAAATGAACACGTATACATTCCGGTGCGAGGGTCAACGCCTCCAGAAACAAACTCACCGAAGTTGAAAGCATTGGAGTGAGCATTGGAAGATGAATTACTTTCCATTGAAAAAGACGTCCTTTATTTCCATATTCAGATATTGGCAAATCAAGTGACCAGTGAACACCGGCTGGCCACCTGACAAAATCAGGCAAGCTGTTTCATTGACCGCCGGGACTCGCCCAAAATAAAGGTACGCTGTTCCTTGTCACCATCGAGCGAAAGCCTGTGTTCCGAGCCGAACTCATCAAGCACTGCAAACTCGAATGCACTTTCATTTTCCCGTGCCACTTGAAAGTCAGCGGAAATGTACTGAACAAGTGTCAACTGGCCGGGCACTTTGTTAATAGGTACGGTCACATAGCCCAGCGGACTGCGAAACGTTGTTTTCTGCCCATAAATCGGCGCCATGTAACCGTAAAAGTTTCTGCGTCCGTCCCGTGTATCGGGAATATTTCCGGACACGTAGACCAGCGCCGCCATTTCAGAATCATAAGGATCAAGCTTGACCTCACTGCTGTACCAGTCGAGGAGATGAACCTGTCTGCCCTCTGCGTGCAGTCCAATATGGTAAAGCTGGATCCAGTCGTAAGAGGCCCTCTGCTGCTTCTCTTCATATTTATTCAGCGAAAAACTGTTTAGCGAATACACTCTCGGCGGAATAGCTTCCAGCGTGACACTGCTATCGAAGCCAATTCCGTTCGTTCGCAGCGTCACGTTATCCATGGCTATTTCGGCAGCCACTTCCATGATTCCAGGCCGGGAGGCGGAAACCCAAAATTCAAATACTTGCACAGGATCGGAATCATCACTGATTCGATTGTCCTTGACTTGGCGAACTTCTGTAACGCGCGGCGCCCCACCCGACATTTCGTGGGCAAACCGGTTCTCCTGCCTGGATACACTCCAGTCACCTTCCAGAGGCCGAGCACCGTTATAGGCAATCAGCCGCAGTGTCTGCAAGGCGGGATGCCCGTACAGTGACACGCCATCACCATTGCTATCGGCTCCTTGTACAAGCACCAACACACGCACTTGCATGCGACCGTTGGCGTAAAGCACTTTGTGCTGGCCAGACTTGGTAGCGTCGAGTTTAACTTCGATACGGGAAATACTAAGTTGTTCGTCAGACATTCAATAACACCTTGGCTAATAAATACATGACGTCCATACAAGGACGCGCCCAAGTATTGACGCATGACTAAAACAACAATAACAGCCAAGACACTCGACAAATTATGAACAGGCCATCCGAGGAAATACCTTAACATCAAACCCGGCAAAGCAAACAAACATTCAAAAAGGGAAACTCCAAATTACGAAATTCAAGCTTTCCATCCGCACCCCTTTCGTTTCGGCATTCCCCGCAGCGCTTCTCTCCTTTATTCTGGCTTTACCGATAACAGAAGATGAAGCGCTACGTTATTCATTCGTATCAGATCGTGTTAGAAAAATACGCAGAACGTTACGCTTATCAACAATCAGCTACTGCTTGAGTCTGTCCCGAACCCACTTTCTGAAGAGTCACTTTCGTACTCCGAGTCTGAAAAATACTCTTCCACTTTTATTTCTATTTTTCTATCCATGCTGGAACGGTCAAGATATTGGTCAATTCGCTCCCTGGAAGCGTTATTCAAGGGGTTGCCCACCAGACCGATGAATAGATTCTGTGTATCCAGAATATCGAATAACTCATCCCCCACATCGACAATATTATTGTTCTGCAACGTCAATATCTCGAGCTCCTTGAGTGTTCCTACTCCCGAAGGCACATTTGAAAGATTGGCGTCATGCAGCATCAACTCAGTCAGATCCTGCATGAAGCCTACATGCGGAGCCACCGTCAAAGGGTTCTGTGACAGATTCAACAGTGTCAGCGTTTCTATTCTCCCCAGCCCCTCAGCCGTTGCTTCAGAAAGTCTGAGCGAGCACCCGTTCAAGGTAAGTTGACGCAACTCACGCATTTGGAAGATCCCTGGCGCAAGGTCCTCCATTTTTACGCCGTTCACCATCAAATATTGAACGTTGGGAAAACTGTCGAGAAATGGACCGATCCGTGCCTCCGGATTTTTTGCGGTTAATATTAACTCTGTTACATATTCGAATCGGGTGGATAACCTTGGTAACTCGCCAGAAAAATCGACATCAGCAGAAAAATGATAGTCACCATATTCCCATCTCGAAATCGACTTGCGCTGCCAGATATCCTGCAGCAACTTGCTGAATTGCTCGCGGGCCTGGCGCTGTTCGACAAGTGTCGGCGCTGACGACCATCCCGACGATTGCGAATGAGGTGATGACTCACCGGCACTCCATATCGCCAGTTCTTCACGCAGCATCGCGAACTCTTTTTCAAGCCGCTGTATCACGCCGGATGGATCATTCTTCAATCGCCGGTTGATAAACGCCGTCACCTCCTCATCCTTGAGTTGCGGATAAAGCTCACGCACGCTGTCTACAACTGACTTTGCCGATGTCGGATCGTTATCGGCTCCACCTCGCAATCCTCCCGTTTGCGCGTATTGCAAGGCAGCGGGATCGACAGAAACCGGCCGTGGAGCCATTTCCAGAACTTCGCTCACGACTTGGCGCGAGGGCAACGGCTGTAAACGCACCAATTGCCGTAACGCTTGCCCTCCTCCGTCCAGGACACCGAGCGCCTGACGCTGAACGGGCAATAACCGCAACCAGACTGACGAATAGAGATCGCTCGTATCTTTGGCAGACGCGCCCTCGGGGCTGTCGATGACATACCCGGCGTCCTGTCTGACCAGTACATGAAGGAACGGCGCCTGAACATCGCCAACAGCGGTCGCGACTTTTGCGTTGTGACGAATTTCGATACGAACTGTCGATGGCCATTGCGCAAGGAGGCCGATCATATGCAACGCCAGCCGATCACTATCGAAACTGGATACCGAATCAAGGTAAATCCCTTCACAGGCTCTTGCCAGACGCACATCGCGCATTGCCAGCTGCGCGTCTTCTGCCATTTGTCGTGTCATTCCCGAATGACTGTGCACATACAGACGATCGGAGGCGCTTGCGTCCTGCCACAGCGCCTCGGCCACCGTTTTGGTCAGTTCCGGAAAACTGCGTCGCATCTGCAACGTGTTTTCATCACAGTCGAGTTCAAACGCACGCTCATGATCCTGGAAGAGCAGAGCCCGGTCCCTCTCGGCAAGATCGCCCTTGCGCGACTTCAGCAGCGCCAGCAGTTGTGGATCGAGCTGGGCGCGAACCAGCGGATCGGGATGCTGCAGTTGTGTGAAGAAAATCTGGATTTTCCGATCGAGGCTGAAACGCCTGAGAGTTTCCTGGAGCACCGCGAGGGAACGAGAATGAATGGGGAAATCACGCGCCAACGCTTCATCCATGCCACTCACCGCAAGGACACGTGTCATTGTAATTTCAGAGAAGTCGTCCACCGAATACCCCACGCGGCGAACCAGTTCAGCCGTCCGTCTGTGTATCGAATCCGTCCTTGCGAGACGATTGCGCGAATCACTGCTGTCCAGTGCGAGCCAGAACCGGCCCTCACCATCGGGCTTCAATAGCGGACCGGAAGGGTTGAGCTCTCTGGCTTGCGTGGCGCGAAGCAGACCACTCCCGGCATCCAGGACCACTTGCACGAAATGGCCGTCGGCGACTGCCACAAACTGACGCCCCTTGTACATCCGGATGCCCTGAGCATCGGCGTCGCCGAGGAGTGTTGAAGCAGGTATCCGGTAATCTGCCAGGGAGCGGGGCGCGGAAAGCATCGCAAGCTCGTCGATCGCAAAAGCAACCGGGTTCGCACTCACATTGCTCTCCTGCATCAATGCACCCACCTCTAGCCGGGGGAAGGGGTTCGACGGTTCCAGTCGATTCGGCATGGATACCTGCGGTGCTACTGGAATGGGGGAGGTTGGTCGATGTGAAACATCGATGCTGAAATCGGGTGAATGGTTTGGGGCAGGAACAGTTTTGACCTTTGGCGTTTTGTCAGCCATTGAGTTCTCATCCTTGAGGAGTAGTTTACGCTGGCCCCCGCAGAACCAAGGGGCCAACACAAGTCATAAGTACTGCACTTTTTATGCGAATACCCGACAATTGAACATCACAGAGTATCGATATCCGCCGTTAAAAGAGCATATATACCTACTACTCCTGCCGAATGTGCATCAGCAGAAAATGCTATCAACCTCGTTCAAGCGTGAAGTTGCGCGTATAAAAATCCAGCCTCAACGCTAAACGATGCTCGGTACCGTGTTGATCAATGGCGCGAAAGTGAAATATTTCGCCGTGCCTGGAACCAGGTGCAATTTCAGAATATTCGGACAGCGCCTGCACAACCGTCAGCTCTCCGTTGTGATCATTGACCCTTACAGAGTATGTTTTTGACTCTCTTGTAATGGCATCGGGGAAAAGATACGCAATGGGATCGCCATTAAATGGCAGTTTCACCTCCAGAGTATTCCGTTCCGGGCGGACAAAAGTGGCCCGCATAAAATTGGTTCTCGGCTCCTCTAACTTGTTGCCCCCAGCAAAAGCGTGGTCTTTCCCCGCTTCAGCTCCGTCTGCAATCCAATCAACCAGCTTGATCTGCTGCCCCTGCGGATAAAGCCCCAGATAATAGTTGAAGATACGATTACCGGGTTGCTCATTGCCGCGCCGGGCTTGATACCAGCGGAACTGTTCAATGGCATAAGCCGGAGGCGTTTGGGATTCGATCGTAATGCTGCTGTCATGGACGCTGGACAGCGTGGTTCCGTTACTGAGAATTCTCAACCCGTTCAGAGACAGGCGCGCAGCGATCCTGGTCGTTCCTGCGACCGATGAGGATACCCAGAAGGTGCGAACCTGAGGATGAACGCTGTCATTTTCAGCATCGTCGTAAACGACCTCACCTGTCGCCGACGTTTGCGTCTCAAGCGTGTAACGCCCTTGTTCGGTGCTCGCCGCCCAGCCGTCACGTAACGTCCTGCCGGTACTGTAATGAATGAGTTCTATGCTATCCATTACACTTTCCGGCACGTGCACGAAGTTGCCGTTGGCATCCACTCCGGACACCAGAACTTGCACTTTCACCTGCATGCGGCCATTGCCGTATAGTGATTTGCTGGTGGTGCTGTCGCCAGCATCAAACTTTACCTTGAAGCTGGCAAGGCCTTCGAGAACAGGTGCGATGGTTTGCCCGCCCTGTGTTTCGCTCACATCTTCATTCATGTTGCATTTCCTTTGAGGAGTTTTATTCAAGGATTGGCATTGAACAATCCATCAACAAAAGAAATAACATGACCTTAAAACAATCAGCAAAGCGAAAAATGTAAGAAACATACACTTGCAAACCGCCGAAAGGCTGCAAATGGTCGTTTATTAAACCGTGACTGCAACAACTATCAATGCTCGTCGCTATAGACAAACTTTGGCATTTCCCAATGAAAACGAATCGCCAGCAATCGCAACAGAAAACCGCCAAACAAGGTAATCAGGATTGCCTGCTCACTCGGCACATTGAGATACAGGCACAACATGTAACACCAGGCCGCTGCAAAAGAGACGCTGGCATACAACTCACGGCGAAAGATCAGCGGAATGTCGTTGCAGAAGATGTCGCGCAGGATGCCGCCGAATACCCCGGTGATCACGCCGCTGACCGAAGCCACCAGCATGCCGTGGCCCATTTCCAGGGCGGTCATGCAGCCGATCAGCGTAAACGCCACCAGGCCGACCGCATCGAGCACCAGAAACAGCGAACGCAGGTGACGCATCCAGCGCGCGGTGAACACGGTGATCATCGCCGCGACCGTGGTCAGCACCAGGTATTCCGGGTGTTTGACCCAGGTCAGTGGGTAGTGCCCGAGCAACACGTCGCGCACCGAACCGCCGCCCAATGCCGTGACGCAGGCAATCAGCACCACGCCAAACCAGTCCATGCCGCGACGGCCCGCAGACAGGGCGCCGGTCATGGCTTCGGCAGTAATGGCAACGAGGTAGAGCATCAGCAACATGGTGGCGATCCTGGCAGGAAGGCGCGCAGTCTACTCACTTCGCCGAGGCACCAAAAGAGGGCGCCCCGGCGTGGGTGCCGATCTCAGAACTTGATGAAATGCTTGCGGTAGTGCTGCAGCTCGGCGATGGATTCGCGGATGTCGTCCAGCGCCAGGTGAGTGCTGCCTTTCTTGAAGCTGTCACGCACGTCCGGCGCCCAGCGCGCGGCCAGTTCCTTGAGCGTGGAGACGTCGAGGTTGCGGTAGTGGAAGTAGCTTTCCAGCGACTTCATGTGGGTATAAAGGAAGCGGCGATCCTGACAGATGCTGTTGCCGCAGATCGGCGACTTGCCCTTCGGCACCCACTTTTCGAGGAAGGTGATGGTTTCGGCTTCCGCTTCGGCCATGCTGATGCGGCTATCGCGCACGCGCTGGGTCAGGCCGGAGTTGCCGTGGGTGCGAGTGTTCCACTCGTCCATCCGGGCGAGGACTTCGTCGCTGTGGTGGATGGCGATCACCGGGCCTTCGGCCAGGGTGTTGAGATCGCTGTCGGTGACGATGGTGGCCATTTCGATGATCACGTCGTTTTCCGGATCCAGACCGGTCATTTCCAGGTCGATCCAGATCAGATTCTGCGGGTTTTGCATATTTCGGCTCCTGAGCAATGCTGCGCAGTTTAGCCTAGGGCGATGCCCGGGCGTGCTAAACTCGCGGCCGTTTTACCTAATCGCTGCATTCTTCAGACGGAACACCCATGGCCAAACGCCAACTCAATCGTCGTCAAAACTGGCGCATCGAAAAGATTCAGGGCGAGCGCGCCGCCCGCGCCGCCAAACGCGAGTCCTCGGCTGTCGAGGCGCTCGAAGGCGGCGACCTGGGCCCGGAACAGCATGGCCTGGTGATCGCCCACTTCGGTGTGCAGGTCGAGGTCGAGGCCGTTGACGGCGAACTGGCCGGCCAGGTCTTCCGCTGCCACTTGCGGGCCAACCTGCCAGCGCTGGTAACCGGCGACCGCGTCGTCTGGCGCGCCGGCAACCAGGGCATCGGCGTGATCGTCGCGCAACTGCCGCGCACCACCGAGCTGTGCCGTCCGGACAGCCGTGGTCAGCTCAAACCGGTGGCCGCCAACGTCGACATGATCGTCATCGTCTTCGCCCCGCTGCCCGAGCCCCATGCCAACCTGATCGACCGTTATCTGGTCGCCGCCGAACACGCCGGCATCCGCCCGCTGTTGCTGCTGAACAAGTTCGACCTGATCGACGAGCAGAACGCCCCGGCCCTGAACGCGCTGCTGGCGGTGTACCGGACCCTGGGTTATCCGGTGCTGGAAGTCTCGGCGCACCATGGCAACGGCATGGAGCAGTTGCAGAAACAGCTCGACGGGCGCATAAGCGTGTTCGTCGGTCAGTCCGGTGTCGGCAAGTCGTCGCTGGTCAACAGCCTGCTGCCCGACGTGGAAACCCGTGTCGGCCCGCTGTCCGAACTGTCCGGCCAGGGCACCCACACCACGACCACCGCACGGCTGTTCCACTTCCCCGGCGGCGGTGAACTGATCGACTCCCCGGGCATCCGCGAATTCGGCCTCGGCCATGTCAGCCGTGCCGATGTCGAAGCCGGTTTCATCGAGTTCGACGACCTGCTCGGCACCTGCCGCTTCCGCGACTGCAAGCACGACCGCGAACCGGGCTGTGCCTTGCTCAAGGCACTTGAGGACGGACGCATCCAGCAGCAGCGAATGAACAGCTACCGCTCGATCATTGCCAGCCTGCCGGAAAACGGTTACTGAGCGTTCAAGTAGCCAGACACAAAAAAGCCGCGATCATCTCGCGGCTTTTTTGTGGATCACTGTTTCGGCGCGGGCGCCGGAGCAGTGGCCGGTGCAGCAGGCGCCGGGGCAGGCGCCGGGGCAGGCGCCGCGCTGCCCGGCTCGACCGGTTTCGGCAGCGGGTCGTCAAACAGATTCAACCGTTCGCGCAACTCGTGGGCCGGCACTGGCTGCTGATCCGCCGGCAAGGCATTCGGGTCGACCGGTTTGGCTGGATCGGCACCGTTCTGCCCTTCAGCCGGTTTCGCCGGCTCGGCACCTTGCGAACCTTCGATGGCGGCCTGGGCCTTCTTGGTCAGGACCACGATGTCGATGCGGCGGTTGACCGGGTTGAACGGGTTCTCCTTGTCGAACAGCGCCGACGAGGCGTAACCCACCACGCGCGCCACTTGCGAATCCGGATAACTGCCCGCCACCAGCGCACGCCGGGCGGCGTTGGCACGGTTGGCCGAGAGTTCCCAGTTGCCGAAGTCGCCAGTGCCGGTGTACGGCTTGGCGTCGGTGTGGCCGCTGATGCTGATCTTGTTCGGCACCGCTTTGATGGTGTCGGCCATGGCCAGCAGGATGTCTTCGAAGTACGGCTTCAGGCGCGCAGAACCGGAGTCGAACATTGGCCGGTTCTCGGCGTCCATGATCTGGATACGCAAGCCGTTCGGCGTGATTTCGAACAGGATCTGGTCCTTGAACTTCTGCAGTTGCGGGTTCTCGTCGACCTTGTTCTGCAGTTCTTGCAGCAGCAGTTCCAGGCGCTCCTTCTCGACCTGCTCGGCCATGCCTTCAACCTGTTCAGTATCGACTGTGACCTTGTCCGGTTGCGGCTGAGACTTCACTTCAGGGTTGAGGGTGTTTTCCGGCGCCAGGGTCGGCGTGCCGCCCAGATCGATGATGTACGGCGTGCCGCTCTCGGAGAAACCGACCGGGTCCTTGAAGTAACCGGCGATGGCGATCTTCTGCTCCGGGGTCGCGGTGGACAGCAGCCACAACACCAGGAAGAACGCCATCATCGCCGTCGCGAAGTCGGCGAAGGCGATCTTCCACGCCCCGCCGTGATGCCCGCCGGCGATGCGCTTGACGCGCTTGATGATTATCGGCTGGTTATTTTCCATGACTTAGCGACCGCGAACGGCTTGTTCCAGCTCGGCAAAGCTTGGACGGTGAGCCGGGTACAGAACCTTGCGACCGAACTCGACAGCCAGCGACGGCGGCATGCCGGAAGCCGAAGCCACCAGCGAGGCCTTGATGGCTTCGTAGACGTTCAGCTCTTCCTTGGCATCGTGGGCCAGGGAGTGCGCCAACGGACCGAAGAAACCGTACGCCGCGAGAATACCGAAGAAGGTACCTACCAGTGCCGCACCGACGTGCAGACCGATGGACTTCTGATCGCCTTCACCCAGGGAGGCCATGGTCACCACGATACCCAGTACCGCCGCGACGATACCGAAACCCGGCATGGCGTCGGCAATGCCGTTCACCGCGTGGGACGGATGCTCGAGGTCTTCCTTCAGGCTGTACAGTTCCATGTCGAACAGGCCTTCCAGCTCGTGGGGAGCCATATTGCCGGACGACATGATGCGCAGGTAATCACAGATGAACGCGGTCATGCGTTCGTCCTTCAGCACCGCCGGGTACTTGGCGAAGATCGGGCTCGCGGCGGCATCTTCGATGTCGCCTTCAATGGCCATCATGCCTTCGCGGCGGCTCTTGTTGAGGATCTCGTAGATCAGGCCCAGCACTTCCAGATAGAACGTGTGGCTGAAACGCGAACTGAACATGCCCAGGGATTTCTTGAGCACATGCATCGTCATGTAACCGGGGTTGGCCTGGAGGAAGGCTCCGAGTGCCGCACCGCCGATGATCATCACCTCGAAGGGCTGGATCAGGGCGGCAATCTTGCCGTGGGAGAGCACGTATCCGCCGAGCACGCTCGCGAATACGACGATGATGCCGATAATTTTAGCCATAGGTAGAAAGGTACTTGTTTAAGTCGGGTTCAAGGTCATATTCGGAAGTTAAAAAATCTCTTCTTCTACTTATCGGCAAAACTGCGCCAGACTATAGCCAGTTCAGGCGAAAAGCCAATTTAGCCCATGCCGGGCGCGTCTACAGTCAGTGAAGATCTCGTCCAGACATGGCTAATGAAACGAACGTCCCACACGCAAGACCGACCACACTCGATGGCTGGGTGAAGCTGCTCGACGGCGTGCGCCTGCCGGTACCGCAAGAAGCACACGACCGCGTTTGCCGTGCCATCCGCGACAATCGCAGCTCGTTGCGCGATATTGCCGAGCTGATGCAGGACAGCCCGGCACTGGCCCTGAGCATCATCCGCGAAGCCAACCGTCACACCCAGGGCAGCATGACTGCGCCGGCGGAAAACCTTGAAGTGGCGATCAATCGTCTTGGTCTGGCCCGCACCGAAGAACTGCTGGCACGCCTGCCCGCCGAACCCCAGGCTCAAATCCCCCAGGCCTTGCGCCAGATACAGATGATCAGCCAGCACGCCACCCAACAGGCCAACGGCTTTTTTGCCAGTCGCCTGGCGCGGCTGTGGCAGGACATTCATTGGGGCAGCCTGCTGTTTCTGTCGCCGCTGTGGCCGTTGGCGCTGACCTTTCCCAAATTGCTTGAAGAGTGGGAAGTGCGGGTTATCCACAAGGGCGAATCAGCGCGAGTCGTTGAAAAGCAGCTGTTCGGCGTGCGCCTGCTGAAAATCGGCGAAGCGCTTGTGCAAGCCTGGCGTCTGCCGATCTGGGTGCAGCAAGGTTACCGACTACTGCTGACCGAGCAGCGCGAACTGGTCAAGGTCCTGCGCATTGCCCGCGACGTCGATCATCCACTGCGCCAACAGAATCGCCTCGATGACGACCCGACCTTGCGCCGCTGGCTCAACCAGCCAGCCAACACCGTGCTGCTGGCCAACGGTCTGGCACTCTCGGCGCAACAGGCCTGGGACAGTCCGCACAGTGAACGCTGGCAATACCTGACCAGCCTCTACCTGCAAATCTCGATGGACGAGGTGCAACAGCAGTTGCACCAACAGGCCGCTGTCAGCGCTCGCCATCACTTCATGCCCGACCTCTGGCACCCGGCGGTCTCGCTGCTGTGGCCGTGGGGCACCCGTCGTCTGCCCGCCGGAATGCTGCCGGCTGCGGCGCCGTCCGCTGAAGACCTGACTCAGTGGCGCCGGCAATGCGCCGAGCTGCTGGCCGTGCCAAGCCGCTTCACCAACGCCATGAGCCTGACCGTCGCCGCACGCGATGCGCTGGTCGCCAGCGGCATGCGTCGGGTGATGATCCTGATGGCCGACCGCAGCCACGCCAATCTGCGCGTCCATCAAACCTCGGGGTTGCCGAAGGAAGCTGCTGCGCTCAATTTTGTCGTCAGCCAGAGCACCGTGCTGCAACGATTGCTCGCGCAGCAGGCGCAGGTGCGGATCACCCCGGACAACAACGCCCAGTTTTCCGCCCTGCTGCCGCCCTCGCTACGCGCCCTGTTTCGTGGCGAACACCTGTTCCTGCGCTCGCTGGTGAACAACGGCCGGGTCATCATGATCGTGGTCGCCGACCAGGGCGGCGGGCCGTTCGCCGACATCACCGTACAAGCCTTCGGCAAAACCGCGCAGTGCATCGAGAAAGCACTGCACAGCTTTAGCCAGCGCGGCCAATGACAGCTACAATCCTTCCCCTTTGTGCTCTGGAGACCTCACATGCCTGACTTCTCTGGCCTGGCGCTGGTGATCGAGCCGAGCGACCTGCTCCCGCGCCTCGACGACCGCAATCTGATTCTGGTGGATCTGACCAGTGCCGCCCGCTATGCCGAGGGTCACCTTCCCGGCGCACGCTTCGTCGATCCGAAGCGCACCCAGCTGGGCCTGGCACCGGCTCCGGGCTTGCTGCCGACAAAGGAAAAACTTGAAGAGCTGTTCGGCGAGCTGGGCCACAACAAGGACGCGGTCTACGTGGTCTATGACGACGAAGGCGGCGGTTGGGCCGGACGCTTCATCTGGCTGCTCGACGTGATCGGACACGACAAGTACCACTACCTCGACGGCGGCCTGACGGCGTGGCTGGCGGAAGGTTCGCCAATGTCGATCCAGGTTCCTCCAGCGGTGGGCGGCCCGGTAGCCCTGACCCTGCACGACGAGCCGACCGCCACCCGTGAATACTTGCAAAGCCGTCTCGGCGCCGCTGACCTGGCAATCTGGGACGCTCGCGGGCCGCTGGAGTATTCCGGCGAGAAAGTCCTCGCAGCCAAAGGTGGACACATCCCCGGCGCGGTCAATTTCGAATGGACGGCGGGCATGGACCAGGCGCGTCAACTGCGCATCCGTACCGACATGCCGCAGATCCTGGAAAACCTCGGGATCACCAAGGACAAAGAAGTCATTACCCACTGCCAGACCCATCACCGGTCCGGTTTCACTTATCTGGTGGCCAAGGCCCTCGGTTATCCGCGGGTCAAGGGCTACGCCGGTTCCTGGGGCGAATGGGGCAACCACCCCGACACCCCCGTCGAGCTTTAAGGATTTTTAAGGACAGTCATGAAAGAGCGTTTGTTTATCATCAGCCAGTACCTGCTGCCTCATCACTTGCTGTCGCGCCTGGCCGGCTGCATTGCCGAGTGCCGCGTGCGCTGGTTCAAGAATGCCTTCACCACCTGGTTCGCCAAGCGTTATCAGGTGGACATGTCGCAGGCACTGGTTGAAGACGTCACCGCTTACGAGCACTTCAATGCCTTCTTCACCCGTGCCCTGAAAGACGGCGCCCGCCCGCTGGACCCGACCCCGGGCGCGATCCTCAGCCCGGCCGACGGTGCGATCAGCCAGCTCGGCCCGATCGAGCACGGTCGCATCTTCCAGGCCAAGGGCCACAGCTTCAGCGTGCTGGAACTGCTGGGTGGCGACGCGGCCAATGCGGCGCCGTTCATGGGCGGTGAATTCGCCACCGTTTACCTGTCGCCCAAGGACTACCACCGGGTGCACATGCCGCTGGCCGGCACCCTGCGCGAAATGGTCTATATCCCGGGGCGGATCTTCTCGGTCAACCAGACCACCGCGGAAAACGTTCCGGAACTGTTTGCCCGCAACGAGCGCGTAGCGTGCATCTTCGACACCGAGCGCGGACCGATGGCCGTGGTGCTGGTGGGCGCGATGATCGTGGCCTCGATTGAGACCGTGTGGGCCGGTCTGGTCACGCCGCCGAAGCGTGAGCTGAAAACCTTCCGTTACGACGAAGCCGCCCGTGCGCCGATTCATCTGGAAAAAGGTGCGGAACTGGGGCGCTTCAAGCTGGGTTCGACCGCGATCGTGCTGTTCGGGCCGGATCAGGTGAAGTGGGTTGAAGAACTGAAAGCCGGCTCGCCGGTACAGATGGGTCAGGCCCTGGCACTGTCGAACGCCTGAACCTGCTGATCCGCCCCTGCGCACGTCTGCGAAGGGGCGGACACGACCTGAGTAGCGCCGTTACTCTATCTGCCCACGGAAGCCGATCGGCCCTTCGTTGGCGTAGGTATTGGTGCCGCTGAGGTTTTTCCCGCCGTCACTCGACGTGACACTCAACGCGATAACGTTCTGGTTATCCCGACCGCCGATCACCCATTTGCCACCCGGATGCCAGGGGGCATCGTTGCCACCCCACTGGTTCTCGACGTTGTACTGGTTCTGACCAGTGCGCTGAGCCTTGAAGCCAATAGGGCCTTCGCCGGCGTAAGTCATGGTGCCGGTGAAACTTTTGCCGCCATCGCCAGACTTGATGTCGATGGCGACGACTTTCTGGTTGTCCCGCGCGCCCAGGACCCAGGTTCCACCCGGATGCCAAGGTGCCGAACTACCGCCCCATTGGTTTGCCACTGCGTATTTAGACATGAACCTCATCTCCTTGAAGTTTTTCAGAGACCTGCCCGACGTTGGCGGCAAGCCGTGCAACCGTGCGTTTCCGATCGCACGCCAGAGAGCCTAGTAGCGCCAGCCGAAATGGCACCAGGCCAGCAGACCAATGGTAAAAAAGCCTGATAAACGCCTGCGAAACAGACCACAACTGCTAAAGTTTTTGGCATTGCCCTATTCGCCGCCGGAGCTGGTCACGGCATGAGTGAGCCTCGATCCCAACCACAACTGAGCGCCCCGATCCCGGCGCTGTTGCGCCTGTCATTCTGTGAAGCCACCCCGCGCGACCTCAAGCGCTGGATCGCCGGTCTGCCCAAGGCCAACATCGGCGAAACCGCGCGCCAGCTCTATCAGGGGCTTGGTGAACTCAATCAATTGCTGACACCCAGCGACAACCGCCTGCACCTGCTGGAGCTGTTGCGGCCCGAGGTGTATTTCGTCTGCCAGCACCTTGAGCGACATTTTCTGCATCAGGCGATCATGCTCGATGAGCGCTCGCGCAAGATCAGCAACCTGTGCCAGGCCCTGCAAAGCCATCTGGCCATCGGCTACAAACAGATCGTTCTGCGCATCGCCCCCAAATACACAAGGGATCGGGCAGCCTTGTTGAGCGTAGCGCTGCAACGTGCAACCCACGCGCTGAAAGGACAACTGCTGCGCGCCACGCAGCTGTACAGCCCGGCGCCGGAACAGCTGTGGTTTGAACTGCACCAATTGTTTCGCTGCGCCTGCGACTTGCAGCTGCAGCATCGCCGGGTCCGCGATGACCTGGCCAGCCTGGCCGGCGAACTGAGCGTCGAACAGACTTATATCGCCGCCCTGCTGCTGGGCAGCGCTCGCTGCAATCAGTTGCGGCAGAATCCGATCGCCCAACTCGCGCAGGTGCTCGAGCCCTGGAGCGCCTGGCTGAAACTGCATCCCGGTGCCCCGGGCGAGGGATTGTTCGCCATTTCTGCAGAGATCGACGCCGGCCCGCGTTATCGCAGCAAGTTTCGCAGCGAACAACAGCCCGACCTGCTCGGCTTCGATCCGCAACCGCTGGTGAAGGCCATCGAGGCTCACCTGCTGCATCAGGAGACTTCGACGCCGCTGCCCGTCCCATCCGGCCTGACCCTCGACACCCTGCAACATCTGCTCGCCACTTGGGGCGAGGCCGCCGAGCGCAGTTTTCAGCGCACCGTCGGCCAGGGCAACCTGACTGTGTGCGTCGGCATGAGCGCCCTGCACTTCTATCTTGGGGGCGAACGCACATTCAGCGAATTGCTCAAACACCCGGGCTCACGCGCCGCCAATTTCAGCCAGGCGGTGGCTCAAGGTGAAAAGGACAGCTGGAGCCAGGCCTTCGACGCCGCTCCGCAGAGCAAGGCCGACGAATTCCTGCCCTACGAGGAAATCCGCTACGAACCGCTGGCCGACGACGAAGGCGACGCTGACAGCCCGCCGCATTACCCGACCTATGCGTTGCCGGTCATCAACCACAGTCCGGGCGGTTACTGCCTGGCGTGGCCAAAAGAAGTGCCCGCCGAATTGCAGACCGGGGAAATGGTCGGCATTCAGGACACCACGAATCAGGGCTGGAGCATTGCCGTGGTGCGCTGGATCCGTCAGGTGCGTGGTGCCGGGACACAAATGGGTATCGAGCTGGTGGCCCCATACGCCCAGCCCTGCGGCCTGCAACTGGTGCGCACCCGGGACGATCACAGCCATTACCTGCGAGGTTTGCTGTTGCCGGAAATCAGCGCCATCGACTTGCCCGCAACGCTATTGGCGCCGCGACTGCCGTTTCAGGAAGGCAACAAAGTGCTGATCAACACCCAGGGCGAAGAGCACCGCGCCGGGCTGGATCGGCGAGTAGCGAGCACACACAGTTTCAATCAGTTCGCTTATCGCTCATTGGAGACCGCGCAGAATGGCGGGAGCGAGGAGGATTTCGACTCGTTGTGGAAATCCCTTTGAGTACAACCAGGTAATCCAGGGCGCTCCCTTCGCGAGCAAGCCCGCTCCCACATTTGAAATGCATTCCGATGTGGGAGCGGGCTTGCTCGCGAAGGGGCAGCTCAGGCGGCAGAGCTTTCAGAGCTGCCCGTCGCGATCCCGGAAGCCCAACAGGTACAGCACGCCATCCAGACCGAGCGTCGAGATCGCCTGCTTCGCCGATTGCTTGACCAGCGGCTTGGCGCGGAACGCCACACCCAGACCGGCAATCGCCAGCATTGGCAGGTCGTTGGCGCCGTCGCCCACGGCAATGGTCTGCTCCAGACGCAAACCTTCTTTTTCAGCCAGCTGTTTCAGCAGATCGGCCTTGCGCTGGGCATCGACGATCGGCTCGATCGCCACGCCGGTGCACTTGCCGTCGACCACTTCCAGCTCGTTGGCGAACACGTAGTCGATGCCGAGTCTGGCCTGCAATTGCTTGGCGAAGTAAGTGAAGCCGCCCGACAGGATCGCGGTCTTGTAGCCCAGGCGCTTGAGTTCGGCGAACAGGGTTTCTGCGCCTTCGGTCAGGCGCAGCGAGGCACCGATCGAATCGAGCACGCTGACATCCAGCCCCTTGAGCAGTGCCAGACGCTCCTTGAAGCTGGCGCGGAAGTCCAGCTCGCCGGCCATCGCCCGCTCGGTGATTTGCGAAACCTGGTCGCCGACACCGGCGGCCTTGGCCAGCTCGTCGATGACTTCGGCTTCGATCAGGGTCGAGTCCATGTCGAACACCGCCAGGCGACGATTGCGACGGAACAGCGAATCTTCCTGGAAGGCGATATCGACGTTCAGTTCCTGGGCAACGCTGAGGAACTCGGCGCGCAGGGCCTGCGGATCGGCGGCTTCGCCACGCACGGAGAACTCGATGCACCCCTTGCCCTTGTCCGCGGGAGTGTCCAGCGGCATGCGCCCCGACAGACGGTCGATGTGGTCAATGTTCAGGCCGTATTTGGCGGTGATCGAACTCACGGCCTGCAACTGGCCGGCGGTGACCTTGCGGGTCAGCAGTGTGACGATGTGGCGTTTTTTGCCCTGATTGCCCACCCATTGCTGGTAATCCTCTTCGGATACCGGGGTGAAGCGCACCTGCTGGTCGAGCTCGTAGCCCTTGAACAGGATGTCCTTGAGCACAGAATTGCCTGGCTCGGAGTCGGGGATTTCCACGAGGATGCCGAACGACAGCATGTCATGGATCACCGCCTGACCGATGTCGAGGATATTCACACCACCCTGGGCCAGAACGCCGGTAATGGCCGCAGTCAGACCGGGACGGTCGACTCCCGTGATGTTAATCAGGACGATTTCGCGCAACGCGCACCCCCGCAACTGGAAAAAAACCGCATTCTACCCACTTTCAGTGACCATCGGGCACCGCCAGCGCTTTGCCGGTCTAGGGCCTGTCGCTATACTGCGCGTCAACTTCACGGACAAAAGAGCCGAGCTCAGTGAACCGGCCCACGCCAGTTAAAACCGATAACTTCTTCCTGCTGATCTTCCGTGCACTGCGCCACCGCCGTGTACCGATTGCATTGCGCATTGCCAGCCATAACGTGATCCTGGTCGCCCTGGCCCTGGTGATCTATGCCTGCGTGATGGGCTTGCAGTTCAAGCAGGCCATGCACGAGCAGGCCGATGCCCTGGGCGAAAGCCTGACCACGCAGACCGCCACCTCCGCGACCGAGCTGCTGGTGTCCAACGACATCCTCAGCCTCAACGTGCTGCTCAACAACCTGACCAAGAACAAGCTGGTGGCCCACGCCGCCATCTACAGCGTGGACAACCGCATCCTCGCCGAGTCCGGTCAGCGGCCCAAGCACAGCCTGCTGGGCGAAGCCGAGGGCATGTACGAGAGCAAGATCACCTTCCAGGACGTGACCGCCGGGCAATTGCGCATCAGCCTGGACATGGACCAGTTCCAGCAGCCGATGACCATCAGTCTGCAGAGCATGGGCATTTTGAGTGCGATCCTGCTGGCACTGTCCCTGGCCCTGAGCCTGCGTCTTGGCCGGCACATCTCCACGCCGTTGCTGCAATTGCGTGTGTGGCTGCGCCGGATCGACGAATACACGCCGGGGATTGACCGTCAGGACGAGATCGGCGATCTGGCCCGTCAACTGCACGCCAGTTACGCTCCGGAGCCAAGCATTCCCGAGCCTGAGCCGGAACCCGAGTTCGAGGACGATGACGTCGGGCCGGAATTCGAGGTGCGCAACCTGCGCGATCCGAGTTTTGACGAGAGCCGCCCGATGGCCGCGCAGAAACCTGCGCCACGCCATGTGGTCAGCACCGTTGAAGACGACGATGACGAAGACCCGTTTGCTGACCTGCGTGACGAATCCCTGAACGACGTCGCGCAACCGGCGGTGCGCCGCCCGACGCCGAGCGTTCCGCAACACACCGCGGTGCTGGCCGTGCAACTTGGCTCGCAAGAACAATTGCGCCGCTTGCCACGGGCACGTCTGGAAGAGCTGCAGGAGCGCTATCGCGACTGTCTGGAGCAGGCGGCTTCGCTGTACCAGGGTGAAATCGAAACCCTGAATGACGGCAGCACGCTGATGCTGTTCCACACCGAAGACAGCGGCGACGATTACCTGACCAACGCCATCTGCTGCGGCGAGCTGCTGCGGGCACTGGGCCATCAACTGCAGATCGAAGTCGCCGACAGCGGCATCACCCTGCAATTGCAGCTGGGCCTGACCCTGGGCGACGAACTGTTCGGACTGAGCCAGATCGACTTGCTGCTGACCGACTCCGCCCAGGACGCCCTGGCGCTGTCGCAACACAGCCGCAACCTGCTGCTGGTGGAGCGCAAGATCGGTGATGACGCGCTGATACGCCAACGTGCACGGATCCGGCCGATTGCCAGCCCTGAGGGTGCCTGCTGTGTTGAGCGGTTGATGGAGCCTTATCCGTCGATGCTTGAACGGCAACTGGCGCGGATGCATGAACGTCGAGCCTAAACCTTAGGCCAGTGACAACGAAGCCCGCAGACGAGTGATTGTCTGCGGGCTTTTTTGTGCGTGGTGGTTTCGTGATTGCGCCAGACTTTGGAGCCCCCTCACCCTACGATTGGGGGATGTTCGGGATCTACACCGACCTGAAAGAACAAGACCGAATCCATAATCCAAACAAGCAACCGAACACGACTTCACAAATCCATAATCGACTCGAGCTTTCAGGTCGATGGATAGCGGCAGACGCCTCGGTCAGTCCCCTCTCCCTCTGGGAGAGGGTTAGGGTGAGGGGCTTTTGATCGTCTACTCAGAACCCCAGACACAACAAAGCCCGCACAAGGCGGGCTCTGTTCTGACTCGATCCAGCCTTAGAAGCGAAACACTTCCATATCGGTGCGAATCGGCGAAGCCATCGGAATCTTCGGCTGTTTCTCGGCTTCCGCCGCCGGCGCTGCCGGCTTCGGTGCCGGTTTGCGCGGTGCTTCGGCAACCGGTGGCTGGTTGGCCAGCGGCTTGAGCGCGACCGACAGTTGCTCGGCCAGACGCTGCAGCAGGATACCTTGTGCCTGAACCTGCGAAGCCGTGCCGCCGCTGTGCAGCTCTTGCAGATGAACGATGCGGTTGTCCCGCACCTGACCACGACGGTCGATCAGGCGCCACTGTGCGTCGAGAATCGCCGGCTGCTTGGCACCGGAGTCCAGGCGAGTGATGGTCAACAGCACTTGTACATCCGGGGTGAAGCCTGCGGTGGCCGGTGCCAGCACCACGCGCTGACTGTCCAGACGACCGGCGACCTGACGCAGCAGCAATTGATCGATATCCGACGAAAGGCTGCCAGCCCAACGACCATCGACCGCTGCCTGCAGGCTGCCGTCCGGTTGACGCTGCAGCAGGGTTTCACGTTGCAGGTAGTCGGCAACGACCACAGGGCCCAACAAAACCGCCATGCCCGCGCTTTGCGCAGGCTGAGCCGGACTTCCGCTGTCCAGCTGATACAGCGACACCGGCTGGTGAACGCTGCAACCCGCCAGGCCAAGAACGCCGGCGAGCAGGAAAATAAGGGGGCGCAGAGAAGTCATCATCCCGTCCAGGTGGCCGCCACAAGGCTGACCACAGTGAAAATACTCAATATTTGTGAAGAACGCTCGGCCACGCCGGCGCTTGGAAAGGCCATATCATCCGTGAATATGCGTTCCGACTCCAGCGCCAAAGCGCCGATCTACGGGTTAAATCGTAGATCGGGCGCTCTAGAGAGGCGTTATCACTTGTTTTCTCCGTCGGAGAAGACAGAGCGAATGCCCCCTGGCCGCTTAATTGAGGTTTTCGACGAGCAGCGCGTCCACCCGCTGGAAGCCCCGTGGCAGTTTATTGCCACGACGACCACGCTCACCCTTGTAGTGTTCGAGGTCGTCGGCTTTCAGCGACAAGGTACGTTTTCCGGCCTGCAGCACCAGCGTGGCGCCTTCCGGAAGAACGGCGATGTCCGTGACATATTCTTCGCGACTGGCCACACGTTCACCGGAGATACCGATGATCTTGTTGCCTTTGCCCTTCCCTAATTGTGGCAGATCGCTGATTTTGAAGATCAGCAGGCGACCCTCGGTCGTCACCGAGGCCAGCCAGTTCTGTTCGCGGTCGGCCACCGGGCGCGGCGCGATCACCTTGGCGTTGTTCGGCAGGCTCAACAGGGCCTTGCCGGCCTTGTTCTTGGCTTGCAGGTCTTCGCCTTTCACCACGAAACCGTAGCCGGCGTCGGAGGCGATCACGTACAGCGCGTCGTCTTCCGGCATCAGTACGCATTCGAACGTAGCGCCAGGCGGTGGCGTCAGACGACCGGTCAACGGCTCGCCCTGGCCCCGTGCAGAAGGCAAGGTGTGCGCGGCCACCGAGTAACTGCGGCCCGTGGAGTCGATGACCACGGCTGACTGGTTGGAACGCCCCGCCGCCGAGGTCTTGAAGCCGTCGCCGGCCTTGTACGACAGGCCGGTGGCGTCGATCTCGTGGCCCTTGGCCGAACGGATCCAGCCTTTTTCCGACAGCACTACAGTCACTTTCTCGTTCGGCAGCAGATCGTGTTCGGTCAGCGCCTTGGCTTCGGCGCGCTCGACGATTGGCGACCGACGGTCGTCGCCGTAGGTTTCGGCATCTTTCAGCAGTTCGCTGCGAACCAGTTTTTTCAGCTTGGCTTCACTGCTCAGCAGGGCTTGCAGCTTGGCCTGCTCCTTGAGCAATTCGTCCTGCTCGTCGCGCAGTTTCATCTCTTCCAGACGTGCCAACTGACGCAGACGGGTGTCGAGGATGTAGTCGGCCTGGATTTCGCTCAGGGCGAAGCGTTCGATCAGCTTGGCTTTCGGGTGCTCCTCGGTGCGGATGATGTGGATCACTTCATCCAGGTTGAGGTAGGCAATCAGCAAACCGTCCAACAGGTGCAGGCGACGCTCGACCTTGTCGAGGCGGAATTGCAGGCGGCGACGCACGGTCAGCACGCGGAATTCCAGCCACTCCACCAGCAACGTACGAAGGTTTTTCAGCTGCGGCTTGCCATCCAGACCGATGATGTTGACGTTGACCCGGTAGGTC
Source organism: Pseudomonas sp. HLG18 (assembly GCF_051903985.1). Lineage (NCBI taxonomy): Bacteria > Pseudomonadati > Pseudomonadota > Gammaproteobacteria > Pseudomonadales > Pseudomonadaceae > Pseudomonas > Pseudomonas sp. HLG18. The sequence goes on along the minus strand of NZ_CP195831.1, from coordinate 5,731,377 downwards.
GACTCCAGCTCGGTGCTGGCAAAAAGGTGTTGCATCAGCGCTTCGTGATCGACGCGGCTGTTGACCGGGATGATTACGATGCGGCACGGGTTCTCGTGGTCGGATTCGTCACGCAGGTCAGCGATCTGCGGCGCTTTCGACGGCTTGGCCTGCATCAGCGCGGCGATCTGCTCCAGCACCTTGGCCCCGGAGACCTGGTGCGGCAGCGCGGTGACGATGATGTCGCCGTCCTCGACGTGGTACACGGCGCGCATGCGCACCGAGCCCTTGCCGGTTTCGTACATTTTCAGCAGGTCGGCGCGCGGGGTGATGATTTCCGCTTCGGTCGGGTAGTCCGGGCCCTGAATGTGTTCGCAGAGCTGCTCGACCGTGGCTTTCGGCTCGTCGAGCAGACGCACGCAAGCGGTGGCGACTTCGCGCAGGTTGTGTGGCGGCACGTCAGTGGCCATGCCCACGGCGATACCGGTGGTGCCGTTGAGCAGGATGTTCGGAAGGCGCGCAGGGAGAACCAGCGGTTCCTGCAGGGTGCCGTCGAAGTTCGGGCCCCAGTCTGCGGTGCCTTGGCCCAGCTCGCTGAGCAACACTTCGGAATAACGCGACAGCCGCGCTTCGGTGTATCGCATGGCGGCGAAGGACTTCGGATCGTCCGGCGCACCCCAGTTGCCCTGACCATCCACCAGCGTGTAGCGATAGCTGAACGGCTGGGCCATCAGCACCATCGCTTCGTAGCACGCCGAGTCGCCGTGCGGGTGGAACTTGCCGAGCACGTCGCCGACGGTACGCGCCGACTTCTTGTGCTTGGAATCGGCGTCCAGCCCCAGCTCGCTCATGGCGTAGACGATACGCCGCTGTACCGGTTTCAGACCGTCGCCGATATGCGGCAGGGCACGGTCCATGATCACGTACATGGAGTAGTTGAGGTAGGCATTTTCGGTGAAGTCAGCCAGCGACCGGCGTTCTACACCGTCCAGGCTGAGATCAAGGGAGTCGCTCATGCGGGCCTCATCGGTTCGTTGTCTGGCGCAGCAGCATGGTGCCACCGCGCTGGGTAAATTCAAGTTTGTTCAGGGCGCTCATGCCGAGCAGCACCTGATCGCCATGCAGCCCCGGCGCCACCAGTGCGCGGACGTCCCGCAGCACGATGTCGCCCAGTTGCAGGCGGTCGATACGGGTGCGATAGCCCTGGCTCAGGCCATTGGCCGTGCTCAGGGTCACACCGAAACCTTCTTCCAGCCGGAGGTCTTTAGCGACCTGCGCCGGGATTGCCACGTCGGTCGCGCCGGTGTCGAGCATGAACTCCACCGGCCGACCGTTGATCAGGCCGCTGGCGACAAAATGTCCCTGGGTGTTGCCGATCAGTTTCACTTCGATCACGCCGCCCACCTGCTCCGAGCTGACCACCACATTGGGATTGCGTTGACGCTCTTCCCACTGGCCAAAAAACCGCGTGGCCAGAAACAGCGCCGCGCACCAGGCCAGAATCATCAACACCCGACCGGCGCGCTTGCCTGGCGGTTGCTGGCTCAAGGCTTGGCACTCCAGCCACCCTCGGGTGCGGCGAAACGCCAGACGATCGGGCGGACTTCGCCATCGGCGCGGGGGCCGAAATTGTTGTCGACACCGATCCAGGCGCCTTGAGCATCGACCACCAACGCCTCTTCCAGCCCGAAGTTCTGCGAATAACGCCGATTGGCCTGCAACAGCTCGTCCGCATACGACCAGCAGAGCTCGACCTTGGCCGTCTGCGCATCACGACGACAGATCTGATAGGCGTTGCGTTCAAGGGTAAACAGTTTGCCGTCGAACAGGGACACGTCGGAAAAATCCCGATTGACCGGTCGGGCCTTGGGAAACTGCGGCGGTTGCATTTCCATCCCGCCTTCACTGAGCAGCACGCAGCGGCCGTCACAGTCCCATACCGTTTGCTGACGCTTGATCATCAACAGGCCACGGTTTTGCCGCTCGGCGGCGAGCCACATCTGATCGCCCGCCGGGTTGATCGCCAGACCTTCGAAGATCGCATTGAACTGCAGCAACATCCCGCTGGCCCGAGATTCGCGAACCATCATCGGCGAGATTTTCAGCCACGCCGACGGCCCCTGCGCAGGCACTTGGAGCACCGCTGCATGACCTTCGCTGACAATGTAGCGATTGCCGGCGCTGTCGCAGGTGATCCCTTCGAAATCCAGATCGCCACCACGGACGAACGAGGCCGCCCAGGTTCGCGATTTGATGCCCCACGGCAAGCCGCTGTCGGGCACCGGCGGCGGATCGATGCGCACGGCCGTGGCCTGCCAGACCGGATCGCGGGTATCGAGTCGATAGATCTGGTCATCGTCCCGATCCGAAACCGTCCACAGCGCGTTGCCGCACAAGGCCAGCCCCGAGAGGTTGCCGCCACGCATGCCTTCGACCGGGTGTTCGGCGAGCACGCGCAGTTCTTGCGCAGGCTCTGCCGACACCGTCATCGAACCCAGCAGCAAGGCACCCGCCAAGGCCCAGCCAAACCGCATCAGGCCAGAACCTCGGCGAGGTTGCCCTTGGATTCAAGCCAGGTCTTGCGGTCGCCGGCGCGTTTCTTCGCCAGCAGCATGTCCATCATTTCCGAGGTCTGGGCGAAGTCTTCGCCGAGGGTCAGTTGCACCAGGCGCCGGGTGTTCGGGTCCATGGTGGTTTCACGCAGTTGCGGCGGGTTCATTTCACCCAGGCCCTTGAATCGGGTGACCTGCGGCTTGCCGCGTTTCTTCTCGGCCACCAGACGATCGAGGATCCCGTCGCGCTCGGCTTCGTCGAGGGCGTAGTAGATCTCTTTGCCCAGGTCGATGCGGTACAGCGGTGGCATCGCCACGTAGACGTGACCGGCGTCCACCAGCGGACGGAAATGCTGGACGAACAGGGCGCAGAGCAACGTTGCGATGTGCAGGCCGTCGGAGTCGGCGTCGGCGAGGATGCAGATCTTGCCGTAGCGCAGCTGGCTCATGTCTTCGGCACCCGGATCGACACCGATGGCCACGGCAATGTTGTGCACTTCCTGGCTGGCCAGCACTTCGCTGCCGTCGACTTCCCAGGTGTTGAGGATCTTGCCGCGCAACGGCAGGATCGCCTGGAACTCCTTGTCCCGCGCCTGCTTGGCCGAACCACCGGCGGAATCACCTTCCACCAGGAACAGTTCGGAACGCATCGGGTCCTGCCCGGCGCAGTCCGCCAGTTTGCCCGGCAGCGCCGGCCCCTGGGTGATGCGCTTGCGCTCGACTTTCTTGCTCGCTTTCAGACGCCGGCCAGCGTTGCTGATCGCCAGTTCTGCCAGGGCCAGACCGGTTTCCGGGTTGGCGTTGAGCCACAGGCTGAACGCGTCCTTGACCACACCGGAAACAAACGCCGCCGCCTCACGGGACGACAGACGTTCCTTGGTCTGGCCGGAGAATTGCGGCTCCTGCATTTTCATCGACAGGACGAAAGCGATGCGCTCCCAGACGTCTTCCGGCGCCAGCTTCACGCCACGCGGCAGCAGGCTGCGGAATTCGCAGAACTCGCGCATCGCATCGAGCAGACCCTGACGCAGACCGTTGACGTGGGTGCCGCCCTGCTCCGTCGGGATCAGGTTGACGTAGCTTTCAGTGACCGAGGTGCCGCCTTCCGGCAGCCACAGCAGCGCCCACTCGACCGCTTCCTTGGTGCCGGCCAGATTGCCGCAGAACGGCGCGTCCGGCAGACGCTCGAATTCGCTGACCGCGTCTACCAGATAGGAGCGCAAGCCATCTTCGTAGTGCCACTCGACCTTTTCGCCGGTGCCTTTGTCTTCGAAGCTGATCAGCAGCCCCGGGCACAGAACGGCCTTGGCCTTGAGCACGTGCTTGAGGCGACTGATGGAGAATTTCGGCGAATCGAAGTATTTCGGGTCCGGCGCGAAGTACACACTGGTCCCGGTATTGCGCTTGCCGACGGTGCCGATCACTTGCAGATCGGTGGCCTTGAAGCCGTCGGCGAAGGTCATTTCGTATTCGTTGCCGTCACGCTTGACCCGCACCCGTACCTGGGTCGACAAGGCGTTGACCACGGAAATACCCACCCCGTGCAGACCGCCGGAGAACTGGTAGTTCTTGTTGGAAAACTTGCCGCCCGCATGGAGCTTGGTCAGGATCAGTTCAACGCCCGACACACCCTCTTCCGGGTGGATGTCGACCGGCATGCCACGACCGTCGTCGCAGACTTCCAGCGAGTGGTCGGCGTGGAGGATGACCTGGATCGATTTGGCATGGCCGGCCAGGGCTTCGTCGACGCTGTTGTCGATGACTTCCTGGGCGAGGTGGTTCGGCCGACTGGTGTCGGTATACATGCCGGGGCGTTTGCGCACCGGGTCGAGGCCCGAGAGGACTTCGATGGCGTCGGCGTTATAGGAGCTAGCGCTGGGAGTGGCCATAAGGTCTCGTCGTCAGTGTTCGGTGAATAAGGAATTAATGGGGCAACCGCTCACAGCGCGGTGAAATCGATTGCCTGAAACAAATCGGCGCCAATGCCGGCAAAACTCAGCAACGCCGGCAACTGCCCGGCAAACCCCTGGAAACTGTGGTCGCCGCCAGCCTGAATGCGCAAGGCACAGGCCCGGTAATACTGCTGGGCGTAGCGATAGTCCAGCGTTTCGTCCCCGGTCTGCAACCACACCTGATACCGCTGCGGATCCTGCGGTGCCGGCACTTCCAGTTCAGCCAGGGCCGTCACGTGGTCGTGGGTCAACTCCCAGGTTTCGTCGGTGTACAGGTTTTTCTGCGTCCCCAGGTATCCGTCGAACATCCGGTGCGGACTGACGGCCGGGTTGACCAGCAGGGCTTTCAGGCCGTGGCGCTCGGCCAGGTGAGTCGCATAGTAGCCGCCGAGCGAGCTTCCCACCAGCAACGGCCGGCCCAGCTCGGCGATTGCCTGCTCCAGCTGACCGATGGCTTCACGGGGGTGGTGATGCAGCGCCGGGACACGCAGTTGATCGCTCAAACCCAGTCGTTCCATCACCTCGACCAGCTGACAGGCCTTCTTCGAGGCCGGCGCGCTGTTGAAGCCGTGGATATAGAGGATCGAACCGGACATTTGAGCTCCCTGGGTGTCGGCTAAAGAAAGCGGAGTTTACAGGGAGTCGGGGGGTGTTGGGCCAGCACCCGAGGAAATCAGCGCTGCGCCCCTGAATCAATAGCCGTTCGAGCCGTAATCCACCTGAAAATCGAACCCCGTGACACGCGCCACACCTGTCTCGATCCGCCCATCCGGCAGAAGACGCAACCAGCGATACCCCGGCGCCTGCTCGCCGACCTTGAAGTCGGCACTGCGCGGCTCGAACTGAATACAGGTCGACGGCGAGGCAATCAGCCGTACACCGTTGCGCTCTCGATCGATCTCTTGATGCACATGTCCCCACAACACGGCTCGGACCTGTGGGAAACGGTCGAGCACGTCGAAAAAAGCTTCGGGATTGCGCAAGCCGATCGGCTCCATCCAGGCACAATCGATCGATACGGGATGATGATGCAAGCACACCAGATGATGCCGCTCCGGCGCTTCGCTCAGGGCGCGGGCGAGCAATTGCAGCTGTTCATCCTGCAAATACCCCGGCACCGAGCCCGGCACCGCCGAATCGAGCAGGGTCACGCGCCAGTTGCCGATGTCCACCACCGGCTCCAGCAGCGCACTCTGCACAGCGGCCATTTGCATGATCTGCGGTTCGTCGTGGTTGCCGGGGATCCAGCGAGCGGGCGCGTCGATCTGCGCGGTCATCTGACGAAACTGCTGGTAGGACGCCAGCGTGCCGTCCTGTGACAGGTCGCCCGTGGCGATCATCAGGTCGATTTGCGGCTGCTGCTCGAGCACCAGCTCGATGACCTTTTGCAGGCTCTCGCAAGTTTTCATGCCCAGCAGCGCACCGTCCGCCTCGGCGAACAAATGACTGTCGGACAGTTGCACCAGCAACGCCGCATCGGCGGTGGTCAGAGTCGATACGCTCGGCAAGGCGTTCTCCCAGGGCTGGATCGCCGGGTCGGAAAGGTTCGCAATTATGCTGGGGGAAGGCCCCGGGATGAAACCGCCGAACCGGACGCAGTTCACAACTTGCCGCTGTTATAGACGCTATCGAACAGCGGCGTACTCGTGACCGCAGGCCAGGCAATGACTCAGCCACTCTCCGAGAAACAGATTGAGCTGGGCCTTTTCGTCCGGCTGATGCATGGCCGCGTTGGGGTAAGGATAGATGCCGCGAAAGCGTCGCGCATGTTCGGCGCTGATCACTTCGGCCATGCGCGCGTCGTGGTAGACCTGCACTTCCAGTTGCGGCACCGGCAGCCACGGCAGGCTGTGTTCCTGGCGTACTTGCAGGGTCGTGGTGTACGGGCAGGTCTGCAACACTTCGATGGCCAGCACGCCGAGCATCTGGTCGCCCTGGGTCACGGCGATGCGCCGTGCTTCGGGGTCGCGGCGCATGTCCGGCAACAGTCGCATCAGGCGCGCGTAGTTGGCCTCGCAGGCGGCTTGCAGGCCCGCGAGGTCGACACGATAGCGATCGCGCAGTTTGTTTACGACCATAACCCCCTCACTTCGGCGCGATTGAGCGCCAGCCACTGCAAGGCGATGATGCTCGCCGCATTGGCAATCCGACCGTCGCGTACGGCCTGCAGGGCATCCTCGAATGCCCAGACCGTAACGCGGATATCTTCAGCCTCTTCCTCCAGCCCGTGCAGGCCGCCGACGCCTTCGGTGCTGCAACGCCCCAGAAACAAATGCACGAATTCGTTGCTGCCCCCCGGCGACGGGAAATATTGCATCATCGGCCACAAAGCCTTGATGTCGAGTCCAGCTTCCTCCTGCGCTTCGCGGTGAGCAACTTCTTCCGGCACTTCTTCCTTGTCGATCAGACCGGCGACCAGCTCCACCAGCCAGGGGTTGGCGGTCTTGCCCATGGCACCGACGCGGAACTGTTCGATCAGTACCACCTCATCGCGTTGCGCGTCGTAGGGCAGCAGGCATACCGCATCGTGGCGCACGAACACTTCACGATTGATTTCGCGGCTCATACCACCAGCGAACAGTTCATGACGCAAATGCACGCGATCGAGCTTGTAGAAGCCCTCGTAGCATTGCACCCGCTGCACGATATCGACGGCGGTTGGAATGGCGTTGGCAAAATCGGTCATGGGCATCCTCGTCTACTGCAGATTCCAATACGAGGTTCGTCTTGTTAATGGCGACCTCGACTTCGCGCCATCCTAACGCGCCCGTGACGTTTGATGCAGCCCCTTTGCTGTCAGCGGGATGGACGGTGGAAGCGAAACCCACTCTAATTAGCTTAGTGGCGAACTGACCGCTTCGTTGAGAGTCGAAGCGGTAACTTTTTGCCTTCCCCTGCTTCAGAAAGGACGCCCATGTCGCTTTTCAAAATTGCCTCCGTGGCCGCCATCGCCCTGACCCTGGGCGCCTGCGCCAGCCTCTTCCAGCCCAACTACCGCACGCCGCTGGAAGCCACCCGCGACGCCTCGGAAACCCTGAAACCCGGTTGTTCCAACCCTGACTGCCCGCTGGTGAACATTGACACCCTGCACTTCCCGGCGGAGCCTGCGCTGGACGGCATCATCGAAAAACGCCTGCTGCAATTCACCCGCACCGAACCCGACGCACCGGTGGCGCCAACCCTGGCGGCCTATCGCGAGCAATTCCTGCGCACTGCCGGGCCGCGCAACAGCAGCTATTTGCAGGCCAAAGTACGCGAGCAGCATGACGGTCTGGTGATTGTCGAAGTGTCGAGCTACCTGGACACCGGCGGCGCCCATGGCACGCCGGGCCGCGGTTTCATCAACTATTCGCGCCAGCAGCACAAGGTGCTGAGCCTGTCGGACATGCTGGTGCCAGGTCAGGAAGAAGCGTTCTGGAAAGCGGCGCAAGTGGCGCACAACAGCTGGCTGATCAGCACCAAGCTCGATCAGGAAGCGGAGTTCGTGAAGAACTGGCCGTTCGTCAAAACCCCGCATGTGGCGCTGACCTACGGCGGCGTGATCCTCAAGTACGACGTGAGCACCCTCGCGCCTTATGCACTGGGCCACGTCGAACTGAAGATCCCTTACCCGCGCCTGAACGGCATCATCAAGCCCGAGCTGTTTCCCGGCCGTAACTGAAGGCCCGGCCCAGCACGAGTTGCAGCAACCCTGCCAGGACCAGCGCCGGCAGGGTTGCGCCGACATCCGGATACAGATTGGCCAGCAGATGATAGGTGCTGATGCCACCCAGCCAGGCCAGCAGCGCCGGCCAGTGCAACGCGGCCGAAGCCACCTGGCCACTGCGTTTGCGCAGGATGAAGTGATCCACCAGCACCACGCCGAACAGCGGCGCAAATACCGAGCCGATCAGCAGCAGGAAATTCTGGTATTGCGCCAGGGGCGCAAGCAGCGCGATCAAGGTGCAAATCACGCCGATGGCCAGCGCCAGATGCTCGACCTTCAGACGTAGCAGAATCCCGCTGGAGACCGCAGCCGAGTGAATGTCGGCAAAAGCGTTTTCCGACTCGTCCAGCAGAATCAGCAACAGCGGAATCCCCAGGCCGGCACCGGCCAGCGCCAGCAGCAGCGCATTGACTTCACCACTCGGCGCGAAGGCCAGGGTGTAGGCGACGCCCAGGCTCATCAGCCAGAAGTTGCCGATGAAGAAACCGATGGCGGTGCCACCGAATACGTTCTTCGCCTTCTTGCCGAAACGCGAGTAGTCGGCGATCAGCGGCAGCCACGACAGCGGCATCGCAATGGCGATGTCAAAACCCACGGCGAACGGCATCGAACCATCCCCGGCCTGTGCCCACAAGGCGCCCAGATCAGCCTTGGCGAACAGGTTCCAGGTCAGCCAGATGCAGGCGGCCAGAATCAGCCAGATACCCCATTTGCGCAGGATCTTGCGCACAAATGTCAGAGGCCCGCTGACGGCGAGCAAGGTCGCCAGTGCACCAAAGCACAACGTCCACAACATCGGACTGGCCCACAGCGAACCTTCACTGAACGCACGGGTGCCGAGCAGGCTCGCGGCGTCGCGCATGACGATGATTTCGAACGAACCCCAACCGATCAGTTGCAGCAGGTTGAGCAGCGCCGGCAAGCTCGCACCTTGTCGGCCCAGGCTGAGTTTCAGTGCAGCCATCGACGACAGACCGGTGTCGCTGCCGATCACGCCAACGGCGGCCAGCAGCAGGACGCCGACCAGGGTGCCGAGGAAAATCGCCAGCAGCGATCCCGACAGGCCCAGCCCCGGTGCCAGCAGCGCGCCGGTCTGCAAGACCATCAGACCGATACCGAGGGAAAACCACAGGGAAAACAGATCGCGACCGCCGAATACACGCTTGTCGGCGGGCACGGCGAGGTCGGGGGAATAAGTACCGGGTTGAATGCTCAAGGGTGTTATCTCAGAGGGACATTTGTTGTTGTGTCGATCAATCGCCAGCAGGCTGGCTCCCACAGGGGACTTGTGGCGATCACAAATCCTGTGTGGGAGCCAGCCTGCTGGCGATGGGGCCTGCACAGGCCCCACCCTTTCAGGTCAGATCAAACTTTTTTGTACAGCTGACTGCCTTCCTTCTTGAACCGCTCGGCCTGTTCGGCCAGGCCTTGGGCGACGTCCACGTCGACCGCGTCGATCCGCTGGTTGGCCGCGTATTCGCGGACTTCCTGAGTGATCTTCATCGAGCAGAATTTCGGCCCGCACATCGAACAGAAATGCGCGACCTTCGCCGAGTCCTTCGGCAGGGTTTCATCGTGATACGAACGGGCGGTGTCCGGGTCCAGACCGAGGTTGAACTGATCCTCCCAACGGAATTCGAACCGTGCCTTGCTCAAGGCGTTGTCGCGGATTTGCGCGCCCGGATGCCCCTTGGCCAGGTCCGCGGCGTGCGCCGCGATCTTGTAGGTGATGATCCCGGTCTTCACATCATCCTTGTTCGGCAGGCCCAGGTGTTCCTTCGGCGTCACGTAGCAGAGCATCGCGCAACCGAACCAGCCGATCATCGCCGCACCGATACCGGAGGTGATGTGGTCGTAGCCCGGCGCGATGTCGGTGGTCAGCGGACCGAGGGTGTAGAACGGCGCCTCGTCGCAGCACTCCAGCTGCTTGTCCATGTTCTCTTTGATCAACTGCATCGGCACGTGGCCCGGGCCTTCGATCATGCACTGCACGTCGTGCTTCCAGGCGATCTTGGTCAGCTCGCCGAGGGTTTCCAGTTCGCCGAATTGCGCTTCGTCGTTGGCATCGGCAATCGAGCCCGGACGCAGGCCGTCGCCCAGCGAGAAGCTGACGTCGTAGGCCTTCATGATTTCGCAGATTTCGTCGAAGTGGGTGTAGAGGAAGTTCTCTTTGTGATGCGCCAGGCACCACTTGGCCATGATCGAACCGCCACGGGAAACGATGCCGGTCACGCGCTTGGCGGTCAGCGGCACGTAGCGCAGCAACACGCCGGCGTGGATGGTGAAGTAGTCGACGCCCTGCTCCGCCTGCTCGATCAGCGTGTCGCGAAACAGCTCCCAGGTCAGGTCTTCGGCAACACCGTTAACTTTTTCCAGTGCCTGATAGATCGGCACGGTGCCGATCGGTACCGGCGAGTTGCGGATGATCCACTCGCGGGTTTCGTGAATGTGCTTGCCGGTGGACAAGTCCATCACCGTGTCCGAACCCCAGCGAATGCCCCAGGTCAGTTTCGCCACTTCTTCTTCGATGGACGAACCCAACGCGCTATTGCCGATGTTACCGTTGATCTTCACCAGGAAGTTACGGCCGATGATCATCGGTTCCAGTTCAACGTGGTTGATGTTGGCCGGAATGATCGCGCGGCCGCGGGCGATTTCTTCGCGGACGAACTCTGGGGTGATTTCTTTCGGAATGCTCGCGCCGAAACTGTGACCGGCATGCTGCTGGTTCAGCAGGCCGGCAGCCCGGGCCTCCTGCAGCTTCATGTTTTCGCGGATGGCGACGTATTCCATCTCGGCGGTGATGATGCCTTTACGGGCGTAGTGCATCTGGCTGACGTTGGCCCCGGCCTTGGCACGGCGCGGGTTGTTGACGTGGGCAAAGCGCAGCTTGGTCAGCTCCGGATCGGCCAGGCGCTCCTGACCGAAATTCGAGCTCAGGCCTGGCAGGCGCTCGGTGTCGCCACGGTCGTCGATCCACGCCGAACGCACGTCGCCCAGACCTTTGCGCACGTCGATCACCACGTTCGGATCGGTGTACGGGCCCGAGGTGTCGTAGACGGTGACCGGCGCATTGATTTCGCCGCCAAAGTCGGTCGGGGTCACATCGAGGGTGATTTCACGCATGGGCACGCGGATGTCCGGGCGCGAGCCCTGAACGTAGACTTTTTGCGAACGGGTGAACGGTTGAACCGACTGCTCGTCGACCTTGGCCGAGTCACTCAGGTTGATCGCGTTTTTGGATTTTGTAGTCATCACGGGCTCTCCAGACAGCATCCAGGCAGTGGATTGTCGGAGCAGAACCTGAAAGGCACGGACGCACCAAGGCTGGTGCTGTGCATCGTCGTCGAGCGTTCGATTGTCGAACAATTTCCCGGACGAAGCACAAGAGGACTCGCCGGGTGACGAGAAATCTTGTTCCCTACGCAGGCGCTAACCTGATCAGGTTCAACGGGATCCGAAAATATTCGATCTCAGCCTCATAGCAAGGCACCCCGACAAGAACCTGGCCAGTCTAGACACAACCGGCAAAGAACGCCAACACCGTGGCAAACACCATGATGAATGGCGCAATTGCGGCGGCCGACAGGATTGTGAGGGCCTCAATGCGCAACTACACTCGCCTTGCCCTGCTGCGCCTTGACGCTATGCGGCCCGCGCCTTACCTTTGGCGCCCGGATTATTTCCATAATATTCATGCTAGGGATCGCCTCATGCTGCGCAAACTCTCACTGGCTGTTGCCGTGTCTTGTGCGTCCACCACAACGGTCTGGGCAGCAGAAGCGCCTTTATCGACCAAGACCGATCTGGTCAGCGTCTATCAGGAAGCGGTCGACAACAACGCCGATCTGGCCGCCGCCCGCGCCCAGTACGGCGCACAGAAAGAAGTGGTGCCGCAGGCCCGCGCCGGGTTGCTGCCGAACCTGTCCGGTGGCGCTGAAGTCGCCAACGTGCGCACTTCGATCGACCAGCCCTCGGCCATCGCCAATCGCAGCGCGCACTCCTATCAGGCGACCCTGGCCCAGCCACTGTTCCGCGCCGATCGCTGGTTCCAGTACCAGGCCGCCAAGGACGTCAACGAGCAGGCCGCACTGCAACTCTCGGCCACCGAGCAGAACCTGATCCTGCAAACCGCCGAAAGCTACTTCAACGTGCTGCGCAGTCAGGACAACCTGGCCTCGACCAAGGCTGAAGAAGCGGCGTTCAAGCGCCAGCTCGACCAGTCCAACGAGCGCTTCGACGTGGGCCTGTCGGACAAGACCGACGTGCTGCAATCGCAAGCCAGTTACGACACCGCCCGGGCCAACCGGATCGTCGCTCAGCGGCAGGTCGATGATGCGTTCGAAGCACTGATCACCCTGACCAACCGCCAGTACAACTCGATCCAGGGCATCGTCCACACGTTGCCGATCCTGCCGCCGGCGCCGAACGACGCCAAGGCCTGGGTCGACACCGCCGCGAAACAGAACCTCAATCTGCTGGCCAGCAACTATGCCGTCAGCTCCGCCGAACAGACCCTCAAACAACGCAAGGCCGGCCACCTGCCGACCCTCGACGCCGTAGCCAAATACGAAAAAGGCGACAATGACGCCCTCGGGTTCGCCAACCCGAATGCCTTCGGTACGCCGTACAGTGGCAACGTCGAGCAGAGCACCGTGGGCCTGCAACTGAACATCCCGATCTACAGCGGCGGGCTGACCAGCTCCCAGGTGCGCCAGTCTTACGCGCAACTGGACCAGACCGAACAGCAGCGTGAAGGCCTGCGTCGGCAAGTGGTCGAGAACACCCGCAACCTGCACCGCGCGGTGAACACCGACGTCGAGCAGGTGCAGGCGCGCCGCCAGTCGATCATCTCCAACCAGAGCGCGGTGGAAGCCACGGAAATCGGTTATCAGGTGGGGACGCGCAACATCGTCGACGTGCTCGACGCCCAGCGTCAGCTCTACACCTCGGTGCGCAACTACAACAACACCCGCTACGACTACATCCTCGACAACCTGCGCCTGAAACAGGCGGCGGGGACGTTGAACCCGGGGGACTTGCAGGATCTGACGCGTTATCTGAAAGCCGACTACAACCCGGACAAGGATTTCCTACCGCCGGATCTGGCCAAGGCCGCCGAAGCACAGCTCAAGGCCCGGCCTTAAACAAAAAACGCAGCCCTGAGGCTGCGTTTTTTCATGCGCGTTCGATCAACCTTCCCAGGCCATCGAGCAAGCGCTGCAACGCGCCCTGATTGCGGCGCATCACACTCAGCCCGGCTTCCGCCATGCGCTGTGCATCGCGCGGCAATTCGAACAGCCGCTGCACTTCGGTCGCCAGCCCTTCGGCGTCATCCACTTCAGCCAACGCCCCGGCGCTGCGCAGTTGCGCGGCGATGTCGAGGAAGTTGAACAGGTGCGGGCCGCTGATGACCGGTTTCGCCAGGGCCGCCGGCTCCAGCAGATTGTGGCCGCCGTTGGCCACCAGACTGCCGCCGACGAACGCGCTGTCGGCCAGGGCGTAAAGAAACAGCAACTCGCCCATGGTGTCGCCGAGCAGCACCGAAGTCTGCGCATCGACGCTCGCGCCGGTGGAGCGACGCACCGTGGCAAAACCTTCACGCTGGCATAACTCGAACACCGAGTTGAAGCGCTCCGGATGGCGCGGCACCAGAATCAGCAGCGCATCGGGGTGGTTGGCCAGCAAACGGCGATGAGCATCCAGCACCACCTCGTCTTCGCCTTCATGGGTGCTGGCGGCGATCCACACCGGACGCTCCTGCGCCTGCCATTGGCCACGCAGTTCAGCGGCGCGTTGCAACAATTGCGGGTCGATGGTCAGGTCAAACTTGATCGAACCGGTGACTTCGACTGTCTCAGGGCGTGCGCCCAAATCACGGAAACGCTGGGCTTCAGCTTCGGTCTGCACGGCGAACAGACTCATCTCCGCCAGCATCGGTGCGGTCAGTTTGTTGAACCGGCCATAGCCCTTGGCGGAGCGCTCGGACAGGCGTCCGTTGGCCAGCGCCACCGGAATCCCGCGTTTGGCGCATTGGTGAATGTGGTTGGGCCACAGTTCGGTTTCCATGATCACCGCCAGTTTCGGCTGCACGCGATCCAGAAAACGCGCCGCCGCGCAGGGCAAATCGTAAGGCAGGTAGCAATGCTGGATACGCGGCTCGTTGGCGAACAGCGCTTGAATCCGCTCCGAACCCGTCGGCGTCATGCAGGTCACGGTGATCGGCAGCTGTGGATAACGTTGCAGCAGTGCGCGGATCATCGGCGCGGCGGCGATGCTTTCCCCCACCGAGACGGCGTGAACCCAGATGCCGCCCGGTTGCAGGATCGGCATGCCATAGGAGAAACGTTCGCCAATCCGCTTGGCATACGCCGGCGCCTTGCGCGAACGCAGCCATAGCCGAATCGCCACCAATGGCAGCCCCAGGTAAAACAGCGCGGTGTAGAGAGTTCTATTCATGGCGGCGGAGTTTATCGGCTTTTGCCGCCGATCGCCCGCAGGTGTATGGCAAATCGCTCCGCAAGCCAACGCGCCGCCGGACCCAGCGGTTCGTCACGACGCCAGACCAGTTCCACCACCAGCGCCGGCGGCGTCCATTCGCTGTCGAGCTCCACCATCAGGCCCTGATAGGCCGAGTACTGCACCACGTGACGCGGCAGCCAGGCCCAGCCGAGGTCGCGCACCAGCCATTCGGCCATCACGTAGAAACTGTCAGCGCGCCACACCTGCGGACTGGCCGGTTCGTTGCCGGGATAAAGGCTGGTCTGGGTCGACATCAACAACTGCCGATGCTGCGCCAGTTGCTGACAGGTGACGTAAGCCTGGGATGCCAGGGAATGGTTGACACCGCAGACCGTGACCATTTCCACGCTGCCCAACACCCGGCGCTCCAGCGCTTCGGGGATTTCATCGTGATAGAACAGCAACCCGAGATCGGCCCGACGCTCCACCAGTTTGCGCGAGACCTCGCCCTGGGCGGCGCTGGTCAGTTGGACTTCCAGACTGGGAAACTGCTCGGCCAGCGCAGCGAAGCTTTCCACCAGCGCCTGATAGGGCATCGCCTCATCCTGGGCCACCCGCAACTGCGCTTCCTGCCCGCGCATCATCGCCACGGCCCGGCCGTTCAGGCGTTCGCATTGACGCAACACTTCCCGCGCCTCTTCCAGAAGCGCCTCCCCGGCCTCGGTGAGAAGCGGCTGACGACCGCTGCTACGCTCGAACAGACTGACACCGAGGTCGTCCTCCAGCATGGCAATCGCGCTGCTGATCGCCGACTGCGCCTTGCGCTGCTGACGTGCCACGGCGGAGAACGAACGTTGTTCGGCGACCGCCACGAACGCGCGCAACTGATCCAGATTCCACTGCATGTCCATCGACAAACCCATCTTCAAAACAGATAGGTAATGACTTTACCCCATCTGGGAAGCCACTAGAATCGCGCCTCAGAAAGCAACGCTTCACACGAGGATTTTGAACATGAACGCTTACGTCTATCTGGCCATTGCCATTTGCGCCGAAGTGATCGCCACCGTTTCGATGAAAGCCGTCAAAGGCATCAGCACGCCTCTGCCCTTGGTGCTGGTCATCGTCGGCTACGCCATCGCGTTCTGGATGCTGACCCTGGTGGTGCGCAGCGTGCCGGTGGGCGTGGCCTACGCGGTATGGGCCGGCATGGGCATCGTGATGGTCAGCGTGGCGGCGCTGTTCATTTATGGGCAGAAGCTGGATATCCCGGCGATGCTCGGAATGGCGCTGATCGTGCTCGGCGTGGTGGTGATTCAGCTGTTCTCGAAAACCGCAGGCCATTAACTGATTAATGCGTAACCCCCTGTGGGAGCGGGCTTGCTCGCGAAGACGGTGTCTCAGGCAACATTGTTGTTAACTGATAGACCGATTTCGCGAGCAAGCCCGCTCCCACATTGCCCGACACCTTCCCCTCTGTTGATCATCGACAAATCCCCTTTTCCCCGAGTCTGTATACTGCGCCCTCGTCTTGAACACTGAGGTCGTTGCATGCCATCTCCCATTTCCACCGACGTGCTGATTGTCGGCGCAGGTGTCGCCGGCCTCTGGCTGAACGCGCGCCTGCGTCGCCAGGGTTTTTCGACCGTGCTGGTGGAAAGCGCCAGCCTCGGCGGCGGACAGAGCGTGAAGTCCCAAGGCATCATCCACGGCGGCGCCAAGTACGCGCTGCATGGCGCGCTGACCGGTGCCTCGGAAGCCATCGCCGACATGCCACGCCGCTGGCGCGAAGCCTTGGCCGGCGACGGTGAACTGGATCTGACCGGCGTGCGCCTGCTGTCCGAAGCCCATTACCTGTGGTCGCCGGGCACCCTCGCGGGCAACCTCACCAGTTTCTTCGCCAGCAAAGCGGTGCGCGGCCGGGTCGATCAGGTCAAGGGCGACCAATTGCCGCCAGCGCTGCAGGACAAGCGTTTCAAGGGCAAGGTCTACCGCCTCGCCGAGCTGGTGGTCGACGTGCCAAGCGTGATCCAGCGCCTGGCTGATCTCGCCGGTGACGGCCTGCTGGCCGGTCAGAACATCGAGCCATTGCTGCAAAGCGGTGTATTGGTAGGTCTGAAGGTCGACGGTCGCGAGATCCGCGCCCAGCGCATCGTCCTCAGCGCCGGTGCCGGTACTGCGGCGCTGCTGGAAACCCTCGGTCTGACGCAACCGGCCATGCAACGCCGGCCGCTGCACATGATCCTCGCCAAGGGCCCGGGGCTGAAGCCGCTCTATGCGCACTGCCTGGGCGGTGGCACCAAGCCGCGAATCACCGTGACTACACATCCGGCCGCCGACGGCCAGTGGGTCTGGTACATGGGCGGCGACATTGCCGAATCCGAAGGCGTGGCCCGTGAGCCCGCCGAACAGATCGCCACCGCGCAAAAAGAAATCGGCCAGTTGTTGCCGTGGATCGACCTGAGCAACGTGCAATGGGCCACCCTGCGCGTCGACCGCGCCGAACCGCTGCAAACCGGACTGACCCGCCCGGACAATGCGTTCCTCGCCGAAGAAGGTCGTCTGCTGGTCGGCTGGCCTACCAAACTGGCCCTGGCGCCGGACTTCGCTGACCGCGTGATCGCGTCCCTCGAACGCGACGGCATCCAGCCAAGCCACCCTGCTCCGCTGCCTGAGTTGCCGAAACCTCCGATGGGCGTTCCGGCCTGGGAGCAACTGCTGCCATGAGCCTGCCGACCCTGCACGATTTGCATCGCCCGCTGGGCAGCACCGGCCCGCTGGTTTCGCCGTTGGGCCTGGGCACCGTCAAACTCGGTCGCGACCAGGGCGTGAAATACCCCAACGGCTTCCAGATCCCCGATGACGACGCCGCGCGCATGCTGCTAAAGCAGGCGCGGGAACTGGGCATCAACCTGATCGACACTGCGCCGGCCTATGGCCGCAGCGAAGAGCGTCTCGGCCCGCTGCTGCGCGGCCAGCGTCAGGATTGGGTGATCGTCAGCAAGGTCGGCGAAGAATTTGTCGACGGCCAGTCGACCCACGACTTCAGCGCCGCTCACACACGCATGTCGGTGGAGCGCAGCCTGCAACGTCTTGAAACCGATTTTATCGACCTGGTGCTGGTGCACTCCGATGGCAACGACCTGGCGATTCTCAATGACAGCGAAGTCTATGCAACCCTCGCGGCGCTCAAGGCCGAAGGCAAGATTCGCGGCTTCGGTTTCTCCGGCAAGACCGTCGACGGCGGCCTCAAAGCACTGGAGCAAGGCGACTGCGCGATGGTCACCTACAATCTGAACGAACAAAACGAGAAGGCGGTCATTGACTATGCTGCTGCCCACGGCAAAGCCATTCTGGTGAAGAAGGCGCTGGCCAGTGGTCATGTGTGCCTGAGCCCCGGCGTGGATCCGGTGCGCGCCAGCTTCGAGTTGCTGTTCGCCGGGCCTGGCGTAACCAGCGCCATTGTCGGAACAATCAATCCGCTGCACCTCGCCCATAACGTTGCGACCGTTGCCCAGGTCCTTCGTGGTCACTGACGCCGCCCCGCGGCCTTAAGCAGGAGCCGACATGCCGCGCACGCTCATCAGAAAGAACCCGAGCAACTTCAAGACGCTGCCGCTGTTCGTCGAAGCGACGCCCGAAGGCCTGACGTATCAGAGCGTCGGCATGCCGCTGAATTTCGCCCAGACCCTGCAGCGGCGCAAACCGGTCAGCGTGGCCGACGCCGAACGCTTTGCGCTGGAACTGGCCAATCTCGGCGTCTCGGTGCGCCTGACCCTGCACTGGCAGAATCGCGATTACTGGGTGCTGGTGCGCCAGCGGCGGCAGGATCGTGGTGACGTCGTCCTCAAACTGATTTCCGGCTATGTGCCGGCGCACGAATTGAATATCCCGTTGCACACGGCGATCCAGGAGATCGCCGAAGAATGCCTGCTGGAAACTCCGGAAGGCTGGCTCGGCGGGCGCTTCAACGACACCTGGCTGCCGGCGCCGTACGCATCGGCGCTGCATTATCGCGAGGCCCTGCCCTTTCGCCTGACGCCGCTGTCCGGTTCGGCGCGGCCGGTACGTTGCGCCAATCTGCAATTGCTCGAACGGCCACGGGCCTACGTGCACTTGCCGACCGCGTCTCTGCAATTGATCTACGACCTGCGACTGGACGTGCCCAAGGAAGCCAAGAACCTGAGCCTGTTCCATGTCGACGAACGACTTGAGGGCGATCAACTCGTCGCCCGGCTCGACCGCAAGCGCCCCGATCTGTACTTGATGCCACTACAGGACGGCGAACCGCTCCCCGAGCTGTATACGCTGAAGAAAGGTCAGTTGTCCCCGGCCGGCACCCGAGGCCTGTATCTGGCGGAAAGCTTCGCCAGACAGGACGGCTGGCTGGTGCGCGATGAGCGGATTCGCTGGAAAGACTGGCTGCGTCAGCAGGGTTTGACGCCGCCGCCCAAGGACACGGGGCTGGCGCGGTTGCGCGGCAAGGCGAAGCAGCTGCTGAAGAAGATCGTGCCGCGCAAGAAAGTGAACTCCTGAACGGCAAAAGACCGCGCCTGCGAGCGACTCCAGAGAGTCGTCGCAGGCGCGGTCTTTATGTTTGCATCACTCGGATTTGCGGATTTTTTCCACAATCGCCGTGGTCGAGCTGTTTTCCACCAGCCCCAGCACCTTCACGGTGCCGCCGTAGGCCTTGACGATGTCGGCGCCGACAACCTGGTCGATGCCATAGTCGCCGCCCTTCACCAACACGTCCGGTTTGACCTCGCGCAGCAGGTTTTCCGGGGTACCTTCGGCGAAGCTGATCACCCAGTCCACCGCACCGAGACCGGCGAGAACCGCCATGCGCCGGTCAACGCTGTTGATCGGCCGGCCCGGACCTTTCAAGCGACTGACCGAGGCATCGTCGTTGATCGCGACGATCAGACGATCACCCTGGGCCCGTGCCTGCTCGAGGTAGGTCACGTGCCCGGCGTGGAGGATGTCGAAGCAGCCGTTGGTGAACACGATCCGCTCGTTGTGCGCCCGGGCATCGGCCACCGCCAGAATCAGCTGCTCCAGACCCAACACACCGCGTTCCGAACCTTCCTCGCGCTGAATCGCGCGACGCAGTTCCGGGGCGCTGATCGCCGCCGTACCGAGTTTGCCGACCACGATGCCGGCCGCCAGGTTGGCCAGCGCCACCGCGTGGGGCAGCTCTTCGCCTGCGGCAATCGCAGCCGCCAGGGTGGAAATCACGGTGTCGCCGGCACCGGTCACGTCAAACACTTCACGAGCCCGGGCCGGCAGGTGCAGCGCCGGATGATCCGGGCGCAGCAGGGTCATGCCGTGTTCGCCGCGAGTCACCAGCAACGCGCCGAGCTCGAGGTCGTGCATCAGTTTCGCGCCCTTGCTCACCAGTTCGTGCTCATCGGCGCAACCGCCGACGATGGCTTCGAACTCACTGAGGTTCGGGGTGATCAGGCTCGCGCCACGGTAGATCGAGAAATCCTTGCCCTTCGGGTCGGCCAGCACCGGAATGCCTTTGGCACGCGCAGCCTGAATCAGTGCCTGATGGTTTTTCAGGGCGCCTTTGCCGTAGTCGGACAACACCAGCACCTTGATGCCTTCGAGCAGATCGTCGACCTGCGCGCCAAGGGCCAGTGCGTCGGTGGCAAACGGTTCTTCGAAGTCGATACGCAGCAGTTGCTGGTGCCGGCTCATGACCCGCAGCTTGACGATGGTCGGCTGGTGCGCGATGCGCTGGAACAAGGCTCGCACGCCCGCGCCCTTGAGGCTGTTGCTCAGGCTGTCGGCGGCTTCGTCGTCACCGGTCACACCGACCAGCGACGCCGGCGCACCCAGCGCAGCAATGTTCAAGGCAACGTTGGCGGCACCGCCCGGGCGGTCTTCGATTTGCTCGACCTTTACAACCGGTACCGGCGCCTCAGGGGAGATCCGTGAGGTACCACCATGCCAGTAACGGTCGAGCATGACATCGCCGACCACCAAGACAGGGGCTTGATCGAATCGCGGCATGGACAACTTCATGGAGCAACCCACATACAAAATGAACAGGGGCGCGATATTAACACAGGGTTGGCGAAGGCTTGTGCGGCGGCTGCAACAGGATGAAACGACGGGTTTTTTTGCTTATTTTTTGTACAGAAACGCTGCCCATTGATGGCAGGCACAGACCC
This sequence comes from Pseudomonas sp. HLG18, assembly GCF_051903985.1. Taxonomy (NCBI): domain Bacteria; kingdom Pseudomonadati; phylum Pseudomonadota; class Gammaproteobacteria; order Pseudomonadales; family Pseudomonadaceae; genus Pseudomonas; species Pseudomonas sp. HLG18. The sequence goes on along the minus strand of NZ_CP195831.1, from coordinate 5,710,550 downwards.
GGGGGTACCTCATTCATAACCGAGCATCTCGTAGTCACGTGCATAGACCCGCCGCACCAGGCGTCGGGTACGCAAGGAGCAGAATTCCCGGGCCGGCAGTGGACGCCGCTCCCGGGAACAATTGACGTATTGCAATCGGCTGGTCAGGCCCAGGTGCTCGCACACCAGGTGAAAATCCCGCTCCAGATGTTCCTGATAACCGATGAAGTCCAGCGCCAGACGGCCCAGTGAGTCGGTGAGAAAGTCGGTTTGCGCAGCGAAGTGCAATTGTCGCGCGATGTTTTCCGCATGCAGCCAGCGCGCAACGAAGTCATCGAAGTCGCGGTAATGCCTGACCAGTTGCTGCGCGGCGTGATCGCGTCCGCTCAGCTCGTTGCCCCGCAGAAAAGCGTATGCCGAATAGGCACGTTCCAGCGGATCGCGGACGAAAGCGAATTTGTATGCAGCGGCGAACTGCGCGGGAAACTGCTCTTCATACCAGTACAACGGCAGATGGCCGGGCCGCCAACCATCGAACATCGCGGTACACACGCTGCTGCCGGCGCATTTGGGCACATGAATGAACAGGCAGGAACGCTGTTCGAAGGCTTCGGGAAAGCGCAGGTTGGCCGACATTGACTTGTTCACCGCCTGTCTATCGACCACCGACAGACGCCCGAGCAGAAAAGCCCGCTGCGGCTTGGGCAGCAGCTTCCACAGATAGCGTTGCAACATGAAGATACCCGCGCGACGGGGATGGCCCCTCGATGGAAGTCAAAGTTCGTTCAGGAACCTTAACAAGCGCGGTGTCGGGTTTTATGCAGGTTTGGTCAAGAACGGTAAAGTTCCGGATACAAACCGCCGGGCGCATTGCGCGCCCGGCATTTGCAAGGCGGGCTCAGGCGATGTCTTCGGCCGGGGCATCGAGGCCCATGGCATTGAGGCGCGCGTAGTAGCCGTTCTGGGCCAGCAGCTCGCCGTGAGTGCCACGCTCGACGATACGCCCCTGATCCATGACCAGAATCAGGTCGGCCTTCTCGATGGTCGAGAGACGGTGGGCGATCACCAGCGTGGTGCGGCCCTTCATCACCTGATCCAGCGCAGCCTGGATGTGTCGCTCGGATTCGGTATCGAGGGCCGAGGTGGCCTCGTCGAGAATCAACACCGGCGCGTTCTTGAGCAAGGCACGGGCAATCGCCAGGCGCTGGCGCTGACCGCCGGAAAGCAGCACGCCGTTCTCGCCGACCTGGGTGTCCAGGCCTTCCGGCAGTTGCGCGATGAAGTCCATGGCATAGGCATCACGCGCGGCCTTCTCGATGTCTTCACGTGGCGCGCCGGCCAGATCGCCGTAGGCAATATTGTTGGCCACCGTGTCACTGAACAGCGTGACGTGCTGGGTCACCTGGGCGATGTGACGACGCAGATTCAGCAGTTTGTACTGCTCGATCTCCACACCGTCGATCAGGATCTCGCCCTTGTCATGGTGATAGAAACGCGGGATCAGGTTGGCGAGGGTCGACTTGCCGCTGCCGGACCGTCCCACCAGCGCCACCATCTGCCCCGGCTCGACCGAGAAGGTGATGTTGTCGAGTACCTGACGCTCGGTGCCCGGGTAGGTGAAACTCAGGTTGCGTACTTCGAGGCGACCGGTGACCACATCACGCTCGACCGTACCGGTATCGACCTCCGGCTCGACGTCCAGTTGCTCGAAAATGCTTTCGGCACCGGCCACGCCTTTCTGGATGGTCGAGCTGACTTCGGACAACTGACGGATCGGCTTGGGCAACAGGCCCGCCAGGGTGATGTAGGCCACCATGTCACCTGCCGAGGCATCACCGCGAAGAAACAGCACCAGGAACATCAGCACCGCCATCGCGGTGTAGATCACCAGTTGCAGCATCGGCGTGTAGATCGCGCCGGTGCGGGTCATGCGCAGTTGCTTGTCAGTGTTGCTCTGACTGGCATCGAGAAAGCGTTTTTCTTCGTAGGCTTCGCCACCGAAGCTGCGCACCACGCGATAGCCCTGGATGGTTTCCGAGGCAACATGGGTCACGTCGCCCATGGCCAACTGGATCTTTTTGCTCTGCTTGCGGAATTTCTTGCTGGCGGTACGCACCATCACGGCGATGAGCGGCAGGATCGCAACCATCACCAGCGTCAGCTTCCAGTTCATGAACAGCAGGGAAGCGAACAGGAAGATCACCGTCATACCCTCACGGATTACGACCTTGATCGCATCTGTTGCCGCCCCCGTGACCATGGTGACGTTGAACGTGATGCGTGAAATCAGGTGACCGGAGTTATGCTTGTCGAAATAACGGTTCGGCAGCACCAGCAGGTTGTTGAACAACTGCACCCGAAGATCATGCACCAGGCCCAGGGAAACCTTGGCCAGGAAATAGTTGCCCAGATAGGAGCCCAGGCCCTGCCAGGCCGCAATGAGGATGATCAACAGCGGTACGGCCTGCAGCAGTTGCAGGTCGCGCAGGTAAGGCACGGTGGGGAACAGTACTGCCTCTGGATTGGACAGACCGTCGACGAAATACTTGAGAATGTAACCGAGCATCGGCTGGGTCGATGCGAAAATCAGAAAACCGACGATGCTGATCAGAAACAGACTGATATACGGCCGGACGTAGCCGAGCAGGCGGAAGTAGATTTTCAAGCTCGAAGGGCTTGCGGCGGGACTGGAGTCGGTCATATCACGCGAAAGTCGATAAAAAGGACGCTGACTTTAGCACAGCTTCTTCAGGGTTCTGGCAATCGGGCAAAGGCTGTTATTGTTATGCGTCTTTTTCAGCATCAAATAGCCATCAACGTAATGGCCGATCAACTTCAGGATTGAATCTCACAGCATGCAACTTCGCGGCTTCAGCAGTACGTCCAGTCGAATATTCGATTTCATCAGCCTGTGGATACTTCCCGTCGGCTACTTCCTGCTCCTGTGTGCGCTGTTCTTCCTGCCTGGCCGCAGCCTGCATCACAAACTGTTTTATGGCCTGTTCAGCATTCCGGCGCTGATCGCCCTGTGCCTGCGTCCGCGGGAGTGCCGGGAACTGCTGCGCGAGCCGATGATTGTCGCGCTGCTGGTGTTCGTCGCCTGGGCATTGCTCAGTCTCGCCTGGGGACCGCCGGATGGCGAATCGTTCGGCGGCATGCTCAAGCCTCCCTTGCACACCCTGATGCTGTTCGTCGGCTGCTACCTGCTGGTGCGTTACCGCAGTGACATTCTGGCGCCGATGCTGTTCGTCGCAGCCATGGTCGCGCTGATCGCCACCCTCTGTTTCCTCATCCCGTTCATCCGTCATTACGAGCCGGGCGCACGCCTGATCGGGGGTGGCGCCTTCGATAACCCGCTGCTCAGCTCCCACCTGTTCGGATTCTTCTGTGCCTATTGGCTCAGTATCAGCATGTCCTGCAAGCATGGCCGCCTGCTCTGGCTCAGCCTGCCGGCCATGCTGATCATGTTCGCAGCGGTGATCGCGACCGGGTCCAGAACACCGCTGGTCGCCTTGACCCTGGCCGCATTCTGGCTGGCCTTCATTTGTTGGAACCGACGCTCGGTGGTGCTTTTGAGCGCACTGTCGGCCATTGGCATCACCGTGATCGCCCTGTTTTCGAAGATGATCACCGAACGCGGCGACTCCTACCGTTTCGAAATCTGGCAGATTGCCCTGCAAAAGATTGCCGAACACCCGTGGATCGGTCATGGCTATAACGCCGGCCTGGCGATCGACCCCGGTGTTGGCTACAACTTCCAGGAACCCCACAGTTTTGCCCTGGGGGTCCTTTATTATGTCGGTATTCTGGGCCTGTTGCCGTGGCTGTTTTTCCAGGCCTGGGGACTGCTGAGCAGCTGGCGCCAGCGCGTTCAGCCGCTGCTGATCATCGCCTCCACCTGGCTGGTGTTCGGTATCGGCGCCGGCCTGACAGAGGGCGGCGGTATCATCTCGCGGCCCAAGGAGCACTGGTTCCTGCTGTGGATTCCCCTGGCACTGATCGCCGCCTTGAGCATCAATCAGCGAGCCCGCCGCCTGTTGACCGTTCCCGTGCAGAAACTGTCGGCCACCGGCCTGCAACAGCTGGGCGCCAATGCCCAGGTGATTGAAGAGGACGGCCTCGGCCCCAAGGTCCTGCGCCTGACCGATGGCAGCTTCCTCAAGCTGTTCCGCCGCCGTCGCTGGTACACCTCCGGCAACTTCAACCCTTACTCCGAACGCTTCGCCATCAATAGCGAACAATTGCGCCGGATGGGCATCCCCACCCCGCAGGTACTGAACCTGTATCGCCTCGACGATGGCAGCAGTGCAGTGCACTACGCGCCACTGCCAGGCCATACCTTGCGCCAGGTGCTGCAAGGCATCACCGCGCCAGCAGTACGACAGGCCCTGGTCGAACGTTTCGGCAAATTCATGGCCCGGCTGCATGAGCAAGGCGTCTATTTCCGCTCGCTGCATCTGGGCAATGTGCTGGTGCTGGAGGACGGCGAGTTCGGGTTGATCGATCTGGCAGACCTGCGGATCTACCCTTCGCCACTGACTCTTTCGTTGCGCCAGCGCAATCTGCGACACATGCAACGCTACACCGTCGACAAGCGCTGGCTGTTCGAGGATCACCTCGACGCGCTGCTTCAGGGGTACGCTGTGACGGCGCCGAAATCCGCCGTAGACAACCTGCACAGGCAAGTGCTGGCCACCACCACTGCGGCCCGGGTTCAATGATGACCGCAACCAATCTTCTTATTGCACCGGCCGCCTATCTGCTGGCCATCGCAACCGCCGCGCTGTTGTTGCGCGCGGTTCCGAAAATAGCCCGCCATTTGCAGCATTCCGGTGAGAGCCGTTACGCCAGCATCGATGGGTTGCGCGGTTACCTGGCGTTTGGCGTGTTTGTGCATCACTCGATCATCACCTGGATCTTTCTGCGCACGGGCGTGATCGATTTTCCACCGAGCGCGTTCTATTCGATGCTTGGCCAGGGCAGCGTCGCGCTGTTCTTCATGATCACCGGATTCCTGTTCTGGGGCCGCCTGCTGGCCCAGGGTCGCGAGTTCGACTGGACGGCTTTCGGCGTCTCTCGGGTCTTTCGCCTGTATCCGCTGTACTTGCCGCTGATGCTGATCGTGTTCATCACGGTGTTCCAGCTACAGGGCTGGGAACTGAAAGTATCCACTGTAGAGCTGCTCAAGCAGACCCTGGCCTGGCTGACCTTTGACCGGCCGGACGTCAACTTGTACCCGCACACCGGCATGCTCATCTCCAACGTCACCTGGACGCTGGCCTACGAAGTGTTCTTCTACCTGGCGCTGCCACTGGCTGGCATGGTGTTCATCTTCCGAAGCAACTGGCGCCAGGTGGTGCTGTGTCTGCTCGGTATTTATGCGCTGTATCAAGTGGTCGGCTGGGAGCACTCGCTCAAGAAGCACTTCCTGGCCAGTTTCCTCGGCGGAATCGCTGCTGCGTACTGGGTACGTCGACCGCAACTGGTAGCCTGGAGCAAGACCCCTCTGGCCGGAGTCGTCGCCCTGGTTGCGCTGGCGATTGCCTTCACCGCCTTCAACAGGGCCTTCAAGACCCAGCCACTGTTTCTGCTGTCGCTGTTCTTCGTGATCGTGGCTTCTGGCAACACTCTGTTCGGTGCCCTCAAGCCACGCAGCATCCGTTGGCTGGGAGAGATCAGTTACAGCACCTATCTGCTGCATGGTTTCGTGCTGTGGCTGATGGTCCAGCGCCTGCCGCCGGCACTGCACCTCGATGGCCGGGAGGCCTGGGTCTACCTGCCATTGCTGGCAGCGTGCACCTGCCTGCTGATCCTGATCAGCAGCGCGACATTCCTGTACATCGAACAGCCGGGAATGAGCGCAGGCAGGAAGGTCGTGCAGTGGCTTCGCCAGCGCCAGCAGGGCAACAAGCGCATCGCAGAAAAAGCCGCCCGCTGATCACGGGCGGCCGCGGCCTCAGTCCTTTTCCAGTGGTGAAAACAGCAACCGGCCCAGACCGCGCCAGGTTTTCTTGTTCCACGCCTTGAACGGAATCTGCGCCAGCAGCTCCCGCGCCAGTTTGCGGTCGCGGTTGGCGGTTTTCAGGAACATCGAATTGAGCGACTTGTAGCGCACCTCGTCGTACAGCGGATGATCGCTGAACAGCGCGTAGGTGCGCAGGATGTTTTCGATCATGAAGCGATGGTTCTTGTAGGAGTTGGTGGCGTGCTTGCGGTAGCGAGCCATCACCACGTTCAGACCATCGATGAAATACCCGGCGCGTGTCACCTTCAGCTCGATGTACAGGTCTTCGAGGCGAATCGTCGGATCGAATCCACCCACCTTGTCCAGTGCTTCACGACGGATCATCAGGGTCGGCGCCGGCGGATAAGGCTTGCGCTCCAGGAACATGTCATCGAAGTCCAGACGACGGAACGGCACATCCCGGCGCTGGCGCTTTTCCGGGTAGAGGTTGCCATCGGCGTCCATCAACTCGATGTTGCCGGCGCAGATGCCGACCTCAGGCTTACCGTCCATGTAGGCGACCTGGGTGGCGATGCGGTCCGGGTACATGATGTCGTCGGAGCCGAACGGGACGATCAGGCTGCCCCTGGCCCGCGCAATGGCACCATTGAGCGTATTGGTCAGGCCCTGGTTCTGCTGCACACGGAAGTCAAAACCGTGCTTTGCCTGCAAGGCATTGATGCGCTCGACGCTGTCATCCTTCGAGCCGTCGTCGACCACCAGTAGCTCGATGTTTTTGTAGCTCTGGTTGATGACGCTGAGGATGCTTTCCTCGATGTACGGGCCGTGGTTATACGACGCGATGATCACGGTGACGATGGGTTGCGCATCACTCAGGGCGGTGACCTCACTCATGGCTGTTCCTTGCGGGCCTGTTCCAGGCCGGAGTCGATCAGGTTCAGGTATTCCTGGCGGAAGACCTCGATATCGTGCTGTTCCTGCAAATAGCGATAAGCCTGCTCACCCTTGGCCTTGAGCTCGTCATCCGACAGCCCGAGGTAGGCATCCAGCGCCGCGACCAGGCTCGGCACGTCCCTAGGCGTGATCGACAGGCCACCGGCACCTTCGATCAGCGGCAGCATGGCCGGCACGTTCGAGGCGATCACCGGCAGATGCCCGCTCATACCTTCCAGCAAGGCCAGGCCCAGACCTTCGGCCAGCGACGGCATGGTCCAGATATCGAACGCACGCACGTATTGCAGAGCGTTTTCCTTGAACCCCAGCAGGTGGGCGCGACCGCTCAGGCCGAGTTGCTCGATCTCGGCGGCCAGCGGTGCTTGCAGGCGTCCGGCACCGATAATTGCCAGTTGGGTGTTCGGGTATTTGTCTTTCAGTTGGGCGAACGCCTGCAACAGGTAGGTATGGCCCTTGACCGATACCAGCCGTCCCAGAGCGCCGATCAGGCGCACCTTCGGATCGATGCCCAGCAACTCCCGTGCACGCTCGCGACTGTGCTGCAGGCCTTCAGCCTGTTCGATGTCGATGGCGTTGGTGATGGCGTAGGTATTCCGGTCAGTGAAACCGCAATCGCAGTCCAGCAGGTATTGCTTGACCGCCGGCGACACGCCGACGAAACGCCAGTGCCGGTCGATCAGGCGCTGAGTCTGACGACGGCGATAGAAGCGGTCGTACTCGCCGAAACCGTGGGAAATACCGATGCACAACGGCACCTTCAACCAGCGATTGAGCGTCAGCATCATGTTCACCGGTTTGAAGCGGTTGCAGATCACCACGTCGAACTTTTCCCGCCGGCAGAATTTGTACAGCTGCCACATCGCCCGCAGGCGCATGCCTTTGAGGGACTTGTCGGAAAACTCGAAATACACCGAACGGTCGGCCCGGCTGACGGCTTCGCCGGGACCGGGTTTACCGCGCAGAAACGCAGCGGTCACCTCGTAACGATCCGTCGGCAAGGCCTTGACGATCTGCTCGGCGAGGTCGGCGAAATCATGGGATTTGACGTTGTAGTCGGGCTGCAGCTGCAGCACCTTTGCGCGTTGACTCATGACTCTCCCCGGTGCGATCCCGTCGCGCCTGTTTCACTCTGCTTCAGCAGCCAGAACAGCTCCTGGCGCCTGACCGCTTTGCGGAAAAATTCGTTTTCGCCGTAGACCGAAGGCACTCGACCGGCCAGCACTCGCTGAACCAGTCGGCGCAGACGACGCTTGAACGGCGCCGGCGGCTGCAGGTCATGCATCATGCCCAGTGCCATGGCCTTGTCCCGCTGCAACTCGATCGGCAGTGGCAGACACAGCGGCTGCATTGCGAGCGTTGCATCGAACGTCGGCGGCAACGCAATGCCCTGCCCGCTGTCGCCCATCGGCCAGCGATCGTTGTCGTGCAAGTGGTTGGCGTAGCCGAGCAGGGTCGGCTGCCAGTCCAGGCCGTGCAAGGCTTCCATCACAGCTTCCTGGGCGCAGATATGGTCGGGATGTGGATCGAGTGTCGGGTGTGGCAACACGATCACATCCGGCCGCGCACGGGACAGAATGTCACGCAGGTCGGCCAGCAGGTTGTTCCAGGTCGGCGCGCCGTCGGCATCGCCGGGCAGGGCAAACGGATTCAACTGACGAAAAATCCGCGTGTCGTTCAGATCGGCTTCCCGCGAGCCCACCGGTTGATTCGGCGCAGCCTGCATCGCCGCCAGTTGCAGACAGAAGTAACCGAGCTGCACGCAATGTTCCTGCGGCACGCCGGCCCAGCGCGGCACGGCGAGGCTGTCCCAGGCCCGCAAGCGACCCTTGAGCCGCGACGCCTCGACCTTGTTCAGGCCCATCTGCCGATAGTGTTCGGCTTCAATCTCGCCGGCGGTCAGGGTGACGATCCAGGCCTCGTCGGCCTGACTGTACAAACCGTAAGCGGCCAGCTCGGCATCGTCGGCGTGCGGCGCAATCACCATCACCCGCTGACGCCGGTAATCCGGCTGCTCCAGCGCCCACAGCACCGGCTCGCCGGACACCCGGCAAAAACGCCCGCGCAGACGCAGCAAGCCCTGAGACAGGGTCTGCGCCTGACCGCTGAGGTTCAGAAAACGCAGGCCGTTGACGCCACGTTCGAAAGTCTGGGCATCCGGATTCGATCCACCCGCCAGCTCGACCCGTGGATCGAAGAAACGCCCCAGCCAGCTACTTTTCACCCGCACGGCGAGAATCAGCGTTGCGTCATCCGGCAGCATCACGCCCTCATCGAGGCGCAATTGCTCACCGTGCAAATGCACTTTGGGCTGCGGTGTGAATGGTGGAAAGCTGTACTGGTAATCGTCTTTCGGCGAATAGAACAAGTGGTCGGCGAACCACGCCTCGTGAGCGATCCAGCCAATCACCGCCAGCACCAGCGGCAACCACCAGGCCACCAGCACGCCGAGGGCGATCAACACGATCAATGCGATCAACAAGCCGATGCGTTTATTGCGCCGGTGACGCTTGAGCAGTTGCTGTTTGCGGCTCATGGGCTGACTCATACGGTGAAGACCGGCACAGGATTGCACCAGCGATCCTTGTATTCACGGTCGGCACGACCGAAGGAAAAGCGCAGCGGCTTGTTCAGTGCCCGGGCATGTTCCCAGGCACTTTGCGTATTGAGGAAACTCAGGACGCTGCCGGGGCTGAATTCACGGGTTTCGGGATCGACGCCGCCGTTGATGTACTCGACGCTGATCCACTCCGGCGCCTCGACGCGATACACCAACTGGATCGCAATGGGCGCATCGTTGAGCAAGATCACCGAACCGATCAACAACTCGCGCAGCAGCTCGATAACCTCGGCCATCCGCGCCGCGCCAGTGGCCGGAAACCCCCAGCGGCGCTGAAACAGATCGCAGTAGATGGCTGCCAGCTCTGTACTGGTGAATTCGCTGACCGGCCGCACCACCCCGCCCGCCTCTTCCAGCAGGCGCAGTTCGCGGCGCTGGTTATAGCGAAACTTCTTCGACAGTTCTTCCGGGGTACGGGCCATGGCCAGTTGCTCGGTCTGCAACTTGAGGCCGCTGAAGCGGTTTTCGTTGAGCGCCGACAGGTAGCGTCCGCGATGGCGCAGCGGGGCCCGGGCATCGGCGGCGGCCGGCAGGATCAGTTCGGCGTTGCCGAGATCGAACAGGCCTTTCTTGCCGTTGCGCTTGAGCACGTCCTTGGACAAGGCCAGGTCGCGGCCCCAGGTCGGGATCGCCGCTTTGATCTCACCCTGCTGTTCCCAGGCCAGATAGCGCACCGCAATGCCGGCCAGATTCGCCAGCCGCTCGACGACCATCGGATGAGTCGCGACGCTGCCGCCAAAACGCTGCCAGGCCTGTGCATAAGTTGAGGCGTCAACGGGCGACCAGCCACGTTCGCGCCAGCCTTGAAATCGGTTGAGCATCAGCCCCTCGGTGCCAGATCGGTAACTTGCGGCAAATGCCAGAAGGTGTCGCGCACGGCGCGGTCGGAGAAGCGCTCGCGCAGGCGGTCGAACATCATCTCGGCGCACTGGCGACGTTGTTGCTCGTCCATACCGGCCAGATGTTTCAGGCCCTGGGCCAGATGTTCGGCGTCACCCAGCGGGAACAGAATGCCCACGCCTTCGACTACTTCCTTCGCCCCGCCGCATGCCGTGGCCAGCAACGGCACGCCGGCGGCCATGGCCTCCAGCAACACCATGCCGAACGGTTCGTGGTCGGAGCTCAGGGCAAACACATCGAATGCGCGGAAGTAATTGCGCGCGTCCGGCACCTGACCGAGAAACAGCACGCGATCACCAACGCCCAGCTCACGGGCCAGGGCCTTGAGTTCATCCTCAAGACGACCCTTGCCGAGAATCACCAGTTGGCTGTTGGCCGGCAGACCAGGCAATGCCGCGGCAAACCCGTGCAGCAACGTGGCCTGATCCTTGTCCGGGTGCAGGCGACCGACGTTGCCGACAATGAATGCATCCGCCGACAGACCGAGGGTCTCGCGAGCTTCACGGGCGGACACCTGACTCATCTGCAACGCCGAGACATCGATGCGGTTATAGAGGGTCTGGATACGCGCCGCCGGCCATTTCGGCAGGCAACGGCGCATGTCGTCGCGCACCGCATCGGACACGCCGAGCAGGCTCAGACGCTTGCGGAAAATGTGTGCAAAGAGTTTGCGCGAACCGCGTTTGTAATCGCCAAACGCGTGGTGCACGCCAATCACCGGCAGTGAAGTGCCGAGCAAAGCGATGTAGATCGGCTTGAAACGATGGGCGATGCAGAAACTGAAATTGCGTGAAGCGGCGATCTTGCGCAGATCGCCGATGGCGCCCAGCTTCAGGCCACGAATGGCCTTGGAGCTGTACTCCATGAACAACACTTCATCGGAGGCGCAGGCCGCGGCCACCTCGCTATCGGCGACCCCGGTCAGAAAGACCGTGGTGACCCGATAACCGGTGCCCGCGAACAGGCTGGCGTACTGCCGCGCGCAGTCGAGGAACGGCCCGTCATAGCCGTGACAGAACTGCAGCACATGGCGTTCAGCCGAGCGTGTCATAAGCGTTTGCGCCTTCTTTGACCACCAGGATGTCTTCCATGATCAGGTACTGCAGATCCGAGCCGAAGAACATGTTCAGGGCGTCGGTCGGCGAGCAGATCATCGGTTCGCCACGGCGGTTGAGCGAGGTGTTCAGGGACACGCCGTTGCCGGTCAGCACTTCCAGCGCCTTCATCATGTCGTAGTAGCGCGGGTTGTATTCGCGCTTGAGCACCTGGGCACGGGACGTGCCGTCTTCGTGGACGACTTCCGGCACGCGGGTCTTCCACTCTTCCGCCACTTCGAAGGTGAAGGTCATGAACGGCGCCGGGTGATCGATCTTGATCATCTGTGGCGCGACGGTGTCGAGCATCGACGGGCAGAAAGGCCTCCAGCGCTCGCGGAACTTGATCTGGTGGTTGATGCGGTCAGCCACGCCAGCCACGCTCGGGCAGCCGATGATCGAACGACCACCCAGTGCACGCGGACCGAACTCCATGCGGCCCTGGAACCAGGCCACCGGGTTGCCATCGACCATGATTTTGGCGATCTGCTCCGGCATGTTGTCGAGCTTGCGCCAGGTCGGCTTGTTCTCGTGACGGGCGCACGCGGCGATCACGTCTTCGTTGCTGTACGACGGGCCGAGGTAGACGTGTTCCATCTTCTCGACCGGCACGCCACGGGCGTTGGACACATAGGCCGCTGCACCGACTGCGGTGCCGGCATCGCCGGAGGCAGGCTGAACGAACAGCTCCTTGACGTCGTCGCGGGCGATGATTTTCTGGTTGAGCTTGACGTTCAACGCACAGCCACCGGCATAGGCCAGTTTGCCGGTTTCCTTGAGGACGTCACCCAGATAGTAGTCGATCATCTGCAGCGCGATTTTTTCGAACAGCGCTTGAATGCTGGCGGCGTAGTGGATGTACGGCTCGTCGGCGATGTCACCTTCGCGCTTCGGACCCAGCCACTCGATCAGCTTCGGCGAGAAGTAGTAACCCTTGCCCTTCTCTTTGTAGCGACGCAGGCCGATCACGTTGGCGTAGTCGGTGTTGATCACCAGCTCGCCGTTCTCGAACGAGGCCAGGCGCGAGAAATCGTATTTGCTGGCGTCGCCGTACGGCGCCATGCCCATGACCTTGAACTCACCGTCCAGCATGTCGAAACCGAGGAACTCGGTAATCGCGCCGTACAGGCCGCCGAGGGAGTCCGGATCGAAGAATTCCTTGATCTTGTGGATCTTGCCGTTTTCGCCATAACCGAAGAAGGTCGTGGCGTACTCGCCCTTGCCGTCGATGCCGAGGATCGCGGTTTTCTCTTTGAAACCCGAGCAGTGGTAGGCGCTGGAAGCGTGGGCCAGGTGGTGTTCAACCGGTTCGATCTTGATTTTCTTCGGATCGAAGCCCAGTTGCTCCAGGCACCAGACAATTTTGTTGCGATAGCGCTTGTAGCGACGGTTGCCCATCAGGATCGCGTCGAGTGCGCGGTCCGGGGCGTACCAGTAACGCTTGGCGTACTGCCAGCGGGCCTTGCCGAAAATGCTGATCGGGGCGAACGGAATCGCGACCACGTCAACGTCGGACGGCTTGATGCCAGCCTGCTCCAGGCAGAACTTCGCCGATTCGTAGGGCATGCGGTTCTTTGCATGTTTATCGCGTACGAAGCGCTCTTCCTCAGCCGCCGCGACCAGCTTGCCGTCGATGTACAAGGCTGCTGAAGGATCATGGCTAAGGGCGCCGGACAGGCCAAGAATCGTCAATGCCACAGGGGTCTAGCCTCTTTAGTCTGCATTCAGGCGCGATGCGCCTTGAAAAATGATGTGCCCTCGCACCGGGCGAGAGACAGCTAAAGGGCGGGATTATAGCGTAAACGTGGCGGGAATGACCCTGTGCGAATTACCCCATGTCGTTCACCCCGCAGAACCCTTGTCCATCGGACTATCCACGGCTCGGCCGCCAATAAACACCGATATTCCCGTCCACCGCCTGACGATAGATCGTATAAGGCAGGCAAGCCGTATCGAATACCCCGGAAAGAGTCATGTCGAGCAGGACGACCGGCACCAGAATGCCAGTGGGATCAGGGGGCGCGTGCAACAGGCAGAAGTCGTGGGCGAGCCCGCTGTAGATGCGCGGAATGGACTGACAGTAGGTCTTCTGTTTGCGCAGGCTGCGCGTAGCAGCCTCGTCGCCCTGCAGCACAGTGACGGCGGTGCCGCAGCCAGACAATGCCAGGGAAAATGCGCCAATGGTAATAGCCGTTTTGATGGTCAAGATTTGCCCTCCGGGAACGTCGGGGCAAACTAGCATCGGAGGCTAATACGGGGCAGTTCATGGGTTCTGGTAAGGCCGTAGGACAAATCACAAGAATTTGTCGTCACATGCCTTACCCGATTTCCATTGCAGAAACGTCTTACCGGCTTGCGAAATAAATCACACAGCGCCCGATGCATCCTTGGGCAAACGCTGATCGATCACCTGGTACAGCGCACTGCTCTCGGGCCAGTTGCGCATGAACCGCGCGCGATCCCGGGCATAGGCTGGAGCAAAGCTGCCCGCCGAACCGTGCTGACACATCGAATCCAGATCGATCAGCGCCCAGCGATCCTCATGCCAGAACAGGTTGTGGCCCTTGAAATCGCCATGACTGATGCGCTCGGCAATCAACCGCGCAAACAGCTGATCCAGCGCCTGCAACTCGGCTTCCGGCGCTGCGCCGCTCTCAACATACGGCGCAAAGCGCTCGATGATGTCAGGCCCGGGCAGGTACTCGGTGATCAGATACGCCTTGCTGCGCAGCCAGAAAAACCGGGTTTCCAGCACCGCCAGCGGTTTGGGCGTGGTGATACCGAGGAACGCGAGGCGATTACCCTCGCGCCAGGAATGCCAGGCGCGGCTCGGGCGCCAGAAGCGCTTGAGCCAATGAGCAAACCCTTTGATGTTGTAACGTTTGATCACCAGCGCACGCCCGGCCACTTCGATCTTGCCGACGCTCGCCGCGCCGCCGGTCTTGTACAAATGACCCTGATCGAGCAAGGCATCGGCCTGCTCCAGCACCGGCAGCATCGCGGACTCTTCCTCGCGACGGATCGACCGCAGACCGAAGGCCCCGCGCCGCACGCTGAACAGCGTGCATTCACGACCGACCTTGATCAGGAAATCCTTGAGCCGCCAGGCGCGCACCTTGTCGATCTGCTTCTGCAAGGCTTCCAGCGGCAGCGCGTGCTCGCTGTTGCTCAGCAGGTAATACACCAGCAATTCTTCGGTGAACGGCTCCAGCGACTTGGGCAACTGGGCAAAAAACACCCCGAGATTTTCCAGCACTTTCTGCCGCGACAATGGCTGGCCGGCATTTTCCGCACAGATGCCGGCGCCATCGATCAGATACAGCTGGCCACCGTGGCGCAGCAGGTTATCCAGGTGCAGGTCTTCCTGCCACAGGCCTTTGCCGTGTAACTGGCCAATGGCGCCGAGCGCTTCGGCCAGCACTGCCGATTGCTCATCCGCCAGCACCGGCAAGGATTCGACCTTGTTCCAGGCATCGCCGAGGCTTTCGGCGCCCTCGAGGAACTCGAACAGCAGCCAGCCACCCTCGCCGTCTTTCAAGCCATCGGCCAGCAGCAACGGCGTGGTCATGCCTTGGGCGGCGAGCAGCTTCACGCCTTCCAGTTCACGCTGAAAATGTCGCGCCGCCTTGCTGCCGACCAACAACTTGGCCAGCACCGGACGACCGCGCCACACGCCCGCACCGACATAACGCTGCCCCGGCAACACCCGCAACAGACTGAGCAATTGCAGATCGGCCGGGCCCGCCGCATCAGCCAGCCCAACGGTCAGAGGCAGGCTCGGCGCGCGTCCGGCGTTTTTCAGTTCGGACAACTGCATCAACGCGTCTCCTTGCGACTGCGCCGTGCGGTCAGCCGCGTGACCCAGCTGTCGACCAGCGAACTGTCGACCGACTGATCGAGATACGCCGCCAGCAACTCGCGCAACTGGGCATCGCTCCATTCCGGAGCACGACGCAGCAGCGGCTCCAGGTCCTTGACCCGATCCCGCTGACCGAACAGCAGAGGGCGGGTCTTTTCCAGATCGATCAGTTGCGCCTGATAACCGGCGCCTTCGGCCCGCAGGAAAATATGCTTCGGATAGAAGCAGCCGTGCACCTGACGCACACCGTGCAGATGCCGGGCCAACTGACCGCAAGCCTTGAGAA
This sequence comes from Pseudomonas sp. HLG18, assembly GCF_051903985.1. Classification (NCBI taxonomy): domain Bacteria; kingdom Pseudomonadati; phylum Pseudomonadota; class Gammaproteobacteria; order Pseudomonadales; family Pseudomonadaceae; genus Pseudomonas; species Pseudomonas sp. HLG18. The sequence continues at coordinate 5,694,896 of NZ_CP195831.1, read as the reverse complement.
TCGCCGACTGCTGCGATGCCTCAAGGTCCGACCAGCGCTGCAACAGCGAATCCAGATCATCCCAACCGTCGAGCGCCCGAGTCAGCAGGAGCGCGCGCACTTCGCCCGCGACGTTGCGCTGACCGAAAAACGCCGCCTGCAGCGCCGGAATCCCGAGCGAGCGGTAGCGGCTGATATTGCGAAATTCCCGGGCAAACGTCGGCTCGCCAAACGGCGCATGCAGCGTGCGGGTCAGGTAATTGCTCTGACGCTTGAGATAATAACCATGACCTTCGAGTTCGAGGCGGAATACGCTGCTCCAGCCGCCGCCGTCGGTGTTCGGCTCATCCACCGCGTCGAGCTGTTTGGCCCACAGCGCGTCGAAAGTACCGAGGCCGTGGCGCTCCAGCAGCGCACGGTCTTCAGCGGCGAGAAAATCAGTCATTCGCGTCCCTCGAAAAATCTCACCACGTGACGAATCCGTTTCTTGTCGGCGGCATTGAGCCGGTCACGCTGGCGGTATTGCAGGTAGAAGCGCAGGCGCTGGGTGTTCGACAGGTGATATTTGGCAACCTTGTCGAGACAGGCCAGGTCCTTGGTGATCCGGTACTTGAGCCAGAAACCGCGCCAGAAATCGCCGTTCGGGCAATCGATGAGAAACAGCTGTGCCTGATCGTCGATCAGCAGGTTGCGCCATTTCAGATCGTTATGGGTGAAGCGATGATCGTGCATCGTCCGGGTATAGACGGCCAGTTGCCGACTGATGCCGTCGACCCAACTGTGATTTCTCAGTTTGGGGTCGTTGCGCTCGGCCAATGCCGAGAGGTCCTCGGTGCGGGGCAGCTCACGGGTGATCATCGCCCCGCGATCGTAGGCTATGCCGTTGCGCTCCAGGCCCCAGGCCACCACTTCGGCGGTGGGAATGCCCCACTTGGCGAAGCGCTTGAGGTTCTGCCACTCCATCTTCACCCGGGGCTTGCCCAGGTAACGGCGCAAGCCCTTGCCGGCGCCGGAGTAGCGTTTGACGTAATAGTTGACGCCGTTGCGCTGCACGCGAATGACCTCGGACAGCGGGTCGCGGGTCAGACGCTCGCCTTCAAGCGCAAACACCGCTTCAAGGCTGCCGAAATCCGCTGCGAGATCGTTGTATTCGGGCTCAAGATTCCAACCCGCCATCAGAGCGCATCCCCGTATCGCTGCTTGCGCTCGTAGAGCTTGTTGGCCTTGCCTTCGAGCCAGTTCAGCAACGGTGCTTCTTCAGCCAGGATCCGGCGCAGCGGTTGCTGGAAATAGCCCTTGAGGAAGCGCAGCTTGTCGCGGCGGGTCAGGCCGATGTCCAGCGCGGAAAAATATAGCGCCGCCAGATCCTTGTCGCGCCAGCGCCGGGTGATCGCCGGACGGGTCTGGGCGCGGTGCAGGTCGATCACCGAGAGTTTGAAATCTTCCGGGGTCACCGGCTTGTCGGTGTGCAGCAGAAAGTGGCAGATGTAGCAGTCGCGGTGGTTGACCCCGGCGCGGTGCATCATGCCGGTCATGCGCGCGACCTCGGCGATCAGCGCCCGCTTGAGCTTGGGCTGCGGTGGCTGTTTGACCCAGCCGATGCTGAAGTCTTCAAGACTGATGGTCGGCGCCAGCTCTTCGGTGACGATGAATGAATGCTGATCTGCCGGATTGCTGCCCTTCTCGCCGTACGCAACAGCGGTCATGGTCGGCACACCGACCTCCTGCAGACGCTGGATGGCCTTCCATTCCTGGCCCGCACCGAGCACCGGCAGCTTGGCGGTGAGCAGATTCTTGAAAATCTCGCCCCAGCCAATGCCACGGTGGATCTTGACGAAAAATCCGTTGCCGTCGACTTCCGTGCGCAAAGTCCGGCGGGCTTCCAGCTCGCGGTACACCTCGCCCTGCAAGCCCTCGACTTCCGCGAATGCATCGCGGCCAGCCCAGAGGCTCTTGAACGGTTCAGCCAGCATCAACTTCATTTATGCGTGCTCCGCCAGAATCACATCGGCCGCGTGCTGCGGCATGCTGTAGAGGTCGGCCGTCTCGGCGAAGGCCAGACCGTTGCGGCTCCAGGCCGCCCGTGCAGCGTCGTCGTTCAACATGTCAGTCAGGTACTGCGTCAGTTGCGCCTGATCGAACGGTTCGTCCAGCACTCGCCCGGCATCGGCCTCGGCAATGTAATGGGCGTAGCCGCAGACCGCGCTGACCAGCACCGGCAACCCGGCGACCAGCGCTTCAAGCAGCACCGTACCGGTGTTTTCGTTGTACGCCGGGTGAATCAACAGATCGGCGCCGAGCAGGAAACGCGGGATATCACTGCGCCCCTTGAGGAACGTCACGTTATCGCCCAGACCCAATGTTGCACTCTGCATCTGGAACAATTTGGGGTCATCCTGGCCGATTACAAACAGCCGGGTACGTTTCTTCAGCTCGGCGGGCAACGCGGCCAGCGCTTTCAGGCTGCGATCGACGCCCTTGGTCTTGAACCCGGAGCCGATCTGCACCAGCAGCAGTTCGTCGTCCTTCAGATTGAATTCGGCGCGGAAACCGGCGCGAATCTGGTCGGCATCCGCCGGACGGCGACGATCCTGGGCGATACCCGGCGGCAGCAGGTGGAAGCGCTCCAGCGGTGTGTCGTAATACTTGATGAACAGCGGCTGCTGCACTTCGGAAATCATCAGCACTTCGGTCTTCGCATCCTTGGCGAACACCGCGCGCTCGTATTCGGCGAAGTGGCGGTAGCGGCCCCAGCGGCGATACAGCGAATGGCGCAGGTTCTGCGCCTTGTCTTCGAAGCAGCCGTCGGCGGCGTAGTAGACGTCCAGCCCCGGCATCTTGTTGAAGCCGATCAGGCGGTCCACCGGGCGCTTGGCCAGGTCCGCCTCCATCCACGCGCTGAGCTTTTCGTTGCGGCGGTGATTGAAGAACGCCTTGACCGGCGCCACCAGCACTTCGAAACCGGGCGGCACGTCGCCTTCCCAGATCAGGGTGTAGACGCGGATCTGGTGCCCGCGCTTCTGGCACTCGAGGGCGATGCGCAAGAAATCGCGCTGCAAGCCGCCGAACGGGAAATATTTGTACAGGACAAAAGCCAATTGCATCAGCGCAGCTCCTCAGCCATCAACAACGTGCTCAGTCGGCTGGCAACACGCTCGGGATTCAGACGCGTGAAGCACAGGGGCCACTCGCGTTTCAGGTCAAACTGACGGGCATCCTGCGCGGTCGGTTGATACGTACATTTCTTTTGCAGGCACGGCGCGCACGGAAAATCGCTGCCGAGGTGAATCTGCAGCTTGCCGTAGGCGCCGGTCAGGCCCGGATTGGTCGGGCCGAACAGGGAAATCGTCGGCACGTCCAGCGCCGCAGCGAGATGGCCCAGACCGGTGTCCACCGCAACGCAGGCCTGGGCGCCGGCCAGCACCTTGCCGACCCCGGCCAGGTTCAGTTTCGGCAGCACTTCGGCGTGTTTGAAACCGGCGGCGATGCGCTCGGCCCGGGCTTTCTCCAGCGGGTTGCCCCACGGCAGCCTGATCCCGACACCGAGATAACCGACCCGTTCGGTCAGCTCGCGCCAGTAGGCTTCCGGCCAGTGCTTGGTGTCCCAGGTGGTGCCATGGAGGAACACCACGTAGGCATTCTTGCGTGGCAATTCGACCAGACGCTCGACGTTGAGGCCGTAATCGCCCAGGCCTTTGGGCAAGTCGTAACCCAACGCGATCGCAAACAACTGGCGCACACGCTCGACGGCGTGCTGCCCACGGGCCACCGCCAGTTTGCGGTCATAAAAACGCGCGGCGATCGGCTCCCGGGCGGAACCTTTGTCGAGACCGGCCACCGGGGCCTTGACGTAGCGGGTCAGCCAGGCGCTTTTCAGCAAACCTTGGGCGTCGATCACCAGGTCATATTTGTTCGCCCGAACGGACTGCTTGAAGCGCTTCCATTCGCCACTGGTGATGGTTTTCCAGATATTTTTGCGCCAGCGGCGGATCGCCACCGGAATCACGTTGCCCACGGCCGGGTGCCAGGTCGGAATCTCGGCGAAACCTTCCTCCACCACCCAGTCGAACTTGATCCCGGGAATCGCCCGGGCGGCGTCGGTCAGCGCCGGCAACGCGTGAATGACGTCGCCCAGCGATGAAGTCTTGATCAGCAATACCCGCAACTTAATGAACCTCGACCACAGAGCCCTGCAAACGCTGCAAGGCATCGTTGACCGCGTCCGGCATCAGCTGGCGCAGGCAGTTGTAATGGCCGAAACGGCAGGTGCGGTCAAAGCAGGGGCTGCAATCGAGGCCCAGACGGACGATTTCCACATGCTCGGCCAACGGCGGAGTGAAACCCGGCGAGGTCGAACCGTAGACCGCCACCAACGGGCGATTCAATGCAGCGGCCACGTGCATCAGGCCGGAATCGTTGGAGACCACCGAGTCGGCGCAGGACATCAAATCGATGGCCTCGGCCAGCGAAGTGCCGCCGCTGAGGTTCACCGACTCTTCGCGCAGCCCCGGAATCAGCCGCGCGCGGATGTCTTCACCCACCGCGTGATCGTTCTTCGAACCGAACAGCCAGACCTGCCAGCCCTCGCGAATCCGCGCTTCGGCGACCTTGGCGTAATGCTCGGACGGCCAGCGCTTGGCTTCACCGAACTCGGCACCGGGGCACAGCACCAACACCGGGCGATCGAGGGTCAAACCGAACTTGGCCAATGCGGCCTCGCGGGTGACCGAGTCGATTTGCAGGCTCGGGCGCGGATAAGGTTTCTGCAGTTCGGCGTTCGGCTCGTAGGCCAGTGCCATGAAACGTTCGATCATCAGCGGATAACGTTCTTTATCCAGCGTGCGCACGTCATTGAGCAGGCCGTAGCGGAATTCGCCACGCCAGCCGGTGCGTTTCGGGATGCCGGCGAAAAACGGCACCAGTGCCGACTTCAGCGAGTTCGGCAGCAGGATCGCCTGGTCGTACTGGCCGGCCAGGGATTTGCCGATCCGCCGACGGGTCGCCAGCTCCAGCGCGCCGTGGCCGAGCGGAAAGCTCAAGGCCTTGCGCACTTCGGGCATGCGTTCGAGGATCGGCCGGCTCCACTCGGGGGCCAGCACGTCGATTTCGCACTGCGGGTGGCGCTGTTTGAGACACTGAAACAGTGTCTGCGCCATCACCATGTCACCGACCCAACTGGGCCCAACGATCAGAATATTCATGTGGTTTCCATAAACGAACCGGGGAGGCCTTACGCCTCCCCGTCTCGAGAATCAGCTTAGCCCCAGCTCTCGCCAGATCCGCATCACCTGCCGCCGTTCGTCCGCGAACTGGTCGCCCGGTATCACTCCGGCGTCCTTCTGCAAGGCCTGCCGGTGGGCTGCGGAACGGTAGGCCTTGTAGGCCTCGCGCAACAGGCTGGCGTCTTCGACGGGCATCAACCCTTCGTGTTCCAGCTCTTCCAGAATGCGGATATTGTCCGTCCAGCGCAGCAGCGGCGGATGGCTTTGCGACCACGCCAGGGCCGCGTATTGCACCATAAATTCAATATCGACGATACCTCCGGCGTCCTGCTTGAGGTCGAACGGCGCCGTGGCCTCGAAGGCATTCGCCCCCGTACCGGCGGCCGTGCTCTTGCTGCCGAGGTTGTCGCGCATCTTGGCGCGCATCTCGCTCACTTCCTGTTGCAGTTTCGCCAGATCCCGCGTCTTGCCCAATACCTGGGCCCGCACTTTCTCGAACGCCTGGCCGACATCCTGACTGCCCACCAGCACCCGCGCCCGCACCAGGGCCTGATGCTCCCACGTCCACGCTTCATTTTCTTGATAGCGGGCGAACGCGCCAAGCGAACTCACCAACAGCCCGGATGCACCGGATGGCCGCAGACGCATGTCCACTTCATACAGCTGGCCGGAGTTGGTCTGCGCCGTCAGCAAGTGAATGATCCGCTGGCCGAGCCGGGTAAAGAACTGCGCACCATCAATCGGTTTCGCCCCGTCGGTTTCCGCCTGTGGATCGCCGTCGTGGATGAACACCAGGTCCAGGTCCGAACCATGCCCCAACTCGATCCCGCCGACTTTCCCATAACCGACAATGATGAAGCCGGGATCGCACAACGTGCCGTCAGTGCGCAGCGGCGTGCCGTACTTGGCCACGGTCTGGCGCCAGGCCAGGGCCAACACTTGCTCCAGAATCGCTTCGGCGAGCCAGGTCAGGTAGTCGCTGACTTTCATCAACGGCAGGCTGCCGGCGATTTCCGAGGCGGCGACCCGCAAGCGATGCGCCAGTTTGAAATGGCGCAGGGCTTCCATCTGTTGTTCGAGATCGTCTTCCGGAATGCGGGTCAGGCGCTCGCGCAGCTCGGCGGCCAGCTCCGGTGCCAGCGGCGGCTTGAACAGGCGACCTTCGTTGAGCAATTCGTCGAGCAGCAACGGGAAACGGGTGATCTGCTCGGCGATCCACGGGCTCGCGGCGCACAGCGTCAGCAAGCGTCGCAGCGCGCCGGGGTTTTCCGTCAGCAACACCAGATAAGCCGAGCGCCGGGCCACCGCTTCGACCAGCGGCAGGACCCGCTCGAGCACCAGATCCGGATTGTCATGCTCCACTGCCTGAGCGAGCAGGCGCGGAATAAAGGCGTCGAGGCGTTCGCGCCCCAGACGCTGCATCGCCCGCAGTTGCGGACTGCTGCGCAGACCGGCCAGTGCTTTCAAGGCTTTGGTGGCGTCGGCAAAACCGCCCTCTTCCAGCTGGCGGCAGGCGGCTTCTTCGTCCTGCGCCTCTTCCCACAGCGGCAGCCATTCGCCGCCGACCACCACTTCGCAATCGGCGCCCTCTTCTTCATCAGGGTCCGCGATCACTTGCGCAAAGTGCCAGGCCACCCGGCCTCGCCAGAACATCAGCTTTTCATGGAAAGCGTCCCAGTCGGCGAAACCGAGCATGAAAGCAATGCGTGCCTGATCCTGCGCAGTGTCGGGCAGCATTTGAGTCTGGCGGTCGGCAATCGCCTGGATCGCGTGTTCGGTGTAGCGCAGGAATTCGTAACCTTCGCGCAACTCGCTGATCACCGCTGGCGGCAGATAACCCTGCCCTTCCAGCGTGCCCAACACCTTTAATAGAGGACGCTGTTGCAGACTCAGGTCGCGCCCGCCGTGAATCAACTGGAAAGCCTGGGCGATGAACTCAACCTCGCGGATGCCGCCGGAGCCCAGCTTGATGTTGTCGGCCATGCCCTTGCGCCGCACTTCCTGCTGGATCAACTGCTTCATGGTGCGCAGCGCTTCAATGGCCGAGAAGTCCAGATAGCGCCGGTAAACGAACGGCCGCAGCATTTCCTGCAACTGCGCACCGGCCACTTGATCGCCGGCCACCACTCGCGATTTGATCATCGCGTAGCGCTCCCAGTCCCGGCCCTGATCCTGGTAATACTGCTCCAGCGCATTGAAGCTCAGTACCAGCGCGCCGGACGAGCCGTAAGGGCGCAGACGCATATCGACGCGGAACACGAAACCGTCGACGGTCATCGGGTCGAGGGCCTTGATCAGGCGCTGGCCGAGACGGATGAAGAATTCCTGGTTATCCAGCGCACGCTTCACGCCGACGGTTTCGCCGCCCTCGGGGTAGGCGAAGATCAGGTCGATGTCCGAGGACAGGTTCAGCTCGACCGCGCCGAGCTTGCCCATGCCCAGGATGACCATTTGCTGCGGCAGACCGCTGCGCCGGCCGGTGGGCGTGCCGAATTGCTGACAATGGCGGCTATATAACCATTGATAGGCCTGGTCGATGCTGGCGTCGGCCATGTCGGAAAGGTCGCGGCAGGTCTGCACCAGATCGGCCTGGCGGGTCAGGTCGCGCCAGATAATTCGCACCTGATGCCGGGCGCGCTGGCGACGCAGGACGCGGCCCAGCTCATCTTCAGTCTGCGCCGCCGTCGCCGCAGCAGCGATCTGCGCACATAACTCGCCGGGGGCGAACGGCCGGTCGAGTTCACCGGACTGCACCAGCGACAGCAACATCAAAGGGTCACGAACGCTCTGTTCAATCACAAAATCGCTGGCGGCGGTAACGCGGGCGAACTGCGCCCAGCGCTCCGGGGTCCAGGTGGAGAAGCCGTGATCGTCTTCAAGCTGAGCGACGGCCGTACGGAACGACTGCTCGGATCGGCTGACCAACGGCAGGAGAATGGCGGGCAGTTCGGCAAGCGCGGGCAGGGTCATGGTCTATCCTTGATCGGCGTGTAAATGGCCGCTTGTAGTGATGATTGAAAAACCGCTACGCGAAGGACTGTCGAACAAAAGTGAGAAATAGCTGAAATTTCTTTTTCTTTGGCAGCCAGCATCAAACTTTCACCTTTTTCGGATGGCCAAAGACCAACCTTAACGATTATTCTCACAACGCAGCCGGAGGCCACAAGCCTTTCATCTGTAGTTTTACTACTCGTCTATACATTCGAAAGGCTGAAATGCCGGATGATTTGTAGTAAAACTACACGCCGCCGGAACAACCTGTCGGCAATCCAAGAATTTTAAATCGTCTGCCCACAAGGCCAGTCGCAAACTCAGGCAACCGATTCTGGAAGCCTTTCCGCCCTGGAGCAAGCCATGCAAGACCTCGATCCCGTCGAAACCCAGGAATGGCTGGACGCCCTGGAATCGGTTCTCGACAAAGAAGGCGAAGACCGTGCTCACTATCTGATGACCCGTATGGGCGAACTCGCGACCCGCAGCGGCTCGCAACTGCCTTACGCCATCACCACGCCTTACCGCAACACGATCCCCGTTACCCACGAAGCACGCATGCCTGGCGACCTGTTCATGGAACGCCGCATTCGCTCGCTGGTACGCTGGAACGCGATGGCCATGGTAATGCGTACGAACCTGAAAGATTCTGACCTGGGCGGTCACATCTCCAGCTTCGCCTCCAGCGCGACCCTGTACGACATCGGCTTCAACTACTTCTTCCAGGCCCCGACCGACGAACACGGCGGCGACCTGATCTACTTCCAGGGCCATACCTCGCCAGGCGTTTACGCCCGTGCATTCATGGAAGGCCGCATCTCCGAAGACCAGATGAACAACTTCCGCCAGGAAGTCGACGGTCAGGGCCTGTCGTCCTATCCGCACCCTTGGCTGATGCCTGACTTCTGGCAGTTCCCGACCGTATCCATGGGTCTGGGCCCGATCCAGGCGATCTACCAGGCGCGCTTCATGAAGTACCTGGAACACCGCGGTTTCATCCAGCCGGGCAAACAGAAAGTCTGGTGCTTCCTGGGCGACGGCGAGTGCGACGAGCCGGAATCCCTGGGCGCCATCTCCCTGGCCGGCCGCGAGAAGCTGGACAACCTGATCTTCGTCATCAACTGCAACCTGCAGCGCCTCGACGGCCCGGTTCGCGGCAACGGCAAGATCATCCAGGAACTCGAAGGCGTGTTCCGCGGTGCTCAGTGGAACGTGACCAAAGTCATCTGGGGCCGTTTCTGGGACCCACTGCTGGCCAAGGACGTCGACGGCATCCTGCAACGTCGCATGGACGAAGTCATCGACGGCGAGTACCAGAACTACAAAGCCAAAGACGGCGCGTTCGTGCGTGAACACTTCTTCAACACGCCTGAACTCAAGGCGATGGTTGCAGACCTGTCCGACGACGAAATCTGGAAACTCAACCGTGGCGGCCACGACCCGTACAAGGTCTACGCGGCGTACCACGAAGCGGTCAACCACAAGGAACAACCGACCGTCATCCTGGCCAAGACCATCAAGGGTTACGGTACCGGTGCGGGCGAAGCGAAGAACACCGCGCACAACACCAAGAAAGTCGACGTCGACAGCCTGAAGCTGTTCCGCGACCGCTTCGACATCCCGGTGAAAGACGAAGAGCTGGAAAACCTGCCGTTCTTCAAGCCTGAGCCAAACAGCGCCGAAGCCCGTTACCTGGCCGAGCGTCGCGCCGCACTGGGTGGCTTCGTGCCTCAGCGTCGCGCACAGAGCTTCAGCGTGCCGACTCCGGATCTGGACACCCTCAAGGCAATCCTCGACGGCTCCGGCGACCGTGAAATTTCCACCACCATGGCCTTCGTGCGAATTCTCGCGCAACTGGTCAAGGACAAGGAAATCGGCCCGCGCATCGTTCCGATCATCCCGGACGAAGCCCGTACCTTCGGTATGGAAGGCATGTTCCGTCAGCTGGGCATCTACTCGTCCGTCGGCCAGCTCTACGAGCCAGTCGATAAAGACCAGGTGATGTTCTACAAGGAAGACCAGAAAGGTCAGATCCTTGAAGAAGGCATCAACGAAGCAGGCGCCATGAGCTCCTTCATCGCCGCTGGTACTTCGTACTCCAGCCACAACCAGCCAATGCTGCCGTTCTACATCTTTTACTCGATGTTCGGCTTCCAGCGTATCGGCGATCTGGCCTGGGCTGCCGGCGACAGCCGCACCCGTGGCTTCCTGATCGGCGGCACCGCCGGCCGTACCACCCTGAACGGTGAAGGCCTGCAGCACGAAGACGGTCACAGCCACCTGCTGGCTGCCACCATCCCGAACTGCCGCACCTACGATCCGACCTACGGCTATGAGCTGGCGGTGATCATTCAGGACGGCATGAAGAAGATGACCGAAGAGCAACAGGACATCTTCTATTACATCACCGTGATGAACGAGTCCTACCAGCAGCCAGCCATGCCGGCCGGTGCCGAAGAAGGCATCAAGAAAGGCATGTACCTGCTGGAAGAAGACACCCGCGAAGCGGCGCACCACGTCCAGCTGATGGGCTCCGGCACCATCCTGCGTGAAGTCCGTGAAGCGGCGAAGATCCTGCGTGAAGAGTTCAACGTCGGTGCCGACGTGTGGAGCGTCACCAGCTTCAACGAACTGCGTCGCGACGGCCTGGCCGTAGAGCGCAGCAACCGTCTGAAACCAGGCCAGAAGCCTAAGCGCAGCTACGTCGAAGAGTGCCTGAGCGGCCGCAAGGGTCCGGTCATCGCCTCTACCGACTACATGAAACTGTTCGCCGAGCAGATCCGTCAGTGGGTACCGTCCAAGGAATTCAAAGTCCTGGGCACCGACGGTTTCGGCCGCAGCGACAGCCGCAAGAAACTGCGTCATTTCTTCGAAGTCGACCGTCATTTCGTGGTGTTGGCAGCCCTGGAAGCACTGGCTGACCGTGGCGATATCGAACCTAAAGTCGTGGCCGAGGCCATTACCAAGTTCGGCATCGACCCGGAAAAACGCAACCCACTGGACTGCTGAGGAGAAACTCTGTGAGCGAACTCATTCGCGTACCTGACATCGGCAGCGGTGAAGGTGAAGTAATCGAACTGTTTGTGAAGGTCGGCGACCGTATCGAAGCCGACCAGAGCATCCTGACTCTGGAATCGGACAAGGCCAGCATGGAAGTGCCGGCCCCGAAGGCCGGCGTCATCAAGAGCCTGAAAGTGAAGCTGGGCGACCGCCTGAAAGAAGGCGACGAACTGTTGGAGCTGGAAGTCGAGGGCGCCGCGCAAGCGGCCCCTGCTCCGGCTGCCGCTCCTGCCGCCAAGGCTGAAGCTGCACCGGCCGCCGCGCCTGCACCGGCTGCGCCTGCCGCCGCCCCTGCTGCCGCTTCGGTTCAGCAAGTGCACGTGCCGGACATCGGTTCGTCAGGCAAGGCCCAGATCATCGAGATCCAGGTCAAGGTCGGCGACACCGTCGAGGCTGATCAGTCGCTGATCACCCTGGAATCCGACAAGGCGAGTATGGAAATCCCGTCGCCTGCCGCTGGCGTGGTCAAGGCCATCAGCGTCAAGTTGAACGACGAAGTCGGCACTGGCGACCTGATCCTGGATCTGGAAGTGGCGGGTGCTGCGGCCCCTGCGGCTGCCGCTCCGGCCCAGGCTGCTGCTCCAGCCGCTGCTGCTCCGGCGCCTGCCGCCGCACCGGCTGCACCGGTTGCCGACAGCGTTCAGGACATCCACGTTCCGGACATCGGCTCGGCCGGCAAGGCCAAGATCATCGAAGTGCTGGTCAAGGCTGGCGACAGCGTTGAAGCCGACCAGTCGCTGATCACCCTGGAATCCGACAAGGCGAGCATGGAAATCCCGTCGCCTGCCGCCGGCGTGGTGGAAAGCGTTTCCATCAAGCTGGACGACGAAGTCGGCACCGGCGATCTGATCCTCAAGCTGAAAGTCAAAGGCGCCGCTCCGGCTGCTGCCCCGGCTCCGGCGGCCGCTGCTGCCCCGAGCGCTCCGGCACCGGCCGCTGCTGCTCCGGCGGCCGCTGCACCTGCTGCTGCCGCTCCGGCCGCTGCTCCAGCCAAGCCTGGTGCAAAAGTTCACGCCGGTCCTGCCGTGCGTCAACTGGCTCGCGAATTCGGCGTCGAGCTGAGCGCTGTCGGCGCCAGCGGTCCGCACGGTCGCATCCTGAAAGAAGACGTGCAGGTTTACGTCAAAGCCATGATGCAGAAGGCCAAGGAAGCACCGGCCGCTGCCGCTGGCGCAACCGGTGGCGCGGGCATCCCGCCGATTCCGGTCGTCGACTTCAGCCGTTTCGGCGAAATCGAAGAAGTGCCGATGACCCGCCTGATGCAGGTCGGCGCTGCCAACCTGCACCGCAGCTGGCTGAACGTGCCGCACGTGACGCAATTCGACTCGGCGGATATCACCGAGCTGGAAGCGTTCCGCACCGCACAGAAAGCTGTTGCAGAGAAGGCCGGCGTCAAGCTGACCATCCTGCCGCTGCTGCTCAAGTCCTGCGCGCACCTGCTCAAGGAACTGCCGGACTTCAACAGCTCGCTGGCACCAAGCGGCAAGGCGATCATCCGCAAGAAATACGTGAACATCGGCTTCGCCGTCGACACCCCGGATGGCCTGCTGGTACCGGTCATCAAGAACGTCGACCAGAAGAGCCTGCTGCAACTGGCCGCCGAGGCCGCTTCCCTGGCTGAAAAAGCCCGGACCAAGAAGCTCTCGTCGGACGAGATGCAAGGCGCCTGCTTCACCATTTCCAGCCTCGGCCACATTGGCGGCACCGGCTTCACGCCGATCGTCAACGCGCCGGAAGTGGCGATCCTCGGTGTTTCCAAGGCAACCATCCAGCCAGTCTGGGACGGCAAAGCCTTCCAGCCGAAACTGATGCTGCCACTGTCGCTGTCCTACGATCACCGTGTGATCAACGGCGCCGCTGCTGCACGCTTCACCAAGCGTCTGAGCGATCTGCTGGCGGACATCCGCACCATCCTGCTGTAAAGCGCTCGGCCCTCCGGCAGCGGAGGGCCGACCGCGTTCCACGTTTTCGAGCGCCACACGCTCGTACCTCAACCCCGTCAACCTGGCGGGGCTTTTTTTGCCTGAAATATCAGCCAGCCGTATTTTTCCCACAAGCCTTGCTGATTTGAGCCACGAGCCAAGTCCCCTTCCTGTCGATCTTTTTTATACACAGGCAACTAATCTTTGCGTACCAAAGTTAGCCAATAAAAGTCAGTGCGCTTTCTTTTCAATTAACACTCATTCGAATGGATTCGAACATGCAGAAGCCGACTGTCGGCCCCATCATGGGTCACACAACAACTAACCAGACCCGCATTTTTATACGCGGCGAATTTCATAATAATGCTGCAGTATTTGCCGGCATTCGTTATCGACCCACCGATTCGAAACAATGGCACACGGGAGGATTCATCAAACTGGACGCGAGACGTGATATGTCTGGCGTACTGGTTCTGGATAACTTGAGCGCCGACACCGATTACGAGTACCAGACCGGATGGTTCAGCCCGATGAGTCCGGCCCACACCACCGAAAGCGTGGCGGAGTTGCCGCTGCAATGGCCGCGGGAGACTTACCGTCTGCGTACCCGCAGCGATCAGGCCTTACAGCCACGCGCCTATATCCTCGGTTCGTGTCGCTACTTGCGCCTGACCGCCGGCATCCCCGTATTGCCGCAGCTGGGTGACCGGATCTTCGCCTCGATCAGCCAACTGATCGAAGGCGCACAACCACCGGTCAGCGCAATCATGATGAGCGGTGACCAGATCTACGCCGATGACTTGAACCTGATTGCACCCGACCGCGAATATAACGAGATCATTGCAAAGTATCGCGCGGCTTTTTCCCAGCCCAATATTCAACGACTGATGTCTGGCACTTCGACTTACATGATTCTCGACGACCATGAAATAGAAGATAACTGGCCAAGTCATGCCGACCCAGCCGATGAAACACTGTTTCGCAATGCAATGGCGGCTTACGAAATCTATCAAGCCAGTCACAGTCCGGCCTGTTCACTCACAACTAACGGCCAAGTAGAGCATTCTTCGCTGAAGCACTATTGGTATCAATTCAGCGATGGCGATATCGAATGGTTTGTGACCGATAGTCGAACCCGTCGCCACTTATCCAGCGACAACCGCCGCGTTCTGGATGAAGAGCAGGAACAGGCCTTGTGCAAGTGGCTGATCGAAAGCACCGCACGGGTCAAGTTTGTGGTTACCAGTGTCATGTTCTATCCGGATCGCAGAATGAACGGCGAGGACGCCTGGATGGGCTTCCCGCAACAGCGCTTGCGGCTGCTGGAAACCATCCGCCGGCATCGAATCAGGAACGTGGTGTTCATCTCCGGCGACGTGCACGGTTCGCTGACCTCGCGCCTGACCCACAGCGAGGACCCGGAATTCGAAATCCACACCATCGTCTCTTCGCCGCTGCACAACAGCAAACTGCTGCCCTATGCCACGGCCGCGACGTTCATCCTCGATCAGCCGCTGGTTCGTACCGACACGGGAGACTATCGGCACGAACTGACCAGCCAGGTCATCAGCCAGGACAATTTTGCGCACATGGTGGTCGAGCCCGGGCACATCCAGGTCAACTACCACGACCGGGATGGCAGACACCTGCAAACGATCGACATTCCACTTCGCTGAAATGCAGCGGCATTACCGTTCCGGTCGCCAGAGAGCTCTGGAACGGTACTTTCAGAGCGATCCCGCATTACTTTCCACCACCCTCTGGAGAAATGCCCACAGCTGCCGACATATTCTTATAGCACTTGGCCTTCATGTCTCTTGTCAGTCGGTGCCGCAATGATGCAACCTTGCCGCAGGCAACAGTAAAGAGGGCGAGAGCCCGGCGCGTTCAGCAAATTTCCAAGCGAGTTCCCTTCATGAAGAGCCAACCCGATGCCGCCAGCCGTATGGCGGCCGAGGTAGTGACGCAGTTGCCTGTGCCCTCGCGGCTCGGCATGCTGCGTTTCGAGCGCCTGAATGAAGCCAGTTGGGCGATGCTGTTTCTCGATCCCAGCTGCGAACGCCAGTTCGGCCAGCCGGCCGTCGAACTCTGCGCCCTGGTCGGCTCGCCCTACGCCAGCCTGATGGAGCCCGAAGCGCGCTATCAGCTGCACGACGCGATCCAGCAACAGCTTGGCCAAAGCCCGCATTATATGGTGCGCTACACCCTGCACACCGCCGCCGGTGTCCTGAGCATTCTCGAACTCGGCGAGGCCTACAAACAGCACAACCGTCATTTGCTGCGCGGTTACCTGCTGGCGGTCGACGATGTATTTGACGAAGCGCCAGCGCTGCCGTGCGTCGACCTCGAAACCCAGAACTCGCGCCTGCAGATCGCCCTTGAGCTCAACCAGCGCGCCCAGCAGGAGCAATTGCAGCACCTGGAGCGGGTGCGCGCCCAGCAGGACCTGATCCTGCTGCTGGCCCGCCAGCGCTACAGCAGCCAGAACTCCCTGCAGGAAGCCGCCGAACTGATCACCCGCTGCGCCTGCGATATCTACGAAATCGACTGCGCCAGCCTGTGGAACCTCGAAGGTCAGAAGCTGGTGCCGATTTCCGCCTATCACCGCGCCACCCAGGAATACATCCTGCCGGAGGTGCTCGACGTCAGCGGCTTCCCCGATTACATGGACGCGTTGCACGGCAGCCGCGCCATCGACGCGCACAACGCGATGCGCGACCCGCGTACCCGCGAGATGGCCGAAGCGCTGCGCCCCCGCGACGTCAACGCCATGCTCGACGCCAGCATCCGCGTCGACGGCCAGGTGGTCGGCGTGCTGTGCCTGGAGCAGACCGGCGTCACCCGCGCCTGGCAGTCCGACGAAATCGCCTTTGCCGGTGAACTGGCCGACCAGTTCGCCCAGGTCATCAACAATCACAACCGCCGCATCGCCACCAGCGCCCTGCACCTGTTCCAGCGTGCGGTCGAGCAAAGCGCCAACGCCTTTTTGCTGGTCAACTGCGACGGCGTGGTCGAATACGTCAACCCGAGCTTCACCGCGATCACCCAGTACACCACCGAGGAAGTCCACGGCCAGCGCCTGTCGGAGCTGCCGGCCCTGGAAAACCTCAGCGAGCTGCTGTTCGACGCGCCCTCGGCGCTGGCCAAGAGCAACAGCTGGCAGGGTGAGTTCAAGAGCCGTCGAAAAAACCTCGAACCGTACTGGGGCCAGTTGTCGATCTCCAAGGTCTACGGCGACAACCGTGAGCTGACGCATTACATCGGCATCTACGAAGACATCACCCAGACCAAGCTGGCGCAGCAGCGCATCGAGCGCCTGGCCTACACCGACAACCTGACCAACCTCGGTAACCGGCCTGCATTTATCCGCAATCTGGATGAACGCTTCGCCCGAGACAGCGATACCCCGATCAGCCTGCTGCTGGTGGACATCGACAACTTCAAGCGGATCAACGACAGCCTCGGCCACCAGACCGGCGACAAACTGTTGATCAGTCTGGCCCGGCGCCTGCGCAACAGCCTGAGCCCGAGCGGCAGCCTGGCGCGGTTCGCCAGTAATGAATTCGCGGTGTTGCTCGACAACACCGCCCTTGAGGCCGGCCAACAGATTGCCAGTCAGTTGCTGATGACCCTCGACAAACCGATGTTCGTCGACAACCAACTCATCAGCGTCACCGGCTCCGTGGGCCTGGCCTGCGCACCGCTGCACGGCCGCGACCCGCAGACCCTGATGCGCAACGCCGGCCTGGCCCTGCACAAGGCCAAGGCCAACGGCAAACACCAGGTGCAGGTGTTCACCGAGGCGCTGAACGCCGAGGCCAGTTACAAGCTGTTCGTCGAAAACAACCTGCGCCGCGCCCTGACCCAGAACGAACTGGACGTGTTTTACCAGCCCAAGCTGTGCCTGCGCAGCGGTCGCCTGCTGGGCATGGAGGCGCTGCTGCGCTGGAACCATCCGGAACGCGGCATGATCCGCCCGGACCAGTTCATCAGCGTCGCCGAGGAAACCGGCCTGATCATTCCGATCGGCAAGTGGATCGCCCGCCAGGCCTGCCGCATGAGCAAGGCGCTGACCGCCGCCGGCATGGGCAATCTGCAGGTAGCGATCAACCTGTCGCCCAAGCAGTTTTCCGACCCGGACCTGGTGGCGTCGATCGCCAACATCCTCAAGGAAGAAGCGCTGCCGGCCAATCTGCTGGAACTGGAGCTGACCGAAGGCCTGCTGCTGGAAGCCACCGAAGACACCCACTTGCAGCTCGACCAGCTCAAGCGCCTGGGCCTGACCCTGGCCATGGACGACTTCGGCACCGGCTACTCGTCGCTCAGCTACCTGAAGAAATTCCCGATCGACATCATCAAGATCGATCGCAGCTTCATCCACGAAATCCCGGACAACCAGGACGACATGGAAATCACCTCCGCCGTGATCGCCATGGCCCACAACCTGAAACTCAAGGTCGTGGCCGAAGGCATCGAGACCGCCGAGCAGCTGGCGTTCCTGCGCCGTCACCGCTGCGACGTCGGCCAGGGCTACCTGTTCGACCGGCCGATTCCGGGCGGCGAGCTGATCCAGGCGCTCAAGCGCTACCCCCGCGGCCCGCTCTGCCTGTAACTCACAGGGCACACTATCCGCACACTTTGCCAGGTGATTAACTGGGCATCATTGGGCACACTGGCGGTCAGACTTTTTACATCCCATCCTGACTGAGAGGAACGATCATGGTTCTGCGCTCGGAAATTCTGGTGAACAAAAACGTGCTACCGACTAAAGAACAAGCTCTGCCCGGCCGCGAAACCCCGATGGCCCTGCCTGAAAAACACTTTGTTTTCACCGAGACGCCGTTGCTGGGCCCGTTCTTTCAGGACGTCGATTTCGCGATCTTCGGCCTGGGCTGCTTCTGGGGTGCGGAACGCCGCTTCTGGCAGCGCGAAGGCGTGGTCAGCACCGTGGTCGGCTATGCCGGCGGTTTCACGCCGAACCCGACCTACGAAGAAGTCTGCTCGGGCCTGACCGGCCACGCTGAAGTGGTGCTGGTGGTGTACGACAAGGCCAAGGTCAGCTACGAAGAGCTGCTGGCGATGTTCTGGGAACTGCACAACCCGACGCAGGGCATGCGCCAGGGCAATGACATCGGCACTCAGTACCGTTCGGTGATCTACGCGACCCACCCGGAGCAACTGGAGGCGGCGCTCAAGAGCAAGGCCGTGTATCAGGCTGAATTGTCGAAAGCGGGTCTGGGTGAGATCAGCACCGAGATTGAACAGGCGCCGACCGTTTACTTCGCCGAGGCCTATCACCAGCAGTATCTGGCGAAAAATCCGGAAGGCTACTGCGGGATTGGCGGCACCGGTGTGTGCATGCCACCAAGCCTGGCGGGTAACTAAGACCGCCCTGATCGCTCCCGCGCTTAGCGTGGGAGCGATTGACGGCTGATCAGCTTTCGGCGATCAACCAATCCATCTGCCACCCACCCTGGGTTTGCCCAAGTTTCTTGGACAGCCACGGCAGCAGCTCACGCAACTCCTCCTCCAGCCCCCACGGCGGATTGGCAATCGCCAGTCCGGAGCCGTTCAGGCTGTTCGGCGTGTCCAGCGGATGCACCAGCAGCTCGACCCGCAGCAACTTCGGCGCACCGGTGCCGGCCAGATCCTGATAGAAACGACGCAGTGCGCGCTGGTCCTTCACCGGATACCAGATGGCCGCCACAGTCTGGCGCATCCGACCGATTGCCTCTTTCATCGACGCCGCACAACGCTGCATTTCATCGAGCTGTTCGAACGGCGGATCAATCAACATCACCGCGCGCTTCTCCTGCACCGGCAACATGGCGCGGGCGACATGCCAGCCCTCACCCAGATGCACCTTTACCCGACGGTCACCGGCCATGTTCTCCTTGAGCTGCACGCCGTCTTCGGGGTGCTTCTCGTTGAGCATCACCCGATCCTGCGGTCGGGTCAGACGCCGCGCCAGCTCCGGCGAGCCCGGGTAATAGCGCAGCTGGCCATCCGGGTTCATCTCGTGCAGCACTTTCATGTAGTCAGCGGTCAACGCCGGCAGATCCGGCTGATCCCACAACCGCGCGATGCCTTCCAGGTACTCGCCGGTACGGTTGGCCTGATCGCCCTGCAGGTCATACAGACCAATGCCGGCGTGGCTGTCGAGATAGGCAAACGGCTGCTCCTTGCGCGACATCAGGGCGATGAGGCGGGTCAAGGTCAGGTGTTTGAACACATCGGCGTGATTGCCGGCATGGAAGGCGTGACGATAATTCATGGCTGCTCCTGCGAGGGCCGTGAAGTTTACCTTTTACCGGGCGGCAAGTCAGGGGTTGGGGGCTGAGTGGGTGGTCTTGCTGTCGGGTACATCCTTGAGAAGCCCCTCACCCTAACCCTCTCCCACTGGGCGGTCCGACGTTTCGGGAGGGTTAGGCGGGCAGCGTTCCGATGAGGGCTATCGATCTATGGAGTTACACTCGTTCACCAAGCCCGACAGGAAGTCAAAAACAAATGCGTCGCCCGATCATCTCTCTATTGTGCCTGCTCAGCTCATACCAAATCGTTGCCAGCGAAGGCCGTACTGAACAAGCTCGTCAGAACCTCAAGAACTACGGCCTGAGCCACTGCATCCTGGCGCCATTCAAAGAGCATTCCGCAATGAAAAAGGACATTGAACTGTCCGCCGGAGCCTACTCGTTCATGGGCAAAGGCCTGCACACCATTGTTCAGAATGAGGACACGCTGGAGGTCACGCATGATCCGTATGCCGAGACAGAGAAACACATGGCAGACGCCTACCTCAAAACATCCTCGACCAGCAAACAGACTGGTAAAAACATAGTTTTCTATTCTTGTCTGGAAATTTATAACTCCCCGGAATTTGACGCTTTCATCAAGTCGCAGGATCGGTATCTGCAAAACTGAAATCTTCTCGCCTGACTAAATGATCCTTTCAAACCCGATGCTGGAAAGATCTTTGAGAAGGGCTGAGTGGGTGGCCTTGCTGTCGGGTACATCCTGAGAAGCCCCCTCACCCTAACCCTCTCCCGGAGGGAGAGGGGACTGACCGAGGTGATCTTTCGGTTTGCATCGACCTGAAAAATCACCGCGACCTAAGGCTTGGCCAAGCCAAGTTCACCACCGAAGTTGCAGGTCGGCGTACGTCACCTATTCACCTTGGTCGGTCCCCTCTCCTCGGGGAGAGGGCTAGGGTGAGGGGATGGGATCTAAGGCCGGTCACGCAACCTGCGGCCAATCACATCCAAGACATCGCAGCCGTCACGCAGTGGAATCACGCAGAGCTGGGCGAAGTCGCTGAGGATGACCGAGTCGCACTCGACCGAGCCGCGCATGCACATGTTTTCCAGGACCTGGATCACGGCGCGGATGCGGTAGTTGGCGGCGTCCATCAGGATGTCGAGCGGGGCGTGGGTGTCGATGAACAGGGTGGGCATGTCGTTGCAGTTGCTGGTCAGCGCCATGAGGCGGTTGTCGGGGTGGGGGATGAAGGGCTCGTAGGGTGGATCTGGATGAAGCGTGCTCATTGTTTAATCCTCTGGTAGTGAAAGAGGCGCACACCGTTTCCCTCCTACAGGATTGGGTGGCAGCCATGCGCGGGGTAGGAGGACTGAGACCAGAGCACTCAGCCACGCCGAAGCGTGCCCGCGCATAACCGCCGCAAAAGATCTTACGGTCGAGCGAAGACTGCCGCAAATCGGGCAACGACGCTTATGCACTGCTCTGGAATCAGGGCTCCTACGCCCTTTCTCCACACTTGCGGAGACAGCCAAAGACTATCCCCGCACCACCGCGCCCACCAGTTCACGCAAACCGCCGCAACTCGCAGGAAACGTCCGAAGCCTTTGCCCGGAAATTTCACTCTGACTCGTCCCGCAAGTAGTCCAGCAAAGCCGAAGCCGACGACTCGTCCGACGCTGAAACCGCAAAAAACCTGACAACCTTGCAGCGCAGGACATCGGCGGGAAACGCCTCGAACAACGCCGGCCGCTCCTCGCTCAACCACTGCAAGGTGTTGTTGATCCGGGCATCACCGCCGAATTGCGCCAGCTGTTTTTCCGGCACCGACCACCAGGGAAACTCTCGACCCGAGACCTGCGCCCTACCCCCGATCTCGACGGCCTGACCGTTGATCAAGCCTCGCGTGAGAACCGGCAGCAATTGCCCGGCATCCACCTCGGACGACTCAAGGATCGGCAACAAAAACCGCCCATCCCAGAACCGGAAAAACACCGCTTTCCCGTCCGGCATCAGCACCTGAGTCAAACTGCGAAAGTGCTCGGCCACCACCTCAAGCCCCGCCGAAGAAACCACCAGCCAACCCCAGTCGCGAGACTCCGTGGTCGCCACCCAATCCAGAAACTCACTGTCCGCGTCGACGATTCCCACGTAGGGCATCACCGCATCCCACTCGGCGTAGATCGTTTCCGCCCAGACCGGTTTCGGCATCTGCGCTTTCAGCGGCCAGGCCTTCAGCGGCTCTGCCGCACTGGCGCTGCTGAAAATCGCGAACAACTGCTCCGACGGCTTCAGCGGCACATCCTTCAACCATTGATCAGGCTGCACAGACACCACCTTTGCAGCGCTCGCATTCTTCACAGAACGGCGCATCACCCTTCAGGCTCATGATTTGCGCGGCAGTCAGAATCGCAGCCGGTGCCGCCACCAGTGTTTCCGGCAACCCCGGCACTGTCGGCGCCGCACTCATCGCCGCCATCGGCGCACCACCCACCACAATCGGCACGCTGCTGAAGATCCCGCCGGGGCCGATGTTGATCCACTGCCCGCCCGCCTGAATCGTTGCGCTCGCCCCGCCGTCGATCACCACCTGCTGGCCGGCGCTGACGTGGAATTGAGCACTGGCGTTGATCGCCTGATTGCTCACGCGAATGTGCCGGTCGCCGGTCACCGTGAGGTGGTCGTCCTGCCTCACTTCAGTCTGTCGCTGGCCGTGGGTGATGTGCTGCTCATCGGCCTTCAGTTCATGCCTGGCAAGACCCGTGACAACGACGCTGCGCTGGTTATCCACCTGCACCTGCTGATTATTCAGCACATGCTGCGTCCAGTTTCGCTGGGCCCGCAGGTAGATTTCCTCGGCCCCCTGGCGATCCTCGATGCGCAATTCGTTGTAGCCCCCACCGCCGGGACTGCTCTGGCTGCGGAAAATACTGCGGGTCTTGTCGGCCGGCAGATCAAGCGGCACCGGCGTGGCGGCG
Source organism: Pseudomonas sp. HLG18 (assembly GCF_051903985.1). Classification (NCBI taxonomy): domain Bacteria; kingdom Pseudomonadati; phylum Pseudomonadota; class Gammaproteobacteria; order Pseudomonadales; family Pseudomonadaceae; genus Pseudomonas; species Pseudomonas sp. HLG18. The sequence goes on along the minus strand of NZ_CP195831.1, from coordinate 5,672,492 downwards.
TTCGGCAGGCAACCCATGACCAGCGGTTTGTCGGCATCCGAATCGATGAACCCCACCAGCACTTCCATGCCGACCCGGGGAATCAGCACGCTGCCATAACGGTCGTGAGCCCAACCGCTGGCAACCCGCAGCCAGCAACTGGAATGCTCGTTGAGTTCACCGTCGCGATCCCAGGCCAATTGCACCTTGACCCGGCCGTACTCGTCGCAATGGATTTCACTGTCTTTCGGGCCAGTGACCACGGCCGGTTGATAGCCGAGCATGCGTGGTTTTTCCGGGCCCATCGGCGGGCGAAAGAACACGTCCCACGGCGTGGCGAGAAAGGTATTACGGTAACCCTGGAATTCATCACCTTCGCTGGTCACCGATTCCTCCAGCACTTGCGGCTGTCGGCCATGGTGTTCGAGCGAGGTCAGCAGCCAGAGGTCATTCAAATCCTGGCGCGGATGCTCGGTCAGTTGCAGGAAATGTCCACTGACCAAGGCAGATTGATCGCTGCGCCCCTCGGCCTGACGGTAGTCGGCGACATGGCGCTCAAGCGTGCGCCGGGCCAGTTGCTTGCCGGTTTCGCGCTCGGTGAACTGGCCGGGAAAGTGGTAATCCTCCAGCACCGGGCGCTGTTCGCTTTCGGCGCGACCTTGCAGCGCCAGCCGGGGTTTGGTGAAGTCGTAATCTCGTCGGGTGACCACGCTGGTGCGGGTTTCAACGCGTACGGTGAAACGCTTGATCGCCGGCGCCGCCGCAGCCATGCCGCTGCCCGGCAGGTACAGCGTCGGCTCGGCCAGACGCGGGAACACCGTTTGATCGTCGCCGAACACCAACAGATGCCCGTCCGGACTGTGCTGAAAATGGAAATGAATGCCGACTTCGGCACACAGGCGCCGGATAAACGCCAGATCGCTCTCGGCGTACTGCACGCAATACTCACGCGGCGGGTAATCGCTGCCGAGGCGAAATTCGAAGGCATCGCGCAGGATCGCGTGATCCTTGAGGATCCGCGTCACGATCTGCGGCACGCTTTGATGCTGGAAGATGCGCTGATTGATCCGGTGGCCAAGATAGGCCAGGCGCGGAACAAGACTGACGTGATAGCGAGTCAGACGCTTGCCGGAATCCCCCTGCCCGACCCGATAGATCTGACCGTGAATACCGGAACCCTCTTCATCAAAACTCAGAAACGCCTGACAGTGCAGCAGGCTCTCCAAATCCAGATCCGGTCGCTCGCTGACCAGTTCCAGGTCGAAGCGAAAGGGTTGGCTGATGGCTTCCTTGCCCGTGAACTCAAGGACTTTGAGATCAAACTGGGCGCCTTCGACGGTCAACGTGAAACGCGGTTGATTGGCAGGCGCGAACATCCGATGTCTCTCTGCAGAATGAGGGCGGGCGATTCTGCATGAGGGGCAAGGGGTGCAGGACGGGTGACTGAAAAATCAGATTTCCCCTACTTGAAACTTCGATCTCCCCTTCAAAAATCAAAGCATTCGACTACAGACTTTCCTTTCAAAAAAAATCGCAGGCACAAAAAAGGCCCGCTTCCGGGTAGGAAACGGGCCGTTTTCTTGTGAGCCTCAGCTCATTCCCATCACTTGTTCAGATGGAAATCCTTCTCGGCCGCTTCAAAGCGCTGAACCATGCCGGCGCTCGGCTGTCCCATCAGGCTGACGAAGTAGATCGCCAGGCTGGCGAAGATGAAGCCCGGGATGATTTCGTACAGACCCAGCAGCTCGAAGTGCTTCCACACGATCACGGTGATTGCGCCGACCAGGATGCCGGCCAGTGCGCCGTCACGGGTCATTTTCTTCCAGATCACCGAGATCAGTACCACAGGACCGAAGGCTGCACCGAAACCGGCCCAGGCGTAGGACACCAGACCCAGTACACGGTTGTCCGGGTTGGCGGCCAGAGCAATGGCGACCAGCGCAACCAACAGCACCATGGCGCGCCCGACCCACACCAGCTCAACCTGAGAAGCGCTCTTGCGCAGGAAAGCCTTGTAGAAGTCTTCGGTCAGGGCGCTCGAGCACACCAGTAACTGGCAGCTCAGGGTGCTCATTACCGCCGCCAGAATGGCCGACAGCAGCACACCGGCGATCCACGGGTTGAACAGGATCTTCGCCAGTTCGATAAACACGCGCTCGTGGTTCTCGGTCACTGGACCCGCGACTTCCGGGTGCGCCGAGAAGTAGGCGATACCGAAGAAGCCCACGGCCACGGTGCCACCCAGGCACAGGATCATCCAGGTCATGGAGATGCGACGGGCGTTGGCGATCGACTTCACCGAATCAGCGGCCATGAAGCGCGCCAGAATGTGCGGCTGGCCGAAGTAGCCCAATCCCCAGCCCATCAGCGAAATGATGCCGATGAAGGTGGTGCCCTTGAGCATGTCGAAGTTGCTTGGGTCCTGTGCTTCGATGGCCAGGAACGTGGTGTCCACACCGCCGGTGGCCAGCAGCACGATGATCGGCGTCAGCAGCAGGGCGAAGATCATCAGGGTGGCTTGTACAGTATCGGTCCAGCTCACCGCGAGGAAACCGCCGACGAAGGTGTAGGCAATCGTCGCCGCAGCACCGGCCCACAGCGCGGTCTCGTAGGACATGCCGAAGGTGCTTTCGAACAGACGGGCGCCGGCCACGATGCCGGAAGCGCAGTAGATGGTGAAGAACACCAGAATCACGACTGCCGAAATGATACGCAGCAGACCGCTTTTGTCTTCGAAACGGCTGGAGAAGTAGTCCGGCAGGGTCAGCGCGTCACCGTTGTGTTCGGTTTGAACACGCAGGCGACCGGCAACGAACAGCCAGTTCAGGTAGGCACCGACGATCAGGCCGATGGCGATCCAGCTTTCGGACAGACCGGACATGTAGATGGCGCCCGGCAGGCCCATCAGCAGCCAGCCGCTCATGTCGGAAGCGCCGGCGGACAATGCGGTCACCACGCTGCCCAGGCTGCGGCCGCCCAGAATATAGTCGGAAAGGTTGTTGGTGGAGCGATAGGCCATGAAGCCGATCAGCACCATTGCTGCGATGTAGATCACGAACGTGATCAGGGTTGGATTGCTTGCGCTCATTACGTACGTGCCCTGGCTTTGTTTTTATGTAGCGGCGGCAGTTGCACCGTTTACAGACTGACGTCTGACAGACGATTCGCACGGCCGCGCATTTATGACCAATGTTTCCCCAGGAAAGCCATTGGCCGGTAAACCGGTTTTTCCCGGTTGCACCTTGGGCGCGAATCCTATGCAACAAAGCAAAAGAGGTGCAACCAGTTTCTTGGGAATTAGTTGCACCTGCGTCGGATTTTCCACCGAAAACTGCCGATTTTGCGCGACTCCGGTGCATTAACACCCGTTCATCTGCCTTGAAAGCACCGATCTAGAGCGGCCATCGAAAAGCTGAAATTTATTCCTGACAAGCTGCCGAATATTCCGACAAAAAAAGGGTTGCACCCGGTTGCACCTCTTTCAGCTCGCAGCTAATCTTGCCGCCAGCTGTTGTCGCGCAACTGCGGCACCTATGAGGATAAAAATATGGCTACCACCACCCTTGGGGTCAAACTTGACGACCCGACCCGCGAGCGCCTGAAGGCCGCCGCAACCTCGATTGATCGCACACCGCACTGGCTGATCAAGCAGGCAATTTTCAATTACCTGGAAAAACTCGAGGGTGGTGCAACCCTGACTGAGCTGAACGGTTTGACCGCCAAGGACGCCGACGACGCGGGCGAAGTCCACACCGATCACGCTCACCAATGCTTCCTCGAATTCGCCGAAAGCATCCTGCCGCAATCGGTGCTGCGCGCTTCGATCACCGCCGCTTACCGCCGCCCTGAGCCGGAAGTCGTGCCGATGCTGATCGAGCAGGCTCGCCTGCCGGCACCGATGGCCGAAGCCACCAACAAACTCGCCGCAACCATCGCGGAAAAACTGCGTAACCAGAAGAGTGCCGGCGGTCGTGCAGGCATTGTTCAGGGTCTGTTGCAGGAATTTTCCCTGTCGTCCCAGGAAGGCGTGGCGCTGATGTGCCTGGCCGAAGCGCTGCTGCGTATCCCGGACAAGGGCACTCGCGATGCGCTGATCCGCGACAAGATCAGCACCGGCAACTGGCAGCCACACCTGGGCAACAGCCCGTCGCTGTTCGTCAACGCCGCGACCTGGGGCCTGCTGCTGACCGGCAAACTGGTGTCGACCCACAACGAAGCCGGCCTGACTTCGTCCCTGAGCCGCATCATCGGCAAGAGCGGCGAACCGATGATCCGCAAGGGCGTCGACATGGCCATGCGCCTGATGGGCGAGCAGTTCGTGACCGGCGAAACCATCGCCGAAGCCTTGGCCAATGCGAGCAAGTTCGAAGCCAAGGGCTTCCGCTATTCCTACGACATGCTCGGTGAAGCGGCGCTGACCGAACACGACGCCCAGAAGTACCTGGCCTCGTACGAACAAGCCATTCACTCGATCGGTAAAGCGTCCCATGGCCGTGGGATTTATGAAGGCCCGGGCATCTCGATCAAGCTGTCAGCCCTGCACCCGCGTTACAGCCGCGCCCAGTACGAGCGCGTGATGGACGAGCTGTACCCGCGCCTGCTGTCGCTGACCCTGCTGGCCAAGCAATACGACATCGGCCTGAACATCGACGCCGAAGAAGCCGACCGCCTGGAGCTGTCGCTGGATCTGCTCGAGCGCCTGTGCTTCGAGCCGCAACTGACTGGCTGGAACGGCATCGGTTTCGTGATCCAGGCCTACCAGAAGCGTTGCCCGTACGTGATCGACTACGTGATCGACCTGGCGCGCCGCAGCCGTCATCGCCTGATGATCCGTCTGGTGAAAGGCGCGTACTGGGACAGCGAAATCAAGCGCGCCCAGGTCGAAGGCCTGGAAGGCTATCCGGTCTACACCCGCAAGGTGTACACCGACGTTTCCTACATCGCCTGCGCCCGCAAACTGCTGTCGGTACCGGAAGTCATCTACCCGCAGTTCGCCACGCACAACGCCCACACCCTGTCGGCGATTTATCACATTGCCGGTCAGAACTATTACCCGGGCCAGTACGAATTCCAGTGCCTGCACGGCATGGGCGAACCGTTGTACGAGCAGGTTGTAGGCAAGGTTTCCGAAGGCAAGCTGAACCGTCCGTGCCGCGTGTACGCTCCGGTCGGCACCCACGAGACCCTGCTGGCGTATCTGGTACGTCGTCTGCTGGAAAACGGCGCCAACACCTCGTTCGTCAACCGTATCGCCGACCAGTCGATTTCGATTCAGGAGCTGGTGGCCGATCCGGTGGCACAGATCGAGCAGATGGCGACCGTGGAGGGTGGCTTCGGCCTGCCGCACCCGCGCATCCCGCTGCCGCGTGACCTGTATGGCTCCGAGCGCGCCAACTCTGCCGGCATCGACATGGCCAACGAACATCGTCTGGCGTCGCTGTCCTGCGCCCTGCTGGCCACCGCGCACAACAACTGGAAAGCCGCGCCGATGCTCGGTTGCGCCTCCAGCAACGAAGCGCCGGCACCGGTGCTGAACCCGTCCGATCTGCGTGACGTGGTCGGCCATGTGCAGGAAGCCACGGTCGAAGACGTCGACAACGCCATTCAATGCGCCCTGAACGCCGCACCGATCTGGCAGGCCACCCCGCCCGCCGAACGTGCGGCGATTCTGGAACGCGCCGCTGACCTGATGGAAGGCGAGATCCAGCCGCTGATGGGCCTGCTGGCTCGCGAAGCCGGCAAGACCTTCGCCAACGCCATCGCCGAAGTCCGCGAAGCCGTCGACTTCCTGCGTTACTACGCGGTGCAGGCGCGCAACGATTTCAGCAACGACGCTCACCGCCCACTGGGTCCGGTGGTGTGCATCAGCCCGTGGAACTTCCCGCTGGCCATCTTCAGCGGTCAAGTCGCCGCCGCACTGGCCGCCGGTAACCCGGTACTGGCCAAACCGGCCGAACAGACTCCGCTGGTCGCCGCACAAGCCGTGCGTCTGTTGCTCGAAGCCGGGATTCCGGAAGGCGTGCTGCAACTGCTGCCGGGTCGCGGTGAAACCGTCGGCGCCGGTCTGGTGGGCGATGAGCGCGTCAAGGGCGTGATGTTCACCGGTTCCACCGAAGTAGCCCGCCTGTTGCAACGCAACATCGCCGGTCGCCTCGACAACCAGGGCCGTCCGATTCCGCTGATCGCCGAAACCGGTGGCCAGAACGCGATGATCGTCGACTCTTCGGCCCTGACCGAACAAGTAGTGATTGACGTGGTGTCGTCGGCTTTCGACAGCGCCGGTCAGCGTTGCTCGGCCCTGCGTGTCCTGTGCTTGCAGGAAGATTCCGCTGATCGCGTCATCGAAATGCTCAAGGGCGCGATGGCTGAAAGCCGTCTCGGCAACCCGGAGCGTCTGTCCGTAGACATTGGCCCGGTAATCGACGCCGAAGCCAAGGCCGGTATCGAGAAGCACATCCAGGGCATGCGCGACAAAGGTCGCAACGTGTACCAGGTGGCCATTGCCGATGCCGAGGAAATCAAACGCGGCACCTTCGTCATGCCGACCCTGATCGAACTGGAAAGCTTCGACGAACTGCAACGCGAGATCTTCGGCCCGGTGCTGCACGTGGTGCGCTACAAGCGTAAAGAGATCGACCAGTTGATCGCCCAGATCAACGCCTCCGGTTATGGCCTGACCCTCGGCGTGCACACCCGCATCGACGAGACCATCGCCAAGGTGATCGACAACGTCAATGCCGGTAACGTCTACGTCAACCGCAACATCGTCGGCGCGGTGGTCGGCGTCCAGCCGTTTGGTGGCGAAGGCCTGTCGGGTACCGGTCCGAAGGCCGGTGGCCCGCTGTACCTGTACCGTCTGCTGTCGACGCGTCCTGCCGATGCCATCGAACAATCCTTCGCTCGCGGTGATGCTGCCGCAGCACCGGACGTTCGTCTGCGCGACGCCATGAGCAAACCGCTGACCGCCCTGAAAGCCTGGGCCGACAGCAACAAGTTCGCCGACCTGAGCACCCTGTGCGTGCAGTACGCAGCGCAGTCGCAAAGCGGTATCACCCGCGTACTGGCCGGCCCGACCGGCGAGAAGAACAGCTACGCGATCCTGCCGCGCGAGCACGTGCTGTGCCTGGCGGACATCGAAGGTGATCTGCTGACCCAACTCGCTGCAGTACTGGCGGTAGGCGGTTCGGCAGTCTGGCCGGAATCCGACACCAGCAAGGCATTGTTCGCACGCCTGCCAAAGGAAATTCAGGCGCGGATCAAACTGGTTTCCGACTGGAACAAGGACGACGTGGTGTTCGATGCGGTTCTGCATCACGGCCATTCCGACCAGTTGCGTGCGGTCTGCCAGCAGATCGCCACGCGTGCCGGCGCCATTGTCGGGGTTCAGGGCCTGTCCCAGGGCGAGACCAACATTGCGCTGGAGCGCCTGGTGATCGAGCGTGCGTTGAGCGTCAACACCGCAGCGGCGGGTGGTAACGCCAGCCTGATGACCATCGGTTAATCAGCGACTCTGCCAGCCACCTGAAAATGGGCGCCCTCACCGGCGCCCATTTTTTTGGCCTCTCCATCACCGTTATCAATCTTCCTGTTCAGCCTTTATTCGCACGCCTAGACTCGGCCCATTCCAAAAAAAGGTAGGCCGCCATGTCCGAGACGCTGCTCAGTTCCCGCAATCTGGCTTTCGAGCTGTACGAAGTCCTCGATGCCGAGGGCCTGACCCGGCGCGAGCGGTTTGCCGAGCACAACCGCGAAACCTTCGATGCCGCCATCGGCACGGCGCGCAACATCGCCGAGAAGTACTTCGCGCCGCACAACCGCAAGGGCGACGAGAACGAGCCGCGCTACGAGAACGGTCAGGCAATTCTGATTCCCGAGGTGAAACCGGCGGTGGATGCCTTCCTCGAAGCCGGATTCCTCAACGCGGCGCGCAGTTTCGACACCGGCGGCATGCAACTTCCTACGCTGTTGTCCCAGGCCTGCTTCGCCCACTTCCAGTCGGCGAACGCGGCTTCGACGTCGTATCCGTTCCTGACCATGGGTGCGGCCAATCTGATCGAAAGCTTCGGCACCGAAGAGCAGAAACAGCGCTTCCTGCAACCGATGATCGACGGCCGCTTCTTCGGCACCATGGCCCTGACCGAACCTCATGCCGGTTCGTCGCTGTCGGATATTCGTACACGCGCAGAACCGGCGTCCGACGGCACTTATCGCCTCAAGGGCAACAAGATCTTCATTTCCGGCGGCGATCACCCGCTCTCGGAAAACATCGTGCACATGGTGCTGGCCAAGCTGCCGGACGCGCCGGCCGGGGTGAAGGGTATTTCGCTGTTTATCGTACCCAAGTTTCTGGTCAACGATGACGGCAGCCTCGGCAAGCGCAACGACGTGCTGCTGGCCGGGCTGTTCCACAAGATGGGCTGGCGCGGGACGACGTCCACAGCGCTGAATTTCGGCGATAACGGCGAGTGCGTCGGCTATCTGGTGGGCAAGCCGCACCACGGTTTGAGCTACATGTTCCAGATGATGAATGAGGCGCGGATTGGCGTCGGCATGGGCGCGGTGATGCTCGGTTACGCCGGTTACCTGTACTCGCTGGAGTACGCTCGCGAGCGTCCACAGGGCCGGGTGCCGGACAGCAAGGACCCGACGACGGCACCGGTGGCGATCATCCAGCACGCGGATGTCAGACGCATGCTGCTGACGCAGAAGTCCTACGTTGAAGGGGCGTTCGATCTCGGCCTGTATGCGGCGCGACTGTTCGATGACACCACCACGCTTGAGTCCGAAGCGGAGCGCAAACAGGCCCACGAACTGCTGGACTTGCTGACCCCGATCGTCAAATCCTGGCCGTCGGAGTTCTGCCTGAAGGCCAACGAACTGGCGATCCAGATTCTCGGCGGCCACGGTTACACCCGCGAGTACCCGGTGGAGCAGTACTACCGCGACAACCGCCTGAACCCGATCCACGAAGGCACCCACGGCATTCAGTCGCTGGACTTGCTGGGACGCAAACTGGCGCAGAACGGTGGCGCCGGGCTCAAGCAGCTGATTCGCCTGATCGCCGACACCGCCGAGCGTGCAGTGGCGTTCGAGTCGTTGACCGCACTGCGTGAACCGCTGGAGAAACTGGTCGCACGCCTGCAGACAGTGACCATCGGTCTGCTGACCGATCTGGCACAGGGCAAGGTCAACAGCAGTCTGGCGAATTCGGCGCTGTACCTGAAAGTGTTCGGGCATGCGGTGATTGGCTGGCGCTGGCTGGAGCAGGCGATTAGGGCGGAGGAAGGTTTGGCCAAGGGGAATGCGGCGGATGTCGACTTCTATAAGGGCAAGTTGCAGGCGGCGCGGTATTTCCTGACGTGGGAAGTGCCGGGGTGTCAGCATGAGCTGGCGTTGCTGGAGGCGCGGGATGATACGTGTCTGGCAATGCAGGACGCATGGTTCTGATCATTGACCGAGTGAAACCCGGCCCTCACCCCAGCCCTCTCCCAAAGGGAGAGGGGGCCGACCGAGTTGTCTTGCGCTAAACATCGACCTGAACGACCGAGTCGATTATGGATTCAAAACCGATATTTCAAGTCGGTGAACCTCTTCAATATCCCCCTATCCGTCCCCTCTCCCTCCGGGAGAGGGCTAGGGTGAGGGGCTTTTCAGATCCAGCACTCAACTCAACTTGAACCCACCCATCTGCCGCGCCAGGTCATCCGCCAGCCGCTGCAACATCTGGCAATCCTCACGACACGCCCGAACCTCCCCCGCCGTCGCCCGGGCCAGATCGGAAATCCCCTGTACGTTACGGTTGATCTCCTCGGTCACCGCTGACTGCTCCTCGGTCGCCGTCGCCACCTGATGGTTCATGTCACTGATGCGCTCGACCTGCCCGGTAATCGCAGTCAAAGAAGCCCCGGTACGCTGGCTCGACTCAACCCCAGTCCCCGTCGCGGCCTGCCCGGTGCGCATCGAAGACACCGCATTCTCCGCGCCCTGCTTGAGGCTGCCGATCATCTGCTGGATCTCGTCGGTTGAAGCCTGGGTGCGGCGCGCCAAGGTGCGCACTTCATCGGCCACCACCGCAAAACCACGCCCCATGTCCCCGGCCCGCGCCGCTTCAATCGCCGCATTCAACGCCAACAGGTTGGTCTGCTCGGACACCCCGCGAATCACCGCCAGCACTTGATCGATCGACGCCACCTGATGCGCCAGCTCACCCACCGCGCCAGCGGCAACGCCGATTTCATCGGACATGCTTTCTATATGGCGAATCGAGCCGCCGACCACTTCCCGCGCCTGCATCGCCTCATCGCGGGCGGTTTGCGAGGCAAGTGCGGCGTTGCCGGCGTTCTGGGCGATTTCCTGCACGGTCAGGCCCATTTCGTGGACGGCGGTGGCAACCATGTCGGTCATTTCCTGCTGCCGGCCGGAGCGTTCGGCGGTGTTATCCACAACCCTGGCCACCTGACCCACAGCGACACGCAGGCGCTCGCTGGTGGTCAGTACCTCGCCGATCATCCCGCGCTGGCTGTCGAGGAAACGGTTGAAGCCCCGAGCGAGGTCGCCCAGTTCATCGGCGCGGCTGGAATCTAACCGGTGAGTCAAATCTCCACCACCGCTACCGATTGCTACCAGTGCAGCTGTTACCTGACGAATCGGCCTTACCAACCCTTGGGCCAGCCAGATCACCAGCGCCAGGCAAACCAGCGCCACCGCCAGACCAATGCCGCTGCTCATCCACATCGCCCGGCGAGCTTCGGCGTAGATCTGCGACTGTGGCACTTCGGCCACCAGGGTCCAGCCGAGGTCGCGCAAAGGCAGGCTGAAGGCGAGGAAGTCTTCGCCGTCGCGCTGGAAGCTGCTGTTGGCGGCGACTTTATGGCCCATGACCGCTTGTGCTGCCGAGCCACCGATCTGCTCGCTCAAGGTGCGCTTACCGCTGAACTGCGCCTCGGGATGGACCTGGATCAATCCGTCGGAACGCACAAGATAGACCTTCCCGCGCTCGCCGAAGCTGAAGTTGTGAATCAGCTCCGACAGCTCTTTCATGCTCAGCCCGAGCCCCGCGACACCGACCACTTTGCCGGCCTGCTCGACTTTCAGGTCGATGAACAGCGCCAGCTCTCCGGTGGCCCCGTCGTTGTCGATGTTCAAGGTTCGCGACTGGTTATTGTCGAGAAACGAGTAAAACCACGCATCGGCCGGTTTGTCGCGACTGAGGGTCCGATCCAGGCCTTTTTCGGTGATGTAGTGATTGGATTCGGTGCCGATGATCAGCGCGGTAAACGCCTTGTGTTCGGCGCGGATGCCTTCCAGATACTGCGCGAAGCCCGCCGTTTTGGCGGAGTCCTCACCATCGGCCAGCCAGTCGCGGACCATGGTGTTGCTGGCGATGTCTTTGGCGGCGGTCAGGGGTTGAACGAGGATTCGTTCGATGTCGTTGCGCGTCGCTTCGATGCTCGACGGCAGGGCCTGTTCGACCAGATAGCTCTGGGCGAGGCGGTTGACCACCAGGGTATAAATGCCAACCACGATCAGAATGCTGACCAGCAGGGCGGTGCCCATACCGAGGATCAGCTGCCATTGAATACTGCGACGCCAGAACTGCATGGAGCACCCCCAAAGAATAAGAGGCTGAAACACTGCAACAGCCGTGCCGATTGTATACAGCGCAATCGACAATCTTATTCTTTGGTTGTGCGCAACCCATCAACCCTGATTGATGGTCTTGGCGATGGTCTCGACCGTGGCGCTGACTTGCTCTTGGTAACGCTCGAGTTCTTCCTGATGCTGCTTCTTCATTTCAATCTGCTGCGAGCACAGATTCATCGCCGCCAGCACCAGCAGGCGGTCGCCGATCAGGGTCGGGTATTTCTTCTTGGTGTCGGCCAGTGCGGCCTTGAGCATCAATGCGGCGTCCAGCAGGGTCTGTTCTTCCCCGGCCGGTGCCTTGATCGAATAGTCCTCCCCCATGATGGAGATGACCTTTACCCCTGCGGTACCGTGGTTCATGCGCTGACAGGACCTGCGTTGACGCGATCAACCAGGGCCTGGATGCGCGCGGCAGTGGCGCCGTGCTTTTCTTCCTGTTCCATCAGGCTCAGTTGCAGGCTTTCGTTTTCATCCTTGGCCTGGGCCAGTTCCATGGACAGGGTCTGGTTGGTTTCCGACAGGGTCTGGTTCTGTTGCACCAGGTCGCTGACGAGCTGTTCCAATTGGCTGAGGGATGCTTCCAACATTTTGATCTTCCAGGGCTTTTTCAAAGGGCGCGTACGATAAAGAAAAGTCGTCGTTGACGCCAGGGTTAAACCGGCGCAAGGCCTTGATTTTCCTGGCGGCTCGACCGTTCTTGCGAGTCTTAGAGACTGTGATCTGCCGATCTGGTTCCTGCACTTCGTCGCCCGCCCCCTCATGCGACAAATACGCGCACCGCCTCAAGACTTTAGTCGTATGACCGATAAGTCATCCAACAGCAGTCTCAGCCCGCATGGATGCGGCCCTTCCTGGTATACGCCCCCATGTCCCTTCGCAATATGAATATCGCCCCCCGGGCGTTCACCGGCTTCGCCCTGATCGGCGGCCTGATGCTGATTCTCGGCGTGTTCGCCCTGAACCAGATGAGCAAAATCCGCGGCGCCGCCGAGGACATTTCCTCCAGCAGCGTGCCAAGCATCAAAAACCTTGACGAATTCACCCAGCTGACCTTGCGTCTGCGGGTGCTGTCGTACCGTTTGCTGGTGAACCGCGAGCCGGACGTCCAGCAGAAAACCATCGAGCTGCTGGAGATGCGCAACCAGCAGATCCGCAAGGCCCAGACCGATTACGAGCCGCTGATCGGCAGCCCCGAAGAGCGTGCGGCCTACGACCAATACGTGCAGTTGCTGGGCCAGTACCGCCAGATCGAAGACCGGATGAAAAACCTGTCGCGCAACAATCAGTTCGATGAGCTGCGCAACCTGCTGAACACCCAGTTGCTCGACAACTCCGAAGCGATGAACACCGTGCTCAACCGCTTGATGCAGATCAACGGCCAGCAGATCAGCGAAACCAACCAGCAGGCCGCCGACCAGTATTCCTCGGCCTTCAATCTGGTGGTAACCCTGCTGGTGATCGCCACCGGCCTGACCTTCCTGTTCGCCTGGTTGCTGACCGCCAGCATCACCAAGCCGATCGCCAAGGCACTGGATGCGGCGGAAACCATCGCCGAAGGCAACCTGACCCAGCCGATCCACGTCGACGGCACCGACGAAGCCGGGCGCCTGCTGGCGGCCATGGCCAAGATGCAATCGAAGCTGCGCGACACTCTGCAGCGGATTTCCGGCTCGGCGACTCAACTGGCCTCCGCCGCTGAAGAGCTGAACAGCGTCACCGACGAGAGCGCCCGTGGCCTGACCCAGCAGAACAACGAAATCGAACAGGCCGCCACCGCGGTCAACGAGATGACCAGCGCCGTGGAAGAAGTTGCGCGTAACGCAGTCAGCACCTCGGAAGCCTCGAAGAACGCCACCACCTCCGCCGGCGACGGTCGCGATCTGGTGCAGGAAACCGTCAGCGCCATCGAACGCATGAGCGCCGACGTGCAGAGCACCGCGACCCTGATCGGCGATCTGGCCAACGAATCCCGCGACATCGGCAAAGTGCTGGACGTGATTCGCGGCCTGGCTGACCAGACCAACCTGCTGGCCCTCAACGCTGCAATTGAAGCGGCCCGCGCCGGTGAAGCCGGCCGTGGTTTTGCCGTGGTGGCCGACGAAGTCCGTGCCTTGGCGCACCGCACCCAGCAGTCGACCAGCGAAATCGAACGCATGATCGGCAGCATTCAGAGCGGCACCGAACACGCCGTGGACTCGATGCGCAACAGCACCGAGCGTGCCGAGTCGACATTGAACATCGCCCGTGGCGCCGGTCTGTCGCTGGACACCATCAACACCGCCATCGTCGAGATCAACGAGCGCAACCTGGTGATCGCCAGCGCCGCCGAAGAGCAGGCGCAGGTGGCGCGGGAAGTGGACCGCAACCTGGTGAACATCCGCGATCTGTCGGTGCAATCGGCAACCGGCGCGAATCAGACCAGTGCGGCGAGCAACGAGCTGTCGCGCCTGGCGCTGGATCTGAACAATATGGTTGGGCGGTTCAGCCTGTAATTTTGAGATCAAGATCAAAAGCTACCCCCTCACCCCAGCCCTCCCGAAACGTCGGACCGCCCCCAAGGGGGCGAGGGGGAAGGGAGCAGATCGGGGGGCTTTTCAGATCGTGAGTTCGACTCGCAATTGCAAGTCGGTGCAACTCGCATAAACGCCGCGATCAGTCCCCTCTCCCTCCGGGAGAGGGTTAGGGTGAGGGCAGCGGTCTGAAGCCAGGCACAACCGCTAATGACTCCGCCGCAAAAACCTTTTTGACAGCATCACATTTCAACAGGTTAGAATCGCTGGCACGCAGACTGCATGGTCAGTTTGTGCCCGTCTTTCCGCTTCTGGAGTACTGCCTTTGAATGCGACGACCATCAACAGCCTGTTCTTGATCGGCGCGTTGCTGGTAGGTGCAAGCATTCTTGTCAGTTCCCTTTCGTCGCGTCTCGGCATCCCGATTCTGGTGATCATCCTCGCAGTCGGCATGACTGCCGGGGTCGATGGTGGCGGCATCATTTTCGATAACTACCCGACGGCCTATCTGGTCGGCAACCTCGCACTGGCGGTGATCCTGCTCGACGGCGGCTTGCGCACCCGGGTGTCCAGTTTCCGCGTGGCCCTGTGGCCGGCCTTGTCGCTGGCCACGGTGGGCGTCCTTATCACCACCGGCCTCACCGGCATGGCCGCCGCCTGGCTGTTCGACCTCAACCTGATTCAAGGCCTGCTGATCGGCGCCATCGTCGGCTCCACGGACGCCGCGGCGGTGTTCTCGCTGCTCGGCGGCAAGGGCCTGAACGAACGGGTAACCGCCAGCCTGGAAATCGAATCCGGCAGCAACGACCCGATGGCGGTGTTCCTCACCGTGACCTTGATCGACATGCTCGCCAGCGGCCAGACCGGCCTGCACTGGAGCCTGCTGACCCACCTGATCCGCGAGTTCGGCATCGGTGGCGTGATCGGCCTCGGCGGCGGCTGGCTGATGCTGCAACTGGTCAACCGGATCAACCTCGCCACCGGCCTTTATCCGATCCTGGTAATCGCTGGTGGTCTGGTGGTGTTCGCCCTGACCAACGCCCTGCACGGCAGCGGCTTCCTTGCCGTCTACTTGTGTGGTCTGGTGATCGGCAACCGTCCGGTGCGCAGTCGCCACGGCATCCTGCACATGCTCGACGGCATGGCGTGGCTGGCGCAGATCGGCATGTTCCTGGTGCTGGGGCTGCTGGTCACTCCGCATGACCTGCTGCCGATCGCCTTGCCTGCTCTGGGTCTGGCGCTGTGGATGATTCTGTTCGCGCGGCCGCTGTCGGTGGTGGTCGGGCTGCTGCCGTTCAAGGCTTTCCATGGTCGCGAGAAGGCCTTCATTTCCTGGGTCGGCCTGCGTGGCGCAGTACCGATCATTCTGGCGGTGTTCCCGTTGATGGCCGGGCTGCCGAATGCGCAGCTGTACTTCAACCTCGCGTTCTTCATCGTGCTGGTGTCGCTGCTGGTGCAGGGCACGAGTCTGCCGTGGGTGGCCAGACTGCTCAAGGTGACGGTGCCGCCGGAGCCGGCGCCGATCTCCCGCTCGGCCCTGGAAGTGCACATCACCAGCGAATGGGAGCTGTTCGTTTACAAGCTCGGTGCGGAGAAATGGTGCATCGGTTCGCCCCTGCGCGAGCTGAAAATGCCCGAAGGCACGCGTATCGCGGCCCTGTTTCGTGGTCAGCAACTGCTCCATCCGTCGGGTAGTACGGTGCTGGAAGTCGATGATTTGCTGTGTGTTATCGGCCATGAACACAACCTTCCGGCCCTCGGAAAGCTCTTCAGCCAGGCGCCGCAGCGCGGCCTCGATCTGCGCTTCTTCGGCGACTTCGTGCTCGAAGGAGACGCCCAGCTCAAAGCGGTTGCCGCCCTTTACGGCCTGTCGGCCGATGGCATCGATCCGGACATGACCCTGGGCCACTTCATCGCCCAGAAAGTCGGCGGTGCGCCGATCGTTGGCGACCAGGTGGAGTGGAACAACACCCACTGGACGGTTGCGGTCATGGACGGGAACAAGATCGCCAAAGTGGGCGTCAGATTCCCCGAAGGAAGTCGCCCGGGCCCCGGGCTCTTCCTCTAAACTGCGTCCACTCTCACTTGCTTGACCGGTCTCTATGCCTACCCTGCGCTCCTTTTTCGTCGCGGCCCTGCTGGGCCTGAGTCTCACTGTCGGCCCACTGCAGGCCGCCGAACCGCCGTCCAGCGACGCCGTACAGGCCAATCTGGACAAGATCGCCGACAGCAAACTGCCCGAGGCCGATAAAAAGACCCTGCAGACGATCCTGCAAAACACGCTGAACCAGCTCAACAACAAGCGTGACTACGAGCAGAAACTGGTCGATCTCAAGCAACAACTGGCCACCGCGCCGAGACAGACCATCGAGAACACACGTGAACTGACGCGACTCAAAGCCACCCCTGCGGTGCCGGTGGCGCAGCGTTTTACCAAGGAAAACATCCAGCAGCTGGAACAGATGCTCACCGAGCGCTCGACCCAGCAAAGCGACCTGCAAAAAGCGCTGGCGGACGCCAACAGTCTGATCATCACTGCCCAGACCCGCCCGGAGCGTGCCCAGGCCGAAATTTCCACCAGCCAGACGCGCATCCAGCAGATCAACAGCATCCTCAAGACCGGCAAGGACAGCGGCAAGACCCTGAGCGCCGAACAACGCGACCTGCTCAACGCCGAGCTGGCAGCGCTCAATGCACTGATCCCGCTGCGCCGTCAGGAACTGGCCGGCAATAATCAGTTGCAGGACCTGGGCAACAGCCAGCATGACCTGCTCACGGAAAAATCCGATCGCCTGGACCATGAGATTCAGGAACTGCAAACCCTGATCAACCAGAAGCGCCTGGCCCAGTCTCAGGAGACCGTCACCCAGCAGTCCATCGAAGCGCAAAAGGCCGGCGGCAGCAGCCTGCTGGCCACCGAAAGTGCGGCCAACCTCAAACTCTCGGACTACCTGCTCAAAAGCACCGACCGCCTCAACGAAGTCACTCAGCAGAACCTGCAGACCAAGCAGCAACTGGACAGCGTGACCCAGAGCGACTCGGCCCTCGACGAACAGATCAACGTGCTCAAGGGCAGCCTGCTGCTGTCGAAGATTCTCTATAAACAGAAACAGTCGCTGCCTCGTCTCAAGGTCGACCGTGACCTGGCGGACCAGATCGCCGATATTCGCCTGTATCAGTTCGAAGTCAGCCAGCAACGGGAACTGCTGAGCAACCCGGCGGCCTACGTCGACAACCTGCTGTCCACCCAGCCGCCGGAGCAGGTCACGCCACAACTGCGCAAGAGTCTGCTGGAGCTGGCCAACACACGCGCCGACCTGCTCGAGCGCCTGAACCGCGAGCTGAGCGCGGTCCTCAACGAATCGATCACCCTGCAACTGAACCAGAAGCAACTGCTGAGCACCGCGCAAAGCCTGCGCGCAACCCTCGATGAACAGATGTTCTGGATTCCCAGCAACAAGCCGCTGGACGCCGAGTGGATACGCGGTGTGCCAGAACGCCTCAAGCGCCAGATCGACACGCTGCCCATGGCGTCGAGCTTCAGTGAACTGACCGACGGTCTGACCCAGCGCCCGTTGCTGTTCCTGCCACTGGCGCTGCTGATCGGTGCCTTGCTGTGGCGTCGCAAGCAGCTGTATGCACGCCTGAACAAGGTTCACCAGGACATCGGCCACTTCAAGCGCGACAGCCAGTGGCACACGCCGCAGGCGATCCTGATCAACATCCTGCTGGCGATGCCGGTGGCGCTGGGGCTGGCGCTGTGCGGGCTGGCGCTGCAGATCGACGCCCGGGGTCAGAACGCCAACATGGGCGCCGCCCTGCTGCAAATGGGCCAGGCGTGGCTGGTGTTCTACACCGCTTACCGGATCCTTGCGCCGGGTGGCGTGGCCGAATTGCACTTCCGCTGGGAGAAACCGCAGGTCGAATTCCTCCAGGGCTGGGTGCGTCGCCTCGGCCTGGTGGTCATGGCCCTCGTGGCGGTGGTGGCGGTTGCCGAGCTGCAACCGGCGGCACTGGCCGATGACGTGCTGGGCATGCCGGTGGTGCTGACCTGCTACGCCCTGATGGCATGGCTGCTCAGTCGCCTGCTGATCAGCAGCCCGACTCACGAAAACGCCTCGCTGTTCCGCAAGGCCGTGGGGATCATGTTCACGCTGCTGCCCATCGCCCTGTTCGTCGCGGTGTGCTTCGGTTACTACTACACCGCGCTGAAACTCAGCGACCGCTTGATCAACACGCTGTACCTGCTGATGTTCTGGCTGGTGATCGAAGCCACTTTCGTTCGTGGCCTGGCCGTTGCGGCTCGACGTCTGGCCTACCAGCGCGCCCTGGCCAAACGTCAGGCAGCGAAAGAGGCCGGCGACGGCGAGGCGGTGATCGAAGAACCGACCCTGGACATCGAAAAGGTCAACGAACAGTCCCTGCGCCTGATCCGTCTGGCACTGCTCGGCGGCTTCATCGCGGCGCTTTACTGGGTCTGGTCGGACCTGATCTCGGTGTTCTCGTACCTCGACAACATCACCCTCTACGAATACACCAGCGGCACCGGCGCCAACATGAGCATGGTGCCGATCAGCATCGGCGACATGCTCGGCGCGTTGATCATCATCGGCATTACCTTTGCGCTCGCACGCAACTTGCCGGGCCTGCTGGAAGTGTTCGTGCTGTCGAAACTCAATCTGGCCCAGGGCAGTGCCTACGCGACGACCACGTTGCTGTCCTACGTGATCGCCGGGGTCGGTTTCGTCTCGACCCTGTCGACACTCGGTGTGAGCTGGGACAAGTTGCAATGGCTGGTGGCGGCGCTGTCGGTGGGTCTCGGCTTCGGCATGCAGGAGATCTTCGCGAACTTCATCTCCGGCATCATGATCCTGTTCGAACGCCCGGTGCGGATCGGCGACACCATCACCATCGGCAACCTGTCGGGCACGGTGAGCAAGATCCGCATTCGCGCCACAACCATCACCGACTTCGACCGCAAGGACATCATTGTTCCGAACAAAACGTTCATCACCGGTCAACTGATCAACTGGTCGCTGACCGACACCATTACCCGGGTCACGCTGAAACTGGGCGTGGATTACGGTTCGGATCTGGATCTGGTCAAGGAACTGCTGCTCAAGGCCGCCCGGGAAAATCCGCGCGTGCTGAAAGAACCCGAGCCGCACGTATACTTCCTCAATTTCGGCGAAAGCACCCTCGACCACGAGCTGCGCATGCACGTGCGCGACCTCGGTGACCGCAACCCGGTGATCGACGAGGTCAACCGCTTCATCAACCGCGAGTTCAAGAAACAGCACATCAACATCTCGTTCCGGCAGATGGAGGTGTACCTGAAGAACCTTCACGGCCAGGAGTACAAACTGGTGCCGATCGAAGACGACAGCAAAACCATCGTGCCCGTCAACGGCGAGCAAAAACCGCTGCAAGAGCCGCCGCCCGCCAAACTCGACTAACCCGGTCATTCCCAGCAGAATGCTCGGACATTCTGCTGGAGCCGGCCCTTGAAAGCCCTCGACGAACTGACCTTCGACAACCGCTTCGCCCGCCTGGGCGACGCGTTCTCGGCCCATGTGCTGCCCGAACCGATCGACAACCCGCGACTGGTCGTCGCCAGTCCTGCGGCGTTGGCGCTGCTGGATCTGGAACCGACGACGGCCGACACCCAGGAATTCGCTGAACTGTTCGGCGGCCACAAGTTGTGGGCCGATGCCGAACCGCGGGCGATGGTCTATTCCGGGCATCAGTTCGGCGGCTACACCCCGCAACTGGGCGATGGTCGCGGGTTGTTGCTGGGCGAGGTCTATAACGAGGCCGGCGAGCACTGGGACTTGCACCTGAAGGGCGCCGGACAGACACCGTTCTCGCGCATGGGTGATGGCCGCGCGGTGCTGCGTTCGTCGATTCGCGAGTTTCTTGCATCCGAAGCGCTGTATGCGCTGAACATCCCGTCCTCACGCGCCGCGTGCGTGATCGGCTCCGACACCCCGGTGTGGCGCGAAAAACAGGAACGTGCCGCGATGGTGCTGCGCCTGGCGCCGAGCCACGTTCGCTTCGGGCATTTCGAGTATTTCTATTACACCAAGCGTCCCGAGCAGCAGAAGCAGCTCGGAGAACACGTGTTGGCGATGCACTATCCCGCATGCCTGGAACAGCCGGAACCCTATCTGGCGATGTTTCGCGAAATCGTCGAGCGCAACGCCGAACTGATCGCCAAGTGGCAGGCCTACGGTTTCTGCCACGGGGTGATGAACACCGACAACATGTCGATCCTCGGCATCACCTTCGACTTCGGCCCGTTCGCCTTCCTCGATGACTTCGACGCGAACTTCATCTGCAACCACTCCGACGATCAGGGCCGCTACTCGTTCAGCAATCAGGTGCCGGTCGGTCAGTGGAACCTCAGCGCCCTGGCCCAGGCCCTGACGCCGTTCATCAGCGTCGAAGCCCTGCGCGAAACCCTCGGTCTGTATCTGCCGCTGTTCCAGGCCCATTACCTCGACCTGATGCGCCGCCGCTTCGGCTTCACCACGGCAGAGGACGAGGACCAGCAATTGCTGGAGCAACTGCTGCAACTGATGCAGAACAGCGGCGTCGACTACACCTTGTTCTTCCGTCGTCTGGGCGAAGAGTCAGCCGGACAGGCCGTCGCCCAGTTGCGCGATGACTTCGTCGATATCAAGGGTTTCGATGCCTGGGGCGAGCGTTATGTCGCCCGTGTCGCGCGCGATGGCGCGACCGATCAGGAACAGCGCCGGGCGCGGATGCATGCGGTGAACCCGCTGTACATCTTGCGCAATTACCTGGCGCAAAAGGCGATTGATGCTGCCGAGCAGGGTGACTATTCAGAAGTGCGCCGGTTGCACGCGGTGCTGAGCAATCCATTCGAGGAACAGCCTGGAATGGAAAGCTATGCGGAACGGCCGCCGGAGTGGGGCAAGCATCTGGAGATCAGTTGCTCGTCGTAAGCGGGAACGACTGAACCTTGATAATCGATCCGTACGGCTCCAGATCAGTCGTACGATCCCGTTTTATTCATTGAGCTGATCATGACCGACCCACTCCTCATCCCCTGCCCCTCCTGCAACGGCCTCAACCGCATTCCCGCCGAACGCCTCAGCGACCACCCAAAATGCGGGCGCTGCAAGTCAGAGGTGCTGTTGAACAAGCCGTTCGAACTCAAGCAAGGCGATTACGCCAGCCAGATCAAGGGCGATCTGCCGTTACTGGTAGACGTGTGGGCGGACTGGTGCGGGCCGTGCAAGTCGTTTGCGCCGGTGTTCGAGCAGGCCGCTGGGCAATTGGCAGGCAAGTGCCGGCTGGCCAAGCTCGACAGCGAGGCCAATCAGCAGTTGTCGGCGCAATTGGGGATTCGTTCGATTCCGAGCTTGATTCTGTTCAAAAACGGCCGTGAGGTGGCGCGGCAGAGCGGCGCGTTTCCATTGCCGCAACTGATGGCGTGGTTGCGCAGCCAAGGCATCTGACACACCACCAACCCATGTGAGAGCTTGCTCTCACATGGGTTTATTCAGGCGTCTTCGAGCAGGTTGTGCAGCTCGACGAACTGTTGCGTCAGCTTGTGCCGTGGATCGAGGTGGATCAGCGGCATGCTGGCCTGATGCGATTCGCGCATGCGCACTGAACTGGCGAGGTAGACCGGCAGCACCGGCAGGCCCTCGGCGATCAGTTCGTCGAGGATCTGCTGCGGCAGGCTGGCTCGGGCCTGGAACTGGTTGACCACGATGCCTTCGACCTCAAGGCCTTCGTTGTGGTCCTCCTTCAACTCGTCGATCTCGGCGATCAGACCGTACAGGGCCTGACGCGAGAAGCTGTCGCAGTCAAAGGGAATCAGTACCCGATCAGCAGCAATCAGCGCCGAAACCGCATAAAAGTTCAGCGCCGGCGGCGTATCCAGATAGATCCGGTCGTAATCTTCCGACAGCTCGTCGAGCAGCTTCCGCAGCTTGTTGATCTTGTGTTTGGCCTCAAGCTTGGGCTGCAAGTCGGCCAGCTCCGCCGTGGCGGTGATGATGTGCAGGTTGTCGAACGGCGTTTCGTAGATATCCGCCTGATTCTTTTTCGAGAACGGCCCGGAAGACAGGGTCTGCTTGAAGAAGTCGGCAATGCCCATCGGAATGTCATTACCGGTGAGCCCGGTCAGGTACTGAGTGGAGTTGGCCTGGGCATCGAGGTCCACCAACAGCGTGCGATAGCCCTCGCTGGCGCTGACCGCCGCCAGATTGCAGGCGATGCTGGATTTGCCCACGCCACCTTTCTGATTGAACACCACGCGCCGCATGACAAAACCTCCGTGTATCAAAGAATGACCGAGTGTAGTGTCGCCCAGCCCCGCTTCGCTACCTTCATGGACGCGGACTACAGAGTCAGACGCCAATATCTCAATGAACACGGCGCAAAGACTGCAACGGACTGCTGATCCGCCTGACAGAAAAAACCGGCGTGTTCTGGATAATGGCCAAGTGACATTTTTTACAATGTACCCTTCGGTCCATTTCAGCGCGCAAAATGTAACCAGCATTTGCTACACACTCGTCACACCGGGATAATGCGCACCACTCGGGGCCAAGCGCCACGCCACTTCCGGCAGGGTCAGCGCAACTGCGACGCTGGCAAAACAGCGTCACTTTAGCCCGCAGGGGCGGGATGAATGTCCGTGATCAACTTCAACATCGCCCAATGGCGCGCGTGGGCTCCCGGGCTCGACAGCGTGGACGCCTGGCAGGCCTGGAGCCGACAACCGGTCGTGCTCCCGAGCAGCGATGCCGCGCCCGATGTGTCGTTTCTTGCGGCCATGCAGCGACGCCGTCTCAGTCGCCTGGCGCGCATGGCCTTCAGTGTTGGCTGGCCGTTGGCCGAGGGGCGGGAAAACCTGCCGCTGGTGTTCATTTCACGCCACGGTGAAACCCCGCGTACGTTCGATATTCTCAGTGATCTGGCCAGCGAGCAGCCGCTGTCACCGACTCAGTTCAGCCTCTCCGTACACAACGCGATCATCGGTCTGTGGTCGATCATGCGCGGAGAAACCAGCGAGATGACGGCCCTTGCCGCCGCCGGCGACGGCCTCGAACACGGCATGCTGGAGGCCGCCGCGCTGTTGGACGAAGGTGCCCCGGCCGTACTGCTGGTGATCACCGAAGAACAACCTCCCGCGGCCTATTCGGCCTGGATCGATGACGTGCCGTTCCCATACGCGGTCGGCTTGCTGCTGACCCCCGGTACCGACTGGCGGCTGACCCTGAACAGCGCCCCGCCGGCACTGTCCAAAGCGCAATGGCCCCATGCATTGAGCCTGTTGCAAACCCTGCTCGGCCAGCAACCCCTTTGCCAACATGCCTGGAAAAATCGTGTATGGACCTGGCAACGCAACCCGTGACCGAAAAGCACCGCGACGCCTATTACTGGCGCTTGCTGGCCACCGCCCTCAGCTTTGCCCTGTTCGGGCTCGGTGGGCTGTGCCTGCGTTTGCTGGTGTTTCCGCTGCTGGGCTGCCTGCCCGGCAACGCGAAAGCCCATCGGGAGCGGGCACGGCAGACCGTCAGTCGGCTGTTCTGGTTTTTCGTCCGGTTCATGGCCCGTACCGGTGTGCTGACCTATGACATCCAGGGCGCCGAACGCCTTGGCCGCCCGGGGCAGATGATCATCGCCAACCACCCGTCGCTCATCGATGTGGTGTTTCTGATCGGTCTGGTACGCCACGCCAATTGCGTGGTGAAGAAAAGCCTGTGGGAAAACCCGTTCACCCGCGGCCCGCTGCGCAGCACCGAATACATCAGCAACGACGGCAGCATGGACATGCTCGATGCCGCCGCCGACGCACTTCGAGACGGCCAGACCCTGATCATTTTTCCCGAAGGCACCCGCACCCAGCCCGGACAGGCACCGGCCTTTCATCGGGGCGCGGCGGCCATTGCACTGCGGGGTGCGAAAATCCTCACACCGGTCATCATCAAGGTCAGTCCGACCACTCTGACCAAAGCTGAACCCTGGTACCGCATCCCCAGCCGCCGTGTTCATTTCAGTTTTCGCGTCGGGGCCGATATAGACCCACAGACGTTTGTCGCGCAGGGCCCTGCACCGCAGGCCTCGCGCAAGCTCAACGACTTTCTGCACCATTTTTTTATCAAGGAGCTCGCCGAAGATGAGCGATCTGCACCGTGAGATAAAACTGCTGATCATCGACGCCCTGGGCCTCGAAGACATCAGCGTCGACGACATCGGCGACAATCAGACGCTGTTTGGCGAGGGCCTGGGCCTGGATTCCGTCGACGCACTGGAACTCGGCCTGGCGATCCAGAAAAAGTACGGCATCAAGATCGACGCCGACGCCAAGGACACCCGCAACCATTTCACCAACGTGGCGAGCCTCGCGGCGTTCGTCACGGCAAAACAGGCAGCTTGAGACCGGACCATGCAAACTCGTGACGACATTTTCAACACCCTGCGCGATGCCCTGGTCGAGCTGTTCGAACTGGACCCGGCTCGCGTGAGCCTGGAATCGAACCTGTATCAGGACCTGGAAATCGACAGCATCGACGCCGTCGACCTGATCGACCACATCAAACGCCAGACCGGCAAGAAAATCGCCGCCGAGGAATTCAAGTCGGTGCGTACCGTCAGTGACGTGGTCGAGGCGGTCTACCGTCTGGTTCAACCGGCCGCATGAGCCGACTGATCGGCCTCGGCCTGCTGCTGGCGGGCCTGCTTTATCCCTTTGCGGTGTACTTCGGCATGGAGCACTTTGCGCCGTGGCAGTTCGGTCTGCTGCTGGGCAGCCTGTGGCTGGCCCGCGCGCTGACCGGCGAGCGCAAGCCCGGCAGCCTGTGGATGGCCTGCGTGGCCATCGTGTTCTGCCTGCTGCTGGCGCTGTTCGACAGCCCGCTGTTGCTGCGCTGGTATCCGGTGCTGATCAGCGGTTTCATGCTGGTGCTGTTCAGTCTGAGCCTGAAATACGGGCCGCCGATGGTTGAACGCCTGGCGCGGATTCGCGAGCCGCAGTTGCCGCCCGAAGCGATCCGCTACACCCGCCAGGTCACCGTGGCCTGGAGCGTGTTTTTCTTCTGCAACGGTCTGTGCGCCGCGCTGCTGACCCTTTGGGCGCCGCTGCACTGGTGGATGTTGTACACCGGCCTGATCTCCTACGGATTGATCGGCCTGATGTTTGCCATTGAATGGCTGGTACGACAACGGGTAAGAGGTCGCCCATGAACTGGATAAGACTTGAGCAACTGTTGCTCAAGGATCTGCCGGGACGCGCAGTCACTGTCGCGCCGGCACTCGATCACGGACATCTGCGCGAGCAGGCCCTGCGCCTGGCCGCCGGCCTGCAGGCCAAAGGCGTGCAACGCCTGGCCGTGCACCTGGAAGATGCCGCGGAACTGGCGATCGCCCTGCTGGGTGCCTGGCGAGCGGGCGCCAGCGTGTTGCTGCCTTCGGATCTGCAGGCGCAGACCCGCCAGCGCTGGTCAGGCGAAGTCGACCTGTGGCTGACCGATCACGCAGACGACGCGAACCTGAGCGACTTGCAGCACACCGCACTGACGGGCGCCGAACTGGATCTCGACCAGTGCCGCCTGAGTCTGTGCACCTCCGGCTCCAGCGGTGAACCCAAGCGCATCGACAAATCCCTGCGGCAACTGGCCAACGAAGTCCAAGCCCTGGAGCAACTGTGGGGAGCGGATCTCGGCGAGGCCTGCATCATCGGCAGCGTTGCCACTCAACACATTTACGGCCTGTTGTTCCGTGTGTTGTGGCCGCTGTGCGCCGGGCGCCCGTTCCTGCGCAAACAACTGGCCTTTCCCGAAGACCTGCAGCGCGCCAGCCGCGAACACCCGGCATTCGCCTGGGTCGCCAGCCCTGCACTGCTCAAGCGCATGGGCGACAACCTCGACTGGCCGGCCCTGAGCGCCGTGCGCCGGGTGTTTTCCTCCGGTGGCGCGCTGCCGGCAGATGCCGCGCAGAGTCTGCACCAGCGCTTGCAGCAGTGGCCGACGGAGATCCTCGGCAGCTCGGAGACCGGCGGCATCGCCTGGCGTCAGGGCCAACAGCTGTGGCAGCCGTTTGCCGGTGTCGAGCTGAGCCAGGACGGCGACGGCGCACTGCTGATCGCGTCACCGTACCTGCCCGCCGGACACGTCGAACACACCGCCGATGCGGCACGCATTGCTGCCGATGGTCGCTTCGAACTGCTCGGGCGACTCGACCGGATCGTCAAACTCGAAGAAAAACGTATTTCCCTGCCGATGCTTGAACAGGCGCTGGTGGCCCACGACTGGGTCAGCGAAGTGCGTCTGGGCGTAGTACAGGAAAACCGTGCGTCCCTCGGCGCCTTGCTGGTGCTCAGCGAATCCGGCCTGTTTGCCCTGCGCGAACATGGCCGGCGCAGCCTCACCGAAACCCTGCGCCGTCACCTCGGCGAACATTGCGAAGCCCTCGCCCTGCCCCGGCGCTGGCGCCTGTTGCGACAACTGCCGCTGAACCCTCAGGGCAAGCTGCCCCAGGCCGAGGTCGAAGCCTTGCTGCTGGCGCCGCGTCCGAAGGCTCCGGAGGTTCTGGAACAGACCGAAACCGAGGGCGAGTGGAGCCTGCAACTGAGCGTGCCGCCAGACCTCGCTTACTTCAGCGGCCACTTCCCCAAGGCCCCGGTACTGCCCGGCGTGGTGCAGGTCGAGTGGGCGCTGAACCTGGGTCGGAAACTGCTGAACCTGTCCGGTGCATTCGCCGGGATGGAAGTGCTGAAGTTCCAGCAACTGGTGCGCCCAGGCGATGAAATCCAGCTGCACCTGCGCTTTGACCCCGAACGCGGCAAGCTGTATTTCGCCTACCGCAACGACACCGCGACCTGCTCCAGCGGGCGAATTCTGCTGGGGACTGTCAATGCATAATCCTTGCGCAGTCATTCCGGTCTACAACCACGAAACCGCGATCTCCACGGTGGTCGACGCCCTGCTCGCCCAAGGCTTGCCGTGCATTCTGGTGGACGACGCCAGCAGCAAATCCTGCGCAGCCGTGCTGGATGTGCTGGCCGAACGCGAGCGGGTGTATCTGGTGCGCCTCACCACCAATCAGGGCAAGGGCGGCGCGGTGATGACCGGCCTGCGTGAAGCGGCGCGACTGGGCTTCAGCCACGCCTTGCAGGTCGATGCCGACGGTCAGCACGACTTGCAGGACGTCAGCCGTTTCGTCGAAGAATCCCGCGCCCATCCGCGAGCGCTGATCTGCGGTTATCCGCTGTACGACGCCAGCGTGCCCAAGGGTCGCCTGTACGCCCGCTACCTGACTCACGTGATGGTGTGGATCAACACCCTGTCGCTGCAGATCCGCGACTCGATGTGCGGTTTCCGGGTGTATCCGCTGGAGCCGACCCTGGCGCTGATCGACTCGGCCCGGATCGGCAAGCGCATGGATTTCGACTCGGACATCCTCGTGCGCCTGTCCTGGCGCAACCAGCCGATGCGTTGGCTGCAAACCGGCGTGCATTACCCGCTGGACGGCGTGTCGCACTTTCGGATGTTCCATGACAACGTGCTGATTTCGAGCATGCACACGCGCCTGTTCTTCGGCATGTTGCTGCGCTCGCCCGCCATCCTCTGGCGACGGTGGCGCGCATGACCGTCGAAACCGACAAAAAGCACTGGGCCGACCGCGAAGAACGCGGCAGCTTTGTGCTGATGAAATTCACCGCGTTCGCCGCCAGGGTTCTTGGCCGACGCCTGCTGAGCCCGCTGTTGTACGGCATCGTCCTGTACTTTTTCCTGTTCGGCCGCACGGCCCGGCGCAGTGCCTGGCAGTATCAGCAGCGCCTGGCCGACTGGAGCGGTCGCGGCGAATTGCGCCCAAGCCTGTGGCGCGTGTTCGGCCAGTTCATGGCGTTCGCCGATTCACTGCTCGACAAGCTCGACGTGTGGAACCGCAAGTTGCGCATCGAACAGATCGAAATCATCGACCCCGCGCTGCTGCGCAATCAGTTGCGTGGCAGTCGCGGGCAAATGCTGGTGGGCGCGCATCTGGGCAACCTCGAAGTCTGCCGGGCGCTGGCGGAGATCGGCGAAAAGGTCACCATGAATGTGTTGGTGCACACCAAGCACGCCGAACAATTCAATCGGCTGCTGGGTGAAGCCGGGGCGACCAATCTGCGGCTGATCCAGGTCAGCGAGTTGGACCCGGTGATCATGCTGCAACTGCACGAACGCCTGGAGCGCGGCGAATGGCTGGCGATTGCCGGCGACCGGGTGCCGCTGCACGGCGGGCGCAGCGTGACCGTGGACTTCCTCGGCCATCCGGCGCGGTTCCCGCAAGGCCCGTGGCTGCTGGCCGGCCTGCTGAAATGCCCGGTCAATCTGCTGATGTGCCTCAAGCAACCTGACGGACACTATCGCCTGACCCTCGAGCCGTTCACCGATGCCGTGACGTGGACGCGCCGCGATCGCGAACAGGTCATTCATCAGTGGGCGACCCGCTACGCCGAACGCCTGAGTCACTATTGTCTTGAAGCACCGAAGCAATGGTTCAACTTTTACCCTTTCTGGAAGACCGATGACGACGCCAACCCATGAGCCGGTAACCTTCGGCGAACGCCCTTTGCGCATCGAAGACGTGCTGGCCCTGGCCAATCGTCAGGCGCCCGTGCAGTTGCAAAGCGACGCCGACTACCGTGAGCGCATCGCCAAAGGTGCGCGGTTCCTCGACTCGCTGCTGGACAAGGAAGGCGTGATCTACGGCGTGACCACCGGTTACGGCGACTCCTGCGTGGTTGCGGTGCCGCTGCATCACGTCGAAGCATTGCCACAGCATCTCTACACGTTCCATGGCTGCGGGCTGGGCAAACTGCTCGACGCCCAGGCTACCCGCGCGGTGCTGGCGGCGCGTTTGCAGTCGCTGTGCCACGGCGTGTCCGGGGTGCGCATCGAACTGCTGGAGCGCCTGCATGCGTTTCTTGAACACGACATCCTGCCGCTGATCCCCGAAGAGGGTTCGGTGGGCGCCAGCGGCGATCTGACGCCGCTGTCCTACGTCGCCGCGACCCTGTCCGGCGAGCGTGAAGTGATGTTCCAAGGTCAGCGCCGCCAGTCCGCCGATGTGCATCGTGAACTGGGCTGGACCCCGCTGGTGCTGCGCCCGAAAGAAGCGCTGGCACTGATGAACGGCACCGCCGTGATGACCGGCCTCGCTTGCCTGGCTTACGCCCGCGCCGATTACCTGCTGCAACTGGCCACCCGCATCACCGCGTTGAACGTGGTGGCGCTGCAAGGCAATCCGGAGCACTTCGACGAGCGCCTGTTCGCCGCCAAACCGCATCCGGGTCAGATGCAGGTGGCCGCGTGGCTGCGCAAGGATCTGGCGATCGACGCGCCGACCGCGCCGCTGCACCGGTTGCAGGATCGTTATTCCCTGCGCTGCGCACCGCATGTGCTTGGCGTATTGGCCGACAGCCTGAACTGGCTGCGCTCGTTCATCGAGACCGAACTCAACAGCGCCAACGACAATCCGATCATCGACGCCGAAGCCGAGCGCGTGCTGCACGGCGGGCACTTCTATGGCGGGCATATCGCGTTCGCCATGGACAGCCTGAAAAACCTCGTGGCCAACGTCGCCGACCTGCTCGACCGACAACTCGCGCTGCTGGTGGACGAGCGTTACAACCACGGTTTGCCGAGCAACCTGTCCGGCGCCAGCGCTGATCGGGCGATGCTCAACCACGGCTTCAAGGCTGTGCAGATCGGTGCCAGCGCCTGGACCGCCGAAGCGTTGAAAAACACCATGCCCGCCAGCGTGTTCTCGCGCTCTACCGAGTGCCACAACCAGGACAAGGTGAGCATGGGCACCATCGCCGCCCGCGACGCCATTCGTGTGCTGGAGCTGACCGAACAGGTCGCCGCCGCCACCTTGCTCGCGGCCAATCAGGGCGTGTGGCTGCGCAGCCGTGATGAGGACGCGCGAGCGCTGCCACCGTCCCTGGCCGCCATGCACGAGGAGCTGGCCCAAGACTTCCCGCCAGTGATCGAAGACCGCGCTCTGGAAGGCGAACTGCGCCTGTGCCTGCAACGCATCGCCGAACAACACTGGAGGCTGCATGCGTAGCGCCGGAGTGCTTCACGCCGATACGGAAATCCTCGTGCCGTTCTTTGACGTCGACACCATGCACGTCGTCTGGCACGGCCATTACGTGAAATACCTGGAAGTGGCGCGCTGCGCGTTGCTCGACAAGATCGGCCACAACTACAACCAGATGGTCGACTCGGGCTACGCCTGGCCGGTGATCGACCTGCAATTGCGCTACGTGCGCGGCGCGGTGTTCGGTCAGCGGCTGAACGTGCGCGCCAGTCTGGTGGAATGGGAAAACCGCCTGAAAATTCACTACCTGATCACCGACGCCCGGACCGGCGAACGCCTGACCCGCGCCAGCTCCGTACAGGTCGCCGTCGAGGTGAGCAGCCGCGAGATGCAACTGGCCTCGCCGAAAGTCTTCACCGATGCCGTGGAAAGGATGCTGCGATGAATGTGTTCGTGAAATCCCTTGGGGTCCTGGCGCTGCTGACGCTGTCGTCGCTGGCCAACGCCTTCGACCTGCAACAGTTGAGCGATCAACTGGCGAAGCCGGACGTGATCCACGGCCAGTTCATCCAGGAAAAGCACCTGCGCGCCCTGCCCCAGCCGCTGATCAGCAAGGGCAGCTTCGTGCTGGCGAAAAACCACGGCCTGCTCTGGCTGCTGAAAACCCCGTTGCAGCAGGATTACCGCATCAGCGCCAAAGGCATCGCCCGTCGTGACGTAAACGGTTGGCAACTGTTGCCCGGCAAGAGTGCCGGCGCCGAGCAGAACCGCTTGTTCCTCGCCGTGCTGCAAGGCGACAGCAGCGGTCTGCAACGGGATTTCGAACTGGCCCTGAGCGGCGATGCTCAGCAATGGCATCTGACACTGACCCCGCGCTCGGTGCTGCTCAAGCAGGTTTTCAATCAGATCAACATCACCGGCGGCACGCTGGTGAATACCATCGAACTGCTGGAAACCCAAGGCGACAGCACCGTGCTGCGCATGCAGGACAGCACCGCCGACCAACCGTTGAGCGAAGCGGAGCAACATGACTTTGCCGAGTGAACGCAGGCTGCCCTGGCTGTTCCTGATCCTGCTGCTGGCGGTTGTCGCACTGGGCGCCTGGCAGTGGCGCGACGGCGCACCACTGTCGGCCAACCTGATGGAGCTGGTGCCCGGCACCCACCCGGACGCCGTCGAGCAGCGGGCCGAACAACGCATGCAGGATCCGCTCAACCGGGAAATGCTGGTGCTGGTCGGTCACACCGATCGCCAGCAAGCCGTTGCCATGGCCCAGACCCTGGGCGAGCAGTGGCAGGCCAGCGGACTGTTCGAAAAGGTCCAGTGGAATCTGCAAGCCGATTTGCCCGCGCTGCGCACGCAGTTGCTGCAAGGGCGGCTGGCGATGCTCTCGGCGGATGATCGGCAACTGCTGATCGAACACCCGGACGCCTTTATCCAGCAACGGGTGCAGGCGCTGTTCGATCCGTTCACCGGTTTCAGTCTGGTACCGAGTCAGGACGACTGGCTGGGCCTGACCGGACGCATCCAGAACAGCCAGCCGCAACATGGCGCGGTGCAACTGGACATCGGCAGCGGTGCATTGATCGCCGATGCCGACGGCAAGAGCTGGGTGCTGCTGCGCGCACGCACCACCGGCAACGCCTTCGACATGAGCCTGCCGCTGCAAGTCGCCACGCTGCTGCAACACAGCCGCGAACAAGCGGCGAAATCCGACGTGCAACTGCTGGCCGCCAGCGGCCTGCTGTACGCCGCCAACGGTCAGCAGCAGGCGACCCGGGAAATGACCTGGGTCGGCGGCGGCGCCACGGTCGGCATTCTGCTGCTGTTGCTGCTCGCCTTCCGCCGCTGGCGGGTGCTGCTGGCGTTCATCCCGGTGCTGGTCGGCATGCTGTTCGGTGCAGTGGCCTGCGTGGCGCTGTTCGGGCACATGCACGTGATGACATTGGTGCTCGGCTCCAGCCTGATCGGCGTAGCCGTGGATTACCCGCTGCACTACCTGTCCAAGAGCTGGAGCCTCAAGCCATGGCGCAGTTGGCCGGCGCTGCGCCTGACAGTATCAGGCCTGACCCTGAGCCTGATCACCAGCGCCATCGGCTATCTGGCGCTGGCCTGGACACCGTTCCCGGCCCTGACCCAGATCGCCGTGTTTTCCGCCGCCGGGCTGCTGGGTGCCTACCTGTCGGCGGTGTGCCTGCTGCCGGCGCTGTTGAGCGGCGTCGAGCTGCGCCCGGCGCAGTGGCCGCTGCGGCTGGCCGAACGCATGGTCAACCTTCGGGAAACCCTGCTGGAGCACGTGCGCACGCCGATTCTGTTCGCCCTGTTGATCGCCTTCTGCGCCGGCGGTCTGGTGCAACTGCAAAGCAAGAACGACATCCGCCAGTGGGTCGGCGCGCCGCAGCATCTGACCGATGAGGCGCAGGCCATCGCCCGCATCACCGGTTATCAACCGACCAGCCAGTTCTTCCTGGTGCGCGCAGAAAACCAGGAGCGACTGCTGGAACGTCAGGCAGCGCTGAGTGAGCGACTGGAGCAACTGGTCAACCTCGACAAGTTGCAGGGCTTTCTGGCGCTCAACCAATTGGTCAGCCCGCCCAGCCAGCAGCAACAGGTGCGCGAAGCCCTGAACAAGTTGCCGCAGTTCTGGCAGCCGCTGCTTGAAGTCGGCGTACCGCTGGCAGCCCTGCAAACCGAACTGACGCAATTGCAATCCCTGCCCGCCGAAGACATCGACGCCGCACTCGTCGGCCCTCTCGGCGAGCCTTACCGCACCTTGTGGCTCGGCCCGACCGAGGGCGGTGTGGCGGCGATGGTCAGCCTGCAAGGCCTGAACAACCCGGCACTGCTGCGGGTGCAGGCACTGGACTTGCCCGGCGTGGAGCTGGTGGATCGACTCGGTGACCTGAACCGGGTATTTGCCGAAACCCAGATCAGCGCCGCCGAACTGAAACTCGCCTCCTGCGTGCTGATCGTGCTGGTGCTGATCCTGCCGTTCGGCCTTGGCGGCGCGTTGCGCATCGTTTCCCTGCCGCTGCTCGCGGCGCTCTGCAGTCTGGCCAGCCTCGGCTGGCTCGGTCAGCCGCTGACGCTGTTCAGTCTGTTCGGCCTGCTGCTGGTGACCGCTATCAGCGTCGATTACGCGATCCTCATGCGCGAACAGGTCGGCGGCGCGGCGGTCAGTCTGCTCGGCACTTTGCTGGCGGCGCTGACGACCTGGCTGTCGTTCGGCCTGCTGGCAGTGTCAAGTACGCCGGCGGTGAGCAATTTCGGGTTGTCGGTAAGCCTCGGGCTGGCCTTCAGTTTCATGCTCGCACCCTGGGCCGGGCGTCATGCTCATGCGGCGACAGTCGCGGAGCCGGCAGCATGATGGTCGCGGGCTTCTGGCTGATGGCGCTGGCGTTGTTCGCCGTGGCCACCCGCGTCGGCCGGCATTTCGGGTTGATTCCGATTGTCAGCCAGTTGCTGCTGGCCAGCTTCGTGCTGCCGCTGTTGATGTATTTCTGGATCGAACCGGGCTGGCAGCTCAGCGGTGCCGAACTGATTGCGCCGCACTGGCTGAAAAATCTCTACAGCCTGAGTTTTGCGCTGTTGCTGGGGCACATTCTCAGCGACGTGATCGACCTGCGCCTGGATCGCCAGAGCGTGAAAATCGCCGTGCCGAGTTTCGCCGTGCCGTTCGCCTGCGGACTCGCAACGACGTACTGGCTGCTGCCAGCGCAACCGTGGATCACCTCGTTGGCGATCGGTCTGGTGTTCGCCATCACCGCGATCCCGGTGTTGTACCTGTACCTGCGCCACATCGACTACCCGCCCGCCGCCACCCGGCGTCTGGTGCAGACCGCGATCCTGATCGACCTGACCTGCTGGACCCTGTTCGGCCTCGCCCAGGGCAGCCTGCACCTGAGCAGTCTGTTGCTGCCGCTGGGGCTGGCCTGTGTGCCATTGCTGCTTAGGGTGTTCGACATCCGCCGGCCGCTGACTTACAGCCTGGTTTTTTTTGCGCTGTTGGTGCTGGCCGAGCACTACAAGCTCAATGCACTGATTTTCGGCATCGGCTACCTGCTGTGCATGGCCGCACTGAAGGTGCCGTTGGTGTTGCCGCTGCCGGCACGCTGGATGAACCGTTTGCAGACGTCGATTGCGATTCCGCTGATCCTGACGTTCGGCATTGTGCAGATCGATGTGCACAGCGCCCTCGCCAGCCTCGGCGTTGTGCAATGGACAGCACTGCTGCTGTTGCCGATCGCCAGCAAACTGCTCGGCAACTGGCTGGGTCTTGGCTGGGCCGGCGCATCGTTCGAAGGCGCCAGTCGCTGGCACGAAAGCGTGCTGCTGAACATTCGCGGCTTGAGCGAAATCGTTTTTCTCAACCTGCTGTTGCAACAACAGATCATCAGCCCGGCGCTGTACTTTGCGCTGATGCTGATGGGGCTGATCGCGACGCTGTTGCCGGCCTTCATCGGCCTGCACCGCAGGTCACTGAACCCTATTGCCGTACCCGGGAGCTCGCGTGCCAATCGTTGAAATGGAATCCCGTCAGGTCGTGATCATCGGCGCCGGCCCGTCGGGCGCCATCGCCGCCGCGTTGCTCAAGCGCAAGGGGCACGACGTGCTGGTCATCGAGCGCCAGCATTTTCCGCGGTTTTCCATTGGCGAAAGCCTGCTCAGTCATTGCCTGGATTTCGTCGAAGAAGCGGGAATGCTCGACGCCGTGAACGCCGCCGGGTTCCAGCGCAAGACCGGCGCGGCATTTGCCTGGGGCGAGCACTACAGCGCGTTCGATTTCGGCGATACATTCACCGGCGGCAAACCGACCACCTTCCAGGTACAACGCGCCGACTTCGACAAACTGCTGGCCGATCAGGCAGCGTTGCAAGGCGTGGAAATCCGTTATGGCGACGCCATTGTCAGCGTCGACTTCGAGCGTCCGCGTCCGCAACTCGATGTGCGTCGCGAAGACGGCAGCGAGTACCGTGTCGAGGCTGATTTCGTGCTCGATGCCAGCGGCTACGGCCGGGTGCTGTCTCGCTTGCTCGATCTGGAAGCACCGTCGAATTTCCCGGTGCGCCAGGCCGTGTTCACCCATGTCGAAGATCACATCGACCACCCGGCCTTCGACCGCGAGAAAATCCTCGTCACCACCCACCCGCAGCATCGCGACATCTGGTTCTGGACAATCCCGTTCAGCAACGGTCGCTGCTCGGTGGGCGTTGTCGCTGCCGCTGAACATTTCAACGGTCGCGATGCCGATCTCGATGCCTGCCTGCGTGGTTTCATCGCTGAAACCCCGAGTCTGGCCAAAGTGCTGAACAACGCCGTGTGGGACACCCCGGCGCGTACCCTTGGCGGTTATGCAGCCAACGTCAAAACCCTGCACGGCCCAGGTTTCGCGCTGCTGGGCAACGCGGCGGAGTTTCTCGATCCGGTGTTTTCTTCCGGCGTGACCATCGCCATGCGCTCGGCGAGTATGGCCGCCGGCGTGCTGCATCGGCAGTTGCAGGGCAAAACCGTGGATTGGCAAAGCGAGTTCGCCGAACCGCTCAAGCGCGGCGTCGATACCTTCCGCTGCTATGTCGAGGGCTGGTACGCCGGCACCTTCCAGGACGTGATTTTCCACGAGCAAGGCTCGGCGCAAATCCGTCGCATGATCTGCTCGATCCTCGCCGGTTACGCCTGGGACGAACGCAACCCGTTCGTCAGCGAAGCGCGTCGCCGGCTGAAGATGATCTCCGAACTCTGTGCAAAGGACGCCCCATGAATTACTTGAGCGACAGCTACGTCGAGGAAACCCGTTTCGGCTTCTGGTTCCTGCGCAGCCACACCTGGCAGCACCATGTGCTGCGCGTGGCGATCAACGACTTGCGCGGGTTGTTCAGCGAATCGCTGCCGGCCAGTCCGGTGCTGCTGGATGCGGGATGCGGTCAGGGCAAGTCGTTCGGCCACCTGCGCCAGACCTTCGCGCCACAACGTTTGATCGGCGTCGATGCCGACCCGCACAGCCTGGAATTGAGCGCCGCCGAAGCAGCGCGCCAGGGTTTTGCCGTCGAGCTGATCGGCAGCGACTGCGCGACACTCAATGTCCCGGATGCGAGCGTCGACCTGCTGTTCTGCCACCAGACCTTTCATCACCTCGTGGAACAGGAAAAAGCCCTGGCCGAGTTCTACCGGGTGCTCAAACCCGGTGGTTATCTGCTGTTCGCCGAGTCCACCGAGGCATACATTGATACGTGGGTCATCCGCTGGTTGTTCCGTCATCCGATGCACGTGCAGAAGAGTGCGGCGCAATATCTGGAGATGATCCGCCAGCAGGGATTCGAGTTCGCCG
Organism: Pseudomonas sp. HLG18; assembly: GCF_051903985.1. NCBI lineage: Bacteria > Pseudomonadati > Pseudomonadota > Gammaproteobacteria > Pseudomonadales > Pseudomonadaceae > Pseudomonas > Pseudomonas sp. HLG18. The sequence continues at coordinate 5,635,964 of NZ_CP195831.1, read as the reverse complement.
AGCGGAATGTTTCCTATCCGTACCTGTGGTGGAGCCGTGCAAAGGATTTTGGCCTGCTGGAACGTTTTGGCCTGCGCAAGCCGAAGCCGTTTGGCCAGCGTGAAGAAACCCTGGTCAATGTCGTGGCGCGCAAACCGCTGGAAGAGGCCGTCTGATGCTGCGTGTTCTGCTGCTCGCCTGCGTCCTGCTGCTGACCGCTTGCGCCAGCCAGGCGCCGCTGCCTGTGGATAACCCTACGCTGCCCTTGCCGCTGCAACTGCACATCGAGCGCCAGCAAGCCGGGCAGCGTCAGGACTGGTTGCTGGTGATCCAGCGCGAGGGCCCGGGCATCCGCTGGTCGATGATGGATCCGCTGGGCATCCCCCAGGCCCGTCAGCAACTGATCGACGGACGCTGGCAGGCTGACGGCCTGCTGCCGCCGAATCCGGAGGCCCGGGAGTTGTTCGCCGCGCTGTTGTTCGCCCTGACACCTGCCGGCGAGCTGTCGCGCAATTACCCCGCGGCGCAACAGCACGACGGGCAACGTTCCCTGCCGGCACGCTGGAACATCCGATATTCACAACCGTCGAGCTTCGAATTGAATCTGCCACAAGGCCCGTACTATCGCGTGTCTCCCTTAGGTGAATCGACGCCATGACCGCCTACCTCAACGCCCTCGGCGTAATCTGTGCCCTGGGCCGTGACAAGCAGCAAATCGCACACCACCTGTTCGCCGGCAATTGCTCGGGCATACGCCACGAGGCTGGCTGGGTACCGGAGCGCGAGCTGCCGGTGGCCGCCGTGCGCGGTGATCTGGCGCTCATTGCGCCGCAGATGGCCGCGCACAAAAGCCGCAACAATCAGCTGCTGCTGGAAGCCGCGTTGCAGATTCGCGACGACATCGACGCCGCCATTCAGGCCTACGGCCCGGAGCGTATCGGTGTGGTGCTCGGCACCAGCACTTCGGGCATCGACGAGGCCAGCCGGGGTCTGGCGCATTACATTCGCGACCAGCAGTTCCCGGCCGATTACGACTATCGGCAACAGGAACTCGGCGCCCCGGCGACCTTCCTCGCCGACTGGCTGCAACTGAGCGGCCCGGCCTACGTGATTTCCACCGCGTGCACCTCCAGCGCCCGGGCCTTGATGAGTGCACGACGCCTGCTGGATCTGGGGCTGTGCGATGCGGTGCTGTGCGGCGGTGTCGACAGTCTTTGCAAACTGACCCTCAACGGCTTCTCGTCGCTGGAAGCGGTATCCGACCAGCGTTGCAATCCGTTCTCCGCCAACCGCAACGGCATCAACATCGGCGAGGCGGCGGTGCTGTTCGTGATGAGCAGACAGCGCGGCGACGGCCCGGCCATTGCCCTGCTGGGCGCCGGCGCCAGTTCCGACGCGCACCACATTTCCGCGCCGGAACCGTCAGGTCGTGGCGCGTTGCAAGCCATGCAACAGGCGCTGGATCGCGCACAACTGCAAGCCGCGCAAATCAGTTACCTGAACCTGCACGGCACCGCCACCCAACACAACGACGCCATGGAAAGCCTGGCCGTTGCCACCCTGTTCCCGCAGGGCGTGGCCTGTTCCTCGACCAAACCCATGACCGGCCACACCCTCGGGGCTGCCGGAGCGCTGGAGGCCGCGTTCTGCTGGCTGAGCCTGAGTGCCGACAACCCCGACCGCGCCTTGCCGCCCCACGTCTGGGACGGCCAGGCCGACCCCGACCTGCCAGCGCTGAAGTGGGTGACCGCGAGCGAGCGCCTGGCGTCCATTGCACCCCGCTACCTGATGAGCAATTCGTTTGCCTTCGGTGGCAATAACGTCAGCCTGATTATCGGAGATGCACCATGAATGACTGGCCGCTCGCCGAATTGCTGCCCCACGCTGGCGACATGATTCTGATCGACCGGATCCTCAGCTTCGACGACGAGCAGATCCAAACGACCCTCACGGTCAAGCCCGATGGCCCGTTCAACCTGCCCGACGGCAGCCTGCCGGCATGGGTCGGCGTCGAGTTGATGGCGCAGAGCGTCGCTGCATTTGCTGGCTGCCATGCACGGCAGAAAGGCAATACGGTGGAGCTGGGCTTTCTGCTTGGCACCCGCAAGTTCGAATGCAATGTCGAGGCATTCCCCGTCGGCTGTGAACTGACCGTCCATGGCATCCGCTCGCTGGAAGACGACAACGGCATGGGCGTGTTCGAATGCCACATCACTGCGCCCGGCATCGAAGCCAGCGCCCGGCTGAACGTGTTCCGCCCGCCGCAGGCCGACCAATACCTTCAACAATCCAGGGAGTCGAACGATGACTGAATCCGTACTGGTCACCGGCTCCAGCCGTGGCATCGGCCGCGCCATCGCACTGCGTCTGGCCAGGGCCGGCCACGATATCGTCGTGCATTGCCGCAGTGCCTTGAGCGACGCACAAGCCGTGCAGGCCGAAATCGAAGCCTTCGGCCGCCATGCGCGCATCCTGCAATTCGACGTGGCTGAGCGCGAAACCTGCAAAGCCATCCTCGAAGCCGACGTCGAAACTCACGGCGCCTATTACGGCGTGGTGCTGAACGCCGGTCTGACCCGCGACGGCGCGTTTCCGGCCCTGAGCGATGACGACTGGGACGTGGTATTGCGTACCAACCTCGACGGTTTCTACAACGTCCTGCACCCGGTGATGATGCCGATGATCCGCCGCCGCGCCGCCGGTCGCATCGTTTGCATCACCTCGGTCTCCGGGTTGATCGGCAACCGTGGCCAGGTCAACTACAGCGCTTCGAAGGCCGGCGTGATCGGCGCCGCAAAAGCGTTGGCGATCGAACTGGCCAAGCGCAAAATTACAGTCAACTGTGTCGCGCCGGGCCTGATCGACACGGCCATGCTCGACGAAAACGTGCCAGTGGAAGAACTGATGAAAATGATCCCGGCACAACGCATGGGCACCCCTGAAGAGGTGGCCGGTGCGGTGAATTTCCTGATGTCGGCGGAAGCGTCGTACATCACCCGCCAGGTCCTGGCGGTCAACGGAGGCTTGTGCTGATGAAGCGCGTTGTCGTCACCGGCATGGCCGGCATTACCTCGCTGGGCAGCGACTGGGACACCATCGCCGGCAATTTTGCGGCCAACCGCAGTGGCATCCGCCGGATGGACGAGTGGGATCGTTTCAGCGAACTCAACACCCGACTGGCCGGGCCGATCGATGATTTTCTGGTGCCGGCGCACTGGACCCGCAAGCAACTGCGCAGCATGGGTCGGGTTTCGCGGCTGGCCGTCGGCGCTGCCGAAAAGGCACTGGCCGATGCCGGCCTGCTGGGCGACGAATCGATCAAGGACGGGCGCATGGGCGTGGCCTGCGGCTCGTCCACCGGCAGCACCGACGAGATCAAGGCGTTCGGCAACATGCTGCTGAACTCGGTGGCCGAAGGCCTGAACGCCAACTCCTATGTGCGGATGATGCCGCACACCACCGCGGCGAACATCAGCATCTTCTTCGGCCTCACCGGCCGCCTGATCCCGACCTCCAGCGCCTGTACCAGCGGCAGCCAGGGCATCGGTTATGCCTACGAGGCGATCAAGTTCGGCCGCCTGCCGATGATGCTCGCCGGTGGTGCCGAAGAGCTGTGTCCGACCGAGGCCATGGTGTTCGACGCGCTGTATGCCACCAGCCTGAAAAACGATGCGCCGCAAACCTCGCCACGCCCGTACGACAAGGGCCGCGATGGTCTGGTGATCGGTGAAGGCGGCGGCATGCTGGTGCTCGAAGAGCTCGAACACGCCCTCGCGCGCGGTGCGCACATTCACGCCGAAATCGTCGGTTTCGGCAGCAATGCCGACGGCCAGCACACGACCCGGCCGGAACAGATCACCATGCGCCGCGCCATGGAGCTGGCGCTGGAAGACGCCAGTCTGGAACCCGACGCCATCGGTTACGTGAACGGTCACGGCACCGCCACCGAACAGGGCGATATCGCCGAAACCCTGGCCACCAGCAGTCTGTTCGGCGAACACATGCCGATCAGCTCGCAGAAAAGCTTCCTCGGTCACACCCTGGGTGCCTGCGGTGCGCTGGAGTCATGGTTCAGCATCGAAATGCTCAACCGTGACTTGTACGTACACACGCTCAACCTCGACGAGGTCGATCCGCACTGCGGCAAGCTCGACTACCTGCGCGGCGAATTCCGCCAGATGCACCACGACTACGTGATGAACAACAACTTCGCGTTTGGCGGGGTCAACACCTCGCTGATCTTCCGCCGCTGGACGCCACCGAATTAATCCAGGTCAAGGAGACCTCCATGCGTTTGAACAAACTCGCTGCCGCCCTGCTCATCTGCGCGCTGCCAGCCGTCAGCCAGGCCCGTGACACGGCGGTGTATCTGCCGTTCGACAAGGCGGTCGCAGAGGCAACCCGTACCGGCAAGATCGACGGCAGCGTGAAGTTCTATCTGGCGGGGAACGCCCCGGCCGGCAAAGTCAGCGTCGTCAGCCCTGGCGCGGTGACCAACAAGAAGACCAACGCCTTCAACAAGTCCGACCAGGAAGCCTGCGAGTGGGTCGTGCAATCGGCCATCATCAGCCTGCATCAGGCGGCGAAAAACGCCGGCGCCAACGCCGTGACCAACATCGTCAGCTTCTACAAGAGCAACGAGCGCAAGGATGCGAAGAACTACGAGTGCCACGCGGGCGCGATCATGGCCGGCGTTGCCTTGAAGGGTGATCTGGCGACGGTTCAGTAACTGTCGGAAACGACAAAGGGCGCCTTTCGGCGCCCTTTTCGGTTCAGATCATGTGCTGGCATGCAACTTCAGCCCCAGCGCTTTCATGACTTTCAGGATCGTTCCAAACTCGGGATTTACCCCGCCTGACAGTGCGCGATATATGGCGTCTACACTCGTCATACCCATGATTTGCTGCGCGTTACGTCAAGGAGATGACCATGCAAGCAAAAGCCCTGATCGCCGCCGCCCTTTTCAGCCTGCTCCCCAGTGCCAGCCACGCCACCAATCTGATGTACATGCCGTTCGAAACCGTGCTGTCGGATGCGATTCGTGCCGGGCGGCTGGATGGCAGTGTGAAGTTTTATCTGATCGGCAACGGGGCCCAGGGCACACAGCAGTTGTTGAAGCGCGGGGTGGTCAGCGACTTGAAGACCAACGGCTTCAACAAAAGCGATCACGACTCCTGCGAGTGGGTGTTGCAGTCGAACCTGATTGCGCTGCAGGCCGAGGCCAAGCGCGTCGGGGCCAATGCGGTGACCAACATCGTCAGCTATTACGACCAGCATGTGCGCAAGGATCTGAACACATACGAATGTCGGGCCGGGGTGTTTGTGACGCGGGTGGCGTTGAAGGGCGATCTGGTGCGGCTGCCCTGATCAACCGGTTTCGACCTTGCGCGTGAGCAGCTCGACAAAGGCCTTGGCCATCGGCGATTTCTGATCCTTGCGCTGCACCAGCCACACCGCCGTCACCGCCTCGGGATCGAGCAGCGGTCGGTAGACCACGCCGTCAATGCGCATCCGCTGATACGAGGCCGGCATGACCGAGACGCCCAGGCCCGCCGCCACCAGGCCGATGATCGTCATCGCCTCCCCCGCTTCTTGGGCGAAGTGCGGACTGAACCCGGCGTCACGGGCCAGGCTGATCAATTGCGAGTACAGACCGCTGCCATAGCTGCGTGGGAAGAACACGAACGGCTCCAGAGCCAACGCCGAGAGAAACAGACCTTCCTCACTGCCTTGGGCCAGAGGATGCTTGGAACTGAGCACCGCCACCAGAGGCTCGCGCGTCAACTCGACCACGCTCAGCGAATCAGGCAAACCCAGCGGGCGCATGATGCCGACCTCGATCGACTCGTCCACCAGTGCGTCGGCCACCATGGTGCTGCTCATCTCCCGCAGGTTCAGGTGCACGGCCGGGAAACGCTGGCGAAAGGAAAAGATCGCCTGGGGAATGGTCGAGTTGAACGGTGCCGACGAGGTGAAGCCGATCTTCAGTTCACCCAGCTCGCCGAGTTGCGCACGGCGGGCCACGTCGGCCGCTTTATCGACCTGGGCCAGCACCAGCCGCGCTTCCTCCAGAAACAGTCGCCCGGCTTCGCTCAGTTCAACCCGACGATTGGTACGCTCGAAAAGCCGTGCGCCGACTTCCTGTTCCAGCGCCTGAATCTGCTGGCTCAGCGGTGGCTGGGAGATGCCCAGCACCTGTGCGGCGCGGCCGAAGTGCAGTTCTTCGGCGACGGCGATGAAGTAGCGCAAGTGACGCAATTCCATGGACACCCCATTAAGTCGTTAAAGCTATCAAACAGGTCGAACAATATATTGGATAGAAACATTAGCCAGCTATATGATTTTTTCATTGCCTGCCTGCCCGCGCCCTCCGAGGTCTGATGTGAAAACCGCCGTCGCTCCACTGGCCCATGAAGTCCCGCCCGCTGCGGCGGACGATGTGCTGACCGAACTGCAAGAGATCTACATCGAGAAAGGCACGCCCGCGTTCATGCGCACGGTACTCGCGCTGTTCAGCGGCGGCTTCGCGACGTTCGCCCTGCTGTACTGCGTGCAGCCGATGATGCCGCTGCTGTCTCACGAATATTCGATCAACGCGGCGCAGAGCAGCCTGATCCTGTCGGTGGCCACCGGCATGCTGGCGTTCGGTCTGCTGATCACTGGTCCGATTTCCGATCGGGTCGGGCGTAAACCGGTGATGGTCGCCGCGCTGTTTGCTGCAGCCCTGTGCACCATCGCCAGTTCGATAATGCCGAGCTGGCACGGTGTGCTGATCATGCGTGCGCTGATCGGGCTGTCATTGAGCGGTCTGGCGGCGGTCGCAATGACTTACCTGAGCGAGGAAATCCATCCGCAACACATCGGTCTGGCGATGGGCCTGTATATCGGCGGCAACGCGATTGGCGGCATGAGCGGGCGGTTGATCACCGGCGTACTGATCGACTTCGTCAGCTGGCACACGGCGATGCTGGTGATCGGCGGTCTGGCGCTGATCGCGGCGGCGGTGTTCTGGAAAATCCTGCCGGAGTCGCGCAACTTCCGCTCCCGCTCGCTGCATCCACGCAGCCTGCTCGATGGTTTCACCATGCACTTTCGTGATGCCGGCCTGCCGCTGCTGTTCCTTGAGGCGTTCGTGCTGATGGGCGCGTTCGTCACGCTGTTCAACTACATCGGATATCGCCTGCTCGCCGAGCCGTACCACATGGATCAAGTGTTTGTGGGGCTGTTGTCGGTGGTCTACCTGTCGGGTATCTACAGCTCGGCCAAAATCGGTTCGCTGGCCGACAGACTGGGTCGCCGGAAAGTGCTGTGGGCCACCATCGCCCTGATGTTCGCCGGCCTCGCCCTGACCATGTTCACGCCGCTGCCACTGGTGATCATCGGCATGCTGATCTTCACTTTCGGTTTCTTCGCCGCGCACTCGGTGGCCAGCAGCTGGATCGGCCGTCGGGCGCTCAAGGCCAAGGGCCAGGCGTCGTCGCTGTACCTGTTCAGCTATTACGCCGGGTCGAGCATCGCCGGGACGGCAGGCGGGGTGTTCTGGCACATGGCGGGATGGAACGGGATCGGCCTGTTTATCGGCGCGTTGCTGCTGGTGGCGCTGTTGGTGGCGTTGAAGCTGGCGAAGCTGCCGCCGCTGGGTGGCGTCAAAGCTTGATTCACGCCCACAAAAAACGCCCGGCATAAGCCGGGCGTTTTTGTTTTCTAACATTAGAGCTGAGCGCCGATCACTCGTGATACTGCGCCGACAACTCGTGCACCGCGCGCAGGAACGCGCCGGCGTGTTCCGGATCGACTTCCGGCGTGATGCCGTGGCCGAGGTTGAACACGTGGCCGCTGCCTTTGCCGTAGCTGGCGAGGATGCGCCCGACTTCGGTGCGGATCGCTTCAGGCTTGGCGTACAGCACGGTCGGGTCCATGTTGCCTTGCAGGGCGACCTTGTCGCCGACGCGAGCGCGGGCGTTGCCGATGTCGCAGGTCCAGTCCAGGCCCAGTGCGTCAGCGCCGGCGTCGGCGATGCTTTCCAGCCACAGGCCGCCGTTCTTGGTGAAGAGGATCACCGGCACCTTGCGACCGTCGTGCTCGCGGATCAGGCCGCTGACGATTTTCTTCATGTAGGCCAGGGAGAACTCTTGGTACGCCGCCGCCGACAGGTTGCCGCCCCAGGTATCGAAGATCTGCACCGCTTGCGCGCCGGCCTTGATCTGGCCATTGAGGTACGAGGTCACCGACTGCGCCAGCTTGTCCAGCAGCAGGTGCATGGCTTGCGGGTTGTCGTAGAGCATCGCCTTGGTCTTGCGGAAGTCTTTCGACGAGCCGCCTTCGACCATGTACGTGGCGAGGGTCCAAGGGCTGCCGGAGAAACCGATCAGCGGCACACGACCGTTCAGTTCGCGGCGGATGGTGCTGACCGCGTCCATCACGTAACCGAGGTCTTTGTGCGGATCCGGGATCGGCAGGGCTTCGATGTCGGCCAGGGTGCTGACGACTTTCTTGAAGCGCGGACCTTCACCGGTCTCGAAGTACAGGCCCTGGCCCATGGCATCGGGAATGGTGAGGATGTCGGAGAACAGGATCGCCGCGTCCAGTTGCGGATAGCGGTCGAGGGGTTGCAGCGTGACTTCGCAGGCGAATTCCGGATTCATGCACAGGCTCATGAAATCACCGGCCTGGGCACGACTGGCGCGGTATTCCGGCAGGTAGCGGCCGGCCTGGCGCATCATCCACACAGGGGTGACGTCTACGGGTTGCTTGAGCAGGGCGCGGAGGAAACGGTCGTTCTTCAGGGCAGTCATGTCGGCATCCGGAAAAAAAGTGCGGGCATTTTCTCAGAGCGCGACGCAAAAGGCACGGATGCAGGTCAGCCTTTTGTCTATCGGGTCAATTTGTCGCGCTGGAAATGCGCTATCAGCAACACCCTGAAACGAATGTGGGAGCGGGCTTGCTCGCGAATTCGGTGTGTCAGACAACAAATCTGTCGACTGACACTCCCTCTTCGCGAGCAAGCCCGCTCCCACAGGTTTACTGCATTTCAGCTCGGGATCGCGGTTAGACGCCCAGGTAATCCAGGATCCCTTCCGCCGCATTGCGGCCTTCGAAGATCGCCGTCACCACCAGGTCGGAACCGCGCACCATGTCGCCACCGGCGAAGATTTTCGGGTTGCTGGTCTGGTGCTTGTACTGACCTTGCTCGGGCGCAACGACGCGGCCCTGGCTGTCGGTCTGGATTTCGAACTGTTCGAACCACGGCGCCGGGCTCGGGCGGAAGCCGAAGGCGATGACCACGGCGTCGGCCGGGATGATCTCTTCGGAGCCCGGGATCGGCTCGGGGCTGCGACGGCCACGGGCGTCCGGTTCGCCGAGACGGGTCTCGACCACTTTCACGCCTTCGACCCTGTCTTCACCAACGATGGCGATCGGCTGGCGGTTATAGAGGAACTTCACGCCTTCTTCCTTGGCGTTTTTCACCTCTTTGCGCGAGCCGGGCATGTTCGCTTCGTCACGACGATAGGCGCAGGTCACCGACTTGGCGCCCTGGCGGATCGACGTGCGGTTGCAGTCCATCGCCGTGTCGCCACCGCCCAGCACCACGACCTTCTTGCCTTTCATGTCGACGAAATCTTCCGGCGACTTTTCAAAGCCCAGGTTGCGGTTGACGTTGGCGATCAGGAAATCCAGCGCGTCATAAACGCCCGGCAGGTCCTCACCGGCAAAACCGCCCTTCATGTAGGTGTAGGTGCCCATGCCCATGAACACGGCATCGTATTCGGCGAGCAGTTGCTCCATGGTCACGTCCTTGCCGACCTCGGTGTTGAGGCGGAACTCGATGCCCATGCCGGTGAAGACTTCGCGGCGATTGCTCAGCACGGTCTTCTCGAGCTTGAACTCGGGGATGCCGAAGGTCAGCAGACCGCCGATTTCCGGGTTCTTGTCGAACACCACCGGGGTCACGCCACCGCGCACCAGCACATCGGCACAACCGAGGCCCGCCGGGCCTGCACCGATGATCGCGACACGCTTGCCGGTCGGTTTGACCTTGGACATGTCCGGGCGCCAGCCCATGGCGAATGCGGTGTCGGTGATGTACTTCTCGACCGAACCGATGGTCACCGCACCGAAGCCGTCGTTGAGGGTGCAGGCCCCCTCGCACAGACGATCCTGCGGGCACACCCGGCCGCAGACTTCCGGCAGGGTGTTGGTTTGGTGCGACAGCTCGGCGGCCTGGAGGATGTTGCCCTCGGCCACCAGCTTCAGCCAGTTCGGAATGAAGTTGTGCACCGGGCACTTCCATTCGCAATACGGGTTGCCGCAACCCAGGCAGCGGTGGGCCTGGTCGGCCGACTGCTGGGGTTTGAACGGTTCGTAGATTTCCACGAACTCTTTCTTGCGTTGACGCAACAGTTTCTTCTTCGGATCCTTGCGCCCGACATCGATGAACTGGAAGTCGTTATTCAGACGTTCAGCCATTGTTAAAACCTCATCAAACTCTTCAGGCGCATATCACTGCGGGTTGGCACGGGTGCTGGAAAGCAACGATTTCAGGTTGGCAGCCTTCGGCTTGACCAGCCAGAAACGACGCAAGTAGTCATCGAGGTTCTCGGCGAGCTCACGACCCCACTCGCTGTCGGTTTCCGCGACGTACTCGTTCAGCACGTTCTGCAGGTGGCTGCGATAGGCTTCCATCGCCTCGCCGCTGATCCGCTGGATTTCCACCAGTTCGTGGTTGACCCGGTCAACGAAGGTGTTGTCCTGGTCGAGCACGTAGGCGAAACCGCCGGTCATGCCAGAGCCGAAGTTGTAACCGGTCTTGCCCAGGACGCAGACAAAACCACCGGTCATGTACTCGCAGCAGTGATCGCCGGTGCCTTCCACGACCGTGTGGGCACCGGAGTTGCGCACGGCGAAACGCTCGCCTGCGGTGCCGGCGGCGAACAGCTTGCCGCCGGTGGCGCCGTACAGGCAGGTGTTGCCGATGATGGCGCTGTTCTGAGTCTGATAAACGCTGCCCTTCGGCGGCACGATGACCAGTTTGCCGCCGGTCATGCCTTTGCCGACGTAGTCGTTGGCATCGCCTTCCAGGTACAGGTTCAGACCGCCGGCGTTCCACACGCCGAAGCTCTGACCTGCAGTGCCTTTAAAGCGGAAGGTGATCGGCGCCTTGGCCATGCCCTGGTTGCCATGCTTGCGCGCGATTTCGCCGGAGATCCGCGCGCCGATCGAACGGTCGCAGTTGCAGATGTCCAGGTCGAACTCGGCGCCGCTGAGGTCGTTGATCGCCGATGTCGCCATCTCGACCATTTTCTCGGCCAACAGGCCCTGGTCGAACGGCGGGTTGCGCTCGACGCCGCAGAACTGAGGCTTGTCCGCCGGGATGTGATCGCTGCCCAGCAGCGGGGTCAGATCCAGGTGATGCTGCTTGGCGGTCTGGCCTTCGAGGACTTCCAGCAGATCGGTGCGGCCGATCAGCTCTTCGAGGGAACGCACGCCCAGCTTGGCCAGCCACTCACGGGTTTCTTCGGCGACGTAGGTGAAGAAATTCACCACCATGTCGACGGTACCGATGTAGTGATCCTTGCGCAGCTTCTCGTTCTGGGTCGCGACGCCGGTGGCGCAGTTGTTCAGGTGGCAGATACGCAGGTATTTGCAGCCCAGCGCGATCATCGGCGCAGTACCGAAGCCGAAGCTTTCGGCGCCGAGGATCGCTGCCTTGATCACGTCGAGGCCGGTTTTCAGGCCGCCGTCGGTCTGCACCCGAACCTTGCCGCGCAGGTCGTTGCCACGCAGGGTCTGGTGGGTTTCGGCCAGGCCGAGTTCCCACGGTGCGCCAGCGTATTTGATCGAGGTCAGCGGCGAAGCACCGGTGCCACCGTCGTAGCCGGAGATGGTGATCAAGTCCGCATAGGCCTTGGCCACACCGGCGGCGATGGTGCCGACGCCTGCTTCAGCCACGAGCTTCACCGAAACCAGCGCCTTCGGGTTGACCTGTTTCAGGTCGAAGATCAACTGCGACAAGTCTTCGATGGAATAGATGTCGTGGTGCGGCGGTGGCGAAATCAGGGTCACGCCCGGTACTGCGTAACGCAGCTTGGCGATCAGCCCGTTCACTTTGCCGCCCGGCAGTTGTCCGCCCTCGCCCGGCTTGGCGCCTTGGGCGACCTTGATCTGCAGCACTTCGGCATTGACCAGGTATTCCGGGGTCACCCCGAAACGGCCGGTCGCGACCTGCTTGATTTTCGAACTCTTGATGGTGCCGTAGCGCGCCGGGTCTTCGCCGCCTTCGCCGGAGTTGGAACGCGCACCGAGGCGGTTCATGGCTTCGGCCAGGGCTTCGTGCGCTTCCGGCGACAGGGCGCCCAGCGAGATACCGGCGGAGTCGAAGCGCTTGAGCACCGATTCCAGCGGCTCGACTTCACTGATGTCCAGCGGCGTGTCGAGGGTCTTGACCTTGAACAGGTCGCGAATCATCGACACCGGACGGTTGTCCACCAGTGAGGTGTATTCCTTGAATTTGGCGTAGTCGCCCTGCTGCACGGCGGCTTGCAGGGTGTTGACCACGTCCGGGTTGTACGCGTGATATTCGCCACCGTGGACGAACTTCAGCAGACCGCCCTGCTGGATCGGCTTGCGCGGACTCCAGGCTTCGGTGGCCAGTGCCTTCTGTTCGGCTTCGATGTCGACAAAACGCGCCCCTTTGATGCGGCTCGGCACGCCACGGAAGCTCAGGTTGCAGACTTCTTCGGACAGACCGATGGCTTCGAACAGCTGCGCACCGCGATACGAGGCGATGGTCGAGATGCCCATCTTCGACAGGATCTTCAGCAGGCCTTTGGTGATGCCTTTGCGGTAGTTCTTGAACACCTCGTAGAGGTCGCCCAGCACTTCACCGGTGCGGATCAGGTCGCCCAGCACTTCGTAGGCCAGGAACGGATACACCGCCGAGGCGCCGAAACCGATCAGCACCGCAAAGTGATGCGGATCGCGCGCGGTGGCGGTTTCCACCAGGATGTTGGAGTCGCAGCGCAAGCCTTTTTCGGTCAGACGGTGGTGTACCGCGCCGGTGGCCATCGAGGCGTGGATCGGCAGTTTGCCCGGCGCGATATGGCGGTCGCTCAGGACAATCTGGGTACGACCGGCACGCACGGCTTCTTCAGCCTGATCGGCCACATTGCGGATCGCCGCTTCGAGGCCGACGCTTTCGTCGTAGTTGAGGTCGATGATCTGCCGCTCGAAACCCGGGCGGTCGAGGTTCATCAGCGAGCGCCACTTGGCCGGGGAAATCACCGGCGAGCTGAGGATTACGCGCGACGCGTGTTCCGGCGATTCCTGGAAGATGTTGCGCTCGGCACCGAGACAGATTTCCAGCGACATCACGATCGCTTCACGCAGCGGGTCGATCGGCGGATTGGTCACCTGCGCGAACTGCTGACGGAAATAGTCGTACGGCGTGCGCACGCGCTGGGACAGCACGGCCATCGGCGTGTCGTCGCCCATCGAGCCGACGGCTTCGTAGCCTTGCTCGCCGAGCGGACGCAGTACCTGATCACGCTCTTCGAACGTGACCTGATACATCTTCATGTATTGCTTGAGCTGATCGACGTCGTAGAAAGCCGAACCGTGATCGTTGTCTTCCATGGTCGCCTGGATGCGCAGGGCATTCTTGCGCAGCCATTGCTTGTACGGATGACGGGATTTGAGACGGTTGTCGATCGCGTCGGTGTCGAGGATCTGACCGGTCTCGGTGTCCACGGCGAGGATCTGGCCAGGACCGACGCGGCCCTTGGCGATCACGTCCTGCGGCTGGTAGTTCCAGACGCCGATTTCCGAAGCGACAGTGATGAAACCGTTGGTGGTGGTAACCCAGCGCGCCGGGCGCAGACCGTTACGGTCGAGCAGGCACACCGCGTAGCGACCGTCGGTCATCACAACGCCGGCCGGGCCGTCCCACGGTTCCATGTGCATCGAGTTGTACTCGTAGAACGCACGCAGATCCGGGTCCATGGTTTCGACGTTCTGCCACGCAGGCGGGATGATCATCCGCACGCCACGGAACAGGTCGATGCCGCCGGTGACCATCAGTTCGAGCATGTTGTCCATGCTCGAAGAGTCGGAGCCAACGCGGTTCACGAGCGGGCCGAGTTCTTCCAGATCCATCAGATCGTTGGTGAACTTGGTGCGACGGGCCTGAGCCCAGTTGCGGTTGCCGGTGATGGTGTTGATCTCGCCGTTGTGGGCGAGGAAGCGGAATGGCTGGGCCAGCGGCCATTTCGGCAAGGTGTTGGTGGAAAAGCGCTGGTGGAACACGCAAATTGCGGTTTGCAGGCGCTGGTCACCCAGGTCCGGATAGAAAGCGGCCAGATCGGCCGGCATCATCAGGCCTTTATAGATGATGGTCTTGTGGGAAAAGCTGCAGATGTAGTGGTCGGTGTCGGCGGCGTTGGCCACCGACGAACGACGACGGGCGCTGAACAGCTTGACCGCCATGTCCTGATCGCTCAGGCCTTCGCCACCGATGTACACCTGCTCGATCTGCGGCAGGCGCTCAAGGGCGAGGCGGCCGAGGACGCTGGTGTCGATCGGTACTTTGCGCCAGCCGATCAGTTGCAGGCCTTCGGCCAGGATCTCGCGGTTCATGTTCTCGCGAGCGGCTTCGGCCTTGGCCGGATCCTGATTGAAGAAGACCATGCCCACGGCGTATTGCTTGGGCAGCTCGACGCTGAAGGCTTCCTGGGCAATGGCACGCAGGAAGGCGTCGGGTTTTTGAATCAGCAGACCGCAACCGTCACCGGTCTTGCCGTCGGCATTAATCCCACCGCGGTGGGTCATGCAGGTCAGGGCCTCGATGGCCGTTTGCAAAAGGGTATGACTGGGTTCGCCCTGCATATGGGCTATCAGGCCGAAACCGCAGTTATCCTTGAATTCATCTGGTTGGTACAGACCTGCTTTCATAGACACTTTCTCACCAGGCTGCCTCTTTTCGAGGCAAATTTCTTTTCAATTCAACCACTTGCACCTAGCGCTGAACGTACGCCGGCTTTGCGGGGGCAAAAGGGTGGTCATTGTACACAGCGACACAGAGGCTCACAAATTTGACGACGAAATGTCGCAAATCCATGTCGCATTTGTGAAAGGTTTAAAACGATCTGCTGTGCTAGTCAAAACTTTTTTAATTTTGACCGCAACGACTCAAAGACTACTGTGACGCAGACACCACAAGGCACGCGGCCCGTAAGGGCGGCGCGCACTTGTAGAAATTTTGAGGTGCTTGGAGAGGCGGCCTGGGTAAGGCCGCCGAATCTTCAGCGAGTTGTTGCCAGTTCCTGTTGGACGCTGGCGACAGTGCGAGGCCAAGGTTTACCAGCCTGAACCTTCGCTGGCAAGGCCTTGATGGCAGAAACGGCCGCATCACGATTGGCGAAGCTGCCATAGGTGATCACGTAGAGCGGCTTGCCGTTGAGGACTTTCTTGAAATAGCGGTACTCGCCGCCCTGCTCCTTGACGAAGTTTTGCGCGGCGGCTTCAGAGCTGGTGCCGAGGATCTGCACCACGTAGTTGCCCGGTGCTTGACCTGCATACCAGCTACCGCCGGCGGCTTTGGCGACGGCAACCGGCTTCTCGGCGGCTTTCTCGGCCGGTTTGGCCGCTGCCACAGGCTTGGCAGGCGCCGGGGCCGGCTTGGCCACCGGAGCAGGTGCTGGCTTGGCGGTAGCCACCTGGGTCGGAGCCGGTGTCGGTTTGGCCGCAGGGACAGGGACCGGAACCGGCGTCGGTACAGGACCGGCCGGCACACCGACCGGCGGCGCAGAAGTGGTCACGGTTGGCGGCGTATTGCTGGAACCTTCCAGCGGCACACCGTCGTCACCTTCGGTGATCCCGCCGGCCGCTTCGGCCAAGGGCTTGCGCATGACCGGCTGCGAATTGCCGACCAGCGGCAAGGGCATCGGCTGGGTGTTACCGGCGAACTCCACGTTCGGCGCACCACCCTGACCCAGTGGCAGTTGTGCCTGTTCATTGGCCGGTGCGCCGGTGGTCGGCGCCTTGTTGCGACCGGGCATCAGCCAGGCGGCAGCGACCGCCACCACGACAACGGCGGAAATCGCCAATACGTGTTTCTTCGGCATGTTGAACCCCATACTTGGACGCTTCACCGCAGAGCGGCTGGCAATCATGACTTCGATCAGTGCATCGCGAGCGACCTGGTTGATGTTGCCGGGCCAACCCTCGGAGCTTTCGTGAATATCAGAGATCTGATCCGCGGTGAAAAGTTCGACGCCCCGGCCGGCGCCTTCGAGCCGCTGGTCGAGATATTCGCGGGTTTCTTCTTCGGTGTACGGCTGCAATTCGATGACGTGGAAACGCTCTTCCTCAAGGTGCAGCGCCTCAAGCTGTGCAATCAGCGACGACTCACCGAACAGGAACACGTGCGGACGGCCTTCCGGCGCGCCGGCTCCCAAAGCCATCAGGGCTTCGAGCGCGGATTCGTCGAGCTGCTCGGCGTCATCCACCAGCAGATAGACCTCCTGACCAGTCAGCGCCAGCTGTACGACCTGATCGAGGATCGCCCCGACCTCGGCCCGGGCGACATCCAGCCCCTGAGCAACCTGACGCAGCACACCGGCCGCATCGCCGGCGCCACGAGCGGAGACGACAACACTTTGAACCGACTGCTTGTTGGTGCTGGCCACCAAAGCCTGGCGCAGCAACGTCTTGCCGCTGCCCTGAGGGCCGGTGACCACCAGCAGCAACTGGCTGTAACGCGCCAGGTGGTGCAGTTGACCCAGCACCGGTTTGCGCTGGGCCGGGAAGAATTTGAAGCCCGGGACCCGTGGTGCGAAAGGGTCGTGACTTAACTGGAAATGGCCGAGGAACGCCTCGTCGGCATGCAAACTAGTCATCGGAATCTTATTAACCTTTAAGCTGAGCCAGAGCGCGGTAATCCGCTCCCAGCGTGGCCTGTAGAACCTCTTTCGGATAATCGTCGGTCACCACCGCTTCGCCCATCCGGCGCAGCAGCACCAGGCGCAAACGACCGTCGATCACTTTTTTGTCAATTGCCATGTGTTCGAGAAAATCGGCCTCGGTCATCTCTTCCGGCGGAATCACCGGCAGACCGGCCCGCTGGAACAGTCGGATGCCGCGATCACGCTCCTGCTCGCTGATCCAGCCAAGGCGCGCGGACATGTCCATCGCCATTACCGTGCCAGCAGCGACCGCTTCACCGTGCAACCAGACACCATAGCCCATGTGGGTCTCGATGGCGTGGCCAAAGGTGTGGCCAAGATTGAGCGTGGCGCGCACACCGGTTTCTTTCTCATCGGCACCGACTACCGCCGCCTTGGCGGCGCAGGAACGCTCGATGGCATAGGTCAGGGCTTTCTGATCCAGTGCACGCAGGGCGTCGACGTTGTCTTCGAGCCAGGTCAGGAACGGCTCGTCGCAGATCAGGCCGTACTTGATGACTTCCGCCAGACCGGCCGACAGTTCACGCGCTGGCAGGGTTTTCAGGGAGGCCGTATCGATCAGCACCACGTTCGGCTGGTAGAAGGCGCCGACCATGTTCTTGCCCAGCGGATGGTTGATGCCGGTCTTGCCGCCCACCGACGAATCGACCTGGGACAGCAGCGTGGTAGGAATCTGGATGAAATCGACGCCGCGCTGGTAGCAGGCGGCTGCAAAACCGGCCATGTCGCCGATCACACCGCCACCGAGAGCGATCACCGTGGTGCGACGGTCATGACGGGCGGTCAGCAGGCCGTCGAAGATCAGTTGCAGGGTTTCCCAGTTCTTGAAGGCTTCGCCGTCTGGCAGCACCACGGAAATTACCGAGTACTGCGCCAGGCTGCGGGTCAGACGCTCGAGATAGAGCGGCGCAACGGTCTCGTTGGAGATGATTGCCACCTGCCGCCCATGGATATGCGGAGCCAGCAGTTCAGGCTGATCCAACAGGCCTTCGCCAATATGAATCGGGTAGCTGCGCTCGCCTAGATCGACCTTGAGTGTCTGCATGTGTCCCCACAGTGAAGATGGAAGCAGGCGTCCTGCCTTGAATTATCGGATGTCCCCGGTCTTGAGTGATGTGACGCCGCTTGCGTGCGATCCGCCACAACCCTCGACAGGACGCCGAGGATAGCGCATTTCGGGCGGCGCTTTAACGGGGCGGAAGTTGCGCCAGGCGGTCAAGAATGTCGAGCACCACCATGCGTGGCGGCCGCTCGTCGGTTTCCACCACCAGATCGGCGATTTCCCGATACAGCGGATCACGAATCGCCAGCAGGTCGCGCAGGGTTTTCTCGGGATTGGCCGTGCGCAACAGCGGGCGATTGCGGTCGCGGGAGGTGCGGCCGACCTGCTGTTCGACGGAGGCGTGCAGATACACCACCCGCCCGCCCTCGTGCAGGGCCTTGCGATTGGCGTCACGCATCACCGCGCCGCCGCCCGTCGCCAGCACCACGCCGTCGAACGCGCACAGCTCGGCGATCATCGCCTGCTCACGATCACGAAAACCGGGCTCGCCTTCCTTGTCGAAGATCCACGGGATATTGGCGCCCGTACGCAGCTCAATTTCCTTGTCGGAATCCTTGAACGGCAGGCGCAGCTCTTTGGCCAGTAATCGGCCGATGGTGCTTTTTCCAGCCCCCATCGGTCCTACAAGAATCAAATTTCGCACAGAATCAACGACTCACAGCAATCGCCTGGTTATTCATGATACGCGGAGTGAGGAATACCAGCAGCTCGGATTTTTTCTCCGAAACCACATCACGCCGGAAAAGGCGGCCAAGATACGGCACATCGCCAAGAAATGGCACCTTATCTACGACCTTGCTTTGAGTATTTGAGAAAACCCCGCCAATCACGATGGTCTCGCCGTCATTCACCAGCACCTTGGCGTTGACCTCGTTTTTCTTGATCGGTGGTACATCCTGCACTTTGTTCAGGTAGTCCGGTTCGTCCTTGGTGACCTTGACCTCCATGATGATGCGGTTGTCCGGGGTGATCTGCGGCGTGACCTCCAGCGACAGCGAGGCCTCCTTGAACGACACCGACGTAGCGCCGCTGGAGCTGGCTTCCTGATACGGAATCTCGGTGCCCTTGAGGATCTTCGCGGTCTCTTTGTCCGAGGTGACCACCTTGGGCTGCGAGACGATTTCGCCGTTGCCGGTCTTTTCCATCGCCGTCAACTCAAGGTCCAGCAAGACGTTGTCGGTGATGAACGCAATGCCGATCCCGGACGTGTTGTTGACCGTGCCCATGTCGACGAACGGCGAGTTGGTGCTGGTGCTCCCCGGCGTGCCGATGGTGGTCGACGAACCGTTGCTGACCCCGGAAGTGTTCCAGTTGCCCTTGTTCTGGATCGACCCGCCCCAGCGCACACCTAGGCTCTTGTCGTAATCGACGTTGGCCTCGACGATCCGCGCCTCAATCATCACCTGACGCACCGGAATATCCAGCTGCGCCACGATCCGCCGCAGTTCATCGAGGCGATCCTGGGTCTGGTAGGCAATGATGTTGTTGGTGCGCTCATCGACGGTGATCGAACCCCGTTCGTCGACCTTGGCCTCGGCACTGGTGACCGACTGGAACAGCTTGGCGATGTCCGCCGCCTTGGCGTAGTTCACTTGCAGCAGCTCGCGGCGCAGCGGCGCCAGTTCGGCGATCTGTTTTTGCGATTCCAGTTCCTGCCGTTCGCGGGCGGCGATTTCATCGGCCGGCGCCACCAGCAACACATTGCCGACCTTGCGCTTGTCCAGCCCCTTGGTCTTGAGCACCAGATCCAGCGCCTGATCCCACGGCACGTTTTGCAGGCGCAAGGTGATCCCGCCCTGTACCGTATCGCTGGCTACCAGATTGAGGTTGGTGAAGTCGGCGATCAGTTGCAGCACCGAACGCACGTCGATGTCCTGAAAGTTGAGGGACAGTTTCTCGCCGCTGTAGCTGTTGCGGTCGGCATTGCGTTTTTGCAGGTCGTCGATCGTCAGCGGCCGGATGCTCACGGTCAGCTTGTTGTCGGTCTGGTAAGTGGAATAGTCGAACGTGCCGCCGGGCTCAACGGTAATGGTCGCCCGATCCCCACTGACGCCGGCATTGACGAACTGCACCGGGGTGGCGAAATCCTTGACGTCGAGACGCACCCGCAATGGCTCTGGCAATTGGGTGCGGGCAAAGTTGAGGATGATTTTGCCGTCGTGTTCCTGGATGTCCGGCGCGATGGTCGGGTCGGACAGGTCGATGACGACATTGCCCTCACCCGCCGTGCCGCGCTGGAAGTCCACACCACGAATGGCCCTGGCGACGGGTGCGTAAGTCCGCGCCGGCGCTGCCACCGGCGTGGAGCGCGGTGTCTTGGCGGCAGGTCGCGGCGCGGTGGCCTTGGTGCCTTGCCCGACCACCACGAACAGCGTGTTGCCCTCCACCCGGGCGTCATACGGCGCCAGTTGCGTCAGATTGATGATCAACCGGGTGCGGTCATTGGCCTCGACCACCGTGGCAGAGCGCGCATTGCCGCTACCGAGGTCGCGAGTCTTGGTCGCGAGCTGGCTGGCTACTCCCGGCAGGTCGAGGGCGATGCGCGCCGGCGAGTCGGTGGTGTAACCCTTGGGCTGCGGCGGCGGGCCGTCGAACGACAGCTTCAGCTCGACGCGATCACCCGGCAGCGCGGCAACATCCAGCGTCTTCAGGTTGGCCGCTTGAACCATCGGTGAAAGCAGCGCTATCCATAGCGAAAAACCGAGGGTGGAGAAAATCCTGTTCATTGTTCGACTTCCACTATGAGTGCTCTTTCAAAGGAATGGTGCGCGGCCGCTCCAGCCAGGCGCCTTCGCCGTCGGGAACGATTTCGACCACATCGACCTGGGAGGCGCTGATCGCGACGATGCGCCCGTCGTTGCGCCCCAGGTAATCGCCGACCTTCAGCCGGTGCACTCCGCCCGCCCCGCGCAGCAGCGCAAAGGAACCGGAGGCATTGGAAATCGTGCCGACCATCTCGAACTGCTCGATGTTGAAACCTTCGAGGTATTGCTTGACCCGGTTCGGATCCGGTTTGACGTTGCGCGAGCCGTGCTGCTGCCCGGCCAGATCGACCCGCACCTGACGCGAGAACGGGCTGCGCAGGTTCGCGGCGCTGTAGGTGAACGTCGGGTAGGAACGAAAGGTTGGCGTCGGCTCGATCCTGCCCGGTGGTCGCAGACGCACTTCATTCATGTAGGCGTCGAGATCGCCGAAGTCGTTGCCGCCGCAACCGCTCAGCCCCAGCATCAATGCCGACAACAGAAGAAAACGGATCGGGCTCATTTTTGCAGCCCCTTGTCGTTGTAGCGGTACGTCTTGGCGAGGATGCTCATGCGCAGCTTCGTCCCGCCTTCCGGGTTGGCCGGCGCCAGCTCGAAGTCGTGCAGGGTCACGATTCGCGGCAATCCGGCCACGCCGCTGACGAAGGTGGCGAGGTCGTGATAGGCGCCCGTGACGGTGATCTGGATCGGCAATTCGATGTAGAACTGCTGCGTCACCTCCGGCAACAGCTTGATCTCTTCGAACTCAAGGCCACTTCCCAGTCCGGTGCGTGTGATGTCCTCCAGCAACCCGGGCACTTCGGTATCGCTGGGCAATTGCCGCAGCAACACGCCGAACGAGTTTTCCATCTCCTTCATCTGCTGGGTGTACAGCTCCAGATTGGCCGCCATGTGCGCCTTGCTGGAGAACTGCTCCTTGAGCGTGGCTTCTTCCGCACGTTTGGTTTCGAGCTCGCTTTCCATGTCGCTGACGAAAAAGTTGTAGCCCAGCGCCAGCACCAGAATCATCAGCAGCACTCCGGCCAGGCCTTTTACTGCCGGTGGCCACGAGCCAATGTTGCCGGTATCCAGCTCGTTGAAGTCGATACTGCGCAGGCTGGCCAGCCATTCGGACGGTTTCATGGCTCGTCCTCCAGGTTCTTCGGCCGGGTCTGATGCACCGTCAACTGGAACATGTTGGCCTGATCCAGCTGCCCCGCCGTGGTTGCCTTGACTTCGTTCAGGGTCGGGGCGTCGAACCAGTCGGACGCTTCGAGATTGCGCATCAGGTCGGACACCCGATTGTTCGACTCCGCTGCACCACTGATCGACAGTGTCTTGCCGACCATCTTCACGCTGGTGAAATAGACGCCGTCGGGAAGGGTCCGCGCCAGTTGATCGAAGATCCGCCCGCTGACCTGCCGGTTGCCCTGCAGGTCCTGGATGATGCGCATGCGCTCCACCAGTTGCTGGCGACGTGCCTTGAGCTCACTGATCTGCTTGATGCGCTCATCAACCACAGCGATCTGCTTGCCGATGTAATCGTTACGCGCCCGTTGATGCTCGATGGCGGTGCTGAAAACCTGCGCGGCAATGAACAGCGCGCCGATGGAACCGACCACCACGCCGGTCAGGGCCAGCAGGAAGCGTTTGCGCCGTTCTTCGCGGCGCTCCTCGCGCCAGGGGAGAAGGTTGATCCGCGCCATCAGTCGAAACTCCTGAGCGCGAGCCCGCAGGCAATCATCAGGGCCGGCGCGTCACTCGCCAGGGCTCCGGCGTTGACCTTGTTGCTCAAGGACATGTCGGAAAACGGATTGGCGACCTGGGTCGGTGTGCCCAGTCGCTCTTCGATCAGCCGGTCCAGCCCCGGCACCGAGGCCGTGCCGCCGGCCAGCAGAATGTGATCGACCGAGTTGTACTGGCCGGAGGCGAAGAAGAACTGCAGTGAACGTGAAACCTGCTGTACCAGCGCCTCGCGAAACGGTTGCAGGACTTCGCTGACGTAATCGTCCGGCAGCCCGCCCTGCTTCTTGGCCAGCCCGGCCTGCTCGAGGGTCAGGCCATAGCGGCGCTGGATTTCCTCGGTCAGCTGGCGACCGCCGAACAGTTGCTCCCGGGTATAGATGATCCGCCCGTTATGCAGGACGCTGAGGGTGGTCATGGTCGCGCCGATGTCGACCACCGCGACCGTCAGGCGCTCCTGGGAGGCCGCCAGTTGCGTGGCCAGCAGGCCGAAGGAGCGTTCCAGCGCATAGGCCTCGACGTCTACCACCCGCGCAGTCAAGCCGGCAAGGGCCAGGGCCGCCTCACGGACTTCGACGTTTTCCTTGCGACAGGCGGCCAGCAGCACGTTGACGCGCTCGGGGTTGCGCGGCGAGATGCCCTGGACTTCGAAATCGATGGCGACTTCGTCCAGCGGATAGGGAATGTACTGGTCGGCTTCGATCTTGAGCTGGTTTTCCAGCTCGTCCTCGGACAAGCCGGCGTCCATCTCGATGACCTTGGTGATCACGGCAGAACCGGCTACCGCCACTGCGACGGTTTTCAGCCCGGTGCGGGCCTTGACCAGCACCCGGGACAGGGCGTGCCCGACGCCTTCGAGTTCGGCGATGTTCTTTTCGACCACGGCATTGGCCGGCAACGGCTCCACCGCGTACGCCTCGACCCGGTAGCGCTCGCCCTGACGGCTCAGCTCCAGCAGCTTCACCGAAGTGGAGCTGATATCGATCCCCAGCAATGTATTGGTCTTTTTATTGAAGAGTCCTAGCACTACCAATTCCCTATGACTTTCCGTGAGTTACGGACTCTGTAATGCGCATTGCGTTCCCTCGCCCCGTCTTGACAGAAGCGCAAATGACGCCCCCAGCGGAAAAGTGCTTATAATGCCCAGCGATTTTTTCCGCTTTTTACTGCCGGCGCGGGCCGTTCTGTGTGTTCCCGGAACCCTGTCGCCCAATTCATTCTTTGCCCTGGATGTCCAAAAGCCTTGATTCGTCTGCTGAAATTCTTCGGTTGGTCCATCGTCGCCGTTTTCTGCGGACTGCTTTTAGTTCTCAGTGGCGCGTTTCTTTACCTTAGTCCGGGTTTGCCATCTGTGGAGGCGCTGAGAAGCATTCAGTTGCAGATTCCGCTCCGGGTGTACAGCAGCGACAACAAGTTGATCGCAGAATTTGGCGAAATGCGCCGCACACCGATCCGTTTCGCCGACATTCCCCCCAATTTCATCAATGCGTTACTAAGTGCTGAAGACGACAACTTCGCCAACCACTACGGCGTCGATCCGAGCAGCCTGATGCGTGCCGCGACCCAACTGGTCAAGAGCGGGCACATCCAGTCCGGCGGCAGCACCATCACCATGCAGGTGGCGAAGAACTTCTTCCTGACCAGCGAACGCAGCTTCTCGCGCAAGACCACGGAAATCCTCCTGGCCCTGCAGATCGAACGCCAGCTGACCAAGGACGAGATCCTTGAGCTGTATGTGAACAAGATCTATCTGGGCAACCGCGCCTACGGCATCGAGGCGGCGGCGCAGGTGTATTACGGCAAGTCGATCCGCGAAGTCAGCCTGGCGCAGATGGCGATGATCGCCGGCCTGCCGAAAGCCCCGTCGCGCTTCAACCCGCTGGCCAACCCGGCGCGCAGCAAGGAGCGTCGCGACTGGATCCTCGGGCGCATGTACAAGCTCGGCAAGATCACCGAGGCCGACTACACCGCCGCCATCAACGAGCCGCTGAACGCCAGCTACCACGTGCCGACCCCGGAAGTGAACGCGCCGTACATCGCCGAGATGGCCCGTGCGGAAATGGTCGGCCGCTACGGCAGCGACGCCTATACCGAAGGTTTCCGCGTCACCACCACGGTGCCGAGCAATCTGCAGGAAATGGCCAACACCGCGCTGCACGAAGGCCTGATGACCTACGATCAGCGTCATGGCTACCGTGGCCCTGAATCGCGCCTGCCGGGCAAGACCCGCGAAGCCTGGGCCACCGAGCTGACCAAGCAACGCACCATCAGCAGCCTGGAGCCGGCCATCGTCACCCAGGTCGACAAGAATGGCCTGCAGGTGCTGACCCGCACCGGTGAAGAACACGTTGCCTGGGACACCATGAAGTGGGCCCGCCCGTTCCTCAATACCAACAGCATGGGCGCAGCTCCGCGTCAGCCATCGGATGTGGCGCAGGTCGGCGATCTGGTGCGCGTGCAGCGCCAGCCGAACAATTCGCTGAAGTTCAGCCAGATTCCGCAGGCCCAGGGCGCGCTGGTATCGCTGGACCCGCAGAACGGCGCGATCCGCTCGCTGGTCGGCGGTTTCGCCTTCGAGCAGAGCAACTACAACCGTGCCATGCAGGCCAAGCGTCAGCCGGGTTCGAGCTTCAAGCCATTCGTTTACAGTGCCGCGCTGGATAACGGCTACACCGCTGCCACGCTGGTCAACGACGCGCCGATCGTGTTCGTCGACGAGTACCTGGACAAGGTCTGGCGCCCGAAGAACGACACCAACACCTTCCTCGGCCCGATCCGTCTGCGTGAAGCGCTGTACAAGTCGCGCAACCTGGTTTCGATCCGCCTGCTGCAAGCCATGGGCGTGGGCAAGACCATCGACTACATCACCCGCTTCGGCTTCAACAAGCAGGACCTGCCGCCAAACCTGTCCCTGGCACTGGGCACCGCGACCCTGACACCGATGGAAATCGCCACTGGCTGGAGCACCTTTGCCAACGGCGGTTACAAGATCACCCCGTACATCATCGACAAAATCGAAAGCCGCAATGGCGACACGCTGTTCGTCGCCAATCCGCCGACCGTGCCACAAGGCGCCTCGGCCACTGACGGCATCGCGGCGCCGGCCAGCCAGTCGTTCACCGTCAACGCCGCACCGGTGCCGGGCGAAGCGCCGGGCGCTGCAGCGGTGCCACAAGCGCCGGCAGTCGCCGAGCGCATCGTCGATGGCCGCACCACATACATCCTCAACAGCATGTTGCAGGACGTGATCAAGCTCGGCACCGGTCGTCGCGCACTGGCCATGGGTCGCAGCGACATCGCCGGCAAGACCGGTACGACCAACGAATCCAAGGACGCATGGTTCTCCGGTTACAACGCCGATTACGTGACTACGGTCTGGACCGGGTTCGACCAGCCGGAAAGCCTCGGTCGCCGGGAGTTCGGCGGTACTGTGGCGCTGCCGATCTGGATGAACTACATGAGCGCAGCGCTCAAGGACAAACCGCCGCATGTCCAGCCGGAACCGGAAGGCATCCTCAGTCTGCGGGTGGACCCGGTCAGCGGCCGCGCAGCGTCGCCGAGCACGCCAGGCGCCTACTTCGAGCTGTTCAAGGCTGAGGACACTCCACCGTCGGTAAACGAGATCGGCAACGGCACGGCACCGGGCAGCCCGCTGCCGGCGGATGAACAGGCGCCGATCGACCTGTTCTGATCCTGATCCGCAAAAAGCCCCGCCTTCGTGAGAAGTGCGGGGCTTTTTTATGCCTGCCAGATTTGTATTGCATGGACTGACCCCTTCGCGAGCAAGCCCGCTCCCACATTGGAATGCATTTCACCTGTGGGAGCGGGCCTGTTCGCGAAGAGGCCCTCGCCGACAACACAGAATTCATAGGCACAAAAAAGCCCCGACTCTCGCGAGCCGGGGCTTCCGGTTGAAGCACTACAACGACTTAGCCGTTGAACACATCATCCACGCTTTTCAGCGGGTAGTTCTTCGGATACGGCAGGGTTGCTACGCCGGTCTCGATCGCAGCCTTGGCCACGGCGTCGGAGATCACGGTGATCAGGCGCTTGTCCATTGGCTTCGGAATGATGTACTCACGACCGAATTCCAGGGAGATGCCGCCGTAGGCGTCGCACACTTCCTGAGGGACCGGCAGCTTGGCCAGTTCGCGCAGGGCGTTGGCGGCAGCGATCTTCATTTCTTCGTTGATGCGCTTGGCGCGAACGTCCAGGGCACCGCGGAAGATGAACGGGAAGCCCAGCACGTTGTTGACCTGGTTCGGGTAGTCCGAACGGCCGGTGGCCATGATCACGTCGTTGCGGGTGGCGTGAGCCAGTTCCGGGGAGATTTCCGGATCCGGGTTGGAGCAGGCGAAGACGATCGGGTTGGCCGCCATGCGCTTGAGTTGCTCGGCGCTCAGCAGGTTCGGGCCCGACAGGCCGACGAATACGTCAGCGCCTTCGATGGCGTCGTCCAGGGTGCGCTTCTCGGTAGGATGAGCGAACACGGCCTTGTACTGGTTCAGGTCGTCACGGCCAGCGTGGATCACGCCGGTACGGTCAACCATGAAGATGTTCTCGACCTTGGCGCCCATGCTCACCAGCAGTTTCATGCAGGAGATGGCGGCTGCGCCAGCGCCCAGGCAGACGATCTTGGCGTCGGCCAGGGTTTTGCCAGCGATTTCCAGGGCGTTGATCATGCCCGCAGCGGTCACGATCGCGGTGCCGTGCTGGTCATCGTGGAACACCGGAATGTCGCACTGCTCGATCAGGGCGCGTTCGATCTCGAAGCACTCCGGAGCCTTGATGTCTTCCAGGTTGATGCCACCGAAGGTGATGGAAATGCGTTTTACGGTGTCGATGAAGGCTTGCGGGCTTTCGGAATCGACTTCGATGTCGAATACGTCGATACCGGCGAAGCGCTTGAACAGCACGCCTTTACCTTCCATGACCGGCTTGGAAGCCAGTGGGCCGAGGTTACCCAGGCCCAGAATCGCGGTGCCATCGGAAATGACTGCAACCAGGTTGCCCTTGCCGGTGTACTTGTAGGCCAGTTCAGGATCGCGGGCGATCTCGCGCACTGGTTCAGCTACGCCGGGGCTGTAGGCCAGCGACAGGTCGCGGGCGGTAGCAGTGGCCTTGGTGAGCTCGACACTCAGCTTCCCTGGACGAGGATGGGCATGATATTCGAGAGCGGCAGTTTTCAGATCAGACATTTTGGCATTCCGCTTTTTACTGTTGGACAGACTGGTCAGCGAGGATACGCGCCTCGCAAAGTCCCCACAAGACTGCCCGGTCACCCCTGTCAAGCGCCCTGCCCTACGACTTTGGGCCAAGAGCCACGGCGCACAAGGGTTAGACTGTTCACAATCGACA
This sequence comes from Pseudomonas sp. HLG18, assembly GCF_051903985.1. Lineage (NCBI taxonomy): Bacteria > Pseudomonadati > Pseudomonadota > Gammaproteobacteria > Pseudomonadales > Pseudomonadaceae > Pseudomonas > Pseudomonas sp. HLG18. The sequence goes on along the minus strand of NZ_CP195831.1, from coordinate 5,608,122 downwards.
GAAAAAATGTCTACAATTTTTTATTCAGCGGGACGGCTGGAGTATCGAAGGATCGGTCAGCGGCAACAGCCAGCGCGCCTGGCCTGATTTCAATCCACCGCGCCGAGAACGGTCGACCACCCAGCCACGGGCCTCGATCTGCTTGCCCTTCAACGCTTGCAGAGAGGCACCATCGAAACGATCCAGCAGATTGGGTGCAACGCGCAGTACAAGCTTGTCCTGCAACTCGATCCAGATTCCGCCGCGATTGCGCTGAACCTTGCTCACACGCCCGCTGACCAGCGCGAACCCCGAACGCTCGATCTGCTCCGCTTTCAGTACAGGTGAGCGCTTCCACAGGCCAAGCCCGGCCTGTCGCGCGCGGCGTTCGGCGGCTTGCTGGCAATCGACCAGATCGACATTCGGCGCCACCGCGACCTGGAAACCGAGGCCATCGGCGAGCATCTGCGCTTCGAGGTTCTCACCCCTGGCGCTGAAAACATGGGCCAGGGTGCGGCCGTAATGGTCTTTGGGCTGGGCGCCGAGTCGCAGGCCAACCCGCCCGTCGCTCTCGGCGACCAGGGCTTCGAGACGCTTGCGCGCGGCAACCGCGAACGGCTCGTCGCTGCGGCCCTGCTTGCCGAGTTCGGGCGTATTGAGACCGATCATCCGCACATTGCGCCCGTCGCTCAGGCGCAGGGTGTCGCCGTCGACCACTCGCTGCACGGTGGCGCTGTCCAGCCCGGACGGCGCCGGGCAGAAGGCCTGGGCGGCGGAGAGCCAAATCGCGGACACAAAAAAGGCGCCCGCAAGGGACGCCTTTTTCATCAGACCGGAAAAGCCGCTGAGGTTTTCCAGAATGAAGGGCCTTAGGCCTTTTTCGCGCCGAAAGCACCGAAACGGTCGGCGAACTTCTGAACGCGACCACCGGTGTCCAGAGTCTTCTGCTTACCGGTGTAGAACGGGTGGCACTCGTTGCAAACGTCGATCGCCAGGGCTTTGCCGAAGGTCGAACGGGTTTCGAACTTGTTGCCGCAGCTGCAAGTTACTGCAACTTCTGGGTAATTCGGGTGGATATCGGCTTTCATGGTGTTTTCCTCAGCTGGCGTGCCGCCATCCAACACGATTGTTGAATACCGCACGTAATTAGGCCGCGGATTCTACCAGACAATCCCGATCACGCAAGCTGTCACTGAGACCGACCGTCTGCTAGGCTCGCGCCCCAAATGCTGATCATCTGCGCGCAACCCTGAGAGTCGCATAAAGTCGGCATCTTCATCGACTGTCAGGACGCTTTCGCGGGCAAGCCCGCTCCCACAGGGTTCGCGCTCAGCCTTTCTTATTGCCCGCTCACAGAGAATCCCCCGCGTGCCCGACGCCATTCTGCGCCTCGCCCTGCCTTCGCCCCTGCGCCGCCTGTTCGACTACCGGGCCCCGGCCGGCGTGCTGCGTTCGCAGTTGCAACCGGGCATGCGCCTGCGGGTGCCGTTTGGCCGGCGGGAGATGATCGGGATTCTGGTGGAAGTCACTGACACCAGCGAAGTGCCGGTGGAAAAACTCAAGCCGGCGCTGGCCCTGCTCGATGCCACCGCACCGCTGCCGCCGGCGCTGTTCAAGCTGTGTCTGTGGACGGCCCAGTATTATCAGCACAGCCTCGGCGACACTCTGAGCTGGGCGTTGCCGGTGCTGTTGCGTCAGGGCGAACTGGCCGAGGTTCGGCAGGAACGCTTCTGGTCCGCCGCCCCCGGCGCCAGCCTCGATGACCCGCGCATCGCCCGCGCCCCGCGCCAGCGTGAAGCCTTGGCAACTTTGGCCCAGCACCCTCACGGCGTCGCCCATCAGTTGCTGAGCAAACTGATGCTGAGCAAGGACAGCCTCGACCTGCTGCTGGCCAAGAATCTGGTGCAGGTCGAAGTGCGCCGCCACGCCCCCGGCGCACGCCATGAACACTGGCTGGCCCAGCCCGAGCTGCCGCTCAACAGCGAACAGCGCGCCGCGTACGAGGCGATTCGCGCCGGTTTCGACAGTTATCACGCATTCCTGCTCGCCGGGGTTACTGGCAGCGGCAAGACCGAAGTCTATTTGCAGCTGATCCGCGAAACCCTCGAGGCCGGCAAGCAGGCGCTGGTGCTGATCCCGGAGATCAACCTCGGCCCGCAGACCCTCGCCCGTTTCGAACAACGCTTCAATGCGCGCATCGCCCTGCTGCACTCGGCGGTCAACGATCGTGATCGTCTGGATGCCTGGCTCGCCGCCCGCGATGGCGAGGCCGACATTATTATCGGCACTCGTTCAGCGCTGTTCACCCCGATGAAAAATCCGGGGCTGATCATCATCGACGAAGAACACGACGGCTCCTATAAACAGCAGGAGGGCCTGCGTTACCACGCGCGGGATCTGGCGCTGGTGCGGGCGCGGCAGGAAAACATCCCGATCGTGCTCGGCTCAGCGACGCCATCGCTGGAAAGCCTGCACAACGCCTACACCGGTCGTTACGGGCTCCTGCGCCTGAACGAACGGGCCGGCGGTGCCAAGCAACCACGATTCCTGCGCCTGGATGTGAAAAGCCGTCCGCTGGACAGCGGCATTTCCGGGCCGATGCAGCAAGCCATCGGCCAGACCCTCGCCGCCGGCCAGCAGGTGCTGGTATTCCTCAACCGCCGGGGGTTTGCCCCGACCCTGCTGTGTCACGATTGCGGCTGGATGTCCGAGTGCCAGCGTTGCGATGCGCGGATGACCGTGCACCAGCGTTACGGCGAACTGCGCTGCCACCACTGCGGTTACGTCGAGCGCGTGCCGCGCCAGTGCCCGAAGTGCAACAAGGTCGATCTGCGGCCGGTGGGCGCCGGCACCGAGCGGGCCGAAGAACGACTGGCGATTCTGTTCCCGGACTATCCGGTACTGCGCGTCGACCGGGACAGCACGTCGCGCAAGGACGCGATGAACCAACTGTTCGCCACGATTCAGAAAGGTCAGCCATGCATTCTGGTCGGCACCCAGATGTTGGCCAAGGGTCACCACTTCCCCCGGGTCACCCTGGTGTCGATCCTCGACGCCGACGGCGGACTGTTTTCCGGCGACTTCCGCGCCAGCGAGCGCATGGCGCAATTGATCGTGCAGGTCGCCGGCCGTGCCGGGCGGGCGGAAGAACCGGGCAAGGTGATCATCCAGACGCATCTGGCCGACCATCCTTTATTGGTGCAGTTGACCGAGCAGGGTTACTTCGCCTTCGCCGAGCAGGCCCTTAGCGAACGCCGAGCCGCCGGCCTGCCGCCGTTCGCCCACCTCGCCCTGCTGCGCGCCGAAGCGCACAAGCCGGGACAGGCCGAAGGCTTTCTCGATGAAGCCTGCAGCGAGGCCGAGCGTTTGCTGGCCGAACAGAACCTGAGCGGAATCGAATTGCTGGGCCCCGTGCCGGCGCCGATGGAACGCCGGGCCGGACGCTTCCGCGCGCAGCTGCTGTTGCAGGCCACGGCCCGGGCGCCGCTGCACCGATTGCTGGCGAGCTGGCTGCTGGCGCTGGAACAAATGCCGAGCGGCCGGGCGGTGCGCTGGTCGCTGGATGTCGACCCGGTGGATCTGTACTGACCGGGCAAAACCGGCCGAATTGTCACCACACATCCACATCCTGCCTGCTAAGGTTGGCAAGCCCGTCTTCGCAACGGATAATGCCCAGTTTTTCCACCCGCGCATCGATGCGCCGCCGCGCTTGCGGTCGAAAGAGAAGACCATGAAAGACACCATTCGCCAGCTGATCCAACAAGCCCTCACCCAACTCGTCAACGAAGGTGTGTTGCCTGAAGGCCTGACGCCGGCGATCCAGGTGGAAAACGCCCGGGACAAGACCCACGGCGACTTCGCCAGCAACATCGCGATGATGCTGGCCAAGCCTGCCGGCATGAAACCGCGTGATCTGGCGGAAAAAATCATCGCCGCCCTGCCGGCTGACGAAAACGTCACCAAGGCCGAAATCGCCGGTCCCGGTTTCATCAACTTCTTCCAGAACACTCAAGCACTGGCCTCCCGCCTCGACGCCGCCCTGGCCGACGATCACGTTGGCGTGCGCAAGGCCGGTCCGGCGCAACGCACCGTGGTCGACCTGTCGGCACCGAACCTGGCCAAAGAGATGCACGTCGGCCACTTGCGCTCGACCATCATTGGCGACGGCGTGGCGCGGGTACTCGAATTCCTCGGCGACACCGTCATCCGTCAGAACCACGTCGGCGACTGGGGCACCCAGTTCGGCATGCTGATGGCGTATCTGCAGGAAAACCCGATCACCAGCGACGAGCTGTCGGACCTGGAAAACTTCTACCGCGCCGCCAAGCAACGCTTCGACGAGTCAGCGGAATTCGCCGACCGCGCCCGTGGCCTGGTGGTCAAGCTGCAGGCCGGCGATGCCGAGTGTCTGGCACTGTGGACCAAGTTCAAGGACATCTCGCTGTCGCACTGCCAGAAGATCTACGAACTGCTCAACGTCAAACTGACCATGGCCGACGTGATGGGCGAAAGCGCCTACAACGAAGACCTGATCAACGTGGTCAACGACCTGAAAGCCGCCGGCATGCTGGTCGAAAGCAACGGCGCCCAGTGCGTGTTCCTCGACGAATTCAAGAACGCCGAAGGCGAGCCGCTGCCGGTGATCATCGTCAAGGCTGACGGCGGCTACCTGTACGCCACCACCGACCTGGCGGCCGTGCGCTACCGCAGCGGCAAGCTGAAGGCCGACCGTGCGCTGTACTTCGTCGACCAGCGTCAGGCCCTGCACTTCCAGCAAGTGTTCGCCGTGGCGCGCAAGGCCGGCTTCGTGACCCATCCGATGGAAATGGAACACATGGGCTTCGGCACCATGAACGGCGCCGACGGCCGTCCGTTCAAGACCCGTGACGGCGGCACCGTGAAGCTGATCGATCTGCTGACTGAAGCTCAGGAACGCGCTTACACCCTGGTGAAAGACAAGAATCCGGAACTGGCGGAAGACGAACTGCGCAACATCGCCAAAGTCGTGGGCATCGGCGCGGTGAAATACGCCGACCTGTCGAAGCACCGCACCAGCGACTACAGCTTCAACTTCGACCTGATGCTCAACTTCGAAGGCAACACCGCGCCGTACCTGCTGTACGCCTACACTCGTGTGGCTGGTGTGTTCCGCAAACTGGGCAAGGATTTCAGCGAAGTCGACGGCCAGATCGTCCTCGAAGCGGCGCACGAACAGGAACTGGCGGCCAAACTGGCGCAGTTCGGTGAAGTGCTGAACAACGTTGCGGAAAAGGGCACGCCACACACCCTGTGCACCTACCTGTACGACGTGGCCGGCCTGTTCTCCAGCTTCTACGAGAACTGCCCGATCCTCGCCGCCGAGACCCCGGCACAAATGCAAAGCCGTCTGCGCCTTGCCGCGCTGACCGGCCGTACCCTCAAGCAAGGCCTGGAACTGCTCGGCCTGGAAACCCTGGAGCGTATGTAAGTTGGCTGCCAAGAAAAAACCTGCACCCAAGCGTGGCGCCAGCCGTTACCAAGCTCCTGCGAAGCAACCGATTCCGGGTTGGCTGTGGATGGCCATCGGCCTGACGGTCGGCGCGTTCATCGTGTTCCTGATGAAACTGGAGCCGGGCAAGGGCAGCGACACGGTCAAGCGCGAGAAGGTCGAGCAACAGCAACAACAGAAGGCCACCAAGATCGCCGAGGCCAACAAGACCCCGCCGAGCCCGACTCAACCAGTGAAGCCGAAGTACGACTTCTACACCCTGCTGCCGGAATCGGAAGTGATCGTGCCGCCTGATGCGGTGCCGGAGAAAACCCTGCCGACGCCACAGGTGCCGGCGATCCCGACCACGCCGGTGACCCCGGCGGAAGCGGCGAAGATCGACACGGCGCGGGCGCAGGCTGCACTGGCCGGGATCACCCCGCCGCCAGCGCCACCGGTGACCAAGGCTGCGCCGGTGACCAAGTTCTTCCTCCAGGCCGGCTCGTTCCGCAAAGAGGCCGATGCCGACAAGGTGCGCGCGCAGATCATTCTGCTCGGCCAGGCGGTAGCGGTTGAATCCGGGACGGTGAAGGATGAAACCTGGTATCGCGTACTGGTCGGCCCGTTCAGCAACCGCGAACAACTGACCACCGCCCAGAAACAACTGGCGGGCGCAGGTTTCAGCAACCTGTTGTTACAACAACGCCAGAGCCGCTAACAACTCCCCACCGATCGCTCCCACGCTCTGCGTGGGGAATGCAGCCCGGGACGCTCCGCGTCCCTTGCCGCAGGGACGCGGAGCGTCCATTGAGGCATTCCCGCGCGGAGCGTGGGAGCGATCACGTTGCTTTGCGTGAGAACGACCCCGCGCAAACCACCGCTCGTCCCCTCTCCCTCCCCGCAGTTGAAATCCTCTCCACCACCCCCATATGAATGGGCATAAGGCATTTTCGCCCCGCAGTGTGGAGACTCTTCCCTTGACCACCATCGTTTCAGTCCGCCGCCACGGCAAAGTCGTCATGGGCGGCGACGGCCAGGTTTCTCTCGGCAACACCGTGATGAAAGGCAACGCGAAGAAAGTTCGTCGCCTGTACCACGGTCAGGTCATCGCCGGTTTCGCCGGTGCCACCGCCGACGCCTTCACCCTGTTCGAACGTTTCGAAGGCCAGCTCGAGAAACATCAGGGCCATCTGATCCGCGCCGCCGTCGAACTCGCCAAAGAATGGCGCACCGACCGCTCCCTGAGCCGCCTCGAAGCGATGCTCGCGGTCGCCAACAAGGACGCTTCACTCATCATCACTGGCAACGGTGACGTGGTCGAACCCGAGAATGGCCTGATCGCCATGGGTTCCGGTGGCGGTTACGCCCAGGCTGCAGCCAGCGCGCTGTTGAAAAAGACCGACCTGTCGGCCCGTGAAATCGTCGAAACCGCACTGGGCATCGCTGCCGACATCTGCGTATTCACCAACCACACCCAGACCATTGAGGAGCAGGATCTCGCTGAAGAAGCCTGATACGGCCCCTGTGCCACGGCTTGTTTCTGCTTGAGGACCGTCAATTATTATGTCCATGACTCCCCGCGAAATCGTCCACGAACTCAACCGCCATATCATCGGCCAGGACGATGCCAAGCGCGCCGTCGCGATTGCCCTGCGCAACCGCTGGCGTCGCATGCAACTGCCTGAAGAGCTGCGCGTTGAAGTGACCCCGAAGAACATCCTGATGATCGGTCCGACCGGTGTCGGTAAAACCGAGATCGCCCGTCGCCTGGCCAAGCTGGCCAATGCGCCGTTCATCAAGGTCGAAGCGACCAAGTTCACCGAAGTCGGCTACGTCGGCCGCGACGTCGAATCGATCATCCGTGATCTGGCCGATGCCGCGATCAAGATGCTGCGCGAGCAGGAAATGACCCGCGTTCGCCACCGCGCCGAAGACGCCGCCGAGGACCGCATCCTCGACGCCCTGCTGCCACCGGCACGCATGGGTTTCAGCAACGAAGAAGCGCCGACCCAGGATTCCAACACCCGCCAGCTGTTCCGCAAGCGCCTGCGCGAAGGTCAGCTGGACGACAAGGAAATCGAGATCGAAGTCGCCGAAATGGCCGGCATCGAGATCGCCACGCCGCCAGGCATGGAAGAGATGACCAACCAGCTTCAGTCCCTGTTCGCCAACATGGGCAAGGGCAAGAAGAAGTCCCGCAAGCTCAAGGTCAAGGAAGCGCTGAAGCTGGTGCGCGATGAAGAAGCCGGTCGCCTGGTCAACGAAGAAGAGTTGAAGGCCAAGGCCCTGGAAGCGGTCGAGCAGCACGGCATCGTGTTCATCGACGAAATCGACAAGGTCGCCAAGCGCGGCAATGTCGGCGGCGCCGATGTGTCCCGTGAAGGCGTGCAACGTGACCTGCTGCCGCTGATCGAGGGCTGCACCGTCAACACCAAGCTGGGCATGGTCAAGACCGACCACATCCTGTTCATCGCCTCCGGCGCGTTCCATCTGAGCAAGCCGAGCGATCTGGTGCCGGAGCTGCAAGGCCGTCTGCCGATCCGCGTCGAACTCAAGGCCCTGAGCCCGGAAGACTTCGAGCGTATCCTCAGCGAACCGCATGCCTCGCTCACCGAGCAATACTGCGCGCTGCTGAAGACCGAAGGCCTGAACATCCAGTTCCAGCCTGAAGGCATCAAGCGTCTGGCGGAGATCGCCTGGCAGGTCAACGAGAAGACCGAGAACATCGGTGCCCGTCGCCTGCACACCCTGCTCGAGCGCCTGCTGGAAGAGGTGTCGTTCAGTGCCGGCGATCTGGCCAGCGCCCACGACGAAAAGGCGATCCTGATCGACGCCGAGTACGTCAACAGCCACCTGGGCGAATTGGCGCAGAACGAAGACCTGTCCCGTTATATCCTGTAAGCCATACTTACAGTGGTCGTGAAACTGTGGGAGCCATCGGCTCCCACAATTTTTTTCACCTGACGGAACGCCGGCGATGACCCAACTCCCTACCGACATCAAACTGCACAAAGCCTCGAAAACCCTGTCGCTCAAATACGCGTCCGGCGAGGAATACACCCTGCCCGCCGAATTCCTGCGTGTGCATTCCCCCTCCGCCGAGGTTCAGGGCCACGGCAAACCGATCCTGCAATTCGGCAAGCTGCACGTCGGCCTGACCAAGGTAGAACCGGCCGGTCAGTACGCACTGAAACTGACCTTCGACGACGGTCACGACAGCGGCCTGTTCACCTGGGATTACCTCTACGAACTGGGGCGACGTTATGACGCACTCTGGGCGGATTATCTGGCCGAGCTCAAAGCCGCCGGCAAAACCCGCGACCCGGACGAGTCTGTCGTCAAGCTGATGCTCTAGTCCGCGCCTCGTACTGTTTAGAGGGCATTTTCTAGATTCATCTGTTTGAATGCTCCGCTAAAGCGGCCCGGGATCGGCTGCTTGCGAAAAAAATCAATCTCGGGTAACCAATGGAACTGGCAAGTTCCCTGCAGTGCTCTACGACTGTAAAGCAGCTATGCAGAATCAACGGTCACCCGAGCAGTAGTACCTGGCATTGGCTGTGGAACTGCACAGCAGAAACCGGGTACTCGTCTCAGGACAATGGAGCGTCGTAGATGAGTAACAAGAATAACGATGATTTGAAGTACCAGGCCTCGGAAAACACCCTGGGGCTGAATCCTGTCGTTGGGCTTCGCGGAAAGGATCTGCTGGCCTCTGCTCGAATGGTGCTGACCCAGGCCATCAAACAACCGATCCATAGCGTCAAGCACGTCACTCATTTCGGTCTCGAATTGAAGAACGTGCTGTTCGGCAAATCAGAACTGCAACCGGCCAGCGATGACCGTCGCTTCGTCGATCCGGCGTGGAGTCAGAACCCGCTGTACAAACGTTACCTGCAAACCTACCTGGCATGGCGCAAGGAACTCCATGCCTGGATCGACGACAGCAGCCTCTCGCCCAAGGACATTGCGCGCGGCCACTTCGTGATCAACCTGATGACCGAAGCCATGGCGCCGACCAACACGGCGGCCAACCCCGCGGCGGTCAAACGCTTCTTCGAAACCGGCGGCAAGAGCCTGCTCGACGGCCTCTCGCATCTGGCCAAGGATCTGGTGCACAACGGCGGCATGCCGAGCCAGGTCAACATGGGCGCGTTCGAGGTCGGCAAGAGCCTGGGCGTGACCGAAGGCGCGGTGGTGTTTCGCAACGACGTGCTGGAGCTGATCCAGTACAAGCCGATGACCGAGCAAGTGCACGAGCGCCCGCTGCTGGTGGTGCCGCCGCAGATCAACAAGTTCTATGTATTCGACCTGAGCCCGGACAAGAGCCTGGCGCGCTTCTGCCTGCGCAACAATGTGCAGACCTTCATCGTCAGCTGGCGCAACCCGACCAAGGAACAGCGCGAGTGGGGCCTCTCGACCTACATCGAAGCCCTGAAGGAAGCGGTCGACGTGGTCACCGCGATCACCGGCAGCAAGGACGTCAACATGCTCGGCGCCTGCTCCGGCGGCATCACCTGCACCGCCCTGCTCGGCCACTACGCCGCCACCGGTGAAAACAAGGTCAATGCCCTGACCCTGCTGGTCAGCGTGCTCGATACAACGCTGGACAGCGACGTCGCGCTGTTCGTCGACGAGCAGACCCTGGAGATGGCCAAGCGTCATTCGTATCAGGCCGGCGTGCTGGAAGGCAAAGACATGGCCAAGGTCTTCGCCTGGATGCGCCCCAACGACCTGATCTGGAACTACTGGGTCAACAACTACCTGCTCGGCAACGAGCCGCCAGTGTTCGACATCCTGTTCTGGAACAACGATACGACTCGACTGCCGGCCGCGTTCCACGGCGACCTCATCGAGATGTTCAAAAACAACCCACTGATCCGCCCCAATGCACTGGAAGTGTGCGGCACGCCGATCGACCTCAAGCAGGTGACCGCCGACATCTTCTCGCTGGCCGGCACCAACGACCACATCACCCCGTGGAAGTCCTGCTACAAGTCGGCGCAGCTGTTTGGCGGCAAGGTGGAATTCGTGCTGTCCAGCAGCGGGCATATCCAGAGCATCCTGAACCCGCCGGGCAACCCGAAATCACGCTACATGACCAGCGATGAAATGACCGCCAATGCCGATGACTGGCAGGAAAACTCGACCAAGCACGCCGACTCCTGGTGGCTGTACTGGCAGGCGTGGCAGGCCGCGCGGTCAGGCGAGTTGAAAAAGGCGCCGACCAAACTGGGCAACAAGGCGTATCCGGCAGGTGAAGCCTCGCCGGGCACTTACGTACACGAGCGGTAACCGACACACCTCACTCCCCTGTGGGAGCGGGCTTGCTCGCGAAAGCGGTTGATCAGCCAACATCAATGGCGACTGACACGACGCCTTCGCGAGCAAGCCCGCTCCCACAAGGGGTAAGAGGTGATATTGAGATCGACCCATAGGGCCTTGAAGCATGCCGCACCCGTTCATCTTTCGAACTGTCGAGCTGGATGGCCAGACCATCCGCACGGCGGTCCGCCCCGGCAAGCCTCACTTGACGCCCTTGCTGATTTTCAACGGCATCGGCGCCAACCTGGAGCTGGTGTTTCCTTTTGTCGCGGCGCTGGATCCGGACCTGGAAGTGATCGCCTTCGATGTGCCCGGTGTCGGGGGTTCTTCGACGCCGAGCCGGCCGTATCGCTTTCCGGGGCTGGCGAAGCTGACGGCACGGATGCTCGATTACCTCGACTACGGTCAGGTCAATGTGATCGGCGTGTCCTGGGGTGGCGCGCTGGCGCAGCAGTTCGCCCATGACTATCCCGAGCGCTGCAAGAAGCTGGTACTGGCCGCCACGGCGGCGGGTGCGGTGATGGTGCCGGGCAAGCCTAAGGTGCTATGGATGATGGCCAGCCCACGCCGCTACATCCAGCCGTCCCATGTGATCCGCATCGCCCCGATGATTTACGGTGGCTCGTTCCGACGCGACCCGACGCTCGCCGCCAGTCACGCGGCCAAGGTGCGTTCGGCGGGCAAGCTCGGATACTACTGGCAACTGTTCGCGGGCCTGGGCTGGACCAGCATTCACTGGCTGCACAAGATCCATCAGCCGACCCTGGTGCTGGCCGGTGATGACGATCCGCTGATCCCGCTGATCAACATGCGCCTGCTCGCCTGGCGAATTCCCAACGCGCAATTGCACATCATCGATGACGGGCATCTGTTCCTGATCACCCGGGCCGAAGCCGTGGCGCCGATCATCATGAAATTCCTGCAGGAGGAACGTCTTCGTGCCGTGATGCACCCCCACCCGACACCGCTGGGCGGATAACCGGCCCGATCCGGTTTTCTGGACAGCTCCTTGCAGAGCGCTTTGCAAGTGCGTGGCAGGACGCCGCGCAGGCAACAACCCACAACAGCGTCTATGGTGTTCTGGTTCGGTGTGTTTGTTTTTGACCTGAAGACGAAGGAGTGTTGAGTCATGCGCGACAAACCAGCGACGGGCGGAGTGCCCAGTCCTGCCGTGTTCATCAATGCACAGAGTGCAATGACCGGCCTGCGTGGCCGCGATCTGATTTCGACGTTGCGCAGCGTCGCCGCCCATGGCCTGCGCAACCCGATCCACAGTGCGAAACACGCATTGAAACTCGGCGGTGCGCTCGGACGCGTGCTGCTGGGTGAAACCCTGCACCCGACCAACCCCAATGACAGCCGTTTCGCCGACCCGGCCTGGAGCCTCAATCCGTTCTACCGCCGGGGCCTGCAGGCCTATCTGAGCTGGCAGAAACAGGTCAGGAGCTGGATCGACGAAAGCAGCATGAGCGACGACGATCGCGCCCGTGCGCACTTCGCTTTTTCCCTGATCAACGACGCCGTGGCGCCCTCCAACACGCTGCTCAATCCGCTGGCGATCAAGGAGCTGTTCAACTCCGGCGGCCACAGCCTGGTGCGCGGCCTGAGCCATCTGCTCGATGACCTGCTGCACAATGACGGCCTGCCGCGCCAGGTGACCAAACAGGCCTTCGAGATCGGCAAGACCGTTGCCACCACCACCGGCTCGGTGGTGTTTCGCAACGAACTGCTCGAGCTGATCCAGTACAAGCCAATGAGCGAAAAGCAGTATTCGAAACCGCTGCTGGTGGTGCCGCCGCAAATCAACAAGTACTACATTTTCGATCTGAGCCCGAACAACAGCTTCGTCCAGTACGCCCTGAAGAACAGCCTGCAGACCTTCATGATCAGTTGGCGCAACCCGGACGTGCGCCATCGCGAATGGGGCCTTTCGACCTACGTCGAGGCCGTGGAGGAAGCGATGAACGTCTGCCGGGCGATTACCGGCGCTCGGGAGGTCAACCTGATGGGTGCCTGCGCCGGCGGGCTGACCATCGCTGCACTGCAGGGGCACTTGCAGGCCAAGCGGCAGTTGCGGCGGGTCTCCAGCGCGACCTATCTGGTGAGCCTGCTCGACAGTCAGATCGACTCCCCGGCGACGCTGTTCGCCGACGAACAGACCCTCGAAGCGGCCAAGCGCCGTTCCTATCAGAAAGGCGTGCTGGACGGTCGCGACATGGCCAGGGTGTTCGCCTGGATGCGGCCCAACGATCTGATCTGGAGCTACTTCGTCAACAACTACCTGCTGGGCAAGGAGCCGCCGGCGTTCGACATCCTCTACTGGAACAACGACAGCACCCGCCTGCCAGCCGCGTTTCATGGCGACCTGCTGGACTTCTTCAAGCACAACCCGCTGATTCATTCGGGAGGCCTGGAAGTCTGCGGCACACCGATCGACCTGCAGAAAGTCACGGTCGACAGTTTCAGCGTGGCCGGCATGAACGACCACATCACGCCATGGGACGCGGTGTATCGCTCGACCCTGCTGCTGGGCGGCGAGCGACGCTTCGTACTGTCCAACAGCGGCCACGTACAGAGCATTCTCAACCCGCCGAGCAACCCCAAAGCCACTTACGTCGAGAACGGCAAGCTGAGCAGCGACCCGCGCGCCTGGTACTACGACGCGAAAAAGGTCGACGGCAGTTGGTGGCCGCAATGGCTGGAATGGGTCCAGCAGCGTTCCGGCACCCTGCGCGAAACCCAGATGTCTCTGGGCAACGCCAATTATCCACCGATGGAGGCAGCACCCGGCACCTACGTGCGCGTGCGCTGACCGGCCTCAATCCCTTTAAGAAAACTGGATGAAAACAAGCGACCGGATCCTCGAATGTGCCCTGCAGTTGTTCAATGAAAAGGGCGAGCCGAACGTCTCCACCATGGAGGTTGCCAATGAAATGGGGATCAGCCCCGGCAACCTCTACTATCACTTTCACGGCAAGGAACCGCTGATCCTCGGGCTGTTCGAGCGCTTCCAGAACGAACTGGCGCCACTGCTCGACCCACCCGCCGATGTAGAACTGGCACCGGAGGATTACTGGCTGTTCCTGCATTTGATCGTCGAGCGGCTGGCGCAGTACCGGTTCCTGTTCCAGGACCTGTCGAACCTGGCCGGACGCCTGCCGAAACTGGCCAAGGGCATTCGCCAGTTCCTCAACGTGCTCAAGCGTACGCTGGCGTCACTGCTGGCACGGTTGAAGGCCTCGGGGCAGTTGGTCAGCGATACACAGGCGCTGGGGCAACTGGTGGAACAGATCACCATGACCTTGCTGTTCTCGCTGGACTATCAGCGGATTCTCGATCGCGAAGGGGAAGTGCGGCTGGTGGTGTACCAGATCATGATGCTGGTGGCGCCGCATCTGTTGCCGCCGGTGAAGGTGGCGACGGAGCGGATGGCTTTGCAGTATCTCGAAGATCACGAGTAACCCGACGGCTTTTACCCAAACAAAAACGCCCGACCTTCACAGGCCGGGCGTTTTCTTGAGCCCTGAAAAATCAGGACTGACTGGTCGGCGTCGACGGCGTCGATGCAACAGTCGAAGCTGGCGCCGGGGTTGGAGCCGAGGCGGAGTTCGACGTGCTGGCCAGTGCTTGCGGTGTGGTCACCGGTTTTGGAGCAGCAGCTTTCGGCGCAGCGGCTTTCGGCGCGGCCGGTTTTTTCACTGCTGGTTTTTTCGCCGCAGCCGGTTTGGCGGCAGGCTTGGCAGCGGGCTTGGCGGCAGCGGTTTTCGCTGCTGGCTTGGCCGCAGGTTTGGCAGCTGATTTTGTTGCCGGCTTGGCGGCGGCCTTGGCGGCAACCGGTTTGGCCGCGGCCTTCGCTGCAGGCTTGGCGGCTGCGGTTTTGGCTGCTGGTTTTGCTGCCGGTTTGGCGGCGGCTTTAGCCAGTGGCTTGGCAGCGGTTTTGGCCGCAGGCTTGGCTGCTGCGGTTTTCGCCGCGACAGGCTGAGCTTTCAGGCCGGTGAGTTTTTCGATCTGCTTGGTCAGGGTATCGACCTTCTTGTGCAGATCCTTCACCTCGTTGCGGCTCGGTACGCCCAGGCGCGAAATCGCACTGTTCAGGCGCTTGTCGAAAGCCCCTTCCAGCTGATCCCAGGTGCCCAGTGCGCGATCTTTCACGCCGCTGATGCGCGATTTTGCCGAGCTTGCAGAATCCTTGGCAGCATCGACTTTCTTGCCGACTGCAGCCTTGGTGAGCTTCTCGGCTTTCTCGCCGTCTTTGACCAATGTATCGAAGAGCTTGCTGCCGTCAGTGTCGATCTTCGAGTACACGCCTAAACCAGCCAGCCAGATCTTGCGGGAATAGTCTTCGACTTTTCCGATCCACGAGCTGCCTTCTTTATCGGTGTTCTTTTTACCAGCCATCCCGTTCTCCTTAAGATTTACGCGCGACGCGTTCGAGCAATGCCGTCAGCTCATCGAGCTTAGCAGAGAGTGTCTCAACGTCATGTTTAGACGGAATGCCGATACGATTCAAGGCACTGGCGACACGCGTGTCGAACGCCTTCTCGACCTTGTCGAGCTGAACTTCGACCCGGCCTTTGAAAGAGCTGACTTCGCTCTTGGCTTCATCGATCTCGGCGTTGGCCGCTTCGAGTTTTTCGGTGACGGCTTTTTTGCCTTTCTTTTCAACAGTTTGACCAGCCTTGATCAACTCTTGAAAGTACTCGCTGCCCTCCTGACCGACCTTGGTGTAGGCACCCAGGCCTGCCAGCCAGATCTTGCGGGCATAGGATTTGACGTCGCTCAGAGCGGAAGTCGAAGCGTCGATTTTTTTCTTCAAAATGACTTTGGCCATGGTGCACCTCACGCGCAGAAGGTTTGAGGAACTGCCCTGACGAGTGTCGGGCTCAGGCACAAAGTAGGGAGAAAAATTAGAAACGGCACCCTAACAACTGACATAAACAGCTGGGCACACCACAAAACAAATGTGGGAGCGGGCTTGCTCCCACAGGGGGATTTCATTTCAGGCAGAAATCAGACCAGCGCTTTATCCAGCGCCTTTTCGATCTCGGCTTTGATCATGCCGCTCATGGCCGACATCATCAGGCCCAGTTCCACGTCGACCCGGATCGAATCCTCGGCCACATGTACTGCGCCCTTCACACCCGAACGCTTGAGGTTCAGGACATCGCCCGACCACTGCGGCTCCAGGCCATATTGATCGGAGAGTTTCTGCGCCAGTTTGTCGGCTTTCTCACGGGCCACTTCCTTGCCCAGGCTGTGGGCACGCTCAACACTGATATGGGCCATTGAATGACTCCTGCTTTTTGAATGGGGCTATGAATGCCTGCAACGAATCTTGACCGCCACTGCGGCAAATCGTCCCGAAGGTTGCCCATCTTACCTTTAGCCATTCCAAGACAAAGCATGGCTTGGGGATTAGAATGTCGCGCATTCTCTTTTGGTGACAGCGATATGACTGATCAGCGCAAAGGCAGCGATGCCGAACCCACCACTCACTTCGGCTTCAAAAACGTTCCGGAAAGCCAGAAAGCGGAAAAAGTCGCTGAGGTGTTCCACTCCGTGGCCGCCAAGTATGACCTGATGAACGACCTTCTGTCGGGCGGCATGCACCGTCTGTGGAAGCGTTTCGCGATCGAACTGTCGGGCGTGCGCGCCGGCAACCGCGTGCTGGACATCGCCGGCGGTACGGGTGACCTGACCAAGAAATTCTCGCACCTGGTCGGCCCGACCGGTCAGGTGGTGCTGGCGGACATCAACGAATCCATGCTCAAGGTCGGTCGTGACCGCCTGCTGGATGTCGGTGTTTCGGGCAACGTCGAGTTCGTTCAGGCGGACGCCGAAAAGCTGCCGTTCCCGGACAATCACTTCGACTGCGTGACCATCGCCTTCGGCCTGCGCAACGTGACGCACAAGGAAGACGCCCTGCGCTCGATGCTGCGCGTACTCAAGCCGGGCGGCCGTCTGCTGGTGCTGGAATTCTCCAAGCCGACCAACGCCCTGATGTCCAAGGCCTACGACGCCTACTCGTTCGCCTTCATGCCGCTGATGGGCAAGCTGATCACCAATGACTCGGAAAGCTATCGCTACCTGGCCGAATCGATCCGCATGCACCCGAATCAGGAAACCCTGAAGTCGATGATGGTCGACGCCGGTTTCGATCGCGTGACCTATCACAACATGACCGCAGGCATCGTTGCCCTGCACCGCGGCATCAAGCCCTGATGCTGCTGACCGGGCTGCTGGCCAGCGTCGAACTCGGCCTTAACCGCGTGCTGCGTCTCGACAGCACGGCGCTGCCGCGACTGGCGCATTTGACCGGCAAAGTGATTGCCGTCGACTGCCGCAGCCCGGCGCTGCAACTGTTCATCCTGCCGAGCGATGAAGGCCTGATGCTGGCGTCCCACTGGGAAACCGGCGTCGACTGCACCCTGCGCGCCCCGGCCTCGAGCCTGGTGAAACTGGCCTTGAGCAAGGACAAGACGGCGGTGCTGCACGCGCCGGAAGTCGAACTCGACGGTGACAGCGGCGTGCTGCTGGAACTGGCGGGTGTGCTGCAGGATCTTGAGCTGGACTGGGAGTACGAGCTCTCGCGCTGGATCGGCCCGGTCGCCACGCAACTGGTCGGCGGTCACCTGCGCAGCCGCGCCCGCTGGTATCAACAAGGATTTGCCAGCCTCAACCAGAATCTCGCCGAATACCTGGCCGAAGAATCGCGCACCCTCGTCGGGCAGCGCGAAGCCGAAGCCCGTTTCAGCGAACTGGACCGGATCAAACTCGATCTGGAACGCCTCGAGGCGCGCTTCGAGCGCCTTTCCCGATCCCTCGACCCAAGCGATAACGCATGAAGCTGCTCGCCGTCCGCCGTCTGTTGCGCATCCAGCGCGTCGTGATCCGCTACCGCCTCGATGACCTGCTGTTCGATCTGCCTTTGCCGTGGTTCCTGCTGGCGCTGCGCTACGTCCTGCCGTGGCGCTGGTTCCCGCGCAAGCCGCTGGACCTGAGCCGTGGCGCACGCCTGCGCCTGGCCTTGCAGGACCTGGGGCCGATCTTCATCAAGTTCGGGCAGATCCTCTCGACCCGCCGCGACTTGCTGCCGGAAGACATCGCCGATGAGCTGATGCTGTTGCAGGACCGCGTGCCGCCGTTCGATTCGCAGCTGTCGGTCAAATTGATCGAAGAACAGCTGGGCAAGAAGATCAGCGAAGTGTTCAGCCGCTTCGACGTCGAACCGCTGGCCTCGGCCTCGGTGGCGCAAGTGCATGCCGCGCAACTGAAGACCGGCGAAGAAGTGGTGGTCAAGGTGATCCGCCCGGGCCTGAAACCGATCATCGCGCAGGATCTGGCGTGGCTGTTCATTCTCGCCCGCGCTGCCGAAAAGGTCTCCGCCGACGCCCGACTGCTGCACCCGGTGGACGTGGTAAGCGACTACGAAAAGACCATCTACGACGAACTCGACCTGTTGCGCGAAGCGGCCAACGCCAGCCAGTTGAAGCGCAACTTCGAAGGCTCGCCACTGCTCTACGTACCGCAAGTCTATTGGGACTGGTGCCGGCCGAAAGTGCTGGTGATGGAGCGCATCTACGGGATTCAGGTGACGGATCTGGCGACCCTCGCCGACCAGCGCACC
The DNA here is from genome assembly GCF_051903985.1 of Pseudomonas sp. HLG18. Lineage (NCBI taxonomy): Bacteria > Pseudomonadati > Pseudomonadota > Gammaproteobacteria > Pseudomonadales > Pseudomonadaceae > Pseudomonas > Pseudomonas sp. HLG18. Next base: position 5,589,727 of record NZ_CP195831.1, on the reverse strand, counting down.
GACATGAAGATGCTCGCCGAACGCGGCGTGGAGATCTTCTTCACCCAGGTGTTCCGCGACAGTTTCTTTCACGCCGACATGCACCCGGGCAACATCTTCGTCAGCACCGTCAATCCGTGGAGCCCTCAGTACATCGCGATCGACTGCGGCATCGTCGGCAGCCTGACCCCGGAAGACCAGGACTATCTGGCGCGCAACCTGTTCGCTTTCTTCAAGCGCGACTACCGCCGCGTGGCGCAATTGCACATCGACTCGGGCTGGGTGCCGGCGGAAACCAAGCTCAACGAATTCGAAGCGGCGATCCGTACCGTGTGCGAACCGATCTTCGAAAAACCGTTAAAAGATATTTCATTTGGCCAGGTGCTGATGCGCCTGTTCCAGACTGCGCGTCGCTTCAACATGGAAGTGCAGCCGCAACTCGTCCTGCTGCAAAAGACCCTGCTGAACATCGAAGGCCTGGGCCGTCAGCTGTACCCGGACCTGGATCTGTGGAACACCGCGCAGCCGTTCCTCGAGCGCTGGATGCGCGAACGCGTCAGCCCGAAAGCCTTGATCGGCAACGTCCAGAGCCAGTTCGAACAACTGCCGCACCTGGCCAACATGGCCCGCGATTTGCTCGAACGCATGTCCCAACCGCACGCCAACGACCCGCCGCCCCCGTGGCAGAAACGCAAGGACGACTGGTTCCTGCGCCTGCTTGGCAGCGCGCATCTGGCAGGCGGCACGATCCTCGCCGCCGGTGGCCCGCTGCATGAGCTGGGGCATTGGCCCGCCGGGATCATGGTAGCAGTCGGCTTGTATCTGGTCGTTCGCCGATAGCCAGTTGCGTGATCGACTGGCACACTGTTTCAACGCCTGAACCCGACTATTGAAGTGTGGGTTCGCTGTCGGAGTCGAAGATGAAAAACTGGCTGGACGAGATCAAGTGGGACGCCGATGGCCTGGTGCCGGCGATTGCCCAGGATCACAAGACCGGACGCGTGCTGATGATGGCCTGGATGAACCGCGAAGCCCTGGAGCTGACCGCGGCGGAAAACCGTGCCATCTATTGGTCACGTTCCCGTGGCAAGCTGTGGCGCAAGGGCGAAGAGTCCGGCCACGTACAGACGCTGCATGAAATGCGTCTGGACTGCGACGCCGACGTCATCATCCTGATGGTCGAACAGATCGGCGACATCGCTTGCCATACCGGCCGTCAAAGTTGCTTCTACCGCGTCTTCGAAAACGGCGACTGGAAAACGGTCGACCCGGTCCTGAAAGACCCGCACGCTATTTATTCCGCAGGACACAAACATGAGTGACACCCTGACTCGTCTGGCCCAGGTGCTCGAAGAGCGCAAAGGCGCAGCAGCCGACAGCTCATATGTAGCCAGTCTGTATCACAAGGGCCTGAACAAGATTCTGGAAAAGGTCGGCGAAGAGTCGGTCGAAACGATCATTGCCGCCAAGGACGCCGCCATCAGCGGTGACTGCAGCGACGTGATCTACGAGACCGCCGACTTGTGGTTCCACAGCATGGTCATGCTCGCCCAGCTGGGGCAGCATCCGCAGGCTGTACTCGACGAGCTGGATCGTCGCTTCGGCCTGTCCGGACACGTCGAGAAAGCCTCGCGCCCGTCCGCCTGAACAACTTCAAGAGAGGAACAGCAACATGGGCATTTTTGACTGGAAACACTGGATCGTCATTCTGGTTGTCGTGGTGCTGGTGTTCGGCACCAAGAAACTGAAAAACCTCGGCACCGACGTCGGCGAGTCGATCAAGGGCTTTCGCAAGGCCATGAACGACGACGAGAAACCGGCCGATCCGACCGTCACGCCTGCGCAGCCGGTACCACCGGTTCAGCCGCAAGCCACCGCTCAGGCCAACCCGCCGCACACCATCGACGTGCAGGCGCAGAAAGTCGAAGAGCCGATCCGCAAAGACGTGTGAGTACTGACTAATGTTTGGTATCAGCTTCTCTGAACTGCTGCTCGTCGGCCTCGTTGCCCTGCTGGTGCTGGGCCCCGAGCGTCTGCCGGGCGCTGCACGCACGGCCGGCCTGTGGGTCGGACGGCTGAAGCGCAGCTTCAACGCGATCAAACAGGAAGTTGAACGTGAAATCGGTGCCGACGAAATCCGTCGGCAACTGCACAACGAGCACATCCTGTCGCTGGAACAGGAGGCGCGGAAGATTTTCACGCCACCGGTTCAGCAGGAGCCGACGCCCGTGCAGCCGGCGGCAGACCAGACGCCAACACCGCCTGTCGCCGAACAAACGATTCACGCACCGGCGAGCGTCGAACACGTCTCTGCCGCAAGCGCTGAAGCTGCTCCGGTCATGAAACCGATCGAACCCGTTGCTCCAGCCGCCGCGCCAACCACGCCGGCCCCTCACGACACCACTCTGCCGCCGCGAGCCCCATGAGCGATCTCCCCGAAAACGACCAGCACATGCCGCTGGTTTCGCACCTCACCGAGTTGCGCACCCGCCTGCTGCGTTGCGTGGCGGCGATCTTCATCATCTTCGCCGGGCTGTTTGCCTTCACCCAGCAGATCTACACCTTCGTCTCGACACCGCTGCGTCAGTACCTGCCGGCCGGCGCGACGATGATTGCCACCGACGTGTCGTCGCCGTTCCTGACGCCGCTGAAGCTGACGATGATGGTGTCGCTGTTCCTCGCGATCCCGGTGATCCTGCACCAGATCTGGGGCTTCATCGCGCCAGGCCTGTACAAGCATGAAAAGCGCGTTGCAGTACCGTTGCTGATCTCCAGCATCCTGCTGTTCTACACCGGCATGGCGTTCGCCTACTTCTTCGTGTTCCCGCTGATCTTCAAATTCTTCGCCTCCGCCACCCCGGCCGGCGTGGAAATGATGACCGACATTACCAGTTACCTCGATTTCGTGATGACGCTGTTCTTCGCCTTCGGCGTGGCGTTCGAAATCCCGGTAGCCGTGGTGCTGCTGGTGTGGATCGGCGTGGTCGACGTCAAATACCTGAAGAAGATCCGGCCATACGTGATCATCGGTTGCTTCGTGGTCGGCATGATCCTGACCCCGCCGGACATCTTCTCCCAGACCCTGCTGGCCGTGCCGATGTGGATGCTGTTTGAAGTCGGCATCCTGTTCGGCAGCCTGGTCAGCAAGCGCGAGCGCCCGGACGAAACCGTCGACGACCACAACGACCAGCCGCCAGCGACCCAGCCATGAACCTGCTGCTGCTCGAAGAAGCCGATTTCATTGCGGCCGACCGCGTCGTGCTGCGCGACCGGCGCCTGACCCACATGCAGGAAGTCCACCGCTCGGAAGTCGGCGACAGCCTGCGGGTCGGGCGCATCAACGGCATGATGGGCTCGGCCGAGCTGCTGCGTCTGGACGCGGGCGAAGCCGAGCTGCGAGTCACCCTCGATCAACCGCCGCCGGCCAAACTGCCGCTGACCCTGGTGCTCGCCCTGCCCCGCCCGAAGATGCTGCGCCGGGTGTTCCAGACCGTAGCGACCATGGGTGTGTCGAAGGTGATTCTGGTCAACAGCTATCGCGTCGAGAAGAGCTTCTGGCAGACACCCTTTCTCGAGCCGGAAGCGATCCGCGAGAATTTGATCCTCGGCCTCGAACAGGCCCGCGATACCGTGCTGCCGGAAATCATCATCGAGAAGCGCTTCAAGCCGTTCGTCGAAGATCGGCTGCCGGCCATCACCGACGGCACTCTCGGTCTGGTCGGTCATCCCGGCAATTTCCCGCCCTGCCCTCGCGCCCTGAGCGAACCGGTGACCCTGGCCATCGGCCCGGAAGGTGGCTGGATTCCCTACGAAATCGATCTGCTGGCCAAATCCGGCCTGCAACCGGTGCAACTGGGCGATCGCATCCTTCGGGTCGAAACCGCCGTCACCGCCCTGCTTGCCCGCCTGTTTTGAACCTGCCGGCGCCATTGAGCGCCGGACAAATCGCGTTACAGATTGCGATCATCCAGCCGATACAGTCTCCATAAGTCCAATTAGTGGTCCGAGGGGAGTCGTCGCATGTACCGTTGGTTAGCCGAGAGTCTTGGAAATGTCAGTGTCAAACGCAAGCTGGGCATCGGTTTCGGCCTGGTGCTGCTACTGACGCTGTTGATCACCTTTACCGGCTGGACCGGCATGAGCGGCATCATCAGCCGCGGTGACAAACTCGGCTTCATCTCCAGCCTCAACGAGCTGACCAAGGACCTGCGTCTGGCGCGCCTGGACTACGAAATGCGTCGTGGCGAACAAGGCCCGGGCGCGGTCAATGACCTGCTCGGCAAGCTCGACAGCGGCCTGCAGACCGCTCGCAACCTGATCGAACAACCCGCCGACGCGGCGAAAGTCGACCAACAACTGGCGGCCATCGCCGAGTACAAGCGCGCCTTCGCCGACATGGTGCAGGCCGGCGCCAACCGCGAAGATGCCCGCAGCAAACTCGGCGCCACTGCCGACAACGCCGCGGCCAAGGTTGCCGAAGTCGAGAAATCCATGCTGCAGGGTGACAGCGTTGCCCAGTTCAACGCGGTGATCGATCTGAGCAAGTTGATCCAGCAGGCCCGCTTCCAGGTGCGCGGCTATACCTACAGCGGCAAGACCGAAGCCGAGCAACCGGCCCTCGACGCCATCGACAACGCCCTGAAAAACCTCGAGACCCTGCCGGCCAAACTGCCTGAGCAACACATCGCCAACCTGCAACAGGCCACCGATTCGCTGAAAGCCTATCGGGCCGCCGTCAGCCAGTTCCGCGACTCGCAAGTTGCCAGCGCCAAGGCCCTGGCCCGCATGGCGGCTCAGGGTGACATTCTGTTCGACGTCAGCCGCCAGCTCACCGAGTCCCAGACCATCGTCCGCGATACCGATGCCGCCAGCGCCAAGAACCTGTTGCTGATCGCCACCCTGCTGGCCGTGGCGTTCGGCCTGCTCGCCGCCTGGGCAATCACCCGACAGATCATCATCCCGCTGGAGCAGACCCTGAAAGTCGCCGAGCGCGTGGCTGCCGGCGACCTGACTCACAACCTGGTATCGCTGCGTCGCGACGAACTCGGCCAGTTGCAGCGGTCGATGCAGAGCATGACCCAGGGGCTGCGCGAACTGATCGTCGGCATCAGCGACGGCGTCACCCAGATCGCCAGCGCCGCCGAAGAACTGTCAGCCGTGACCGAACAAACCAGCGCCGGTGTGAACAATCAGAAAATCGAGACCGACCAGGTCGCGACCGCCATGAACGAAATGGCCGCCACCGTGCAGGAAGTCGCGCGCAACGCCGAGGAAGCTTCGGAAGCGGCCGTCGCGGCTGACCAGCAAGCCCGTGAAGGCGACAAGGTGGTTGGCGAGGCCATCGCCCAGATTGAACGTCTGGCCGCTGAAGTCGGCCATTCCACTGAGGCCATGGGCGAGCTCAAGCGCGAAAGCGACAAGATCGGCAGCGTGCTCGACGTGATCAAGTCCGTGGCCCAGCAAACCAACCTGCTGGCCCTCAACGCCGCCATCGAAGCGGCCCGTGCCGGTGAAGCCGGCCGTGGTTTTGCGGTGGTCGCCGATGAAGTACGCAGCCTTGCCCAGCGCACCCAGAAGTCCACCGAAGAGATCGAAGAGCTGATCGTCGGCCTGCAGAACGGCACCCAGCAAGTGTCGACGATCATGGACAACAGCCGCACCCTGACCGACAGCAGCGTCGAGCTGACCCGTCGCGCCGGTGGCTCGCTGGAAAGCATCACCCGCACCGTTTCGGCGATTCAGGCCATGAACCAGCAGATCGCCGCAGCGGCCGAGCAGCAGAGCGCCGTGGCCGAAGAGATCAATCGCAGCGTGCTGAACGTGCGGGATGTGTCGGACCAGACGTCGGCAGCGAGTGAAGAGACGGCGGCCTCCAGCGTCGAGCTGGCGCGCCTGGGCACTCACCTGCAAACGCTGGTGGGCCGGTTCAAGGTTTAAACCGCGCAAACAAAAAAATCGCAGCCATTGGCTGCGATTTTTTTTGTCCTGCGTTTAGAGGACTTGGCGCAGGAACGTCTGGGCTCGCGGATCCTTCGGCGCATCGAAGAATTCGGCCGGTGAGGCATCTTCCAGCAGTTTGCCGTGATCGAAGAACAGCACCCGATCCGCCACTTCCCGGGCAAAGCCCATTTCGTGGGTCACGCAGACCATGGTCATGCCTTCCACAGCCAGGTTCTTCATCACGTCCAGCACTTCACCGACCATTTCCGGATCGAGGGCCGAGGTCGGTTCATCGAACAGCATGACCTTCGGATCCATCGCCAGCGCCCGGGCGATCGCCACGCGCTGCTGCTGCCCGCCGGACAGACGCGAAGGGTACTCGCGGGCCTTCTGCGCAATACCGACTTTCTCCAGCAGCGCCAGGGCCTTGGCTTCGCTTTCTTTCTGGCCGCGCTTGCGCACGACTTTCTGCGCCAGGCAGAGATTTTCCAGCACGGTCATGTGCGGGAACAGGTTGAAGTGCTGGAACACCATGCCGACTTCGCGGCGGTAGGCGTTGACGTCGGTTTTCGGGTCGGCCAGCTGCAGGCCGTCGATGCTCACCGAACCGGAATCGAATTCTTCCAGACCATTGAGACAACGCAGGAAGGTCGACTTGCCGGAACCGGACGGGCCGAGCACCACCAGCACTTCGCCCTTGGCCACGTTCGTACTGACGTGATCCACCGCGCGCACTACCTGGCCGCGGGTGTCGAAGACTTTTACCAGATCGCGGACTTCAATCACTTTGCGCGAGCCTCCGCTCGAGCCGGCTGGCGATTTTCGACAGCGGCAGGTTGATCAACAGGTACAGGCCGGCAACGCAGAACAGGATTTCGAATGGCGAAAACGACGTGGTGATGACTTCACGGCCGCTTTTCAGCAGCTCAGTGATGGCGATCACCGACACCAGCGAGGTGTCCTTCACCAGGCTGATGAACTGCCCGGCCAGCGGCGGCAGCACGCGCTTGAACGCTTGCGGCAGCACCACGTGGCGCATCGACTGGCCAGCGCTCAGCCCCAGCGAACGCGCCGCTTCGTTCTGCCCACGGGCAATCGACTGCACGCCGGAACGGATGATTTCTGCCACGTAGGCGCCGGTGAACAGCGACAGCGCGGCGATCCCGGCGAACTCCCGGGACAGGTTCATCACCGTGCCGATGAAGAAATAGAAAATGAAGATCTGCACCAGCAGCGGCGTGCCGCGCACCAGCTCGACATAGATCGTCGACAGGTCGCGCAGGGTCGGGTTGCTCGACAACCGGCACAATCCGGTCGCCAGACCGATCAGCAGTCCCAGCACGCCGGACACCGCCGACAGCCAAAGCGTCGTCCACAGCCCCCACAGCAGCGGACCCGCCGCCCAATGCCGGGTCACGCCCACGACGTCGCCTTCGGCCACATCGTCGCCCTGAGCGAATTGCAGGCTGTTTTCGTCGACGGTCAGATGCTGCTCGTCACCGGCATCGTTGCGCAGGGTGACCTGCGCGCTGCCGCCCTTGCGCACCAGTTCGCTGACGGTGGAAATGTCGGTCGCGCGCTGGGTTTCCTCGGCCTGGTAGGCGAAGTACTGCGGCACGCGGTTCCAGCGCCATTCGTAGGACATCAGCGACGTGGCGTAATACAGCGCGCCAGCCAGGCCGACCAGCACCAGCACAGTCAGCACGTGCCAGGGCCATTGGGCTTTTTTCTGTTTCATGGGTTTAGCGAAATCCGAAAGTTGTGTCGCCGGGGAGGTCGCCTTCGCGGGCAAGTCGAATCGTCGCACCGCCGCTCCCACAGGGAACGCATTCCAATGTGGGAGCGGGCTTGCTCGCGAATGGGGCGACTCGGTCTATATGACCGAGTTATTCCATGTCCTTGAGCCACTCGGTGCTCTTGAACCACTTGTCATGGATGCGATCGTAGGTGCCGTCTTCGTGGATCTGGTGCAGGAAGTTGTTGATGAAGTTGAGGCTGTCGTAGTCACCCTTCTTCAGGCCGAAGGCCAGTGGCTCGTAGGTGAACGGCTTGTCGAGGAACACCAGTTTGCCGGCGCCGACCTTGTTCACTGCAACGACGTTGTACGGGGCGTCGTAGATGAAGGCGTCAGCCTTGCCGTTCACCACGTCGAGCACGGCTTCCTGCTCGTTGTCGTAGCCGTGGTACTTGGCCTTGGCGATCAACTTCTTGGCGACCATCTCGCCGGTGGTGCCGAGCTTGGAGGTGATGCGGTAGTCGGCGGTGTTCAGGTCTTTATAGGACTTGATGGTGCCTTCCAGCTCCTTGCGGATCAGCAGGGTCTGGCCGACCACGATGAACGGTTCGCTGAAGTTCAGGCGCAGGTTGCGTTCCTGGGTCAGGGTCATGCCGCTGCCGATCATGTCGAACTTGTCGGTCATCAGCGCCGGGATAATGCCGTCGTAACCGGTCGAAACCAGCTCCAGCTTGACGCCCATGGCCTTGGTCATGGCTTTGAGGATGTCGACTTCGAAGCCGATGATTTCGCCGCGCTTGTTGGTCATCTCGAACGGCATGTAGGTCGGGTCCATGCCGACTTTCAAGGTGCCGCGCTTGACCGCGTCATCGATTGCGCCGGCCTGCGCCGCATTGACTGCAACCAGTGCCGTGACGCCGACCAGCAGCATCGACAGATACTTCTTCATCTTCAAGTCCCCAAAACCATTGCGTTTGCGGCGCGAAAACCGACAGAGATGGACAAAATTGTCCGGGTGCGCCAATTCGGGGACGGATGCTAACGCACTCGATTTTTTGCACAAGGTTTAATGGGCGATTTGTTTAACAATCAAGGGCCGGGCCGAGGGGCTCCTTTATCGAGATCAAAAAAAACCCCGCTTTCGCGGGGTTTCTTCATCAGGCCGGTTGCGCCTGCAAGCTCACAGGCTTGAGCGGCAGCAGCGGCGCATGGGGGTCGGCTTTCACCGAAGCCCGCCAGGCGTCCAGCCACTCGTTGTGACCTTCGGCCCACACCTGCTCGTGCAAACGGGCCAGGGCGACCGGATCGCTCAGCAGTTGCAGGCGATCATGGTTGTTCAGCCCGGCCGGGCCAACCTTGATCGCGTGACGCACACGCTCCTGACGCAGCCATTCGATCGGCTCGGCCTCACCGTGACGCGAAGTCGCCAGCGAGCACGCCAGGGCGTTCTGCTGCGGATCGACCACGGCACGGACGAAGCCGTCGTTCAGCGCGTGCCAGCGGTTTTCGTGGGTGTACTGATCAGTGGCCAGCAGCGCCTGTGGCGGATTGTATTCCTCGGGGATGAGGAACAGGCTCTCGTCACGGGATTTGAGGCCCAGCCCCACACGGCTGGAAATCACCGACACCGGAATCGACAGCATCAGCGAACCGACGATCGGCACCAGCCACCACAGGAAGCTCGGGTTCAGCCAGATCACCAGCAGCGCCCAGAAGAAGCCCAATAGCGTCTGCGGACCGTGGCGCTTGACCGCCTCGCTCCATGGCGTGGAGTCGTCGTCACGCTGCGGCGAGTTCCAGGTCGCAGCCCAGCCGAGGAACGCGGCCAGGACAAAACGGGTGTGGAAAATCATCCGCACCGGCGCCAGCAGCATGGAGAACAGCATCTCCAGCAGCATCGACAGGGTCACCTTGAACTTGCCGCCGAACTCTTTCGCACCCTTGGCCCAGATCAGGATGATGCTCAACAGCTTCGGCAGGAACAGCAGCACGATGGTCGTCGAGAACAGCGCGATGGCCTTGTCCGGGTGCCATTGCGGCCACAGCGGATAGAGCTGACGCGGTTCGAGGAAGTACTGCGGCTCCATCAGCGTGTTCACCGCCAGCAGCGCGGTGGACAGCACGAGGAAGAAGAACCACAGCGGCGCCGACAGGTAAGACATCACGCCGGTCAGGAACACCGCGCGGTGCACCGGGTGCATGCCTTTGACCAGGAACAGACGGAAGTTCATCAGGTTGCCGTGGCACCAGCGACGGTCACGCTTGAGTTCGTCGAGCAGGTTCGGTGGCAGTTCTTCGTAGCTGCCCGGCAGATCGTAGGCAATCCACACGCCCCAGCCGGCACGGCGCATCAGCGCGGCTTCAACGAAGTCGTGAGAGAGGATCGCACCGGAGAACGCCCCCTTGCCCGGCAACGGCGCCAGGGCGCAGTGGTCGATGAACGGCTTCATGCGGATGATCGCGTTGTGACCCCAGTAGTGGGATTCACCCAGCTGCCAGAAGTGCAGGCCGGCGGTGAACAGCGGACCGTAAACGCGAGTGGCGAACTGCTGCATGCGTGCATACAGCGTGTCCATGCCCGAAGCACGCGGCGCGGTCTGAATAATGCCGGCGTCCGGAGTGGCCTCCATCAGGCGCACCAGACTGGTCAGGCACTCGCCGCTCATCACCGAGTCGGCGTCGAGCACGACCATGTACTTGTAATCACCGCCCCAGCGACGGCAGAAGTCGTCGAGGTTGCCGCTCTTGCGTTTGACGCGGCGACGGCGGCGGCGATAGAAGATCTTGCCGAAGCCCTTGGCTTCACGGCAGACGTCCAGCCAGGCCTGCTGCTCAGCAACACAGATGTCGGTGTCGTTACTGTCGCTGAGGACGAAGAAGTCGAAACGATCCAGGTCACCCGTGGCCGCCACCGACTCGAAGGTCGCACGCAGACCGGCGAACACTCGCGGCACGTCTTCGTTGCAGATCGGCATCACCAGTGCGGTGCGCGCATCTTTCGGAATCGGTTCGTTGCCAGCGCTTTTACCGGAGATCCGGTATTTATCGTGACCGGTGAGCAATTCGAGGAAGCCCATCAGCGCGGTCCAGAAACCGGCCGACACCCAGCAGAACAGAATCCCGAACATGATCAGGATGCTGGTCTGCAGCGCATACGGCAGCACTTGCGTGGCGGTCTGCAGCAGCGGTTGATGCAGGACTTCTTCCAGATCGACGAACGACCAGCCCTGGTACGGCATGATGCCTTTCATGTACCAGCCGGCGACGATGGTCTGGCCGAGCATCAGGATCAGCAGGATGTAGCGACGGATCGAACCGACGGTGCGCCAGCGTGCGGCCGGCAGCACGTTCTGGTCCTTCGGCGGCTGCGGCGGGTTGGTCCGGCCGGTCATACGACGCCAGCCACGCACCAGGATATTGGTGCGCCACGGCTCCGGCACGACCTTGGTCCGACGGATCGGCGGCGTAGCCTTGAGGCTGACCCGGCCACTGGCATCGAGCACCAGCATTTCCGCGTCTTCCAGCTCTTCGGCGGTGCTCAGGGTCAGGCGCTTGCCGACCGAAGCCTGGGCGGCTTCGGTCGGCGCGTCGAACGTCGAGGACGACAGGCGTTGATGCAATTCGCTGAAGGACTGGCAGCCCGCGAGTTCCGCGCGCTGTTCGTCGGTCATCGGCAGATGCGCCAGATACTCGGACAGAGTCTCTGGCTGTACTTGAGAATTACTCATCGGCAGGCAACTGATAGCTCCAGGTCTCGGTCAGGACTTCTTCAGTCGAGGCCGGTTCCGGTGTGGCTGGGGCCGCGTCCGCAGCCGCTGGCTGCTTGGCGTCTTTGTTGGCCTTGTCCTTGGCGTCTGTCGCTGGCTTGGCGTCGGCCTGTTTGGCTTCGGCGGCCTTGGCTTCCTTGTCGGCTTTCTCTTGCTGCTTGGCGGCGATCTTGTCGGCCTTCGCAACCGAGGAATTGGAAGCCGGCAGCGAGGTCTTGGCCAGATCGGCCGGGACGATGTTCTGCACCAGTGCGGCGCGCATCTCGGTCGACTTGCTCGCGTCCTTGATCTTCATCCGCAGGGTCAGGCGCCAGCCCTTGGTTTCAGGGTTGTAGCGCACGCTGTTTTCGACCAGTTCGGCGTTGTCGCCGACGCTGACCTGGCTGCGAACGTCCGCATCCGAGGCCAGGGCCGCCAGAGACGGGCCTTCGAAGTCGACCAGATAGGCAACGCTGCCATCCGGCTGACGGATCAGGTTCGATTGCTTGACGTCACCGGTCGAACGCAGGGTCTGCTTGACCCAGGCGCTGTCCGGCGCGTGAATCGCCGCTTCGTCCATGGTCCAGTGCATGCGATAGGCGAAGTCCAGCGGCTTGCCTGGCTCCGGCAGTTTTTCCGGGTTCCAGAACGCAACGATGTTGTCGTTGGTTTCGTCGGCGGTCGGGATCTCGACCAGATCGACGGTACCTTTGCCCCAGTCACCCTTCGGCTCGATCCAGGCGCTTGGACGCTTGTCGTAGCGGTCATCGAGATCTTCGTAGTGGCTGAAGTCACGGCCACGTTGCAGCAGACCGAAACCACGCGGGTTTTCGACGCTGAACTGGCTCACGGCCAGATGTTTAGGGTTGTTCAGAGGGCGCCAGATCCATTCGCCGTTGCCGGCATGGATCGACAGACCGCTGGAGTCGTGCAGTTCACGACGGTAGTTGAGCACTTTCGACGGCTGGTTGGCGCCGAACAGGAACATGCTGGTCAGCGGCGCGATGCCGAGCTTGCCGACCTTGTCACGCAGGTACATCTGGCCCTTGACGTCAACGATGGTGTCGCTGCCCGGACGCAGGATCAGGCGGTAGGCGCCGGTCGCACGTGGCGAATCCAGCAGGGCGAAGATCACCAGATGCTTGTCACCCGGCTTCGGCTGTTGAATCCAGAACTCGCGAAAACGCGGGAATTCTTCGCCGGACGGCAAAGCGGTATCGATCGCCAGGCCACGGGCCGACAGACCGTAGGTGTGACCCTTGCCGACAACGCGGAAGTAGCTCGCGCCCAGCATGGTCATGATTTCGTCTTGCTTGTCAGCCTTGTTGATCGGGTACAGCACACGGAAACCGGCGTAGCCCAGCTGTTCGGTGGCCTTGGGATCGAACTGCAGATCGCCGAAATCGAAACGGCTCGGATCGTATTTGATCTCTTCGACGGTGTTCGCGGTGATTTCGTTGATTTTCACCGGCGTATCGAAGTGCATGCCCTGATGGTAGAAGGACAGCTTGAACGGGGTCTTCTGGTCGGCCCATTCGGCTTTTTCGGTGCGGAAACGAATCTTCTGATAGTCCGCGAACTTCATCTCACGGAATTCGTTCGGCAGGTTGCTGCGCGGGGCTTCGAACTTCTGCCCGGCCAGCTCTTTGGCCTTGGCCGACACATCGTCAAGATTGAATGCCCAAAGCTGGCCGGCGCTGAGCAGGCAGAGAACTGCCGAGCCCGCTACCAGAGCGCTGCGCAAGCGTTTGGCAGACAATTTTGCTGCATTACAGGGACTAACAATCACGAGCAACCCTCGCCGAAAACAGATCAATAAACCAACGGCCAGATGAAGCGCCTGTGAGGTATTCGGTACAAAAATAACCGACCTTGCAGGACACCCTTGCCAAGTTGGCGAGCATTGTTCCGACTCCGCTGGGTCGAAATGATTCCCCAATCGGATCCGGACAAGTCTCTACCTAAGTCAAAATGGACCAACGAACGCTGATCCCCGTAGCGCGCGATTATCTAGTAGCCCGCGTGACAACGCATCAGGGGTAACAAAGTATTTATCGCGAAAATTCCCTGTTTTCAGTCGAAAAGCCCTTAAAAACGTGTTTCAAGCACTTTCATGTCTGTAACAGGAAGGTTACCGGGCCGTCATTGACCAGGTGAACCTGCATATCCGCGCCGAATCTACCTGATGCCACAGTGCCATGCATCTGTTTCGCTTTGCTGAATAGATAGTCGAACAATTCCTCGCCCAGCGCCGGAGGGGCGGCGGTCGAGAAACTCGGACGCAACCCGCTTCTGGTGTCGGCAGCCAGGGTGAACTGAGAGACCAGCAGCAGCCCGCCGCCCACATCCGCCAAAGACAGATTCATCTTGCCTACGGCGTCACCGAATACTCGATAGTTAAGCAGTTTATGCAGAAGTTTGTCGGCGCTGGCCTGCGTGTCGTCGGGTTCGACCGCCACCAGCACCAGCAATCCCTGATCGACGCTGCCGACCACCTCCCCCGCCACTTCGACTCGCGCGCCTTTCACGCGCTGCAATAGCCCCTTCATGCTTCTTCGGGCGGCAGGTCGAGCAGGCGCCGGGCCATGTTGCTGGCGGCGCGTACCAGCGCATCGGTGATACCCGGTTCCGAGGCCGCGTGACCGGCATCGCGGATCACCTGCAGCTCGCTGTTCGGCCAGGCCTGATGCAGTTCCCAGGCATTGTCGAGCGGGCAGATCACGTCGTAGCGGCCGTGGATGATCACGCCGGGCAGATGGGCGATCTTGCCCATGTCGCGGATCAACTGGTTCGGTTCCAGGAAAGCGTTATTGGTGAAGTAGTGGCATTCGATCCGCGCGATCGACAAGGCACGCTGCGGCTCGGAGAACCGGTCGACCACCAGCGGGTTCGGGCGCAGGGTCGCGGTGCGCCCTTCCCAGGTCGACCAGGCCTTGGCCGCGTGCATCTGGGCGATCTGATCGTTGCCGGTCAGGCGTTTGTGGAACGCGCTGAGCAGGTCGTCGCGCTCATCCAGCGGGATCGGCGCGAGGTAGTCCTGCCAGTAATCGGGGAACAGACGGCTGGCCCCGGCCTGGTAGAACCATTCGATTTCCTGCGGGCGGCAGAGAAAGATCCCACGCAGGATCAGACCATGCACGCGCTCCGGGTGAGTTTGCGCGTAGGCCAGCGCCAGGGTCGAACCCCAGGAACCGCCGAACAGCACCCATTTGTCGATGCCCAGGTGTTTGCGGATACGCTCGAGGTCTTCGACCAGATCCCAGGTGGTGTTGTTTTCCAGGCTGGCGTGGGGGGTGGAACGTCCGCAGCCACGCTGGTCGAAGGTGACGATGCGATACAGATTCGGATCGAAGTAGCGGCGACTCTGGGCATCACACCCCGCGCCCGGGCCACCATGGATGAAGACCACCGGCAAACCTTCCGGTGAACCGCTTTCGTCGACGTACAGCGTATGGGTGTCATCGACGGCCAGATCGTGCCGTGCGTGAGGTTTGATCTGCGGAAACAAAGTCTGCATTGCGCGCTCCGTAAGGGGTCGAGGTCATCCCTGGGGGGACTTCTATTATTCTGCCGTCCGGCATCATAAACCCGATTTACGTCAATGAGCATGCCCGCGCGCTGTCACATTTTGTCAGTCATGAACCCCAGCAGGTTCTCAAAGAGACGATCGACCTCGGCGACCTGATGCCGCGCCCGCAGGCAACCGTGAACCAGCCCTTCGCCGTAGTACAGCGCCGCGTCGACGCCCGCCGCGTTAAGCCGTTCGGCGTAGCACACGCCGTCGTCACGCAGCGGATCGAACTGAGCGACGGCAATCCAGGCCGGGGGCAAACCACTGAAGTCATCGGCCAGCAACGGCATCGCATAGGCGTTCGGCTTCGCGGTGCCGCGCAGGTACAAGGCGTGATAACAATCGACATCGCTGCTGGCGAGCAGCGGCGCATCGGCGCATTCGCTGCGCGACGGTAACTGTGCGTCGCCTCCCAGCCCCGGATAGATCAAGACCTGCGCGCCCGGCAGCGGCTGGCCGGCATCGCGCAAGGCCAGGCACAACGCCGCCGCCAGATTGCCGCCTGCGCTGTCGCCGGCTACCAGCATCCGCTCGGCGTCGAACCAGAACGGCCCGCTGCGCAACGCGCGCCAC
Source organism: Pseudomonas sp. HLG18 (assembly GCF_051903985.1). NCBI lineage: Bacteria > Pseudomonadati > Pseudomonadota > Gammaproteobacteria > Pseudomonadales > Pseudomonadaceae > Pseudomonas > Pseudomonas sp. HLG18. The sequence continues at coordinate 5,574,183 of NZ_CP195831.1, read as the reverse complement.
ACGGTCAGGCAATCCTCGAAACCGGCCGGGAACGGATGCTCCGGCGCCAGCCGGTAATCCACCGCCACCACCATCACCCCCAGCGCGATGGACAGTTCACAGCAGATGAAATCATGGGAATCCAGCCCGCCGACCACCCAACCGCCGCCGTGCAGATACAACACGCACGGCCAGCCACTGACCGATGGCCGGACGGGCGGGCGATACGAACGCACCGCCACCCCGCTCAACTGGAAATCCACCACCTCCAGACCCGCCGGTCGCTCGGGCGCGAAGGCCCGGCACATGTCGTCATAGGATTTGCGCAAACCCGCGAGGCTGCCGTCATCACTGGCGAAGCTTTCGGTTCTGGCGACAAACGCCGCCATCGCCGGTGAAAGTGGATAAGTGCTCATCAGTTTTTCAGGCTGGCCTGGACTGTGGCCACGCCGTCCTTGCCGTCAAAACTGCTGACACCCGCCAGCCAGCGTTGCAAGTCGTCGGGATGCTCACGCAGCCAGGTTTTCGCGACTTCCTGAGGTGTCTTGCGCTCCATGATCGGCACCATCAACTGGCTTTCCTGGGCGGCGGTGAAGGTCAGGTTTTCCAGCAGTCGATGGACGTTCGGGCAGCGCTCGGCGTAGTCCGGCGCGGTAACGGTGGAAACGGTGGCGGCGCCTTCGTTGGGGCCGTAAACGTCTTCGCTGCCGGTCAGGTAGGTGATTTTCATGTTGATGTTCATCGGATGCGGGGTCCAGCCGACGAACACCACGAATTCCTTGCGGTTCACCGCCCGCTGCACGGCGGCGAGCATGCCGGCCTCACCGGATTCGATGATCTTGAAGTCCTTCAGGCCGAAATGGTTGGTCTCGATCATGGTCTTGATCGTGGTGTTGGCGCCGCTGCCGGGCTCGATACCGTAGATCTTGCCGCCGAGCTGATCCTTGAATTTCGCGATGTCGCCGAAGGTTTTCAGCCCCGCCGCCGCAACATAGTCCGGCACTGCCAGCGTGGCCTGGGCATCGGCCAGGCTTGGCTTGTCCATCACCTTGACCTGATTGGCGGCGAGGAACGGCGCGATGTTCTTGTCCATCGCCGGTTTCCAATAGCCGAGGAAAATATCCAGACGCTTGTCGCGGATGCCGGCAAAGATGATTTGCTGCACGGCGCTGGTCTGCTTGCTCTCGTAGCCCAGGCCGTTGAGCAGCACGTCGGCCATGCCGCTGGTGGCGATCACGTCGGTCCAGTTGACCACGCCCATGCGCACGGTTTTGCAGGATGCATCGTCGGAAGCCATGGCGCCGGCGCTGAGCAGCGCACTGCCGGTCAGGATTAACGCACAACGAGTGAACAGTTTTTTCATGTGGGATCGTCTCGTGCGGCAGCAGTTTATTGTTCGGATCGGTGTCTTCTTGCACCGTGACCGAAACATTACGCAGCAGGCGAGACGGAAAAGCGAACTGTGGCGACCGGGATTTGCACGGTGGCGACCCTGTTGGAACGCGAAACCTGTGGAAACCCAAAACCCTTGTGGGAGCGGGCTTGCCCGCTCCCACAATTAGTTATGCGTTGTAGTGGGATTTGCCCCAGGCGAGCAGCCCTTGCAGCAACTCCTTGAGCACCACCCGCGTCGGCTCCGCCAGATCGGCGCGGTAGCGGAACGGTTCGAACTCTTCCATGTAGGTGCACTGGCCCAGTTCCAGCTGCACGGCGTGGATGTTCTCGGCCGGGTTGCCGTAGTGACGGGTGATGTGGCCGCCCTTGAAGCGTCCGTTCAGCACATGGCTGTAATCGCCGTGGCGTGCGCAGATTGCTTCCAGTTGCGTAGCCAACTGCGGATCGCAACTGGCGCCGTTGAAGGTGCCGAGATTGAAGTCCGGCAGCTTGCCGTCGAACAGGTGCGGGATCACCGAACGGATCGAGTGCGCATCGAACAGCAGCGCGTAACCGAACTCGGCCTTCAGCCGCGCCAGCTCTTCCTGCAAGGTGCGGTGGTACGGCGTCCAGATCTGCTCCAGATAGGTCGCACGCTCTTGTTTCGACGGCTCCTGGCCTTCCTTGAACAACGGAATGCCATCGAACAGCGTCGCCGGGTACAGGCCGGTGGTGGCGCCGGCGTACAGCGGTTTGTCGTCGGACGGCCGGTTCAGGTCGATGACGAACCGCGAGTACTCGGCCGCCAGGGTGCTGGCGCCCAGTTCGGCGGCGAAGTCGTAGAGCTGCGGAATATGCCAGTCGGTGTCCGGCAGGCTTTTCGCGTCCGGGATCAATCCGGCCTCGACCGCCGGAGTCAGGCGCACACCGGCGTGAGGCATGCTGATCAGCAGCGGCACGCGACCTTGTTTGAAGTTCAGAACCTTATCCACAACCACTCTCCTACAGACTTGATTCAACGCCGTGACGCACGACGCGTTTGTCCAGTTCACCACCGAGCCAGTACGCCAGATCCGCCGGACGGTCGATCTGCCAGGCGACAAAATCCGCGACCTTGCCGACTTCCAGCGAACCGTGGGTCTCGGCCATGCCCAGGGCTTGCGCCGCGTGAATCGTGGCGCCGGCCAGCGCCTCTTCCGGGGTCATGCGGAAACAGGTGCAGGCCATGTTGAGCATCAGGCGCAACGACAGCGCCGGCGAAGTGCCGGGGTTGAGGTCGCTGGCGATGGCGATTTTCACTTTGTGTTTGCGCAGGGCGTCCATCGGAGGCAACTGGGTTTCGCGCAGAAAGTAGAACGCCCCCGGCAACAACACCGCGACGGTGTCGGATTCGGCCATGGCGATGGCGTCGGCTTCGTCCATGAACTCCAGGTGATCGGCGGACAATGCGTGATAACGCGCGGCCAGGCTGGAGCCGTGCAGCGACGACAATTGCTCGGCATGCAGCTTCACCGGCAGACCGAGTTTTTGCGCGGCGATGAACACCCGCTCGACTTGCTCCGGGGAGAACGCCAGGTATTCGCAAAACGCATCCACCGCGTCCACCAGACCTTCGGCGGCCAGGGCGGGGAGCATCTCGGCGCAGATGTGATCGATGTAGTCGTCGGCGCGATCCTTGTATTCCGGCGGCAAGGCATGGGCGGCCAGGCAGGTGCTGCGCACGCTGATCGGCAGCTCGGCGGCGAGACGACGGATGACCCGCAGGATCTTGCGCTCGCTGGCCAGATCGAGGCCGTAGCCGGATTTCATTTCGACCGTGGTCACGCCATCACGCATCAGGCTTTTCAGGCGTTTGGCGGCGCTGGCGAACAGTTCGTCTTCCGACGCTTCACGCGTGGCGCGCACGGTGCTGGCGATGCCGCCGCCGGCGGCTGCGATCTCGGCGTAGCTGACGCCTTGCAGGCGTTTCTCGAACTCACCGCTGCGGTTGCCACCGAACACGGTGTGGGTGTGGCAGTCGATCAGGCCGGGGGTGACCCACGCGCCCTGCAGATCATTGACCGCCGGATATTCGCCGGACGGCAATTGGCTGCGCGGGCCGATCCACTCGATAAGTGCGCCGGACGTCACGATGGCCGCATCCTCGATGATCGAGTAGACGCCTTGCGCCATGGTTGCGACGTGGCAGTGTTGCCAGAGGGTTTTCATCCCTTAGTCTCCACAGTATTCGTAATCGAATCGCCAGCAGGCTGGCTCCCACAGGTTGCGCGGTGCTCTTGTGGGAGCCAGCCTGCTGGCGATGAGTGCATCACAGGCTCGGCAGCAACTTAGCCGGAACCAGCTCCGTCAGAACCCGCGAAGCCAGCAGCTCGGTCGCCGCATTGATGTCCGGTGCGAAGAAGCGATCCTTCTCGTAGAACGGCACTTCGCGACGCAAAATTCCCCGGGCCTTTTCCAGTTTGCTCGAGGTCTTCAGGCCGTTGCGCAGGTCCAGCCCCTGCACCGCCGCCAGCCATTCCACTGCGAGAATGCCGCGAGTGTTTTCGGCCATTTCCCACAGACGCTTGCCGGCAGCCGGGGCCATCGACACGTGGTCTTCCTGGTTGGCGGAAGTCGGCAGGCTGTCCACCGAATGCGGATGGGCCAACGCCTTGTTCTCGCTGGCCAGCGCCGCAGCGGTCACCTGAGCGATCATGAAACCGGAGTTCACCCCGCCATTGGCCACCAGAAACGGCGGCAGTTGCGACATGTGCTTGTCCATCATCAACGAGATGCGGCGCTCGCTCAGGGAACCGATTTCGGCGATGGCCAACGCCATGTTGTCAGCGGCCATGGCCACCGGTTCGGCGTGGAAGTTGCCACCGGAAATCACGTCGCCTTCGGCCGCGAACACCAACGGGTTGTCGGACACGGCGTTGGCCTCGATGACCAGCACCTCGGCGGCCTGACGGAACTGGGTCAGGCACGCGCCCATGACTTGTGGCTGGCAACGCAGCGAGTACGGGTCCTGGACCTTTTCGCAGTTCTGGTGCGAGTCGGAGACTTCGCTGCGCTCGCCCAGCAGATCGCGGTAAGCAGCAGCGGCGTCGATCTGGCCTTTCTGGCCACGGGCGGCGTGGATACGGGCATCGAACGGCGAGCGCGAACCGAGCACCGCTTCCACCGTCAGACCGCCCAGCGCCAGCGCACCGGCGAACAGGTCTTCACCTTCGAACAGACCGCGCAGTGCGAATGCGGTGGAAACCTGAGTACCGTTGAGCAGCGCCAGACCTTCTTTGGCCGCCAGCGTCAGCGGGGCCAGACCGGCGACTTTCAGCGCTTCCGTCGCTTCCATCCACTCGCCCTTGTAGCGCGCCTTGCCCTCACCCAGCAGCACCAGCGACATGTGCGCCAGCGGTGCCAGGTCGCCGGACGCACCCACCGAACCCTTCAACGGAATATGCGGATAAACCTCGGCGTTGATCAGCGCAATCAGCGCATCGATCACCACGCGACGGATCCCGGAGAAACCACGGCTGAGGCTGTTGACCTTGAGCACCATGATCAGGCGCACCAGCTCATCGCTGATCGGCTGGCCGACGCCGGCGGCGTGGGACAACACCAGCGAACGCTGCAGGTTTTCCAGGTCTTCGCTGGCGATGCGGGTCGAGGCCAGCAGGCCGAAACCGGTGTTGATGCCGTAGGCGGTGCGGTTCTCGGCAAGGATCTGCTCGACGCAGGCGACGCTGGCTTCGATCTGGGCGCTGGCGCTGTTGTCGAGGGTCAGCTTGACCGGGTGCTGATAGACGTCACGCAGTTGGGACAGGCTCAGTTGGCCGGGGATCAGGTTCAGCGCAGTCATTTAAATGCTCCTTTTGAGGCATTGTTATTAACTACCAGTCGCTCCGGAGCATTCCGTTATCCGTCGCCTCTCGCCTTTTGGACGATCCGCGCCTTGGCACGCTGGTATGGGTAGTTGTCAGTGCAAATTCGGTAAGGCGTTGTGCAACAGGTTCGAGTCTTTCAGAACACTTGCAGCAGCGGCGATATCCGGCGCCAGCCAACGGTCCTGATCGTAGGCCGGGACCTTCTCGCGCAGCAGTCGCCACGCCACATCGGTGCCCGCGCCGAAGCGCTGGTCCTTGAGAAATTCAAAAGCCTGTGCCGCCAGCAGGTACTCGATGGCGAGGATCTGCGTGCAGTTTTCCAGCGCACGGTGCAGCTTCAGCGCGGCGTTGGTGCCCATGCTCAAATGGTCTTCCTGCAGGCCCGAAGTGACGTAGTTGTCGAGCACCGCCGGTTGCGCCAACTGGCGGTTTTCCGCACACAGCGACGCGGCGACGTATTGCACGATCATCATCCCGGAGTTCACCCCCGGGTTGGCCACCAGAAACGCTGGCAGACCACTGACGTGCGGGTTGATCAGACGATCCAGACGTCGCTCGGCAATCGAGCCGATTTCGGCCATCGCAATCGCCAGCAAGTCCGCCGCCAGCGCCACCGATTGCCCGTGCGGGTTGGCCTGGGACATCACCCGGAAGTCGTCCGGCGTGCCCAGCAGCAACGGGTTGTCGGTGCAGCCGTTGAGTTCGGTTTCGATCTGTTTGATCGCGTGCTCCAGTTGATCGCGTGCGGCGCCATGCACCTGCGGGATCGAGCGGATGCTCAGCGCATCCTGGGTACGAATGCCTTTGCTCTTCGCGATCACTTCACTGCCATCGAGCAGCGCCCGTAGATTGACGCCGACCTGTTGCATGCCCGGGTGCGGCTTGAGCGCGATGATCTCGGCATCGAACGCGGCGATCTGGCCGCGCTGGGCTTCGAAGCTCATGGCACCGATCACGTCGGCCCATTGCAGCAGACGCGTGGCGTCGGCAATCGCCAGGCAACCGAGGCCGGTCATGCACGGCGTGCCATTGACCAGACACAAACCGTCCTTCGCCCCGAGCTGCACCGGTTGCAGGCCCTCTTCGGTCAGCGCCTGTTGTGCGGACACCACTTGCCCGCGATAGCTGACATTGCCCACGCCCAGCAGCGCGATGCCGACGTGGGCCATGTGGGTCAGATAACCCACCGAACCCTGGGACGGCACCTGCGGGGTGATACCGCGATTGAGCAGCGCCAGCAGCGCTTCGACCACCCGGCGATGAATGCCGGACTTGCCGTGGCTGTAGTTGCGGATCGCGGCGCACATGATGGCGCGGGTCTGCTCGTCAGCCAGTACCGGACCGACGCCGCAGGCGTGGCTGAGCAATGTGTTGCGCGACAGCTGGCTGAGCTGTTCACCCTGCAGCGAGACGTTGGACAAACCGCCCAGCCCGGTGTTGACGCCATAGGCGCGTTCGCCGCTGGCGACGATGCGCTGGACGATGCCCTGAGCGTTTTCAATGCGCGCCCAGGTCTGGGCCGACAGCTCGAGCTGCGCGCCGTGACGGGCGACTGCGACCACATCCTGCCAACGCATCGGGGCGTCGGCGATAACGATTTTTTCAGCCTGGGACATCACTTACCTCAACCATAATTTTGATGCAGCCTCACCGGCCTCATCGCTGGCAAGCCAGCTCCCACAGAATCTCCGCTGCTCACACAATCCCTGTGGGAGCGGGCTTGCCCGCGATGAGGCCAGTCTGTGCACTGCAAAACTCAGATCAGACCACCGCCGCCCGCCGCTGCACGAAGCGGTCGACATACTCGTCCGCCGGCGAGTGCAGGATCTCTTTCGGCGTACCGACCTGGATCAGGCGACCGTCCTTGAGGATCGCGATGCGGTTGCCGATGCGCACGGCCTCGTCGAGGTCGTGGGTGATGAAGACGATGGTCTTGTGCAGGGTCTTTTGCAGCTCCAGCAACTGGTCCTGCATCTCGGCGCGGATCAGCGGGTCGAGGGCGCTGAACGCTTCGTCCATCAGGATGATGTCGGTGTCCGCCGCCAGGGCGCGGGCCAGGCCGACACGCTGGCGCATGCCGCCGGAGAGCTGGTGCGGGTATTTGTTTTCGTAGCCCTTGAGGCCCACGGTGTTGATCCAGTGCAGCGCGCGTTCGGCGCACAGCTGCTTGCTCTCGCCGCGCACTTTCAGGCCGTAGGCGACGTTGTCGAGCACGGTCTTGTGCGGCAGCAGGCCGAAGCTCTGGAACACCATGCTGATCTTGTGCCGGCGAAATTCGCGCAGGGCGTCCATGTCGTATTGCAGGATGTCCACGCCGTCCACCAGGATCGCGCCGCTGGTCGGGTCGATCAGGCGGTTGAAGTGGCGTACCAGCGTCGATTTGCCGGAGCCGGACAGGCCCATGATCACGAAGATCTCGCCGGTGCCGATGCTCAGGGACAAGTCGTTGACCCCGACCACACAACCGGTTTCGTTCAGCACCTGCTCCTTGGTCTTGCCCTGGCCGACCATGGCCAGCGCATCCTTGGAACGGTTACCGAAAATCTTGAAGACGTTTTTGACTTCGATCTTGCTCACGGTTGCGTTGTTCATTTGCTCACCTCATGCCGTGGCCGACCATACGCCTGGGTAATGCGGTCGATGACCACTGCGAGAATCACGATCGCCAGACCGGCTTCCAGGCCGCGTCCGACGTTGAGGGTCTGAATGCCCACCAGCACATCTTCACCCAGGCCACGGGCGCCGATCATCGAGGCGATCACCACCATCGACAGGGCCATCATGGTGGTCTGGTTGATCCCGGCCATGATGCTCGGCAGGGCCAGCGGCAGTTGCACGCCGAACAATTGCTGCCAGCGGTTGGCGCCGAAGGCGTTGATCGCTTCCATCACTTCGCCGTCGACCTGGCGGATGCCCAGATCGGTCAGGCGGATCAGCGGCGGCGCGGCGTAGATCACGGTGGCGAAAATCGCCGGCACCTTGCCCAGGCCGAACAGCATCAGCACCGGAATCAGGTACACGAAGCTGGGCATCGTCTGCATGATGTCGAGCAGCGGCATCAGGAACGAACGCAGGCGATTGCTGCGCGCCGAGAGAATCCCCAGCGGCACCCCGATCAGCACCGAAATGACCGTGGCGACCATCATCAGCGCCAGTGTCTGCATCAACTTGTCCCACAGGCCGACGGCGCCGACCAGGAACAGCAGACCGACGATCACGGCGGTGGTCACGACTTTGCGGGTGGCGTGCCAGGCAACGCCTGCAACGATGGCCAGCATCAGCCACCACGGTGCAGCGCGTAACAGGCCTTCAAGGTTGACGATGGCCCACAGCAGGGTGTCGGAGATGTGGCGGAACACGTCACCGTAGTTGGTGACCAGTGCATCGACCCAACCGTTGACCCAGTCGGCGATGGAAAACGTAAAGCGTTCGGGAAACATAAGAGACTCTCAATCAAGGGGTTGCGATCAAGCGTCCGACTGCCGTTGCCGGCAGCCGGTGAAGCTCGACCTACAAGGCCGCGTCGATTTTCTTGGCTGCGTCGTCGCTCACCCATTTGTGCCAGACTTCAGGATGTTCCTTGAGGAAGATTTTCGCCAGTTTCGGCGACTCGATCCGCTCCTTGGTCATGCGACCCAGGTTCTGGTTCAGCAGGTCGATCGGCAGGTTGACCTTTTCCAGCACGGCCACCAGCTCCGGGGCTTGCTCGTGGAAGGCCTTGGACAGGCCGACCTTGATGGTCACGCGCTTGTCGACGCCCGGTTTCTCTTCCAGTTTGACGGCGTCGATCTGACCCATCAGCGGGGTTGGCGACCAGTAGTAGAACAGGATCGGCTCGCCACGCTTGTAGCTCGACAGCACCGCCGCATCCAGCGCCGGGCCGGTGCCCGGGCGGAAGTTGGTGTAGCTGTTTTCCAGGCCGTAGCTTTTCAGCATTTCGCTGTTGTCCAGCTCGCAGGTCCAGCCGGCCGGACAGTTGTAGAAGCGGCCCTTGGACGGTTCTTCGGCATCCTTGAAGATCGCCGAGTATTTGCCCAGGTCAGCGATGTTTTTCAGGTCTGGCGCCTTGGCTTCGATCTTGCGCTTGGCATCGCCTTCGATCACGTAGCGCGGCACATACCAGCCTTCAACCGCACCGACGACCGGCGCGCCGACACCGACGACCTTGCCGGCCTTCTCGGCCTTGTTCCAGACTTCGCTGCGGCCGACCCACTCTTCGGCGAACACTTGAATATCGTTGCTGCTCAGCGCGTTTTCCATGGTGATGGAGTTGCCTGGCAGGCTGTCGGTCTTGCAGTCGTAACCTTTCTCCAGCACGACCTGCAGTACGTCGGTGAGCAACATCGCGCTTTCCCAGTTCAAACCGGCGAATTTCACCGGTTTGCCGGATTCGCACCAGCCGGCAGCCTGAGTGGCGCCGGCACTGGCCAGCAGGCCCATGGACAGCAATGTGGTCAGCAGGGTCTTGTTCGATTTCATTGTTGTGACGCTCCTAATCATGAATTGGCTTACGGCAGTTCAAGAGGCATCCAGCCCTGTCCACGTCCAGATCAGGCCTGTGCCGCAGCGCGGCCGGTCCCGTTTGCTTCAGGTTGTACAACGCTGTTCTGCTCGACCGGCAGAATCAGGTGATCGGGCACGCTGCCGTGCCATTTCATTGCGCACAGGTAGTAAAGCGCAGCGGGCAGCACCAGACCGATGATCCACGAGATATCCACATCACCCAGCGCGGCAACCAGCGGACCGGTATAGAACTTGGTGGAGATGAACGGCAGCTGCACCAGCACACCGAACACGTAGACGCTGATCCCGAGAATGTTCCAGCGACCGTAGCGACCGTTCGGATCGGCCAGCGCCGGTACGTCATAGCGCTCGCGAGTGATGCAGTAGTAGTCCACCAGGTTGATCGCGCTCCACGGCGTGAAGAACGCCAGCAGGAACAGGATGAAAGACTTGAACGCCCCGAGGAACGAGTGCTGGCCGAGCAGCGCCATCAGAGTCGCCGCTCCAACGATGACCAGCACGAACACCAGACGCTGCATGCGCGTTACTTTCAGGTCACCACGAAAACCGCTGATGATGGTCGCGATGCACATGAAGCTGCCGTAGGAGTTCAGCGTCGAGATGGTCACCTTGCCGAACGCGATGCTGAAATACAGCAGCGCAGCGGTGGCACCGGTGCCGCCCAGACCGACGATGTAAGCCACTTCATGGCCGGCAAACTGGCCGTTGGCCGAAGCCGCCGCGAACACACCGAGAATCATCGCTACCTGCGCGCCGATTACCGAACCGGCACCGGCGGCGAAAAAGGTTTTCACCGAGGAAACCTTGCTCGGCAGGTAACGCGAGTAGTCAGCCACATAAGGGCCGAAGGCGATCTGCCAGGACGCTGCGAGCGACACCGCCAGCAGGAAACTGCTCCAGCTGAAGTGGCGAATTTGCAGGAGTGCGCCGACGTCCACCTGACTCATCAGACGGCTGAACAGATAAACGAAAGCAATCACGCCAATGACACTGGCGATACGACCGATCCAGTGGATCACCCGATAGCCGAGCACCGTGACCACCACGATGACGCTGGCGAAAAGCAGGATGCCGACGGTGTCACTGACACCAAACAGCTGGCCCAGCGCCTGACCGGACAGCACAGTCCCGGTGGCGGTGAAGCCCAGGTACATCAGGCACACCAGCACGATCGGGATGGCTGCGCCGTAAACCCCGAACTGCACACGGCTTGAGATCATCTGCGGCAGGCCCAGCTTCGGACCCTGCGCCGCGTGCAACGCCATGACGCCGCCGCCCAGCAGTTGACCGATCAACAGACCGATCAGCGACCAGAACACATCGCCGCCCAGCACCACGGCCAGGGCCCCGGTGACAATCGCAGTGATTTGCAGGTTGGCACCCATCCACAGGGTGAACTGACTGAATAGACGACCGTGTCTTTCCGCTTCCGGGATGTAGTCGATCGAACGCCTTTCGATCAACGGTTTACTGCCTGCACGATCGGTGTTGCCCGCCATGATTCAACCTCTGTGGATTGTTCTGGGTTTTGTTGCTGTATTGGCTTGAGCGGGAGCGAGCACGCTCGCTCCCGCCGTTTTTTATTTGCCGGTGATCATCGGCAGGTTCAGCCCCTGCTCCTTGGCGCAGTCGATGGCGATCTGGTAACCGGCGTCGGCGTGACGCATCACACCGGTACCCGGATCGTTGTGCAGCACGCGAGCGATACGCTCGGCCGCCTCGTCCGTACCGTCGCAGACGATCACCATGCCCGAGTGTTGCGAGAAGCCCATGCCGACGCCGCCACCGTGGTGCAGCGACACCCAGGTCGCGCCGCTCGCGGTGTTGAGCAAAGCGTTGAGCAGTGGCCAGTCGGAGACCGCATCCGAGCCGTCCTGCATCGATTCGGTTTCGCGGTTCGGGCTGGACACCGAGCCCGAATCGAGGTGGTCGCGACCGATCACGATCGGTGCCGACAGCTCGCCGCGACGGACCATTTCGTTGAACGCCAGACCGAGTTTGGCGCGCTGGCCCAGGCCGACCCAGCAGATCCGCGCCGGCAGACCCTGGAAGCTGATGCGCTCGCGAGCCATGTCCAGCCAGTTGTGCAGGTGTGCATCGTCCGGGATCAGTTCTTTGACTTTGGCGTCGGTCTTGTAGATGTCCTGCGGATCACCCGACAGCGCCGCCCAGCGGAACGGGCCGATGCCACGGCAGAACAGCGGACGGATATAAGCCGGCACGAAACCCGGGAAATCGAAGGCGTTTTCCACGCCCTCTTCCTGGGCCATCTGACGGATGTTGTTGCCGTAGTCGAAGGTCGGGATGCCTTGCTTCTGGAAGTCCAGCATGGCTTTGACGTGCACCGCCATCGACTGCTTGGCAGCCTTGATCACCGCGGCCGGTTCGGTCTTGGCGCGGGCGCGGTATTCGTCCCAGGTCCAGCCGGCCGGCAGGTAGCCATTGAGCGGGTCGTGGGCGCTGGTCTGGTCGGTGACCATGTCCGGGCGCACGCCGCGACGGACCAGTTCCGGGAGGATTTCGGCGGCGTTGCCCAGCAGCGCGATGGAGATCGCCTTGCCTTCTTTTGTGTACTTTTCAATGCGCGCCAGGGCGTCGTCGAGGTCTTTGGCCTGTTCGTCGACGTAACGGCTTTTCAGGCGGAAATCGATGCTGACCTGCTGGCATTCGATGTTCAGCGAGCAGGCACCGGCCAATGTGGCAGCCAGCGGCTGGGCGCCGCCCATGCCGCCGAGGCCCGCGGTCAGGACCCAGCGGCCCTTCAGGTTCGAATCGTAATGCTGGCGACCGGCCTCAACGAAAGTTTCGTAAGTGCCTTGGACGATGCCCTGGCTGCCGATGTAGATCCAGCTGCCGGCGGTCATCTGGCCGTACATGGCCAAGCCCTTGGCGTCGAGTTCGTTGAAGTGTTCCCAGGTCGCCCAGTGCGGTACCAGGTTGGAGTTGGCGATCAGCACGCGCGGCGCATTGCTGTGGGTCTTGAACACGCCGACCGGTTTGCCCGATTGCACCAGCAGGGTCTCGTCGTCGTTCAGGTTGGTCAGGCTCTCGACGATCTTGTCGTAGCACTCCCAGTTGCGCGCGGCGCGGCCGATGCCACCGTAAACCACCAGCTCTTTCGGGTTCTCGGCCACTTCCGGGTCGAGGTTGTTCATCAGCATGCGCAGCGGCGCTTCGGTCAGCCAGCTCTTGGCGGTCAGCTTATTGCCGCGCGATGCACGGATCTCAACATTGCGGAATTTTGTAGGCTTATTGTCAGTCACGAAAAAGACTCCTCAGCGATCAATTCAAACCAACCCTGGCGATGGGCAAGCGGCTTGTGCGCTTCAATGCGCGACAAGCGAATCAGTGGACGCTGCGGAGAACCTCTAACGACTCATACGCATACGTCTTTACTTGTACATACAAGCATATGCAATCGAGCGGCCAACTTGTTGGAGGGCTGTTCAACAAAAATGCCGGACACGACTGGAGGACGCCTATATCAAGGGCTGTGGCGTGTATGAATTTTTTCGCGAGGTGGGTCTGCGCGAGCAGTGAGCTGTTACAGAAGCGTGGTTTTGCGCCACGCTGGGGCGTTCGGTAACAAGTTGGTGCGCGTTCGGGAACGTCGGGATGAAAAAAACCGCCCCTTTCAACAGCCCTGCCGGGACTGTTCAAAGCGGCGGTTTTTCAAGGGGCGATCAGCGTGCAGTCAGTTCGATCACACAGCAGCCGGCATTCACGGCAACTTCCACCAGACCGATGTTGCCGTCCAGTTGCAGGCAATCATGCCGCCCAAGTTGCGCAGCACTGTCACCGACCTGCACTTGCAGCAACTCGCTGACGCTGAAAACCAGAACGGTGCCGGCGGAGCTGAAAAACCGTTGCTCGCCGTCCAGCCACTGCAAGCGCGCGCTGTAACGCTGCGGCGCATAAATCAAATTGAAGTCGCGGATCGCCCCGCCGAGCAAGGTGCAAGACACCTGGCTTTCACCGCTGAAGGCAAACGGGTCGAGAGGTAACAGCGGTCGGGTGTCATCACCGTCGACGCACAAGGTCATGCCGTCGCCCTGCAACACCGTGATCACCCGTTGATAACCGGTGAATGTCGAGAAACCGCCGGATTCAGCAATGTCGGCAATCGACAGGCGCCAGCCGAAACCATCGAGGCCGGCACCGGCGTCACGGGTGATTTCTTCGGTGCTGCCACCGCCGTTTTTCCACGGCATGCGCGGGTAGCCTTCGGCGCGTAAAACCTTCACTTCACTCATTTATGAAAGCGTCCTTCCAGACGATGACGGGAACCGGGGTGAATCAGGCGCGCCGCCGTCACCGGCTGACGGCCCGACCAGGTACGGCGACGGATCAGCAGGCACGGCTCGCCCTTTTCAATCTGCAGCAATTTGCATTCGGACGGCTCGGCCAGGATCGCTTCGACCACATGTTCGCCTTCGGTCAACGGCGCAACCTGGTTCAGATAGGCGTATGGCGTTTGCAGGGTGAAGTCCTGCTTGAGGTATTCCGGGGCGACGAGCGCGTTGACGAAACGGTCTTCGATTTGCACTGGAATGTCGTTTTCGTAATGCACGATCAGCGAGTGGAACACCTTCTGCCCTTCGCGCATGTCCAGCGCCAGGGCGCGCTCGGAACCGGCGGCCTCTTCTTCCAGGGTGATCACCTGGCAGGTGTGGCGATGGCCACGGGAGGCGATTTCGTCGGCAATGTTGTGCACTTCGAACAGCGCGGATTGGCTCTTCGGCTCGGCGACGAAGGTGCCGACGCCCTGCATGCGTACCAAAAGACCGTCGGCGGTCATCTCGCGCAGCGCGCGGTTGATAGTCATGCGGCTGAAGCCCAGCTGGCTGACCAGCTCGCTTTCCGACGGTACGCGGTAATGCGGCGGCCAGTTACCACTGTCGATCTGCTGGGTGATCATCTGTTTGACGCGGGCGTACAAGGGCGCCGGACTGTCGCCCATGTTCGCGGCCAACGGAGAAACTGGAGGCGGAGTCGGCACGATGGATCCCTGTTCATTGGATAAGGTTGCTAGCTTGCCGGAGTTTACCGGGCAGGCAAACGTCTGTATATGTATATACAAATAACACACGATGGGGTGCTGAACCATGTCCGCCTTCTTTGCCGAACGCGCGCTGCTGCCTAACGGATGGGCCAACAATGTACGTCTCGAGGTCAGCGCCGACGGCGTATTGACCCGAATCCAGGCCAACTCCACCGCAGATGGCGCCGAACGGCTGAGCGGTCCGCTGCTGCCGGGCATGCCGAATCTGCACTCCCACGCGTTCCAGCGAGCGATGGCCGGGCTGGCGGAAGTGGCCGGCAACCCCAACGACAGTTTCTGGACCTGGCGCGATCTGATGTACCGGCTCGTCGGAAAAATCAGCCCCGACCAGCTCGGCGTGATCGCCCGTCAGCTGTACATCGAGATGCTCAAGGCCGGCTACACCTCGGTCGCCGAATTCCATTACGTTCACCACGATCACAACGGTCAGCCGTACGCCGATCCAGCCGAGCTGGCGTTGCGCATCAGCCAGGCCGCCAGCTCCGCCGGCATCGGCCTGACGTTGTTGCCGGTGCTCTACAGCCACAGCGGATTTGGCGGCCAGTCGCCGAACGAAGGTCAACGCCGCTTCATCAACAGCACCGAAAACTACCTGAAGCTGCAATCGCGCCTGCAACCGCTGCTGGCTCAGCAGAAGGCGCAGTCGCTGGGCCTGTGCTTCCACTCGTTGCGCGCAGTCACGCCGCAACAGATCAGCGAAGTGCTGGCGGCCAGCGACACGCAATGCCCGGTGCACATCCACATCGCCGAACAACAGAAGGAAGTCGACGACTGCCTGAGCTGGAGCGGTCGCCGCCCGCTGCAATGGCTGTACGAAAACACCGAAGTCGATCAGCGCTGGTGCCTGGTGCACGCGACCCACGCCAATCCGGAAGAAGTCACGCTGATGGCCAAGAGTCGCGCCATCGCCGGCCTGTGCCTGACCACCGAGGCCAACCTCGGCGACGGGATTTTCCCGGCGGTGGATTTCCTCGCTCAGGGCGGACGCATGGGCATCGGTTCCGACAGCCATGTGTCGCTGAGCGTGGTGGAAGAGTTGCGCTGGCTGGAATACGGCCAGCGTCTGCGCGACCAGCGACGCAATCGCTTGTATGGCGCGGATCAGCCGATGGTTGGCCGCACGTTGTATGACGCCGCACTGGACGGTGGCGCTCAGGCACTCGGCCAGCCGATCGGCGCGCTGGAGGTCGGCAAGCGTGCAGACTGGATTGTGCTCGATGGCAACGATCCGTACCTGGCCACGGCCAGCGGTGACGGGATCCTGAATCGCTGGCTGTTTGCCGGTGGCGACCGTCAGGTGCGCGATGTGCTGGTCAACGGTCAGTGGGTCGTCCGTGATGGCCGGCATGCCGGGGAAGAGGACAGCAATCGCGCCTTCACCCAGGTCTTGCGAGACCTTTTGGGCTGACACAAAAAAACCTGTGGAGGGCAACCTCCACAGGTTTTTTGTTGCGCGTCAGTTGGACGTCTTGGCCATCTGCTGATCCGACGTTCGCCAGATCAACCGCGTGGTGTCGTAACCCTGCTGGCGCGCCTTGCTCAGCAGTTCTTCGCGCACCACACCGTTGACGGTCGGTGTACGCGACAACAGCCACAGGTAGCGGCGGCTCGGATCGCCAACGATGGCGGTCTTGTAGTCGTCGCTGACGTACAGCACCCAGTATTGGCCCTTCGCCGATCCCGGAATCAGTCGCGAAAACCAGGTATCGAACTCGACCCACAATTTGTCGGTCTTGCCCGGCACCTGGGGATAAGCCGTGCCCTTGACCTCTTCCCATTGCCAGTCCTTGGTCAGGCAACGGTTGAACACGCCCAGGTTGCCGTCCGATTCGAGCGTGTAACGGGCTTCGGATTGCGCGCAGTTGCGCTGGAAATACATTGGCAACCGCGCCAGCTCGTACCAGGTGCCCTGGTAACGTTTGAGGTTGACGCTGTTGACTGTCTTGGGCGCCAGCGGATCTTCACCGGTCGTGGCGCAGCCGGCCAGTACCAGGCCGGCGAAAAGGATAAGCAATAACCGCTTCATTGTTTTTCTCCCGTGGGCGCGTAGCCCCGGTTTACTTCAGGCCTTGGCCGGAAAACATCAACACTTTGTCACCGGCGTACTGCACGCTGATAAAGCTGTTCTTGTCGCCCCAGGTGCAACTGGACATGCCGAGCGCACCCGAGCAGTCGGTAGGCTTGCCGAGCAGCGTCTCCACTTCAGCCTTGGCCATGCCGGCCGAGAGCTTCGAGTAGTTTTCCTGATTGACCTTGCTGCATGCGGCCAACAGCACACAAAACGACAGAAGGGCGATAGATCGCAGCGACATGGTGTAACTCCTGGAACGGAAGGGGGATGGCCTGGCGCCAACCAGAAGCTTAGAAGAGAAAACCCCTGTCTGGTTCCCTCGGCGGGCGGCTATTTATTGACCCGCTCGTCCGGCTTTCATCGGTAAATCAGTCACTTTGTAGGGCTATTGAGCATTTCGTCGCCTTTAACAAAAGCGTTCTCATCTTTGTCGCGCGGCGGTCGAAATAAGAGCAGCGCAAAGCCCGAGAGTGTGGCAAATTGCCGCCCTTTCTTGACCAGCCCCTTCGCGGTAGCTTCCTTAATGACCAGAAACATGAAATTCAGCCACAAAATCTTGTTGGCTGCCGCCCTCGTGGTGGCCGTTGCGTTCGCCTGTTTCATTTTGTTCAACGACTATCGCCAGCGCGAAGCCCTGCAAAGCAGCACCGAAGCGTCGATGCAGGAACTGGGCAGCCTGACCACCAGCAACATCCAGACCTGGCTGGAAAGTCGCATTCAGTTGCTGCAATCGATGGCCCAGCAGGTGGTCGCCGACGGCAACGCCCCGGCCAGCCTGAAGCGCATCATTGATCTGCCCGCCTACACCGGCAATTTCCAGCTCAGCTATTTCGGCGGCGCCGACGGCGTGATGTTCTCGGTCCCTGCCGGCAACCGCGCACCGGATTACGACCCCCGCGCCCGTGGCTGGTACAAAGCGGCGAACAGCGCCCAGCAGACCATCGTCACCGAACCGTACATCGCCGCTTCGTCCGGCAAACTGGTGATCACCGTCGCCACCCCGGTGCAGCGTCAGGGCCAGATGATCGGCGTGGCCGGCGCCGACATCGATCTCACCAGCGTCAGCGCGATCATCAACTCGCTGAACTTCGGCGGCCACGGTCACGCGTTCATCGTCAGTGCCGACGGCAAGATCCTGATCCACCCGGACAGCAAGCTGGTGCTCAAGACTCTGGCCGAGGCCTATCCCACCGGTGCGCCGAAAGTCACCCCGGGCCTGAAAGAGGTCGAGTTCGACGGCAAGACCCAACTGATCTCCTTCACTCGCGTCAACGGCGTGCCGTCGGCCGACTGGTACGTGGCGCTGGTGCTGGACAAGGACACCGCGTTCTCAATGCTCAGCGAGTTCCGCACCTCGGCGCTGATCGCCATGGTCATCGCCGTCGTCATCATCATCGCCCTGCTCGGCATGCTCATTCGCGTGCTGATGCAGCCGCTGCTGACCATGGGCCGCGCCATGCATGACATCGCCGAAGGCGAAGGCGACCTGACCAAACGCCTGACCATTCATGGCCACGACGAATTCGGCGCGCTGGGGCTGTCATTCAATCGTTTTGTCGAGCGTATCCATACCTCGATCCGCGAAGTGTCCTCGGCCACCGGGCAGGTCAACGAAGTCGCCCTGCGCGTGGTCGCGGCATCGAACTCGTCGATGTTCAACTCCGACCAGCAAGCCTCGCGCACCAACAGCGTGGCCGCTGCAATCAACCAGCTCGGCGCCGCCGCCCAGGAAATCGCCCAGAACGCCGCGCTCGCCTCGCAACACTCCAGCGACGCGCGCAGCCTGGCGGTCGACGGCCAGCAGGTTGTGGATAAAACCATCCACGCGATGCAGCAACTGTCGGCGAAGATCAGCGACTCCTGCGGCAACATCGAAACCCTGAACAGCAACACCGTGAATATCGGGCAGATTCTGGAAGTGATCACCAGCATCTCCCAGCAGACCAACCTGCTGGCGCTCAACGCAGCCATTGAAGCAGCCCGCGCCGGGGAGGCCGGTCGTGGTTTCGCCGTGGTGGCCGACGAAGTGCGCAACCTGGCGCACCGCACCCAGGATTCGGCGCAGCAAGTGCAGAGCATGATCGAAGAGTTGCAGGTCGGCGCGCGTCAGGCGGTCGGCATCATGACCGAGAGCCAGCGCGAGAGCGAAAGCAGCGTCGGCATCGCCAACCAGGCCGGCGAACGCCTGGAAAGCGTGACCCAGCGCATCGGCGAGATCGACGGGATGAACCAGTCGGTGGCAACCGCGACGGAAGAGCAGACGGCGGTGGTTGAATCGATCAACGTTGATATCAATGAGATCAACACGCTGAACCAGGAAGGGGTGGAGAACTTGC
This sequence comes from Pseudomonas sp. HLG18, assembly GCF_051903985.1. Lineage (NCBI taxonomy): Bacteria > Pseudomonadati > Pseudomonadota > Gammaproteobacteria > Pseudomonadales > Pseudomonadaceae > Pseudomonas > Pseudomonas sp. HLG18. Next base: position 5,554,971 of record NZ_CP195831.1, on the reverse strand, counting down.
AGGCTACTTTGCGGGCTTGTGCGGATCTTGAGCAGCAGGCTGCGCGGTTGAAGCAGTTGGTGGGTAGCTTCAGAATCTAAAGATCAAGAGCTTACCCCCTCATCGGAACGCCGCCCGCCCAACCCTCTCCCCCAAGGGGGCGAGGGGAAAGGGAGCCGATCTCTGTCGCTTTCCAGACCTGAGTTCAACTCGGTATTTCAAGTCAGCGTAACTCGAACATCCAACTCGGTCAGTCCCCTCTCCCTCCGGGAGAGGGTTAGGGTGAGGGCTGGTTTTTGAGATTGCCGAAAATCGCCCTAAAAACGCGAACCCGGCTCTCTCAAAAACGCCAACTCCTCAGCCGTAGACTCCCTCCCCAACACCGCATTGCGATGCGGAAACCGTCCAAACCGCGCAATCACCTTCTGATGCCGCTCGGCATAATCCAGGTTGTCGGCAAACACCCCGCGCTCCGCCTCCGGCTGTTCAGCCACCAATTCGATGAATCGCGAGACCGCTTCATTCTGCACCGCGAGATTTTCGCAGTGTTCGAAGACGAGGTAGATGAAAACCCGCTGGATCGGTTTCAACTGCCGATCGAAGTCTGCAGCAATCCCCTGAGCAACCAGCTTCTGCGCTCGCAGATCACCGGAAAAAGCCTTGGGCGTATCGCGAAAAATCATGCGCGGAAGCTGATCGAGTAGCAGCACCACTGCCAGCCAGCCTTCGGGACATTGCGTCCACTCGGTCAATTCGCCAGCGAGGGCCTGATCGACAAAGACCCCGAAACGCTCTCGCGCCTCGAGGTCCTGGCTGTCTTGCTTGCCAAACCACAACTTGCCCTGTCGCGCCGAAACTTCACTGGCTGATTCGGCATGACCGAACCACCAATCGAGCAACGGCTGCCAGGGCGCGGTCATGGTTTATTCCTTGTGGTAGGCCGTGGCGCGGGCGACTTCTTCTTTCGAGCCGAGGAACACCGCTACGCGCTGGTGCAGGCCTTCAGGCTGGATGTCGAGGATGCGCTGGTGACCGTCGGTGGAAGCGCCGCCCGCCTGTTCCACCAGGAACGACATCGGGTTGGCTTCGTACATCAGGCGCAGTTTGCCTGGTTTGGACGGCTCGCGGCTGTCGCGCGGGTACATGAACAGACCGCCACGGGTCAGGATGCGGTGCACGTCGGCAACCATAGCCGCGACCCAACGCATGTTGTAGTTCTTTTTCAGCGGGCCTTCTTCACCGGCCAGCAGTTCCGAAACGTAGCGCTGTACCGGGGCTTCCCAGTGACGCTGGTTGGACATGTTGATGGCGAATTCCTGGGTGCTTTCAGGAATGGTGATGTCTTCGTGGGTCAGGACGAAGCTGCCCATTTCGCGATCCAGGGTGAAACCCTTCACGCCGTTGCCCAAGGTCAGGATCAGCATGGTCTGCGGACCGTAGATCGCGTAACCGGCAGCCACCTGCTGGGTGCCTGGCTGCAGGAAGGCCTTTTCGTTCAGGGCTTCGTTCTGGCTCAGGTATTCGTTCGGGCAGCGCAGTACCGAGAAGATGGTGCCGACCGGGGCGTTGATGTCGATGTTCGACGAACCGTCCAGCGGGTCGAATACCAGCAGGTAGGCGCCTTTCGGGTATTTGCCCGGGATCTGGTAGGCGTTGTCCATTTCTTCGGACGCCATGCCGGCCAGGTGACCGCCCCACTCGTTGGCTTCGAGCAGGATTTCGTTCGACAGCACGTCGAGCTTCTTCTGCACTTCGCCTTGCACGTTTTCCGTACCCATGCTGCCCAGAACGCCGCCCAGGGCGCCTTTGGATACGGCGTGGCTGATTTCCTTACAGGCGCGCGCCACCACTTCGATCAGGAAACGCAGATCGGCAGGAGTGTTGTTGCTGCGGGTCTGCTCAATCAAATAGCGACTCAGGGTAACGCGGGACATGGACGGCTCCGGTGGAATGGGGGGCTAAAAACCCGCGCAGTTTACAGGGAGTCTGAAACCGTAGCGAGCAATGACGCCCGCTAACGTGCGTCGGGTGCAATTCCTGCTATCAGACGTGATGAATCCGGGAGAGTTCAGGCACCGGATTCAGCGTAGTTGGAAACCCGACGGGTGTAGAGGCGACACCCGTCATATTCAGGACTTGGCCGGCGGTTTGCGCAGCAGACTGAAGGCCATCGCCGCCAGAAACAGCACACTGAGCAGCAACACCGCCCACAGGCCGAACTTCTTCCAGTTGGTATCGGTGGTCGCCGCTGTGGTGGCCGTCGAAGTCTGGGGCGCGACTGCTTCACCCTGCACCGCGGCCTTGCCCAGCGTGGCCAGTTTCTCCGGTTTGAAATCGGGGATCAGCGTGGTCAGCGGCAGGCTCGCCGTTCTCACCGTCGGATTGCCCAGCGCCAGGCTGTAGGGCCCTTCGCCACGGGCAAGGAAGATGACTTGTGTGGCGCGCACCGCGTATTTCACGCTCGGCGCCTGTTCGCCGAGACCGCCACCGCGTTCGTCGACCGTCAGCTTCAACTGCTGCACGGTCTGCCCGTAGAGCTGCAATTCGTTCTGCACCACGTCCTGGCCGTTCTGGGTCAGTCGGTAGAGCAAGCCGCTGCTCAACGGCTGCCACGGCAGACTGGTTTCCCGGCGTCCCGAGAGCGTCACTGGCGCCAGGCTGTTGGGCTGTTTCAACTCGACCTGGACCCGCTCGACATTCAGCCCCATCGGCAACTGCCAGGTGTATTCACCGGCCTTGGCGCTGCTGCCGGCCAGCGCCGGCGACCAGACCAGCGGTAACGGCAGGTTTTGCGGGTCACTGCTTTTCAATTGCGCCGAGGTCAGATTGGGTGCCGCGTTGGGCGAATCCCACAACAGCCGCAGGTAACGCGCCGATTGCCCCGGCAGCGCGACTTCATGCTGTTCGATGCGCTCATCGGAAAAAGTCAGGCGCGCAACCTGCCCTTCGCCCCAGGCCTGCCAGTGCTGCAAGTCGTCACTGGCCTCGATGCTGAAACGCTGGAAGCCGTCGCGCTCGCTGGTCCAGTCGAGGATCAGTTGCTGCAACGGCGCCTTGATCGCACTGGCATCGAGCAGCCAGCCGCGCAGCACTTCTTCACCGGCTTCGAGCTGACTGGACGGCTGCACCTCCACCAGCGTGCCGGTGGTGGTGGATTGCACGCGAACGCTCGGCGCGCGCTCGGTGGCATCCGCCGAGTTGTACAGCGGGAACCACTTCACCTCATGCAACTGGCCGTCGTCGCGGGTCTGCGCCGACTCCCGGGCCAGCGCATAGGCCTGCGGTTCTCCGGCGGCGTTGAACACCCGCAGATCGCTGAGATCAGTCTGACGCGCCTGCAACTGCACGCTCAGCGGCAGTTCGAGGCGATACCACGGGCCCGCACCGCTGACCGACAACGGCACCTGCGCGGCGAAGTCCGCCGGTTTTTCCTGAGCGCCGGCCGTCATGGCCACGCCCAGCAACAGCCACCCGAGATTAAGCTTGCGACTCAAGACGACACTCCTTCGGTTTCCGGGGCCGGCTTGTCCGCCTCCGGTGCAGCTTCGACGCGTTTGGGCGGCAGCGGCGCAAAGTAGCCCACCACCAGCAGCAACACACCGACGCCGATAAACGAGACGATCCGCGCCAGCCCGCCACGGTTGCTCAATTCGACAAAAATCAGTTTGGCCACCACCAGCGCAATCAGCGCCGCGCCGATCAACCACACTTCACGGCGATGGCGCAGGTGCCCGCCGATCATCAGGCCGAGCGCCATCAGCGTCCAGACGATGGACAACCCGGCCTGCACCAGCATCGATTCGAGCAACAGGTCCAGCTCGAACGGAATCCCCGCCCAATGGTGCGCGGCGCGGGTCACCAACGCGGTGCAGAACGCGAACAGCGAAACGCCGGCGATCAGTTGCGAGGCGTGAGCGGCGTAGTCCTTGCGGATCGACAGCTCGGTTACCGCGTTGCGCGACCAGGCATAAACGCTGAACAACGCGATCAGCAGGCCCAGTTCCAGCGGGTTGATCAGCGGCACGTAAGGCAGCGGTTCGGCGTTGCCGTCGCTCACCCCGTTCGCCAGCCAGAACCAGACCAGCATCAACACCGCCAGCGGCAACGCCGCATACAAACGGTACTCACGGGGGAACGCCGCCACCGGCCACGGCCAGGTGCGCGGTGCGGCCATCAGCAACAGATACACGCTCGGCAGAAGCGCCCAGCCCAGCCAGCGCCAGGCGTTGTATTGCTCGGACAACAGCAGCAGGCCGTAGCGCAGTTCCAGCGCCAGCACGCCGATCAGCAGCCAGCAACCGAGCACATGCGCCGTGCTCAAGGCCCGCGCCGGCAGCATTGGCACCAGACGCCGCAGGCTGATGAAGTGCACGACGAACACCGCCGTCCAGGCCAGCCAGCCGAAGTTGGCCGCCGGGTGATAACGCGAGTGCCACGCGGCCAGCAACACCAATCCGGCCGCCGGAATCAGTAAAGTGCAGAGCAACCCGAGCGACGGCCATTTCAGACGCAAGGCCAACAGCGTCCACAACGCGACGCTCAGCGCGGCGACCAGCAGCAACAACGTTGCCTGCAGATTCAGCGGCGCAAACCGCAGCACTTCGCTGACCCACGCCAGCGACCACCAACCGGCGCCCCACACCAGCAACACTTCGGACAGCCGCTGCAGACTCAGTACATCGAACGCCGAAGCGTGATTGCCCAGTTGCAGGCGCCACGCCCCGATCATCGCCGCCAGGCCCAGCACCAGTGGCGTCCAGAATCCGCCATGGGCCAGCGGTCGCAGACCTTCGCTGGACAGCGGCCCGAGCAACTCGGGGCCGGCCAGCAAAAACGCCGCGCCACCGATCAACTGCAACAACAGACCAAAGACAAAACTCACGCGCTGCCTGAGGTACAGGCTGAGCCAGATGATCAGCAAACCACTGGCCGCCCACACCGCACTCGCGGTTTGCCACGGCAGTACGAACAACACCGCCAGATTGATCAGCACCAGCCCTGCCAGCAGCACCACCGACAAGCCGCGCAGCAACCGAACATCGCTGCGTACCATCTCGTCACGCGCCGCCAGCAGCATGCCGGCGATCAGCGCCAGACCGATCAGGGAGGCGCTGAGCAGACCGCTCCAGCCGGCGCTGAACACGGCTGCCGAATCCTCGCCCGCCCCTTGCAGGCGCAACAGGAACAGCGCCCCGCCGAGCAGTTGCACGGCAAACGCAGTGAACAGGAAGGTGCGCGATTGCAGGCGCAAGCCGACGAACAAGGTCACCAGCCCGGCCAATGCCCAACTGATCGCCGTGCCCTGAGTGAAGAAGAACAATGGCGCCAGCAGATAGAGAAAGGTCAGACCGAGACTCGCCAACACCGGCAGGCCTTGGCGCTCCCATGGTGAAACCTGTTCCGGCAACGCCTTGCGCAATTGATAGAAGCTGAACAACAACGCCGCGCCAAGCATCAGTGCGCCCAGCGGCGCTCCGTCGAGCAGGCTGCTTTCGCCGACACGCAACTGGCTGAGAAACGCCAGCGCCGAGCCCAGTTGCAGCAGCAACGCGAAGGCCCGGGCGAACGGCCGGTGCTGACGCAGGCCGAGCCAGAAAATCCCTGCGCCCTCAACTGCCCAGGCCGCAGAAGTCCAGCGCGCATCCAGCCCGAGAGGAATCGCCAGGCTGGCGAAAATCACCCCGAGCGCCAGACAGGTCTCGCCCAGCAGCAGCGCCCGGCCGCCCATCAGCACTTTGGCGAGAACCATGTAAATCATGCCCAGCGCCAGCGCACTGAACGCGGCGGCAAATTCCAGAGGCTGCACCAGCGCCAATTGCAGGCCGAAACCCACCAGCGGCGGGCCGAACAGCATCGTGCCGTCAACGTAGTCGCCCTTGCGCGCCGACCAGTGCAGCAGCGCTTCGCGATCGCTCTCTGCCGGTGCATCCGGCATGTCCAGCAACTTGCGTCGGGCGAACAGCAGGCCGATGGCGAGGTACATCAGGAAGAACAGAATCAGGAACGGCTCGGTGCTCCACAACAGTTCCGGCGCATACGAACGCACGCCCCACGCGAAACCGATGCCGAAAGTGCCGGCGAAACCGATCAGGTTGAGCAGACGCCAGGCCTTGAACCACGCAATGGCGAGAATGCCGGCGTTGAGTAACGCGAAATAGCTGAACAGCGCGACATGGTTGCCGCTGCCGGTGGAGGTCAGGATCGGCGCGGCGAAACCGCCCAATGCGGCGACGCAGGCCAGGGCCAGGGAATCCTGGGTGATGGCCAGAATCGCCGAAAACACCGTCACTGCTACCAACAATCCCAGTGCAGCAGACGGATCGAGCAGCGGGTGCAGGCGCATCGCCGCAAACACCGTCAGGTACAGCACCGCGATCCCGGTGCCTTGCAGCATCAAGGCGTAGCTTGTGTTGCGATGGCGCAACCACCAGCCCAGCGCCAGCAATCCCAGCGCTGCCGCCGCGACCCCGGCGTAACGCAACTCGATCGGCACCACCATACCTTCGGTGGCGTAACGCAACAGAAAGGCCAGGCCGAAGAACAAAAGCACCACGCCCACCCGCAGCACGGTGTTGCCACCGAACAGCCAGTTTCGCGCCGCGCTGATGCCGCGCTCGATGAAGTTCGGGCCACGGGGTTCGGCGGGCTGTCGCGGTTCCGGGGTTTCAGGGGTAACGGCGTCGAGACGCCAGACATCGGCCGGCAACGGCTGACTGGTTTCGCTGACGACGACTGAGAGAGGTTCGAGTTCGGGCGGCAGCTCCCAGACCAGTTCGGGGGGCGCAGCATCTTCGGCGACCTCGGCGGGCTCGACCAAAGGCTCGGGGACCGGTTCCACGCCTGACGTCGGCACCGCGTGCGAAGGCGATCCCTCCAGCAGATACAGACGCTGCGCAACGCCTTGCAAAGCCACCTTCGTCTGTTCAAGTTGCCGCTGTTGCTCCGCCACCTGCGAGCCGAGCCGCATGATGCGGATCGTCTGCCCGATTGCCAGGCCCAGCAGCGCGCCCAATAGCGAAGAACTGAACGACTCGTCGAGCAGCCAACCGAGCAGCAGCCCGATCAACATGAACATCCATTGCATGGTCGATATCCCTGAGCAGCCCCGGAACGGGGCGGAACCAAGGCTCAGTATATCGGCCCGGCCCAACAAGCGTGGGGCCGGGCGCACATTTGTCGCTAAAAGTTACTCCAGTGCCTTCCAGATATCCGTGGCGTACTCGCGGATCGTCCGGTCCGACGAGAACCAGCCCATCCGCGAGGTGTTCAGCACCGCCGAACGCCACCAGTTGTTGGAATCATGCCAGAGCGCATCCACGCGCATCTGCGCTTCCCAGTACGAGTCGAAGTCGGCACAGACCAGGAAGCGGTCGTAGTCCACCAGCGAATCGATCAACCCGGTGTAGCGCGACGTGTCGTCCGGCGAGAACACCCCGCTGCGGATCGCCTGCAACACATCGTTCAAACGATGGGACGCCGCGATGTCCGGCACCGCGCTGAACTCGTGGTTCTGCTTGCGCGCTTCGACCTGCTGGGCACTGAGGCCGAAGATGAACATGTGCTCGGCGCCGATGCTTTCGCACATTTCCACGTTGGCACCGTCGAGGGTGCCGATGGTCAGCGCGCCGTTGAGACCGAACTTCATGTTGCTGGTGCCCGAGGCCTCGAAACCGGCAGTGGAGATCTGCTCCGACAGGTCCGCCGCCGGAATGATGCTTTCCGCCAGACTGACGTTGTAGTTAGGCAGGAACACCACTTTGAGCAGGCCGCGCACGGTCGGGTCGTTGTTCACCACCCGGGCGATGTCGTTGGTCAGTTTGATGATGAGTTTGGCCTGGTGATAACTGGCCGCTGCCTTGCCGGCGAAGATCTTCACCCGCGGCACCCAGTCGGTTTCCGGCTCGGCGCGGATCGCCTGATACAGCGCGACCGTGTGCATCAGGTTGAGCAACTGGCGCTTGTATTCGTGGATCCGTTTGACCTGCACGTCGAACATCGCCGCCGGGTTGACCGCGATCCCCAGCCGCTCGTGAATCAGGTAGGCCAGCGCTTTTTTGCTGTGCAGCCGTTGCTCGGCGAAGGCTTTGCGGAAGGCTGGTTTTTCGGCGAACGGCTCAAGATCGAGCAGACGCTGTTCCGGGTTATCCAGAACGTCCGGGCCGAGGGCATCGACCAGCATCGACGTCAGCTCCGGGTTGGCCTGGTACAGCCAGCGGCGGAAGGTGATGCCATTGGTCTTGTTGTTGATCCGCTCTGGATACAGCTTGTGCAGCTCGGCGAACACGGTTTTGCGCATCAACTGCGTGTGCAGCCCGGACACGCCGTTGACGCTGTGGGAGCCGAGGAACGCGAGGTTGCCCATGCGCACCCGGCGGCCGTTGTCTTCCTCGATCAGCGACACTGCGCGCAGCACGTCAAAATCGTGGATACCCTTGGCCCGCAGCGAATCGATGTGCTGGGCGTTGATCAGATAGATGATCTGCATGTGCCGCGGCAGCATGCGTTCCATCAGGCCCACCGGCCAGGTTTCCAGCGCTTCGGGCAGCAGCGTGTGGTTGGTGTACGACAGCGTATCGACGGTGACTTGCCACGCCGCGTCCCAAGCCACGTCATAGACATCGACCAGTTGGCGCATCAGTTCGGCGACGGCAATCGAGGGGTGCGTGTCGTTGAGCTGGATCGCCGCGTGATCGCCCAGGGTCAGCACCGAGGTGTGCATGTTGCGATGACGACGCAACAGATCCTGAAGCGAGGCGGCGACGAAGAAGTATTCCTGACGCAGGCGCAGTTCCTGCCCGGCTTCGGTGCTGTCCGCCGGGTAGAGCACGCGGGAAATACTCTCGGCCCGGGCCACTTCGGCGACGGCGCCCAGGTGGTCACCGGCGTTGAAGCGCTCCAGGTGCAAGTCTTCCATCGCTCGGGCCCGCCACAAGCGCAAGGTGTTGACGCTCGCCCCGCGCCAGCCGACCACCGGTGTGTCGTAGGCAATGGCCCGGACGGTTTCCGCCGGTTGCCAGACTTGCCGTGACTTGCCGCTGGCGTCAGTGACGGTTTCAACACTGCCGCCAAAGCCGATCGGATAGACCACCTCCGGCCGCTCGAACTCCCAGGGGTTGCCGAAATCCAGCCAGTGCTCGGTCTGTTCCTGCTGCCAGCCATCGACGATGGCCTGACGAAACAGCCCGTGCTCATAACGAATGCCGTAGCCGTGGCCAGCGATGCCGAGGGTCGACATGCTTTCCATGAAGCACGCCGCCAGCCGCCCAAGGCCACCGTTGCCCAGCGCCGCATCCGGCTCCAGGATGCGGATGCGCTCCAGATCGACGCCCAGCTCGGTCAGTGCTTCACGAGCAACATCCAGCAGGCCGAGGTTGCTCAGGCTGTCGTAGAGCAAGCGGCCGATGAGAAATTCCAGCGAGAGGTAATACACCCGCTTCTGACCTTTGCGGTAGATCTGCCGGGTGTGGTCCATCCAGTGCTCGACCATGTGATCGCGCGCCGCCAGGGCGATGGCTTCGAACCAGTCATGGTCGAAGGCGTGATCCGGGTCTTTGCCCACCGCGTAGGTGAGTTTGGTCAGGACGGCGTCGCGGAATGCGGCCACCTCTGCTTCGCGAACTAGTGGTTCTTGAGTCATCGATAGGACCTCGAGCGAGCGGGGAGTTGTCAGAGCCTAGACGGTCTGACCGACGGTAAGGGCTCTGGTTCGGCAGTTTTTACCGAGAGTGTGAGATCGACCGGCAATACTCTGGCGAATGCCTCAATGAATGCAGGGGCCGTGCCGAGTTGTCGGACGATGCGGGTACATGAAGAAAAAATCTGGCGAAAGGTTGTTCAAAAATCCACCCGTCCCGGTATGATCGCGCGCCCTGATGCACACGCCTGGTAAACCCCGATGATGAAGCCCAACCTGATCGCCGCAGCCGAGATCGACCGTCTCGATACCTGGGCCAAATATTCAGCCCCGATGTGCGGCTCGTGCGTTTCCAGCTGCTGCACGCTGCCGGTCGAGGTCAAGATCAAGGACCTGGTGCGCATCGGCGTGGTCGACGAGTTCGAACTGGGCGACCCGCCGAAGAACATCGCCAAGCGTCTGCAAAAGGAAGGCCTGGTGGAGCGCTTCAACCAGAAGTCGGGGATCTTCACCCTGCAGCGCATGAGCAACAACGATTGCTACTACCTGGATCGTAAGAGCCGCCTGTGCACCATTTATGACAAGCGCCCGGACACTTGCCGCAACCACCCGAAGATCGGCCCGCGCCCGGGTTACTGCGCGTACAAGCCGAAGGAAGTGGAGCGGGTGCAGAATTCGCGGTCGATCGAGAAGTTCTGATCTGCCCTGAGATGTTCGGCGGCTGATCGGCCGCCTTCGCTGGCAAGCCAGCTCCCACAGTGATTTTTGCTGTACACAAACTTTTGGTACGACTGAAAACACTGTGGGAGCGGGCCTGCCCGCGATAGCGCCGGAACAGACACCGCGCAAATCCCGGACAAACAAAAACGCCCCCGGTCTCTCGACCGGGGGCGTTTTTTTCAAGCCTGGCTAAATCTTATGCCTTGGCTTTCTTGGCAGCGCGGGTACGCTCGCTTTCGTCCAGGATCTTCTTGCGAAGACGGATGGACTTAGGAGTGACTTCGCACAGCTCGTCTTCCTGGATGTATTCCAGAGCCTGTTCCAGGGTGAAGCGAACAGGTGGGACCAGAGCGATGGTTTCGTCTTTACCCGAAGCACGCATGTTGTCGAGCTTCTTGCCTTTGGTCGGGTTCACACCCAGGTCGTTGTCGCGGGAGTTCTGACCAACGATCTGACCGTTGTAGATCTCCTGGCCGTGTTCTACGAACAGCTTGCCACGAGCCTGCAGGGTTTCCAGGGAGTAGGTCAGCGCCTTGCCGGTTTCAACCGAAACCAGAACGCCGTTCTGACGGCCCGACATGTGGCCCGACTTCACTGGAGCGTAACGGTCGAAGATCGAGGTCAGGATGCCAGCACCGTTGGTCAGGGTCAGGAACTGGTTACGGAAACCGATCAGACCGCGAGCAGGGATGTTGTATTCCAGACGAACACGGCCTTTGCCATCCGGCACCATGTTGCTCAGGTCGCCTTTACGCAGACCCATTTCTTCCATGACCTTGCCCTGGGATTCTTCAGGGATGTCGATGGTGACGTTTTCGAACGGTTCCTGCTTCACGCCGTCAACTTCACGGATGATCACCTCAGGACGGCCCAGGGCCAGCTCGAAGCCTTCGCGACGCATGGTTTCGATCAGTACCGAGAGGTGCAGTTCACCACGGCCGGATACCTTGAACTTGTCAGCCGAGTCGCCTTCTTCAACGCGCAGTGCAACGTTGTACAGCAGCTCTTTGTCCAGACGATCCTTGATATTACGGGAGGTCACGAACTTGCCTTCTTTACCGCAGAATGGCGAGTCGTTTACCTGGAAGGTCATGGAAACGGTTGGCTCGTCAACGGTCAGAGGCTTCATCGCCTCGACGTTGTTGATGTCGCACAGGGTGTCGGAGATGAACAGCTCGTCGAAACCGCTGATGCAGACGATGTCGCCAGCTGCAGCTTCTTCAACGTCAACGCGGTGCAGACCGTGGTGACCCATCAGCTTCAGGATACGACCGTTGCGGCGCTTGCCGTCGGCGCTGATAGCGACAACCGGAGTGTTCGGCTTGACGCGACCACGAGCGATACGGCCAACACCGATAACACCCAGGAAGCTGTTGTAGTCCAGAGCGGAGACCTGCATCTGGAACGGACCGTCACGGTCAACAGCCGGAGGCGGAACGTGGTCGACTACCGCCTGGTACAGCGCGGTCATGTCTTCGCCCATGGCGGTGTGGTCCAGACCGGCGATGCCGTTCAGGGCCGAAGCGTAAACAACCTGGAAGTCCAGTTGTTCTTCGGTAGCGCCCAAGTTGTCGAACAGATCGAAGATCTGGTCCAGAACCCAGTCAGGACGCGCGCCCGGACGGTCAACCTTGTTGATGACCACGATTGGACGCAGGCCGGCTTCGAAAGCCTTCTTGGTCACGAAACGGGTTTGCGGCATAGGGCCGTCTTGAGCGTCGACCAGCAGCAGCACGGAGTCAACCATGGACATTACGCGCTCGACTTCGCCGCCGAAGTCGGCGTGGCCCGGGGTGTCCACGATGTTGATGTGGTAGCCGTTCCAGTTGATGGCGGTGTTTTTCGCCAGAATGGTAATGCCGCGCTCTTTTTCCTGGTCGTTGGAGTCCATCACGCGCTCGTCGTTGAGCTCGTTGCGCTCCAGGGTGCCGGATTGACGCAGGAGTTTGTCTACCAGGGTGGTCTTACCATGGTCAACGTGGGCAATGATGGCGATGTTGCGTAGATTTTCGATCACTTGTGTATCTCGATCAGAGGATTCGGTTTGCTGACAAGTCTTGGCAGCGATTAGCAGTAGTGTCCGGCATGGCCGTTACAGCTTGACGGCGGTGTCGGGGGGCCGGTGACGCAGGCCACAGGCAAACAGCCCCGGGCACTTAGCTCGGTCGATAAACGCGCACATTGGCATGCCCCTCACTGAGCAAATGGTGAGCATGCAGGCGACTCATCACGCCTTTGTCGCAATACAGCAGGTACTGGCGAGTAGGGTCCAGTTCCTTGAAACGTGCGTTCACTGCATAGAACGGCATCGTCTGTACTTCTATGCCTTCGAGCTCCAGCGGCTCATCCTCGGCGGCATCCGGGTGACGGATGTCGATGACGATCTGGCCGGCCAGTGCCTCGCTGACTTCTTCGATTTGCAAATCCTGGCCCAATTCGTCGATCACCCGATCAATCGGCACCAGTCTGGCGTTTGCGAGCGCACGCTCGAGCACCGCCATGTCGAATTCCTGCTCTTCGTGCTCAACGCGACCACGCTTGGCGGCTGTCTTCGGATTGACCGAAATGACCCCGCAGTACTCCGGCATGTGCCGGGCGAAATCGGCGGTGCCGATCTCGTTGGCCGTGTCGATGATGTCTTGCTTGTGGGCGACGATCAGTGGACGCAGGACCAGCTTATCGGTCACGCAGTCGATCACGGACAGGTTCGGCAGCGTCTGGCTCGACACCTGGGAGATCGCCTCGCCGGTGACCAGCGCATCAATATGCAGGCGCTCGGCGATGGCCGAGGAGGCGCGCAACATCATACGCTTCAATACGACGCCCATATGACTGTTATCGACCTTGCCGAGAATTTCGCCCAGCACTTCTTCGAACGGAACACTGACAAATAGCACGCGTTGCGAGCTGCCGTACTTCTTCCAGATGAAATGCGCGACTTCCATTACGCCCAATTCGTGGGCACGACCGCCCAGATTGAAGAAGCAGAAGTGCGCCATCAGACCGCGACGCATGATCTGGTAGGCCGCAACCGTCGAGTCGAAGCCGCCGGACATCAATACCAGCGTCTGCTCCAGCGCACCGAGCGGGTAGCCGCCGATGCCATTGTGCTGGCTGTGGATGACAAACAACCGTTTGTCGCGAACTTCGATGCGGACTTCGATTTCCGGCGCTTTCAGGTCGATACCGGCGGCACCGCACTCACGGCGCAGCTTGCTGCCGACGTATTTTTCGACGTCCATCGAGCTGAAGGCATGCTTGCCCGCACGCTTGCAGCGCACCGAGAAAATCTTCCCGGCCAGTGCATCGCCATAGTGCTGTTTGCACTTCTCGGTGATGTCGTCGAAGTCACCCAGCGGGTACTCGTCGATCTGCAGAAAGTGCGCGATGCCCGGCATGCAGGTCAGGCGTTCGCCCATCTCTTTCAGGGCCTTGGGATCGGTCACGCGGGTTTCCAGCTCGAGATTGTCCCACACACCGTTCACCACCACGGCCGGGTCCAGATCGCGGAGCACGGTGCGGATGTTCTTGGCCAGCTGGCGGATGAATTTCGTCCGGACAGGTCGGCTTTTGATGGTGATCTCGGGGAAGACTTTTACGATTAGTTTCATGAAAACAGCGCGCGCTGGGCCAGCCGAAAAAGGGGGGCGCGGATTATAGCGGAAATTGCTCAAGGTTTAACCAGTTAATGTGCAGAAGGTTTTGCATGCACCAAAACGGGTCATTTTCGACTTATAGCGCTACATTAGAGGGCGAGATTTTCTCTCTTTCTGCGCTTTGCACCTTTATAAGCGTGAATTTGGGGCAAAAAACCCATGCTGGGGCACTGGCATGCAATTTGCTCCCTTGTGAGGCAGGTTGCCTTGGCAGAGTATTCGCGCCGGCATCACCAACATTTAAGGGCATCCACTACCAGCCCTAAGCCACCCGGAGGACACTATGTCGAAGTCGGTTCAACTCATCAAAGATCATGACGTCAAGTGGATTGATCTGCGCTTCACGGACACCAAAGGCACTCAGCACCACGTGACCATGCCGGCTCGCGATGCGCTGGAAGACGACTTCTTCGAAGTTGGCAAGATGTTCGACGGTTCCTCCATCGCTGGCTGGAAAGGCATCGAAGCCTCCGACATGATCCTGCTGCCGGACGACGAAACTGCCGTTCTGGACCCGTTCACCGAAGAGCCGACCCTGATCCTGGTTTGCGACATCATCGAACCTTCGACCATGCAAGGTTACGATCGCGACCCGCGCGCCATTGCCCACCGCGCCGAGGAATACCTGAAGACCACCGGTATCGGTGACACCGTATTCGCCGGTCCAGAGCCTGAGTTCTTCATCTTCGACGAAGTGAAGTTCAAGTCCGACATCTCCGGCTCGATGTTCAAGATCTACTCCGAGCAAGGCTCGTGGATGTCCGACCAGGACGTGGAAGGCGGCAACAAGGGCCACCGTCCAGGTATCAAGGGCGGCTACTTCCCGGTTCCGCCGTTCGACCACGACCACGAAATCCGTACCGCCATGTGCAACGCACTGGAAGAGATGGGTCAGACCGTTGAAGTTCACCACCACGAAGTGGCGACTGCCGGTCAGAACGAAATTGGTGTCAAGTTCAACACCCTGGTGAAGAAAGCTGACGAAGTTCAGACTCTGAAATACGTTGTACACAACGTTGCTGACGCTTACGGCCGCACCGCGACCTTCATGCCGAAGCCACTGTACGGCGACAACGGCTCGGGCATGCACGTCCACATGTCCATCGCCAAAGACGGCAAGAACACCTTCGCTGGCGAAGGCTATGCCGGCCTGTCCGAAACCGCCCTGTACTTCATCGGCGGTATCATCAAGCACGGTAAGGCCCTGAACGGCTTCACCAACCCGGCCACCAACTCCTACAAGCGTCTGGTGCCAGGTTTCGAAGCTCCGGTGATGCTGGCCTACTCGGCTCGCAACCGTTCCGCCTCGATCCGTATTCCTTACGTCAACAGCCCACGCGGCCGTCGTATCGAAGCACGTTTCCCGGATCCGGCTGCCAACCCGTACCTGGCTTTCGCAGCACTGCTGATGGCCGGTCTGGACGGTATCCAGAACAAGATCCACCCAGGCGATGCTGCTGACAAAAACCTGTACGACCTGCCGCCTGAAGAGGCGAAAGAGATCCCGCAAGTTTGCGGCAGCCTGAAAGAAGCCCTGGAAGAGCTGGACAAGGGCCGTGCGTTCCTGACCAAGGGCGGCGTATTCTCCGACGACTTCATCGATGCCTACATCGCGCTGAAATCCGAAGAAGAAATCAAGGTCCGCACCTTCGTACACCCACTGGAATATGAGCTGTACTACAGCTGCTGATCCGGTAGCGCTGCGCTACGCGGCGTGACAAAAGAGAGGCCTCCTTCGGGAGGCCTTTTTTTTGAGGTTATTTCCGACAACATCAATCCAGAAATCCGAAAGCAACTGACACATCGTCCGGCATCAATCCCTTTGAGCGGCCCGTAGCCTTTCCTCCTTACGGCCACTTGAGGAATACAACGATGAAGCAATGTCTTTTCCAGATTCTGCTTGCCACTCTGGCAACTCTGACCCTGCAAGGCTGTGCCTCACCACAGGAATCCAGACAGATAGAGCGCAATCTGTTGCTCGAAAGCACCACGTCGTGGGATGGGACCTCCTATTCAAACTACCCCGACGCCAAACCCGAACTGTCGGTGCTCCGGCTCAGTATTCCTGCCAACACACAGCTCCAGTGGCACACTCACCCTATTCCCAACGCTGCCTACATTCTCTCCGGCGAACTGACTATCGAAAGCAGGGACGATGGCCGCAGCAAACGTTTTAAACAGGGAGAAGCCGTCGCTGAAATGGTGAACCGCAGTCATCGCGGGATCACTGGAGACAAACCTGTGGAGCTGGTTGTGTTCTATGCTGGCGGCGAGGGTATTCCATTGTCGGAGTGATATCCGCTACTCACAGGACGTCCGAATGCGGCCATTGCTGCCAATTCTGTTGCTGGCTTGCGCGTACGACGCGTCAGCGCAGATCTACAAATACACCGACGCCAACGGCAACACGGTGTACAGCGATCACTCGCCGGACGGCATGAAGGCGCAGCCGGTGGAGTTGCCGCCGCTCAACAGCGTCCAGCCTCAGGCACCGAGCGCGCCGTCGTCGGACACGGCCAGCCGGTCGCCCGCGCGCAATGCCTATGACGTGCTGGAACTGACCGGCCTGCCCACCGAAGAGGCCCTGCGCGCCAACAACGGCACGTTCACCGTCAGCGTGCAGATCAAGCCGCGCCTGCAACCGCCGCACCAATTGCGCCTGCTGCTGGACGACGCGCCTTATGGCCAGCCGAGCAACGTGCCGATCCTGCAACTGGTGAACGTCGACCGGGGTGAGCATCGGCTGGCGGTTCAGGTGATCGATGGCGAGGCGATCATTCAACAGAGTCCGGCAGTGGTCTTCACTGTGCAGCGAGTGCACAAGCCGTGACTCGCGGACTGATCGCTGCGTGTCTGGCCCTGTTCGCGCTCGGTGCGTCCGCCGAAGTCTTCACTTATGTCGATGCGCAGGGCAATCGCGTCTACACCGATCAACCCCGGGGCAACGCCAAGCGTGTGCCGCTGGCCACCAGCAATCGCATGGCCTCCAACCCGACCGGGGCGGCGCCCATCACCACGGCCAAAAAATCACCGGAGCAACCGCTGTTCCGCTACGACATGCTGCGGGTGCTGGTACCCGAGCCGGACGCCACCATTCGCAGCAGCGCCGGCGAGCTGATCGTCAGCGTCACCAGCGAACCCGGCCTGCAAAAGGGACATCGCTATCGCCTGCTGCTGGATGGCCAGGCCACCGGCGAACCCGGCCTGAGCCCGGTGTTTCCACTGAACAATATCGATCGCGGCAGTCACAGTCTGTCAGTAGAGATCCTCGATGCACAGAATCGCATCGTCGAACGAACGGCCAATCAGCCGTTCCACATGCAGCGCATTTCGCTGGCACAAAAGCGCCAGGTCAAACCCTGCACCACCGATGACTACGGCGTTCGACCGGAATGCCCGCTGAAAGACAAACCCGCCGAACCGAAAAATCCCTTCCTGCGTTTCTTTTAGCGCCGTTCAGCCTTGCGCACTATATTGGTGCAACAGTCTGCACCGTACCCACAATCCAACCCATTTTGGTTCGAAAGTACCCGCGAGGGCCGGCCAATCGCTGCGCAAACGGGCGTCAAACGCCTGTTTCAGGCGCCGAACGCTTCTTTTCGGAGCCTTGGTTTGGTTTTTGCATTTTCCTCGCACCGGCGCTTGGTTTCTTGCGCACGCCTTGCTCCAAAAGAGGTCCTGATGACCATAAGCGACGCACTCCACCGTTTGCTGCTCGACAACCTGACCACCGCCACCATCCTGCTCGATGCCGAATTGCGCCTCGAGTACATGAACCCGGCGGCGGAGATGCTGCTGGCCATCAGTGGTCAGCGCAGCCATGGGCAGTTCATCAGCGAGCTGTTTACCGAATCCACCGAAGCGCTCAACTCGTTGCGCCAGGCGGTTGAACAGGCGCACCCGTTCACCAAGCGTGAAGCGATGCTCACCGCCCTCACCGGCCAGACCCTGACGGTGGATTACGCGGTGACGCCCATCCTCAGCAATGGCGCGACCCTGCTGTTGCTGGAGGTTCACCCTCGCGACCGCCTGCTGCGGATCACCAAGGAAGAGGCGCAACTGTCCAAGCAGGAAACCAGCAAGATGCTGGTGCGCGGCCTCGCCCACGAGATCAAGAACCCGCTGGGCGGCATCCGTGGCGCCGCGCAATTGCTGGCCCGGGAGCTGCCCGAAGACAGCCTGCGCGACTACACCAACGTGATCATCGAAGAGGCCGACCGCCTGCGCAATCTGGTCGACCGCATGCTCGGCTCGAACAAACTGCCGTCGCTGGCCCTGTGCAACGTCCACGAAGTGCTGGAGCGCGTCTGCCAACTGGTCGAGGCCGAAAGCCAGGGCTGCATCACGCTGGTGCGCGATTACGACCCGAGTATTCCCGACGTACTGATCGACCGTGAACAAATGATTCAGGCCGTGCTGAACATCGTGCGCAACGCCATGCAAGCGATCAGCAGCCAGAACGAGCTGCGCCTGGGCCGCATCAGCCTGCGCACCCGCGCCATGCGCCAATTCACCATCGGCCATATCCGCCATCGCCTGGTGACCAAGATCGAGATCATCGACAACGGCCCGGGGATTCCGGCGGAACTCCAGGAAACCATTTTCTTTCCCATGGTCAGCGGCCGTCCGGACGGTACCGGACTCGGCCTGGCCATCACCCAGAACATCATCAGCCAGCACCAGGGCCTGATCGAGTGTGACAGCCACCCAGGCCACACCACGTTCTCGATCTTTCTGCCACTGGAACAAGGAGCCACATCGACATGAGCCGTAGTGAAACCGTGTGGATCGTCGATGACGACCGTTCTATCCGTTGGGTTCTGGAAAAAGCCCTGCAACAGGAAGGCATGACCACCCAGAGCTTCGACAGTGCCGATGGCGTAATGAGCCGCCTGGCCCGCCAGCAGCCGGACGTGATCATCTCCGACATCCGCATGCCGGGTGCCAGTGGCCTGGATCTTCTGGCGCGGATTCGCGAGCAACACCCACGACTGCCGGTCATCATCATGACCGCTCACTCCGATCTGGACAGCGCTGTCGCCTCCTATCAGGGCGGTGCCTTCGAATACCTGCCAAAACCGTTCGATGTCGACGAAGCGGTGTCGCTGGTCAAACGCGCCAATCAGCACGCCCAGGAACAACAGGGCATGGAAGTCGCGCCAACCCTGACCCGCACCCCGGAAATCATCGGCGAAGCACCGGCGATGCAGGAAGTGTTTCGCGCCATCGGACGCCTGAGCCACTCCAACATCACCGTATTGATCAACGGTGAATCCGGCACCGGCAAAGAGCTGGTAGCCCATGCCCTGCACCGCCACAGCCCGCGTGCGGCCTCCCCGTTCATTGCGCTGAACATGGCGGCGATTCCGAAAGACCTGATGGAGTCCGAGCTGTTCGGCCACGAGAAAGGCGCGTTCACCGGCGCAGCGAACCTTCGTCGCGGACGTTTCGAGCAAGCTGACGGCGGCACGCTGTTCCTCGATGAAATCGGCGACATGCCGGCGGACACCCAGACCCGGCTGCTGCGGGTATTGGCCGATGGCGAGTTCTATCGCGTCGGCGGGCATGTGCCGGTCAAGGTTGATGTGCGGATCATCGCCGCGACTCACCAGAATCTGGAAACCCTGGTCCACGCCGGGAAATTCCGTGAGGACTTGTTCCACCGCCTCAACGTGATCCGCATCCACATCCCGCGCCTGTCGGACCGTCGCGAAGACATCCCGACCCTGGCCAAGCACTTCCTCAGCCGCGCCGCGCAAGAGCTGGCGGTCGAGCCGAAGCTGCTGAAAAGCGAGACCGAGGAATACCTGAAAAACCTGCCGTGGCCGGGCAACGTGCGTCAGCTGGAAAACACTTGCCGCTGGATCACGGTGATGGCGTCGGGGCGCGAAGTTCACATCGGCGACCTGCCACCGGAACTGCTGAGCCTGCCTCAGGATTCAGCGCCGGTGACCAACTGGGAACAGGCGCTGCGCCAGTGGGCCGATCAGGCGCTCGCACGCGGTCAGTCGAGCCTGCTCGACAGCGCGGTGCCGGCGTTCGAGCGGATCATGATCGAGACCGCCTTGAAGCACACCGCCGGGCGTCGTCGCGACGCGGCCGTGCTGCTGGGCTGGGGCCGGAACACCTTGACCCGCAAGATCAAGGAACTTGGCATGAAGGTCGATGGCGGGGATGACGATGAGGGCGATGAAGGCTGAGCTTCGGCGCCAGCCTGCACCGCCGCAAGGCAGCGTGACCCTTAATCGGGCACGGCCACTGGCTCAGGTTTGTCCTGTAAACCGCTGAAAATCCCACCCTGTGAAAAGACGAAGGCCCCGTATTACGGGGCCTTCGTCATTGTGTCGGGCTTTTTTGTTTCAAAACGATAAAAACTGGCACGCCCCCTGCTATAACCCAATCAGGTGATTCGATTCACCCACCCTTTCGGGGGCCTTGGTACAGGCAGGCCGGGGATTCCCCTCTTTACACCAGGCTCACACCACAAACGTGATGAGCCCACCCTTTTGGGGCCCTTGATACAGGCAGGTCAGGGGTTCCCTCTTTACACCGGCTCAGAACGCGATGCGATGAGCCCGCCCGTTTCGGGAACCTTGGTACAGGCAGGCCGGGGATTCCCTCTTTTATTGCTCCCGGAGATGGATCTCCAGCCGCCAGCGGTCATCGACCGCCTGGCCGGCCCAGTCGCCCTGCAGCGGCCGCGCCGCCACCAGCGTCAGCAACAATCCCCCGTCACTCAAACGCGTCCGCCAGTTCACGTCCTTGCCGTTGAGCTTGAGCTGACCTTTCTGCGCCTTGCCTTCGGCCTCGAACAGCAACGCAATGCTGCCATCGACGATTTCGCCATGCAGCTTCGGCTCATTGTTGAACCAGACCGCCAGACCACCCTCGATCACTTCGACCTGCTGCAAAACGCTTGGGTCGGGGGTGGTCAAACGGCCGATCATCATTCCGACCATCAGGCCGAAAATTGCCAGCGACCCCATGACTCGCGGGAATAGTTTCGAACGCGGGTCGGCTGGCGGCGTAGAATGCGCGTCATCTTTACCTTCGGAGCCGTGCATGTTTCACGTCATCCTTTTTCAACCGGAAATTCCACCGAACACCGGTAACGTTATCAGGCTGTGCGCCAACAGCGGCTGCCACCTGCATTTGATCGAACCGCTGGGCTTCGAGATGGACGACAAGCGGCTGCGTCGCGCCGGTCTCGACTATCACGAGTATGCCACTCTGCAACGCCACGCCGACCTCGCCAGCTGCCTGGAAAGCCTCGGCCATCCACGGCTGTTCGCCTTCACCACCAAGGGTTCGCGGCCGTTTCACGATGCCGCGTTCGTCCCGGGCGATGCGTTCATCTTCGGCCCGGAAAGCCGTGGCCTGCCGCCGGAAGTGCTCGACGCCCTGCCCGCCGAACAGCGCCTGCGTCTGCCGATGCGCGAAGGCTGCCGCAGCTTGAACCTGTCCAACACCGTAGCAGTGGCCGTGTACGAAGCGTGGCGGCAGAACGACTTCAAATAGCACCACATAACAAATGTGGGAGCGGGCTTGCTCGCGAAGGGGCCGCATCAGATGACATTTATGCCACCTGACACACCGCTTTCGCGAGCAAGCCCGCTCCCACATTGGACTTGCGTCAACGCTCAGATCATTTACTGAACGGTCGGAGTCTCGCCGGCTTCCTGCATGCGCTGCAGCTCTTGCGCGTACAGGGCGTCGAAGTTCACCGGGGCCAGCATCAGGGCCGGGAACGAACCACGGGTCACCAGGCTGTCCAGGGTTTCGCGAGCATACGGGAACAGGATGTTCGGGCAGAACGCACCCAGGGTGTGGCTCATCGAGCCCGCGTCCAGATTCTTGATCAGGAAGATACCGGCCTGTTGCACTTCAGCGATGAAGGCCACTTCTTCACCGTTTTTCACGGTGACGGACAGGGTCAGCACGACTTCGTAGAAATCACCTTCCAGGGCTTTCTGGCGGGTGTTCAGATCCAGAGCGACCGCCGGGTCCCATTGCTGACGGAAAATCGCCGGGCTTTTCGGAGCTTCGAAGGACAGGTCGCGTACATAGATGCGCTGCAAGGAGAATTGCGGTGCGGTTTCTTCTTCGCTGGCTGCAGTGTTCTGTTGGTCAGTCATCTCAGATCCTTTCTGATCTTGGGTCTTTTGGGTTCTTGGTGAGGTGCAGCAGTTCAGGCCTTGAGCAGCGCGTCCAGCTTGCCGGCGCGCTCCAGGGCGTACAAATCGTCACATCCGCCGACGTGGGTGTCGCCGATCCAGATCTGCGGCACGGACGTACGTCCAGCCTTCTGGGCCATGG
Organism: Pseudomonas sp. HLG18; assembly: GCF_051903985.1. Classification (NCBI taxonomy): domain Bacteria; kingdom Pseudomonadati; phylum Pseudomonadota; class Gammaproteobacteria; order Pseudomonadales; family Pseudomonadaceae; genus Pseudomonas; species Pseudomonas sp. HLG18. Next base: position 5,532,666 of record NZ_CP195831.1, on the reverse strand, counting down.
CGGCGCGCACCTGCGGCTTGCCATCAACCTTGATCTCTTCGAAGGCCACACCTTTGTTCGCGAGCAGGTACTTGGCGCGCGAGCAGTAAGGGCAGTAATCGCTGGAATAGACGATGACGTCGTTCATATCACTTCACCAGTGGCAGGTTGTCGCCTTTCCAGCTGGAGATCCCGCCGGACAGCTTGGCGGCGGTAAAGCCGGATTTCATCAGCTCGCGGGCATGGGTGCCGGCAGTCTGACCCAAGGCGTCGACCAGAATGATGGTCTTGGCCTTGTGTTTTTCCAGCTCGCCGATACGGGCGGCCAGTTTGTCCTGGGGAATGTTCACCGCGCCAACGATGTGACCGGCGGCGTATTCCTTGCTCGGACGGATGTCCACCACCACGCCGGCGTCCTTGTTGACCAGTGCGGTCAGCTCGCCGGTACTCAGGCTTTTACCGCCGCCCTGCACCGTATGCGCCAGCAGCAAAGCCAGCAGTACGACGAAGATACCGACAAGAATGTAGTGGTTAGTGGCAAATTCAATCAGGTGAGCAACCATCGAAGGAGGTTCCAGGGCGTTAAAATGTCGGCCAGTATACACAGCCACTATGGTGGGCCAAACCCCGTCCGGCGGTGACGCCGCCGGAACTTCGCTTTAAACTCCAACTCCCTTTTCCATCGCCCTCTTCTTTATTAGCCACGAGTGGATTCCATGACTACCACGCCTAAACCTTTGGTCCTGATGATTCTCGACGGCTTCGGTCACAGCGACAGCCCCGAATCCAACGCCGTCTATGCGGCCAAAAAGCCTGTGCTGGATCGCCTGTGGGCCACCGTGCCGAACGGTTTGATCTCGGGCAGCGGCATGGACGTCGGTCTGCCGGACGGCCAGATGGGCAACTCCGAAGTCGGCCACATGAACCTCGGCGCCGGGCGCGTGGTGTATCAGGACTTCACGCGTGTGACCAAAGCGATCCGCGACGGCGAGTTCTTCGAGAACCCGACCATCTGCGCCGCCGTGGACAAGGCCGTGGCCGCCGGCAAGGCCGTGCACTTCATGGGCCTGCTGTCGGATGGCGGCGTTCACAGCCATCAGGATCACCTGATCGCCATGGCCGAACTGGCCTTCAAGCGCGGCGCCGAAAAAATCTACCTGCACGCCTTCCTCGACGGCCGTGACACGCCGCCGAAAAGCGCCGCCTCGTCGATCGAACTGCTCGACGCGACCTTTCAGGCCCTCGGCAAGGGCCGCATCGCCAGCCTGATCGGCCGCTACTACGCCATGGACCGCGACAACCGTTGGGATCGCGTGGCCCAGGCCTACAACCTGATCGTTGATGGCAAGGGCGAATTCAACGCCGCCACCGCCCAGGAAGGTCTGGAGGCCGCTTACGCCCGTGGCGAGAGCGACGAGTTCGTCAAGGCCACCAGCATCGGTGAGCAGGTGAAGGTCGAAGACGGCGACGCCGTGGTGTTCATGAACTTCCGCGCCGACCGCGCACGCGAGCTGAGCCGTGTGTTTGTCGAAGACGGCTTCAAGGAATTCGAGCGCGCACGCCAGCCAAAAGTGCAGTACGTGGGCCTGACTCAATACGCCGCCAGCATCCCGGCCCCCGCCGCCTTCGCGCCGGGCAGCCTGGAAAACGTGCTCGGCGACTACCTGGCGAAAAACGGCAAGACCCAGCTGCGCATCGCCGAAACCGAAAAATACGCCCACGTCACTTTCTTCTTCTCCGGTGGTCGCGAAGAGCCGTTCCCGGGCGAAGAGCGCATCCTGATCCCGTCGCCGAAAGTCGCCACTTATGACTTGCAGCCGGAAATGAGCGCGCCGGAAGTCACCGACCGCATCGTCGAGGCCATCGAGAACCAGCGCTATGACGTGATCGTGGTCAACTACGCCAACGGCGACATGGTCGGCCACAGCGGCGTGTTCGAAGCGGCAGTGAAAGCCGTTGAATGCCTGGACACCTGCGTCGGCCGGATCGTCGATGCCCTGGAAAAAGTCGGCGGCGAAGCGCTGATCACCGCCGACCACGGCAACGTCGAGCAAATGGCCGACGAAGCCACCGGCCAGGCGCACACCGCGCACACCACCGAGCCGGTGCCGTTCATTTATGTCGGCAAACGCGACCTCAAGGTCCGTGAAGGCGGCGTGCTGGCGGACGTGGCACCGACCATGCTCAAACTGCTGGGTCTGGAAAAACCGGTGGAAATGACTGGCACTTCGATTCTGGTCTGATATCAAAAACGCCCTGTAATCAGCCTGAAACGGCTTTTTATGACGAACGCCTCAAAGCAGTTGGCTTTGAGGCGTTTTTTTTGCCGCGTGGGGCGGGCATACTAGGCCGTCCCTTACCCTGGTACCGCCCGCCCTTATGCTTCGCGTCCTGATCGCCCTCGCTCTGACATGCCTGCTCCAACCGGCCTTCGCTGACGAGCGTGCGCAAACCCAACAACAGTTGGACGCCACGCGTCAGGACATCGCCGAGCTGAAAAAACTGCTGGGCAAGCTCCAGGAGGAAAAATCCGGCGTCCAGAAAGAGCTCAAGGGCACCGAAACCGAGATGGGCAAGCTCGAGAAACAGGTCGACGCCCTGCAAAAAGAGCTGAAGAAGAGTGAATCCGAGCTGCAGCGGCTCGATGCAGAGAAAAAAAAACTCCAGAGCGCGCGCACTGAACAGCAACGACTGATCGCCATCCAGGCGCGCGCGGCCTATCAGAACGGCCGGCAGGAATACCTCAAGCTGCTGCTCAACCAGCAGAATCCCGAGAAATTCGCCCGTACCCTCACCTATTACGACTACCTGAGCCAGGCCCGCCTGGAGCAGCTGAAAAACTTCAACGAAACCCTGCGTCAGCTGGCCAATGTCGAAAAGGACATCTCCTCCCAGCAAGCCCAGTTGCTGGTGCAGAAAAGCGACCTCGACACCCAGCGCGACGCCCTCGAAAAGGTTCGCAAGGAGCGCCAGCAAGTGCTGGCCAGGCTCAACGACGACGTAAAAGCGCGTGACCAGAAACTGGCCGCCCGCGAGCAGGATCAGGCAGACCTGTCTAAAGTCCTTAAAACCATTGAAGAAATCCTGGCCCGCCAGGCCCGTGAGGCAGAAGAAGCGCGACAGAAAGCGCTCATCGCCCAGCAGGAAGCCGAAAAAAAGCGTTTGCGTGAGGCCCAGGCCCGTGCCGATGCGGACTCGGACACCAGCGACGCCCCGCGAAAACAAGCCAGACCCACACCTGGCGCGCTGGTTTCCAGCAGCGGCGAGACGTTCGGCGGCCCTTTTGCTGCCACCCGGGGAAAACTTCCATGGCCGGTTGATGGTCGACTGCTGGCACGTTTCGGTGAAACCCGTGGCGACGATGCCCGCACCAAGTGGGATGGCGTGATGATCAGCGCCTCCGCCGGCAGCCAGGTGCACGCCGTACATGGCGGGCGCGTGGTGTTTGCCGACTGGTTGCGCGGTGCCGGGCTATTGGTGATCCTCGATCACGGCAATGGTTTTCTGAGTCTTTACGGTCATAACCAGACGCTGCTGAAGTCGGCTGGTGACGTGGTAAAAGCCGGTGAGTCCATCTCCACTGTCGGTAACAGTGGCGGGCAGGACACACCAGCGCTGTATTTCGCAATTCGTCAGCAGGGTCACCCGAGTGATCCGGCGCAATGGTGCCGCGCGCAAGGATAGGCGTTGAGTCACCAACTTTAGGAGTTCGTTCGACATGCTGCATTTGTCCCGTCTTACCTCGCTGGCCCTGACGATCGCCCTGGTGATCGGCGCGCCTCTGGCGTTTGCCGCTCAACCGGCTCCGGCTGTCGCTCCGGCAGGCACTGCCGCGACGTCCAAGGCCCCGCTGCCGCTGGAAGAGCTGCGCACCTTTGCCGAGGTCATGGACCGGATCAAGGCCGCGTATGTCGAACCGGTGGACGACAAGACCCTGCTGGAAAACGCCATCAAGGGCATGCTCAGCAATCTCGACCCGCACTCGGCCTACCTCGGCCCGGAAGACTTCACCGAGCTGCAGGAAAGCACCAGCGGTGAGTTCGGCGGCCTGGGTATCGAAGTCGGCTCGGAAGACGGCTTCATCAAAGTCGTGTCGCCAATCGACGATACGCCAGCATCGAAGGCCGGCATCCAGGCCGGTGACTTCATCGTCAAGATCAATGGCGCGCCGACCCGCGGCCAGACCATGACCGAAGCCGTGGACAAGATGCGCGGCAAGATCGGCCAGAAAATCACCCTGACCCTGGTCCGTGACGGCGGTACGCCGTTCGACGTAACCCTGGCCCGAGCAGTGATCCAGGTGAAGAGCGTCAAGGCGCAACTGCTCGAATCGGGTTATGGCCTGATCCGCATCACCCAGTTCCAGGTCAAGACCGGCGAGGAAGTCTCCAAGGCCCTGGCCAAGCTGCGCAAGGACAACGGCAAGAAGCTCAACGGCATCATCCTCGACTTGCGCAACAATCCGGGCGGCGTGCTGCAGGCAGCGGTGGAAGTGGTCGACCATTTCATCACCAAGGGCCTGATCGTCTACACCAAGGGCCGGATTGCCAACTCCGAACTGCGCTTCTCCGCCACCGGCAAGGACGAAAGCGAAGCCGTGCCGATGGTCGTGCTGATCAACGGGGGCAGTGCCTCGGCCTCGGAAATCGTCGCCGGCGCCCTGCAAGACCAGAAACGCGCCGTGGTCATGGGCACCACCAGTTTCGGCAAGGGTTCGGTGCAGACCGTGCTGCCGCTGAACAACGACCGTGCGCTGAAGATCACCACCGCGTTGTACTTCACGCCGAACGGCCGCTCGATCCAGGCCCAGGGTATCGTCCCGGACATCGAAGTGCGCAAGGCCAAGATCACCAACGAAGCGGACGGCGACTACTTCAAGGAAGCCGACCTGCAGGGTCACCTGGGCAACGGCAACGGCGGCGCGGACAAACCGACCGGCTCCGGCGGCAAGCCGAAAGCCATGCCGCAGGATGACGATTACCAGTTGGCCCAGGCCCTGAGCCTGCTCAAAGGCCTGAGCATCACGTCCGGCCGTTGAGGATGTCTTTGCGTTTCGTCTTTGTCCTGCTGTGCTGTCTGGCGGGTGCTGCTCACGCAGAGCCTGCCAGACCGACACCACAAAAAGCCTACCTGACACTGATCATCGACGACCTGGGGCAGAACCTGCCCCGGGATCGCCGCGTGCTGGCCCTGCCGGGGCCGGTCACCACGGCAATCATGCCCGACACCCCGCACGCCACCGAATTCGCCCGCGAAGCCCATCGTGCCGGCAAGATCGTGATCCTGCACATGCCGATGGACCCGGCCACCGGTCCATTCGCCTGGCATCCCGAACTGCCCATCGAAGAGCTTGAGAAGCGTCTCGACGCCGCGTTCAAAATGGTCCCCTACACCGCCGGCATCAACAACCACATGGGCAGCCGCATGACGGCGCAACCGGTGGCGATGGCTTGGTTGATGGGTGAACTGCAGCGCCGTCACAAGTTCTTCGTCGACAGCCGCACCAGCGCCCAGACTGTCGCTGCGCAACAGGCACAGAAGATCGATCTGGCGAGTGTTTCCCGGGACGTGTTTCTCGATGACGAGCGCACCGAAGCGGCGATCTACAACCAATTGCAGACCGCAATCAATCTGGCGCGCAAACAGGGTTCGGCGGTAATGATCGGCCATCCTTATCCACAGACCCTGGCCGTGCTGGAGCGAGAACTGCCTAAGTTGAAAGCTCAAGGCATCGAGTGGATCGACATCAAGCAGATGATCAGCGTGCGCAGCAATCGCGCTACGGCCGCGCACGGCAAAAACGGTGTCTACCGATAAACGCCCTGATACAACCGCTACACATAGTTATTGCCTGACGACTCGCCCGCGTCTGGATAGTCAGCCCTGCAATGGTTAGCGACTCTTGTGAGTCGCCTTTCAAACTTCAGGACTGACTATGACAGGCATCGACAGCAACACATTACCCGCGCAGCGAATGGAACCGATCCGGTTCGGCAATCTGCTGATCAATTTCACCAGCGAATTCCATCGGATCTGGGACAGCCGAGGCTCCGGCTCCTCGGTTGGAAGCTTTTGGCGCCCGACCCCCGCCCCTGACCTGCTGCCGGGGTACTTCCCGCTTGGGGATCTGGCCGTGACCGGATATGAAAATATCAACGGAAACAGAATCGTGGCCGTCGTCTGTGAAGGTGAGCTGCAAGGTGACGACGCCTCCCGAAGCAAAGCACTCAGCCCGCCCACGGACTATGAAAAAGTCTGGAGGGACTCCAACTCCGGAGCTGCCGCCGACTGCACGGTGTGGCGCCCGATCCCTCCTTCCGGCTACGTGGCCATGGGACTTGTCTGCTCCAATGGTCGCGACAAGCCATTACTCAATGCGATCCGCTGCGTGCGGGAAGATCTGGTCATCGCCACGACCGTCGGCCATTTGATCTGGGACGATAAAGGCAGTGGCGCAAGACAGAACTTCAGCGCCTGGCACATCGATCCTCCGCAGGCTGCCGAAGGCGAAATCTATTTTGCTCCGGGCACATTCTTCGGTGTCCAGAGCCACTCCAGACCTGTGAATTCCATCGCCTATGCGTTGCGAATGCAGCTGCCCCGGCAGTCAGTACCGGCACCCGAAGCTCCGAAACTCTCGGGGTATGGAGCGCCCCCGGAACTGGCACCGGCCAAGGTCACACAGACCGTGCGAATTCCGTGGTTCGCGGTGACCGATCATCTGTCTCCTGGCGAGCAATTATCTACTTCCCCGTTCTACCATCTGGAACGCTCGGATCAGTATGTACTGGTGGGACACGGTCACAACACGAGTGATCTGCCACGGCCGTTCAAGTGGAAAGCAATTCGTGCCCAGAACCCGCAGATGCAGCAGATTTTCAGTCGCCTCACCTCTATCGAAGTGTCGAAAGCGTGGCCAGCGATGCCTTCGAGCGCAGGCCGTGCCATCCGCTACTCGGCGCATTTGTACAAGGACTTTACCTACTGCGAGACATCACCCGACGGCTGGAATGAATCCCGCCCACTGGACATCGTCGCCATGGCTGCCAAAAACAAGGCCGTGGCGATCTACCAGGTACAAAGTCTCTATACGTTGAGGCGCACGGACGGCACTCATGTAGCGGTGAGCATGAGTTACACCGATGATGAAAGCCTTTACTTGACCGAGTATCCGCCAGAAACCGACAGCACGCTGACCTTCACTCCGCAATTGGCGACAGAGCCACCCTCAAGCGAAAGCCATTCAGACCGTGACAGCCACGATATCGGTCTCGCCCCACAGCCGCCGACAGAGGAAGGAGTCGTTACAAATACTGCCCCATGATCTCGTCGACCACGCCTTCCTTGCGCATCTGATCCAGCTCAGCCTGCAACCGGGCAACGGTTGCATCCGGCACGTCCTTGTTCAGCGCCAGGTACAGCTCGGCGCTGTTGAAGCGAAGCACGGTTTTCAATCCGGTCACGCCATCCTGTCGAGCCAGATAGCGCCCGGCAGGATCGCCAGTGGCCCACAGGTCAATCTGGCCGCTGACAAGCTTTCTGGCGTTGTCCTGATCACGCAGCACCACCACCGGCTTCAGCCCCTGTTTGGTCAACGTCTCGGCAATCGCATCGCCTTTGTAGGCGCCGATCTTGTACTTGCGCGCATCATTGAGGGTTTCGAGGGTGATCTTGCTGTCGGCCTTGGCCAGCATGACCCAGTCGTCCGGGCCGATCGGGCCGACCCACTTGAACAGTTTTTCGCGATCCGGCAGCCGCGCCATGACGAACGCACCGTAACCGGGATTCTCCAGCGCCAGCTTGTAGACCCGCTCCCAGGGGAAGCGCAGGGTCAGGCTGTAGGTGATGCCGGCACGTTTGAACATCTCGCGCACGATGTCCGTGGCAATGCCATTGATGTTTTCGTCCTGGGCGAAATTCTTGCCGTTCTTCGCCATGTTGTACGGCGGGAAGTTTTCGGTGAGGAGCACCAGATCGGTGTCGGGACTTTCTTCGGCGTGGCCGGTGTTGATCAACAACACGGAGGCACTGGCGAGGACGAGAAGCAGGCGTTTGATCATGTCGGGCTACCGAAATCCATGGCGTGCCCAAGAGTGCCTTGGGTACGCCATGCTGTCCACTGGCCTGTATGGATGTTTAACGCATTACGATGCCGCGGTGCGCCATGTAGGCCTTGGCTTCTTGAACCGTGTATTCGCCGAAGTGGAAAATACTCGCCGCCAATACCGCGCTGGCGTGGCCTTCGAGGATGCCGTCAGCCAGGTGCTGCAGGTTGCCGACGCCGCCGGAAGCGATCACCGGAATACCCAGCGCATCGCTGATGGCGCGGGTCACGCCGAGGTCGAAGCCGTTTTTCATGCCGTCCTGATCCATGCTGGTCAGGAGGATTTCACCGGCACCCAGGCCTTCCATTTTCTTTGCCCACTCGACGGCGTCGAGACCGGTCGGCTTGCGACCGCCGTGGGTGAAGATCTCCCAGCGCGGGGTTTCGCCCGGGCCGGAGACCTTCTTCGCGTCGATGGCGACGACGATGCATTGCGAGCCGAAATGCTGCGCCGCTTCGCCGACGAATTCAGGATTGAACACGGCAGCGGTGTTGATCGACACCTTGTCCGCACCGGCATTGAGCAGGTTGCGGATGTCCTGCACGGTCCGCACGCCGCCGCCGACGGTCAGCGGGATGAACACCTGGCTGGCCATGCGCTCGACGGTGTGCAGTGTGGTGTCACGGCCATCGACGCTGGCGGTGATGTCGAGAAAGGTAATCTCGTCGGCACCCTGCTCGTCGTAGCGACGGGCGATCTCCACCGGGTCGCCGGCGTCACGGATGTTCTCGAACTTCACACCTTTGACGACCCGGCCGTTGTCCACGTCCAGGCAAGGGATGATGCGTTTGGCCAGCGCCATGGTCAGTCCTCAGCCTTGGTACGAGTCGCAGAAAGCTTGCGCTTCGGCGACGTCGAGAGTGCCTTCGTAGATCGCCCGGCCGGTGATTGCGCCGATGATGCCCGGCGCCTTGGCGTCGAGCAGCGACTTGATGTCACCCAGGTTGTGAATGCCGCCGGAAGCGATCACCGGGATCTTCGTGGCAGCAGCCAGCGCGGCGGTGAACGGTACGTTGCAGCCCTGCATCATGCCGTCTTTGGCGATGTCGGTATAAACGATCGAGGACACACCGTCGGCTTCGAACTGCCTGGCCAGGTCGATGACCTGCACTTTGCTGATTTCAGCCCAGCCGTCGGTGGCGACAAAACCGTCCTTGGCGTCGAGGCCGACGATGATCTTGCCCGGGAACGCGCGGCAGGCTTCGGCGACGAACGCAGGCTCTTTCACCGCTTTGGTGCCGATGATCACGTAGCTCACGCCCGCCTTGACGTAGTGCTCGATGGTCTCCAGCGAACGGATGCCGCCGCCGATCTGGATCGGCAGGGTCGGGTAGCGCTTGGCGATCGCGGTCACCACTTCACCGTTGACCGGCTGGCCTTCGAAAGCACCGTTCAGATCGACCAGATGCAGACGACGGCAACCGCCCTCCACCCACTTGGCAGCCATGCTCACCGGGTCATCGGAGAACACTGTGGAATCTTCCATGCGGCCCTGGCGCAGACGTACGCAGGCACCGTCTTTGAGATCGATAGCGGGAATAATCAGCATCTGGCAAACCTTCAAATTTGAATGTTCAGCTTGGCTCGGAAATCAGTTTTTCTCGAGCGCCCACAGGTCGCTTTCGATGCTTTCAAACCGCTCCTTGAGGTGGGTCTGCACATCGAAAATCGCCCTGTTGTAATAGTGCGGAGCAATTTCGCGGGTAAACAGCTCAAGAATTTCCGCCGCCTCGAATGAACCCAGGTCCAGTTCGAAACGATCCTCCATGAACCGCTGAATCTTGCGGTTGGCCTCGCTTTCCTGCTCGGGTGTGAGGGTCAGGATCGGCGGTTTTTTCTTGGCAGCCATTTACCAGCGACCGTCCCACGCCGCGAAGTTCTGCAGCAATTGCAGGCCATGGGTATGGCTCTTCTCCGGGTGGAACTGCACGGCGAAACGCGAACCTTCGGCCAGCGCCGCGGCGAAATCGACGCCGTAATGACCGCTGCCGACCACCTGCCGCGGATTACCGGCGGCGATGTAGTAACTGTGCACGAAGTAGAAACGCGCCAGGTCCGGAATGTTGTGCCACAGCGGGTGATCCACCGCCTGCTTCACTTCGTTCCAGCCCATGTGCGGGACTTTCAGGTGCTCGCCGTCTTCATGCAGGTCTTTGCCGAAGAACTTCACCGCGCCCGGGAACAGGCCGATGCAGTCGACGCCGTCGTTCTCTTCGCTGGTGTCGAGCAAGGCTTGCATGCCGACGCAGATGCCGAGGAACGGACGATCCTGGCTGACTTCACGTACCAGCGAGTCGAAACCGAGGCGACGGATCTCCGCCATGCAATCGCGAATCGCCCCGACACCGGGGAAAACCACACGGTCGGCTTCGCGGATCACGTCCGCATCGCTGGTGATCAGCACCTTGCCGGCGCCAACGTGCTCGAGAGCCTTGGCCACCGAGTGCAGGTTGCCCATGCCGTAATCGATTACCGCGACGGTCTGCATTACAGCACGCCCTTGGTCGAAGGCATCTGGCCGGCCATGCGGTCATCCAGCTCGACGGCCATGCGTAGCGCGCGGCCGAAAGCCTTGAACACGGTTTCGATCTGGTGGTGAGTGTTGGTGCCGCGCAGGTTGTCGATGTGCAGGCTGACCAGCGCGTGGTTGACGAAGCCCTGGAAGAATTCCTGGAACAGGTCGACGTCGAAGCCACCAACGGTGGCGCGAGTGTACGGCACGTGCATCTGCAGGCCCGGGCGGCCGGAGAAGTCGATCACCACGCGCGACAGCGCTTCATCGAGCGGCACGTAGGCGTGGCCGTAGCGACGGATGCCTTTCTTGTCGCCAATGGCTTGCGCGAAGGCCTGGCCGAGGGTGATACCGACGTCTTCCACGGTATGGTGGTCGTCGATATGCAGATCGCCCTTGCATTGGATATCCAGGTCGATCAACCCGTGACGGGCGATCTGATCCAGCATGTGCTCAAGAAAAGGAACACCGATATCGAATCGGGCCTTTCCGGTGCCATCAAGGTTGATCGAGGCTTTGATCTGGGTTTCCAGAGTGTCGCGCTCGACAGACGCCTTACGTTCGGCCATCACCAGCTCCGCAAAATCATTGGGCGAAAAAGGCAGCCATTATAGGGGCGCGGGGCCGAAACAGAAACACGAGAGGTGGAATGACTGACGGATAGAACCCCGTGCTGTCGGGGATAGACATGTGCATACAAGCTATTTCGGACAGCACAAAACAAATGTGGGAGCGGGCTTGCTCGCGAAAGCGGTGGGTCAGCCAACAGTGATGTCGACTGACCGGACGCCATCGCGGGCAAGCCCGCTCCCACAGGGGTACTGCGCTTTAACGGTTACTTAGTGGAACAGTACCGCCGTTTTCTGCAGGGTCACCCACACACCCCACGCCAACGGAATCCCCACCACCAGCCACGCAGCGATTGCCAACGGCTTGCTGCCCGGCGCGGCTTTCCACTCCAGCACAGTGCTGCTGTCAGCACCCTTGTCGTGACCCAGCGCCTGTTCGGCGGCCAGTTCGGCGTCGGTCATGAAGTACTTGTCCGCCACCGGACGCACCAGCAGGTTGCACAGGAAACCCAGCACCAGCAGGCCGGCGAGGATGTACAAAGTGATGTCGTAAGCGGCGGCGCGTTCAACGCCGATGCTCAGCTGATACTCACGCAGGTAGTTCACCAGCACCGGACCCAGCACGCCAGCGGCAGCCCAGGCGGTCAGCAGACGACCGTGGATCGCACCGACCATTTGCGTGCCGAACAGGTCGGCCAGGTACGCTGGAACGGTCGCAAAACCACCGCCGTACATCGACAGGATGATGCAGAACGCCGCCACGAACAGCGCAACGTTGCCCAGGTGACCGAGGTTCGGGATCAGTGCGTACAGCGCAAAACCCAGTGCAAAGAACACAAAGTAAGTGTTCTTGCGACCCAGGTAGTCCGAGAACGACGCCCAGAAGAACCGACCGCCGATGTTGAACAGGCTCAACAGGCCGGTGAAACCTGCCGCAATCGCAGCGATGGACGCCAGTTGACCGGCGTCCAGCTGACCGAACGGCAGATCGTTGCCCAGCAGCTTGCCGCCGAACACTTCCTGCAACAGGGGCGATGCCATGCCGAGGATGCCGATACCCGCCGACACGTTCAGGCACAGCACCAGCCACACCAGACGGAATTGCGGGGTTTTCCACGCCACATTCACGTGAACGTGACGGTGGGTGATCATCGCATTCGAGGCTTTCTTCGCCGGCGCGGCCCAACCTTCAGGCTTCCAGCCGGTCGGCGGCACGCGGTAAGCCAGCGCACCACCGATCATGAACACGAAGTAGATCGCGGCCATGGCGACGAAGCTCTGCCATACGCCCACACCGGTTGGCGAAGCGAAATGGCTCATCAATGCGGTTGCCAGTGGCGCACCGACCATCGCGCCGCCACCGAAGCCCATGATCGCCATGCCGGTGGCCATGCCGCGCTTGTCCGGGAACCACTTGATCAGGGTCGAGACCGGCGAGATGTAGCCCAGGCCCAGACCGATACCGCCGATCACGCCGGAGCCGATCCACATCAGCCAGATCTGGTGGGTATAAATACCCAACGCCGAAATCAGCAGACCGCCACACCAGCACAGTGCCGATACCACACCGGCCTTGCGCGGCCCGGCATGTTCGAGCCAGCCACCCCAGATTGCTGCCGAGCAGCCGAGGAAGATGAAGAACAGGGTGTAGATCCAGCCGAGCATGGAGATCGGCCAGTCGCATTGCGACGAGAAGACTTGTGCGATGAAGCTCATGTCCGGTGCGCAAGCCACCGGAGCGGTCACGCCCAGCGCCTTGGACAGCGGCAACCAGAACACCGAGAAGCCATAGGCCATGCCGATGCACAGGTGAATGGCCAGTGCGGCCGGCGGGACCAGCCAGCGGTTGAAACCGGGCTTGGCGATGATGCGTTCCTTGGACAGGAACGCAGGCTGGGCGGCGCTGAGGCCGTCCGCCGTGATGCTCGTGCTCATTGTGTATCCCCCAATTATTAGTATGCGTTCGCCAGCCACTGCTCACCCCCGGCCTTTATGCACGCAGGCATGACCGTGTTGGTGGGTGGAGCTCCTTGAAGCGCGACCAAAAGTCGCAGAGGGACGGACGAACGGGCGAAGGTTACCATCTGCACGTGACAGAAAAACCAAACTGATATCACCTTTTTTGAGTCATCTGATCTCAGATGACCGGGGAACCCTCCCGCCGACCGTTGTCGAAGCGCTGCACGCCGCGGATCGACAGGTTCCTCTGGACACCGCACCAGCACAGGGTCATGCAGCGCTATACTCCCCGGCTAAATTATGAATTCGACTAACTACAAGGACTCGCCCATGAAAGCGTTCGGCAAAATCCTGGGTCTGGTACTTCTCGGGCTGTTGCTGATCATTGTGGCGGCGGGCTTCGCCCTGACCCACTTCTTCGATCCCAACGACTACAAAGACGAGATCCGCCAGATAGCCCGCGACAAGGCCCACATCGAGCTGACGCTCAATGGCGATATCGGCTGGAGCCTGTTCCCATGGCTCGGCCTGGAATTGCACGAGGCCAGCGTCGCCACCCTGATCAAGCCTGACGAACCGTATGCCGATCTGCAGATGCTCGGCCTGTCGGTACGCGTGCTGCCGTTGCTGCGCCGTGAAGTGCAGATGAGTGATGTGCGTGTCGAAGGCCTGAACCTGCGCCTGAACCGCGACAAGAACGGTCACGGCAACTGGGAAGACATCGGCAAGCTGCCGGCTGCAGCGCCTGCGCCGGGCAGCACCCCGCCTGTTGCCGCTGGCGAACCGGTCGCCGAAACACCTGCCCAGCCGGAAAAACCGCCGCAGCCGATTCGCCTCGACATCGACAGCCTGACCGTCAACAACGCCCGCGTTGAATACAACGACGAGCAGACCGGCAAGCAGTTCAGCGCCGAAAGCATCCAGTTGAGCACCGGCGCGGTACACGACTCGACCAACATTCCGCTCAAAGCCACGGCATTCCTCAGCACCAATCAGCCCGTGCTGCGAGTGCGCACCGAGCTCAATGGTGAGCTGCGCATCGAGCGCGCCCTGCAACGTTACAAGTTCGAAGACCTGAAGCTGTCCGGCGAACTGACCGGTGATCCCCTGCAGGGCAAAGCCATGACGTTCTCCGCCCAGGGGCAGATGTTGCTCGACAAGGCCGCAAACGTCGCCGAATGGACCGGGATCAAGATTTCCGCCAACCAGTTGCGCGCCTTGGGCGAGCTGAAGGCCAACAATCTCGACAAGACGCCGCAGATCACTGGCGCGATTTCCATCGCCCAGTTCGATCTGGCGAAGTTCGTCGACAGCATCGGCCAGACACTGCCGGCCATGGCCGAAGGCAGCCTGAGCAAGGTCGAGCTGGTCAGCCGTGTCGCTGCCACACCGACCAGCCTGGCGCTGGACAACATCAACCTGAAACTCGACGACAGCAGCTTCAGCGGCCGCATCGCCGTTGAAGACTTCGCCAGGCAATCGCTGCGAGCGATCCTCAAGGCCGACACCTTCAACGTCGACCGCTACCTGCCGCCGAAATCGGAAAAAGCCGCCAGCGCCACTCAGGCACGCCAGACCGAAGTCGCCAGCACCGAAGCCGATGCCATGGCCGGCGCCGGCAGCACCCCGCTGCCGGACAAACCGAGCAAAAGTGCCTGGAGCACCGAGCGACTGTTTCCGGTGGAGCGCCTGAGCAAACTGGACGTGAACGCCGACCTGACCTTCGGCCAGTTGACCCTCGATAAATTACCGATCCAGAACGCCGCACTGAAAGCCACCGGCCAGGGCGGCCTGCTGACTCTGGAGAACCTGCGCGGCGAGCTGTACAACGGCGACTTCGAAGCCAAGGGCACGCTGGACGTGCGCCAGACCGTGCCGGTACTGAATCTGCAAACCCGGATCAACCGCGTGCCGGTGGAAAAAATCCTCGAAAGCCAGGGCAAGAACCCGCCGGTCAAAGGCCTGGTGAACCTCACCAGCACCGTCACCGGTAGCGGGAACAGCCAGCAGGCGCTGATCGACACCCTCAACGGCAACGCCAGTTTCGTGATCAACAACGGCGTGTTGCTCAATGCCAACCTCGAACAGCAACTGTGCAAAGGCATCGCCACCCTCAACCGCAAATCCCTGAGCGGCGAACCGCGGGGCAAGGACACGCCGTTCCAGGAACTCAAGGGCAACCTGACCTTGCGCAACGGTGTGGCCAACAACCCGGACCTGAAAGTGCGCATCCCTGGCATGACCGTCAACGGTGACGGCGACATCGACCTGAAAGTGCTGGGTATGGACTATCGCGTCGGCATCATCGTCGAAGGCGATACCAGCGCCATGCCGGACCCGGCCTGCCAGGTCGGCGAGAAATTCGTCGGCATCGAGTGGCCGCTGCGCTGCCGTGGCCCGCTGGAGCTCGGCGCCAAGGCTTGTCGTGTGGATAACGAGCGCCTCGGCCAGGTCGCGACCAAATTGGCCGGTGACAAGCTCAGCGAAAAAATCGACGAGAAACTGGGCGACAAAGTCAGCCCTGAACTGAAAAACGCATTGAAGGGGCTGTTCAAGCGATGAGAGCGGAGCAGTTTTCCACGGCGGTGCTGGAATGGTTCGACCGCCACGGCCGCCATGATTTGCCCTGGCAACAGAACATCAACCCGTATCGGGTGTGGGTGTCCGAGATCATGTTGCAGCAGACCCAGGTCAGCACCGTGCTCAATTACTTCGACCGGTTCATGGCCGCGCTGCCGACGGTCGAAGCCCTGGCCGAAGCGCCGGAGGACGAAGTGCTGCACCTGTGGACGGGCCTGGGTTACTACACCCGCGCGCGCAATCTGCAGAAGACCGCGAAGATCGTCGTCAGCCAGTACGGCGGCGAATTTCCCCGCGATGTCGAGAAGCTCACGGATTTGCCGGGCATCGGCCTGTCCACTGCTGGCGCGATTGCCAGCATCAGCATGGGCCTGCGCGCGCCAATCCTCGACGGCAACGTCAAACGAGTGCTCGCGCGCTTTACCGCACAGGAAGGCTACCCCGGCGAGCCGAAGGTCGCCAAACAGCTGTGGGCCAACGCCGAGCGCTTCACGCCGCAGGATCGGGTCAACGCCTACACCCAGGCGATGATGGATCTGGGTGCCACGCTGTGCACCCGCAGCAAGCCGAGCTGCCTGCTGTGTCCTCTGAAGAAGGGCTGCGAAGCGCACATGCTCGGCCTGGAAACGCGTTACCCGATCCCCAAGCCGCGCAAGGCCATCCCGCAGAAGCGCACGCTGATGCCGCTGCTGGCCAACGAGGACGGCGCGATTCTGCTTTATCGCCGCCCATCCAGCGGATTGTGGGGCGGTTTGTGGAGCCTGCCGGAACTCGACGACCTCGACGACCTGCAACACCTCGCCGCGCAGCACTCGCTGGAACTGGGCGAGCAGCAGGCGCTGCCGAGCCTTGTCCACACCTTCAGCCATTTCCAGCTGTCCATCGAACCCTGGCTGGTTCAGGTGCAGGAAGCCGGCGGTCACGTGGCCGAGGCCGACTGGCTCTGGTATAACCTCGCCACCCCGCCGCGCCTGGGCCTCGCCGCCCCGGTCAAGACCTTGCTCGAACGCGCGGCCGCCGTCTTGAATGCAGGAGAGTCGACATGACCCGCACCGTAATGTGCCGCAAGTACAAAGAACAACTCGAAGGTCTGGAGCGCCCACCGTACCCGGGCGCCAAGGGCCAGGACATCTTCGAACACGTCTCGGCCAAGGCCTGGGCCGACTGGCAGAAACACCAGACCCTGCTGATCAACGAAAAACGCCTGAACATGATGAACGCCGAAGACCGCAAATATCTGCAGGGCGAAATGGACAAGTACTTCTCCGGCGAGGAATACGCCCAGGCCGAAGGCTACGTTCCACCGGCCGAATAACCCCCGGATTTCGTAAGCGACGGAATTAATTTAAGAAATTTTAAAAAAGTCGTTGACGTAAATCCGAAAAACCCTTTTAATGCGCCCCGTTGCCCAGATAGCTCAGTCGGTAGAGCAGGGGATTGAAAATCCCCGTGTCGGCGGTTCGATTCCGTCTCTGGGCACCAAATACCGAAAACCCTGAATCGCAAGATTCAGGGTTTTTTTATGCCTGCGATTTGATGACGGCCCGATTCAGGGACGCATCGGCAACGGTCGCGCCATCCCGGCGCGACCGGCAACGTCCCTAGCTGTTGTCGTTCCAGTGGAACACCAGATTGCGCGCTGCACCGCCGCCTATTTCGGCCGCATCCCGACGCGTTTCACCATTGCGGGTAGCGACTACCGTGTACTTGCCGGGCGGTAACTGCACATACACCAATGGCCCGGTCTGATTCAGCGTCAGCACGGTTTGCCCGGGGGCTTTCTGGATCATCACATCGACATCGGCGGTGTACAGGTTTTGCATGCCGACGGCGAAGGTCATGTGCAGGTTGTAGCCAGCGGATTGCTGAATGGCTTTCGACTCATCCAGGCCAATCCCGCCGGCCAGATAGCGAATACCGTTTTGCTCTTGCTGCTGAGCCTGCACAGCGGAATTGTCGATCGGCTCCAGACTTGCAGCCTGCGTCATGAGCGGAAACAGCAACACCGCCGCAGCGGCAACGGGCAGCACGAATTTAAGAACGCGTTTCATGAGGACGACTCCCGGGCTCTCGCGGAACCCAATCGTTACCTCTTTTTAGATTTTGTCTCGTGAGGTGAGTTTTAGAACGATTGGGAGTTGCGGTAGATACGAAAAGGACTACAGAAAACTCCACCAACGATTCGCGCCGCATTGCGTCTCGAATTAGCGATTGCCTGATCAACCTGCAAATTTGGTACTCACTGCGTTCCGATTCGTTGCATACCCACCCGCTTGAAGTTCATCCTCGAACCGTCCCCGAAAGTCTGGATCGCCATGAACCTACAAAGCGCGACACTGCCACTCAGTCAGCTGTCAGCGGAAAGCGAGCCCTTCCACGAGCCCGCCGCCGACGGCTATCTGCTCGGCGGTTTCACCTGGCGTCACGCGTCACCGGATCCACAGCGCCCGCTGGTGATCATCAACGCCGCCACGTCCGTGCGCTGCCGCCACTACTCGCGCTTCGCGGCGTATCTGTTCGCCAACGGCTTCGACGTGATCATTTACGACTACCGGGGCATTGGTGAGTCGCGGCCAAAGTCGATGAGGCATTTGCAGGCTTCATGGACGGATTGGGGCGCGCTGGATTTCGAAGCGATGCTCAAACGAGCACAGCGGGAGTTTCCCGGTCAGCCGATCGATGTGGTCGGGCACAGTTTCGGTGGCTGTGCAGCAGGCCTGGGGGCATCCGGACATCTGATCCGACGACTGGTGACGGTCGGCGCGCAGTTCGCTTACTGGCGCGATTACGCGCCCGAGCACCGCTGGCGGATGTTCGGCAAATGGCACCTGCTGATGCCGCTGGTCACGCTGTTCTGTGGCTACTTTCCGGGCAAGCGACTTGGCTGGCTGGAAGACACGCCCGCTGGCGTGGTCCGCGACTGGAGCACGCCCGACGCACGTTATGAGCGGCGCCCGAGCGGTAGAACGATCGCCGACTTGCCCTTCGCCAACGTCCGGGCCAAAGCCCTGGCAATCAGCATCAGCGACGATCCCTACGGCACGATTCCCGCCATCGAACGCCTGCTCGATTACTTCCACAACGCGCAAAAGACCCACCTGCGAATCGAGCCGCAGGACATCGGCGAACAAGAAGTCGGACATTTCGCCTTTTTTCGTAGCGCATACCAAGCCACACTATGGCCCATCGCGCTGACCTGGCTGCAGACCGGCGCACTGGCCCCCGATACACCGGGGCGGCAAGTGCCGCGCAGTTGAGTCCCCTCCAACGCATCACGGAACACACACCATGGCTTCCGCCAACAAGCAGCAAAAACGCGCCGCCCGGGCCAAGACCAAGGCCAAGCAGAACCGCACCAAACGCGCCGAGGCACCGGTCGAACTGGACCCGAACGACGACCGCATCGATTTCGAGTCGGTGGACCTGACCGAACTGTTCAAGAAAATGATCGACGCCGAGAAGTTCAGCCAGCAGGCCATGTGCACGGCATTCCTTGAGGACCCGCTGCTGGAGCTGGTGTATGAACAGGAAGGTGAAGAAGGCGCGATGGATTTCATCCTCGCCGCACTGATCGAGTACCGCCAGTGGTCCACCGAGACCGACGAGGCCGGCGCCCTGGCGTGGATCGAGTCGCCTGACTTCCAGAAAGACTATGTGGCCGCGTCCGACGCGATCGCCGCACAAACCCAACAGAAAGACTGAGTTCCCATGGCATCCCTGAACAAGCAACAGAAACGCGCCAAGCGCGCCAAGGCCAAGGCCAAGCAGATCCGCATGGTCGGCCGCAAACCCCTGGCCCTGGACGATGACCTCGGTCACCTGGCCGAGCCGATCCCGGAATACACCCTGGCGATGTTCAGCAAGATGCGCGACGCCGAAGCCGTCAGCCGCAACAACATGCTGCTGACCCTGCTGCAGGAGCTGGCGTTCATCATCGTCGACCATCCTGAACTGCTGGACATGGAAAACGCCGACGACGAAGGCATGGCCGCCACCCACCTGGCCGCCGACATGCTGATCGACTATCGCATGTGGGCCGATGGCATGGATCGCGAGACAGCCCAGGCCTGGTTGAGCGAGCCGCAGTTCATCACCGATTTCGGGATGGCACTGGATACTTACGGCCAGTCGCTCGAAGCGCCTGAAGAGAAGAGCGAATAAACCTCGCCCGCAAACAAAAACGGCCGCTTGTCATCGCTGACAGCGGCCGTTTTGCATTACGCGATCCGGATCAGTTCAACACCACCGCACCACGCTTTTCTGCCTTGCGACGACGCGCCACGAGCATGCCGGTCGCAACAACCACCAGGCTCAGCAGGCCGGTCGCGAGGATTTCCACGCGGTGGGCGTCCTGGAACAACATGATGGTCAGGGCCGCCACGATGAACACGATCACCGCGTAGGTCAGGCCCGGGAACAGCCACATGCTGAAGACGATTTTTTCACCGCGAGCCATGCGCTGCTTACGCATGCGCAGTTGCGAAATCGCGATCACCAGGTACACCAGCAGCGCGATGGCGCCGGAGCTGGCCAACAGGAACTCGAACACCGCAGCCGGAGCCACGTAGTTGGCGAAGGTGCACAGGAACGCTGCGCCTGTGGACAACATCACCGCCCAGTAAGGGGTGCCGCTCTTGTTGGTGCGGGTCGCCATGGCCGGGGCATCGCCACGTTTGCCGAGGGAGAACAGCATGCGCGAAGAGGTGTACAGCGCCGAGTTCAGGCAGCTGGTCACAGCGACCAGCACCACGATATCGACGATCATCTTGGCGTTCGGGATGCCCATGCGCTCAAGCACAGTCTGGTAGGAGCCAAGGCTGGCCAGCGCTGGATCGTTCCATGGCACCAGGGCCACGACGATGAAAATCGATACGAGGTAGAACAAACCGATCCGCCAGATCACCGAGTTGGTGGCCTTGGAAATCTGCTTGCCAGGGTTCTTCGATTCCGCGGCCGCGATGGTCACGATCTCGGTACCCATGAAGGAAAACATGGTGGTCAGGATCGCACCCAATACAGCGCCCAGGCCGTTTGGCAGGAAGCCCTGGGTGTCAAAAATGTGCGACACGCCGCTCACCTGGCTGTTCGGCAGGAAACCGAAAATCGCCGCCACACCCAGAATGATGAAACCGATGATCGCCACGACTTTGAGCAGGGCGAACCAGAATTCGAACTCACCGTAGTTTTTTACGCTGAACAGGTTGGTCACCGTCAGCAGCATGGTGATGATCAGCGCGAAGGCCCAGATCTCCACGCTCGGGAACCAGGCATGCAGGATGGTCGCGGCGGCGTTGGCCTCCAGCGGGATCACCAGAACCCAGAACCACCAGTACAACCAGCCGATGGTAAAACCGGCCCAATGACCGATGGCGCGGTCGGCATAAGTCGAGAAGGAGCCGGTATCCGGCGAGGCAACGGCCATTTCGCCGAGCATGCGCATGACCAGCACAACCAGCATGCCGGCAGCGGCGTAGGCCAGCAGCACGGCCGGGCCGGCGGCGGCGATCGCGTGGCCGGAGCCGACGAACAGACCTGCACCGATCACCCCGGCGATCGACAGCATGGTCACATGACGCGGTTTGAGCCCCTGTTCGAGGCCATTGGAGCTTTGGGTACTGCTCATTGGAACTACCTTTGCGAGGAAAGCGATTGCGTCCGGCCCGTCTGGCGTTCCTTCTCGTAAAAAGAATCCAACGGGGCGTTCCAGATTCTGCACGCAATAATTGCGCCAAAATGTTTCAAAGTCTTCTGGCCCGCGGTTTTCACTACGACCGGACAGTCATCGCAAGTCCTTGAGAATACTGGCCTTTCGCCAAAGCGTTACCCTGCGACTCACTTTTCAAAACGAACGGGCGCACCAGAAACACACTGAAAAGGTGCGGGATGCACAATAAAAGGGCGAATGAGGAACGTTCGGCCGGATAGCGCTTCCAACACCCCGCCAAAGGTGGCAACATCGCGCCTTTTTTTACGCGACACCCACGGGAATCAACGTCAAACGCCCGTTCGGTTGTTGACGGGGCGACAGTCTGCTGCGCTGATGCGACAACCTGCCACACGCCATCCGTTTACCGCTCGTAGCGCTGTTGGCTGCCATTGAAACGCTATGCTAGCTTGGCCGCCTCGCCAGGAAGGCCAACCAACAGCTGGAGCGCAACATATATGAGGAACGCACATGGCTGAGGCCACGCCCGCGCTTGAAATCCGCAACCTGCACAAACGCTACGGACAGCTTGAGGTGCTCAAAGGCATCTCGCTGACCGCCCGCGACGGCGATGTGATCTCGATCCTCGGTTCCTCCGGTTCCGGCAAGTCCACGTTCCTGCGTTGCATCAACCTGTTGGAAAACCCGCACCAGGGCCAGATCCTGGTCGCCGGCGAAGAACTCAAGCTCAAGGCCGCCAAGAATGGCGAACTGGTTGCCGCCGACGGCAAGCAGATCAATCGCCTGCGCTCCGAGATTGGTTTTGTATTTCAAAACTTTAATCTGTGGCCGCACATGAGTGTGCTCGACAACATCATCGAAGCCCCGCGCCGCGTGCTCGGCCAGAGCAAGGCCGAAGCCATCGAAGTCGCCGAAGCCCTGCTGGCCAAGGTCGGCATCGCCGACAAGCGCCACGCCTACCCGGCGCAGCTGTCCGGCGGCCAGCAACAGCGCGCGGCGATTGCCCGCACACTGGCGATGCAGCCCAAGGTGATCCTGTTCGACGAGCCCACCTCCGCCCTTGACCCGGAAATGGTCCAGGAAGTACTTAATGTCATCCGCGCATTGGCCGAAGAAGGCCGCACCATGCTGCTCGTGACCCACGAAATGGGGTTCGCCCGTCAGGTGTCCAGTGAAGTGGTATTCCTCCACCAGGGCCTGGTCGAAGAGCAAGGATCGCCACAGCAGGTGTTCGACAACCCGCTTTCGGCGCGCTGCAAACAATTCATGTCCAGCAACCGCTAACGGAGCTACCCGCATGCAGAACTACAAAAAGGTCTTCCTGGCCGCCGCCGTCTCCCTGGCGTTCAGCGCCGGCGCCATGGCCGAGACCCTGAAGATGGGCATCGAAGCCGCTTACCCGCCGTTCAACAATAAAGACGCCAGTGGCCAGGTCGTCGGTTTCGACAAAGACATCGGCGACGCCCTGTGCGCCAAGATGAAAGTCGAATGCAGCGTCGTGACTTCCGACTGGGACGGCATCATCCCGGCCCTGAACGCCAAAAAGTTCGACTTCCTGATTTCCTCGCTGTCGATCACCGACGAGCGCAAGGGCGCGGTGGACTTCACCGACCCGTACTACTCGAACAAGCTGCAGTTCATCGCGCCGAAAAACGTCGATTTCAAAACCGACAAGGACTCGCTCAAAGGCAAGATCATCGGTACGCAACGCGCGACCCTGGCCGGCACCTGGCTTGAAGACACTTACGGTAGCGATATCGAAGTCAAACTCTATGACACTCAGGAAAACGCCTACCTGGACCTGACGTCCGGTCGTGTCGACGCGATTCTGGCCGACAAGTACGCCAACTATGACTGGCTGAAAACCGACGCAGGCAAGAACTACGAGTTCAAGGGCAACGCGGTCGTGGAAAGCGACAAGATCGGCATCGCCGTGCGCAAAGGTGACCCGCTGCGCGAGAAGCTGAACGCCGCATTGAAGGAAATCGTTGCCGACGGTACCTACAAGAAGATCAACGACAAGTACTTCCCGTTCAGCATCTACTGATCCTGACGTGCGGGACCTGCACCGTGCTCTGACGGTGCAGGCTCCCGGCCTTGCCTGCCGCGATTTGAAAAGAAATCCATGATTATCGACCTCTACGGATTCGGCCCGGCGCTCGCCGCCGGTGCGCTGATGACCGTCAAACTGGCACTTACGGCTCTGTGTCTCGGGCTGGTGCTCGGTCTGCTCGGCGCCCTGGCCAAGACTTCCCCGTACAAGCCGCTGCAATGGCTTGGCGGCACTTATTCGACCCTGGTACGCGGCGTCCCGGAATTGCTCTGGGTATTGCTGATCTACTTCGGTACGGTCAATGCGATGCGCGCGCTCGGGGAGTTCTTCGGCAATCCCGATCTGGAACTCAGCGCCTTCGCCGCCGGCGTCATCGCGCTGGGCCTGTGCTTCGGCGCCTACGCCACGGAAGTGTTTCGTGGTGCGATTCTCGCCATTCCCAAAGGGCACCGTGAGGCTGGTGTGGCCCTGGGCCTGTCGAAATGGCGGATCTTCACCAAGCTGATCATGCCGCAGATGTGGCGCATCGCCCTGCCCGGTCTGGGTAACCTGTTCATGATCCTGATGAAGGACACCGCCCTGGTGTCAGTCATCGGCCTGGAAGAAATCATGCGTCACGCACAGATCGGCGTGACCGTGTCCAAACAGCCGTTCACCTTTTATATGGTCGCCGCCCTCATGTACCTGTGCCTGACGGTGCTGGCGATGACAGGCATGCACTTCCTGGAAAAACGCGCCGCACGCGGCTTCGCGAGGAGCGCTCAATGAACTGGGAAGTCATTATCAAGTGGCTGCCGAAACTGGCGCAGAGCGCGACCCTGACTCTGGAACTGGTGGCCATCGCAGTCATCGCCGGTCTGCTGCTGGCGATCCCGCTGGGCATCGCCCGCTCTTCGAAGCTGTGGTACGTGCGCGCTTTGCCCTACGCCTACATCTTCTTTTTCCGTGGCACGCCGTTGCTGGTTCAACTGTTCCTTGTCTATTACGGCCTGGCGCAGTTCGACGCGGTACGCAGCAGCTCGCTGTGGCCCTACCTGCGTGATCCGTTCTGGTGCGCGACCGCGACCATGACACTGCACACCGCGGCGTACATCGCCGAGATCCTGCGCGGCGCAATCCAGGCCATTCCGCCGGGTGAAATCGAAGCGGCGCGGGCTCTGGGCATGTCCCGGCCGAAAGCGCTGTTCTACATCATCCTGCCGCGCGCTGCGCGCATCGGCTTGCCGGCCTACAGCAACGAAGTGATTCTGATGCTCAAGGCCAGCGCCCTGGCCAGCACCGTAACGCTGCTGGAGCTGACCGGCATGGCGCGCACGATCATTGCCCGTACTTACCTGCCGGTGGAGATCTTCTTCGCTGCCGGCTTGTTCTACCTGGTGATGGCCTACGTGCTGGTTCGCGGTTTCAAACTGCTGGAACGCTGGCTGCGCGTCGATGCGTGCCAGGGACGCTGACTCTTCTTACGTGCTGACGGGCGAGGACTTACTCGCCCGCTTCACCGCACTGGATACATTTCTCACAACGCATCAGGCGCTGTGGAAACCCCGCCCGTTTACTCATCTGCATTTACCCTGGGAAGCATCCTGCCCGGAGCTGGCTTCGTGGCTACGCGGACGATCGCTGGAAGAGGCGGAAAACGCCCACAACAACCCTGCCGAACTTTTGGATGCACCCGAGCCCTTTGCTTCATTGGCAGCGTTGTCGCTTGAATTGAGTGCGGTGGGTGAGTTGCCTGCACACTCACTGGAAGCTGCCGGCCATCGCCAGAATGTCGATGTACCGGGGCGCAAATGGCAGCAGATCGAGGCCTTCGCCAGCCGCTTGTCGTTTGCCGCGCAACCGAAGCACTGGCTGGACTGGTGTTCGGGTAAAGGCCATTTGGGGCGGCGTCTGCTCGGTGCCGATCAGCAACTCACTTGCCTGGAATATGATCCAGCGCTGGTCGCGAGCGGTCAGGCGCTGAGTCAGCGTCATCAGTTGCACGCACTGCATGTCGAGCAGGATGTACTCGCCGCGAACACCGCTTTATTGCTGAACGCCGAACACACACCTGTTGCCCTGCACGCTTGTGGTGATCTGCATGTGCGGCTGATGCAACTGGCCAGCGCCGCAGGTTGCCGACAGTTGGCAATCGCTCCGTGCTGCTATAACCGGATCAATCGAGCGGAGTATCAGGCGTTATCTTCCGCCGGCTCGCACTCTGCCCTACAGCTGTCGCTGGAAGATCTGTCCCTGCCGATGAGCGAAACCGTCACCGCCGGTGCCCGTGTCCGACGTCAGCGCGACACTTCCATGGCCCGCCGGCTGGCTTTCGATTTGCTGCAGCGGCAAGTGCGCGGCACCGACGAATACCTGCCGACGCCGTCGCTGCCGAGCGCATGGCTGGACAAACCGTTCGCCGATTACTGCTGCGACCTGGCAGCGTTGAAAGAGTTATCCACAATCGGCTCGCCGGATTGGGTAGCTCTCGAAGCCGCCGGTTGGCAGCGGTTGGCCGAAGTTCGCAACCTGGAATTGCTGCGCGGACTCTTCCGACGCCCGCTGGAGCTTTGGCTGAATCTTGATCGGGCACTTTTCCTCACCGAACAGGGATACGTCGTACGTCTCGGCACCTTCTGCGAAGCGCCGCTCACACCGCGTAATTTCCTGCTGTTGGCAGAACGCGCTTAAATCTTTACGGCCTGTGGATAACTCTGTTGATGGATTTCTCTTGGATCCCATATCCGCGCCTGTTTCAGGCCACTAACAGCCTTGGTCATTTTTTGTTCACATGAATAAAAAACCGATAAAACAGGGATTTGCGCACCAAATGAGAACCCTTTCACAAAATCCCCTCTAAGCCCACCCTCTTCAAAGCCTGTTGTGCATAAGCCCCCAAGCAAAAGGACATATCCGCCGAATCATGGACGCAGGGAACGGAAAATTGCGCCGGCCAGCCACCCTTGCTATACAGACCTACGCCGTGCAGGTAGCGCAGGCCCGAACAAGAAAAAATCGACCGACAGGAAGCGACCGTGACGTTCATTTCTTACGCACAGAATTTCGAGGACGTTCGCCTTTGGCGCGCCCTGCAGTATTTTGAAAACGGTTTTTATATCGACGTCGGCGCCAATGACCCGATCCACGACTCGGTCACCAAAGCCTTTTACGATCGCGGCTGGCAGGGCATCAATGTCGAACCGATGCAGAACTATTACGACGCGCTCCGCCACCATCGCCCCCGCGACACCACGCTGCAATGCGTGGCCAGCGACCAGCCGGGCGAACTGACCTTCTACGGCATTCCCGACACCGGCCTGTCCACCGCTGACCCGGTCGTTGCGCAAGAGCGCAAAAACCTCGGCATGGACGTGCAAAGCCTCACCGTCACCGCACGCACACTGACCTCGATCTGCGAAGAACACGCCGCCGAGCGGCCGATCCACTTCCTGAAAATCGACGTCGAGGGCCACGAAGAAACCGTCCTGCGCGGGATGGACTTCGGCCGCTTCCGCCCCTGGATCATCCTCATCGAAACCCCATGGGAGCGCGACCACACCTGGGAACACCTGGTGACCGACGCCGGTTACACCAACGTCCTGTTCGACGGCCTCAACAGCTTCTTCCTCGCCAACGAACACATCAACCTCAAACCCGCGTTCGACCTGCCACCGTGCAACCTCGACAACTTTCAGCTGTGCAAAGGCCACAACCTCGCCCACCCGGTAAACCCGGCCCTGGAAACCGCCCTGCAACGCGCCGAACACGCCGAAGCCGAACTGCGCGCCATGCAAAACAGCCGCACCTGGCGCGCTGTACAAAAACTGCGCAACGTCCTGCGCCGGGCGTGATTCGCAGAGCGCGCAAAAATAGTCTGAATTCAGGGGTTTACAGAAGCACCCGAGTCGCTATAATCGTCGCCCACACGCCGGTATAGCTCAGATGGTAGAGCAACTGACTTGTAATCAGTAGGTCCCGGGTTCGATTCCTGGTGCCGGCACCATACAAAACGAAGCCCCTGCAGAAATGCAGGGGCTTTGTTGTTTCTCGGCATTATGACGGCCTGTGTTTAACCGTTTACCATCTGCTGGCGTAATTCTTCTTCACGTAACGGTTGATGTAACTGTTTAAACCTTGCCCTGCCACAGCCAAACGTATTAGCTCTGCCACAATCACAGCGCCGGGCTTGAGCGAATCATAAAGATAAGTTCTGTAAGCACCCTTTGCGAATTGAATCGTGATTGATCCCCGCCCTAGTTCATAAGCAATCACGCCTGAATCTCCAGCCAGGTTCTTATACTGCGCCATAACGTCCTTCCCCGACCGTACGATCACGAGTAACTGTTTCTAATCAAAATAGACGACTCTCAGCATATCCTCAGGCTTAGGCTCACTGAGTTCCCCTTGAACTCGCGGGAGCTTCGCAAGGCGCTGGTCGATGACGATCCACAAACCGTCGCCCACAAAAAAGCCCTCGCATCACTGAAAGGGCTTTGTGTTACCGCATCAATCAATGCCCAGCGCTCTGCCCACCATCCACATGCAGAATCTCGCCAGTCACAAAGTTCGCGTTATCGAGATACACCACCGCCTGCGCAATATCGTCGATCTCGCCCATGTGCCCGACCGGATGCAGCGCGCCCAGTGCCGCGTGGGTTTCTTCGCCGTGCATCGGCGTTTTGATGATGCCCGGCGATACCGCGTTTACCCGGATTCCGCGTTTGGCGTATTCGATGGCCAGGGATTTAGTGGCGGCGTTGAGGCCGCCCTTGGTCAGCGACGCGAGGACCGAGGGCACGCCGTCGATGGCGTGGTCGACCAGGCTGGTGGTGATATTGACCACGTGGCCCTTGCCTTGTTTTTCCATCTCGGCGATGGCCAGTTGGGTGATGTAGAAGAAGCCGTTGAGGTTGACCGACAGCACCGCCGCGTAGTCTTCCGGGGTGTAGGCGGTGAACGGTTTGGCGACGAAGATGCCGGCGTTGTTGACCAGGGTGTCGATG
Organism: Pseudomonas sp. HLG18; assembly: GCF_051903985.1. Classification (NCBI taxonomy): domain Bacteria; kingdom Pseudomonadati; phylum Pseudomonadota; class Gammaproteobacteria; order Pseudomonadales; family Pseudomonadaceae; genus Pseudomonas; species Pseudomonas sp. HLG18. Next base: position 5,504,262 of record NZ_CP195831.1, on the reverse strand, counting down.
CGGCCGAAGCGTGCCACGCCTTCGCTGATCACGCGTTGAGCGGTGGCCGGGTCGCCGATGTCGCCAGCGATGGTCAGGATTTGCGGATCGTTCGACGGCTTGATTGAGCGCGAAGTGGCGACGATGTTGTAGCCCAGCTCACGGAAGGCCTTGACCATGCCTTCGCCCAGACCTTGGGAGGCGCCAGTGATAACGACGGTTTTTTTCGAGTTGCTCATGATGAAATCCTCAATCAATAAATAAGTGTTGAATCAGGCGCTAGCCAGTTGTTTCAGCATTTGTTCGTAGTACTCGACCGATTGCGAACCGGAGACCAGGTGCTTGCCGTTCAGGATCAGCGCGGGCACCGAGTTGATCCCGTGCTGTCGGTAAAACGCCTGCAGTTGCCGCACTTCGCTGGCGAATTCGTCGCTGGCCAGCACCTTGCGGGCCCTCGCCGCCTCCAGCCCCGCTTCGGTCGCCAGACGGATCAGCGTCGGGTGATCGTTGGGGTTGTCGCCGTCGCGGAAGTAAGCGCGCAGCAGGATCTTTTTCAGCACGACTTGCCGCCCTTCCTGCGCTGCCCACATCAGCAATCGATGGGCATCGAAGGTGTTGTGAAAGTGCGTGCGTTTTTCCAGGTCGAACTCGAAACCGATGGCCTTGCCGCGCTCGATTTGCATCTTTTTGCCGGCGGCAACGTCTTCGGCGGTGCGACCGTATTTGCGCATCAGGTGCTGCACGGCCGGTTCGCCTTCGGCGGGCATGTCCGGGTTGAGTTCGAAGGGTTTGTAGGTCAGCTCCACCGAAACCTCGCCGGCCAGATTGCCGATCGCCTGCTCCAGCGCCGTCGCCCCGAGTGCGCACCAGGGGCACACCACGTCGGAGACGAAATCGATGGTCACGGTCGGGGTCATGACTGGCCCCGTTCCGCCAGTTGTCGGCGGTATTCGGTGGTGGTGATGCCGGCGTAGCCCCAGTTATCGGTGTCGACTTCTTCGATCACGATGTGGGTCAGGTCCGGGCGTTTGTTGAGGACGCGTTCCAGGGTTTCAGTGATTTCGGCGATCACCTGAGCTTTCTGCTCACGGGTAACGCCGTCGCGGGTGATGCGTACGCTGACAAATGGCATGACGACTACTCCAGTGACCTGCCCTCGGGATGATGGTCAGGTGTTGGAGCTCAATGTAGGCGTGTGCCAGGAGGGGAAAAAGTAGGGGTGGGGTACTTCATTTGTGAGGTGGTGTAATGAATAGCCTGTCAAAATCGCGCCAAAATTCCTTTGAAAAAACACGAAGACGCACCCAAACCGTGCACTTTTTTTGACCCCAATCACCCCCACGTCACCAAAAACCCCGATCCTGTGTCAGCCTCCAGCCATCGGCGGGGACATCGATTCGCTACTAATTGCGCGACAACTATGCTCAGGTACAGGAATATAGCCGGCAAATGGCGCCGTTCAGGCCGTCACGTACACAACAATACCCAGCCCACTTCAGAGGGCATTACCCATGGATAGCAGAACCTTACGCAACCTCATGCGCATCGTGCAGACCGGCTCCTTGTCGGCCGCAGCCGAGCATTCGTGCCTGACTGTGCAGGCCCTGGCCGCGCAGTTGAACAAGGTCGAAGAACAGTTCGGTTTCCGCTTGTTTCGCCGTTCCAACAAAGGACTGACGCTGACGCCGCAAGGCACAGAGCTGACGCCTTATATGGACAGAGTGCTGATTGCCACGCGGCAGATGGAAGAGAAAGTCGAGGCGCTGAAGGTGCCGGGACAGCGCACGTTGAAAGTGGCGTTGAACACCACGCTGGACCCGGACTTCAACCGACGATTGATCGGGCGCTTGATCGATGTGTTCCCCGACTACCAGATGGAATTCAGCTACGCCGAGTCGATGGAAAATCTCAGCAAGCTGAAGAACGAGGACTTCGACCTGGCGGTGCTGATCGGCCCGCAGCGTCCGGGGTTGCCGAGCATTGTCCTGCCGGAAGTGCAGGTACAGGTGGTCGGCGCTCATTGCGGTCAGGAGAACGATCCGCTGACGTTGCTCGGCAACAAGTTTCAGGTGCGTCCTGCAGAAGATTGCCCGTATTCCCACAGCTTTTTGCGTTTTCTCGACGCCGGGCTGGGCAATTTCGAGAACAGCCAGCGGACGATTTACTCCTGCAGCGAAACGCTGACCCTGTCACTCATCACGCAGATGGACGCGGTCGGCATGGTCTCCCGCGAGGCCGCGCAGAAGAACGGCCTGACGATTTTCCCCGGGTTCGAGGATTTCCTCGAAGTGCGCCTGGCGGTGAACAACCCGGATCTGTCCGGCCAGGCGTTGAACGACGTGGTCGACCTGCCGTTACATGAACGAGCCGAGCGCAATGTACGCAGCCGTCCCAACCGCCACACTGAGAAAGAGGTTTTTGCTGAAATACGCACATAACAGCGTCGGAATCGCTGCATAGAGTTCCGGGCGATCGAGCTGTATGTGCTGTTCCTTGATCAACAAGGGGGTCAGGCTGATCGCAGCGACGATCGCCACCGGCAGGTATTCCAGCGCCCGGGCGACGAAGGGCGGCCAGTGCTCGGTGTTGACCTGCAGCGGCAAGGCCCGTGGCAGGAAGGTCACGGCCATCATCAGCGCGACCACCAGGATCAGGAACGTTTGGTCAGGCATACACCCACTCCACAGCCCACAAACGTGGCGATGAAAACGTTGAACGGCGAGCTGCCCACCAGACTCAGTGCGCCCATGCAGACGACTGCGGCCATAGCGGCGATGAGTTTGTTGCGGGTGTTGCACAGCGAGACCAGCACGTAGAGCATCATTGCGGTCAGCGCGTAGTCGAGCTGGTATTTGATCAGGTGCGAAGCGTATTGCGCACACAGGGCCCCGAGCAATCCGCCGATCACCCACGAGGTGTGGCAGAACAGGTTGAAGCCGATCAGATAACGGATGTTCACCGGCGCCCCGGTGCCCAGCTTGACGCTGTGAAAGGCGAACGATTCATCGGTGAGCCCGCCGGCATAGCACCAGCGCTCCATGCGGCTCAGGCCCAGCGCCCGCAGGGCCTTCGCCATGTAGACCGACATCAGCATGTGCCGCGCATTGATCAGAAATGTGGTCAGCACGATGGTGGTCAGCGACGCACCGCTGCTGATCAGCGCCAGCGCCGCGAATTGCGAAGCCCCGGCATACACGAACAGACACATGGCCACCGGCAGCCACAGCGGCAGCCCGGCGTTGACCGCCATCAGCCCGAAGACGAACGACACGGTGAAGTAGCCGGCCACCACCGGGCTGGCTTCGGCAAAGGTGCGCGATGGCTGACGGTCGACCATCAGCGGCGCACTGCCGGATGTTTCATTCATAGATCCCTCTCAAATGTCCGTTCGCCGTGAGGCTCGCAAAAACCCTGGGCCGTCCAGAAACGCTTGCCCGCGAGGTTAGCATCGTCAACGAACAGAAACATCCGCAGCACACCGACCCGTTTCATGTCGGCCGACGCCGCTTCCACCAGCCGCTGCCCCACACCCTGGCTGCGATAGCGCGCGCTGACAGCCAGATGGTTGATGGTGCCGCGACTGCCGAGCATGCCGCCCAATACTGCGCCAACGATCTCGCCCTCGACATCGAAGGCGAGATAGGCCGTGGTGGTTTTCTGGATCAGCACGCCGCGCAGGCATTTGGCATCCTGCCATTCGCAGAACGACACTTCGTCGAACTGGCGGAAGAAACGCTCCATGCGCTGCGCGTCCTTGGCCGTCGCACGCCGCAGCACCACCGGCGTCGAGCACTCGACGCCGTCGATTGGGGTGATCTGATTAGCGAACAATGTCGAAAGCGGTCCCGGGCCGCGAGAAGGAAATCGCCAGAATCTGCCGGTACGCCATGGCATGGGAGTGGGTGTTGCGCGCTGGCGTGACGTAGTGGCGCATGTCGCGGTCGAGGAAGTAAGTGGTGTCGAGAATTTCCTGGTAGGTGGTCGACGCCAGTTGCTGCTCGTGAATGTCGTACAGGCGGCTTTCGGCCCCCTCGACATTGTTGCGACCCCAGAAGTGCACACCGCTGAACGGGTAACCGTCGCAGTGGATGCCTTCCGGCGTGATTTCCAGCTGTTTGCCGGGTTTGATCTCGATGCGGATCTGATGGATCTGGCATTGCCAGATTTCATTGTGCAACTCTTCCGGCAACACGCTTTTGTACACTTCGAAATCGGTGTCGATCAGGCTGCGCATCACCGGCGAAGTAATCACTTCGTCGGAGAAGTCCTGGAAGTGCCGCACAACGCCGCCCACGTAGGCGTTGTTCTCCTTGGACTGCACGTACGCGCGGTGTTCCAGTTGCTTCAGCTCGCGCGTCTTGGGGTTGTATTCAAAGTCGCTGTAACGACGGTAACGCATGCCGGCTTCGGCCTGACCGTAGTAACTGTCAGGCTCCATGTTTTCCCAACTTTTGGTCAGTCTGACAAAGTCGGCGAAATGACCGTAGAGATTGAAGTCAGCACCCTGCACATTGGCGTATTTGTCGCGCCGTAGCGATTCGCCCACTTCTCTGGTTAAAACGATCATTACCCAATTCTCCGCTGCATTGAACGGCCTAATCTATTAGGTGGAGAATTTGCGTCCATGAGAAAGAATTTCAGGCATTTAAAGCGCTGTTTGAAACGCGATTTGAAACGCCTTGAAAGTGCATTTCAAATGACAAAAACACGGGTTTTTATGCTGTTTTCGCAAAAAACGTCAAAAAAAACCCCGAACCAGTCGGGGTTTTTCTGACGCGTGTCGCGGCTTCAAACGATCATCAGAAGATGTTGATCGGGTAATCCACGAACACACGCAACTCGTTGCCGCTGACGTTGTATTCGCTGGATTTCTGCGAAACACGCAGGATCGAGCTACGCACTTTCACGCTCAGGTCCTTGGCCGGGCCACTCTGCACGACGTACTTGAACTGGTTGAAGATTTCGCGCTCGGTGCCGCCTTCGCTGGTGGATGTGGTGATGTTGTCGCCACGCACGTAAGCGAAGTTGTAGCTCAGACCCGGAACACCGAATGCGCCGAAGTCCAGGCCGTAGCCCAGTTGCCAGCTGCGCTCGTCTTCAGCGTTGAAGTCCGACCAGTAGGAGTTGGCCAGGTAGATGGTGTTGCCACCGTCACCCACGCGACCTTGGCCTTTCTGGTAGCCGCCATAGGCGTAACCCAGGTTGCTGTCACCGGTGGAGCGCTGGTGCGCCACGGTGAACGAGTGCGGGCCGGTGGCGAAAGTGGCTGCCAGGCTCCAGATCTTGTTGTCGTCGCCGGTTACGCCGTTTTCGCGGACATAGGAGTTGTCCAGCTTGGTGCGGTAACCATTGAAGTCCAGGGTCAGGGACTGATCCTTGTCGATCGGGAACACGTAGTTGGCGTTCACGTATTGCTTCTTCAGCACGTCTTCGACGTCGGAAGCGTACAGCGCAGCCTTGAACTGTTCGGTGAACTGGTAGCTGCCGCCCAACACGTTGATCGACTTCAGGCCACCGCTGTCACGGCCTTCAGCGCTTTTACGCGATTCGGCGGTGAAACGACCGGCATCCAGTTGCAGACCTTTGATCTCTTTGGAGGTGATCAAGGTACCGGTGTAGCTTTCCGGCAGCAGGCGCACGTTGTCGTAGCTCAGCACCGGCAGGGCCGGCATCTGGTCGCCGTAGGTCAGTACGGTGTTGGAGATACGGAATTTGACGGCTGCACCGCCCTTCGACAGGTCGTCGGCAGCGTTACCGCTGTCACCGCGCTTGAAGAAGTCGATACCGCCCGCACCGCTGCGGCCCTTGCCGCCATCCAGGCGCAGTGCGTACAGACCGAAGGCATCCACACCGACACCGACGGTGCCCTGGGTGAAACCGGACGAGAACGTACCGATGGCCGCTTGGCCCCATTCCGCTTTGTCCTGGTTGCCGTCTTTGTAGTCACGATTGATGTAGGCATTGCGCAGCAGCACTTTGAGGCTGCTGTCTTCAACAAAACCCTTGGACTCTGCCTGGTCGTTAGCCATGGCCGAAGTGGCACTCAACATCCCCAGTGCGATCAAACTGATTCGCTTGTTCAACATCTTGTTTTCCTTATTGCGGGTTGAAACGCGCTGTGTCGAACGGCTGAAACGGCGCTTATTGCACTCTTTTATTCACCCCGAAACAAAAAGACCCGCTCAAGACAATGTCATGGCGGGCCTGCTCCTGATTTTGAGTCATGGCGGTTAGCCACAGGCGTTGGGCCGAATCGTAGCCGCGCCCTGAACAATGTGTCAATTTCAAGAATCGTCTTTAAATAGGCAAAAATCGTCTAATAAAAGTAAATTTTACGATGGTTGCGTGCTGGGAATTGCCTGTAATCAGGGATTTTGATGTCCGCTCACGCACAACCATCGAGGCCACAGACCGGCAAGGCTTGCACCACGGGTGCCGACGGAACCGACTCGCTCAACCATTGTGCAAAGGCCTGCGGTTTGCCGAGCCACGGGCCGATATCGATCAGAGTGAACTGACCGTCCTGCTCCAGTGCAAAGGTTGGAAAGCCTTGACCACCGAGTTTCGCCAACAATGCGCGGCTGTTCTTTATGTGTTGATCGGTATCAGTGGCCTTGAGGTTTTTGAGGAAAGTGTCCGCCTCGTAGCCTATCTCTACCGCGCAGTCCACGAGCACGACCTCATCGGCAATCCGCCGGCCTTCTACATAGTGTGCGGTTTGCAAACGACCCAGCAGTTCCAGGCCACGCCCATCGAGGCGTTCTGCTGCCATGACAGCGGCAATCGGTGGCGTGGAATCAAATACCGCCGTGTGATCACGCAACAGACCTTCGAAATAGGCTTCGCCAAACGGCTGTCCGGTGTATTCGGCAATGCGTCGGTCGTGAGGTATCACGTAATTGCGCAGTTGCGGTGAAACGCTCTGACGGTTGGCACCGGTCATCATGCCGCCAGCATGGGCGATCACCGGCAGAACTTGCTGTGCGGCCTGTACCAGCGGCTTGGCGCCGTAGCACCAGCCACACAGCGGGTCGTAGATGTAATGAAGAGTCATCGAAAAGCTCCGGCTGGAAGATGGGAAAAATGATGCCGGCACATTAGTCCATGGGTCGTTGCGGAAAAACGCCGGAATGGCTTTCAGTCTGTTTCGGCAATCGGTCAAATGCGCTCATTGTCCGCTCCGACACAAACATGAAATAAATTGACACAATCCAACCAAGGAACCTTTCAGGAATAATTAACGGAAGCAAATGCAAAGCATTACCATCCGCGCGTTTGAATTCTTTCACCCTTTCGGATGCGCTTTTCAATGCCTGCCCCGTTCCGTCTTACGCCCGTCACGCTTGGGCTCTCTGCCGTTTTGTCCTCCGGTTTCGCTTACTCCGCGACCGAACTTCCCGCCACTTCGATCAGCGCTGAAGCGCAGGCCGACGACCCGCGCGTAAAGGTCAGCAACACCGCAACCCGTACGTCCACCCCCGTGCGCTACGTGCCGCAGGCGATCGATTCGATCAAGACTGCCAACGTCGCGGATTACGGCATCAATGACATCGAAGACGCCCTGAGCGGGATTCCCAACGTCAGCGGCGCAGGCGATACGCGCTTCGACAGCCTGCGCATCCGGGGTTTCGACGCCAGCAACGACTTCTATCTGGACGGCATCCGCGACGACAGCCAGTACAAGCGCGATCTGCACAACATCGAACGCGTCGAAGTGCTCAAGGGGCCGGCCGCCGTGCTGTATGGCCGTGGCAGCCAGGGCGGGATCGTCAACCGTGTGAGCAAGGCGCCCGAATCCGGCCGCCGCTCGACCATTGAGGCCCAGGGCGGCAGCGAAGATCTGCGCAGCCTGTACGCCGACCTCAGCGCCGACCCGAGCGAGAACATCAGCCTGCGCCTGAACATGGGCAACATGGACGAGAACAGCTTCCGCGACGGTGTCAGCGGCAACCGCAAACTGTTTGCGCCGTCGATGAGCTGGCAGCTTACGCCTGACCTGAACTGGCTGGTGCAGTACGAATACAGCCGCTACAACCGTACGCCGGATCGCGGCATTCCCGGCGTCGGTGGACGTCCGGCGGATGTTGGCCGAGACACGACCTACGGCAACGATCACGACTTCATCGATGACAAGGCACAGTCCCTGCGCTCGAAGCTGAGCTATGAAATCAACGACAACTGGCAACTGCGCCACACCCTCGGTGTGTTCAAGCTCGACAGCGATTTCGACAACACCTACCTCACCGGTTTCGATGCGAAGACCAACAAGGTCACCCGCCAGCACTGGCAACAGGACCTGACCACCCGCAACGTATTCAACAACGTCGAACTGGAAGGTGGATTCGACACCTTCGGCCTCGAACACCGCTTGCTGACCGGCGTCGAAACCGGCAGCCAGCGCCGCGACCCGACGCTGTACAACGCGGCAACCTCCGGACGCGGCAGCTCCGCAGTGCCTTCGCTGGACCTGTACAACCCGGATCGAAATCTGCGCCACACCGGCCGTATGCAGGTGTCGAGCAGCAGCCATACAGAAGTCGAAAGTCGCGCGATCTACGTTCAGGACCAACTGCGCCTGAACGATCAATGGCAACTGCTGGCAGGCCTGCGCTATGACACCTTCGATATCGAGTCGACCAACAAACTGCGCAACATCTCCGAGGACCGTGACAGCCACAGCACCAGCCCGCGTTTCGGTGTGGTCTGGACGCCGCTGCAGAACCACTCGTTCTACGCCTCGTGGACCAAGACCTTCTCGCCGGTGGGCGGCGGTCTGATCGGTATCACTCCGGGCGCAGCCGGCAACACCAACGACCTGAGCCCGGAGCTGACCAAGCAGAAGGAAATCGGCGTCAAGAGCGACTGGCTCGACGATCGCCTGAGCACCACCCTGGCCATCTACGAGCTGGAACTCTACAACCGTCGCACCACCGATCCGAACGACCCGACCCTGACCGTACTCAGCGGTCTGCAGCGTTCGCGGGGGATCGAGTTGACCGGTACCGGCAAGATCGTCGGCAACTGGTACGTGCGCGGCGGCTTCGGCGTGCAGGACGCGACCATCGAGAAGGACAACAACGGCCTGGAAGGCAAACGCGTCAACAATGTCGCCAAGCACAACGGCAGCCTGTTCCTGACCTGGAAACCGGAGATGGGCTGGTACGGCGAAACCGGCCTGACCCTGGTCGGCCAGCGTTACGCCGACAACGCCAACACCACCGTGCTGCCGGGCTATGGGCGTTGGGACGCTCTGGTCGGTTACCGCCACAAGGACTGGGACCTGCGCGCAGCGCTGAACAACATCACCGACCGCGAGTATTACGCGTCGGCCACCAGCGCCTTCCAGATCCAGCCAGGCGCGCCGCGCAGCCTGGTCATGACCGGCACCTACAGCTTCTGATTCACGCCCATAAAAAAAGCGCTGCCATCCCGGCAGCGCTTTTTACAATCCTTGTCTGTTCTTCTTATCCTTCCATCACATCCCACAATGCGTCCAATTCGGCCTCGCTGAACAGGCCAGCGGGGTAACGCTCGATCATCATCCGGCGCGGATCAGGTTCCCTGATCTGACGCGTTCCATTGGACTTCAACCAGTGCGCGACAATCTGGAGCGACTCACTATTTACAGCCATGGGATGCATCGTCCGCTCGCTGATTACGTTCACTTCGGCGTTCATTTCCGCGCTCTCTCCCCGTTCGTGAGCGGCTACGTTATCCAAGGTTTATGACAGAACTGTTGAAGTTCTCCCCCCTCCCTAGTGCGTCATAAGCGATACAAGAGCTATGCCAATGTGTTGAAACTGCCGACAAGCGGATATAAAGAAACCCGCAGTCCTGACGGGCTGCGGGTTTCTCTTCAAGCGTAGGCAACAAATGACTGCCCGGTCGATTTTTCAATCAACTCAAGCTGTTACATCTGCACTCACTCTTTGTGCGGAGCGGGTTGCTGTTGGGTAAGGCAGTGAATATTGCCGCCCCCCAGTAACAGTTCGCGACCCGGCACCATCACCACTTCGTGTTGCGGGAACAGGTTCTGCAGAATCTCACGGGCCGGAGCATCCATTGGATCGTCAAAACTCGGCGCGATGATGCCGCCGTTGACGATCAGGAAGTTCACGTAGGAACCGGCCAGACGCACGCTCGGGTTGCGCTCCTGAGTGCCATCCACCGGGTCCACGCCTGCGCATTCCTCTTCGGTGGCAAACAGCGGCCCCGGAATCGGCATCTTGTGCACCGTGAACGGGCGCCCCTTGGCGTCGGTGCTGCTTTCCAGCACTTTCATCGCAGCCTGGCAGCGCGGGTAGTTCGGATCCTGCGGATCGTCAGTCCACGCCAGCAGCACTTCACCCGGACGCACATAGCAGCAGAAGTTATCCACATGGCCGTCGGTTTCGTCGTTGAACAGGCCATCCGGCAGCCAGATGATCTTGTCCACGGACAGGTTGTCGCGCAGCACCGCTTCGATTTCTTCACGACCCAGGTGCGGGTTGCGATTGCGGTTGAGCAGGCATTCTTCGGTGGTGATCAGGGTGCCTTCACCGTCGACATGAATCGAGCCGCCTTCGAGCACAAAGCCTTCGGTGCGATAGCGCGGGCTGCGCTCGATCTCGAGGATCTTGCCACCGACCTGGGAATCGCGGTTCCACGGCGAATACAGGCCTCCGTCAAAACCGCCCCAGGCGTTGAAGTCCCAGTTCACACCGCGCACTTCGCCGCTGTTATTGATCACGAAGGTCGGGCCGCTGTCGCGGACCCAGGCGTCATCGCTGGACATCTCGACCACGCGGATATTCGGCACATCAAGGCGCGCGCGAGCATTTTCGTACTGGCCGGCGGACACCGCCACGGTCACCGGTTCGAAACGCGCGATGGCCTTGGCCACGGCTGCATGAGCGACCTGCGCCGGCTTGCCGCCCAGACGCCAGTTGTCCGGACGCTCGGGCCAGATCATCCAGGTCTGGGTTTGCGGCGCCCACTCAGCCGGCATGTAGAAGCCATCGGCGCGTGGGGTACTTTTCAAGGTGGTCATGTCGATCAGGACTCCAGGGAACGGTCGAGGTTGTTCAACGCGCCGAACAGGTTTGGACGACGGACGATAGCGACTTTATAAACGATAAATATCGACTTTAAAAGCTGAAAACAAATATCGAGTTTTGTTTTCACCGATTAATACCGATAGAAATCGGTATTAATCGGACTATCACAGTCTCAGAGGCCTTCTTCCAGCACCTTCGACAGCATGTCGACAAAGAAATCCACACTCTGACGCGAGGTGACCATCGGCGGTTTGATCTTGAGGATGTTCAAGTCATCGCCGGTCGGCTGCATGAAGATCCCCAGCTCCCGCAGGCGATCACACAGCAGCATGGTTTCTTCGGTCGCCGGCTCCAGGGTCTGGCGATTGCGGATCAGTTCGACCCCCAGATAGAACCCCGAGCCATGCACCGCACCGACCAGCGGATGTTTATCGATCAATGCCTCCAGCCGCTGCTTGAAGTGCCCGCCGACCACCTGGGCGTTTTCCCAGAGTTTTTCCTCTTCCATCACATCGAGCACGGCCATGCCGATCTGGCAGCTCACCGGACTACCGCCAGCGGACGAGAAGAAGTAACCCTCGGCCTCCAGCGCTTCGGCGATTTCCCGCCGGGTGATCACGGCGCCCAGCGGCTGGCCATTACCCATGCCCTTGGCCATGGTGATGATGTCCGGCACCACGCCTTGCTCTTCGAAGCCCCAGAAGAAATTCCCCATACGCCCATAACCGACCTGTACCTCATCGGCGATGCACACACCGCCTCGAGCACGCACCAATTCATAAACTTTTTTCAGATAACCGGGTGGCAGCGAGATCCCGCCTGCATTGCCGTAGACCGGCTCGCAGATGAACCCGGCCAGTTGGCGTTTCTGCTCGTCGATTTTGGCCAGGTTGTGTTCGACGCTGCGCACGTAGTCCGGCGCCGAATCGAGCCCCCGGAATTCGCCCCGATAGATATTCGGCGCGGTCACCGGGTGCACCCAGTCCGGACGACTGCTCAGAGCCTGCGGGTTGTCGGCGATCGAGGTCGACACCGCATCTGCGCCGACCGTCCAGCCGTGATAGGCCTCCAGCACACTGAGCATGTCGCGCCCGCCGCTGTAGGCCCAGGCCAGGCGAATCGCCAGATCATTGGCTTCGCTGCCGCTGTTGACCAGGAACACCCGGTCCATGCCCTCCGGCGCCAGTTTCAGCAAACGTTCGGAAAACTCGGCGACCGCCGCATAGTTGAACCGCGAATTGGTATTGAGCAACGACCACTGTCGGCTCGCGACCGCCGCCATGCGTGGATGACCGTGCCCGAGCACCGCGACGTTATTGAGCATGTCGAGGTAGGAACGGCCTTGCATGTCGATCAGGTGATTGCGCCAGCCGCGTTCGATACGCGGCGGGTCGACGTAATAATGTTTTTGAGTGCGGGCGAAACTGGCGTCACGACGGGCAAGCAGGGCTTTCGCATCCAGCTCGGGCTCGGCGTCGCAGGCCAGGCCCAGCAGCGCTGCCGGCGATGGCGACAGTACCTGCCACGCCAGAGCACGGGTCGGCGTACAGAACAGCGGCGCCTCCAGATGCGCATCGCGGACCAGTTGCACAATCAACGGACCGTCCACCGATCCCAGCACCTGTCCTTTGACCAGCGCCGCGCCGCTGTGCAGCGAGGGCGTCACACCCCACAGGCGCACGCTCAGATTCGGGCCGTCGAGTCGCAGCGCGCCGTCAGCCGACAGATGCAGCACGCCGGCAAACGGCGCTTCGACTGCTGCCCCGCAAGGCACACGCAACTCGACGTGCAGCGGAAACGTCTCAGGTTCCCCGGCGCTGTCAGGCCGGGTGCGGGACAAACGGTACTGCCCGTATCGACTGGCAGCCAGACCATGGATCGCGGCGGCTTCACTCAACAGACGTTGATCGATGCCCGGCTGCTCCCAGTTGCCCGCCTCGAAGTGCGCGCTCAGAACACCCAGATCGATCAACGCGAATTCGCGCCCCACCAGCTCCGGCAACAAAGGTGCGAAACCTTCACTGTCGATGGCTGGCAACGCCTGCCCGACCGCCGAGAGGATCGCCGCTTCCATCAGCGCCAGAGGCACCGAAGTGGCGACCCGGAAGATTTCCCACTCATGCGCAAGATTGTCACGGCTGTAGGTATTGCCCGGATCGATGCTGACCTGTTGCTCGCCACTGAGCACCAGCACTGCCGCGCGCGTCACGATCAGCGGCCACAGCGCCTGCAATTCTTCGTGTTGCAGCGGATTGACTGCGTGATAGGCCTGTACCGCCGGCAGGATCACGAACGGATCGCCCCCGGCGTGATGCAGCAGCGCGGCGCAGGTGACCGACAGATCGGTGATGCGCCAGGTGCGCACCAGATCACCGAAATCGATGACGCCTTGCATTTGCCAGTGACGCCGGGCATCGCGCTGCCAGACCACGTTGTCATCGGTGATGTCCATGTGGATCGCCTGCACCGGCAATTTGTCCAGCAGCGGTTGCAGGCGCCGTCCAGCCTGCTCGGCGGCATCGGCGATCAGACCGCGCTGTTGCCGGTCCTCGATCACTGGCAGCAGGTGCTCGATCAGGGCGCCGGCATGGCGCGCATCCCACTGCAATGTACGTTCAAGTCCTGGATGGTCGAACCCGGCCAGGGCCAGATCCATTTCACCGCAGAGTCGACCGAATCCGGCAACCACCTCGTGGCCGAGATGATCCAGGGCCGTCAGAGACTGGCCCTCGATGTAGTCGAGCAGCCGCACATGCACCGCTTCTCCACCGATCTCCAGCGACAACAGGTCCTGGCCGTCACTGGCCGGGATGACCCGGGGAACGTGGACATCGCAATGTTCAACCAGATATTTCAGGCCGGCATGCTGGGCCTGCAGCTCCACCAGCGAATAGTCGCCGCGACAGATCTTCAGTACGAATCGCCCGCGTTCGCTGTCTACGCGATAGTTGAGATCCTGCTGGCTGCCCAGCGCCTGCAATGTGCCGCCCAACCCGTAATGTTGCTCCAACACTTGCAAGGCTTGCTCCGCAGTGACCTGCGGGCCGGGCAGACTGGCGCGGTGAATCAGCGTGGCGAACGACATGAAGCGACCCCTGTATTTTTATAAGGCGTTTATATCGCCATTGCTTCAGACGATAAGCAACCCCTTAAATCGGTTCAGATCGGGTAATGACTGCCGATACACACGACTATCATTAAAGGTGACTTTTCCCACAGGTTTTTCAGATTGCGTTCCACGCCCCTCCACCTCACCCTGAAGGATCAGAACTACCGTAGTGGTCTACCCGATGGCCGGTAGCGACCCGATAGACTATAAAAAACATCAGAACTCGCGCGCTCCGGCACTTTGCGCAAAAATATCGGTCATTCCACCTTTACTTGGAATTTTTTCATGAATGTAATTACCACCGACCTACCGGGTGTTCTGATCATCGAACCCAAGGTATTTGGTGACGAGCGCGGTTTCTTTTACGAAAGTTTCAATGCCAAGGCTTTTGAGGACGCAACCGGTATCACTCCGCATTTCGTCCAGGACAACCATTCCCGATCACAAAAAGGCGTACTGCGCGGTTTGCATTACCAGGTGCAACATACCCAGGGCAAACTGGTGCGGGTCACCGCAGGTGAAGTTCTCGACGTGGCGGTGGATATTCGCCGCAGCTCGCCGAACTTCGGTAAATGGGTGGCTGTACACCTGTCCGCCGACAATTACCGCCAACTGTGGATTCCGGAAGGTTTCGCCCATGGTTTCCTGGTGCTGAGCGACTACGCCGAGTTCCTCTATAAAACCACGGACTACTACACCCCGGCGGCCGAACGCAGCATTCGCTGGAACGATCCGGACCTGGGCATTGACTGGCAATTGACTGAAGCGCCGACGCTGTCTGCCAAGGACCAGACCGCAGCTTTTTTCAAGGACGCCGAAGTCTTTTCCTGAATCTCTGTGTGAATCTTCCACGCACGCGTATCCGAAAAAAGCGGATGCACAGATCAAGCCCGGCCCGGGCATAATGCGCCTGTTCCCCCAGGCGCTTGAGGATCATGACTCCACCCCTTCCCCGCAGACCTCGCTGGCGCAGCCTCGCCCTGCTGGCCCTGTGCCTGGCCCCGCTGCTGTGGCCGCTGCAACATCTGGCCGAGCGCTATTACCGCAGTGAACTGATCGGGCAGAACCGCCAGACACTCGACCTCTACGTCGCCAACCTGCTGGGCACCCTGCATCGCTACGAAGTGCTGCCACAGATCCTCGGCGACCTGCCGGCCCTGCGGGCGGTCATCGGTGCTCCGGACGATGGCGTCACTCAGGGCAATGCCAATCGCTTGCTGAAGAACATCGCCGCCCAGACCGGTGCCGAAGTCATGTACTTGATGGATACCACCGGCAAGACGCTGGCGGCCTCGAACTGGGACAAGCATGACAGTTTCGTCGGGCGCAATTTCTCGTTCCGGCCTTACTTCAGCGAAGCGATGGCCGGGCGGCTGGGGCGCTTCTTCGGCCTTGGCACCACGTCCGCCAAGCGTGGTTACTTCTTTGCCGCGGCCGTGCGCAATGGCGAAAAAATCATCGGCGTGCTCGTAATCAAGGTCGATCTCGACCACACCGAAAGCCTGTGGGGAAAAACCCCGGAACAGTTGCTGGTGACCGATCACAACGGCGTGGTCATCCTTACGTCGCGCCCGGAATGGCGATTCCGCTCGACCCGTCCGCTAAATGACGATGAACGCTCGGCGATCACCGCCATTCAGCCCTATCCGACTCGCTCACCGCGTCCGCTGAATCTCAGCTCGACAGCCTGGCTGACCCAGACCCGGGCGATCGAGGAAACCGGCTGGAGCGTCAGCATTCTTGCTCCGCGCACCTTGATCGACCGTCCGGTGCGGACCGTGGTGGCCGTTGGCGGCGCCACGCTGTTGGTGGTCATGCTGTTGCTCGGGCTGATGATGCAGCGCCGCCGACACTATCTGGAACGGATTGCCTTCGAAGCCAAGGCCCGGCGTGAACTCGAAGGTCGGGTTGCCGAACGGACCAGCGATCTGGAGGGGCTCAATCGGCGCCTGAAACAGGAAGTGCTGGAACGCGAGCACGCCCAGCAGGAGCTGGTGCGCGCTCAGGACGATCTGGTGCAGGCCGGCAAGCTGTCGGCGCTGGGCACCATGTCGGCAAGCATCAGCCACGAGCTCAATCAGCCGCTGGCGGCGATCCGCAGTTACGCGGAAAACGCCGAGGTGCTGCTTGACCATCAGCGCACCGACGACGCTCGCGGCAACCTTAAATTGATCAGCGAACTGACCGGGCGCATGGCATCGATCATCGCTCACCTGCGCGCCTTCGCCCGCCGCGATCGTCACGCCCCGGAAAGCGTGGCCCTGCAACCGGCGCTGGACGATGCGTTGGCGCTGCTGGCCAAACGTCGTCGGAGTATGGATGTCGAGCTGATCCGCGACCTGCCCGCCGCAACCTTGTGGGTCGAGGCCGGGGAAACCCGTCTGCGCCAGGTGCTCGGCAACCTGCTGGCCAACGCACTCGATGCCCTGACCGAGAAAGGCCCGCCGCGCAAATTGTGGCTGAGTGCCGAATCCACCGGTGAAGGCGTCAATCTGTACATTCGTGACAACGGCCCGGGGTTTTGCATGGAAGCCCTGGGCCGCGCCAGCGAACCGTTTTACACCACCAAGACCCGTACGCAGGGCCTGGGTCTGGGTTTGGCCATTTGCGAAACCCTGATGCGCGCCTTCGGCGGTGAACTGTCGTTCGCCAACCACAAGCAAGGTGGCGCCTTGATCACCCTGCGGCTGCGCGCCGGCGCGCCCGGGGTCAGCCTGCAACCGTCCGAGGATCGAAGTGCATGACCATCGACAACCGCATTCAGGTGGTGCTGATCGACGACGATCCGCACCTGCGTCAGGCCCTGGGCCAGACGCTGGATCTGGCCGGCCTGAAAATCCTTCCGCTGTCCGAAGCCAAGGGCCTGGCCGCCCAACTGGAGCGTGACTGGCCTGGCGTGGTGGTCAGCGACATCCGCATGCCCGGCATGGACGGTCTTGAATTATTGAGCGAACTGCACGCCCAGGACCCTGAGCTGCCCGTGCTGCTGATCACCGGCCACGGCGACGTGCCACTGGCCGTGCAGGCCATGCGCGCCGGTGCCTACGACTTCCTCGAAAAGCCGTTTGCCAGCGACGCCCTGCTCGACAGCGTGCGCCGCGCACTGGCCCTGCGGCGCCTGGTGCTGGACAACCGCAGCCTGCGCATGGCCCTCAGCGACCGCAACGAACTGAGCGCGCGACTGGTCGGCCAGTCCGCCCCGATGGCGCGTCTGCGCGAGCAGATCGGCGCACTGGCCGCGACCAAGGCTGATGTCCTGATCCTCGGCGAAACCGGTGCCGGCAAAGAAGTCGTCGCCCGCGCACTGCACGACCTGTCGAGCCGGCGCAACGGCCCGTTCGTGGCGATCAACGCCGGGGCACTGGCCGAGTCGGTCGTGGAAAGCGAACTGTTCGGCCACGAGCCCGGCGCATTCACCGGTGCGCAAAAACGCCGGATCGGTAAATTCGAATTCGCCAATGGCGGCACGTTGTTTCTCGATGAAATCGAAAGCATGAGCATGGACGTGCAGGTCAAACTGCTGCGCATGCTGCAGGAACGAGTGGTCGAACGGCTGGGCGGCAATCAGTTGATCCCGCTGGATATCCGCGTCATCGCCGCGACCAAGGAAGACCTGCGCCAGGCCGCCGATCAAGGACGGTTCCGGGCGGACTTGTATTACCGCCTCAACGTGGCGCCGCTGCGCATTCCGCCACTGCGTGAGCGGGGCGAAGACGCGCTGGTGCTCTTCCAGCACTACACCGATGAAGCCAGCGCCCGCCACGGTCTGCCACCTCATGAACTGCAACCGGCACAACGGGCGTTGCTGCTGCGTCACTCATGGCCGGGCAATGTGCGCGAATTGCAGAACGCGGCGGAACGTTTCGCCCTCGGCCTGGAACTGGCGCTGGACAATACTCAGACCGACGGCAGCAGTGGCACCATCGAGGTCACGAGTGGAGGCCTCAGTGAACAGGTGGAAAATTTCGAAAAGTCGCTGATCGCCGCCGAACTGGCCCGTTCGCACAGCTCGGTGCGCAGTCTCGCCGAAGCGCTGGGTATTCCGCGCAAGACCCTGCACGACAAACTGCGCAAGCACGGGCTGAACTTCGCCGACAGCAGCAGCCATGGAGACGAATCCGAATGAATCGTGACAGTCGCTATCTGGAATCTGTCCTCCATCACGACATTCCGCTGACCCGGGACATGGGCCTCAAAGTGCTTGACTGGCACGAGCATGAGTTGCGTCTGCACCTGCCACTGGAAGCCAACGTCAATCACAAGAGCACCATGTTCGGCGGCAGTCTGTATTGCGGCGCAGTGCTGGCCGGCTGGGGCTGGCTGCATCTGCGCTTGAAGGAAGAAGGCATCACCGACGGACACATCGTGATCCAGGAAGGACAGATCAGTTATCCGCTGCCGGTTACCGGCGATGCCAACGCCATCTGCGCAGCGCCGAATGCGGCCGTGTGGAAGAAGTTTCTGACGATGTATCAGCGCTACGGGCGGGCGCGATTGACACTGCAAACGCGAGTCGTCAATGCGGGTAGCGATGAGGATGCGGTGACCTTCAGCGGGCAGTACGTCCTGCACCGCTGAGGTGTGTAAGTGCGATTACGAACGGGCCAGTTCCAGCAGCTTCGTGCGCCACGCGGCTTTTGCCGGCAGCGCCAGGAAGAACTCGTTCAGCAGTGTTTCCCGCGCCGGGTAGCAGAACGCTTCTCCGTTCAAACTCAGCACCTCGCCACCTGCGCCTTCCAGCACGCCTTGCGCCGCCGCCGTGTCCCACTGGGATGTCGGCGCAAGCCGCGGATAGCAATCCGCTGCGCCTTCGGCCAGCAGACAGAATTTCAGCGAACTGCCGATATTGGCCAGTTGCAATTCGCCCAGGCTTGCACTCAAACCAGACAGCAGCCGCTCCTGCTCCGGACTCGAATGGCGACGGCTGGCGACCACGGTGAAGGCTTCGCCAGGCCCCGGCACGTCACGCACCTGAATCGCCACTGGCGTACCGCCCTTATCGCCACGCCAGGCACCCAGCCCCGCACCACCGACGTAGAAACGCCCATTGGTCGGCATCGACACCACGCCAAAAACTACCCGGCCATTTTCGATCAAGGCAATGTTGACGGTAAATTCTTCGCTGCCGCTGATGAATTCCTTGGTGCCATCCAGCGGATCCACCAGCCACCAGCGCTGCCAGCCGGCGCGCACGCTCTGCGGGATGCTGGCGTCTTCTTCGGACAACACCGGGATGCTCGGATCCAGGGCGGTCAGGCCAGCCACGATCACCTCGTGCGCGGCGATATCCGCAGCGGTCACCGGCGAATCATCAGACTTGGCGGTCACCGCCACATCGGCACGCCAGAACGGCAGAATCGCCTCGCCGGCCCGCAACGCCAGTTCAACCACCGGCGCCATCAACGGATGGGGAAAACTCATAGACATCTCACTCATGACTGAAAAAAGCCGCGCTGGGTCAGCAGATCGCGGGCCAGGTACAACGCCGCCAAGGCCCGACCTTCGGAAAATTGCGGATTTTGCGCCAATGAAGAAAGGTCCCGCAGGTTGATCTTGTCCACCCGCATCGGCTCCGGCTCGTCGCCTTCCAGGCGCTCTTCATACAGATTGCTGGCAAGCACCACCTGGATTTTCTGGCTCATGTAACCGGGGGACAACGACAGCTCGGTCAGGTGTTCCAGTTGCCGGGCACCGTAACCCGCCTCTTCCTTGAGCTCGCGCTCGGCCGCCGCCAGCACGTCCTCGCCCGGTTCGATCAACCCTTTGGGCAGTGACAGTTCGTACTCGTCGGTGCCGCCGCAGTATTCCTCGACCAGCACCGCGTGCTCCGCATCGAGCATCGCCACAATCATCACCGCGCCGTAACCGGCGCCCTTGCCCACCAGCCGCTCGTAGGTGCGCTCCACGCCATTGGAAAAGCGCAGCTTCAGCTCTTCGACGCAGAACAGACGGCTGGTGGCGACGATTTCCCGGGCGAGTACGGTTGGTTTCTGGCGCATGCAAAGCTCCTTGGCGTGAACGCGCTACTATAACGCGGCTTTTCCGATTGTTTGCGTCGGATATCTTTCTACCGTTCGAGACGTTGCCATGCCTTCATTACCGTGGTCCGACATCGATACCGTTCTGCTGGACATGGACGGCACGTTGCTGGATCTGCACTTCGACAACCATTTCTGGCTGGAACACTTGCCACAACGCTACGCCGAACTGCACGGCGTGAGCCGGGCCATGGCGGAGATGGAGTTGCAGCCGTTGTTCGAACGCCATGCCGGTCAATTGCAGTGGTATTGCCTGGATTTCTGGAGCGCGGAGCTGAAGCTGTCGGTGCGCGAACTGAAGCTGGAAACCGCCCACCTGATCGCCCTGCGTCCCGACGCCGACACGTTTCTGGCTGCCCTCAGACGCGCCGGCAAACGCGTGGTGATGATCACCAATGCACACCGTGATTCGCTGTCGCTGAAACTGGAACGAATTGAGCTGGCGCCGTACTTCGAGCGGCTGATCAGTTCCCACGATTACGGTTTTCCCAAGGAGAACCCGCAATTCTGGGACGCCTTGCAGGCCGACATCGACTTCGACCCGGCGCGCAGCCTGTTCATCGACGACACCTTGTCGATCCTGCGCAGTGCGCGGAATTTCGGCGTGGCGCATCTGTTGGCCGTCAGGGAACCGGACAGCCGCAAAGGGCCGAAAGACACCGGGGAGTTTGCGGCGGTCGAGGATTACCGGGATTTGATTGCCGGACTCTGAATGTTGCGGGAGTTGCCGAAGGCAGCTCCCGTAGCCTGTTGTTACTCGGGAATACGCAGCGTCTGCCCCGGATAGATCTTGTTCACGTCCTTGAGCAGCGGCTTGTTGGCCTCGAAAATCTTGTTGTACAGGTTGGCATTGCCATACACCGCCAGGGAAATCGCGCTGAGGGTGTCGCCCTTTTTCACCACCACGAAACGTGCGGCAGCCACCACCGGCCCGGTGACCGTGATCTGGTCATCGACACTGCCCACGCCTTCGATATTGCCGACGGCCAGCAGAATCTTCTCTTTCTCTTCCTGGCTTGCCACTTCGCCGGTGACCGTCACCTTGTCACCGTCCACGGTCGCCTGGACATTCGGGTTACCCAACCCGACCTTGCTGATGTGCTCCTTCAATTGCTCGCTGGCATTGGCGTTGCCGGGGGTCAGCAGGTCGATCAGTTTCTCACCTGCTTCTTTTACAAAGCTCAAAAGACTCATAGCGCACACTCCTTGATTTAGGTTCCAGACGCCCAAGCCTAGACCACCGCGAACCAGCCCGGTTCCGGCCCGACCAATGACCCTGCCCCCGCGCAAGCGGTAGAATCGCCCACCCTTGCCAGCGCCCCGGAGCGAAGATGGACATCAAGCAGCTGAAATTCCTCATCGCCCTCGACGAAACCCGCCACTTCGGCCAGGCCGCCGCCCGCTGCCACATTACCCAGCCGACCTTGTCGATGCGCCTGCGCAGCCTCGAAGAAGAACTCGATCTGCCGCTGGTCAATCGCGGCCAGCGCTTCGAAGGTTTCACCGCACCTGGTGAACGCGTGCTGGCCTGGGCGCGCACGGTGCTGGCGGCTTATGACGGCCTGCAGGCGGAAGCGGCAGCCTGTCGCGGCAACCTGATTGGCACCTTGCGTCTGGGGGTCGTGCCGCTGTCGAGTTTCGACCCGCTGCCGTTGATGCAACGCTTGCACGCCGCACACCCGGACCTGCGTTTCGAGCTGTCGGCGCTGAGTTCGGAGCAGATCCTCGAACAACTGGCGGACAACCGGATCGACATCGGCGTGTCCTATCTGGATCGTCTCGACAATGAGCGTTTCGAATCCCTGGCGTTCGACGAAACCCGCATGGGCCTGCTCTACGATCAGCGTTCCTTCAGTTTCGGCGAAGCACCGCTGAGCTGGCAGGCGCTGATCGAACTGCCGCTGGGCATGCTCACCAGCGGCATGCACTTTCGCCAGTCCATCGACCACAACTTCCACAGCCGCGGCCTGACACCACAGCCGTTGTTGCAGACCGACGCAGTGCATCAATTGTTACAAGCTGTGCACGGCGGATTCTGCTGCGCGATCATGCCGCTGGACGGCGGCCTCGAAAGCCTCACCGATCACCTGCGCCTGCAACCGATCGAAAACGCCCAGACCCTCGCCCGCCTGGGCTTGATCATGCGCCGCGGCGCCCCGCGTTCGGCATTGGCCGAGGCCTGTTTCGCGCTTTATCAGAAATCGCCAGCGGCCGCTTGATCGACGGCATCTATCGATAGATCGACACTAGCGATTAGACGCGACAAGTTGCCGCGCCTAGTCTTAACGTTGATCAATACCTCGGTGATGCCATGAACGCCAAGCGCCCGGCCTGCGCGGCGCCTGCACTCGAAACGCCCGCGCCCGCCGCCAGTCAGACCTACAGCTACAGCGACCTGCCCCTGGCGGAGTCGGCCAGCACCGCGCTGGCCGAAGAAGTCGCACTGGCGATTGCCTACAACGGCATCAGCCAGGCGGTGATGCTGGTCACCCCGACCGACCTTGAAGACTTCATCGTCGGCTTCAGCCTCGGTAGCGGCATCATCGAAGACTCCTCGGACATCTACGACCTGCAACTGACCGGTGCCGGCTCGGCGCAATACGCGCAAGTGACCATCGCCAACCGCGCCTTCTGGAACCTCAAGCAGCAGCGTCGGCAACTGGCCGGCACCAGCGGTTGCGGGTTGTGCGGCGTCGAAGCGGTGGAGCAGGCGCTGCCTGATCTCAAGGTTTTGCCCGGCGCACCGTTGCCGCCCGCCGAATGGCTCGACGGTCTGCGCCAACGCATCGGCGCCTTCCAGCCATTGGGCCAACATTGCGGCGCGGTGCACGCGGCGGTGTTCATGAATGCCAGCGGCGAATTGCTGCTGGGTCGTGAAGACATCGGCCGGCACAACGCTCTCGACAAACTGATCGGCGGCCTGATCCGACAAAAGATATCCACAACCGGCGGCCTGGCGATCGTCACCAGCCGCTGCAGCCTCGAATTGATCCAGAAAGTCTTGCGTGCCGGCATCCAGACCCTCGTCAGTCTGTCCGCGCCCACCGGCCTCGCCGTGCAATGGGCCCGGCGCCACCACCTCAATCTCATCCACCTGCCGCAGAAGAACGCGCCGCGGGTGTATAGCCCAGAAATGGAGAAACACTCGTGAGCCAACACCATCAAGCCGACCAGAAACCCGTCCCGCGCTACAAGCCTTACAAGGGCGCTGCCGGCGGCTGGGGCGCACTGATCAGCGTGGCCCAGGCCTGGCTGACCAGCGACAATGCGCTGAAGAACCTGCGCATGATGCTCAAGACCAACCAGAACGGCGGCTTCGACTGCCCGGGCTGCGCCTGGGGCGATTCCCCGGAA
Organism: Pseudomonas sp. HLG18; assembly: GCF_051903985.1. Classification (NCBI taxonomy): domain Bacteria; kingdom Pseudomonadati; phylum Pseudomonadota; class Gammaproteobacteria; order Pseudomonadales; family Pseudomonadaceae; genus Pseudomonas; species Pseudomonas sp. HLG18. The sequence goes on along the minus strand of NZ_CP195831.1, from coordinate 5,480,746 downwards.
AGCGGCATGGTCAAGTTCTGCGAGAACGGCGCCAAAGCGGTGAACTGGGAAGCGACCAAACGTCGGGTGGACGGCAAATTCTTCGCCAAACACAGCGTCACCGCTTTGCTGGAGCAGAGCGACTACTGGCTCGAGTATCAAGGTCGCCTGACCGAGCCGGTCGTGTATGACGCCGAAACCGATCGCTACAAGCCAATCAGCTGGGACGATGCCTACGCGCTGATCGGCAAACACCTGCAAGCGCTGTCGAGTCCGGATCAGGCCGAGTTCTACACCTCGGGCCGCGCCAGCAACGAAGCGGCGTACCTGTATCAACTGTTCGTGCGCGCCTTCGGCACCAACAACTTCCCCGACTGCTCGAACATGTGCCACGAGGCCAGCGGTGTTGCGTTGGCGCAAAGTGTCGGTGTCGGCAAAGGCACCGTGACCTTCGACGACTTCGAACACGCCGATGCAATTTTCGTCTGGGGCCAGAACCCCGGCACCAACCACCCGCGCATGCTTGAGCCGCTGCGTGAAGCGGTGAAGCGCGGTGCTCAGGTGGTGTGCATCAACCCGCTGAAAGAGCGCGGCCTGGAACGCTTCCAGCACCCGCAGCACCCGATCGAAATGCTCACCAATGGCGACAAACCGACCAACACCGCGTATTTCCGCCCGGCACTGGGCGGCGACATGGCGGTGTTGCGCGGCATGGCCAAATTCCTGCTGCAATGGGAGCGCGATGCGCAGAAGGCCGGCGCACCGGCGGTGTTCGATCACGATTTCCTCAATGAACACAGCGTCAACGTGCTGGAATACCTGGGCGTCGTCGATGACACGCCGTGGGAGCAGATCGTCTCGCAGTCCGGCCTGACCTTGGTCGAGATCGAGCAAGCGGCGCGCATGTACGCCAAAGGCAAGAACGTGATCATGTGCTGGGCGATGGGCATCACCCAGCACCGCCATTCAGTGCCGACCATCCAGGAAATCGCCAACCTGATGCTGCTGCGCGGCAACATCGGCAAGCCCGGCGCCGGTCTGTGCCCGGTGCGCGGCCACAGTAACGTGCAGGGCGACCGTACCATGGGCATCAACGAGCGTCCGCCGGTGGCGTTCCTCGACGCCCTGGAGCGTCGCTTCCAGTTCAAGGTGCCACGCCACAACGGGCACAACGTGGTCGAGGCGATTCACGCGATGGCCGAAGGTCGCGCCAAGGTGTTCATCGGGCTGGGTGGCAACTTCGCCCAGGCCACGCCGGACAGCCCGCGCACCTTCCAGGCCCTGAGCAACTGCGACCTGACCGTGCAGATCAGCACCAAGCTCAACCGCAGCCACCTCGCCCACGGCAAGGACGCATTGATCCTGCCGTGCCTGGGCCGTACCGACATCGACATCCAGACCGAGGGCCCGCAAGCCGTCACCGTGGAAGACTCGTTCAGCATGGTGCACGCCTCCAATGGTCAGCTGCAGCCGCTGTCGAACCAGATGCGCTCGGAGCCGTCGATCATCGCCGGCATCGCCGCCGCAACCCTGGGCAGCAAACCGGTGGACTGGAACTGGCTGGTGGCCGACTACCGGCGCATTCGCGAACTGATCGCCGACACCATTCCGGGCTTCAAGGACTTCAACGAGAAGGTCAAGAACCCGGGCGGTTTCTACCTGGGCAACAGCGCCGGCGCGCGCAAGTGGAACACCACATCGGGCCGGGCCAACTTCAAGCCGAACCTGCTGCCCAAGGACCTGATTCACGAACGCACCCGCGCCACCGGCAAACTGCCGGACCTGATCCTGCAATCGATGCGCTCTCACGATCAGTACAACACCACGATTTATGGTCTCGACGACCGTTATCGCGGCGTGAAGGGACAGCGTGACGTGTTGTTTGCCAACGAGGCGGACATCATTCGCCTGGGCTTCAAGCCCGGGCAGAAGGCTGACATCGTGTCGTTGTGGGACGATGGACGCGAGCGTCGGGTGAAGGGCTTCACGCTGCTGGCGTTCGATATACCGGCGGGGCAAGCGGCGGCTTATTACCCTGAAGTGAACCCGTTGGTGCCGCTGGAAAGCACCGGCGATGGCAGCCATACGCCGACGTCGAAGTTCATCGCAATCAGGTTGGAGGCGGCGAGTGAGACGGGACTGATCATGGCCAAGTCAGCCTGAGACGGCGCCTGAACGAGCCCGCTCGCGAAAGCGGCAGCCGAATCAATGATCTTTTCCTGCGCGAACACTTTTCAACCGCCCACAAAAAAGGCCGCTTTGTGATCAAAGCGGCCTGTCCGAAGTAGTTAAAGACCGGCGAAAAACGGTTAAGTTCCACCCAAAAATCAGTAGCTTGCAGAATTGTATACAGGTCGTGCTATTCGTCGGATTTCGATTGTCACGTCCATTGCAGAGCCTCAGGATCGCGCCGTCATCCCTTTGAGGCTCCTCTATGAAGTTCTCCCAGATTCTCTTGTTGTCCCTTGGCCTGGTCAGTGGCTTCGCTTCTGCCGGAGGCACCACCGAAGCAGGTGTGGGCGGCGCATTGGGCGGGGTTCTTGGCTCGGTCGTCGGTCAGTCTTTAGGCGGCAGCACAGGTTCAACCATTGGCGCGGCCCTGGGTGGCGCGGGTGGTAGCGCGGTGGGCGCCAACAAACACAGCCGTGGCGAAGCCGCCATTGGCGGTGCATTGGGCGCAGCCGGCGGTAACGTGGTCGGCCGCAGCATGGGCGGCACCACCGGCAGCCTGATCGGCGCCGCAGCAGGTGGCGGCGCCGGTGGCGCGCTGGGTAACTACATGGGCAACGAGAGCAATCGCGAAGACCGCTATTACGATCGCGGCCGTGACCGTGGTCGCTACTACCGCGACGATCACCGTGGTCGTGGCCACGCGTACGGCCATCGCAAGCATCACCGCTACTACCGCGACTGAGGCCTGACCTCGTTGCCGGTACAGCCAAATCGCAGCTCCCCCGAGCTGCGATTTTTTTTGCCTGTCAGATCGCCAGCCGTTCCAGCGCTCCGCGCAAACCCGCAGGGATCGCCACCGGCTGGTTCGATGCACGATCAACGAACACATGCACGAAACGCCCCGCCGCACAGGCTTCATGCTCGCCAGCCTTGAACACGGCCAGCTCGTATTGCACTGAACTGTTGCCCAGTTTGCCGACCCGCAAGCCGACTTCGATCAAGTCCGGGAACGCAATCGAGGCGAAGTAATCGCAAGACGAACTCACCACAAACCCCACCACCTCGCCATCGTGAATATCCAGCCCACCGACCTGAATCAGGTAGGTATTCACGGCCGTATCGAAAAAGCTGTAGTAGGTGACGTTGTTGACGTGGCCATAGGCATCGTTGTCGTGCCAGCGCGTGGTGATCGGCTGGAAATGCGGGTAATCGGCGCGTTGCGGCATCGGGTTGGACATCAGTGTCGATTCCTTGAGTGATCGGCTCAGTCTAAAGGTAAAAACCCTTTCCTCGCGCCGCCAGCTCGCCAATCAATTGTGCCGGTCGCCACTGATCTCCCTGCCGAGTTTCCAGCGCCAGCAGCCGCTTGTGAATATCTGCCAGCCCCTGATCGTCCGCCCAGGCCATCGGCCCGCCCCTCTCCGCCGGGAAGCCATAGCCGTTCAGGTAAACCTGATCGATGTCATGCGCCGTCTCGGCAATCCCTTCCTGCAGGATCTTCGCGCCCTCGTTGACCAACGCCAGCAGACAGCGCTCAAGGATCTCCTCGGACCCGATCTCACGGCGATGAAACCCCAGACCTTCGCTGACGCTCAACACCAGTGCGTCCACTTCAGGGTCATGCTCGGCCTGACGACTGCCTGGTTCGTAATGGTAGTAACCGTTGCCGGACTTCTGACCGAAGCGACCCAGTTCACACAAGCGGTTATCCACCTGAACCTCGGGCGCGTCCTGCCCTTTGCCGGCCAGCTCGCGGGCACGCCACTCAAGATCGATGCCGACCACGTCGTACATGCGAAACGGCCCCATGGCGAAACCGAAACTCTGCAACGCCGCATCGATCTGATGTGGATACGCCCCTTCGAGCAACATCTTGCGCGCTTCGAGCACGTATGGATGGAGCATGCGGTTGCCGATAAAACCGTGGCAGTTGCCCGACACCACACTGACCTTGCCCATGCGCTTGCCCAACTCCAGAGCGGCTTCAAGCACAGCCGGTGAGGTCTGCGCGCCACGGACTATTTCCAGCAGTTTCATGATGTGCGCCGGGCTGAAGAAATGCAGGCCCAGCACTTGAGTCGGCCGCCGTGTCGCGGCGGCAATGGCGTCGATGTCCAGCGCCGAAGTATTGCTCGCCAGCAGCGCCTCTGGCTTCAGCACGCCATCGAGCTCACGGAAGATCTTCTGCTTGAGCTCGAGGTTCTCGTACACCGCTTCAATCACCAGGTCGACGTTGCGGATCGCCACATAATCCGCCGCCGCGCTGACCCGGGCGATTCGCGCATCAGCCTCGGCCTGATCGATCCGCCCCTGACGTACGTTGTGCGCATAGGTATCGGCCACCGTCTTCAGCGCCTGCTCAAGCATCTGTGGATTGTTGTCGACCCATTGCACTGACACGCCGGCGTTGGCCAGACACATGACAATGCCACGGCCCATGGTGCCGGCGCCGATCACGGCGGCCCGCTGAATTTCGAAGGATGTCTGGCTCATGTTGTTCTCTTGTGGGCGATCCAAAGACAGCCTTCACCATAGTCAGCCACCGGGCATTTTTGAAGTTTATTGCCGTGATGATCGACATTCAGCAAATGGATTCGATGCCTCAGAGATGCGCCTGAGCCCACGCCCGCACGTCCGCGTAGGGGTAGTCCTCCAGCGCCGCATACCCGGAGATGGTTCGCGCCTTGAGTTTGGTAAACAGCGGCACACTGATCCCGCACAGAAACCGCGTCAGCCGCTCCGCCGAAGGAACACTGCCGGTCAGTTGCTCATGCCTGTGGATAAAATCGCCGCACAACGCCGGAAAACTTTTATCCACAAGCGCCGGCAACGCCGGAGGTGACGGCAGCCGGGCGACCTGCCCGTGGCACACCGAACAATGCCCGCAATGCTCGGGGGCATTGTGATCACCGAAGTACTCCGCCAGTCGGTGGCCCAGGCAACGCTCGGTGGCGAACAATTCGAGCATCGCGTGAATCCGCGCCACTTCGGCCTGTTCGTGGCGGGAGAAGTCATCATGCAACTCGCCACTCAGGACCTGGCTGTCGAAGGCGCTGTGCAGCACGTTGTAGACCTCGGTAATCTGTTTGCTTTCCAGCTCGACCCAGCCCTTCTCCTGGAAGTAATCCAGCGCCTTCACCACACGATTTCGCTCGGCCGAATATTGCGAATACATCGCCTCGAAATTCACCGTGGCCCAGGTCCGCGCGCGGCTCGAAGTCTGGATGATCGCCGCGACGAAATCCCTGCGCTCACCCTCAAAACGCTCAAGCAACGCCTCGGGCTCCAGCAGGTATTTGAAACGGTATTCGGCGTAATACGCGTAGCGCGGGGCAATCAGCCCTCGCAGCTCCAGTTGCACCAGCAACGTCTTCAATGGCAGCGCACGGATGTTGCTCTGATCCGCCAACGGCCCGAGTAAAAACTCCCACTGACCTTCAGGTGCAGCGGCCTGTAACTCGTCCAGCACATGGCGAATGCCGTCGCGCTCCGGCGTGTCGCCATAGACGAAGTTTTCCAGCACATTGAGACTGTCGCGGTTGGCCAGCACCAGACAGTCGGAGGGTTGCCCGTCACGCCCGGCGCGGCCGATTTCCTGGCTGTAGTTTTCAATGGATTTGGGCAGGTCGAAATGCACCACGTTGCGGATGTCGCTCTTGTCGATGCCCATGCCGAACGCGATGGTGGCGACGATGCAATTGGACTGCCCGCCCATGAAGCGCTTCTGGATCGCTTCACGTTGTTCGTGGGGCAACCCGGCGTGGTAAGCCTCGGCCTGGATGCCATTGCGCTCCAGATGCTCGGCGATGTGTTCGGCGGTTTTCTGCAGGGTGACGTAGACGATGCTCGGCTGACCCGCACGCTCGGCCATCCACTGCACCAGCCGTCGACGCTTGTCCTCACCGCGTACCGGCTCCACCAGCAGATTGAGGTTGGGCCGGTAGAAACCGGTGGTCACCACATCCTCGGCGGCGATGGCGAATTTCGCCTGCATGTCGGCGATGACTTTCGGCGTTGCCGTGGCAGTCAGCAGCAAGGTCTGCGCAATGTTGAACTGGCGCTGGTAGTCCGGCAGCTTGAGGTAGTCGGGCCGGAAGTTATGGCCCCATTCGGAGATGCAGTGCGCCTCATCCACCACCAGCAGCGAGATCGGCACCTGCTGCAAAAAATTGCGGAAGCGCTCGTTCTTCAAGCGCTCAACGGAAATCATCAGAATCTTCAATTCGCCCGAACGGGCACGGGTCATCACGTCGTTGGCATCTTCGCGGCTCTGTGCCGAGTCGATGCTCCCCGCCGAAATGCCGTGGCGCCGCAAGAACTCAAGCTGATCCTGCATCAGTGCCAGCAACGGCGAAACCACCAGCGTCAGGTGCGGCAACAGGAGCGCCGGGACCTGGTAGCAAAGGGACTTGCCGGAACCCGTGGGAAAAATCGCCGCCGCCGAGCGCCCGGCCAGCACAGCGCTGATTGCCGCTTCCTGACCGGGTCGAAATTGTGGATAACCGAAAACCTGTTCCAGGGTGTTGTGCATTCGCTGTCACTCCGTTGACCGCCGTGATGCCAACAGCCTAGCGGGCGATCGCAGCGAATCGAGAAAAGGTCGGGGGGCAAATCGATACGGGATGATACAGCGTCGGCGGCCACGCCACGGGATCAAACAAATGAAACACTTTGTTCATCGCCGCGTGAATCGACCTGAAGGTAATGTCCGTCACGCCTCGAGCCAGGACGGCCGATGCCCATGGATTTTTATCAAGGAGTGAACATGTCAAAGCCTTTGAAACTACCCTTCGCCCTGATCCTTGCATCCCTGTTACTGGGTGGATGTACGCCCTCTCCCGACAACTTTCCACCGCCCTGGGCTTCCGCCGTGACAACGGGTGAAACCTCTTCAACCTGACACCCGCCAAAGCGCTATGGCCGCAGGACGGCCACCCGCAATTGCTCATCCAGTACTCGCTCATGCACGTCCAGGCTCTTGCTCGCCCACAGTGCATGGGCCGGGCTGATATCGCCCGTAAATGCCGCAGCCAACTGACGCAAGTCGGCGACGCTGCGCACCCGCGGGCAAAACGCTTGTTCGTCGCAATTCTGACTGGCGTTGCGATAGGTATGGAGCAAGCGATCCCACAGACCGTCGCGCACTTGCCGGATCGACTTGAGCTGCATTTGCTGCACGCCCAGTCGTTGTTTGAGTCCCGTTTCGTCCAGCGCTTCGCTCGCCAGCAGAGCCTTGCCGAAGATCAACACTTCAGCGCGGGAAGCTGTGTCAATGTTGGCTTGAGTGGTGAGTGCATCGGGCCAACCGCTGCGCTCCAGGTTGGCCAGCGCCAGCCCATTGCCCGTGTCGGAGGCCACCGTCAAACGACAACCACTGGCCCACAGCAAGATGATCGAGGCCATTCGTAGCCACTGCATACCTAATTCCCTTTAAGCGTGTGTCGGACGTCTGGAAACGCCCTACGGATTCTGGCGCGCACCATACAGAGGTTTACCGGGAATCGCCCGACAAACGCGTGGGAAATTTCTTCCGTCAGGGTTTGGCTGTGAAAACACCGCAAAAATGCGTAGGGCAAATGCCCGAACCCCGGAAAAACCCCTACGAATTCTGTCCATCGCGGCTGTCTTGTCCCGCTCGAGGGCACCCTTCTATAGTGGCCGGCGCGACTGAAAACACTGTGTCGGCCCGCCACAGCGACTTCGTAAAGGACACACCCCGATCATGAACATGTTCAAACCGTCAAACACCCGATACCGCGCACTCACAACCAGCTATAGCGAAACGCCCGTGCTGATCATTGATACCGAAGCGAGCCACCGCGATCTCCTTGATGCCGCCGATCAGCGGCTGCGGGCGGCCAACAACCTGCTGGAAACTCTTTACTGCCTGTGTTTCAAACAGGCCGATGTCAAAGACATCCCCAACATCGTCAATGCGCTTTATCTGTTGACGCAGGACGGCTGCGACTTGCTGGAAGTTGCAAGACAACGAATAAATAATTAACGCCACCAGCCAAACTTACAAAGTTCGAAACAACCCTTCACTTCCATTACTGCGAAGTTCAGAACTAGCCTGTTTGCTCTTTCATCAACCCAGAGCAACAACATGACTACGCTAACTATTTTCTTTTGCGGTACAGGTTCGACAAAGTTTGATAACACCCACGAAAATTATTGGGATGGCGAACTGGTCTCCACACTTGCCTCCCATCACTCTGGTCGCGAGTTCGCCGAATGGATCGTGGTCGATGGCCCCGGCACCAGTAACCTGCAGGCCGATGACCTGTTCACCAAATCCAAGGACTATGGCCTCAGCGGAACCCTGTTCGGCAAGGGCTGGGAGGAAAACGTCCAGCACGCGATGAACATCATCAAAGGCAAATGCGACTGGCAGCGCGAGCAACTGACCGAAGCAGAATATAACCGCCTCAAAGCGGCAGGCATTCCCATTGAAGATGTAAAAGTCGAGGGCTCGTGGCTATGGCGCAAGTACAACTACGGCGACCGCAGCATCACGCAACAGAAGTTACAGGAGCAGATCATTAAAACTTTCCGCAAGGACGGTGTCATTCCAACAAAAATCAATCTGGTGGGCTGGAGCCGTGGCGGCATAAGTTGCCACATGCTGGCCAATGCCATGTTCAACGACACTGCGCTGAAAAACATTCCAGTGAATATCTTCGCCATTGATCCCGTGCCCGGTATCGGTAACTTTCAGGAACACCGGGTGAAGCTCAACACCAACGTAAAAGAGTACGTGGGCTTCTATGCACGGGACGAACGATCCAAAGGCTTCAGCTGCGTCATCCCACAAACCGCGACCAGCACCAAGACCAGTATCTTCCCCATGCCCGGCCGTCACGCCACCCTGGTCGGCAACGCCTCCGCCGATGGCAACAGTGGTCCCAAAGTGCTGGCCGAACCGGGTCTCATCGTCCGCCACTTTGCAGAGGTCTGCCTGAAACGCTGGGGCACCGTCCTCGAAAAAAACCTCAACCTCTCCGACGCCGACCTTCGCAACCATGCCGCCGCCATCGTCAATGCGGCAGCGAAATACAAGGCCATGGAAAAGTGCTCCTACACCTGGTTCACCGAACTGGATCAAGGCGAACGCTACGTTTCGCTGGGCAGCAAAGGCGTTCCGTTCTCGACGGTGAAAGGCACGATCTACACCCCGGCGAGCGGGCTGACGACGAGTGTGCTGGATGTTGAGGCGTATCGGGCGATTCGTTGAAACCGTGATTGATCTGTAGGAACGGCCTGCCCGGATCTGCATCCCGTTCCTACAGGCAGCGGCGCCTTGTCTTCTATCGGTGCCTGTTAGCCCAAATCTATAGTTGTGAGTGTCGCTGCCCAATCAGCGATTCAGGTTTGGTCACCTGAAAAACAGAGATAACTGATACATGCCCTTGTATGCTGCCGAGCTCTTTCTGTCGGCATGCTTTATGGCGGGCTGTGTTTGGGACGCTTCGGCGTACCGGGTTATCTCTGCCGGTTTGACCAACTTGAACACAGTCCGCCTCCACCGCTTGGTCACGGTAGCAGCGGTTCATCGATGCCTACAGAGATAGAAAAAATGAAATCATGGAACGAGCTCCACTCCGATCGCTACCGCCCCGTCGACTCCAATCTCACCGACACCAAGCCCCTGGTCATCGACACCGAGGCCAACCCGCAAGATATCCTCGAATGCGCCGTCCAGCGCCTGCGTGCCTCCAGCGACCTGCTGCAAACTCTCTACTGCCTCTGCTTCAAACACGCCGGCGTCGAAGACATCCCGCACATCACCCACGCCCTCTACCTGCTGACCAAAGACGGCTGTGACCTGCTCCAGGTCGCCCAGCAGAAAATGCTCAGCTGGAAAGCCCCGGCCTGACGAACTCCTCGGCAGGCGTGTTCACAGCTAGAACTGCCTGCCCCTAATCTCGAACACTGACGCTGGCATTTCCGGCGCAAAAATAAAGGATCTGAATTTTGCAAACTATTATTGATTGCGTACGATGGGAGCCATTGTTCAACCAAGGGCTTGCTTTCATGACCACTGAAACCATTGATCACAGCACTCTCACGCGACTGTTTGAGAACGGTTCGATCAGTAGCGCACATATCGTCGCCAAGCCCGGTGGCTGGTCGATTCAAGTTCAGCAAGGAAGCAAAGAGTATTCACTGGCAGCACAGCGCAGTGGTCAGGTGCGGCTGTTCAAGCGGTTCGAAACACTGGTGACCTACCTGCAAGGAGTGGGTATCAATCACTTCGATGTGGACGCCTCCAGTTATGATCCTCTTCAAATAAAAACCTATGCTCGCCCTGATCGCGCCGAAGCGATGAAACAAGCTCATGAAGCCGCTGCGTATGAGGAATGGGTCAAGCAACAGGTACAAATCAGCATTGATGACCCAAGACCCAGCGTCAGCGATGAAGACGCTCGCAGGATATTTGCCGCCAAGCGTGATGCCCTGCGTCAGCGAGTACGTTGATGAGGTTAGTCTGGCGCCAAGAGGCGCTGGATGACCGAGACAACATCATGGAGCGTATCGGACAGGAAAATCCCGTTGCAGCGATTGAGCTCGATGAGGTTTTCGAACTGAAAGGAGAAAGCGCTCGCCAGCACCCAGCCATATACCGAAAAGGTATCGCGGAAGGCACCCGCGAAATCGTCGTCACCCCAAACTACGTCATCATCTACGCAATCAAAGTTGATGTTGTGGAAGTGCTGCGAGTGCTGCATACCAGACGGCAATGGCCATGATGGCTGGAGAAAAAATGCTTAGGAGTTCGAGGCTCCTTAAGTAGCATTACTCTGGCTGTTTAGCGCGGACTCTGCGGGAATAATGGCAGTTGATCTGACAACGAAGTCCAACCAATCACCCACAAAAAAGCCGCCCTCAAGAGGCGGCTTTTTCATTCACCAGAACTAAGCCTTACAACTTAGGTCCGGCAGCCTTGATCGCGTCGCTCACGTCGAACTTCTTGAAGTTCTCGATGAACAGACCGGCCAGTGCTTTGGCAGCTTCGTCGTACGCAGCCTTGTCAGCCCAGGTGTTGCGTGGGTTGAGCAGGTTGGTTTCGACGCCCGGTACGGCCAGTGGCACGTCCAGGTTGATGGTGTCCAGGTGCTCGGTTTCAGCACCGATCAATGCACCGCTCTGGATCGCTGCGATCACGGCGCGGGTGGTCGGGATGTTGAAGCGTTTGCCGACGCCGTAGCCACCGCCGGTCCAGCCGGTGTTGACCAGGTAGACCTTGGAGCCGAAGCCCTTGATGCGCTTGATCAACAGCTCAGCGTATTCGCCAGCCGGACGCGGGAAGAACGGTGCGCCGAAGCAGGTGGAGAAGGTCGACTTGATGCCGCTGCCCGAACCCATTTCAGTCGAGCCCACCAGTGCGGTGTAGCCGGACAGGAAGTGGTAGGCCGCCTGCTCGTTGTTCAGGATCGACACTGGCGGCAGGACGCCGGTCAGGTCGCAGGTCAGGAAGATTACAGCATTGGGCTCGCCGCCCAGGTTCTTCTCGGAACGCTTGGCAACGTGCTCCAGCGGGTAGGCTGCGCGGCTGTTCTGGGTCAGGCTGACATCGGCGTAGTCGGCGTGCTTGGCGTCGTCGATCACGACGTTTTCCAGCACAGCGCCGTGCTTGATGGCTTTCCAGATGACCGGCTCGTTCTTCTCGGACAAGTCGATGCACTTGGCGTAGCAGCCGCCTTCGATGTTGAACACAACACCTTCACCCCAGCCGTGTTCGTCGTCACCGATCAGGTAACGGCTTTCGTCGGCGGACAGGGTGGTCTTGCCGGTGCCCGACAGACCGAAGAACAGGGTCACGTCGCCCTCTTCGCCGATGTTGGCAGCGCAGTGCATTGGCAGCACGTCAGCGGCCGGCAGCAGGAAGTTCTGCACCGAGAACATGGCTTTCTTCATTTCACCGGCGTAACGCATGCCGGCGATCAGCACTTTCTTCTGGGCAAAGTTGATGATCACGCAACCGTCGGAATTGGTGCCGTCACGCTCAGGCACGCACTCGAAGTTGGCGACGTTCAGCACTTGCCACTCTTCGCGACCGGCCGGGTTGTACTGGGCCGGATTGATGAACAGGCAACGACCGAACAGGTTCTGCCAGGCAGTCTGGGTGGTCATCTTCACGGCCAGGTAGTGATCTTCGGCCGCGCCTACATGCACGTGGGAAACGAAATGCTCTTGCGCGTTGTTGAATGCTTCAACACGAGCCCACAGCGCGTCGAACTTGTCGGACGGGAACTTGCGGTTGATCGGGCCCCAGGCAATGGCAGCCTGGGTGGAAGGCTCTTCAACGATGAAACGGTCGACTGGCGAACGGCCGGTGCGGTGACCGGTGCGAACAACCAGAGCGCCGGTATCGGCAAGCTCGCCTTCACCGCGTTTCAGGGCTTCTTTTACCAGATCATCAACACTCAGATCGGTGTACACGGCGTTATTGGCTTGCGTCATGAGGTTCCCCGTCGGCCAGTGGCCGAGTGTGCTCCAAACGTTTTGTAGTAGAAAGTCGTGCACTACTACCGCGAAAAAAGTGGGCCGGATTATGCCAGAAAAGCCCAAAAAGAGTAGGGCCCTCCCGTCGTAACGGCGTTATTCCGTCGTTGAGCAGTGAATTTACCTGCGCTGAACCGTTTTAGTGCCGGGTATCTGACGGCGTCTCGACGCCCGCGCCAGCGAACAATTGAGCGATATCCGCCGCATCGAACAGGTAGCGCTGGTTGCAGAACTGGCAATCGATCTCGACGCTGCCACCCTGCTCGGCCACCAATTGCTGCGCATCTTCCAGACCCAGGCTGACCAGTGCATTGCCCGAACGCTCACGGGAGCAACTGCAGTGGAAGCGCAGTTTCTGCACATCGAACAGACGGACCTGCTCTTCATGGTAGAGACGATGCAGAACCGTTTCGTTGTCCAGGCTCAACAGTTCATCAGCGGTCAGGGTGTTGCCCAGCGCGGTGATGTGCTGCCAGCTGGCGGCGCGCTCTTCTTCATCTTTCAGGCGATCGGCAGGCAGTTGCTGCAGCAGCAGGCCACGGGCGCGACGACCATCGGCGCAGAGCTTGAAGCGGGTGCCGACCTGTTGGGACATGACGAAGTAGTTTGTGAAACAGTCGGACAGGGTTTCGCCGTCGAGATCGACGATGCCCTGATAGCGCTGGCCGACGGTCGGGTCGATCGTCAGGGCCAGAACGCCGTCAGGCATCAGGTCGGCGAGGGTCGCGTCGGGGGCGATCAGGTCAGCCTCGTAACGGGCCAGGCCACGGATTTCACGCTCGCTGGAGCACTCGATCATCAACAGCGGAATCGGGCCTTCGGAGCGCGCCTGAAGAATCAGCAAGCCATCGAATTTCAGGGTGCCCACCAGCAACGACGCGGCAGCCATGAATTCGCCCAGCAATTGCGCAACCGGCTCCGGGTACGGGTGCTTGGCGAGCACTTCGGCGTAGCTGCGTTCCAGCGACACCAGTTCGCCGCGCGTGTCGCTGTCATCGAAGATGAAGCGTTGGGTGTAATCGGTATCGAGGAAATCGGTCATAGGTTTAGGTATCTGATTTTAATGACAAAATGGTTACAAAGAATGAAAATCCCGCGCTTCTGGCATCCATTTTGATGCCTGTGTTCAGCCACGGGAGGCATTTTATGAACAATCCGGGTTTGTTCCAATCAAGGTGGAACCTCGGCCGGCTGCTTCTGTGCAATACGGTGCCATTGGCACTACTGGCTTTCTGGTTATGGCCTACAGGCCAGATGCTGTGTGTGGTTTTCGACGAGTGGCTGTTCCGCTCACTCAATACTCCGCTGGCCAGCAACCCCATATGGCTCCACATCTGGGCAATTGCAAGTCTGCGCCCGTTCGATGTTGTCGTCGGACTGATTCTGCTGACGTTGCTGATCAAGGGCGACTGGGTCTTCAAGGCGATTGATGTACGTCGCGCCTTCTTCGGATTTTTCTCGATCCTGCTGCTGATGGTGGTCATCCGCGCGCTGTTTTCCAAATTCGCCGATCACATGGGCTGGCAGCACAACAGTCCCTCCATGGTGCTCGAAGGCGCCGTCCATATGAGCGATTACTTCCCGCATCTGGAGAAGGCCTTTGAGCTGAAGGATCGCTCAAGCCAGAGTTTCCCCGGTGACCACGCTTCGGTGTTGCTGATCTGGGCGCTGTTCATGGGGGTGTTCAGTCGTTCAGCCGGCCAGTTCCTGACGATCTGGGGCCTGGCGCTGCTGTTCATGCTGCCGCGTCTGGTAGCCGGCGCACACTGGGGCCAGGACGATTACATCGGTGGTCTGCTGCTGGCGGTGTGGGCGCTGGGTTGGGGTTACTACACGCCGTTCGCCTATCACGCGGCGAATTTCTGGCTGAAGGTCACGGCGCCGATTTTCGGGCTGCTGGGCAAGTTGCCGGTGATTTCGCGGATGACCATCGTGTCCGCACGATAATCGACGACCACTGAAAAAAATCGCAGCCTTTGACGGGTCTTGAGTCAGGACCGGCCAGCTGCGATTTTTTATTCGCCGCTACTGTTCCCACGAAATTTAAACAGATCCCGCCGCTGCTTCTTGCTGGGTTTGCCATCGGTGGTCACGCCCATCGCCCCGGCCTTGCGCATCGCCGCAGCCACCTCGCGCTTGGCGATACTGGCCTCGGTCTCCGCATACAGTGTCTGAGCTTCCGGCGCGCCACGACGCACGATCGACAGGGCCTGGACCACTACAGTCTTTTCCTCGAAGCCGGTACGAATCTCGAATTCGTCGCCAATGCGTGGCTCTTTGCCAGGCTTGCAGCGCTCTCCTCGACAATGCACTTTGCCGCTCTCGATCGCAGCCTTGGCCAAGGCCCGTGTTTTATAAAAACGCGCTGCCCACAACCATTTATCGAGACGGACCTTGTCGTCCTCTTCCTGTTTTTGCGCCATATGAATTCCTCGTTCAGCCAGTAGTCGGAACTGTACTACCGATTCTGTCGGGCGCAAGGATCCGGCCCTCCAGATAAACTGTGATCTTCGCCGGTTCAACGGCATGGAGTGATCGAGTGACCAAATTTCCGTCTTCATTGACCTCGCCCCGATCCGGGTGCCTGGGCTGCCAGCAAAGCGAGCCGCTGGGCTTCGATTTTTCCTTCGCCTATCAGCCCATCGTGGATCTGCGTGACGAGTCGGTTTACGCCTACGAGGCGCTGGTTCGTGGACCGGCCGGTGAAGGCGCGTTAACCGTGCTGGACCAGGTTACAGAAGACAACCGCTACCGTTTCGACCAACTCTGCCGGACTCGCGCCATCGAAGGCGCGGCCGCGCTTAATATGCAGACACACTTGTCGATCAACTTCATGCCCAACGCCGTCTATCGTCCAGAGTTATGCATTCGCAGCACCCTGGAGGCCGCCAGGAAACACAATTTCCCGATCGACCGTCTGATTTTCGAAACCCTGGAAAGCGAGCACGTAGATAACTATCGCCATTTGACCAATATTCTGCGTGAATACCGCGAATTCGGCTTCAAGACGGCCATCGACGATTTCGGTGCCGGCTATTCGGGGCTCAATCTGCTGGCCGATTTCCAGCCTGACCTGATCAAACTCGACATGGCGCTGATCCGCGATATCGACCGTGACCGTATTCGTCAGGCTATCGTTCGGGGGATTGTCACAATCTGTGCGGAGTTGGACGTTACAGTCATCGCCGAAGGCATAGAAAGCGCTGGTGAACGGGATTTCCTGGCGGATTGTGGAATATTTCTGATGCAGGGATTCTGGTTCGCCAAGCCTGCATTCAAAGCGTTAGCTCAGGTTTCCCCTGCAGCGTGGACGCGTTAATTGTTGGTTTTTTCCATTGAAGACATTTGACCATTTGACCGTTGTCGGTCTGCGCGAGTGGGTGGCGCTCCCGGATCTGGGAGTTGCGGGCCTTCGGGCGAAAATCGACACCGGCGCCAGCACCTCCAGCCTGCACGCCACCGACATCGAGCCGTTCGAACGGGACGGCGAGAAATGGGTGCGTTTCACTGCGCACCTGGGCACGGTGGTGCAGTTGCGCCACCGGCGTTGCGAAGCGCCGCTGGTCACCCGCAAAACCATCAAGAGTTCCAACGGCCAGGCCCAGGTGCGCTACGTGATCAGCACCACCCTGGCCCTCGGTGATCGGGTCTGGCCGGTCGAGTTCACCCTCGCCTGCCGCAAGTCCATGCGCTATCGCCTGTTGCTCGGTTCCAAAGCCCTGATCGACGGCCAGTTGGTGGTCAATCCGGGCATCAAGTATGTACAAGACAAGCCGGTGTTCCCGGTATCTACCTCCTCCACAGGTGTTGCATGAAGATCGCTGTGCTGTCGCGCAATCCGCGTCTGTATTCCACCCGTCGTCTGGTCGAAGCCGGCACCGAACGCGGGCATGAAATGGTGGTGATCGACACCTTGCGCGCCTACATGAACATCGCCAGCCACAAACCGCAGATCCACTATCGCGGCAAACCGCTGGAAGGTTTCGACGCGGTGATCCCGCGGATTGGCGCATCGGTGACGTTCTATGGCTGCGCGGTGCTGCGTCAGTTCGAAATGATGGGGGTGTTCCCGCTCAACGAATCGGTGGCCATCGCCCGCTCCCGGGACAAACTGCGTTCGCTGCAGCTGCTTTCCCGCCGTGGCATCGGCCTGCCAGTGACCGGGTTCGCCCACTCGCCGGACGACATTCCCGACCTGATCGACATGGTCAACGGCGCACCATTGGTGATCAAGGTGCTGGAAGGTACCCAGGGGATCGGCGTGGTGCTGTGTGAAACTGCAACGGCGGCGGAGTCGGTGATCGAGGCATTCATGGGCCTGAAGCAGAACATCATGGTGCAGGAATACATCAAGGAAGCGGGCGGCGCGGACATTCGCTGTTTCGTGGTCGGTGACAAGGTGATCGCGGCGATGAAGCGTCAGGCCAAGCCCGGGGAATTCCGCTCCAACCTGCACCGTGGCGGCAGCGCCAGCCTGATCAAGATCACCCCGGAAGAACGCATGACCGCGTTGCGCGCCGCCAAGGTCATGGGCCTGGCGGTGGCGGGTGTGGATATCCTGCGCTCCAATCACGGGCCGCTGGTGATGGAAGTGAACTCGTCGCCGGGCCTGGAAGGGATCGAGACCACCACCGGCAAGAACGTGGCGGGGATCATCATCGAACACCTTGAGAAGAATGGCGGGCCGAACATGACCCGCACCAAAGGCAAGGGCTAGACCTGAAGCGATGAGGCGGCCAAATGGCCGCCATCGCGAGCTGGCTCCCACAGGGGGATGCATTTCAACTGTGGGAGCGAGCTTGCTCGCGAAGAGGCCGTCAGACCCGGCAGGATATCCGCCGTTAAACGGCATCTCTTGGCAACATCAATCCCAGCGGCAACCGAACCCGTGCTTCCAGCCCGCCACCGGACCGGTTACGCAACTCGACATTGCCGCCGTGCATCGACGCAATCCGCTTGACGATCGCCAAGCCCAGCCCGGTGCCCTTCCCGCCCCGCGCGCGGTCGCCACGGGTGAACGGATTGAAGATCGCCTCGAGCTCCGACGGATCAATCCCCGCCCCACGGTCCATCACGCTCAGCACCACATACGGCGCGCTGGTGTCGCCGGACACATAGGCCGCGACGTCCACGCTACCGCCGGCATGGTTCAACGCGTTGCCGATCAGGTTGTTCAGCAGACGTTTCATCGACACCCGACGCAGCGGGAACGGCTGGATCGGCTCCAGACGCAAACGCACCTTTTCTTCACTCTGGTTGTACGGCGCCGCGACTTCGCGCACCAGATCGCTCAGATCCACCTCTTCCACCGACTCGTCTCGACCATCGCGAATGAACGCGAGGAACTGGTCGAGGATCGCGTCCATGTCTTCGATGTCGCGCACCATGTCGTCGGTCAGGTCGGTGCGATCGCCCATCAACTCCAGTGACAGTCGCAGACGGGTCAGCGGTGTTCGCAGGTCATGGGAAACACCGGCGAGCATCAGTTCACGTTCACGACCGGCCTGTTCGACGTCTTCAGCCATCTGATTGAAGGCGCGATAAACCTCGGTCATTTCGCTGGGCGTATCGCTGATCGGCAGGCGCACGCTGCGGCCCTGACCGAGTTGCCGGGCGGCATAGACCAGACGTTTCAACGGTTGGTTGAGCTGGCTGACGAAAATCCATGCGGAAGCGGTCGAGAGCAGCCCGATGGCGAGGAACCATCCGAGCACGTTCCAGATTTTCTGGCCACGCAACGGATGAGGATACAACGGCACTTTCAGCCATCCGTCCCCCAGGCTCGGCGCGCGCACCCATAACGCCGGCGGCGAATGCATGCGCAGCCGGACTTCTGTATCGGCACCCAGCTCCGCCTGCATCTGCCGCTGGTAGATTTCGCTGTAAGGCCAGTGCTGTTCACCTTCCGGCACACCGGCACCGACCACCCGGATCAGGGTTGCGGCATCGGCGATCTTCGCGCGGTTCTCTTCATCGGCGGCCCAATAGGCGCGCAGCGTCAGGGCGACGCCGTGGCTGTATTGGCGATCCACCAGCACATCCTCGTTCATCAGCAGATAAACCAGGGTCAGTGCCTTGGAAAACAATACGACGATGAGCACCAGCCAGAGGGTGCGGGAGAAGAAACTTTGGGGGAACCAGACAGGGGTTTTCATGGATAACCGCTACGCACTTGCAGGAGCGAGCAATGCTCGCATATTGCGGATAGCGAGTCTGCGGAGGCGGCACTTTCGACCGTTTCCCGCAGACCCGCTCCTACAAATCACCCGTCACTTGGTGGAGTTGCCATCCGGCACGAATACATAACCCACGCCCCAGACAGTCTGGATGTAGCGCGGTTTGGACGGATCGGGTTCGATCATCCGGCGCAGACGGGAAATCTGCACGTCGATGGAACGCTCCAGGGCATCCCACTCCCGGCCACGAGCCAGGTTCATCAGCTTGTCGCGGGTCAGCGGCTGACGGGCGTTCATCACCAAGGCCTTGAGTACCGCAAACTCACCGGTGGTGAGCATGTGCACTTCGTCGCCGCGCTTGAGTTCGCGGGTGGCCAGGGACAGCACATAGTCGCCGAACGTGACGTTTTCTTCTTCACTGCCCGGCGCGCCCGGCACCGGTGCGGCCTGACGGCGCAGTACGGCTTTGACCCGGGCCATCAGCTCGTCCGGGTTGAACGGCTTGGCCAGGTAGTCGTCGGCGCCCAGTTCCAGCCCCTTGATACGGCTCAGCTCGTCGCCCTTGGCGGTGAGCATGATGATCGGGATCTGATTGTTCGCGCCACGCAGGCGACGGCAAGCAGTCAGGCCGTCTTCACCTGGCAGCATCAGGTCGAGAACGACCAGATTGAACACTTCGCGCGACAGCAGACGATCCATCTGCTCGGTGTTCGGTACGGCGCGGGCACGGTAGCCCTTGCTGACGAAGAAGCGTTCCAGCAGGCTGCTCAGCCCCGGATCGTCGTCAACAATAAGAATTTTTTCGCCTTCAGCAGTTTGTGCAGTGCTGCTCATTGGATGCTCCTTTTAGCTCGGCGCGCATTATGGCGTAGCTGCCGTTATACGCACCGTGTGCATTGTTAGCAGATTTTTCCTTCACTGCCAGAAAACCGGGGCTTGAGCCTACAGACTGCGTCGCCCCCGAATGACAGAACGCCGGTTATAATGCGCGGCCTTTTGTGCCAGGCAACGTCTGAATCGTTACCGCAGGTGGCCGTCCTTTATTTTCCGGGTCGCCGCAGTAATTGTTCGATTTCACGGGTCAATGGAATGCCTTTTGACCCAGGCAGCGGCCAGCATCAAGCCGCCCCACCAGACTCCGGGCCTTCATTTACGCGCCTGCGAGCCTGCTTTCACAATTTGTCAGGTGGTTTTATGGACAGCATCAACAGCCGCATCGCCGAGGAACTCGGCGTACGCCCACAACAGGTCGAAGCGGCCGTCGCGCTACTCGATGAAGGCTCTACCGTTCCCTTCATCGCCCGTTACCGGAAAGAAGTGACCGGCAGCCTCGATGACACTCAGTTGCGTCATCTGGAAGAGCGTCTGCGCTACCTGCGAGAACTCGACGAACGGCGCATCAGCATTCTTTCCAGCATCCAGGAGCAGGGCAAACTCACCCCCGAACTGGAACGCGAAATCAAACTCGCCGACACCAAGACCCGCCTCGAAGACCTGTACCTGCCGTACAAGCAGAAGCGCCGCACCAAGGGCCAGATCGCCCTGGAGGCCGGCCTCGGCGAGCTGGCCGACGGTCTGTTCAACGACCCGAGCCTGACCCCCGAAGCCGAAGCTGCGCGCTTCGTCGACGCCGAAAAAGGCGTGGCCGATGCCAAGGCAGCGCTGGAAGGCGCCAAATACATCCTCATGGAGCGCTTCGCCGAAGACGCCAACCTGCTGGACAAACTGCGCAATTATTTGAAGCAGGAAGCCACCCTCAGCGCCCGCGTGATCGCCGGCAAGGAAGAGGAAGGCGCCAAGTTCCGCGATTACTTCGAACACGACGAACCGCTGAAAAGCATGCCGTCGCACCGCGCGCTGGCAATTTTCCGTGGTCGCAACGAAGGCATTCTCAGCTCCGCGCTGAAAGTCGGCGAAGAACTGCCGGGCACCCTGCACCCGTGCGAAGGCATGATCGGCCAGCACGTCGGCATCCAGAACCAGAACCGTCCGGCCGACAAATGGCTGGGCGAAGTGGTGCGCTGGACCTGGAAGGTCAAGCTCTACACCCACCTGGAAACCGACCTGCTCGGCGAGCTGCGCGACGGCGCCGAAACCGAGGCGATCAACGTGTTCGCCCACAATCTGCACGACCTGCTGCTGGCCGCCCCGGCCGGCCCGCGTGCCACCCTGGGCCTGGACCCGGGCCTGCGCACCGGTTGCAAGGTCGCCGTGGTCGACGCCACCGGCAAGCTGCTGGATCACGCCACGGTTTACCCGCACGTGCCGCACAACAAGTGGGATCAGACCATCGCCATCCTGGCCGCCCTGTGCGCCAAGCACTCGGTCGATCTGATCGCCATCGGCAACGGCACCGCCAGCCGTGAAACCGACAAGCTGGCCATCGAGCTGATCAAAAAATACCCGGCGATGAAAATGACCAAGGTCATGGTCTCCGAAGCCGGCGCATCGGTGTACTCGGCATCGGAACTGGCGGCCAAGGAATTCCCGGATCTGGACGTATCGATCCGTGGCGCAGTATCGATTGCCCGCCGTCTGCAGGACCCACTGGCAGAGCTGGTGAAAATCGATCCGAAATCCATCGGGGTCGGCCAGTACCAGCACGACGTGTCGCAGCTGAAGCTGGCGCGCGGTCTGGACGCCGTAGTCGAGGACTGCGTGAACGCCGTGGGCGTGGACGTGAACACTGCGTCCGTGGCGCTGTTGGCGCGGATCTCCGGCCTCAACGCGACCCTGGCGCAGAACATCGTGGCCCACCGGGACGAGCACGGCGCATTCAAGACCCGCGCTGCGCTGAAGAAAGTCGCGCGTCTGGGCGAGAAAACCTTTGAGCAGGCCGCCGGCTTCCTGCGCGTGATGAACGGCGATAACCCGCTGGATTCCTCGGCCGTTCACCCGGAAGCCTATCCGCTGGTGCAACGCATCGCCGCTGAAACCGACCGCGACATCCGCTCGCTGATCGGCGACGCGTCGTTCCTCAAGCGTCTGGATCCGAAGAAATTCACCGACGAGACCTTCGGTCTGCCAACCGTCACCGACATCCTGCAGGAACTGGAAAAACCGGGCCGCGACCCGCGTCCGGAGTTCAAGACCGCCGAGTTCCAGGAAGGCGTCGAGGACCTGAAGGACCTGCAACTGGGGATGATCCTCGAAGGCGTGGTGACCAACGTGACCGCGTTCGGTGCGTTCGTCGACATCGGCGTGCATCAGGACGGTCTGGTGCACATTTCCGCGCTGTCGGAGAAATTCATCAAGGATCCGCGCGAAGCGGTGAAGGCCGGTGACGTGGTGAAGGTGAAGGTCATGGAAGTCGACATCCCGCGCAAACGCGTCGGCCTGTCGATGCGCATGAGCGACACCCCGGGCGAGAAGATCGACGGTGCCCGTGGTTCGCGTCCGGGCTCGGCGCCACGCCAGTCCCAGGGTTCGGCTCCGCGCAAGGAAAGCACCTCGGCAGCTCCGGCGAACAACGCCATGGCGTCGCTGTTCGCCAACGCCAAGCAGTTGAAGAAACGTTGATGGAAATGCCGGCCGGGCTCGTCGAGAGCGCGTTTTTCAAGCTGTTGGGCTGTCGCCTGCACAGCCTGGAAACCGGGGTGGCGCAAGTCGCCCTGGCGCTGGAACCCGAACTGCGCAATCGCGGCGGCAAGCTGCACGGTGGCGCGCTGTTCAGTCTGGTCGATATCGCCATGGGGCTGGCCTGTTCCAGCACCCACGGCTTTGATCAGCAGAGCGCGACCATCGAGTGCAAGATCAACTACATCCGCGCCGTCTCCGAAGGCGAGGTGATGTGCACGGCGCGGGTGATCCACCCGGGCCGGCGCACGCTGGTGGTCGAAGCCGACGTGATGCAGGGCGACAAACTGGTCGCAAAAGCGCAAGGCACGTTCGCTGTCCTGTAGATGTTGTTCATCATTTTGAGTTAATTTCGGCGCTGTGATCGCAGCGTCGAGCTTTTCTGTGGGAGCGGGCTTGCCCGCAAAGAGGGAGTGTCAGGCAGCATCAGGTCGCCTGACACGACGCCTTCGCGGGCAAGCCCGCTCCCACAGGGATCGCGTAATCTTCGCGTGCATCGGCCAGATTCAGGGAATGAAGTTGGCGCTTCAACGGGGGCTTCAGAGCCCGAAAAACCAGGCGAAAACGCCAGTTTCAACTTCACCCTTGTAGACCGTCCTGCCCACCCCCATATTGGGGCGACTGACGCGTGAAGGAATCCAAATTGAGCGAACTTCTCAACCGCCGCCTGGCTCTGCTCGGCGAGCGCGCTAACCTCTCTCTGCTTGAGCAGTGCCTTCACGGTATCGAACGTGAATGCCTGCGCGTGACCGGCGAAGGCCGTCTGGCCCAAACGCCGCACCCTGAAGCCCTGGGTTCCGCGCTGACCAACGAACAGATCACCACCGACTATTCCGAGTCGCTGCTGGAGTTCATCACGCCCGCCCTTCCAGACCCTGCCGATACCCTGGCCAGCCTGGACAAGATTCATCGCTTTGCCTACAGCAAGCTCGGCAACGAGTACCTGTGGAGTCCATCGATGCCGTGCCCGTTGCCGGCCGAGGAAGACATCCCGATCGCCTATTACGGCACCTCCAACATCGGTCAGCTCAAGTACGTCTACCGCAAGGGCCTGGCCCTGCGTTACGGCAAGACCATGCAGTGCATCGCCGGGATTCACTACAACTTCTCCCTGCCGGAAAAGCTCTGGCCGTTGCTGAAAGAAGCCGAAGGCTTCGTCGGCACCGACCGGGATTTCCAGTCGTCGTCCTACATCGCGCTGATCCGTAACTTCCGTCGCTACAGCTGGCTGCTGATGTACCTGTTCGGCGCTTCGCCGGCGCTGGACGCCGGCTTCCTGCGCGGCCGTTCGCATCAGCTGGAACAGCTGGATCCGGACACCCTCTACCTGCCCTACGCCACCAGCCTGCGCATGAGTGACCTCGGTTACCAGAGCAACGCCCAGGCCGGCCTGACCCCTTGCTACAACGACCTGGCCAGCTACACCGACAGCCTGCGCCAAGCGGTGGCCACGCCGTACGCGCCGTACGTTGAAATCGGCACGCACCAGGATGGCGAGTGGGTGCAACTGAACACCAACATCCTGCAGATCGAAAACGAGTACTACTCCAACATCCGCCCGAAACGCGTGACCTACACCGGCGAGCGGCCGATCCAGGCCTTGATGGCCCGTGGCATCCAGTACGTCGAAGTGCGCTGCCTGGACATCAACCCGTTCCTGCCGATGGGCATCGATCTGACCGAGTCGCGCTTCCTCGACGCGTTCCTGCTGTACTGCGCGCTGAACGACAGCCCGTTGCTGACCAACACCAGCTGCGGCAACGCCACCTCCAACTTCCTCAGCGTGGTCAAGGAAGGTCGCCGTCCGGGCCTGCAATTGCAGCGCGACGGCCAACCGGTCGACATGAAGGAATGGGCGGCGCAACTGCTGGAAAAAATTGCTCCGCTGGCCGCGTTGCTCGATCAGAGCCATGGCGGCGATGCCCACAGCAAGGCCCTCGCCGCGCAACTGGCGAAGGTCAAGGACTCGTCCCTGACACCTTCGGCCCAGGTGCTGGCAGCCATGGCCGAGCACAAGGAAAGCTTCGCGCAATTCTCCCTGCGCCAGAGCCAGGCCCACGCCGAGTTCTTCCGCAGCGAGCCGTTGGCGGCTGACGAGCAAGCGAAGTTTGAAGAACTGGCGCGCTCTTCACTGGCGCAACAGGCTGAGCTGGAACAGAACGAGGTCGGCGATTTCGACGTGTTTGTCGGGTCGTATCAGGCGAGCATTCTGGCGATCAGCAACTGATTGATCGGCTTTGGATCGCAGCCCCTCACCCTAGCCCTCTCCCAAGGGGAGAGGGGACTGACCGAGTTGTACTCTCGAACTGCACCGACGTGAAATACCGAGTCGAACTCAGGATCTGAAAAGCCCCCGATCAGCTCCCTTTCCCCCTCGCCCCCCTGGGGGCGGTCCAACGCTTCGGGAGGGTTGGGGTGAGGGGGAAAAGATCTCAAGCCATACCCAGAACTCCAACGCCCCCAATACCTCTGAGCCTTAGATTTTTCCGCTCATAAGCTCATTCTAAAAAGTTATTTATTTTTAGTTTCTTAGATCATTTAGTCTCCTTTCACGCCGACACTCGGTCGCCTGATATGGAGCTCTTCAATGAAACTGAATGTCCCGCTTCGCCTGCTGGCCGTGGCCTTTCTGGCTGCCGCGAGTTTCCTGGCTCAGGCCGCCGACCTCACTGTTGCCTACCAGACCACCGTCGATCCGGCGAAAGTCGCCCAGGCCGACGGCGCCTACGAGAAAGCCACCAAGGCCGACATCAACTGGCGCAAGTTCGATAACGGTGCCGATATCATTGCCGCCATCGCCTCCGGCGACGTGCAGATCGGCTACCTCGGTTCCAGCCCGCTGACCGCGGCGATCACCCGCAAGGTCCCGGTGGAAACCTTTCTAATCGCCACCCAGATCGGCGCCGCCGAAGCGCTGGTCGCCCGCGACGGCTCCGGCATCAAGACCCCGCAGGATCTGGTCGGCAAGAAAATCGCCGTGCCGTTCGTGTCCACCGGTCACTACAGCCTGCTGGCCGCGCTGAAGCACTGGAACATCGACCCTTCGAAAGTCACCGTCCTCAACCTCGCCCCGCCAGCGATCATTGCCGCGTGGAAACGCGGTGACATCGACGCCACTTACGTGTGGGATCCAGCGCTGGGTGTGGCCAAGGAAAACGGCAAAGTGCTGATCACTTCCGGCGAGCTGGCCAAATTCGGCGCGCCGACCTTCGACGCCTGGATCGTGCGCAAGGATTTCGCCGAGAAGCACCCGGAAATCGTCACGGCCTTCGCCAAAGTCACCCTCGACGCCTACGCCGACTACCGCAAGGATCCAAAAGCCTGGCTGGCCAACCAGAGCAACGTCGACAAGCTGGTGAAACTGTCCGGCGCCAAGGCCAGCGACATTCCATTACTGCTGCAAGGCAACGTCTACCCGCTGGCGGCGGATCAGGTCAGTGACCTCGGCGCGCCGACTACCAAAGCCATCACCGACACCGCTGCGTTCCTCAAGGAGCAAGGCAAGGTCGAAGCGGTACTGCCGGACTACGCGCCGTACGTCAGCGCCAAGTACATCACCAACTGATCGGGAGTTAACTGCGATGGCCTTGCTACAGCTGGAGCGCATCAGCGCACAGTATCCCGGCAGCCCGGAACCGGTACTGTCCGACATTTCCCTGACCCTCGGCCCTCAGCAATTGCTGGTGGCCCTGGGCCCGTCCGGCAGTGGCAAGACT
Source organism: Pseudomonas sp. HLG18 (assembly GCF_051903985.1). NCBI lineage: Bacteria > Pseudomonadati > Pseudomonadota > Gammaproteobacteria > Pseudomonadales > Pseudomonadaceae > Pseudomonas > Pseudomonas sp. HLG18. The sequence goes on along the minus strand of NZ_CP195831.1, from coordinate 5,454,621 downwards.
TCGCTGTTGAACCTGATTGCCGGCTTCGTCGAACCGAGCGCCGGTCGCATCACCCTCGACAACGTCCCGGTCAAAGGCCCGAGCGCCGAGCGCGGCGTGGTGTTCCAGGACGACGCCCTGCTGCCCTGGCAGGACGTGCTGGCCAACGTGGCTTTCGGTCTCGAACTGGCCGGTGTGGCCAAGGACAAACGCGAACAGCGTGCCCGGGAAATGCTCGCGCTGGTCGACCTTTCCGGTTTTGAACACCGTCGCATCTGGCAGCTCTCCGGCGGCCAGAAACAGCGCGTCGGCCTGGCCCGCGCCCTCGCCGCCGACCCACGCGTGCTTTTGATGGATGAACCCTTCGGCGCCCTCGATGCCTTTACCCGCGAACAGATGCAGGAGCTGTTGCTGCAAGTCTGGCAACGCACCGCCAAACCGGTGTTCCTGATTACCCACGACATTGAAGAAGCGGTGTTCCTCGCCACTGACCTGATTTTGCTGGCGCCGAATCCGGGGCAGATCGTCGAGCGTCTGCATCTCGACTTCGGCCAGCGTTACGCCGCCGGCGAATCGGCGCGGTCGATCAAGTCCGATCCGCGCTTCATCGAAACCCGTGAACACGTACTCGCCAAAGTGTTCTCGCAACGCAGCGCCGCTCAGCGGCAGGAGCGCGCATGAGCAGTTACGACGTTTCCGCCACCGCCGTGAAACCTGCCGCCACGTCGGTGGTGATTCCCGTGCGCCGCAGCCTCAGCACCCGCTGGATCAGCCTGCTGACCCTGTTCGCGTTGCTGGTGATCTGGTGGGCCGTGACGGCCACCGGCCTGATTGAACCACTGTTCCTGCCGCCACCGTCCGCCGTGCTGCAAAAAGGCTGGTTGCTGGCGACCACGGGCTACATGGATTCAACGTTGTGGCAGCACCTGGGCGCGAGCCTGAGCCGCATCGGCCTGGGCCTGGGTTTTGCGATTCTGACCGCGGTGCCGGTGGGCATTGCCATCGGCGCCAACCGCATCGCCCGTGGCGTGCTCGATCCGCTGATCGAGTTCTACCGCCCGATTCCACCGCTCGCCTATCTGCCGCTGATCGTGATCTGGTGCGGCATCGGCGAATTGTCGAAAGTGCTGCTGATCTACCTGGCGATTTTCGCTCCGATCGCGATTGCCACCGCCACTGGCGTGCGCACCGTCGACCCGGCCAAATTGCGCGCCGCGCAGTCGCTGGGCGCCACCCGCGCACAACTGATCCGCCATGTGATTTTGCCAAGTGCTCTGCCGGACATTCTGACCGGTGTGCGCATCGGCCTGGGTGTCGGCTGGTCGACGCTGGTCGCCGCCGAACTGATCGCGGCCACCAGCGGCCTGGGCTTCATGGTGCAGTCGGCCGCGCAGTTTCTGGTCACCGATGTGGTGGTGCTGGGGATTCTGGTCATCGCCCTGATCGCCTTCGCCATGGAGATGGGCCTGCGCGCCCTGCAACGCAAACTGGTGCCGTGGCACGGCCAGGCCCACTGATTTTTCAGCACTGACTACCCCGACAGTTTCGGGGCCCCGGAATTGAAGAGAACCACCATGAGCAGCCTGAACATCACCCCGTTAAGCTCGGCCCTCGGCGCACAGATCAGCGGCGTCGACATCAGCCAGCCGCTGAACCTGGAACAGCGCGATGCCATCGAGCAGGCACTGCTCAAATACCAGGTGCTGTTCTTCCGCAATCAACCGATCGAGCCGTCGCAGCAGGCGCGTTTCGCCGCCTACTTCGGTGACCTGCATATTCATCCGATCTACCCGAATGTGCCTGAGCAACCGGAAGTGCTGATCCTCGACACCGCCGTCACCGACGTGCGCGACAACGCGATCTGGCACACCGACGTGACCTTCCTGCCGACCCCGGCCATGGGCGCGGTGCTCAGCGCCAAGCTGTTGCCGGAGTTCGGTGGCGACACGTTGTGGGCCAGCGGGATCGCCGCCTATGAAGCGCTGTCGGCGCCAATGAAAGCACTGCTCGAAGGGCTGACCGCGACTCATGACTTCACCCGTTCGTTTCCGCTGGAGCGCTACGGCAACACCCCGCAAGCACTGGCGCAGTGGGAAGAGGCGCGGCGCAAGAATCCACCGCTGTCGCACCCGGTGATTCGCACGCATCCGGTGAGCGGGCGGCGTTCGCTGTTCGTCAACGAAGGGTTCACGTCGAAGCTCAATGAGCTGTCGGAGACCGAGAGCGAAGCGATTTTGAAGTTTCTGTTCGCCCACGCGACGCGGCCGGAATTCACCATTCGCTGGCGCTGGCAGAAGGACGACATCGCGTTCTGGGACAACCGCGTGACGCAGCATTACGCGGTGGATGACTACCGGCCGGCGCGGCGAGTGATGCAGCGGGCTACGGTGTTGGGAGATGTGCCGTTCTTTAAATAGGCCCCGATTTCTTTGGTGCTTGAGCCGGCCTCTTCGCGGGCAAGCCCGCTCTCACAAAGACATCTGTGTTCGCAGATTTTGTGTACGACTCGGCCCCTGTGGGAGCGGGCTTGCCCGCGAAAGCGTCAGAGCAGGCGCCGAATATTTCGGCGCCAGTCACTTATTCAGCCGTCGATGGTTTCTCCCAAAGATTGATCCCGCCCTCCTGGGCAAACCGGTCAATCTCCGCCAGTTCCTCAGCACTGAAGCTCAGATTCTTCAACGCCCCGACGTTCTCGACAATCTGCTCTGGCCGGCTCGCGCCAATCAATGCCGAGGTCACCCGCGGATCGCGCAGCGTCCAGGCCAAGGCCAGTTGCGCCAGACTCTGGCCACGACGCTTGGCGATTTCATTCAACGCCCGCACGTGAGCAATGTTGGCCTCGGACAAGTGCGAAGCCTGCAAAGAACCACCGCCCGGACGGTTGACCCGCGCATCCGCCGGCACGCCGTTGAGGTATTTGTCGGTCAGCAGACCCTGCGCCAGCGGGGTGAAGGCAATCACGCCAGTGCCGAGCTCGTCGGTGGTGTCGAGCAGGTCCTTTTCCACCCAGCGGTTGAGCAGGTTGTAGGCCGGTTGGTGGATCAGCAGCGGCACTTTCCACTCTTTGAGCAACGCGGCAATTTCGCGGGTTTTCACCCCGGAGTACGACGAGATGCCGATGTACAACGCCTTGCCCTGCTGCACCGCCGTGGCGAGGGCGCTGGCGGTTTCTTCCAGCGGGGTGTCCGGGTCGAAGCGGTGCGAATAGAAGATATCCACATAGTCCAGGCCCAGGCGTTGCAGGCTCTGGTCGAGGCTGGCCAGCACGTATTTGCGCGAACCGCCGCCCTGGCCGTAAGGGCCGGGCCACATATCCCAGCCGGCCTTGCTGGAAATGATCAGTTCGTCGCGGTATTGCTTGAAGTCTTCGCGCAGCAGACGACCGAAGTTGATCTCGGCGCTGCCGTAGGGCGGGCCGTAGTTGTTGGCCAGGTCGAAGTGGTTGATGCCCAGGTCGAACGCCGTGCGCAGCAACGCGCGCTGGGTGTCGATCGGCGTGCTGTCGCCGAAGTTGTGCCACAGGCCCAGGGACAGCGCCGGCAGCACCAGACCGCTGCGTCCGACGCGGCGGTAAGGGATGGAGTCATAGCGATTTTCGGCAGCGGTGTAAGTCATCGAATCCTCTCTTGTCGGTCTTGAATCGGGTGTCGATTGCTACGCAAATCTGTTGCCGGGCCGGGCGAGGCCAAGGTTCTGGCGCAAGGTCCGGCCCTCGTATTCGGTTCTGAACAGCCCACGCCGTCGCAGTTCCGGGACCACGCCATTGGCGAAGTCTTCGAGCCCGCCGGGCAGGTGCGGCACCAGCACGTTGAAACCGTCCGCCGCGCCCTGCTCGAACCATTCCTGCAAACGGTCGGCAATCTGCGCCGGGGTGCCGACGACGCTGTAATGCCCGCGCCCCCCTGCGATTCTGCGACCCAGTTCGGCCAGGGTCAGATGCTCCCGACCGGCCAGTTCGGTCAGCAGTTTCTGCCGGCTCTGCTGGCCGCTTTCAGTCAGCGGCAAATCCGGCAGCGGCCCGTCCAGCGGGTACTTCGACAGATCGAAGTTGCCCAGCATACGCCCAAGCAGGGCGACGCCCACCTCGGGTTCGACCAATTGCTGAAACGTTTCACATTTTTCCTGCGCTTCGGCGTGCGTCTGCCCGACCACGACGAACACGCCGGGCATGATTTTCAGTGAATCGGCGCTGCGTCCGTATTTCGGCAAGCGGCCCTTGAGGTCGGCGTAAAACGCCTGGGCGCTGGCCAGTGAAGTCTGCGCGGTGAACACCACTTCAGCCGTCTGCGCCGCCAGTTCACGTCCGGTTTCCGACGAGCCGGCCTGCACGATCACCGGCTGACCCTGTGGCGAGCGCGCGACATTCAGCGGGCCTTTGACCCGGAAGTGCTCACCGACGTGATCCAGCACGTACAGTTTTTCCGGGTCGTAATACGCACCGCTGGCCTTGTCGCGAAGGAAGGCATCATCCTGCCAACTGTCCCAAAGCCCGGTGACCACCTGATGAAACTCCCGGGCGCGGCTGTAGCGTTCGGCATGGCCGATGTGTTCGTCGCGGCCGAAATTCTGCGCTTCGGCGGCGTTGTCCGAGGTCACCAGATTCCACCCCGCTCGCCCGCCCGACAGGTGATCGAGCGAAGCGAACTTGCGCGCCACGTGGTACGGCTCGTTGTAACTGGTGGTAGCGGTGGCGATCAGGCCGATGTGTTCGGTTACCGCGCTCAAGGCCGAGAGCAACGTCAGCGGTTCGAAGTGATCCGAACGGGCCATGCGGCTGGCGATGTCCTGGGTCGGAGCGGCGACGCTGTCGGCGACGAACAAGGTGTCGAACTTCGCCGCCTCGGCAATCTGCGCCAGGCGTTTGTAATGGGCGAAATCCAGCCCGGCGTTGGCCGGCACATCCGGGTGACGCCACGCGGCAACGTGGTGCCCGGTAGCCATGAGGAACGCGCCGAGTTTCAGCTGTCTGCTCATCTCAGAAGTCCTTGCGCAGTTGCACGCCGAAGTAGCGTTCGTCATCGCGAGGCACGGCGCGGTAGATGTAGTTGCCACCGCTGGCGAGCAACGGCGAGTAGGACTTGTCGGTAAGGTTTTTGCCGAGCAGCGCCACGCGCCAGCCGTTGTTGTAATCGGCCAGGGCGACGCTGGCGTTCCAGAGGCCGTAGGCGCCCTGCTTGGTGTCGGCGTTCTGGCTGATGTCGTACTGCACTTCGCTCTGCCAGCTGTAGTCGGTGCCGAGTTCGATATCCAGGCCGTTATCCAGCGGGATCGTGTAGTCGGCGCGCACGTAGCTTTTCCAGTCCGGGCTGAACGGCAGCGGCTTGCCGTTGACGTTGCACGACGCCGCCGCACCCGCCGGGCAGGCGAACTGGTCGATGCGGGCGCGGGTGTAGGCCAGTGCGCCGGAAAACTTCAGTTGCTGGGTCGCTTGCAAGGCGTAATCGATTTCCACGCCTTCGGTGCTGACGCTGCCGGCGTTGATCAGGCGCGTTACGACTTGCCCGGCGACGGTGTCGAAAAAGTTCGCTTGGTAGTTGTCATAGTCGCTGTGGAAAACCGCGAGGTTGGTGGTCAGGCGATTGTTCCAGCTTGAGGCTTTGATCCCCGCCTCCCAGGTGTTGGAGGTTTCCGGTTTCAGCGCTTCGGTGTCGCGCGGCTGCATGTTGAAGAACACGTTGTAGGCCGGGCCTTTGTAGCCGCGCGAGTAGGTCAGATAAGTGGTGATGGCATCGCTCAGGTCGTACTGCAAACCGAGCCGGCCGGACCAGCCATCTTCATCCACCGAACCGGAGCTGCGGGTGGCCGGTTGAATGCCGCTGACGGTGGTGGCGGAAGTGGAAACGCGACGGTGATCGTATTCCAGATCGTCGTGGGTGTAGCGCAGGCCGGCGATGCCACGGAAGTCCGAAGTGAAATTCAACGTACTCTCACCGAACACCGCGTAGCTGTCGCTGGTGGTGCTGTAATCGGCGACGCCGCGATCAGTTCGTGTGGTGGTGGTCAGTGTGCGTTGATAGGTCTCGTCATCCTTGCCGTGCAGGTAGAACAGACCGCCGACGTATTCGAGGAACTCGCCTTTGGGCGAGGCCAGACGCAGCTCCTGCGAGTACTGGTCGAAGGCCAGGTCACCCTTGTCCGCCGTACCGGGGAACGCCGCCGTTACCGTGCCGAGGCGGTCGCCGTCCTGATACTGGGTGTTGTCCCAGCCACGCCACGCGGTGATCGAGGTCAGGGTGTAATTGCCCAGTTGCCAGTCGAGCTGGCCGGACAGGCCCTTGTTGGTGTCCTCGACGTGGGAGCGAGTGTCGGTGTTGATGTCGCGGTTGTGGCGAGTGGCGCTGACCGGGCTTAGCGCATTGGCGAAGGCCGGGGTCAGAGCTTTGGTGACGACGCCATTGGGGCCGTCATCGTGGGACTGCATGTAGTCGGCGATCAGGGTGAAGGTGACGTCGTCGTTCGGGGTGAATTCCAGTTTGCCGCGCACGCCGCGATGGTTGTAGCCGTTGACCTCCTGACCGTTGTGCTTGTTGTCGACATTGCCGTCGTAAGTGCCGAACAAGGTGCTGATCGAGCCCTTGAGTGTGTCCGGAATCAGGCTCCCGCCAATGCCGAAACGGGTGCGACTTTCATTGCCGCTGTAGTACGACTGATCGATGTAACCGTGGGTCTCGGCGGTCGGCGCCTTGCTGGTGATGTTCAGCACGCCGGCCGAGGCGTTCTTGCCGAACAACGTGCCTTGCGGCCCGCGCAGGACTTCGACGCGTTCCAGGTCCAGCAAATCCAGAGTGGATTGGCCGGGACGCGCATAAACCACGCCATCAATCACCGTGGCCACGGTCGGCTCGACGCCCGGCGAGGTGGAAATCGTCCCCACGCCGCGCACGAACAGCGAGGTGTCCTTGTTCGATGCGCCAGTGCGGAAATTCAGCGACGGCACTTGCTGGACGATGCTCGCCACGCTGTTGCGGTTGTCACGCTCCAGTTGCTCGCCGTCGATCACCGACACCGCCACCGGGACCTTTTGCAGCGACTCTTCGCGGCGGGTGGCGGTGACCGTGACGGACTTGAGTGTCGGCTCCTGATCGGTGCTGTCGGCGGCGAACGCGGCGGGCAGCGGCAGCGCGGCCAGCCCGGTGAGTAGCCAGCCCGCAGCGCGGATCGATTGCGCCAGTTTGTGTGTCGCCCCAGGAATGTTGTGCATGTGTGCCCGCTCGAAAAGTTGCCCTGAACCGCTGCCGTTCTGCGACGACAGCGCCTGTCTCGGTGTCTTGGGCATTCGCTCGAGCGAGTAGCAGACAATGCGCTTTGTTAGCGCTAACATCGCCAGTATTGGCAAGCCGGACATAGACCGTCCAATACTGAAAAATTACTTTTATATGCGTTTTGGTTTTTAAGAAGGATCGAGCCTTGAGCGAAGAAAAGCCTCGCAAACGCCGTGGCGCCGGTCGCGTGACCCTCAACGCTGTGGCGCGCCAGGCCGGTGTTTCGGCAATCACCGTGTCGCGCTACTTCAACCAGCCGGAACAGGTCTCGCCCGAACGCCGCGAACGGATCGCGACGGTGGTCGCCGAGCTGGGTTATGTGCCGAATCTGGTGGCCGGCGGCCTCGCCTCGGCACGGGGGAAAATCGTCGGCATGGTGATTCCGAACATCTCCGGGCCGATCTTCGCCAACACCATTCAGGGTTTCAGCGACACCCTCAGCCGTCACGGTTATCAGCTGTTGCTGGCCTCGAGTTACTTCAGCACTGAACAGGAAGAAAACGCCGTGCGGGCGTTCCTCGGCTGGTCGCCGGCGGCGCTGGTGGTCACCAGTCATTTCCACAGTGCGGGCACGGAAAAGATGCTCGCCGAAGCGGATATCCCGGTGATCGAAACCTGGGATTACCAGCCGGATCGCGAGCCGATGCAAATCGGCTTTTCGCACTTCGAGGTGGGGGTCAGCGCCGCTCGTTATTTGCACGGCAAGGGCTATCGGCGGATCGCGTTTGTGCAAAACAGCGCACCCGGCGACTTCAGCGCACTGGAGCGCCGCGACGGTTACGCAGCGACCGTGCGTGAACTCGGTCTGGAGCCCTGGGTATTCGCACCGGACGCCGATCGCGCCCCGTTCGAAGCCGGCAAGCAAGCGATGGAAGCGCTGATGAGCGCCTCACCGCGCCCGGACGCTATCCTCTTCGCCAACGACAACCTCGCCGCCGGCGGCCTGCTCGCCGGACAACGCGCCGGCCTCAAAATCCCCGAAGACTGCGCCGTCCTCGGCTTCGGCGACTACCCGTTCGCCGAGATGCTGCTGCCGAGTCTCAGCACGATCAAACCGCCCGCGCTGGAGATTGGCGTGCTGGCGGCAACCCGGGTGCTGGAAAGCCTGGGCGTGTTGCCGAGCGATGAGGTGCAGCGGTTGAATCTGCTGCAGTGCACGGTCATAGAGCGGGAAAGTACCTGACAAGTATGGCGTGGGCCGGTTTGGCTATGCTCTAGGTAACACCGCACATTCCACAGGCGCGACCATGCACACCGCAATCATCATCTTCTTCGGCCTGATCCTGCTGGCGCTGATGCTCTACATCGGCGAGCGCATCGGCTTCAGTCGACAGACCATGGCCTACGGTTTCGCAGCGTTGTGGCTGGCGTTGACGGTGATCAATGGCGCGGTCGGCGTGGTGCACGCCGGGCAGCCGCTGGGGTCGGAGATTGCGATTGGCAGTGCCGTGTTTGGCGTGCCGATCGCTGCGATGGTGTTGTTCATGGTGCTGAGCGCCGAGACCTGAAACCGTCCCGGCGCCCTGCTCCGATCAACGCACCAGATGCAGGAACTGCATGTGCCGCTCGTACTGGTCGAGGATGTCGTTGATGATCTGTTCTTTGGTGTAACCGACCAGATCGTAGTCCTGACTGCCCTCGCTCAGATGCACTTCGGCGCGGTAGTAGCGGCGATTATTGAGCTGCTTGGAACCCATGCCGCCACGGGCAAACGACGGCGTGAAGTAGCCGCGCATCTGCACCTGATAGATGAACGGGTGCAGCTCGCCGTGACCGATTTCCAGGCTGACGCTGTCGTGGGCCGGATCGGGTTGCGTCACGACATTCAGCCCCTTTTCGACAAACACCGCCGTCACTTCTTCGATGGCCGGTTTCACCGTGGTGTCCATGAAGCGGTACACCTCGTCACGCGACGGGAAGTGCACAGCCTGGCTCAAACGCTGTCGCCAACCACCCTTGCCACGCCGGGAGCCGGAAACCGGGGCCAGCGAATGCAGTTGCGCGATCTGCTTCTGCGACTCCAGATAGAACGCCTTGTGCAGCCCCCACATCATCAGCAGCAGAATCAGCGAGAACGGCAACGAGGTCAGCACCACCGCCGACTTCAGCGCATCGATGCTGCCGGAGAACAGCAGTGCGCTGGTCACCAGCGCGGTCATCGCACCCCAGAACACCCGCAGCCATTTCGGCCCGTCTTCATCCGGATTGCCGCCCTTGGCCGACAGTGTCGAGAGCACCACGGTGCCGGAGTCGGCGGAGGTGACGAAGAACACGAAGCTGATAAACACCGTCACCGCGATGACGGTCTTGCTCCACGGGTAGGTTTCCAGCAGCAGGTAGAGCGTCATCGATGGGTTGTCGAGGGCCGACATGCCCAGTGCCGACATGCCGTGATTGAGCACCTGATCGATGGCGCTGTTGCCGAAGATCGACATCCACGCCAGGGTGAAACCGAGCGGGATCAAAAGCACGCCGAAGACGAATTCGCGGATGGTCCGGCCACGGGAAATCCGTGCGATGAACAGGCCCACGAACGGCGACCATGCAATCCACCAGGCCCAGTAGAACACCGTCCAGCCGCCGAGCCAGTCGCTTGGTTTGTCGTAGGCGTAGAGGTCGAAACTCTTCATCGGCAACGCGCCGAGGTAGTCACCGAGGTTCTGGATCAGGGTGTTGAGCAAATGCTGGGTAGGACCGGCGAACAACACGAACAGCAGCAGCGCACAGGCCAGCAGCATGTTGATGTCGGACATGACCCGCACGCCCTTATCTACGCCGGAAACGGCGACGATGATCGCCGCGCCCATCATCAGCGTGATCAGGCCGACCTGAATCCACTGGGTGTGGGCGATACCGAACAGATAATCCAGCCCCGAGTTGAGGTGCAACACGCCGAAGCCCATGTCCGCACCGAGACCGAACACCGTGGCGATGATGCCGAAGCCATCGACCGCGTAGCCGATGGGGCCGTTGATGCGCTTGCCGATCAGCGGGTACAGCGCCGAACGCAGGGCCAGCGGCAGGTTGTGCCGATAAGCGAAATACGCCAGTGCCATGCCGACGAACGCGAACACGCCCCAGCCATGCAGGCCCCAGTGCAGAAACAGAATCTGCATCGCCTGACGCGCCGCATCCGCCGTGCCGGCCTCGCCTTGCGGCGGCTGGAGCATGTGGGTCAGCGGTTCGGATACACAGAAGAAAAACAGCGTGATGCTGATCCCGGCGGCGAACAGCATGCCGGCCCAGGACAGGTAACTGAATTCGGGTTCGTCGTGGTCGGCACCGAGCTTGATCTTGCCGTAGCCCGATAACGCGGTGACCACCACGAAGACCAGATACAGGGTCATCGCGAGCATGTAGTACCAGCCGACCGTATTGGCCGCCCAGTTTTGCGCTTCAAGAAGCCAGGCACCGGCCTGTTCCGGCATGGCAATGACAACGAGGCCAAAGAGCAGAATCACCGTTGCGGCGAACCAGAACACCGGCGGATTCATGCGTACCAGACCGCTGGCGGGGGTAGACGATGCACTCATGAACGGTGCACCTCAAGGGGTTGAGAAATGGCTGAAATGATCGGACTCAGCAAAGGCAAGCCTCCTGTTGTGAGCGGGCAGCGAGCTACCGGTTTAACTTGAATGAACGTTCAAGTTAAACATGGATAGCATGCTCAGGACTAATCGCAGGGCTCAGCGGTCGCTTTCGTACGCTAGCTCAAGGTTGGGTATGACGGGGGTTTGGGCGGATTCGTTCAGTGGAAAAATCAAAGTCAAAAGCGCCCTCACCCTAACCCTCTCCCTGTATGTACCGGATACATGGTGGACAGGTGTTCGGAGACATGGTGGACACTTTTAAATAGACACATTGCTCATCGCGAAGGAGATGGCCTGTGTCTTGGGAAGAGGTGTCTACCGTGCAGCTACGTACAGAATTCGTGCTTTTGGCTCGGCAAGAAGGGGCCAATGTTCGGCAGCTTTGCCGTCGATTCAACATCAGCCCAAGCACTGCCTACAAATGGCTCAGCAGGTTTGAAAAATCAGGGGCCGAGGGGCTGAACAATCAGTCACGACGACCGAAGACGTCCCCCAAACGTTGTGCTGACGAGGTGGAGAAGCAGATTCTGATCGTGAGTCAGGAGTACGCGGCTTGGGGCGCTCGCAAGCTCAAACGCGTGCTGGAAGACAAAGGTTTAGCGATGCCTTCCGTCAGTACTGTGCATGCAGTTTTACAGCGTCATTCGCGCGTTGATCCAAAGGCTGCTGAGATCAAACCGTTTATCCGGTTCGAGCATGAAGCGCCCAACGATCTCTGGCAGATGGACTTCAAGGGCCATTTCAGCCTGAGTCAGGGGCGTTGCCATCCATTGACGATACTGGACGATCACTCGCGGTTTTCGATGTGTATCGCCGCGTGCGCCAATGAGCAGCGTGACACCGTCCAGGAGCATCTAATCCGGGTCTTTCGGCGTTACGGCTTGCCTTTGCGCATAACGATGGACAACGGTTCGCCCTGGGGTGACCAGACTGGGGTTTATACCGCGCTGGAAGTCTGGCTGATGGGTCAGGGCATCAAGGTAGGTCACTCCCGGCCTTATCATCCGCAGACCCAGGGAAAACTGGAGCGTTTCCACCGCAGCCTGAAGAGTGAAGTGCTGCAAGGTCGGCACTTCACGGACCTCAACAGCGCACAACAGGCATTTGATATCTGGCGTGATGTCTACAACCAGAAACGTCCTCATCAAGCGCTGGATATGCAGGTGCCGGCGACTCGCTACAGCAGCAGCCCTCGGGAGTATCAGGAGCAGCAAATGGCGCCGGAATACGCCGACGGAGATGTGGTCAGAAAGGTCCAGGTGAAGGGCGAGATTTACTGGAGGAACCGTGAATACTCAATCGGAAAAGCATTTCACGGGCTGTCGATAGCGATCAGGGAAACAGCGGAGGATGGCATCCACGATGTCTACTGGAGTAGACATCGTATCGCCCGAATCGACTTGAACTTGCAGATTGTTACGGCAGGTAAGAGGATCTAAAAACCGTCCACCATGTCTCCGAACATGTGTTCACCATGTCTCCGGTACATACACTCCCGGGGGGAGAGGGGACTGATTGGGGGATGCTTGAGAGTTTCGCCGACCTGATCTTGCTGTATCGAATCCATAATCGACTGATTCTTTCAGGTCGATGTATAGGCCCCGCGCCCTAGGGAGCGGGGGAACTGATTGGGGGATACGTGAGAGTTACGCCGACCCGATTTTGCTGCACCGAATCCATAATCGACTGGTTTTTTCAGGTCGATGTAAAGCGCCAGACACCTCAGTCGGCTCCCTCTCCCTCCGGGAGAGGGCTGGGGTGAGGGTGGCTTTTGATGTCTTACTTCTGCGTCCCGTCATCATGCTGCAGGTTGGCCTGAGTCAGGTTGCACCCGGCCGGCACGCTGCGGGTCAGCCACACGTTGCCGCCGATGGTCGAGCCTTTGCCGATGGTGATCCGCCCCAGAATCGTCGCGCCGGCGTAAATCACCACATCGTCCTCGACGATTGGATGGCGTGGATGCCCCTTCTGCAACTGACCGTCCTCGTCCGCCGGGAAGCGTTTGGCGCCGAGGGTCACCGCCTGATAAATCCTGACGCGCTCGCCGATAATCGCGGTCTCGCCGATCACTACTCCGGTCCCGTGGTCGATGAAGAAGCTGCGGCCGATCTGCGCGCCAGGGTGAATATCGATGCCGGTTGCCGAGTGGGCGATTTCCGAACTGATCCGCGCCAGCAGTGGCAAGCCTGCACGATACAAATGGTGCGCCAGGCGATGGTGAATCACCGCCAGAATCCCCGGATAGCACAGCAGCACTTCATCGACGCTGCGCGCCGCCGGATCGCCGTGATACGCGGCCAGCACATCGGTGTCGAGCAGGCTGCGCAGGCCTGGCAGCGCCAGAGCGAAATCCTGAATGATCCTGATGGCCTGTGCCTCGACTTCGCTGTCGTCCCGGGCACTGTGACGGGCGACGTAACGCAGTTCGAGTCGTGCTTGCGCCAGCAATGCATTCAACGCGACATCAAGGGTGTGGCCGACGTAAAAATCCTCGCTTTCTTCACGCAGGTCCACCGGCCCCAGACGCATCGGGAACAACGCGCCGCACAAGGCTTCGAGAATCTGCGCCATCGCATCACGGGACGGCAACTCGCGTCCGCCCTGCTCGCCGCTGGCGCGGCCATTTTGCGTACGCCATTGATCCCGGGCGGTACGCAGTTGGCTGACGATGGTCTGCAATTGCCAATGGCTGGAACGCTCGCTCACGGTAAAGACTCCTCACGGGCGGCCGGACTGTCTGGCCGCGTCAACGGCCACTACTTTACGGCAACGCATCGGATGCGAATTAAGAACCGATAGTGCTGGCCTAAGCACATTTGGCTATAAGCGAATGACGGTTGCCCCGGTAAATCGGCGTGCCTATAGTCCTGACATCTCCTTGCATCAGTACGGAACCATGCCCACACAACCGATCAAACAACAGCTGGACCGCTTTAATCGCCTCGACCTGCTCGGCCAACCGACCCCACTGGAAAAGCTCGAGCGCCTGTCCACCTGGCTCGGTCGCGATGTCTACATCAAGCGCGATGACCTGACGCCACTGGCCATGGGCGGCAACAAGCTGCGCAAGCTCGAATACCTCGCCGCCGATGCCCTCGCCCAAGGCGCGGACACCCTGATCACCGCCGGCGCACTGCAGTCGAACCACGTTCGCCAGACCGCTGCGCTGGCCGCAAAACTGGGTCTGGGCTGCGTAGCCCTGCTGGAAAACCCGCTGGGCACCGACGACGTCAATTACACCGGCAACGGCAACCGCCTGCTGCTGGATCTGTTCGACACCAAGGTCGAGCTGGTCGACAACCTTGACAACGCCGACGAACAACTGGCTGCCCTCGCCGTGCGCCTGCGCAGCAACGGCAAGAAGCCGTATCTGGTGCCGATCGGTGGCTCCAACGCCCTCGGCGCGCTGGGTTACGTACGCGCCGGTCTGGAGCTGGCTGAACAGATCAAGGACACCGGCCTGCAATTTTCTGCCGTGGTGCTGGCCTCGGGCAGCGCTGGCACTCACAGCGGCCTGGCCCTGGCCTTGAGCGAAGCGCTGCCGCAACTGCCGGTGATCGGCGTGACGGTTTCGCGCAGCGAAGAAGATCAGCGCCCGAAAGTGCAAGGCCTGGCCGAACGCACCGCCGATCTGCTGGGCGTGGCGCTGCCGGACAGCTTCAAGGTCGAGTTGTGGGACGAATACTTCGGCCCGCGCTACGGCGAGCCGAATGCCGGGACACTGTCGGCGGTGAAACTGCTGGCCAGCCAGGACGCCGTGCTGCTGGATCCGGTCTACACCGGCAAGGCCATGGCCGGGCTGCTCGACGGCATCGGGCGCGGGCGTTTCGACGACGGCCCGATCATCTTCCTGCACACCGGCGGCGCCCCGGCGTTGTTCGCGTACAAGGACTTTCTGTAGTAGGTCGACGCGCATACTGCAGCGCTCGTTCCCACGCTTTGCGTGGGAATGCAGCCCGGGACGCTCCCACGCAGCGTTTGGGAACGTTCGGAATATCAAAAACACATATTCAATTTAAGAATAACAAAAAGAAAATTCATTATTTTCCATTCTAAAAAAACCGTCATATAGTCTCGCCGCAGGCGAATTTCGCGAGAGACGCATAAGCTGCTTTAAGGCAGGATAGCGCTGTCGTCCAATTCCCGGATTCGCCAACTTTCCTTAAGCGTCTTCCATAAGAAAACACAGGGGCTTGTCATGATTTTTTCCGCACTACGTCGAAATCTGCTGGTAGGTTCGCTGGGCCTGGCACTGAGCGCCGGCCTGATCAGCAGCGCCGTTGCCGGTGAGCAACTGCAACAGATCAAGGACAAAGGCGTTATCAACGTCGGCCTGGAAGGCACTTACCCACCGTTCAGCTTCGTCGATGCCGACGGCAAGCTGTCGGGTTTCGAAGTCGAACTGTCCGAAGCCCTGGCCAAGAAGCTGGGCGTCAAGGCCAAGATCCAGCCGACCAAATGGGACGGCATCCTCGCAGCCCTGGAATCCAAGCGTCTGGACGTCGTGGTCAATCAGGTGACCATCTCCGACGAGCGCAAGAAGAAGTATGACTTCTCCGAACCGTACACCGTGTCCGGGATTCAGGCGCTGGTGCTGAAAGACAAGGCAGCCGCGCTGAACATCAAATCCGCGGCCGACCTGTCCGGCAAGAAAGTCGGCGTGGGTCTGGGCACCAACTACGAACAGTGGGTCCGCGCCAACGTGCCGGGTGCCGACGTTCGCACCTACGACGATGATCCGACCAAGTTCGCCGACCTGAACAACGGCCGTACCGACGCAATTCTGATCGACCGTCTCGCTGCGCTGGAATATGCCAAGAAAGCGCCGAAAACCGTGGCTGCCGGTGAAGCCTTCTCGCGTCAGGAAGCCGGTATTGCCCTGCGCAAAGGCGAGCCTGAACTGCTGGCTGCCGTGAACAAGGCCCTCGACGAACTGCGCGCCGACGGCACCCTTGAGAAGCTGTCCACGAAATACTTCAACGCTGACGTCACCCAATAATGGAAGAAGCTTTCCAACTCGCACTGGACTCCGCGCCCTTCCTGTTGAAGGGCGCGTACTACACGGTAATCCTTAGCCTGGGCGGCATGTTCTTCGGCCTGCTGCTGGGCTTTGGCCTGGCGTTGATGCGCCTGTCGCGCTTCAAGTCGGTCAGCTGGCTGGCCCGCATCTACGTGTCGTTCTTTCGCGGCACGCCGTTGCTGGTGCAACTGTTCGTGATCTATTACGGCTTGCCGCAATTGGGCATGGAACTCGACCCGCTGCCGGCGGCGCTGATCGGCTTCTCGCTGAACATGGCCGCCTACGCCTGTGAAATCCTGCGTGCCGCGATCGGTTCGATCGAACGCGGCCAGTGGGAAGCCGCTGCGAGCATCGGCATGACTCGCGCGCAGACCCTGCGCCGGGCCATCCTGCCGCAGGCCATGCGCACGGCGTTGCCGCCGCTGGGCAACAGCTTCATTTCACTGGTCAAGGACACCGCACTGGCCGCCACCATTCAGGTGCCGGAGCTGTTCCGTCAGGCGCAGCTGATTACCGCCCGGACTTTCGAAGTCTTCACCATGTATCTTGCCGCCGCGCTGATCTACTGGATTCTGGCCACGGTGCTGTCGCACTTCCAGAACAAGCTGGAAGCGCGGGTCAATCGGCACGACCAGGAGTCCTGACCCCATGATTGTCGTGGAAAAACTGACGAAGCAGTTCAAGGGTCAAGTCGTGCTCAACGGCATTGATCTGGAAGTGAAAGAAGGCGAGGTCGTGGCAATCATCGGGCCCAGCGGCTCGGGCAAGACCACGTTCCTGCGCTGCCTGAACTTCCTTGAGGAACCCACCAGCGGCCGGATCAAGGTCGGCGAGATCGAGATCGATACCAGCCGCCCGCTGAACCAGCAGCAAAGCCTGGTGCGCAACCTGCGCCAGCACGTGGGCTTTGTGTTCCAGAACTTCAACCTGTTCCCCCACCGCACCGCCCTGGAAAACGTCATCGAAGGCCCGATCGTGGTCAAGAAGACGCCTCGCGACGAAGCCATTGCCCTGGGCAAGAAGCTGCTGGCCAAGGTCGGCCTGGCGGGCAAGGAAGACGCCTACCCACGGCGCCTGTCCGGCGGCCAGCAACAGCGCGTGGCGATTGCCCGGGCGCTGGCGATGGAACCGGAAGTGATCCTGTTCGACGAACCGACTTCGGCCCTCGACCCCGAGTTGGTGGGCGAAGTATTGGCGACCATTCGCGGTCTGGCCGAAGAAAAACGCACCATGGTTATCGTCACCCACGAAATGGCATTTGCCCGTGACGTGGCCAACCGCGTGGTGTTTTTCGATAAAGGCGTGATCGTCGAGCAAGGCGAAGCCAAGGCGTTGTTTGCCAATCCGAAAGAAGAACGCACGCGACAGTTTCTCAGCAAGTTCCGCAACAACGGCTGAGCACTGAAAAGTGCAAACCGCTCACTTCCACGGATGGAAGTGATATTTCGCCAGACATGCAAACCCCCTCAAAACATAAACAAACCCCCTCCTGCAACGACAGCAAATATATATGTCCTGCAACAACTTCATCGTGCGTAAAATTCGTCGCACGTTGATTCCTCGCTTCACAAGAGTTCCCGACGAAACACGCTGAAAACCGCCAAAACCTGTAGCCAGGTTCCTTGTCACGCCTAGTCCTATTGCTATAACAACGTAGGACGTTTCTGATTAACTGGTAATTCACGGATTAACTAATCCGCTCGCTTGACACCTCTTCCGGCGAACTCTTATCTAGTCATCAACCGGCAAACGCTAGTTCAACAAGTTCCTTTATAACTTGTACGAGACTCCAAAGTTTTATTGCCGGGTAATACACGCCATTCGTTCTTTCGAAAACGGACTTCGCTGCAAGACTTCAAGGAGAGAAACCGATGACCTGCATTTCAATCATCCCGAAATTGGCACCGCCGGCCCTGGAGCAAACCCATGGCACCGGAATCAACCTCATGGCGGCCGCCAACCTGTCACTCGAAATCGAACCGTATGACGAGATGGACAGCGGCGACTTGATCGAGCTGTTCTGGGATGGCTGCTACGTCGCTTCCCGCGTGCTGAATGCCGGGGATGTCGGAAGCACGATTTGCCTGCGGGTACCCGAGAGCTTCATTGTCAACGGTACACCCTGCGTGCATTACCGGGTCATGCAGGTCGGAAGAAACCCGGCCTTGTCGCCCAGCGCCCGGTTTGAGGTCAAGCTCGACTGCCCGGGCGGGCAACCTGCGCCGGGATGCGAGGAAGAAAATCAGTATCTGCTGCCGGTCAGCCTTCCAGACGTCATCCGCCGGCGCGGGGTCAACCCGAGTCAGATCAAGCGCGGCGTCCCTCTGACCATCGAGCCTTACCTGAACATGGCCGAAGGCGACGAAATCACTCTGCGCTGGGGTGATGCGCGGATGGATCTGCCCCCTGTCACGCAAGCCGATGTCGGCCAGGGAATCCAGGTCTGGGTGCCGCCGGCAATCATCGTTGAAGCGGGCGAAGACCTGCGACTGGATGTGACTTACTGCGTCATTGATCGAGTGGGCAACAACTCGCGCTGGGCGCCGCCACGCACCCTGAAGATTGGCTGCGTGAATCCTTATCTGAAAGTGCCCTTGAGGCAAATTCCCATGGCCGCGGAGCGCAAAGTCGAGTGAGCTTTCGATCTTCTATGCATATTCCTAAAAGTTAGTTTATTTAAATTTTATACGCGCTTAGGGTATATGAACCGGACCACCGGACATTCTTTCGTTCGCCGCACTTTTGCGGCGTTTTTCATGAGATGTGAGGTAGGTAACATGGTCCGGAACCCAATCACCCCAGTGCGGATCGCCAGGGCATTGCGTGCAGCCAAGGAGTGGCACTGATGTCCAGTCTGGCAGACGCAAACGTCCAGAGTGATCTGGACATCGCCCCGTTGTTGTTGCCCGCACAAGTGCTGCGCAACGACGCTCAAGCCATCAAGGCTGCACATGAACTGGCGCAAGTCGCCCGCGTGCAGGCCGCCAGACGCGACCGTCAGCGCAAGCTGCCGTGGGCAGAAATCGAGCAATTCACCCGCAGCGGCCTGGGCAGTATTGCCATCCCGCGCGAGTACGGCGGGCCGCAGGTTTCCTTCGTCACCCTGGCCGAGGTGTTCGCGATCATTTCCGCGGCCGACCCGGCACTGGGGCAGATCCCGCAGAACCAGTTCGGCATCATCAACCTGATCCTCGGCAGCGCCACAGAAGCGCAGAAACAGCAGCTGTTGCAGAGTGTGCTCGAAGGCTGGCGCATCGGTAACGCCGGGCCGGAACGCGGCACCAAGGACACCCTGGAACTGAAAGCGCGCATCACCGCCGATGGTGATGACTACGTGATCAACGGCCAGAAGTTCTATTCCACCGGCGCACTGTTCGCCCACTGGGTCGCGGTCAAGGCACTCAACGATGACGGCAAGCAAGTGCTGGCCTTCGTCCGCCGTGGCACACCGGGTCTGCGCATCGTCGATGACTGGTCCGGTTTCGGCCAGCGCACCACCGCCAGCGGAACGATCCTGCTGCACAACGTGCGAGTCGACGCTGGCCTTGTGGTGGACAACTGGAAGATCAACGAAAAGCCCAATACCCAAGGCGCGGTGTCGCAGCTGATTCAAGCGGCCATCGACGCCGGCATCGCCCGCGGCGCCATCGATGACGCCATCGAATTCGTCAAGACCCGCGCCCGGCCGTGGATCGATGCCAAGGTCGAACGCGCCAGCGACGATCTCTACGTGATCGCCGACATCGGCAAACTGAAAATCGAACTGCACGCCGCCGAGGCGCTGCTGTGCAAGGCCGGGCAAGTGCTGGATCAGGTGCACGCCGCACCACTCACCGCCGAATCCGCCGCCCGCGCCTCGATTGCCGTGGCCGAAGCCAAGGTGCTGACCACCGAGATCTCGCTGCTGGCCAGCGAAAAACTCTTCGAACTGGCCGGCAGCCGCGCCACCCTCGCCGAATTCAACCTCGACCGTCACTGGCGCAATGCCCGGGTGCACACCCTGCACGACCCGGTGCGCTGGAAATACCACGCGGTCGGCGCCTGGCGCCTCAACGGCAAGTTGCCGGCTCGCCATTCCTGGATCTGACGACCAGACATCTGGAGAAAACCTATGACCTTTTCCCATCCCGTCGCGGTCATCACCAGCGACGAGCAAGCCCTGATCGTGGCCAGTGACCTGGCCGAAGACTTCCAGCGCGACAGCAACCTGCGCGACCGCGAACGCCGCCTGCCGCTGCCGGAACTCGACGTGTTTTCCCGCTCCGGCCTGTGGGGCATCAGCGTGCCCAAGGAGTACGGCGGCGCCGGCGTGTCCAACGTGACGCTGGCCAAAGTCATCGCCCTGATCGCCCGGGCCGATGGCTCGCTCGGGCAGATTCCGCAGAACCATTTCTATGCCCTCGAAGTGCTCCGGGTAAACGGCAGCCACGAGCAGAAACAACGTCTCTACGCTGAAGTCCTCGCTGGTCAGCGCTTCGGCAATGCTCTGGCGGAACTGGGCACCAGGACCGCCCACGACCGTGTCACCAGCCTCAAACGCGACGGCAGCGGCTATCGCATCAACGGCCGCAAGTTCTATGCAACCGGTGCCATTTACGCCCAACGGATTCCAACGTCCGTGGTCGATGAAAACGGCGTGCAGCAACTGGCCTTCGTCCCGCGTGACAGCAAAGGCCTGACCGTGATCGACGACTGGAGCG
Source organism: Pseudomonas sp. HLG18 (assembly GCF_051903985.1). Taxonomy (NCBI): domain Bacteria; kingdom Pseudomonadati; phylum Pseudomonadota; class Gammaproteobacteria; order Pseudomonadales; family Pseudomonadaceae; genus Pseudomonas; species Pseudomonas sp. HLG18. The sequence continues at coordinate 5,434,070 of NZ_CP195831.1, read as the reverse complement.
GCTTCGGCCAGCGCACCACCGGCAGCGGCTCGGTGGTGTTCGAAGACGTGTATGTCGCCGCCGAAGATGTCATCCCTTTCCAGAGCGCTTTCGAACGCCCGACCCCGGTGGGCCCGCTGGCGCAGATCCTCCACGCCGCCATCGACACCGGCATCGCCCGCGCCGCCTTCGAAGATGCGCTGCACTTCGTACGCAGCAAGACCCGTCCATGGATCGATTCGGGCAACGACAAGGCCACCGAAGACCCGCTGACCCTCAAAAGCTTCGGCCACCTGAGCATCCGCCTGCACGCCAGCGAGGCCTTGCTCGAACGCGCCGGCGAATTCCTCGATGCGGCCCAGGCCGAGACCAACGCCGAGACGGTTGCAGCAGCCTCGATTGCCGTCGCCGAAGCGCGGGCGATCAGCACCGAAATCTCTCTGGCCGCCGGCAGCACGTTGTTCGAACTGGCCGGCAGCCAGGCCACCCTGATCGAGCACGGCCTCGACCGTCACTGGCGCAACGCCCGGGTGCACACCCTGCACGATCCAGTGCGCTGGAAGTATCACGCGGTGGGCAATTACTACCTCAACGATGAAAACCCTCCGCTGCGAGGGACCATCTGATGAGCAAGAAAAAGATCCTGCTCAATGCGTTCAACATGAACTGCATCGGCCACATCAACCACGGGTTGTGGACGCATCCCCGCGACACCTCGACCCGATACAAGACCATCGAGTACTGGACCGAACTGGCGCAATTGCTGGAGCGCGGGCTGTTCGACGGACTGTTCATCGCCGACATCGTCGGCGTGTACGACGTCTACCAGAACTCGGTTGACGTCACGTTGAAAGAGTCGATCCAGCTGCCGGTCAACGATCCACTGCTGCTGGTATCGGCGATGTCCGCGGTGACCAAAAACCTCGGCTTCGGCCTGACCGCCAACCTCACCTACGAGCCGCCGTATCTGTTCGCCCGACGCATGTCGACCCTCGACCACCTGAGCCGTGGGCGGGTGGGCTGGAACATCGTCACCGGCTATCTGGACAGCGCCGCCAAGGCCATGGGCCTGAGTGAGCAGGTCGAGCATGACCGGCGTTACGACCAGGCCGACGAGTACCTCGAAGTGCTCTACAAACTCTGGGAAGGCAGTTGGGAAAACGGTGCGGTGCTCAACGATCCGCAGCAGCGGATCTACGCGCAGCCGGACAAGGTGCACAAGGTCGAGCACAAGGGCGAGTTCTATCAGGTCGAGGGTTATCACCTGTGCGAGCCGTCTCCGCAGCGCACGCCGGTGCTGTTCCAGGCTGGCAGTTCGGATCGGGGTCTGCTGTTCGCCGGACGCCATGCCGAGTGCGTGTTCATCAGTGGCCAGAACAAACCGTCGACCAAGGTTCAGGTGGACAAGGTCCGTGCCAGCGCCGTCGAAGCCGGGCGCAATCCCGAGGACATCAAGGTGTTCATGGGCCTGAACGTGATCGTCGGCGAGACCGAAGAAGAGGCCTGGGCCAAGCACGCCGAATACCTGAGCTACGCCAGCGCCGAAGCGGGCGTGGCGCATTTTTCGGCGTCCACCGGGATCGATTTTTCCCAGTACGAAATCGACGAACCGATCCAGTACGTCAAGAGCAACGCGATCCAGTCCGCCACCAAAAACCTGCAGAACAACGACTGGACCCGCCGCAAGTTACTCGACCAGCACGCTCTGGGCGGGCGCTACATCACCGTGGTCGGCTCCCCGCAGCAAGTGGCGGATGAGCTGGAATCATGGATCGCCGAAACCGGTCTCGATGGCTTCAACCTGACCCGCATCGTCACCCCGGAAAGCTATGTGGATTTCATCGATCTGGTGATTCCGGAACTGCAACGGCGCGGCTCGTACAAGACCGCGTACGACACCGGCAGCCTGCGGGAAAAACTGTTTCACGGCGAAGCGCACTTGCCGCAGCAACACACGGGCGCCCACTACCGACACACCTCCTCGCACTGACTGGAAAACCACCATGACCAAGAAGCTTCTGTCCCACCCAGTCAAAGCACTGGCCCTGGCCTTCGGCCTGTTCAGCTCGGCCATTTTCGCCGCCGACGCGCCGTTGAAAATCGGCACCACCGCCGCCTTCGCGATTCCGTTGGAAGCTGCCGTCGAAGAAGCCTCCAAACAAGGCCTGAAAGTCGAACTCGTGGAGTTCACCGACTGGATCGCGCCCAACGTCAGCCTCGCCGCCGGTGACATCGACGTGAACTACTTCCAGCACATCCCGTTCCTGGAAAACGCCAAGGCTGCTTCCGGTTTTGACCTGGTGCCGTTTGCCCCGGGGATCATCAACAACGTCGGCCTGTACTCGAAGAAATACAAAAGCTTCGATGAGTTGCCTGAGGGCGCCAGCGTCGCCATCGCCAACGACCCGATCAACAGCGGACGCGGCCTGCAACTGCTGGCCAAGGCCGGTCTGATCACGTTGAAACCGGGCGTCGGCTACAAGGCAACCGAAGACGACATCGTCGCCAATCCGAAGAAGATCAAGATCCTCCAGGTCGAAGCCGTGCAACTGGTGCGCGCCTACGATGACGCTGATCTGGTCCAGGGCTACCCGGCCTACATCCGATTGGCGAAGACCTTCGACGCAGGTTCCGCGCTGCTGTTCGACGGCCTCGACCACAAGGAATACGTGATCCAGTTCGTGATCCAGCCCAAGAGCAAGACCGACCCGCGCCTGATCAAGTTCGTCGACATCTACCAGCATTCGCCGGCCGTTCGCGCCGCGCTGGACAAGGCCCATGGCAAGCTGTACCAGGCCGGTTGGGAAAGCTGAGGATGACCGCAGCCATCCAACGGCGACTGGATCTTCCAGAGCCACCCGCGCTCGCGGAGCGCACCGAACTGCATCCCGAGCTGAACCGCGCCCATGTGCGCTTCATCGGGCTGGGCAAAACCTACGACGGCAAGCAAGGCCCGGTCGCAGCCCTGCAAGGCATCGACCTGGCGATCCAGCGCGGTGAAGTGTTCGGCATCATCGGCCGCAGCGGCGCCGGCAAGTCGTCGCTGATCCGCACCATCAACCGCCTCGAACAACCGACCTCGGGCCGAGTGCTGATCGATCAGGTGGACATCGGCGAGTATGACGAGGATCGCCTCGTCACCCTGCGTCGGCGGATCGGCATGATCTTTCAGCACTTCAACCTGATGTCGGCGAAAACGGTGTGGCAGAACGTCGAGCTGCCACTGAAAGTCGCCGGCGTCCCGAAAGAACAGCGGGAGAAAAAGGTTCGCGAACTGCTGGAGCTGGTGGGCCTGCAAGCCAAGCACAAGGCGTATCCGGCGCAGCTGTCCGGCGGGCAGAAACAGCGTGTCGGCATCGCCCGCGCGCTGGTGCATGACCCGGACATTCTGCTGTGTGACGAAGCCACTTCGGCGCTGGATCCAGAAACCACCCAGTCAATCCTCGGCCTGCTGCGCGAGATCAACAAACGCCTGGGCCTGACCATCGTGCTGATCACTCACGAGATGGCTGTGATCCGGGAAATCTGCGACCGCGTCGTCGTGCTGGAACATGGCCGCATCGTCGAACAAGGCCCGGTCTGGGAAGTGTTCGGCAACCCGCAACACGAGGTCAGCCAGACCTTGCTCGCGCCGTTGCAACACGCCTTGCCCGAAGAGTTGCAAAGCCGTCTGCAGGCGCAACCGTCGTCGTCCGATGCATCTGTGGTGCTGCGTTTGCAGTTCACCGGCCGCCAGCAGGATGAACCGGATCTGGCCGCGCTGTTCGCCGCGCTTGGTGGCCGGGTGAAATTGCTCCAGGGCGGTGTGGAACGGATTCAGGGCCACGCGCTAGGGCAACTGTTGCTGGCAGTGGCGGGATCAAAGCTGAACGCCGAGGAATTGCGTCAGCGTGCCGGCCAATGGGCGCAACGCACGGAGGTGCTGGGCTATGTGGTTTGATCGCTTGTTGCAGGGTTTCATCGATACGTTTCTGATGGTCGGCGTGTCGTCGCTGATCGCGTTGCTCGCCGGGATTCCGATGGCGGTGATTCTGGTCACCAGCGACAAGGGCGGGATCTATGAAGCGCCAATTCTGAACCGCGCTCTGGGTGCATTCGTGAACCTGTTTCGCTCGATTCCGTTCCTGATCCTGATGGTCGCGCTGATCCCGTTCACCCGGCTGATCGTCGGCACCACCTACGGCGTATGGGCCGCCGTTGTGCCGCTGACCATCGCGGCCACGCCGTTTTTTGCGCGGATCGCCGAAGTGAGCCTGCGCGAGGTGGACCACGGTTTGATCGAAGCCGCGCAAGCCATGGGCTGCCGACGCTGGCATATCGTCTGGCACGTGCTGTTGCCCGAAGCGCTGCCAGGGATTGTCGGCGGGTTCACCATTACGCTGGTGACGATGATCAACTCCTCGGCGATGGCCGGAGCGATTGGCGCCGGCGGACTGGGTGACATCGCCTATCGCTATGGTTATCAACGTTTCGACAGTCAGATCATGCTGACCGTGATCGTGCTGCTGGTGGCGCTGGTGGCGGTGATTCAGCTGGGCGGCGATCGTCTGGCGCGTGGGTTGAACAAGCGCTGAACTGCATGGCGTATAGTCGGCAACATCCATTGCCAGCGCAGCCCGACCATGAAACAGACCCCCACCGATCTGGAACAGATCACCTCCACCACCCTCGGCCACTACAACTCGGTGGCCGAGGATTTTCGTGAGGGCACCCGCGATCACGATGTCAGCCAGAACATCGACGCCCTGCTGCGCCACATCCAGGGTGACGCGCCGTTTTCCATCCTCGATTTCGGCTGCGGACCGGGTCGGGATTTGCAGACTTTCACACGGATGGGTCACATAGCCGTCGGCCTCGACGGTGCGGAAAAATTCGCGCAGATGGCTCGGGAGGACAGTGGCTGTGAAGTGTGGTGCCAGGATTTCCTGAAGCTGGATCTGCCGGCAGAACGCTTCGACGGCATCTTCGCCAACGCGGTGCTGTTTCATGTGCCGTTGCAGGAATTGCCACGAGTCTTGAAGCAGTTGCACGGGACATTGAAACCGGGCGGCGTGCTGTTCAGTTCCAACCCGCGTGGGGATAACCGTGAGGGCTGGAACGGGCCGCGTTATGGGTCGTATCACGATCTGGAGGCATGGCGCGGATTGCTGACGGCGGCAGGGTTCGCGGAGCTGGAGCATTACTACCGACCGGCGGGACTGCCGCGTGAACAGCAGCCTTGGCTGGCGAGTGTCTGGCGCAAGCGCTGAGACTCAGGGCTTGGTCTCGACCTGATACAAGGCAGGTGCGCTCTCCGGCGAGCGCACCGTGATGCTCCGCCCGGGAAGGATCTGCCCCTGTACCTCGTGCGCCTGCACATCAAAGTTGGCCAGCAAGCGCGTGCCGTCTTCAAAGGATGTCTGCTGAAGCAGCCGGTCCGCGCTCAACCATTCGAAACCGGTGAGTGCCTGGGTCGCCAGACGTTCATGCAAAGGCCGGAAGAACGCATCCTGACGGGCAATCTGCGGCAATCGCTGCGCAAGCGTGTCGACACTGAGGTGATACAGCGGCGCAACGTTGTAGAGCAACTGCGCAAGTTCGTTGTCCGCCCGTACATTGGTCAGTTTCAGGCTATCGAACAGCCAATGGTGGGACGTGATCACCGAGCCATGGAACACCGCCTGATACAACGGCAAACGGCTGGCCGGATCAAAGTGAATACGCCGCAACGACTCTTTGATCGGCACAGGTTTGAAGAAAACCTCTGGCTGCTCCGGCGGATACCACTTGCCTGCAAAGTACCTGGATTCGGTTTTCTTGCTCATTTCGACGTCGCCCCAACCGATCACCGGCGTCTGCATGCCATGGGCGAACAGCACGCCTTGCGCGGTCGTTGCGTTGCCATCCTCCGAGCCGGCGGGCAGCTTCAGCACTTCATTGATCCAGCGTGATGCCCCGATGTTGCCTTCGGCATTCTGTGCCTGGGTCATCGTTGCCCCGGGACGGTAGCTGTCGAACAGCATGCCGGTGGCATAGGCATCGAGAAACCAGCTGTTGAAACCGGCGGCGTCGCGAATGGCCGCGACCCGTTGCTCAAGCAGCGGCCGCACGCAGCGAGGGTCGGTGTAATGCCCCGATTGCTGGAAGCCGCTTTTCAGCGTTCCGTCGCTCTTCACGATTGCACACTCGAGATTTGCCCTGTCCCCCAGATGTGCGGTGGTCCAATCAGGATTCTCACCACGGCTCAGCGCCGTTTCATAGGAATCGTACGGTGCGATCAGATAGCCCGCCGCCACGCCTGCCTTGATCGTCTCGGGGTGCCAGAGTCCGCCCTCCCAGCCCTCACCCAGTCCCAACCACAAACGGGACAGCCCGGCGTTCTGTAATTGCTTGATCGTATCCAGCGAAAACGTGCTGCCCCAGCGCTCGGGTTCGGGGGTCAGCGCCTCACCGAGGTCGGCTGCCACTTGTGCGCGCACGTCGGCGTAACCGTTGACCAGCGCCCGCATGTCCGGCACGGCCCGGGCCTGCCAGGTCTTGCGCGCCAGGGTATTCAGGGCGTGATTGAGACCGCGCAAAAGCACTTTTTTCTGATAGCCGTTCAACTCCCTGCCAGTGGCCAGGATCTGCAACGCCTCACGATCCATTCCCGCTTTCAGGCCACTGGCCAGCGAGCCACCACCGCGCAAGATGTCGAGCAGCATGGGCCAACTGCGCACATCTTTGGCCCCCAGCAGGTCGTTGCCCCACAAGTACAGATGACTGGCGCCCGACAGCCGCTTCGCCTCAGGTGTTTTCAGGAATTTGCTGGTCAAGGTTTCATAACGACCGTTATCGATCAGCCACTGCCGGTAGCGCTTGGCGCCGGCCAACGGGTCGGCCACCCCGAGGAACAGGGTGAACGTCAATGGCGCCGATGGTTCGAGTGACGTGAAGCGATGCCGGGCCGACAGTGCCAACGCCTTGCCTTGGGCACTGAACAGCAGCCGATTGTTGTAGGGATTGGTCATCAGCCAGTGCAGGCTGAATCCGTCATGTTCAACACCCCAGAGCGGCAAACTCAGGTCCTGAGTGGTATTGAATTCACCCTGATTCAACAGAAATGCCTGCCACACCGGATCGCCACGCGGCACGTAGTGCCCCTCGGCCAGTGGCCAGACCAGCCCCTTGCCCATCCCGCGGGCGGGCTGACGCAGAAATTCCAGTTCTGCGGGCTCACGCGCCGTGATCGAGAAGGACAGATCACGCTCATCGAGCGTGGCGCTGAGGGACCAGGCTCCGTCATCCCATTGCCAGTCGAGGCGGTTGTTGCGCTTGCTCAACCGACTGACCTTGTGCGGGGCAATTCCCGTCGACGCCAGCACCGTCTCACGGCCCGCAGGGGTGATATGGACAGCCAGCGTTGCCGGATCGAGTTGCACGCGCCACAGCGAGTTTTCCAATAGCGTGTCGGCCCAGGACAGGGACGACAGGCATAAACCGGCAATCAGCAATAGCGCGCGCAGCCAGCAGGTAACGGTCAGCATCAGACGTCCCTTCTCCTAAAGGAGGAGGGACGTTAACCGAATACGCCGACGCTGTAAGTCAGGCCCTTCGCAAATATGTAACAAGCGGACTTAATGTGCCGATGTCGAAGCGTCTTTCTTCGGCTCGCGAATCTTGTACCAGGCCACATACAGCGCCGGCAGGAACAGCAGCGTCAGCAGTGTCGCCACCACAATCCCGCCGATCATCGCGTAGGCCATCGGGCCCCAGAACACTTCCCGGGCGATCGGGATCATGCCCATGCTCGCCGCTGCGGCGGTCAGCAGAATCGGCCGGCGCCGGTGCTCGGTCGCTTCCACCACCGCATCCCAGGGCGAGTAGCCCTTGTGCTCGAACTCTTCGATCTGCGTCACGAGGATCACCGAGTTGCGGATGATGATGCCGATCAGCGCCAGAATCCCCAGGATCGCCACGAAGCCCATCGGCGTACCGGTCGGCACCAGCGCCAGCACCACGCCGATCAGCCCGAGCGGCGCGACACTGGCCACCAGGAACAGCTTCTGCACGCTGTGCAACTGGATCATCAGGAAAGTCGCCATCAGGAACAGCATCAGCGGCAGCACCTTGGCAATCGGCCCCTGGGCCTTGCCGCTCTCTTCGACCGTACCGCCCGTGGCGACCTTGTACCCCACCGGCAGCTTGGCGGCGAAGGCGTCAATGGTCGGTTTGAGGACTTTCACCAGGTCGGTCGGCTGGATTTCATCGCGCACCGAGGCCTTGATGGTGATGGTCGGCAGACGGTCGCGACGCCACACCAGCGGCTGCTCCAGTTCATAGCGCACGGTGGCGAAGGCCAGCAGCGGAATCGACGTACCGTTGGGCGTGACGATCTGCAGGTTCTGCAGGGTTTCCGGTGTGCCGCGTTCGGAATCCACCGCCCGCCCGACCACATTGATCAGGTAGATATCGTCGTCGACCTGAGTCAGCGGCGAGCCACTGACAATGCTGTTCATCAGGTTGGCCACATCTTCCGAGGACAGTCCGAGCTGACGCGCCTTGTCCTGGGCGATGTCGATGCGCAGGACTTTGCCGGGCTCGTTCCAGTCGTAAATGATCTCGCCGATGTGCGGACTCTTGTCCAGTTCAGTGGCGAGGTCGATGGCGTGCTTGCGCACCTGATCGATGTCCTTGCCGCTGACCCGGTACTGAATCGGGCGCCCCACCGGCGGGCCCATTTCCAGGGCCTGCACGTAGCTGCCGATGCCGACGAAGTCCTTGCGCAGACGATCTCGCAGGCGCTGGCTCAAGGCTTCGCGGGCCTTGAAGTCTTTGCTGACGATCACCAGTTGCGCGTAGTACGGGTTCTGCAATTGCTGGTCGAGGGGCAGGTAGAAACGGATCGCACCCTGGCCGATGTAAGTGCTCCAGCGCACGATGTCCGGGTCGCCCTTGAGTGTGGCTTCGAGTTTGTCGACGGCCTTGCGGGTTTCATCGATGGAGGCGTTTTGCGGCAGGTTGAGGTCGACCAGAATTTCCGGACGGTCGGAAGACGGGAAGAACTGGTTCTGCACAAAGCGCATGCAAAACACCGCGAGCACGAAGCACAGCACGGTGATGCCGATGCACCACCAGCGGTTGCGCATCGACCACAACAAACCGTGATTGAACGCTCGCCCGATACGCCCCGGCTCCGCTTCGTGGGGTTTTACGTTGGTGCTGAGGATATGCACGCCGATCACCGGCGCGAAGAACACCGCCACCACCCACGACACAATCATTGCCACCGCGATCACCGCAAACAGCGTGTAGGTGTACTCACCGGCGGAGCTGGCGTTGAGACCGATCGGCACGAAACCGGCCACGGTCACCAGCGTACCGGTGAGCATCGGAAACGCTGTGGAGGTGTAGGCAAACGTCGCGGCCTGCTCCTTGGTCTCGCCCATTTCCAGGCGCGTGACCATCATCTCCACGGTGATCATCGCGTCGTCCACCAGCAGCCCGAGGGCGATGATCAGCGCTCCAAGGGAAATCCGCTGCATGGTGATGCCGCTGTATTCCATGTAGACGAACACCATGGCCAGCACCAACGGAATCGAGCACGCCACCACCAGCCCGGCTCGAACGCCAAGGCTGATGAAACTGACCACCAGCACGATGATCACCGCTTCGAACAACGCGCTGGTGAAGCCGCCGACGGCTTCTTCCACCACCACCGCCTGATCGGAAACGGTGTGCACGCCTACACCCACCGGCAAGTCGGCGGTGAGCTGATCGATGCGCTCGTGCAGCGCCTTGCCGAAGGCCTGGACGTTGCCGCCCTTCTGCATGGCGATCGCCAGACCGATGGCCGGCTTGCCGTCGAAGCGGAATTCCGGGGTTGCCGGATCGACGTAGCCACGGCTGATTTCAGCGATGTCGGCCAGACGATAGAAGCGGTCATTGAGTTTGAGATTGACCTCCGCCAAGTCCTTTTCCGAGGCGAACTGCCCGGAGGTTCTCACCGAAATCCGCTCGGGCCCGGCTTCGATCACACCCGCCGGGGTCACGGCGTTCTGCGATTGCAGGCTCTGCACCACCTGGCGTTGATCGATGCCCAGCGCCGCCAGCTTGCGGGTGGAGAAGTTCAGGTAGATCACTTCGTCCTGCTGGCCGACCATCTCGATCTTGCCCAGCCCCGGCACGTTGCGGATCTCGGCGCGCGCCTGTTCCACGTAGTCGCGCAGTTGCCGCATCGTCAGACCATCGGCCGTGAAGGCATAGACCGAGCCGAACACGTCACCAAACTCATCGTTGAATCCCGGCCCCTGAATCCCCTGGGGAAACTGGCCGCGAATGTCGTCGATCTTCTTGCGCACCTGGTACCAGATTTCCGGAATGTCCTTGGCACTGGTGGTGTCGCGCAGGTACACGTAGACCGTGGACTCACCGGGGCGCGTGTAGCTTTTCACGTAGTCGAGGGAATCGAGTTCTTCGAGTTTTTTCTCGATGCGGTCGGTGACCTGCTTGAGCGTTTCCTCCTGGGTCGCGCCCGGCCACTTGGTCTGGATCACCATGGTCTTGATGGTGAACGACGGGTCTTCCTCGCGCCCCAGATTGAAGTAGGAAAACACCCCCATGAGCAATGCGACGAACATCAGATACCAGACGAAAGACTGATGCTTGAGGGCCCATTCGGAGAGATTGAAAGACCCTTTCATTGACTGTCCTCGTCGAGTTTCACGGCTTGTCCGGATTTGAGGCTGTTGACGCCGGCGCTGACCACACGCTCGCCGGACTTGACTCCGCCGGCCAGCACCACGGTGCTGTCGGTGCGGCTGGTTACGCTGATGTCACGCGGGGCGACGGTTTTACTTTGCGGGTCGATCACCCAAATCCGGGTTTTGCCGTCGACCTCCTGCAAGGCCGTCGCAGGCAATTCGATTCTCGGTTTGATCGCTGAACTGAGGGTCACGCTGATTGCCGTGCCGAGGCGGAATCCGGGTGGCGTGCTGGCCAGGGTTAACCGGGCACGACGGGTGCGCGTGGCGCTTTGCGCCTGGGGTTCGATTTCACGAATGACCGCCGTGGTATTGATGCTCGGATCGAGTTGTGCGGCCACCAGAAACACCACGTCGCTGGGGATCTGATCAACCAGCGTGTCCGGCAGATCGATCACCGCTTCCTTGATATCCGGTTGTGCCAGCGTCACCACCTGCTGGCCGGCCGTCACCACTTGGCCGGCCTCGGCGTTCCACGCCGTGACCACGGCTTTGTGGTCGGAACGCAGCTCGGTATAGCCGAGTTGATCCTTGCTCTGGTTGACTGCCGCCCGCGCCTGGTCGAGGGACGCCTGGGTGGTTTTCAAATCCGTGGTGGCGATGTCCAGTTGCGCCTGGGCGCCGACACCACGATCAAACAGCGCCTGCTGACGCCGGGCGTTGGCCTGGGCGTTGATCAGTTGCGCCTCGACTTTCGCCAGATCACCCTGGGCCGAGCGCAACTGGTTCTGCTGGTCGGACGGATCGAGAGTGGCGAGCAAGGTGCCCTTCTCCACCTCGGCACCCACGTCGACGTTACGGCTGGCAATCCGACCGCCGACGCGGAAACCGGTGTTGCTCTCGTAGCGCGCCTGAATGCTGCCGGCGAAACGACCGAGGGTTTCCTCGTTCAGCGCTTGGACCTTGATCGACAGCACCGGCCGCACCGGTTCGGGCGGCGGCTCGCTCTTGGAACAGGCAACCAGCAGCAGCCCGATGGACAACACCCATAAAGGCTTCATGGCTGTGCTCCCGGTTGCAGTTCCTTGTAGGTGTTCTCGGCGATCTCGACTTTCATCCCCGGATGCAGCAATTGCCCACCGGCAACGATCACTTTTTCGCCGCCCTTGAGGCCTTCGCTGATGATCACGTGCCCGGTCAGGTATCGGCCGACAGTGACGTTGTGCAGTTGCGCTTCACCCTTGTCGTCGACCATCCACACAGCCGGTTCGCTGATGTTTTTGGTCAGCGCCGACCAGGGCAGCTCCACCGCCGATTTGCCGGAGCCTTTGGCGGTAGCACTGACCACCGAGCCAAGCTGCATACCCTGAGGCAGGCTGTCGAGAGTGACCTTGACTTGCACCGTGCCGGATTGCGCCGACACCGCCGGGGTGATTTCGCGCACGGTGCCGGTGGTCTTGATGGCCGGGTTGTCGAGCAGGCTGACGACAATCGAACGCTCTGCCGGCCGCTCGGCCAAAAGGGACTCGTACACATTGAATACCGCGTCGCGATCGCCGTCCCGGGCCAGGCTGAAGATCGGCGCTGTGGCCTGAACCACCTGACCCACTTCGGCCTGACGCTCGGTGATGACACCCGGCGCGTCGGCGATCAGCGAGGTGTAGCTCAGTTGATCCCTGGCGTTGGCCAGCTGCGCCTGAGCCGCGCTCAAGGCACTCTGGCTGCTGCGCAACGCCGCCTGCGCGGAATCGTATTCGCTCTGGCTGGTGTAGCCCTTGGGCAACAGTTTCTGCTGGCGGACGAACGCGGCAGCGCTCTGTTTGACTCGCGCCTGCTCGGCCAGCACCTGGGCCTGGGCGGAATCGACGTTGGTCTGCAAATCCTTGGGATCGAGCTTGGCCAGTACCTGTCTGGCCGAGACGCGGTCACCGACATCGACCATGCGCTGGATGATCTTGCCGCCGACCCGGAACGACAATTCGGTCTGCACCCTGGCCTGGACGTCACCGGTGAGGGTCACCGACGCCGCGTAGTCCGCAGGCTTGACCTCTTGCACAAAGACTCGCGGAAGATACTCCTGGGGAGCCTTTTTTTCGCCGCAAGCGGCGAGCAAAGCGAGCACGCTCAGCAGGACCACTGTTTTCATTCCGGGACTCGCCATGCAGACTCCTTCCTGTGTACGAACGTGCAAGTGACGATACGACTGTGAGCTTAGAACAGGGTTCCGAGTCTGCATGCGCGAATCTTATACTCCCTGTGATCGTTCCCACGCTGTGCGTGGTAACGCCGCCATGGACGCTCCGCGTCTGCCTTTGACGCAGATGCATTCCCACGCACAGCGTGGGAACGATCAACGAGGATTCAATGCTCAAGACCCTCGCGGTGGCCAATTACCGCTCGATCAATAAATTGGTGATTCCGTTGGGTCGGCTGAACCTGATCACCGGCCCCAACGGCAGCGGCAAGTCCAACCTGTATCGGGCGCTGCGGCTGTTGGCGGAAACCGCTCAGGGCGGCGTGGTCAATGCGCTGGCCCGAGAGGGCGGGCTCGACTCGACGTTCTGGGCCGGGCCGGAAACCATCAGCCGGCGCATGCGCAACGGCGAGGTGCCGATCCAGTCCACCGTGCGCCAGGGCGTGAAACGCCTGCGTCTGGGGTTTGCCGGGGAGGACTTCAGCTATTCAATTGCCCTGGGTTTGCCGGAGCCAAGCCTTTCGTTCTTTTCCCTCGACCCGGAAATCAAAAAGGAATGCATCTGGGCCGGGCCGCTCTATCGTCCGGCCAGTCTGCTGGTGGATCGCGACGGGCCGATGATCCGCGCCCGTGAAGGTCGTGGCTGGGATGTTCTGGCGCAATACACGCCGAACTTCGACAGCCTGTTCGATCAGGTCGGCAGCCTGCGCACCTCGCCGGAAGTGTTCCAGATGCGCGAGTTTATCCGCCGCTGGCGCTTCTACGATCACTTTCGCAGCGACGCCGACGCCCCGGTGCGCCAGCCGCAACTGGGCACGCGCACGCCGGTGCTGCATCACGACGGGCGGGATCTGGCGGCGGCGTTGCAGACCATCCGCGAGATCGGCGATCCCGAGGCGTTGCAGGCGGCGATCAGCGATGCCTTTCCCGGCGCACGGCTGAACATCGCGCCACTGGCGGGCGGACGCTTTGCCATCGAGTTCTTTCAGGAAGGCTTGTTGCGGCCGTTGTCGGCGGCGGAACTGTCGGATGGCACGTTGCGTTATCTGCTGCTGGTCGCCGCGCTGCTGACGCCACGCCCGCCTTCGCTGATGGTGCTGAACGAACCGGAAACCAGCCTGCATCCGGATCTGTTGCCGGCGCTGGCGCGCTTGATCATCCGGGTCTCGGAGCAGTGTCAGGTGTGGGTGGTGTCCCATGCGCGGCGGTTGATTTCGGCGTTGCAGGAGGACCCGGAATGCAATTGCATCGTGCTGGAAAAAACCCTCGGCCAGACCGGAATCGTCGGGCAGAGGGTTCTGGATGAGCCGGCGTGGAACTGGCCTGATTAGCCCTGCCACTTCCCGCCTTCGACAATCACGCTCTCTGGCTTGGTGTCATCGCTCAGCTCTTTGCGTACGTATTGGTCATACAGTTTGAGCAGGTATTTCTCTTCCCCAAGCTTGGCCAGTTCGGTGTTCACCCAATCGCGCAATTCGATATTGCCCTTCTTCACCGCCGGTGCAATCGGCGCTTCGGCGCCAAGTTTTTCGTCCAGCACACGGTAGCCCGGGTTCTGCTTGGCCCAGCTGAACAGCACCAGGTTGTCCTGGGCGTAGGCATCGCCACGGCCGTTGGCCAGGGCTTGCAGGGACTCGGAGTTTTTCTCGAACTTAAGCAGTTTCCAGTCCGGGTGGTTCTTGGTCAGCCAGATATCGGCCGTGGTGCCAGTGGTGACGATGGTGGTGCGGGTCGCCAGGTCATCGAGCTTCTTCACGTCGCTGCCCTGGGGCACCAGTGCCTGCACCGCAACCTTGAGGTTCGGGTTGGTGAATTCCACCGCTTCCTTGCGCTCCGGGGTCACGGTCATGTTGGCGAGGATCAGGTCCACCTTGTCGCTTTGCAGGAATGGAATGCGGCTCGCCGGTTCCACGGCCACGAACTCGACCTTGTTTTCATCGCCCAGCAGATCCTTGGCGAATTGACGACCGATGTCGGTATCGAAGCCGACATAGCGACCAGCTTCATTGACGAAGCCGAACGGCGGTTTGTCGGTGAATACGCCGACGATCAGTTTGTCGCGGGCCTTGATCTTGTCCAGGTAACCCGCTGGCGCGGTGCTTTCGCTGGCGACTTTCGGCTTGGCCGGTTCTTCGGTCTTGTTGCAGCCGGCCAGCAGCGCGAGGCTGATCAGCGGTAATGCGAATAGGGCTTTGGCAGTTTTCATGGCAGTTCCAGTTCCTTGGTTTGGGTCGTTTTGGGCGAGGTCGTTGAAGGCAGGGCTTCGACGTAGGAGAACTTCTCCAGGAACTGCTGCGCGCGTGCGGTTTGCGGGTTCGTAAAGAAAAGCTCGGGCGGGTTCTGTTCAAGGATGCGCCCGGCGTCCATGAACACGATGCGATCGGCCACCGCGCGGGCGAAGGCCATTTCGTGGGTGACGATCAGCAGAGTCATGCCTTCGCGGGCCAGGCCCTGAATCACTTGCAGCACTTCCTTGACCATCTCCGGATCAAGGGCGGCGGTGACTTCGTCGAAGAGCATGACCCGTGGGTTCATGCACAACGAGCGGACGATGGCGATGCGTTGCTGCTGGCCACCGGAGAGTTGTCGCGGGAAGGCGTCGCGCTTGTCCGACAGGCCCACGCGTTCGAGCAATGCTTCGGCTTGTTGTTGTGCTTCGCGGCGTTCGCGTTTCTGCACTTTCAGCGGACCGAGCAGCAAATTGTCGAGCACGCTCATGTGCGGGAACAGGTGATAACTCTGGAACACCATGCCGATCTGCTGACGCACTTCGCGCCAGTCGGTGGACTTGTCCAGCAACTCGCGACCGGCGAATTTCAGGTGGCCGCTGTGGGCGGTTTCCAGGCCATTGAGGCAACGCAGCAGAGTGCTTTTGCCGCAGCCGCTGGGGCCGAGAATGACGATCACTTCGCCGGACTTCACTTGCAGGTCGATGCCCTTGAGCACCTGCTGTTCGCCGAAGAATTTGTTGAAGCCCTGAAACTCGATCAATGCGCTCATGCTTGCGTCCAGCGCCGCTCCAGCACGCGCGAGGCGGCCGACAGCGGGTAGCAGATGAAAAAGAAAAACAGGAACAGCGCGCCGTATATCAGCACCGATTCGTAAGTGCGCTCGATGATCTGCTGGCCGACCTTGATCACATCCACCACGCCGATCAGCACCGCCAGCGAACTGGTCTTGATGATCCGCGTGTAGACGTTGATGGTCGGCGGCGTCATGCGCTTCAGCGCCTGGGGCAGCAGCACGTAGCCGTAGAGCTGCGCCGCGTTCAGACCGATCGACAACCCCGCCTCACGCTGCCCGCGCGGCAACGAATGCAGCGCACCCCGCGCCACTTCACCGACCTCGCTGGCGCCCCACAGCGACAGCACCAGCACCGCGCACCAGAAGCTGGGCAGGCTCAGGCCGAAGAAAATCGGCAGACCGAAAAACAGCAGGTACAACCAGACCAGCACCGGGATCGCCCGGAACAGCTCCAGATAGATCCGCAGCAGCGCGTTCAGCCACGTCACGTTGAGCGTGCGCAGCACGCCGTAGAGCACGCCGCCGACGGTGCTGATGGCGATACTGAGGAAGGAGATCGAAAGGGTTTGCCCGGCGCCTTTGGCCAGTTGCGGCAACGACACCCAGAGCAGTTCAAGACCCGAACTGGCCATGCTGGAGCCTCCTTTCCAGACGGCTCAACAGCAGCGACAGCGGCAGGAACAGCAGCACGCAGATCAGCGTCAGCACGGCGAGCATTTCGTAGGTTTTGTAGTAAAGCGCGATGTAGCTCTTGGTGGTGTAGAGAATTTCCGGCACCGCCACGGCCGAGACCACGGTGGTCTCCTTGAGCAGGAAAATAAAATTGGCGAACAGCGACGGCAGGCTGAGGATCCCCGCTTGCGGCAGGATCACGTAACGCAGCAACTGGCCGTGGGACAGGCCGATGGAGCGGCCCGATTCGAGCTGCGCCTGGGGCACCGCATCGACGCCGGCGCGCAGCACTTCGGTGAGGTAGGCGCCGCCGAGAAACGTCATGGTGATGATCGCCGCAGTGAAACCGGAAACCTTGATCCCCAGTGCCGGCAGCGCGAAGTAGACGAAGAACAGCTGGATCAGCAGCGGCGTGTTGCGCGCCAGCTCCACATAGAGCCCGACCAGTTTTTGCAGGTAAGGCGTGCGAAACACCAGAATCGTCGCATTGAGCAACGCCACCAATAGCGAGGTGCCGATGGCGATCAAACCGACCTGCAGCGTCACACCCACGGCTTTGAGAAACGCCGGCAGGGTGCTGAGGATAAATGCGTAATCGAAGGTCATGAAACATCCTGACGTCGCTCGGTAAGCGACGATGGTGCAGTCCATGGACAGCGGATAGCCGTCCTGCAAACACCGACTTTAAAGGTATAAAAATCATAATTTAAATACCGATAAAGCATATTGATATCACACAAAAAACTATCCTGCGGGTTTGCCGCGACAGAATAAGAAGGCTATTTTTCCTTTCGCTGTAGGAAGGATCTTTTTTTCGTAATAGCCCTCCAAGGACGAACAGCTTTTGGCCAGACTCCCCCGGCTGAACTCATAACAAGGAAGAGAACATGGACGTAAAAGTGCCGCAGCGACCGGACCCGCAGGATTTCGTGAAATGGCTGGTGGCTTTGCGCAGAGCGTTGAAACACACCGCGTAGATCAAACGCGAAAAGCCCCCTCATCGGAACGCCGCCCGCCCACCCCTCTCCCCCTGGGAGAGGGAGCCGACAGAGTTGTCTTTCGACAGACATCGACCTGAAAAACCGAGCCGATTATGGATTCGGTGAAGAATAATCAGGTCGGCGTACCTCTACAGCATCCCCCAATCAGTCCCCTCTCCCCCCGGGAGAGGGTTAGGGTGAGGGGGCTTTTGAAGCACACACAAAAACGCCGATGACCATCACTGGTCATCGGCGTTTTTTTCAACCTTGAAGGGGGTTGCTGTTGCGTCGGATCAGAACGCCGGCAGTACCGCGCCGTTGTACTTCTTCTCGATGAACGCTTTGACTTCAGGGCTGGTCAGGGCAGCGGCCAGTTTCTTGATGGCGTCGCTGTTCTTGTTGTCCTCACGGGCCACCAGGAAGTTCACGTAAGGCGAATCCGCGCCTTCGATCACCAGAGCGTCCTTGGTCGGGTTCAACTTGGCTTCCAGCGCGTAGTTGGTGTTGATCATGTCCAGGTCGACTTCTTTCAGAACACGCGGCAGCAGGGCCGATTCCAGTTCCTTGAACTTGAAGTTGTGCGGGTTCTTGGCGATGTCTTTTGGCGTAGCCAGAGCGTTCTTCGGATCTTTCAGCTCGATCAGGCCGGCCTTCTGCAGCAGGATCAGTGCACGACCGCTGTTGCTGCCTTCGTTCGGAATGGCGATGGTAGCGCCGTCCGGCAGTTCAGCCAGGGTTTTGTACTTGCTCGAGTAGCCGCCGAACGGTTCAACGTGAACGCCTTGCACGGTCACCAGGTACTTGGCCTTGTCGTCCTTGTATTTGCCCTGGTTGAAGCTGTTCAGGTACGGCAGGGTCTGGAAGTAGTTGGCGTCCAGACGCTTCTCGCCCACCTGTACGTTCGGTTGTACGTAGTCGGTGAAGACCTTGATTTCCAGATCCACGCCTTCTTTGGCGAGGGTCGGCTTGATCAGCTCGAGGATCTCGGCGTGTGGAACCGGGGTCGCAGCAACCACCAGTTTCTCGCCGGCCTGGGCCAGGGAAGCAGTCAGAGCAGCCGCCAATGCTGTAAACAACAGAACCTTTTTCATGCAGTGTCCTTAGTCGAAAATCACGGTCGTCATCGACGACGGCATTAATACGTGTGCCAGCGATGTGCTACTGCTGGCGTGAAGCGGACAATACCGGGATTTTTTATTCCCGGACAATAACGTTTATTCAGCTTCATATTCCATTTTGTTCATGTTGAACAAAATGGTTACAACGCCTCGCTCAGGCTCAACAGCAATTCTTTCAATGCCTTACGTTCGTCGGCAGTGCCGTTGAGGCTGATGCTCGCCACCTGACGCTCGATCTGAACCAGCGGCCCAGACACCTCGGGGAGGTTCAGGTGCTCCGGCAGGATTTCGTCGCCGGTGCTCACCAGCAGGGCAAAATGAATGACGTTTTCCAGTTCCCGGGTGTTGCCCGGCCAGCTGTGCTGCTCCAGCACCTGCTGCGCCGCTTCGCTGATCAGCGGCACCGGCAGATCCAGGCGCTGGCTGTAGATACCGAGGAAGTACTCGGCCAACGACAGAATGTCGCCGACCCGCGCGCGCAGCGCCGGCAGTTCCAGCTGCCCTTCGCTGAGATAGTGATAGAGACGCTCGTGGAATTTTCCCGCTGCCACTGCTTGCGCCAGATCGATGCTGGTCGCCGCTACCAGGCGCACGTCCACCGGGCTTGGTTGATGCGCACCGACGCGGGTGACTTCGTGGTTTTCCAGGGCGGAAAGCAACTTGACCTGGATCGGCAGCGGCAGGTCGCCGATCTCGTCCAGGTACAAGGTGCCGCCGTTGGCCGAGCCGAACCAGCCGGCGCGGCTGCTGGCCGAACCGCTGTAGCTACCGGCGGCGTAGCCGAACAATTCGGCATCGGCATACGTCGGGCTGATCGCGCCGCAATTGACCGAGACAAATAGCCCGCTGCGATCACTGGCACGGTGGATGTGGCGGGCGAGCAATTCCTTGCCGGTGCCGGTCTCGCCACGAATCAACACCGAGATCGAACGCGGTGCGAGTTGGGCCATTTCCTCGCGCAACTGGCGCGAGCGTGGATCGACGAACACCAGCGCCTTGGCGCGGATGCTCAGGGGACTTTTTTCCGCATCGGGAAAGGTCAGCAACGGCTGACCGAAGGTTTCAAGACTCATGGCAGACTCCCGCCCCAAATCGCCGGGAGACGGGGGCGTTGAAAAAAATAAAATGGATCAGGCTCGGCGCCGGGCGTGGTGTTCCATGCGGTTCTGCAGGCGATACAGATAAGCGAATCCCTGCTCCCAGCGTTGATGCCCGGACTTCACGTTGATATGGCCGGCGCCCGCGAGAATCCCCGCCTCGGCGCCCCAGTTGCGCGCCAGTTCCAGCGCACGCGGCGCACTGACGGCGGCGTCGTTGTCGGAGCTGACGACCTGGCTCGGGAAGGGCAGCAGATCGGTCGGGATCGGTGCGAAATTGCGCAGTGCAGGCACGCAGGCCGGGCGTTCGACATCCGCCGGCGCCACCAGCAGCGCCCCGCGCACTTGACGCAAATGATGCAGCGGCGCGGTGGCCGCCCAGTGCGCCACGGTGAT
The DNA here is from genome assembly GCF_051903985.1 of Pseudomonas sp. HLG18. Taxonomy (NCBI): domain Bacteria; kingdom Pseudomonadati; phylum Pseudomonadota; class Gammaproteobacteria; order Pseudomonadales; family Pseudomonadaceae; genus Pseudomonas; species Pseudomonas sp. HLG18. Next base: position 5,413,949 of record NZ_CP195831.1, on the reverse strand, counting down.
GCAGCCCAGGCTGTGCGCGATGAGAATCACTGGCGAGCTGTCGGCGGCAATCGCCTCGGCCAGCGCCGCGACCCAGTCTTCACGACGCGGCGTCAGCCAGTCGGCCTGCTCCACCCGCGCGCTGTTGGGCAGGCTGTTCTGCCAGTGGGTTTGCCAATGATCTTCTGGCGATCCTTGCCAGCCCGGCACAATCAGATAGCGGATTGATTCGTTGCGCATGGGGGAGCTCTCCTGCGTCGTGTCTGTTCCTGAACGAGTATAGGGACGGGATTTATATTCGTTAAGGAATAAGAAGCTATTTATTAAGACCTGAAATGCATATTAAGCAACAGACAAAAAAGGGGCCGCACCCTGCCAAGGAGACGGCCCCGGAAAAACGTGAAACCCTTATCGTGCAGTGATCACCGACAGCTTGGTGATGCCCGCCCGCTCAATCGAAGCCATGGCTCGCGCCACTTCGCCGTAATTCACCCCGTCGTCTGCCTGCAATTGCACGCGCACTTCCGGGTCCTTGGCCTTGGCCGATTTGAGGTTGAACTCCAGCAGGTCCGGCTGGATTTCGTCCTTGTTGATAAACAGCTTTCCTGCACCGTCGATGCTCACCACCAACGGGTCTTTCTGCTCGACCGGCGCCACCGCTTCGGTCTTCGGCAGGTTGATCGGTATCGCGTTGGTCAAAAGCGGCGCGGTGACGATGAACACCACCAGCAGCACCAGCATCACGTCCACCAGCGGCGTCACGTTGATCTCGCTCAGCACCTCGTCGCTGTCTTGCGTGGAGAAGGCCATATCAGGACGCCTCCTTCACTTTTGTTGCGTTGCCCTGGGCCGCAGCCTTGTGCGCGGTCGGGTGGATCAGCACGCGGAACGCGCTCTTCTGCGCCAGGCTGTAGAAGTCGTGGGCAAAGTCGTCCAGGTCCGCCGCCGTCAGTTTCAGGCGACGCAAAAAGTAGTTGTAAACCAGCACCGCCGGCACCGCGACCGCGATCCCCACCCCGGTGGCGACCAGCGCTGCACCGATCGGTCCTGCGACCGTTTCCAGGCTCGCCGAGCCCGCCGCGCTGATGCCTTTGAGCGCTTCCATGATTCCCCACACCGTGCCAAACAGACCAATGAACGGCGAGGTGCTGCCAATACTCGCGACCACCGCCAGACCGGTTTCCAGCGAACGGCGCTCGCGGACGATCTGCTGGCGCAAGGCACGTTCGAGGCGATCCTGATGATTGATCGCCTGGCTCAGGTCATTGGCCTGCGGCGCCTCGCCCACTTGTATCGCCGCATAACCGGCCTGTGCCACCCGCGCTGCGGCGCCGGGCTGGGTTTCGCTCAACTCGGCGGCGGAGTCCAGACTCGACGCCGCCCAGAAGCGCTTGTGAAATTTGCGGTCCTGCGCCTTCAACCGGCTGAACTGCACAGCCTTGAGCAATGCCAGGCCCCAGGTAGCGACAGAGAAGACCACCAGCAGCCAGATCACCGCGCTTTCGATGGATTCCAGTGGAGATGCCAGTAACGTCATGATGTGTTCCCTCGTGTGTGGGAGCCGAGCTTGCTCGCGATGACGGTTACAGACACACCGCGAGAATAAAGCCGGCTGATTACCAATTAATGAATCTTGAAATCGATGGGTACGCTGACCCAGCCGTCCTGGGCGACATCACCCTGCCTGGCCGGCACGAAGCTCCAGCGCTTCACTGCGTCCAGCGCCGCGTCGTCGAGCTGTTGCCGGCCACTGCTTTTCTGAATCTGGATCTCGCCCGGTTTGCCGCTGGCCAGTACGTGCACCCGCAGCAACACCGTGCCTTCCCAACCGCGACGCTGGGCCAGCGACGGATACTCCGGCGCCGGGTTCTTCAGGTACGCGGCGTTGGCCGAGGCCGGGGTCACCGGAGCAGGCGCCGGTGGTGCAGGTGGTGCTGGCGCGGCGACCGGAGCGGCCGGTTGTGGCGGAGCCGGGGGTTGCTCGACGGCTTTTGGCGCTGGTTTCGGAACAGGTTTGGCGACCGGTTTCGGTTTGGGAATCGGCTTCGGTTTCGGTGGTGGCTTGGTTGCCAGTTCGTCCTCCACCGGCGGCGGTGGCTCGACCACCGGTGCCGGTGGCGGCGGTACAACCACAGGCGGCGCCGGGGGGGCCGGACGCGAAAACTCGATGGTCATCGGTGGAATTTCCGGCGGCACGATCGGCAGCGCCGGCGTCGGATGCTGATTGATCCAGTAGATCACCGCGCCATGCACCACCAGCGCCAGAACGCCGAGCAGAATCGTTTCGCGGCGGCTCAGAATGCCCTTGGGCACGCGCTGCAAACGCAGCTGCCCCAACGGCACACGATGGGGCCGGCCGAGATCGACCAACTCGCCGCTCGGCGCCTGGCGCCACAGCACCTCCTGTGCACTGGCGGCGGTCTGGACATTGCCCATTGATTTACTCCCTGCGGTCTCTTTGCGTTTTTTCGCGTAGCCGATCCGCCGCTTGTTGAATCCCCCACGGCGTGATCGATGGGTCAATCATTGGGTCGGGAGGCTTATCTCCGAAAGTAATCTTTCATGTTATGAATAGACACTTATGGAATATAAGAAGCGATCATTTCCGCCAAAGCCACGGCCTGCAAGGCTTCCAGCGGCTCGCCGAAATCGACATGCTTTCCTAGCATAAAAAGTATTCATCCAAGGCATCGGTTTATCGAGGACCCGGGATTCGGTGACAACTAATACCAAGGTGATAGTTGACGAACTTTTTTGTAGACAAACAAAAAGGCCGATGCATGTTTAATGCATCGGCCTTCGATTTACGGAATTTCTTATTGCTTCACAAACTCCCCGGCCAGACCGACTACATCACCGTCAAAGTTGGTACGAGAACCCACCGCACGAACTTTCGAGTAGTTGTGATCCGGCGAGAACAGCGTCCAGGACTGATAGCCAGTGCCGTCATTCAAAGCCGCGAAAGTAATGATCGTAGGCTGCCCGGTGCTGTTCTGGAAGTGATAGTGACCGTACGCGATGTCGTAGTTCACGCCGTTCTGGCTGAACTTTCCGCTGAAGGTGCCGTTGGAGTCGTTGCCATCGGTGATCGTCAGTTTGGCGCCAGCGTTAGCGTTTACATAGTTGCCATTAATGCTCGACATAACGAGATTCCCTTTATCGTTGGATAAGTGTCTTCCGATGAGAGCAAGTTTCCTCCTGGAAACTCACGAGACTCAGGATGGTTGGACATTGACTTATTGTCCACGGGACTTTTCAACGATATTGCTATATGCACTATTCATGTCGCTCATAACTTATTTCGATTCGGAAGAGTCTTGATAACTAACGATTGGCATTGGTCTGTTGCCTTTTCCAGGTGACGGCCAGGTTCGGCCCCAGGCGCCAGACCACCTTGCAACAGGTTGTCCGGATTGAAGCGCTGGTCGCCGACATCGATCAGAAGTCGTAGCGACCGGTGACGCCGAGGGTGCGCGGCGTGCCGAGCAGACCTTCATAGCCGCCGTTGCCGCCGGTCCACAGGGTCGTGTAGTAGGTTTTGTCGAAGGCGTTTTTCAGCCACAGCGAGACATCCCACTGTCCCTGATTGAAATCGCCGCGCAGGCCGGTGGAGAGATTGACCACCGCGTAACTCGGGATCTGGCCGTAGTCGGAATCTTCGACCGTGCCCACCGCTTTGGAGCGGAACGCGTAGCTGCCAGTGACGTAGGGTTGCAGTCCGTTGGCCAGATTCCATTCGTATTTGCCGTTGGCGTTGCCGATCCATTTCGAGGCGCCGACCACCTGATGCCCACTGAGGTCGCAAGAGGCCGGAGCCCCCGGCGCCTGACTGACTTCAGGTGGGCACGGCGCGTCCTTGTACGAGAGGTAACTGACGTCGTTGAACGAGCCGTTGAAGTTCAGCGTCAGACCGCGCAGCGGAATCACGGTGCTTTCGAACTCCACCCCGCGTGAGCGCACTGAGCCGGCGTTGGTCAGGTATTGCACACGGTTGACGTCGTCGTAGGCGTTGGTCTGGTAAGCGTTGACCTGAGTCCAGAACACGTTGGCATTGAGCTGCAAGCGACGATCCCACAGCGTGCTCTTGAAGCCGAGTTCGGCGTTGTTGGCGCGCTCGGTGCCGATCAGCAACGAGTCGGCGCCAGCGGTCGGTGCCGAGCCGACCACCAGGTTGACCCCACCGGATTTCTCGCCGTGAGACAACGTGGCGTAGCCGAGCAGATCATCGGTGAAGCGATAACTCAGGTTGAGCAATCCGGACGGGCTGGAGCTGTACTGATTCAAATCGCCGGAATCGTAGGCGCCGGTCCGGCCGCGTCGTGCGGTGGCAGCAGCACCAGTCACTGCTGCGCCACCCTGCGGCACATCGCGATTGACCCAGGCGTTCTTCTCTTCATAGGTGCCACGCACCCCGGCGGTGAAATCCAGACGCGGGGTCAGGTGCCAGGTGCCTTGGGCGAACAGCGCGAAACTGTCGGTCTTGATGTGGCCACGGCCGACGCTGTTGACGTTGGCCAGCGCACCCCGTGGCGTGCCGTTCCAGATATCTGCCTGCGGGCCGTAATAGGCGAAGGATTTGTTGTCCAGGTCCGAGCCGAAATAGTAGGCGCCGAGGACGTAATCGAAGAACTCGCCCTTGGGCGAGGCGAGGCGAAATTCCTGGGAATACTGCTTGTCCTCCACCGAGACCCCGGCGTTGTAGCTCGCTAGCACGTTGAGGCCATCGTCGTTGCGCGGGGTGAAATTCCAGTAGCGATAGGAACTGACCGAGGTCAGGGTGAAGTCGCTCGGCAGGGTCCAGTTGGCCTCCACCGACGTGCCGCCCTGATGCACGGTGACGTGCTGGTCGCTGTCCAGATTGACCTTGCGGTGCGAGCCGTTGACCAGCGTCGCGCCGGCAGCGGCGGCGCGAGCCGAGTAGAGATTGACGCCATTGATGGTCGGCCCGGTGTTGTACAGCACGCGGGTGCCGGCGCTGGAATCCTCTTCGTTGTAATCACCGATCCAGCGCAGATTGAAGTTTTCGTTGGGCTTGAACAGCAACTGCGCCCGGAAGCCGTCACGGGAACCACCGTTCAAATCGTGGCCGTTGAATTCGTTTTTGATGTCGCCATCGCTACGGGTGCGATAGGCGGAAATTCGCCCGGCCAGTTGATCGTTGAGCGGCCCGGAAAGCGTGCCCTTGGTCTGGAAATAACCGTCCTCGCCGACCGAGGTTTCGATGCTGCGTTCCGGTGTGAAACTGGGCGCGCGGGTGCTGATGTTGATCACCCCGGCGGTGGTGTTCTTGCCAAACAACGTACCTTGCGGCCCGCGCAGGACTTCGAGCTGTTCGATGTCCATCAGGTCGAACACCGCCATCCCCGGACGACCCAGATAAACGTTGTCGATGTACAGGCCGACGCTGCCTTCCAGGCCGTCGCTGGCCGGGTTGTTGCCCAGACCGCGAATCGACACGCTGGACTGGCGCGCATGCATGTAGGCGACGTTGACGCTGGGCACCAGTTGCTGCAGATCCTAGATTCGATAGACCCGTTGCGTCTCCAGAGTCTGGCCACTGACCACGCTCATGGGCGTCGGCACATCCTGAGAACTTTCTTCGCGGCGGCGGGTGGTGACGGTCACGGTTTCCAGTTGCGAAGTGGCGGTCGCGGTCTTGCCTGCCGGTGCCGGCACAGGGGTATCCGTTTCCGCAGCGTAGCCGTGGGTCCAACTGGCACTCCCCGCCAGCAACAGGGCCAGGGGCAGACGTTTGAGCCGTCGTGGCGGCTGCGGTGAAGCGAAGTTCAACGGACTCATGGGGCTGCTCCTGGTGAAAAAACACGCAGACATCTTCCGCGCTGCATATTCTTTTAAGTTATTTATTTATGTTTTTACAAAGATTTACTGCATAAGAGATTGCCTTTATAAGGAGTCCACCTAATGCATATCCAATGCATTTCCCGGATATTTTTTATGTGAAAAATGCATATCGACTTGCGCCAGCTCCGCCACTTCATCGCCCTCGCCGAACAACGCAGCTTCGTCGCCGGCGCGCAGGCGGTGAACCTGTCGCAGTCGGCATTCAGCCGCAGCATTCAGGCGCTGGAACACAGCGTCGGTTGCCAGTTGGTGGATCGCGGGCGCAAGGAATTGCCGCCGACCAAACAGGGGCAGGTGCTGCTTGAACACGCCCGGCGGTTGGTCAGCGGTGCACAGCAGATGGCCAACGAGATCAGCCAGTTCAACGGGCTGGAGGCGGGAGAATTGCGCTTCGGTTGCGGCCCGGCGCCGGCGGCAGGATTGATCCCCCGAGCCATCGGCAGCTTCATCGGCCGTTACCCCAAAGCGCGGGTGCATTACCAGGTCGATGACTGGCAGAGTTTGAGCAAGCGACTGCTGAATGAAGAGTTCGAATTCTTCGTCGCCGACACCCGGCACTTCGAGGCCGATCCGGATTACCTGACCCATCGTTTGCGCCCGCGCAAATGGCATTTCTGCTGCCGCGCCGGGCATCCGCTGGCCGCATCGGATCGGGTCACCGCCGAGCAATTGATGAGTTATCCACTGGCCGTCAGCATCCGTCCACCGAACCTGCGCAAGGTCATCGTCGACCTCAGCGGCCGCCCGGATTTCGTCCCGAACGTGGAGTGCGAGAACAGCGCCAGCCTGCTCGGCGTGGTGCTGCGCTCGGATGCGATCGGTATCGTCGGTGCCTATTCGGATGCGCTGCATCAGGCTCGTGGTGAGCTGGTGTGCTTGAAGATCGAAGGGTTGGCGGATGATCTCGAGGAGTTGTACACGCGCTACGGAATTGTCAGTCGCGCCGGGTATCGGTTGTCACCGTTGGCCGAAGCGATGATCGAGCAGATCAAGGCGATTGATGCGGTGGATGAGGAAGTGTGTTCACTGGACAATTTTGCCGTCTGACGCAACGCCTTCGCGAGCAAGCCCGCTCCTACATTCGAAACGCGTACTCCTGTGGGAGCGGGCTTGCTCGCGAAGAGGCCTGCGCAGGCGCCGATGCATTTCTTGCATGAAACACATTCCCCGAATGCACTTGCCGAACACCCTCGCCGAAAGCGAAAAACCTCGCCTGTCTTTCTGACTGGTGAACCCCATGTCCAACCCGCAAAACCCTGTGCGCAACGTGCTGTACATCATGTGCGATCAACTGCGCCGCGATTACCTGTCCTGCTACGGCCACCCGCACCTGCACACCCCGAACATCGATCGCCTGGCCGCCGCCGGCGTGCGCTTCAGCCGCGCCTATACACAGGGCACGATCTGCGGACCGTCGCGGATGTCGGCCTACACCGGACGCTATGTCAGCAGCCATCAAGTGGCGTGGAACGCCGTGCCGCTGCCGCTGGAAGAACTGACCATCGGCGATTACCTGCGCCCCCACGGCATTCGTACTGCGCTGGTCGGCAAGACCCACGCCACGGCCAATGTGGATGCCTTGCAGCGGCTGGCGATCAACCCTGAAAGCGCCCAGGCTGAAGTGCTCAATGAAGTCGGCTTCGAACCGTACTTTCGTCACGACGGCATCTTCCCCGACGACCCGCTGTTCGATGACAAACGCGAATCCGCGCCGTACACCCATTACCTGCGCGACCAGGGTTTCGAAGGGCGCAACCCCTGGCACGACTGGGCCAACGCGGCCGAAGGCGACAACGGCGAAATCCTCAGCGGCTGGAAAATGCGCAATGCCCATTTGCCGGCGCGAATTCCCGAGCAACATTCAGAGACTGTCTACACTACAAATCGAGCCATCGACTTCATCGGTGAGCAAGGTGAAAAACCGTGGTTTTTACACCTGTCCTATATCAAACCCCACTGGCCCTACATCGTACCGGCGACGTACCACACTTTGTACAGTACGAAATCGATTCTCGAACCGGTACGTAATGCCTCTCCAAGCGACCACCCGGTCTATGAGGCCTTTCGCCAGCATGAGGAAAGCCTGAATTTCTCCAAAGATCCGGTACGACTGAACGTGATCCCGACGTACATGGGCCTGGTCAAACAGGTCGATGATCAGTTGGGGCGGCTGTTCGATTTCCTGCAAAGCAACGGACGCTGGGAGGACACGCTGATCGTGTTCACCAGCGATCATGGCGACTTTCTGGGCGATCACTGGCTGGGGGAGAAGGAGTTTTTGCTGGAGCAAGCGGTGGGCGTGCCGTTGATCGTGCGCGACCCACGTGCGAAGGCGGATGTCACGCGGGGCACAGTCGATGAACGCCTGGCGGAAACCATCGATAGCTTGCCGACCTTTCTCGACGCGCTGGGCGTGGCGGGTGCCGAGCATCGCCTGGAGGGCCGTTCGTTGATTCCGCTGCTGCACGGCGAGAATCCCGACTGGCGTCGCTATGCGATCAGCGAATACGACTACGCCTTCCAGGCCCCCGCGCGGGAGCGACTGGGCCAGCCGATCGACCGCTGCCGCATGACGATGGTGCGCAGCGAGCGCTGGAAATACCTGGCGTACGACGGCTTTCGGCCGCAGCTTTTCGATCTGTTGAATGACCCGCAGGAGCTGCAGGATCTGGGCGCGGATCCGGCGTATGCGGCGGTGCGCGAGGAGCATGCGGGGTATCTGTTCGAGTGGGTGCGCGGGCTGAAGCGGCGCACGACGATCAGTCATCAGGAGATTGATTTGCGTGGGCAGCGGTTTCGTTATGGGGAGCCGGAGACCGAAAAGCTCGTTCAGATTGGCGTCTGGTGAAAGGACTGCGGGCAAGCCGGATGGCCGGCTTGCCCGCGATGAGGTCTTATCAGACGCCGACGATTTCAGCGCCTTTGATGGTCTGGCTACGCTGCCCGTTCGCCCCGACCGGCACTTCTCCTTTGAGCGTCACCCGACGCACCACCCGATCCTGAGTGCCGTAATCATCAATCGCATAATGCTGCGTCGAACGGTTATCCCAGATCGCCACGTCACCGGCCTTCCAGCGCCAGCGCACGGTGTTTTCCTGGCGGATGACATGGCTCTGCAGCAGACCAAACAGATGCGCCGAATCGGCCTGGGAATAGCCCTTGATGCGCTTGACGAAGTGCCCCAGCAGCAAGCTCTTTTCGCCGCTGATCGGGTGCACACGCACCACCGGGTGCTCGGTCTCATAGACGGTCGAGGTGAAGATCTTGCGATAGCGCTCGAGCTTCTCCGCCGACACGTCCGGCTTCGCTCCGGCGTAGTCGTATTCGTTGCTGTGCACAGCCACCAGTTTGTCCGCCAGTTCACGCAGTTCGGTCGGCAGTTCGTTGTACGCGGTCGCGGTGTTCGCCCAGAGGGTGTCGCCGCCGAACGCCGGAGCCACCACCGAGCGCAGGATCGAGGCTTTCGGGTAGGCATCGACGAAGGTCACGTCGGTGTGCCACGAATTGGCGCGCTGCCCTTCGGCGCCGTCCAGTTCCAGCAGATAACGGGTGCCCTCGCGAGACGGCACGGTCGGATGCGCCACCGGCTCTCCGAGCAGGTGCGCAAAGGCTTCCTGACGTTGATCGTCGAGCTGGGTCTGCTCGCGGAAGAACACGACCTTGTACTGGATCAGCGCCTGTTGAATGGCTTCAACCGTCGCGGCATCCAGCTCACCGGACAGGTGCACGCCACGGATTTCGGCGCCGATACGGCCGGCCACCGGATGAATGTCCAGCGCGTGGACAGCGGGTTTTACAGCGAGTGCGGCATTGCTCATGGGTAGACCCTCATCAACTGCTTGCGGTTTGACGGCAGCGAAACAACGCTCTATCTATATTCCATTTTCATCTAATAGATATTCACATGCTTCGTTGACGGAATAAGAGCTTGCATTTAAAACCTCAAGCAACCTCGTCGCAAATGCCTTCGAGCTATTTTTAGGATGCCGGAAAAGCATATGGATCTTCGCCAGTTGCGCTACTTCATCGCCCTCAACGAACACCGCAGTTTTGTCCGCGCGGCCGACGCCATGGGCATTACTCAACCGGCGTTCAGCCGCAGCATTCAAGGGCTGGAGCAGGAGTTCGGCTGTGTGCTGGTGGATCGCGGCAACAAGGATCTGCGCCCTACCCCAGAAGGCCAAGTGGTGCTGCAACACGCCCTGACCCTGGTGCAGGGCGCGGCATTGCTCAGCGCCGAAGTGACGCAGATGACCAAGCTCGACGCCGGCGAACTGCACTTCGGTTGCGGCCCGGCGCCGGCGGTGAAACTGGTGCCGGACGCGGTGGCGCAATTCATCAATGCGCACCCGAAAGTACGCACCCGCTTTCAGGTGGATAACTGGGAAAAGCTCAGCCGCGCCCTGAGCCGCGAAGAGATCGAATTCTTCATCGCCGACATCCGTCATTTCGAATCCGACCCGAACTTCCAGACCCAACCGCTGACGCCCAAGCGCGGGGTGTTTTTCTGCCGGCCGGGGCATCCGCTGCTGGCCAAGGAAAGCCTGTCGACCAACGACATGTTCGACTATCCGCTGGCGACCACGCTGATCCCGCCGGGCATTCGCAAACTGCTGGCGAATCTCAGCGGGCGGATCGATTTTTCACCGACCATCGAGACCGAGCATTTTCCGGCGCTGGTGAAAGTGGTGCTGCAATCCAACGCGATCGGCGTCGGCACCGAAGAGGCGTTTGTCGAGGACATTGCCCAAGGCTCGCTGGCGCTGCTGCACTGGCGCAACCTGCCGCAGAACCTGGAGAGCATGAACGCGCGGTGCGGGATTGTGAGCCGCACGGGATTCCGGCTGTCACCGGCGGCGCGGGCGATGATCGAGACGTTGGTGGCGGTGGATAAACAGGAAATCAGCGTCGCGGTTTGAGAGGTCATTCCCACGCTCGGCGCGGGAATGACCGCATGACTCAGAGTTTCACAGCCGCCAGCTCAGGCGCTACCCACTCGTTCACCTTGAACGGCTTGCGAATCAGCTTCTGCTGCGCCGCCAGATCCACCTTGCCCTGCAGGTTTTCGAGGAATAACGGGTCCAGTGTCGACGGGAATACTTCACTCAGGTTCTGATCCTTCAGATCCTGGGTCAGGATCACCGGCGGATAACTCGCGAGTTCCGAGACCAGTTGCACGTAGGCGTCCTTGTTGCTGTCCTGGGTCAGCCACTCCACGGCCTGCTGCTGCGCCTTGAGCAGCTTCGCCACGGCTTCCGGATGCCCGTCGACAAATTTGCCGGTACCCACCAGCACCGACTGCACACTGCCAGCGCCGCCAAGGTCTTTGGTGTTAAGCGGCAACTCGGCCAGGCCTTTGGCCTGCAACGCGGTTAGCCCAGAGCTGCCCCATGACGCATCGATCTGCTTCGCCGCCAGCGCGGCAACCGCTGCGTTGAAATCGAGGTTGATCACTTTCACGTCCTTCTCGCTCAGGCCCACACTGGCCAACGCGGCATCGAACGACAACTGGGTCGCAGTGCCGCGGAAGATCGCCACGCGCTTGCCCTTGAGATCCTGCAGCGTCTTGATCCCCGAACCCGGCACCACGCCCAGGTATTGCTTCACACCCCGGGCGCTGGCGCTGAGCAGGCGCGTATCCAGCCCGTTGGACTTGCCGATGATGGCCGCCAGATCTCCGAGATAGGCCAGGTCCACCTGGCCGTTGGCGAACGCCTCGTTGATCACCGGTCCGGCGCCCTTGAAGAAACTCCACTGAATCTTGATGCCCTGATCGGCGAAGGCCTTTTCGAAGATCTGCTGATCGCGCAGCACGTCCACGATGCCCCCACCGCTGTGCTGGGTGCCGGCGCTCAGATCCGGCACGGCAATCCTGATCTCCTTGAGCTCGTCGGCCTGGGCAGAGAACGCCAGCAGACCCGCCAGTGCCGGCGCGGCAAACAGACTGATGACACGTTTGAAGGGAAGGTTCATGGGTGCGGCTCCTGATCACGGCGGGCATTGAGGAGCCGAAAGTAGGCGCAATCCGTACCAGCACTTAAATACTTAAAACGCACATTTTTATAGCTTTTCAAGCTAAGTCAGCAAAATCGGGACATGCAGAGCGGTATGCATGGAGAGCATCGAAAATATTCTTCGAATGCATTGGATGCGTGCAGGGCTGGAGGCCTTAAATGGCGCTGCTTATCTCCAAAATTGTTATTTTTCAATTCGCTTATAACAATTAGTTTTCAGCTAATTCCGCTGACACGATCCAACCCGACAACGGAGGTCACCCATGGCCCGTGAATCCCTGCTCAGCTTGCCACTGGCCGCACCGCCGTTGAAAAGCCGGCGCACCTGGCCACGCCTGAGCCAACGCGTTTTACCCTGGATATTACCGCTCGGACTGTTCGCCCTGTGGTGGCTGGCGGCGCGCAATCAATGGATGAGCGAACAGATCCTGCCGGCGCCGTCACTGGTGTGGAGCAGCGCGATCGAGCTGTCCCAGGGCGAGTTGTGGAGTCATTTGTGGATCAGCCTGCAACGGTTGTTCTGGGGCCTGCTCGCGGGCGTTTCCGCCGGCGCAGTACTCGGCGCGGCGCTGGGCTTCAGCCGTCGCCTCGAACGCCTGATCTTCCCGACCTTCGCCGGCCTGGCCCAGGTGCCGACGCTGGCGTGGATTCCGCTGTTCATGGTGTTTTTCGGCATCGGCGAAACGCTGAAACTGGTGGTGCTGGTCAAGGCCATCGTGGTGCCGGTGACCCTGCACACGCTGGTCGGCGTGCGCGATGCGCAACCCAAATTACGTGAAGCCGCCGCTGTTTTACGTTTGCCGCCACGTCTGTTGATCCGCCGACTGGTGCTGCCCGCCGCCCTCCCGGCGTTCATGGCCGGCGTGCGCCTGGCGCTGGCCGCTGGCTGGACTTCATTGCTCGCGGTGGAACTGCTGGCCTCCAGCGAAGGCATCGGTTACCTGATGGTCTGGGCGCGACAGCTGTTCATGCTCGACATCGTTTTTGTGTGCATCGTGGTGATCGGCCTGATCGGGGTGGCGATGGATCGCGGCATCGGCATGCTGGACAGAAAACTGGTGCACTGGCCGCACCCGGCCACGGCGGAAATTCGTCGTGGCCCACGCTACGAAGGCTGGCAACGCGTGCAGCCGTGGCTGCTGCCGCTGGCGCTGTTTGCGTTGTGGCAACTGGCGGTCGATCAACAATGGATTGATGCCAACATTCTGGTCAGCCCGTGGGTGGTGCTTGAGGCAACGAAAAACGGATTGCTCGACGGTACGTTGATCTCGGGCATGGCCCTGAGCCTGGGCCGCACACTCGGCGGCTTGTTGATTGGCGGCGGCCTCGGCCTGGTTCTGGGCTTGTTGCTGGGTCTGTCGCGCACCAGCGAACGCGTACTCGGGCCGACCCTCGCCGCCCTGCGCCAGATCGCGATTTTCGCCTGGGTACCGTTGCTCACCGCCTGGTTCGGTCTGGGCGAATTGGCGAAGTGGGTGTTCGTCGCCCTCGCCGCTTTCTTTCCGTTGTTTGTCGCGACTCAACGCAGCGTCGCCAACCTCTCGCCACAGCTCAACGAAGCCGCGCAGGCCCTGCGACTGAGCCTCGCCCAACGCCTGCGTCGACTGGTATTGCCGGGCGCTGCGCCGGGGATTTTCGCCGGCCTGCGCCTGAGCCTGATCTACGCCTGGCTGGGCACCATCGGCGCCGAATATTTCATGCCGTCCAACGGCGGCATCGGCAGCCAGATGATCGGCGCCCAACAACTGCTGCGCATGGACCTGATCATGGCCGGGATGCTGCTGGTCGGCCTCACCGGCGCCCTGCTCAACCTCATTGGCCAACGCCTGGAAATCCGCGCCACCCGCTGGAGACACGCATGAACGCACCGATTGTCAGCTTCAACCATGTAGGCAAATCCTTCGACGTCGACGGTTTCGAACTGGAGGCGATTCGCGAATTCAACCTCGACATTGCCGAGGGCGAATTCGTCGCTATCGTCGGCTCCAGCGGCTGCGGCAAATCCACTTTGCTGCGCTTGCTGGTGGGCCTCGACACGCAGTTTCGCGGGCAGATCACAGTCGATGGCAAAGCCGTCAGCGGCATCGGTGGCGAGCGCGGCATCGTGTTTCAGGAGCACCGTCTATTCCCGTGGCTGACGGTGGCCGACAACATCGGTCTGGGCTTGGTGAACGAGCCGCTGGCTGCCTCCGAAAAGCAGCAACGCGTCAACGATTTCATCGAACTGGTAGGCCTGCGCGACTTCACCCGCGCCTATCCGCATCAACTTTCCGGCGGCATGGCCCAGCGCGTGGCGATTGCTCGCGGCCTGGTGGCGAGCCCACGGATCCTGTTGCTCGACGAACCTTTCGGCGCCCTCGACGCGCTGACCCGCCAGCAGATGCAGGACGAACTGCTGGCGATTCGCGAGCGGGCAAAGATCACCACGATTCTGGTCACCCACGATGTCGAGGAAGCGATTTTCCTCGCCGACCGCGTGGTGGTCATGGAGCCGCGCCCGGGCCGGATCAAACAGGTGGTGGACATCGCCCTGCCCCATCCGCGCCAGCGCAGCAGTTTCGACTTCCACCAGTTGCGCGAAGAACTGCTGCACGAACTGACCAGTGACGACCATTACCAACCGAGCGCACCGGTGCAGATCCGCGATCTGCCGCTGTCGTTCATTGCCTGCTGAACAGGAGCCTGTCGATGCCGCAACGTCCCAACTTTCTGGTGATTCTGGCCGATGATCTCGGCTTCTCCGACATCGGAGCCTTCGGCGGCGAAATCGCCACGCCGAACCTCGATGCGCTGGCCAACAATGGCTTGCGCCTGACCGACTTTCACACCGCACCGACCTGCTCGCCGACCCGCTCGATGCTGCTCACCGGCACCGATCACCACATCGCCGGCATTGGCACCATGGCCGAAGCCCTGACCCCGGAACTGATCGGCAAGCCGGGCTACGAGGGTTACCTCAATGACCGTGTCGTCGCGCTGCCGGAGTTGCTGCGTGAGGCCGGTTATCAGACTTTGATGAGCGGCAAATGGCACCTGGGCCTGACCGCCGAACTGGCGCCCCACGCCCGCGGTTTCGAGCGTTCGTTCTCGCTGCTGCCCGGCGCGGCGAACCATTACGGATTCGAACCGACCTACGACGAACACACGCCCGGCCTGCTGAAATCCACCCCGGCGCTGTACATCGAAGACGACACCTTCATCGACGAATTGCCGAAGGATTTCTATTCCTCCGACGCCTTCGGCGACAAGCTGTTGCAGTACCTCAAGGAGCGTGACCAGAGCCGACCATTCTTCGCCTACCTGCCGTTTTCCGCGCCGCACTGGCCGTTGCAGGCGCCCGCCGACATCGTCGAAAAATATCGTGGCCGCTATGACGCGGGACCGGAAGTGCTGCGCCTCGAGCGTCTGGAAAAACTCAAATCGCTGGGACTGATCGAGCCGGATGTCGAACCGCATCCGCTGATCCAGCTGACTGCGCAATGGGACGCGCTGAGCGATGAACAAAAACGCATTTCCGCCCGGGCGATGGAAGTCTACGCAGCGATGGTCGAGCGCATGGACTGGAACATCGGCCGCGTCGTCGATTATCTGCGTCAACAAGGTCAGCTCGACAACACCTTCATCCTGTTCATGTCCGACAACGGTGCCGAAGGCGCGCTGCTGGAAGCCTTCCCGAAATTCGGTCCGCAGCTGGTGACGTATCTGAGCCAGCATTACGACAACAGCCTCGACAACATCGGCCGTGCCAATTCCTACGTCTGGTACGGACCGAACTGGGCGCAGGTGGCAACCGCACCGTCACGCCTGTTCAAGGCCTTCACCACCGAGGGCGGGATTCGCGTTCCGGCGCTGCTGCACTATCCGCAGCTGCCGTTGAAGGGGCAGATCAGCCATGGTTTCGGCACGGTGATGGACATCACGCCGACCATTCTCGATCTGGCCGGCGTGCGCCATCCCGGCAAGCAGTGGCACGGTAAAACGGTGGCGCCTTTGCGCGGTAAATCGTGGCTGGGGTTCTTGTCCGGCGAGACGGCGCAGGTGCATGACGAACACACCGTCACCGGGTGGGAACTGTTCGGGCGCCGGGCGATTCGGCAGGGGCAGTGGAAAGCGGTGTGGATCCCCGGCCCGGTGGGGCCGGCGACCTGGCAGCTGTACGATCTGAGCAGTGATCCGGGGGAGATTCATGACCTGGCGTCGAGCCAGCCGCAGAGGCTTGAAGCGCTGATCGAGCATTGGCAGCGGTATGTGGAGGAAACCGGGGTGATTCTGAGTGAGTCGCCGTTTCAGCCGGATTGAGGGGGACAAGATCAAGAGCTCCCCTCACCCCAGCCCTCTCCCCCAGGAGAGGGAGCAGACCGAGGTGTATTGCGTTATACGTCGACCTGGAAAACCGAGTCGATTATGGATTCAGCACATCAGGATCACGTCGGCGTTCTTCTCCAATATCCCCCAATCAGTCCCCTCTCCCCCCGGGAGAGGGTTAGGGTGAGGGTGAGGGCTGGTTCTCAAGCCGAACATACAAAGTCAATTCACCTCAATTGCCTTCCCCGCCAACCCTTCATTTTCCTTGCGAACAAACCGGTTCGCCCGCCCGAACGTCCCGAAATCGTTAAACCGAACCCCCATCTCCCGCATCACCTTATGCGCCACCGGCACCGTCAGCTGGCGAATGTAGAACGGCTCCTTCACCACAAAATGATGAATCCCGTGACTGCTGCCGAAGTTGAAGCAGAACACCTGCAACGGCCACAGCCACCACGGGTTCAACACTTGGCACTGCTGCAGCACATTACCCGGCTCCACATCCCCGTAGTAATGCATGTTCGAACTGATGAAGTGCAGGCAGAAGGTGCGCAACACGTTCGGGCCGATGATCACCACAGCGGCGATGTCGATCACTTGCATCACCGACAACGTGGTCGCCGACCATTCGATCGGCGAGCCCATCAAGTAAGCGATGCCATTGGCCGCGTGGAAGCCGAGAAACACATACCACGCCCCCCAATGCACCAGCGCCAGCGGCGCGTAGACCTTCAGCGTGCGTTTGATGATGCTGAACTTGTGCGCCCAGGTCTTGGCCCGGAGCATGCGGATGAACGCCGACATCACGTTGTCGCCAACCATCAGCAACCGCGCAAAACCCCAGGGTTCGCCATTGGTGATCGCCCGCTCTTCCATGTCGGTTTCGGTGCCGGACACCTTGTGATGATTGAGGTGCAAATGACGGCGGATCCAAGGGTTGATCGTGCTCGGCCGCGCCAGCCACACCAGGCCCATCATCAGGTTGTGCGGCACACGCTGTTTGCGGAAATACATGCTGTGGATCAGGTCGTGTTCGAGTTCGTGGGTCAGCGAAGCGAAAAAGGCGTTCAATAGCAAGCACACCCACCACGCCAATTGCCCGGTGATATAGAGCGCCGCCGATCCGATCATCCCGGCCAGGGCGAAGGCCAGAATTCCCGCACCAAGGGCATCCTGATGCTTGAGAATCGGGTAGCGCTCGCGCAGCTCGACGCCTTTGGCCAGCACCACTTCGCGAATATGCGCTGATCGCTGGGCAGCATTGTGTCGCTGGGGACTTGCAGAAGTACGGTCCATGCTTCCATCCTCTGATTATTGATGTTCGTATCCTGCCCCGCGCGGACTTCAAACGCGGTAGCCGAGAACGCCAACCTGTTGACCGGAAGCGCCAATCAGCATGAAGGAACCGACTTCTCTCGCCAGCTGGACGCGCGCCCTGCGCAAGCAACTCGACGCGCTGGGGCTGGACAGCACTGCCCTGTGCCAGCAGGCCGGGCTCGATCCGCAACTGATGGACGACCCGAACGCCCGCTATCCGTTGTCCGCGACCACACGCCTGTGGGAAATCGCAGTGCAGGTCAGCGGTGATCCGGCGATCGGTTTGCGGGTGTCGCGGTTTGTCAGCCCCACGACCTTTCATGCGCTGGGCTATGCGTTGGTGGCCAGCGGCAGCCTGCGGGAAGTGTTCGAGCGGATCGTGCGTTATCACCAGGTGGTCAGCGACGCGCTGGAACTGGAGCTGACCCGCACCGAAGACCGCTATCGGTTTCGCCTGAAGATCCCGGTCGACAACCCGGCGCCTGCCTTCGAAGCCATCGACGCCTTCGCCGCGATCTACGTGCGTACCTGCCGCAATCGCCTCGGCCGCGACTACGCGCCACTGGCGGTGTACCTGCGCCGCCCGGAACCCACCGATGCACATCAATGGCACAAAGTGTTCCGCTCGCCGGTGCATTTTTCAGCCGAAGAAGACTGCATCGAGTTCGCCCTCGCCGACTTCGACAGTCACCTCGACGACGCCAACCCGGAACTGGCCGAGCACAACGAAGCGGTGCTCAAACGCACCCTCGCCCAGCTCCAGCCCCTGACCTGGGAGCGCAAGGTGCGCGACGCCATCGAAGAACAACTGCCCGAAGGCGAGCCCAGCGCCGAACGCATTGCCCAGGCTCTGCACTTGAGCCTGCGCAGTCTGCAACGGCACCTGGCGGACGAGGGTTGTCGCTTCGACACTCTGCTGAATGAAAGCCGCGAAAACCTCGCGCTGCTGCACCTGCGCGATCCGCAATGCTCGCTGAGCGAAGTCAGTTATTTACTGGGATTTGCCGACACCAGCAGCTTCAGCCGGGCGTTCAAGCGCTGGACCGGGATGACGCCGGGGCAGTTTCGGGATCAGTTGCGCTGACGGGGCTGGAATTTGTTCTGAATCGACCAGCCTCTTCGCGGGCAAGCCCGCTCCCACAAGGATTGGGGCGTACAAAAATCCGCGTCACACCTCGACCATTGTGGGAGCGGGCTTGCCCGCGAAAGCGCCCGTCAGACCAACATAAACCCCAGTTCAAACACGGTGCCATTTGCATCACTGCTGACCCGCACCCGCCCCCCATGCAACTGCATGATCGACTGCACGATCGCCAATCCCAATCCGCCGGAATCTCCCGGTTCGGCGCGGGACGGGTCGACGCGGTAGAAGCGGTCGAACAGTTTGCCCAGATGCTCCTGCGCGATGACCGGGCCGAGGTTATGGACCTGCAGCCAGCACACGCCTGGCTCATCGCGCCGGCGCAGGCTGATGACCGAGCCGGCATCGGCATGGCGCACGGCGTTGGCCAACAGGTTGCCCAAGGCGCGTTGCAGCAGTTGTTGATCCGCCAGCAGTTCACCGCTGAACGTGTTTTCGAGGCGGATTTCCCGGTCATCGGCCAGGGCTTCGAAGTAGTCGCACAACTCTTCGCCGATGTCGTGCAGCTTGAGCGTGCGCAGATCGAGCGCCCGTTCGGCCTGCTCTGCGCGGGCGAGAAACATCAGGTTTTCGGCCATGCGTTTGAGCCGTTCGAACTCTTCCATGTTCGACGCCAGTACATCCTGATACTCGGTGCTGGTGCGCGGGTAATTCAGTGCCTGGCCGTTGCTTGCCAGCAAGGTGTGCAGGGGCGTGCGGATTTCATGGGCGAGGTCGGCGGAAAACTGTGAGAGACGCTGAAAACCGTCGTCGAGCCGCCCGAGCATGCCGTTCAACGCTTGTACCGGCTCCAGCAATTCGGTTGGCGTGCCGGTGGTGGGAACCCGTTGGTCGAGGCTGCGCAGGTCGATGCCACGCAGCGCCTCACTCAGCTTGCGCAGAGGCCGCAAACCGCGGCGCAACAGTACCAGGCCAAGGGTGAAGGCGAGCACGGCACCCAGTCCGACGGCCAGATACAAACGCAGGCGATAGCTGCCGAGCATCTGCTCGCGCTCGCTCAAGACCTTGCCGGCGATCACGGTCAGCGATTCGCCGTTCGGGCCTTGGGCCTGACCTGACAACAGGGCCAGTTCGACGCCGTCCGACGCTTGCCAGATCAGCACATCGCTGCGTTGCGGCGGTTGATCCCGGGGGATGGCCGGCACCGACGGCAGTGCGCGTTGGCGAGGGTTGATCGTGATCACATTCGAGCCGTCAGCGCGTTGCACCAGCAGCAGACTGTCGAGGTTGCCGAGCATGTTCTGGTACAGCCGTGGCCGCGCCTGCAAGGCGTCGAGGCTGTCGCTGTCGGCGAGCAATGCGCGTACTTGCTCCAGACGACCGAGCAACGCCATGTCGTCGCGCCAGGCAAGTTCCGAGGCCAGCGAGCGATACAGGAACACGCCGATCGCGCCAAGTACCAGCGCACAAACGGCGGCGAATGCCAGGGCAAGGCGCCAGGCGATCGACCTAGCGCGCATCGTCGGGCGCTTCGAGTTGATAACCGACCCCGCGCACGGTGTGGATCAGTTTGGGCATGTACGGATCATCGACTTTCGAACGCAGCCGGCGCACCGCGACTTCGACCATGTTGGTGTCACTGTCGAAATTCAGGTTCCACACCTGCGAAGCGATCAGCGTGCGCGACAGCACTTCACCCTGACGGCTGGCGAGCAAATGCAGCAGGGCGAACTCCTTGTTGGTCAGGGCGATGCGCTGGCCGCCCCGGCTGACCCGACGGCGCAGCACGTCGATTTCCAGATCGGCGATGCTGTACGACTCGGCTTCGCGCATCGGCCCACGCCGTAGCAACGTCCGTACCCGTGCGAGCAATTCGGCGAAGGCGAATGGCTTGAGCAAATAGTCATCGGCCCCCAGCTCGAGGCCGCGCACGCGGTCCTCGATGGCGTCCTTCGCCGTCAGGAACAGCACCGGCGTGGCGCCGCGCTGGCGGATCAGCTGGAGCAATTGCCAGCCGTTGAGGCCCGGCAGCATCACGTCGAGGATGATCAGGTCATATTCCTGCTGCTCAATAAAGTAGCGACCGTCGAGGCCATTCAGCGCCACGTCCACGGCAAAACCCGACTCTCCCAGCCCTTTGGCGATGAAGTTCGCGGTTTTGGCTTCATCTTCTACGACCAGCAAACGCATGGCACACCTCGATTGATCAGAAGCACAGGCTAGGCCCCTTCGGCGACGTTGCCCATTACAAACATGTAATCCGACTGACGAGGTTATGACGGGGACCGGCGGATAAGGTGGCGGCCTTCGCTTTTGGAGCCTGCCCATGACCGCTAAATACTTGATCGCCAGCCTGGCAATCAGCCTCGGCGCCACCGCATTCGCCGCACCTGAGCTGCCCCGTCATGCCGACCTCGATCTGAAAACCGCACGGCGGCTGGCCGATGCAACGCTGGAAAACTGCACTGGTACGGTGTCGGTGCTCGACCGTGGCGGCAACCTGCTGGTGACTTTGCGCGGCGACGGTATCGGCCCGCACAACACGGCTGCCAGTCAGCGCAAGGCCTACACCGCGCTATCGACGAAAGCCCCGACCCGGGTGTTTGCCGAGCGCGCACGCAGCAATCCGGAAACCGCCAACCTCAATACCCTCGATGAATTGCTGTTGCTCGGCGGCGGCATCCCGTTGTTCGCCGGAAAAGAACTGGTCGGCGCCATGGGCGTGGCCGGCTCCGGCGGCGGTGAGCAGGACGAAGCCTGCGCAATGAAGGCTGCCAACATCGTCGGCCTGTCCATCAACCGTACTTGAACCCAGGAGCATCACCATGACCCCACTGCGCATCACTTTTGCCGCGCTCGGCCTGAGCGCTTTTTCGAGCCTGGCGCTGGCTGCCGGCAACCCGCTGAGCGTGCACGTACTCAATCTGGAAAACGGCCTGCCGTCGCCGGGCATCAACGTGACGCTGGAACGTCATGTCGGTCAGGACTGGCAGCCGCTGGCGCAGGGCACCACCAATGAACAGGGACGGATCGCCGAACTGTTCCCGGCGAACAAACCGTTCGAGGCGGGTGAATACCGGGTGGTGTTCAAGACCGGCGAGTACTTCGAGAAGACGAAGCACGAGACGTTTTTTCCGGAGATTCCGGTGATTTTCAAAGTGAAGCAGACGGATCAGCACTATCACATTCCGCTGCTGCTGAGCCCGTATGGCTTCTCGACCTATCGCGGTTCGTAGCTCAGACAGATTCGGCAAGAAAAGCCCTGCCCCATCGACGGCAATATTGGATGATCAGGGTCTTTTCTTCTTCGCAAACTCTCCTACCGCCGCTGTGTCGGAAATCAGCTTGCGGACCCGATGTTCATTAATTGACCTTGAACTTGAAAAACGGGCTCCATTCAGACCTTTCACGATTATCCATCTGTACCGCGAAAGCCTGATATTCAGCTTTGGGCAGTGTCGCTTTGACAGACCAAGTACCATCCGGGCCGACTAGAGCTGAAGCAAACGGATCACCATCAATCGGAACTTCCATGATCCATACCCGCCACCCAGCCAGACCAGTACCAGAGAATTCAACCGGGTTGTTGACGTCACCCTGGGGTTTGACAACGACTGGTGCGGGGACGCTTTTATTGACAGGGAGGTCAGAGTAATCAGCGGTGCCGGCAGCTTTACTGTTCATCGGGTCCAACTCCTTTTGTGGTCATATTCGACCCACCTCTTGTACACCGCCCGATATGCGTCCGCTACTGTCAGATCTGACAGGTGGCGCGCAGTTTTTCCATGTCCAGAATCTCGATTTCCCCATAACCGAGACCAATGATTCCCTGATCTTTCAGGTCCTTGAGGATCTGGTTGGTGGTCTGCCGCGACAGCGACAGCATCGATGCCAACTGTTCCTGGGGCAGTTGCAGCACACGGCGTGGCGGGTCAAGTTCGCCGTAGCCTTCGGCAATCATCAGCAGGCGGTGAGCCAGACGCGCCGGGGCCGGCAACAGGCTCAGCTGTTCAAGATTGATGAAGGTCAGGCGCAGTTTGTGGCTCATCAACAGCGCGAGATGCCGCCAGTAGACGGGTTGCTCGTCGAGCAATTTCAGCAGCGTAGCCTGGGGAATGTTCAGCAGCGTACAAGGCCCGACCGCACAGGCATCGTGGGTGCGGGGCTGGCCGTCGAACAGGCAGATTTCGCCGAACCAGTGCGGCGCCTCCACCAGGCTCAGCAGCGCCTCCTTGCCCTGCTCGCTGACTGCGCCGATGCGTACCGCGCCATCGAGCACCGCGTACAGCCCGCACGGCGCATCACCGCGCTGGAACAGCCGCTGCCCCGCCGCCAGCCGCCGCTCCCGGGCCGCCGCCAGCAGACTATCCTGAAAGGACAGCGGCAGATGACTGAACCATTGCCCGGTCAACAGGCGCTCGCGCCAGACCTTATCCATGCGTTCTCCTAAAGATTGTCGCCTGCCTGACAGAACGAGCCGTGAACCCGGGGCATGATTCGATCACCCTACAGGAGGAACAACAATGAAAAGCCTCGTCGATCATTTGAGTCAATACGCCGCTTACCACCGTGACCCGCGCAACATTGCCAGCCACTTTATCGGGATTCCGCTGATTGTGGTGGCGGTGGCTGTGCTGTTGTCGCGGCCGGAATGGTCGGTGGGCGGGTTGTGGATTTCACCTGCCGTTATCCTGGCACTGGCCTCAGCATGGTTTTACCTGCGACTGGAAGTGAAGCTCGGGGTTTTGATGACGGTGCTGATGGGGCTGTCGGTCTGGGCCGGGCATGTCCTGGCGCAGCAGAGCACCCTGGTCTGGCTGAGCGCAGGTCTTGCGATGTTTGTGATCGGCTGGGTGATCCAGTTTGTCGGGCACCACTATGAAGGGCGCAAACCGGCGTTTGTCGATGACTTGAGCGGGTTGATCGTCGGGCCGTTGTTCGTGGTGGCCGAGCTGGCGTTCATGCTCGGGATGCGCCATGAGCTGAAAGAGCAGATCGAGGCGCGGGCGGGCGTGGTGCGGGTCAATCCGAATCGCGCGGCTGTCTAGACCGCCATCGCTGGCAAGCCAGCTCCCACAAGGGTCCGGTCGTTCACAAATGTTGTGTTCGCCGTAAAACATGTGGGAGCTGCGGTGCGACGACTCGACTTGCCCGCGATGCTTTTAAAGGTTGGCGACTTTCTGCCAGACCTTCGGTTTGAAGAACAGCGTCTCACCCTTGGCCAACCCGGTCAGGCTGTCGTGATCTTTCACCACTTCCGCTTCGATCAGATCGGTTTGACCTTCAACCTTCAACGTCACCCGCGTGGTCGCGCCCAGCGGCCGGATATCGCGGACTTCAGCGGCGTGGTGATCCTCCAGTTCATGCCGCGACAGCGACACTTCGTGCGGGCGGAACAGCACGTGGTTGTCATCCCCCAGATGCAGGCGGTTCGAATCGCCGAGGAAGTGATAGACGAAATCGCTGGCCGGGTTTTCGTAGACGTCGCCCGGTGAGCCGATCTGTTCGATCACACCCTTGTTCATCACCACGATGCGGTCGGCCACTTCCATCGCTTCCTCCTGATCGTGGGTCACAAACACCGACGTCAGGTTGATGTCTTCGTGCAGGCGCGCCAGCCAGCGCCGCAGCTCCTTGCGCACCTTGGCATCGAGGGCGCCGAACGGCTCGTCGAGCAGCAGCACTTTCGGCTCCACCGCCAAGGCTCGGGCCAGGGCGATACGTTGGCGCTGGCCGCCGGACAATTGCTCCGGATAACGATCCGACAGCCAGTCCAGTTGCACCATGTTCAGCAACTCGTGAACCTTGGTCGCGATCTGGCTTTCGCTCGGGCGCTGGTTTTTCGGCTTCATGCGCAGGCCGAATGCGACGTTGTCGAACACCGTCATGTGGCGGAACAGGGCGTAGTGCTGGAACACGAAACCGACGTTGCGATCACGCACGTCGTGACCGGACACGTCTTCGCCGTGGAACACGATGTTGCCGTTATCCGGGGTTTCCAGACCGGCAATAATGCGCAGCAAGGTGGTCTTGCCGCAGCCGGACGGGCCGAGCAGCGCCACCAGTTCACCGCTCTGGATGTCCAGGCTGATGTTGTCCAGCGCCTTGAACGCATTGAAATTCTTGCTGACGTTACGCACTTCGATCGACATGAATTATTCCTCCGCGGCGCTGGCGCGCAGGCGGTTGATACGGTTTTCGCTCCACTGCTTGAGCAGCAGGATGAAGAGCGCCAGGATCAGCAACAGGCTCGCCACGGCGAACGCGGCCACGTGGTTGTATTCGTTGTAGAGGATCTCGACGTGCAGCGGCAAGGTGTTGGTCACCCCGCGAATGTGCCCGGAAACCACCGACACCGCACCGAATTCACCCATGGCCCGCGCGGTACACAGCACCACACCATAGATCAGGCCCCATTTGATGTTGGGGACGGTCACGTGCCAGAACATCTGCCAGCCATTGGCGCCGAGCAGACGCGCGGCTTCTTCTTCCTGAGTGCCTTGTTCCTGCATCAGCGGGATCAGCTCACGGGCCACGAACGGCACGGTGACGAAGATCGTCGCCAGCACGATGCCCGGCAGGGCGAAGACGATCTGGATGTCGTGATCCTGCAGCCACGGCCCGAACAGGCCCTGGGCGCCGAACATCAACACGTAGACCAGACCGGCGATCACCGGCGACACCGAGAACGGCAGGTCGATCAGCGTCACCAGCATACTCTTGCCACGGAACGAGTATTTGCTCACGCACCAAGCGGCGCTGACGCCGAACACCAGGTTCAGCGGCACCGAAATCAGCACGGCGATTACAGTGAGTTTCAGGGCCGACAGGGCATCCGGCTCAAAGATCGCCGTGAAGAAGGCACCGAGGCCGTTCTTCAAACCCTGCGACACCACGATGAACAGCGGCAGCAGCAGAAACAGGAAGAAAATCAGCCAGCCGAGGCCGATCAGAATCCGCCGCGAAGTGGCACTGCCACGCCGGGCAGCGTTGGCCGAGGACGCGGCCGCAATAGACGATTGGGACATGGTTCGCGCCTCCTTATGGGGTTTCGATGCGCCGCTGCAGCAAGTTGATCAGCAGCAACAGGACGAAGGAAACCACCAGCATCAACACGCCGATGGAGGTAGCGCCGGTGTAATCGTACTGGTCGAGCTTGACCATGATCAGCAACGGCAGGATCTCGGTTTTCATCGGCATGTTACCGGCGATGAAAATCACCGAACCGTACTCGCCGACGCCCCGGGCGAACGCCAGGGCGAAACCGGTCAGCCAGGCCGGCAACAGCGCCGGCAGCAGGATGTGGCGGAACACCTGCAACGGTTTGGCCCCCAGGCACGCCGCCGCTTCTTCGACTTCACGCGGGATGTCGGCCAGCACCGGCTGCACCGTGCGCACCACGAACGGCAGCGTCACGAAGGTCAGCGCCAGGGTGATTCCGAGTGGGGTGTAGGCGATTTTGAAACCGAGGTCGGCGGCGAACTGCCCGACCAGCCCGGTCGGCGTGTACAGCGCCGTCAGCGCAATACCGGCCACCGCGGTCGGCAGGGCGAACGGCAGATCGATCATCGCGTCGATCACCTTGCGCCCCGGGAACGTGTAACGCACCAGCACCCAGGCCAGCAACGTGCCGATGATGCCGTTGATGATCGCGGCGCACAGAGCAGTGCCGAAACTCAGCTTCAGTGCAGCAAGAACGCGGGGCGCGGAGATGATCGTCCAGAACTGATCCCAGGTGAGTTGGGCGGCGTGGACGAACATCGCCGCCAGCGGGATTAGCACAATCAGGCTGAGGTACACCAAGGTGTAGCCCAGCGTCAGCCCGAAGCCGGGTATGACGGGGGAGATACGACGCGACATAAAAGTCCTTGGTTAAAAACGCATCAATGTGGGAGCAGGCTTGCTCGCGAATGGGCCCTATCATTCAACATTTACGTCGTCTGACACACCGTCTTCGCGAGCAAGCCCGCTCCCACATGGTTTCGTGCCTGAGCATCAGGCTCGTTTCATTTGAGATTACTGCGCCTGATAGATCTGGTCGAACACGCCTCCGTCGTTGAAGAATTTCGGCTGCGCGGTTTTCCAGCCGCCGAAGTCCTTGTCGATGGTCACCAGCTCCAGTTTAGGGAACTGCTGGGCGTACTTGGCCGCCACGTCCTTGTCTCGCGGGCGGTAGAAGTTCTTCGCCGCGATTTCCTGGCCGGCCGGGCTGTACAGGTGCTTGAGGTAGGCTTCGGCGATCTGCTCGTTGCCCTTCTTCTCGGCATTCTTGTCGACCACCGCCACCGGTGGTTCGGCGAGGATCGACAGCGACGGCACGACGATGTCGAACTTGTCCTTGCCGCCATCTTCCTTCAGCGCCAGGAAGGCTTCGTTTTCCCAGGCCAGCAACACGTCACCCTGACCGTTGTTGACGAAAGTGATGGTCGAGCCACGGGCGCCGGTGTCCAGAACCGGAACGTGCTTGAACAGGGTCTGTACGTATTCCTTGGCTTTGGCTTCGTTGCCGCCGTTGGCTTTCAGGCCGTAGGCCCACGCGGCGAGGAAGTTCCAGCGCGCACCGCCGGAGGTTTTCGGGTTCGGGGTGATCACCGAGACGTCGTTCTTGATCAGATCGCCCCAGTCCTTGATGCCTTTCGGGTTGCCCTTGCGCACCAGGAACACGATAGTCGAAGTGTACGGGGTGCTGGCGTCCGGCAGACGCTTCTGCCAGTCAGCCGGCAGGGTCTTGCCGAGCTTGGCGATTTCGTCAATGTCGCCGGCCAGCGCCAGGGTCACGACATCGGCGCGCAGACCATCGATCACCGCACGGCCCTGCTTGCCCGAACCGCCGTGGGATTGCTGGATTTTCACGGTGTCGCCGGCGTGCTCCGACTGCCAGTACTTCACGAATTCGGCGTTGTAATCCTGATACAGCTCGCGAGTCGGGTCGTACGACACGTTGAGCAGTTCATAATCCTTGGCAACCGCGGAACCGGCAAACACGGCACTGGCCAGGGCGGCCAAAGCGTAACGGCGAATCGACGACATGGTGAAAGCTCCTGGAATTCTGGGTGGTGGCTTTTTCTTATGGATTGCGAAAATCGGGTTGCCAGTAAAGATCACCGCCTGCGCCCACTCTTGCATTGATCCCCGGCAAGAGCGGGCGCAGGCTGGAATCTTTTTGGATTCAGCTCGGTTTGTTGCCCGGTTGCTGCAGACGGAATTTCTCTTTGCGTTCGATCTGGACCACTTGCGCGTTGTGCACAGTGATTTCCACCGCACCGAAACGCAGGTCGCGCAAGGCGCTCTGGATTTCACGCAGAATGGTGGTTTCGTCCTGACCGTCAACGCTACGCAGGGATGCGCTCATGGTGCTGCTCCTTTGTATGGGATATGCCTGGCAGTGGGCGGCACTGCGTTCGGCGTGGGAGCAATATAAGAGAGGCGCGGATATTCTTAAAAAGACTATTTAAGAATGTTTATATAACTGGAAAACATTATGTGATGCAGCAAGGGTTTGCGGCGGATTTACCCTTTCGCAAGTCCGCCGGTCCCGCCGCTCAACTGACTGCCGGGGCTCTGCTCCAGTCAATCAGCGTCTCGGGCACAGGCCGCCCGAACCAGTAGCCCTGCCCCAGATCGCAAGCCTGCTCGAGCAGGAACGCCGCCTGCTCGGCCTGCTCGATGCCCTCGGCATGCACCTGCATGCCCATGCTGCGGGCCAGGGCGATGATCACCCGGACAATCGCTGCATCGTCTTCGTCCCAAGGGAGGCCGGCGACGAATCCCTGGTCGATCTTGAGCTTCTGCACCGGCAGGCGCTTGAGCCGCAACAGCGACGAGTAACCGGTGCCAAAATCATCGATGGCCAGACGAATCCCCAGCTCGCGCAGACGATGCATCTGTTCCAGCGCCACTTCCGGATCGTCCATCACCGCGCTTTCGGTGACTTCCAGTTCCAGATAGGCCGGATCCAGACCGGTGTCGTGCAGCACCTGCGCCACCTGCTCATACAACTCGCGACGGGCAAACAGTCGTGACGAAACATTCACCGCAACAAACGACAGCACCACACCGGCCTGCTGCCATTGGCACATCTGCCGGCAGGCCTGCTGCATGACCCAGGCGTCGATTTCCGAGATCAGCCCGGTGCGCTCGGCAATCGGGATGAACTCCGCCGGCGACACCAGGCCCCGCTGCGGATGCTCCCAGCGCACCAGCGCCTCGACGCCGATCAGGCGACTGGTTTTCAGGTCGTGCACCGGTTGGTAGTAGACCCGCAGCTCCTGCTGCTCCAGCGCGCGGCGCAATTCGAAGGCGATTTCGACCCGCTGCTGGGCGTGGGCCGTGAGTTCTTCGGTGTACAGCGCGTAGCCATTGCGGCCACTGCTCTTGGCCTTGAACAGCGCCGCATCGGCGTTGCGCAGCAGTTGTTCGGCGCTCAAGGCATCGCTGGGGAAGAGACTGATGCCGAGGCTGGCGTTGATGAACAATTCGTGGCTGTCGAGGCAGAACGGCTCCTTGAGTGCATCGAGAATACGTTGGGCCAGCGCCGCCGCCTGCGCCGGCTGTGGACAACTTTCCATCAACACCGCGAACTCGTCGCCACCCAGGCGCGCCAGCGTGATGCCCGGTCCGAACAACGCCTGCAAACGCACAGCAACCGCCTTGAGCAAACGGTCGCCGATGTTGTGGCCGAGGCTGTCGTTGATCAGCTTGAAGTGATCGAGGTCGATCATCAGCAGCGCGCAGCCGCGCTTGTGGGTCTGCGCCGAAGCCAGTGCCTGCTCGGCGCGGTCGCTGAACAGCAGGCGGTTTGGCAAGTCGGTCAACGGATCATGGTGGGCCAGATGCTTGAGTTCGTGCTCGGAGTCCTTGATCGCGCTGATGTCGGAAAATACCGCGACGTAATGACTGAGGCGACCGTCATCGTCGCGTATCACCCGGATGGTTTGCCACTGTGGATAAATTTCTCCGCTCTTGCGCCGGTTCCAGATCTCGCCGCTCCATTCATCCTGCGCCTGCAACGTGGCGAACATCGCCTGATAGAAGCCTGGTGGATGGTGGCCGGACTTGAACAGGCTGGGCTGCCGACCGAGCACTTCGTCGTGCTGATAACCGGTGATCTCCATGAACGCGCGATTGACGTGCACGATCAGCCCTTGTCGGTCCGTGACCAGCACGCCTTCACGTGTGCAATCGAACACCGCGGCGGCCTGGCGCAGACGTTCGCGATCGGCCTGACGCTCGCGCAACCGGGCACCGATGCCCAGGCATTCGAACAGACGCGCCCGGGCGAGGAAGATCAGCCCGGCACTGAGCGCCGCAAAGACGTAACCGTTGATCAGTTGCCAACGCAACGGGTCAGCGGAGCTATCGAAGAAACTGTTCAATAAATAGCCAGTACCTTGCAGCCAGACAACGGCAAGAACCAGGTAAAGCAGCGCTGCACGCAAGGCATCGCGGTATGTGGCAGACATTCGGCCGTCCATGTCCCTACAAAAAATGCCGGGATTATAGGTCAAGAAACATCCAGCCATCTCTTATCTGAAAGGGCGACTGGTTTTATCTGTGTGCTTGGTGATAATGCAACGGCTGTTTTTTCTCTATCGAGGGCCCTATAGCCTATGTGGTACGAAGGTTTTCTTGGCTTGTCGGCCTGGTCGCTGGTCGCCGTGACCCTGCTGATGACCCACGTGACGATTGTTGCCGTCACGGTCTACTTGCACCGCTACTCGGCTCATCGCTCTCTGGAGCTGAATGCCGGGCTGAAGCATTTCTTCCGATTCTGGCTGTGGCTGACCACGGCGCAGAACACCCGCGAGTGGACGGCCATCCACCGCAAGCACCACGCCAAATGCGAAACCGAAGATGACCCGCACAGTCCGGTCGTCAAAGGCCTGTCCACGGTACTGCGCAAAGGGGCCGAGCTGTACCGCGAAGAAGCGCAGAACCCCGAGACCCTGCGCATCTATGGCAAGAACTGCCCGGAAGACTGGATCGAGCGCAACCTCTACAGCCGCTATCGCCTGCTGGGCATCGCAATCATGGCGGTCATCGACCTGCTGCTGTTCGGCACCATCGGCATCACCATCTGGGCGATCCAGATGATGTGGATCCCGGTCTGGGCCGCCGGCGTGGTCAACGGTCTCGGTCACGCCGTCGGCTACCGCAACTTCGAATGCCGCGATGCCGCGACCAATCTGGTGCCGTGGGGCATCCTGATCGGCGGCGAGGAGCTGCACAACAACCACCACACCTACCCCAACTCGGCCAAGCTGTCGGTCAAGAAGTGGGAGTTCGACCTCGGCTGGGCCTGGATCAAGGTCTTCTGCTTCCTGCGTCTGGCCAAGGTGCAGCGGGTCGCACCGATCGCCCACCGCGTCGAAGGCAAGGGCAGCCTGGACATGGACACCGCCATGGCGATCCTCAACAACCGTTTCCAGATCATGGCCCAGTACCGCAAGCTGGTGATCGGGCCGCTGGTCAAGCAGGAGCTGGCCAAGGTCGATCATTCGGTACGCCACCAGTTCCATCGCGCCAAGCGTCTGCTCTCCCGTGAAACCAGCCTGCTCGAGGATCGCCATCACGCGCGCATCCAGAACATGCTCGAACACAGCCAGGCGCTGAAGGTCATTTACGAAAAACGCCTGGCCCTGCAGCAGATCTGGGTCAAGACCAGCGCAAATGGCCACGACATGCTCGCGGCCATCAAGGAATGGGTCCACGAGGCCGAGGTCAGTGGCATCCAGTCCCTGCGTGAATTCGCCGATCAGTTGAAAACCTACTCGCTTCGCCCTGCCTGATGCCGTTGATCGGTGCGCCCGGCTCCCGGGCGCACCCTTCGGAACTTCACCCGCGATCCCCTATCTCAAAGACACTTCGCCACCCCCGGCGGGCTGTCCCGTGGCCGTTGTCGACTTCCCGGCACGCCCTTTGAGATCCGTGTCGATGGTCAACAACAATCAAAAAGACTCATCCCTTCCCCAGTGGCCAGAGGCCGCACAGACCCTGATGGCATTGATGCACGCCCAGGGCGAAGTGGCGCGCCTGAGCGAACGCGAACAGCTGTTCAGCTCGCTGCTGGTCAGTGTCAACGCCGTGCTTTGGGCCTTCAATTGGGAAACCCGTCAGGTGCTGTACGTCAGCCCCGCATATGAGCGGATTTTCGGCCGCTCCGCAGCCCTGCTGCTCGCCGACTACAACCAGTGGCGCGACAGCATCTACCCCGATGACCTCGAATATGCTGAACGCAGCCTCGCCGAAGTGCTGCACAAAGGCGCCGTGGAAGACCGCGAATATCGGATCATCGACGCCGACGGTCAGGTGCGCTGGATCAGCGACAAGTGCTTCATCAACCGCCAGGAAGAACCAGGACAACCGGTGATCATCGTCGGCATCGCCGAAGACATCACCGACAAGAAACAGATGGAAACCGAGCTGCAACGGCTGGCCACTACCGACGTGCTGACCCAGAGCAGCAATCGTCGACACTTCTTCGAATGCGCCCACCGGGAATTTGAACAAGCGCGTCTGCAAGGCGCGCAAATGGCGTTCCTGCTGCTGGACATCGATGACTTCAAAGTGATCAACGACACTTACGGCCACCCGGAAGGTGACAACGTGCTGCAACGGATCGCCGAATGCGGGCGAGCATCCTTGCGTCGGGGGGACCTGTTCGGACGGATTGGCGGTGAGGAGTTTGCTGCGGTTTTCCCGGGCTGTGCGCCGGACATGGCGATGCAGGTGGCCGAACGGCTGCAACGGGAAATTCAGCGGCTGAGCTTCAATCACGGTGAACAGACGTTCGGCATTACCATCAGCCAGGGCCTGACCAGTCTCACCCCGGATGACGAAAGCCTCGACACCCTGTTCGCCCGCGCAGACACGGCGATGTACGAGGCCAAACGGCAGGGCAAGAACCGGATCATTTGCGCCTGACTCCAGACCGGATGCGCAATCAAGCCGCTATTTGCGCATCCGCATCAGCTCCGGCAAGCCGATCTTGAGCAACCGCGCCGTACGGCTCTTCGCCAGTTCCTCGACGCCCTCGTGCTCGGTCAGCCGGGCCATCTGCGCCGCCATGTTCATTACCAGCGCCTCGCGGGAATACACCCCGCCACCGAGCTGGTAGGCCGAGGCAATCAGCTCACGCAGCTCCAGCGGCAGGCGCCAGCGGGTGCGTAGCGCCGAGCCATACGCCGCACCGAACTCCGCCAGCGCATCGCCGACCTCCTCCAGCTCATCCAGCTCGCCGCCGGCCTGCTTCCACTCCTGCAGACAACGCAGCAGCGCCAGATCGCCGAGACGATGGAGCATCCCGGCGCAGTAGCAGCGTTCCTGATCCAGATCGAGCAGACGCGCCAGCGTGCGAGCGTACTCGGCGGTGTGCAGCGACAGGCCCCAATAACGCTCGGCGTAATCGGCGAGGCACGGATCGCTGAGTCGGGCGCTGCGCTTGAGTGCAAGGCCAAGGATCAAGTTCATGCTTTGCCCGGTACCCAGACGATGCAACGCCTGCGCCAGGGTTTGCACCGGCGCGCCATGGTGCTGGGCAGCACTGTTGGCGGCGGCGATCAACACGGCGGTGATTTGCGGATCGGTGCGGATTTCCTCCTCCAGCAGCTTCAGATCCAGCCCGTTGGGGTTGAGGCTGCGCTTGACCGCCACTTGCACGTCGGTCATCAACGGCGCGCCGTCGGCCTGCTCGCGGCGACGTTCGAGGAATACCGAGAGGGTCATGCCCGGCGCCAGCGCCGGCACTTCGCAGAACACTTCTTCGCCGGCGTTCAGCAGCAGTCCCTGTAAACGCTCGGTCAGACTTTCCATGTTAAGGGGTTTGGCCAGGTAGGCGGTCGGCGCCAGCGGCAAGGCTTCGCGCACGCTGGCGCTGTCGTTGCGACTGCTCATCAGAATGAACGGCAGCGGCGGATTGCGTTTGCGCTGGCGAACGCTGCGCAACACGCTCAAGCCATCGACGCCGGGCAACTCCCAGTCGACGATCGCCAGGTCATAGGGCACTTCGCTGAGCAGCGTCATTGCCTCCTGGCCATCGGCGCACAGGTCCAGCCGCGCATCGCAGCGCACATTCAGCAACACTTGTTTGAGCAGGTCACGAGACCAGGGGTCGGCCTCGGCAATCAGCACTCGGGGTACAGCGGGTAAATCGACGGCCGTCATGCGCGCCCTCCCTTGCAATGCTTGAACCTTAGCCAATGCTGACGTTTCGGTACAACCTGAAAACCGCACAAGTGTTTCCCGGGCATGAAAAAACCCGCCGAAGCGGGTTTTTTGTCGATCCGATTACACGGTGCTACGGCTTACAGCTCCGAGAAGCACTCTTCGATGATCGCCAGACCTTTGTCCAGTTGCTCGTCCGGCGCCGTCAGCGGAACCAGAACGCGCAGAACGTTGCCGTAGGTGCCGCAGGACAGCAGGATCAGACCCTTGTCACGCGCCTTGGCCACCACCGATGCCACTGCCGCAGCGTTCGGCTTGTGGCTGTCGCCGTTTTCGAACAGCTCGACCGCGATCATCGCGCCCAGGGCACGCACTTCACCGATCACTGCCGGGTATTTGGCCTGGATGGCCTTCAGGCCGGTGACCAGACGCTCGCCGACAGCCTTGCAGCGGTCCAGCAATTTTTCTTCTTCGAACACTTCCATCACGGCCAGGGCCGCGGCGCAAGCAATCGGGCTACCGGCATAGGTACCGCCCAGGCCACCCGGGGCGATGGCATCCATGTATTCGGCCTTGCCGCAGACACCGGCCAGCGGGAAGCCGCCAGCGATGGATTTGGCGAAGGTGGTCAGGTCGGCGGCAACGCCCATCTGTTCCATGGCAAAGAAGGTGCCGGTACGGCCAGCGCCGGTCTGTACTTCGTCAGCGATCAGCAGGATGCCGTGCTGGTCGCACAGGGCGCGCAGACGCTTCATGAATTCTTTCGGCGCAACGTAGAAACCACCTTCACCCTGCACCGGCTCGATGATGATCGCGGCGATGTCTTTCGGCTCGGCGTCGTTCTTGAAGATGCGCTCGATGGAAGCGATCGAGTCGTCGATGCTCACGCCGTGCAGTTCGTTCGGGTACAGCGCGCGGAAGATGCCGCCTGGCATCAGGCCCATGCCGGCCGAGTAAGGCACGACTTTACCGGTCAGGCCCAGGGTCATCATGGTGCGACCGTGGTAAGCGCCGGTGAAGGCGATCACGCCAGCGCGGCCAGTGGCTGCACGAGCAATTTTCACGGCGTTTTCAACGGCTTCGGAACCGGTGGTCACCAGCAGGGTTTTCTTGGCGAAGTCGCCTGGTACGCGAGCGTTGATTTTCTCGCACAGCTCAACGTACGGCTCGTAGGCCAGAACCTGGAAGCAGGTGTGAGTCAGCTTGTTCAGCTGCTCGGTCACGGCGGCGATGATTTTCGGGTGCACGTGGCCGGTGTTCAGTACAGCGATACCGCCAGCGAAGTCGATGAACTCGCGACCTTCAACGTCGGTCACGGTCGCGTTCTTCGCGGACTCGGCGAAAATCGGGTGAATCTGGCCAACACCACGTGGAACAGCTGCGGTACGACGGGCCATCAGTTCAGCGTTAGTCTTGCTCATTACAGTCCTCATTCGCCGCTCATCGGGCGGCGTGGTTCAAGGATAAAGCGGGAGGAATCGGCGGTGGCAGCATGCGATGATCGACTGCCACGGCGTTCCCGGCCGCAGAGAAAATTCCGGTTTGAAACGACGCAAAGGGACAGCGCTCTCGTGCCCTTTGCGTTTACAGCGATCTTCTACCGAGGCTTAGATGCCCAGGCAGAGGTATTTGATTTCCAGGTAATCTTCGATGCCGTACTTGGAGCCTTCACGGCCCAGGCCCGAGGCCTTGATCCCGCCGAACGGTGCGACTTCGTTGGAGATCAGCCCGGTGTTGACGCCGACCATGCCGTATTCCAGCGCTTCAGCCACACGGAACACACGGCCCAGGTCGCGAGCGTAGAAGTAGGAAGCCAGGCCGAATTCGGTGTCGTTCGACATCGCGATCACTTCGGCCTCGTCTTTGAAGCGGAACAGTGGCGCCAACGGACCGAAGGTTTCTTCCTTGGCCACAGCCGCGTCTTTCGGCACGTTGGTCAGGATCGTCGGCTCAAAGAAGTTGCCTTCCATCGGCTTGCCGCCGGCCAGCACGGTGGCACCTTTGGCCACGGCGTCAGCGATATGCTCTTGCACCTTGGCCACAGCTTTCTCGTCGATCAGCGGACCCGTGGTGGTGCCCTCTTCCAGACCGTTGCCGATCTTCAGTTTGGCGACGGCCGCTTTCAGCTTCTCGGCGAACGCGTCGTAGACCGAATCCTGAATGTACAGACGGTTGGCGCAGACGCAGGTCTGGCCGTTGTTGCGGTACTTGGAAATGATCGCGCCTTCGACGGCCTTATCCAGGTCCGCATCGTCGAACACGATGAATGGCGCGTTGCCGCCCAGTTCCAGGGAAACTTTCTTGATGTCCTTGGCGCACTCCGACATCAGCTGACGGCCGATTTCGGTCGAACCGGTGAAGGACAGTTTGCGCACGATCGGGTTGCTGGTCAGCTCGCTGCCGATGTCGCCGGCGCTGCCGGACACCACGCTGAACACACCTTTGGGGATGCCGGCGCGCTGGGCCAGTTCGGCCAGGGCGAAAGCGGAGAACGGGGTTTGCGAAGCCGGCTTGAGCACCATGGTGCAACCGGCGGCCAGGGCCGGACCCGCTTTACGGGTGATCATCGCCGCCGGGAAGTTCCACGGGGTGATGGCGGCGGTCACGCCGATCGGTTGCTTGATCACGATCAGGCGCTTGTCAGGCTGGTGGCCCGGAATCACGTCGCCGTAGATGCGCTTGGCTTCTTCGGCGAACCACTCGATGAACGAAGCGGCGTAAACGATTTCGCCCTTGGCTTCGGCCAGTGGTTTGCCCTGCTCGAGGGTCATCAGGCGAGCGAGGTCGTCCTGGTGCTCGATCATCAGTTCGAACCAGCGACGCAGTTTGCCTGCACGCTCCTTGGCGGTCAGTGCACGCCAGGCCGGCAGCGCTTTGTCAGCGGCTTCAATCGCGCGGCGGGTTTCGGCAGCGCCCATCTTCGGCACGGTGCCCAGAATCTCGCCGGTGGCCGGGTTGTTGACCTTGATCGTCTGACCGTTGTCCGCGTCGACCCAAGCGCCATCGATAAAGGCTTGCTGGCGGAACAACTGGGTGTCTTTAAGCTGCATGTCGGCTTTCCTTAACAGCACCGCGGCCAGCGCGGAGCAAAATTATGATTGTAGAAAGGCGCCTCGCAAGGCTGCCGTCAGGGAAATCATTCACCGGGCTCAAGCACCTGAATAGTGCACGGTTGCAAACACGTGCGGCTCAGCACCCGATCAAAGAGCGTTTGAAATCTCAAACGGATCCTAGGATCAAAGGGGTTAAAGGACAATAGGTCGTTCGAAAAAAAGAACAAAAACGCCGTAATTGCTGAACATTTCGGATCAACGTACAACCAGCCCCGATCGCAGGGAAACCATAGAACAGCCTCTCCAAAGCGCCAAGCGAGCCTTTTGCAGGACGTTACAGCTTTATGGAATGCAGGGTTTTCCAACCGACACTTGCACTGACAAACCACGCCAAAACCCGGCATGGACGCCCCGAGCCGACCTAGGTATGATGTCGCCCGCTGCACCAGTAGCTCAGCTGGATAGAGTACTGCCCTCCGAAGGCAGGGGTCGTGGGTTCGAATCCCGCCTGGTGCGCCATGAACAGAAACGAAAAAGCCTCAGGCCGAAAGGTCTGAGGCTTTTTTGTGGATGCTGGTTGGCGAATCACTCCGTCGTCCAGTCAAACTCGTCGTATTCTTCATCGTCTTCTTCGTCCTCGATCCACTCATCATCAAGAACGTCCTCCTGCAGATCCTCTTCTGCCTGCTTCGCCAGAAGAAACTCCTTACGACTCTCGGTCACGGCTCGCCGCAGTTCCTCACCCTTCACCGGGCAGTTGAGCATTTGGGCGATGCGGTCGATTTTTTGGGCCACGGCATCCTCCAGCGCATCGGCAATGCCCCGATAGTGCGCGTTTTTGCGGGGCAATGCCAAATGGCTGGGTCATCAATCGGTCACTTCTGGCGAATTTGTTCGAGTCGGATGTCGAGGTTCACGTCCGGGTAGCGTTTGTGCAGGTTATTGAACAGGGCGTCGGCCGCTTGCGATTGACCGGATTCGCGCAGACGCAGGACTTCGCGCAGTTGCTCGTCAAGGCCATTGGCCGGGGCGGCAGCGCGTTTGCTGGCTTTGGCTTCGTCTGCCCTGTCGGCGCTGATCGACTCACTTTGCATCGGCGCGGCCATTTCCGTCATCGGAGCAGGTGCAGGTGCAGGTGCAGGTGCAGGTTCCGACAGCGCGCCCGTTGGGGCTGACAATGTCCGGGACTCGATAGCCTCCTTGCGGGCCAGCGGTGCGGCTGGTTTGGCAGCAGGGGCGAAATCGTAATGGGCCACAGGTTCCGGGGCACGCTGTACCAGCGACAGCACCAGCGCGATGCCCACCAGACTGGCGAAAGCCACCCGGTAACGCGGTGTCTGGCAGGCCTTGAGCCAGCGCTGCCACGGGCTGGATTTCGGTGCAGAGGCCTGGCGATGGGCGGCGCCAAGAATCAGCGCGTCGAGATGCGCTGGCGGTTCGACGTTGTGCTGTTCGCGCACATGTTTGAGCAGTTGCTCTTCGGGTGTCTGGCGGGCGTCCGTCATGTCAGTACCTCCTCGGCCAGCAGCCGACGCAGTTTTTGCTGGGCGTAGCGCAAGCGGCTCTTGACGGTTTCCAGCGGTGTTTCGGTGAGGCTGGCGATTTGTGCCAGATCGAGGTCGCCGTGGGCGCGCAGCAGGAACACTTCGCGCTGGTCGGCAGGCAGGGTTTGCAGGGCACTGTCCAGGCGCTGACTGTCGCGGCTGAGGCTGAGCAGCTGTTCGGGGTCGCTCGCCTCATCGCTGACCGCATGAGTCTGCTCGTCGTAGCTGTCATGCAACGGCTGATGGGCGCCGTGCTTGCGCCAGTGGTCGATCAGGCGATTGCGGGCAATCTGGAACAACCAGGTACGAAAAGTCGCCCGGCCTTGTGGCTGACTGCTACTGCGGATCAGGCTCAGCCAGGTTTCCTGATACACCTCTTCGGCCAGCTCCGGCTTGCCGCTCAACCCGAGCAGAAACCGGTACAGGCCCTGGCGATGACGGGCATACAGGATTTCGAACGCCTTGCCCTCGCCCTCGCGATATCGGGCCAGCAGCGATTCGTCGCTGCTGGCCTCAAGGCTGTCTGCGCTGGCAAACAGCTGGCTGATGAACCCCTTCAGGCGACTCACTATTCAATCCGTCGCTCGGTCGGCAACGCATTGGAGGCGGTCGAAGTCCGCAGACTTTGCGCCAGTTCCACCAGTTGCACGAATTCGTTGCGCAGGCCGAAACGGTCATCGCCACGGGCACCTCGGGCCAGGGCTTCGGTGTCCTTCAAGCTGAAATCGCCGGTGTAGCGACCGTCCTTGAGTTGCTGGGAGAACGCCGCGACGGCGGCAGCAAAACGCAGGTCTTCGCTGGCGGGCGCAACCTGACTGGCAATCGGCCGCTCGATCAGCAGACTTTTCCCACCTTCCGGCTTTTGGTATCGCACACGCAACATCGCCAATTCTCCGTTCTTCCCGGAAACAGCCGGCTCCGACTTACCGTAGCGCAGCGGCTCCAGCCAGCCCTCCTCGCCTGCGGGGACAATTTCATACAGCGCCGTCACCGTGTGCCCTGCACCGATTTCACCGGCATCGACCTTGTCATTGCTGAAATCCTCACGCTTGAGCGCGCGATTTTCGTAGCCAAGCAGCCGGTATTCGCTGACCTGCGCCGGGTTGAATTCCACCTGCAATTTGACGTTTTTCGCCACCACGGCAAGGGTCGAACCCAACTGATCCACCAACACCTTGCGCGCCTCGCGCAGGTTGTCGATGTAGGCGTAGTTGCCATCACCGGCATCCGCCAGTTGCTCCATCAAGTGTTCATTGTAGTTATCCACACCGAAACCCAGGGTGGTCAGGGAAATACCGGTCTTGCGTTTATCCACAGCCATCTGCTTGAGACTGTCGAAGTCGCTGACACCGACGTTGAAGTCGCCGTCGGTGGCCAGCAGGATGCGGTTGATACCTTTGGGGATGAACGCCTGTTGCGCCATCTGGTAGGCCAGTTCGATGCCGGAAGCACCTGCGGTCGAACCTCCTGCGGTCAACTGCTCGATGGCGGTGCGAATTTTCGCCTTTTCCCGCCCGGAAGTCGGCTCCAGCACCACCCGCGATTCACCGGCATAGACCACCAGCGACACGCGATCCTGCTCGCGCAATTGATCGACCAGCAGTTTCAAAGTGCTTTTGACCAGCGGCAGCCCTTCACGGCGATCCATCGAACCGGACACGTCCACCAGAAACACCAGGTTGGCCGGCGCCAGCTCCACCACCGAGCGGTCAGATGCCTTGATGCCGATGCGCAGCAAACGGGTGTGCGGATTCCACGGGGTGGCCGCCAGTTCCGTGGTCACGCCAAAAGGCGAGCCGTCGGCGGGCAGCGCGTAGTCGTAGGGAAAATAATTGACCATCTCCTCCAGCCGCACCGCGCCCTCCGGCGGCAGGCGTCCCTGATTGAGCAGACGGCGAACGTTGGCGTAGGCGCCGGTATCCACATCGGCACTGAAGGTCGAGACGGGTGTTTCGGCAACGCTGTGGATCGGGTTATCAGCCAGGTGGGCATACTGTTCGTGCTGCTCGGCGCGATAGCCTTGTGGATAACTTTCCCCGGCCGGCATCGGAGCAAAACTGGCCATCGGCGCCGCAAGCACGCTGCGTTTGGCCATCGCGCGATCGGCCACGACCGCTTCGTGCTGTACCGCAGGGCTGGATTCGGGCTGTGCCGGTGGCGGTACGGCGACCGATTCCGGACCGGAGGAAACACCGCAACCGGCGACGGCCAACAGCACACCGGCAGCCAAGGGTCGCAGAAGCGTCGAAGGAAGGAACATGGGGGCTGACCTCGAGGAAGAATTGATCATTCAACCTCTGAGACGGGCAGCCCTTTCAGTTCGGGTTAAACGCCGCCGAATATTTTTCAGCGGTGATAACGCCGTACCGCACTGCTGTTGCGCAGCACATGGCCTTTGATCTTTTCCAGCAACTGGGCGCGGGTCAGACCGGCCGGCAAGGCGTCGGGGGCAAGGTCCAGGGCGTAGATCTGGATGATGTAGTGGTGGGCGCTGTCGCCGGTCGGCGGGCAGGGGCCGACATAGGTGGTCGTGCCTTTGCTGTTGGTACCGCCCAGCCCTTCGAAGGTCGGCCTGGTGCCGCTGCCGGCCGGGATCTGCCGGGTTGTGGCCTTGATGCCGTAGTGAACCCAGTGATCGACGCCCATGCCTTTCTGGCCGTCCGGATCGTGCATCACGATGGCATAGCTCTGGGTCGCGGCGGGGCCGGCGTTCCAGCTCAGCGCCGGGGACAGGTTCTTGCCGCCGCAACCGGCGGCATCGCTGGCCGCCGCTGCGGTGAACAGACGATTGTCCGAAACACCGGGAATGCTGAGAGTGAAGCGCTCCTGGGCCTGCGCCGGGAACTGCACGCAAAGGGCGACGGCAACGGCCGCCAGCCAAGGGTTGAGAGAGGTCAATCGGGTCATCCGGGAGCACCTTGTGCAGTTGGGCCTTCGTCGGCCTGCAAACTATAGCCGTACCGTTCGTGCCGTGGCAGTGGGAAATGGATGAACCTCGCGATCCGGGCCAAACTCGTATGAGAAACACCCCATGGAGCACGACCATGTCCCTGCACCGTGTCGCCCGTTTCGCCGATGTTGCGCAAGACCGTGGCCTTGAAGTACAGATCGGCGACTGCAAGATTGTCCTGCTGAGCGTCGCCGGCCAGTTGCGCGCCTTTCAGGGCGAATGCCCACATGCCGGGGCGCCGCTGGCGGAAGGCGCCTTGTGTCATGGGCGACTGATCTGTCCCTGGCACAAGGCTGCCTTTCGCGCAGAGGACGGCGCCCTGTGCGAGCCACCGGCCCTGGACAGCCTCAAGCGGTATCCGTTGGAACTGCGTGGTGATGAAATCTGGGTTGATGATCAACCACTGTCGGATGCCCATGTCCCTGGGCTGGACGATCAGCGAAGCTTTGTCATTGTCGGTTCCGGCGCTGCAGGAACGGCGTGCGCCGCCGCTCTGCGGGAGAAAGGCTTTGGCGGACAGATCGTGATGATCGACCGCGAACCGGACGCCGGATACGACCGCACGGTATTGAGCAAATTTGTCCTGTCGGGAGAGACACCGCCACAGCAAATCCCGCCCTTGCGCGATGACGACTTCTACCGCGAACAACACGTCAATCGCGTGTCTGGCACAGTCATCGCGCTCGATGCCCAGACCTGCACCCTGCATCTTGCCGATGGCCGGACGCTGAACTACAGCGCCGCCGTACTCGCTACCGGAGCGACGCCCAATGCTCTGGAGCTGCC
This sequence comes from Pseudomonas sp. HLG18, assembly GCF_051903985.1. Classification (NCBI taxonomy): domain Bacteria; kingdom Pseudomonadati; phylum Pseudomonadota; class Gammaproteobacteria; order Pseudomonadales; family Pseudomonadaceae; genus Pseudomonas; species Pseudomonas sp. HLG18. The sequence goes on along the minus strand of NZ_CP195831.1, from coordinate 5,371,896 downwards.
CGGTGCCGACCTGCCGCAGGTGTTTGTCCTGCGTTCCAGGGCCCACGCCGGACAGATCATGAAAATTGCACGGCCGGGACAGCGTGCCGTCATCATCGGTGACAGTTTCATCGCCCTCGAATGTGCTTCGGCGCTGCGCCAGCACGGTCTCGACGTCACGGTGCTGGCGCGCCACGCCATTCCCTTCGTGGCACAGTTCGGTGAAGCCGTGGGCAAGGCAATCCGCGCCCTCCACGAAGAGAACGGGGTGAAATTCATCGTCGATCACCCAGCCAGGGAGATCACCGGTGACGGCAAGGTCGAGGCGGTGCTACTCGATAATGGCCTGCGTCTTTCGGCGGATCTGGTGCTGGCGGGAATTGGTGTGCGCCCGGCAACCGAGGCGTTCGCATCATTGCCACTGGAGAATGACCAATCGATTCGAGTCGATGCCGGTATGGGCGTCACCGACAACCTGTGGGCCATCGGCGATATCGCCACGTTCCCGTTGAACGGCCAGCCGCGGCGCATCGAGCACTGGCGCCTGGCCCAGCAACACGCGCGGATCGCCGCTGCCAACATGCTCGGCGCCGACGAGCATTACCTCGACGTGCCGTATTTCTGGACCTGGCACTTTGGCCGCAACTACGACTATCTCGGCCACGCCGGGCAGTGGGATGCCATCGAATTCATGGGCGACCCCGAACAGCCGCCCTTCATCGGACTCTTCGGCGCCAACGGCCTGGTGGTCGCTGCGGTGGCGTGCGAGCAGGAGCGCGCAATGGCGTTGCTGGCCGAACGCATGAAACAGCCGCTGCCCATGGAAGAGGCATGGCGGCTGATTCGCGCGGTCAGTTGAGCCGGTTCGATGGCTCGCGGTTATCGTCGTCCTCGGCGTGCAGAAAGATCACCCGTGGGTGCTCCAGTGGAGCCAGCGGTGGCGGCAGTTCGGCTGGCTCCACCGGCCACAGATGCGGCACCACGTGGCTGACGTCACCGTCCTGATTGTTGTGGATGGTGATGACGCCAGGGCTGCGCAGCTTCTGCAGGCGGTCATCGCACAGCTTGAAGCTTTTGCTCAGACCGTCATCGTCGACCACCGGGGCAGCCAGCCGGCGCTGGGCGAAACTGCGGCTTTTGCGTTGTTGATAGCGGGCCCAGGAAATCAGGATGACGGCGTTGACCAGCGCCACCCACAGATAGATCTGCAAGGTGCCAAGGGCTTCGAACGCCGAATGGTCGATGCGCGGGCCGCCGGCATGGGTTTCGATCAGCGGCCACAGCCCGCGCACCAGCAGATACAGCAGGCCGACCCAGGCCAGCACGGTGAGGATCACATCGATCACCACCAGAAATGGCCGCTGGCGGGTCCGGATGATTTTCATTTGATGATCTCCTCTTCGTCGTCGCCTGCCGGTTTGATGCCCCGGTCCGGGCTGACCCAGCGCGCACGCTTCTGATGCTGGCCGAACAGCACCTTCGGAAAGCTGACCAGCGTGGTCAGCAGACTGATGAACCAGAACACCAACGGATACCAGACCACCCAGAACATGGTTCTGCCCAGACCCGGCTCGTAGCGTCGGTCGATCACGATACTGACCGCGAACTGCACCAGGCAGACGAAGGCCAGCAACAGCCCGGTAAATGCCGGTGGCATCAGGTGGTCCACCGCAATCGCTTCGGGCATGACCACGAACTTGCCGACGCCCCAGAAGATGACCGACAACAGGAAGGTGAATGCCCAACCGGTCGACAGGCAGTATTCGAACAGCAGTGGCCACAGGTAACGGTGACGGTACTGCCAGATCCCGCGAATATTCTTGAACAACACCTCGGCGCCGCCCTGGGCCCAGCGCAGGCGCTGCTTCCACAGACCGCGCAGGGTTTCCGGCATCAGGATCCAGCACAGGGCGCGGGGCTCGTAGAAGATGCTCCAGTGGTCCAGTTGCAGCTTCCAGCTGATGTCGATGTCTTCGGTGATCATGTCCGGGCTCCAGTAGCCGACCCGGTTCAGCGCCGTACGGCGGAACGCGACGATCACACCCGACACGGTGAAGATCCGCCCGAACACCCGCTGGGTGCGTTTGATCAGCCCGATGATCGACGAAAACTCGCCCACCTGAACCCGCCCGACCAGGGTCGAACGGGTGCGGATCCGCGGGTTGCCGGTCACCGCGCCCAGTCGTGCGTTGTCGAGCATCGGTGCCACGAGATAAGCGGCAGTGTTCGGCGCCAGCAACGCATCACCGTCGATGCACACCAGATATTCGCTGCGCGCCGCGATGGCGCCCATGCGCAGTGCCACGGCCTTGCCCTGGTTTTCCGCCAGGTGCAGCACGCGCAGCCGTGGATCTTCCTTGGCCAGCGCATCCAGCACTTGCGCGGTGTTGTCCTTGGAACCGTCGTTGATCGCGATGACTTCGATGTTCGGGTAATGCTGCGCCAGCGCCGCGTGAATGGTGTCGGCCGCGTTGTCGCCCTCGTTGTAGCAAGGGATCAGGATCGAAATCAGCGGTTCGCCTTCCAGCGGTGGCGGCAGGGTGTCGTCTTTCCAAGGCCAGTGCCGTTCCCAGTGCAGCCAGAAGTACAGGCCACCGGAAATCCACAACCCGGACATGAACAGCGGGTAGAAGAACACGAAGTCCATCAGGAATTGCCCGGTGACCAGGAAGATCAGCCCCAGCGGTACGCCGAGGACAATCGCCAGAACCAGCAGGGCCAGCAGTCTATCCAGCATGTCATGGGTTCCATTTGTTGGAGAGCGCAGGCCGCACGGTTTTCAGGTCCGGCAGGTTCTCGAGGAAGTTGTCCGGGTAGTAACCGAAACTGGTGGCGCCCTGACGCTTGAGGCGGCCCATCCAGTCGGCCAGTTGCGCACCGTCGATGTCGGCCTGATCCTTCTTCGTCCAGTCCCGTGCCTGCAATTCGAACACCGTGCGATCCAGCGCACCGGGGCGTTGTTTGATTTTCGCCACCAGTTCTTCCAGCCACGGGCCGGATTGCGCAGGGGTCTGCTTTTCCATGAGTGGCATGGCCATCGGCGCCGTCCAGTCGTAGCTCACAAGGAAGTCGTCGAGGTTCTGCGCGAACCACGCTTCGCTCCCGGGATTGAGAATCGGCTCGGCGAAGATGTTGCGCGCGGTGAGCACCTGCGGGCCACGGATCGCCCGCACCTTGGCGGTCAGTTCATTGGTGAAGTCGATCAGGTAGCGGCTCTTGAATCGCGTCCAGCGCTGCATGGCTGCCGGATCATCACGCAGGGCGGCAATCGAGCCCGGCAGACCGTGGGCGGCATAGGCCTTCAAGGCCTCGGGACTGGCGTCCTCGAAGTCCGACAGCACGGCGTCATCGTGGTAGAGAATGCCGTCCACCGAGGTCAGGCGCGCCACGTCTTCGTAGATTTCACCAATGATCCGCCGCACCTCGGGATCGAACGGTGACAGCCGCTTGTACTGATCCGGATCGACAGCGGTAGTGCCAGTCTTCGGATCCCAGCGCGTGACCCGCGGCAATGTCGAATCCAGCGCAAAACTCAGCACCGGCATCCAGGCGAACACCTTCACGTGGGCCCGGGTACGCAGCTGCCAGGCGACGCGGTCGAAGAGGTCGGCGCGCATCGGCAGATGACGGTTGGGGAAGTACAGCGAATGCACCAGACCATCACCCTTCGGATCGGCGAAGGCTTGCAGGAACACCGTGTTGGCGCCCATGTCGGACATGCGCTGGATCAGCTTGCCGAGATTGACCTCCTGCTGCGCCGGATCCGGGTCATAGACGTTGTCCAGATCCACGTGCACCACGCGCATGGCGAAATCCGACTGCACGGCCACGATGCTGTTGGCGAAATGCTCGCCATCCGGGTCCGAGGCCACGAGAAAACGTGGGCTGCTCATCAGGTTGTCGAGGGCATCGAGACCGTCGTCGAGGGTCAGGGCCATTTCATAGCCCTGCTCGCTGACCACGGTCAGCGAAGTACCGTCCGCCGTCCCGTAGGGCCAGACCCAGATTCGTGGTTTTTTACCGGTGGCCTTGCGGATTTTCTCTGAGATGGTGGCCACGTCAGTGCGAATCCGTGCCTGGAATTGCGCTTCGGATTCGTAGCGCCTGGTCACCGGATCGTAGCGACGGGTTGCGGCGGCCGGCTGCATGTTGCCTTGCGGGTTGGCGAGGATGCCTTTGTGGCTGGCATCGGTGTGGGCGGCGATTTCCACCAGGCCCGATTGCGAAATTTCTCGCACCTGATCCCAGGTCAGAAAGTCGGAACGCGGGCGCATGGCGCCGGCAAAGTCCACCGGTTGATTCAGCGGAGTATCGATCCAGACCCCGACCGGCGCCAGCAGCGCATGCCAGTTGTAGGCGCGCAGCACCGGCATCACACGGGTGTAGAAACTCGCGTAGCCGTCGTCGAAGCTGAGCAGGATCGCTTTGGGCGGCAGTTCCGGCCCGCCCTTGCGCGCGGCCATGATCTGATCGACCGTCACCGGCTTGTAGTTGTTTTCCCGCAGCCAGGCCAGCTGCTCGATCATGCGCTCGGTGCGCACGGCCACTACGGCCTGATCGGGATCACGGTCTTCGACGTCGTGGTAGGCAATGCCCAGCACGTGGTTTTTCGGCCAGGGCTTTTCATTGGCCGCCAGCGGACGCTCGGACGGCGGCGCGAAGGCCGGGGCTTGCTGGGCGCAGGCGCTGACCAGCAGCACTCCCAGCAGAAGGATGAAACGCGAAATCAAAGGCATCTTCAAACTCTTCTAGAAGCGGAAAGTGAGGTCGACGAGCAGACGCAGATCGGTTTCCCGGTCACCGTCGTAGGGCCGGTTGATCACACTGAACAAACCGCCCACCTCGAATACGTCGTTCCAGGCATAACGCTGGCCGTAGCCGAGCATCGCCATGCCGCCGGTGCCGTGATCACGCTGGCTGTACGTACCCGCACCGGCCTGGAACTGCTGGCTCCAGGAGGTTTCGTAGCGGTGGTAGAGCACGTGGTTGACGTTGACCGTCGGCATCACGCTGAAGTCCGCCTTCGGGTTGAAGTACGGCACGTCTTCGGATTTGGAGTTATGACTGGTGCTGACTTCCAGACCGGCGTCGACCTGCACGTGGGTGGTGCTGTAGACGCCTTCGCGGCCGGTCAGCAAGGCTTCGACACGGTTGTTGCCGTCGCTGAAATGCGACGGGCTGACCGACAGTTTCCACTCGCGGCTTTCATTCGCGCGCCAGCGGATGAAACCGCTGCCGCCGTTGGCCTTGATGTCGCTGTTGAGCGCGCGCAACGGGGTCTCCGCCGACAGGTATTCAAGGCTGCCGCCGTACTGCCAGTTGTCATTGATGTCCCGGGCAATCGCCAGGCGGGCGCCCTGCTTGTCGCCGTAACCGTAGGAATGGTTGGAGACTTCAGCTTCAAGGGTCATGTCGCGGGTGCGCCGCTCCAGACCGACACGCTGGAAGCGGTGGTTGCCGGTGCCTTCGGCGAAGTCACCGGTGGCATAACCGACCCCGGCGAACACGCGCCAATCCTCATCGATCGGCGGACTGTAGAGCGTGCTCTGGATGCCGAAGTCCCGGCTGCCGCTGACCGCGCCGGCATTGCCACCGCTGCCGCCATTGGCCTTGCCGCCGTAGGCTTCAACGCGTAATTCGGACATGTCATGCACTTCACGCTCGCGGGCCGCTCGCTGCACCTGGCGGTTGTCCGGGAAGCGCTCCACGACGTCGTCGGTCAGCGCATCCATCTGCCGCCATTCCTGAAGCGTCATGGCGGTTCGGGCCTGAGCCACCTCCAGTCCCATGTCCCGGGGCACCATGCTCTCGACTTCCTTGAGCTGGCTCTCGGCGCGGCGCGGCCATTGTCGCGCCAGGTAAAGATCGGCCTGTGACAGGCGCAGGCCGACGTTGCCCGGCGCCTGATCGACCAGCGTCTGCAAGCGATCCTCGCCATGGGGCAGGTCCGCGCCGTAGGTGCCGGCAGCCTGAGCCGAGAGCAATTGCGCGTCCATCCAGTCGTCGCTGGGGTTACCGATCGGCAAGCCCTTGAGTTCGACGCGCGGTTTCTCGTTTTTGGCCAGATCTTCGGCGACCTTGCGCGCCTCCTCGACGCGGTCGCTTTCCAGCAACGAGTAATACAGCGCGGTGGTGTCTTCGAGGCGATCGCCGGCATCGGCGTCCGGCGCCGAGAGCACCTGACGATACAGGTCAGTGGAGACCTCGGGCTGACGCTGATCCAGATACGAAGCAGCCACCCAGCGCAGGGCGTAGGTCGGAATCTTCACGCCTTCGCCTTGCAGTTTCTGGTATTCGGCAATGACGTCGGCCGTACGCGCACGGGCCTTGAGCGCGCCCATGCGGTCGATGCGCCAGCGGGTCACGTCGTCGTGGGCGCCGGCATCCGGGGTCCAGGTGGCGAGCAGCTTGTCGTAGTCGGCCAGTGCGCGATCGGCGATCACGTAGCGTTCTTTTTCGCTGCGGGTGGCGAATTCGGCGAGGCGCACCCGCTCGGCAGCCAGATCGCCTTCGAGACGACGCAGAGTCACCGGATCGATCAGCCCCGGCCGCTGATTGGCCAGGCGCAGCGCCGGCTCGGGCATACGGGCCTTTTGCAGAGCGACCACGTATTCACGGGCGACTTCCGGTTTGCTGCCGGCGCGAGCGAAGGCCTGATCGTATTCGAACAACGCATCGTATTGCTTGCCAGCACGGGTCAGGGCATAGCCCAGTGCGAGACGGCGGGAAGGATCATCGGGTTTGGCGGCAACCAATGCCTTGGCACGGGTCACGGCCTCATCGGGTTTGCCAGAGTCTGCCTGGGTCAGCGCGAGACCGAGTTGCAGGTCGGCGTTGTTCGGTTCCTGCGCCAGGGCCTTGTTGTAGACCTCGATGGCCTGTTCCCAGCGCTTGAGATTGCGATAGGCGCGAGCGGTGGCGGTCAGGGCCTGGGTCGGCAATGCGCGGCCGCGCCCCTGGGTCTCGTAAACTTGCACCACTTCGGCATCAAGCCCGGCCCAACTGGCGATTTGCAGGTGATCGCTGATCTGTCCCGGCGTGGCCTGGGCCGGCGGCACCTGACGCAAAGCGGTCAGCGCGGGCGTGTAATGCCCTGCCCGGGCATCAAGCACCATTTGATCGTAGGCCGTATCGGCCAACGCGAGCACCGGCCAGAGCAACTGGCTGCAAAGCGCGACTCGAAACAAAGGGCGTAAACCACGATGTAATACAGGAACATCAATACGCGGCATTCGTCAGCATCCTTACATGGCCAGCCGGGTAGCAATGCTCCCCCTTGCCCAATTCGTAACGGAGACCAAGTCGATTTACCTGGCCAAGCTATCCAAGCAGTCTTGCACGCAAGCGTAGATCAATATTCAGAACACAATATTTGTTCAGATTCGTGACCGAAAACGCTGGCTCACGCCGCTCACGCCGATTCCAGACAGCAAAACGCCCGGCGTTTGCGGGGAGCAAAGGCCGGGCGTTGAGGTGTAGCGAGGGGGGTTACTGTTCCTGGCTGACGTTGACACCAGCGAATTTGCTCATCAGGAAATCGACGAACTGCTCGACGGTCATCTTCTGGCCGTTGAACTCCACCTGATTGGCGGCGTAATGCAGCTTGGTGACAACGTTGGTGCCATCCAGGGTCGCCAACTGCGAACCGACGGCCATGCCGGCGAACATGTCGGCTCCGGCGCTGGCCTGGTCGACGATGGCTTTGGCATCGGTCTGACCATCGAGTTGCGCCTGCACGCTGAGCAGATCGACCAGCATCGGCTTGGACACCAGCACGTTGACGTCAAGCAGGGCGATCAGTTGCTTGCCCAGTTGATCCGGCGGCAGGTCCATCGACTGTGGCTTGGTCAGGTCGAGCACCAGATTGGCACGGCTTTCACCGTTGGCGGTTTTCAGCGACAGGTCTTCCAGCGCCAGTTGCGGCCCGGCCGCCAGCAGTTTTTGCAGGTCAGCCTTGACCTGAGTGGACTCGGCTTCGGTCAGGTTCAGCTCCGGTGCCGGCAGACCGGCGGCGGTGGCTTCGGCGGCGGCTTTTTCGTATGGCTGCAGCTTGGTCTGGTAGATCTGCATCAGCGACAGAGCCGACGGGATGTCGAGGTTTTTAAGGCTCATGGCCAGATTGGCCGAACCGATTTTCTTGTCGTTGAGGGTCACTTCACCGATTTTGTAGTCGGCACGGCCGGAAGCGTTCGTGCCGTTTTCTTCGGTGAGGTTCTTCATCTCGAAGTTCTTCACGCCCAGCACGGACTGCTTGGCGCCGAAGGTAGTCTTGCTGCTGGTCAGTTCCAGGGTGTTTTCGCCGGTGTAGTAGCCATAGCTGCTCTTGGCGAGGTTGCTGGCCAGGGTCAGGCCATTGAGTTCGATCTGCACCGGCGCCTGGTCTTCAGCCACGGTGGTCAGGTGCAGGCTGTCCATGTAGCCGTTGGCCTTGACCTTCTGTGCCTGGGCACTGGCGGAAATGTCCATGTTCAGGCCGGAAAACTTCAGGCTCGACTTGTCGTCCAGCGCGGTTTCCAGCGGCAGCAGTTCGATATTGCCAGTGGTGGACTGGTCATAGCCGATGTTGACCACACCTTTGAGTGGCGCAGCGCCCTTGGTGGCGGCGAACCATTTCTCGGTGATCGGGGTCTTTTCCAGCTCATAGTGACTGGTGGCCATGACCGGCAGCCATTTCAGCGAGACCAGTCGCGAGAACGGCAGCGGGCCGTGCTCGATATGGTCGACGAACAGCAACTCGACCGGCGCTTCGCCGAACATCTCGCCTTCACCCTTGAGGCGATAGTGCGCGGTGCTGCTGAAGGTGTTGCGTTCCAGCGACACCAGTTCCAGCGACGCACTGCCGTTGGAGCCGGCCATGGCGGTCTGCAACTCGCTGTTGGCATTGGCGACGGCATTGTTCAGTACGCCTTCGATTTTGGTGCCGGTGTACCAGGCCCCGCCGACGCTGATGGCGCCGATCGCAACAACAATTCCGAGAAGCACGCCTGCTGATTTATTCATGAATGACCTGATCGATTTCCGTGGCTGAAGGTGTGGTCGTCTTCCGTGAACCCGTGACCGGGCCGTGGCGCGACTCCGCTGAATTTAGCGGTGGAGATTAGCACTGGCAGCGCGGGGCGGCCCAATGTTTAAAGGTTAAAGAGTGTCCACGGGACATGGACAAACAAAAAGATCGCCGGGTTCGGCGATCTTTTGGGAGGTCAGGAATACTGCAGCTCGATCTCATCGAGCTGATGATCGAAGCTTTTCAGGCGTGCGGTCCAGGTGTACACCAGCACCTCGAAATCCCGGTCGATCACCGCCCCGCCCGGCCCGTCGCCGCGTGGGTCGCAGAAATCCAGCTGATAGCGCTCGCGGGCCATGGCGGTCGCGACGTCGGACAATTCACGGGCATTGTTCAACCAGTGCCAGCCGTCATCGGCGACTTGTTTGTCCAGGGCCAGGCATTGTTTTTTCAGGGCTTCGAGGCTTTTTTCCAGCGGAGTGCCGGTGAGTTCGCCCATGACCTCGGCGAAAGTGCGTCCCGGTTGCCAGTAGCTGCCCCAGAAGTAGCGGTCGAACACGGTTTCGACTTTGCGCAGCGCGACTTTGGTGTCCCAGATCAGCAGCAGCGTCTTGCTTTGCTGAAGCTGGCGTTTCTTGAGCCGCTGCACCTGGACCGATGCCCAGGCCACCACCACGATCGCCATCACCGCGATCAGCGCGGTCGCGCTGTCGAGGAAGACCATCGCCTTGTCGATCTGATGAGCCAGCATGATGCCGTAGAAATAGGTGGCCGACAGCAGCACCAGTGCGACCAGGGCGCACCAGAAGCCGAGAGCGTAAGGGTTTTTCATTATTGGTTTCCCCTAGACCTGCGCTAGCAATGTGCACTGAAAAGGCGCCTGGTTCGGGGCGCCCTTTCAATACTTCAAAGCATAGCAACGGCCTCAGGGTTTGCTGGCGCTCGAGGCTTGCGTTCGTCCGCTTTCCCAGCCACCGCCGAGGGCGAGGAACAAATCGATCTGGCTCATGGCAACCTGAGTGTTGGCGGCGGCCAGTTGCGCAGTGACGTCGGTGTAGGTGCGAGTGGCTTGCAGGTCGGCGAGGAACGACTCGCGGCCCGCCTGGAAGAAGCGGTGAGTCTGGTCAGCCGCCAGCTTCGCCGACTGCTCGGCATCGGCCAGGGCGTCGCGGCGTTGCAGCAGCGCGGTGTATTGAGCCAGTCCGGTCTGGGTTTCGCGGATGGCGTTGAGCACTACGCCGTCGAAATGCGCCAAAGCGCCCTGGGTCGAAGCTTCGGCCTCGCGGATACGCGCCCGGGCGCCGTTGGTCGGCACCTTCCAGCTCAGCGACGGGCCAAAGCCCCAGCGGTTGGTCGAGGGGTCGCCGAGGTCGGAGACGAAGCCGACGGTGCCGATGGTCGCGCCGATGCTGATGTCCGGGTACAGCTCGCCGGTGGCAATGCCAATCCCGGCGGTCGCAGCTGCCAAACGACGTTCGGCCTGGCGGACATCCGGCCGTCGTTTGAGCAGCGCGGCGCCATCACCGACCGGCACCAGTTGGGCGATTTTCGGCAATTCAGCACAGGTCGCCGTGCCGGCCGGCAATTGATCGACCGGTTTGGCCAGCAGCATCGACAGACGGAACAACCCGGCCTGACGCGCCGCTTCATAGCGCGGCAGGTCGGCGCGCAGGGACTTGAATTGAGTCTGCGAGCGGGTGACCTGGGTTTCGTCCCCGCGTCCGGCATCACGCAGGCGCTGGATCAGCGTGGTGCTCTGGGATTGCAGGTCGAGGGAATGCTGGGCGATTTCCCGTTCTTCGTTGGCCGCGCAGACCTGGGTGTAGGCCCGAACCACGTCTGCCACCAAGGTGATGCGTGCGGTGTCGGCAGCGGCCTGGGTCGCGTCGGCGTTGGCTTTCGCCGCTTCGATCCCGCGCTGCAGGACGCCCCACAGGTCGAACTGGTAAGACGCGCTGATGCCGATGTCGGCGACGTTGGCCACCGGGACTTTCTCCGGCAGCAGAAATGCCTGACCGGATTCCTGCAAGCGCTGGGCACCCATTTTCACGCCACCGCTCCAGCCGCCGGCCGCCTCGGCTTCATCGACCTGGGCACGGGCCCGCGACAGGTTCGCCGCCGCCACCCGCAGGTCGGTGTTGGAGGCCATGGCCTGCTGCACCAGTTGATCCAGACGCGGATCGCGATACAACCGCCACCAGTCCGCCGGCACGGGAGTGGAGACCACAGGTTTGCCGGCCACCGCCAGATCGCCCTGGAAATCCTTGCGCTGAATCGCCGCATCACTCGGCAGGTGATAGTCCGGCCCGACCATGGAACAGGCCGACAACATCACGCCCAGACCGGCGATCATCAGGGCCCTGCTCATTTCGCGGGCTCCTGCTGATCGTCGATGATCGAGACCGTGGCGGTACGCCCGGCAATCATGCGGAAGTCTTCCGGCACATCGTCGAAGGCGATGCGCACCGGAATCCGCTGCGCCAGACGCACCCAGCTGAAGGCCGGGTTGACGTTGGGCAACAGGTTGCTGCCGCTCGAACGGTCACGGTCTTCGATACCGGCGACGATGCTTTCGACATGCCCGCGCAAGCGGGCGCGGTCGCCGATCACGCGGATATCCACCGACTGACCGATGTGGATGCCGTCGAGTTTGGTCTCTTCGAAATAGCCGTCGATATGGAACGAATTGCTGTCCACCACCGACAACACCGGACGCCCGGCGGTGACGAATTCCTGCGAGCGCGGCGCACGGTCGTTGACGTAGCCGTCCACCGGGCTGCGGATCACCGAGCGATCGAGGTTGAGTTGGGCGCTGTCCACCGTCACCAGCGCTTCGGCCAGGGCCGATTGCGCGCGGGCCACTTTCGACAGGCTTTCTTCCAGCTGTTCGGCCGGCACCAGATTGCCCAGTCCACGGTTACGCTTGGCTTCACGCTGGGCCTGGGCGAGGGTTTCTTCACGGTCGGCAACGGCTGCCTTGGCCTGGCGCAATGCCAGTTTGAAACGGTCCTGGTCGATGCTGAACAGCACCTGGCCGCGTTTCACCAACTGGTTATCCTTGACCTCGACCTGTTGGATCAGCCCGGACACGTCCGGGGCGATCTGCACGATGTCGGCGCGAATGTGGCCGTCGCGGGTCCAGGGCGCGAACATGTAATACATCACCATGCGCCAGACCACGACGACGGCGAAAGTCACGATCAGCAGCGTCAGGACGACGCGACCGAGGGTCAGAAACGGTTTTTTCATGTCATCAGGTATCGACTGAGTGAATCCACGCCGTACAGCATCACGGCGTAGAGAGCCACGTTGAACAATGCCCGGTGCCAGACCAGACGGTAGAAATGCAGGCGTGTGAGCACGCCGTGTACCAACACAAACAACACATAAGTGATGCCCATCAACACCAGCAGGGTCGGCAGGAAAATGCCGCTGATGTCCAGATCACCGATCATAGGGGCGCTCCTTCGGGCAGCGGTTCTTCGGGCTCGGCACTGGAGACGAATTCCACGCCGGGCAACAGCGCCAGGCGCAAACCGCTCAAGGCGTGCAACAGGTTGAGTCGGGTTTCTTCCTCGCAGTGGCCATTGAGCGCACGACGGGTGCGATCCATGGTCATCAACAAGGCGCTCGGCGCCGGCAAGCGTTCACCGGCCTTGAGGCAGGCTCGGAAATACTCGCCGACCTCGGACACCACTTGCTTGAGCAACGCGTTCGGCGCGCCCGTCACTCGCGGCGTATAGGCGAGCAGATCGAGCAGGTTCAGCCCCACGCGCACTTCGCGCATGGCGATGCCAGTGTCCTGGCCGGTCAGCGCCAGACGCGGCAGGTGCTGCATCAGGCGGTCGAGCAGTTGCACACCCAGATGCCGGTGTTCGGCGAGGGTGGCCGGTTCGGTCATGCTGACGATGTCTTTCCAGCTGAAACGGGTCAGGCGCTTGGCCGCCAGTTCCGCGCCGAACGGCCGGGCGATCAGGGTCCAGATAAACGCGAACAACAGCCCCATCGGGCCCGCCAGGTTGGAATTGGCGAAGGCAAAGAAATCCGCGTCGTAAGCACCCGAAATGCTGATGAACGACGAGGTGTTGACCAGCGTCAGCAGCATGCCGAGGAAAAACCGTGGCTGGACCGTCAGGGTGCCGACACAGATGAACGGCACCGCGAATACCAGCACCAGCATCGGAAAGTCATGCAAGTTCGGCAGCACCAGAAACAGGTACAGGCTGGCGAACAGCACCGACATCCCGGTCCAGAAAAAGAACCGGTAGATCTGCGGCGCCGGGTCGTCCATTGAGGCGAAGAAACTGCACGATACCGCCGCCAGAATCACCGCGCTGCCGCCGTCGGTCCAGCCCAGCAGGATCCACAGTACCGAGGCGACGATGATCGCCAGAATGGTCGAGGCCACCGAATACAGCATCAGCCCACGGTCGAGGAATGGCGTCAGGCGGCCGAGGCGCCAGTGACGATAGACCGCGCGCCAGCTGTCCTGCCGTTCGCACAGGATCGCGTCCTGCAGGCTGCGACAGTCCTGCCACAGATCGATGAATTCGCCGAGACGGTACAGCGCGTTGGAAAACAGCAACTGTTTGCGATCTTCGAGGGCTTCGGCGCTCGGTTGCAACGCTTCGAGCTGATCCCGCAGGGTTTGCCAGCGGTCGAGGTCGGCGTCTTTGTGGCCTAGCCATTCGCGGGTGGCGGTGAGCAGCGGCGCGAATTTTTCCACCAGTTCCGGCGTGCGCCGTTCGAGGGCGTAAAGCGAATCCTCAAGGGCGTCGATCACCGGCAGCAGGTGGATCATCCGCCCGCGCAGTTCCTTGGTGTTGCGTACGGTTTGCGGCCGCGCACCTTCGTGCGGCAACTGGCCGATCATCAACTCCAGGCTGTTGAAACTGCCGACCATGGCCATGCGCAGCGCAGTGACTTCTTCGGGCTGCACGTCGCGGCTGAGGAATTTCAGGCTGTAGGTCGTGGCGTCGGCGAACCATTTGCCCACGGCGTCGTTGAACACCGGTGCCAGGCGTCGTGGCCAGAACATCGCACCGACCACCGCCGCCACGGCGATGCCGAGAAAGATCTCTTCAGTTCGCGACTCGGCCACGTCCCACACCGCCAGCGGGTTATCCACCACCGGCAGGGCGATCAACGGCAAGGTGTAGCCGGCCAGCATCAGTGCGTAATTGTTGGCGGTCCGCAGATGCAGGGACAGAAACAGCAGAATCCCGGTCCATAACGCAATGACCACCACCAGCACATAAGGGCTCTGGACGAACATCGGCACGAACAGCACCGCCGCCGCTGCACCGAGAAACGTGCCGATGGCGCGATACAGCGCCTTGGAACTGGTCGGGCCGAGGAACGGGCTGGAAACGATGTACACCGTGGCCATCGCCCAGTACGGACGCGGCATCTGCATGAGCAAGGCGATGTACAGCGCGATCATCGAGGCCGCGAACGTGCGGATCCCGTAGAACCAGTCCCGCGCTGGGGGCATGCCGGAAAAGAACCCGTTCACGGATTGATCACCGTTGGCGGAGTGGCCGCCTCAAAAGCTCTCAGTACCCGAAGCGTAGCCTCCAGATCGCGCTGGTCGATGCCTTCGAGCACTTCATGACGCAGGCGCACCAGTTGCGCCTCCACCGCTTGCACCAGCTCACGGCCGGTGTCGGTCAGGCTCAGGCATTTGGCGCGACGGTCCTGCGCATCTTCGGTGCGGCAGACAAAACCGGCGTGACACAACTGATCGAGCAGACGCACCAGCGACGGCGACTCCATCCCCGCCGCCTGCGCCACCTGTACCTGCCGCACACCCTCGCCCAGCCGCCCGATCATCAACAACGGGACGGCGCAGGCTTCGGAAATTCCATAGTTGACCAGCGTGGTCTGGCAGATCTTCCGCCAATGCCTGGCAGCAACCACCATGGCACTGCTGATGTTCATCTGGAGAGCGTCGAGGTTATTCGGCACGAGGGAATGCACACACTGTTAGTTTGCTAACTATCAATATGGCATTTGAGGGGAAATTCAGTCAAGTTTTGAAACAAATTGCTTTCAGCACAAGAAATGTTCCTCGCTGAAACTGCGCCGACACCGACATCCGAGAGCACTGAACCATGACGACGCAATTCACGCCCGAGAACCCGAATTCTGGACAACATCCGATTGAACGTCTGCCCGACACATCTGCGTACGCGGCATTTTTAGAGCAAAAAGTAAGAATCGCTCGTGAATCAATGGCCTGCGGAATCGGTTTATCCAATCTTGAAGTTGAAGCGACGTTCTCTTCCTTGAGAGCTATGACTGCCAAGGACTAGGTCCGGTCTTTATCCCGCCCGCCCTTTCCTCAACATCACATCCAGCTGATCCACCACCTCCGCCCAATCCGCATCATCGAGAATCTCGTCGCGCAGGAAATCCGCCTGGCTCTTGCTCCAGAAGAACGCATCGCACAGGTGCAGTTCGGGTTTGAGCGGGGAGTGGGCGGCGATGAACTGATCGATGCTGACCGGGTCGTTGTCCAGGCCCAGTTGTTTGAACAGGGACGGGAGGCTGTGCGTCGGGTTTTCCATGTCGGTACTCCTGCAAGATCTATAGGGTGTGAAAGATTTTTCGCGAGCACGCTCGCTCCCAGAGGTTCAGCGCAGGACCTGTAGGAGAGAGCGTGCTCGCGATTGGTGCCTCACAAACCTCATAAACCTACTGACTCAACTCCCGCACCTGCGCATGCGGCACCATTTTCAGAAACTCGGGCATGCTCATGTGCAGCAGATTGTTGTGGTTGCCGGCCTCCAGGTAGATGTCTTTCTGCCGGGTCACGAGCGGGTCGATGACCATGTCCAGGCCATAGGAATCGCCCAGTGGCGGCACCGCACCGCGTTCGCAGTCATCGAACAGGTGAGCGAGCGTGCTTTCGCGGGTGATCTGCCACTCGCCGCTGGTGCGCACCTTGCTCAGGTCCAGATGGCGGCTGGCTGGCAGCACGGCCATCAGGTAATGCCCGTGGTGATCGTCGAGGATCACCGATTTGGCCACCCGCTCCGCCGGGATCCCCGCAACCCGCGCCGTTTCCAGGCTGCTGCTCGAGTGCGGATGGGAGACGACGTCGTATTGGCATTGCGCCCGGGTCAGGCTGCTTTGCACTTTTCTTGCCATACGCATGATGCACCTCGTTGCCCGCCGACGCTGCGCGGCGAGCGATGATGAACGTTGTTCCTGTTCTGGAAAGTCTAGTCCGGCAAGCCGCGAACGAAGGTAAATCCGCCCACTGGCGAGGCCGCGCAATGATCAAAATTCATCCAGCCGCAGGCTCAACTAGACTGATAAGAGAACCCCATGACTCTCCCGGAGGGTCGCGTGAACACCCGATGCTGTGCGTTTGCCCTGATGCTGCTGAGCGGATCGGCCCTGGCGGCGGACACCTCACTTGCGGCCGGAAGCCCGATCGGCCTGTGGCTGATCACCCTGGGCATCACCTTGCTGATCGCCGAAGGCGTGCTGCCCAATTACGGCGTGATCGGCCTTGCCGGGATTGTCATGTTCGTGATCGGCGCGCTGATTCTGAGCAATGCCGAACTGCCGGTGCCAATGATGATCGGCCTCGGGCTGGTCAGCGCACTGCTGCTGATCGCGTTGCTGGTTCGTGCCCTGAAGACCCGGCCGCGACACCCGGTCAGCGGCGACGCCGGCCTGGTCGGCAGCGTGACGGCCGTGACCATGGTGGAGTCGCGCGACACCCGCAACGGCTGGATACAGTTGCAAGGAGAACGCTGGCAAGTGTCGAGTGCCACGCCGCTGCACGCCGGGCAACCGGTGCGGGTAGTCGGGCGCAAGGGCTTGTTGCTGCAAGTGGCCGCGGCTGACGCGGCACCGCTCGGAGAGTGATCATGGGTCTGCAAATCGGTTTTGTCGCGCTGCTGCTGTTGCTCATTGCCCTGGCGGGCTCGACGTTCCGCATCCTGCGTGAATACGAACGCGGCGTGGTGTTCCAGCTCGGGCGCTTCTGGCAGGTCAAGGGGCCGGGGTTGATCCTGTTGATTCCGGTGGTGCAGCAAATGGTCCGGGTGGATCTGCGCACCATCGTCCTCGACGTGCCGCCCCAAGACGTGATCACCCGCGACAACGTCTCGGTCAAGGTCAACGCGGTGCTGTACTTCCGCGTGCTCGACCCGCAGAAAGCGATCATCCAGGTCGAAGACTTCCTGACCGCCACCAGTCAACTGGCCCAGACCACCCTGCGCGCGGTACTCGGCAAACATGAACTGGACGAACTGCTGGCCGAGCGCGAACAGTTGAACATCGACATCCAGCAAGTGCTCGATGCCCAGACCGACGCCTGGGGCATCAAGGTGGCCAATGTCGAGATCAAGCATGTCGACCTCAACGAATCGATGGTGCGCGCCATCGCCAGACAGGCTGAAGCGGAACGGGAACGGCGCGCCAAGGTGATCCACGCCGAAGGCGAACTGCAGGCCTCGGAAAAACTCATGCAGGCCGCCGAAATGCTCGGCCGCCAGCCCGGCGCCATGCAATTGCGCTACATGCAGACCCTGAGTTCGATTGCCGGTGACAAGAGCTCGACCATCGTCTTTCCGTTGCCGATCGAGTTGCTCAAGGGAATGGCGGATCTGTCGGCAAAATCGTGAGCCTGCGCAAGCGCTCCAGTGCGTCATAGGGCGCCCGCGCACAACGTTCCACTTGCGTGCGCAACAGAGTGGAAGCCTCAAGGCGTTTGCTTTCGCCATCGGCGACAAACGCCTGTGACGGCTGTTTCGCATGCTGCGCAGAAGCCGTCAGCGCCTGCTCACACTGCTCGGCATTGAGTTGAAAGAACCTCGCCAACCGTCCTGTCATCGCCTCAGGCAACTCGTTGTAATTCACCGCCAGCCCGTCGAAATCAGCGCAGTGCAAACACGCCGCGTCCAGCAGCCGTCCCAGTCGCCGGGCGATAAAATCCTCGCGTCCTTTGAATGGCAGGTCATCGTCCAGCACGCACGCGCCGAGCAGGTCGGGCACCATGTGCATGCCCGGGCGACGCAGATGTGAAACGGCGATCTCCAGCGGATCGCGGTAGACAAACAGCCACGGCGTGTCGGGAAAACAGTCGTGCAATAACGGCCATTCGCCGATGTTCCAGGCATCGAGCTTGATCACCAGTCTCTGCTCCATCCCGCGCCGGCGCTGACCGTAGGCCGAGAGCAACCCGGCGATGGCCGCACGACGTTCAGCGGCCGGCAGATCGCTGCGCAGCAAGGCATCCAGGGGGGGCGCCTCGGAAATCACGATGTGATCGGCGAGCTGCGCCACCATTTGACTGATCAGCGTCGAACCACAGCGCGAAGCGTGCAGGATGAAAGCGCTCGGTGACAGGCCCGGGCTGAGTGCTTGCCAATCGGCAAGCGCCGACAAGGACGTCTGCCGGCGAAACGCCTGATTGAACGGCAACTGCAGCGCCTGCTCCACCGCCTCGCGAAAAAACGGCTGGTGCAGCGGCGTGTCACCGAACCAGCACCAGTCGACCAGCCATTGCCCGGCCTCTTTCCAGATGCGAACCGGCAGCCAGCCATCGAAATTCAGGCTCGCCATTGTTCGTTCCACGAGCGGCGCCCGTTGCGCATCGCCGCCTGCAGTTCTTCCCGGGAGAATGACAAGCCGCGCTCGGCGGCCAACGCCAGGGTTCGGCTGATGAACGCTTCGGGATCACGTAGCGCCTGCAAGGTCGCCGACAACGACCGATCCACGGCCAGCAGATGCTGAAATCGCTGCAGCGCCGAGTCTTCGGCATCCGGCCGCGGTGTGCTTGGCAAACCGTCGGTCATCATCTGCTCCAGCCAGGCGCCGGGTCGGCAATCGAGGACCAGATGAATGCGTGCCGTACTGTCCCGATTGTCGACCCGGTGCGGTCGCGCAAGATCGAGAAACCAGCACTCGCCTTCCATCATCGGCATGCGCAGGCCATCGAGCCAGAAGTCCACCGCAGGCGGACTGAGCAGCGGAATGTGCAGTCGCATATCGGCGTTCTCACCCTCAAGATCGTAATCGCGATGCTCATGGATCTGCCCACCCGGCCCCAATCGCAGCAGCCGGGCACTGACGATCTCCAACGGCAGGTCGCGCAACGCCTGTTGCCAGCGGCGGTCCTTCAACCAGGGGCGGCGCGGCACCGGTTCGGCGGTACCGGGTGACAACTCGGTCAAGGCATCGGCAGCGCAAATCAGCGCCACACCGCTCCAGTCACCGCTGAAATACGCGGTGTTGAAATGGCCGTGCCAGTCTGTGTCCTCGATCGCCGCCAACGCCTGCAACAGCAACGGCAAATCCACAGAGACCGGCAGGCGCGAGTACGCTGGCCGACTCATCACTCACTTGGCAGCGGCACGGGCCGCCGGCACCGAAATATCCCCCGACGCCCACGCCGCTTCGCGGTTGGCCAGCGCCGTGGCGATCGACTGCACTTCAGTCGACTGCACCTGATCCGGCAACGGATCGAGGCCGGCACTGGCGAAGATCTGGCCATAGGCATTGCGCAGGTCGGCGTAGGACAGGTCACGGCGCAAATCCGCTTGCAGGTTGTTCAGTTCGCCCTGGATCAGATCCAGCTCGCCGATGCCTGCCGCCTGATGACGGTTGCGCAACTGACCGACAATTTGCCCGTCGATGTCCGACAGTTGCTGGTTGGTTTTGAACTGGCGCAGCGCTTCCTGATAGTTGGCGTTGGCCACGTACAATTGCGCCAGCACTGCAATCGACATCGCCTGACGCCGTGCGGTAGCGACTTCTTCACCGGCCTTGGCCACATCGATGGCCGCCGGAGCGGAGATTACGTTGAACAGGTTCCAGGTCACTTTCACGCCATAGTCGGCCCAGCGGTCGTTCACCAGGAACGAGTTGCTGTCGTAGTGCCCGCCGGCAGAAAACTCCAGGCCCGGGAGCATGCGCAGCATGGCTTTGCGGGTTTCGGCAGCGCTGATCCGTGTCTGGTAATCCTGCTCGCGCAGTTCCGGGCGACTGGTCAGGGCTTCCTGTTCCAGTTTGGCGATATCGACCTTGAGTTCCGGGATCTGATAACCGTCGTCGGTGGCCAGCGTCAGGTTGGTGCCCATCGGCAGGTTGATCAGGGTCGCCAGTTCGGTTTTCGCCAGCGACAACGCGCGGCGCTGCTCCTCCAGCTGCCGGGTGGCTTCGATCAGTGAACGCTGGTATCCGAGGGACTGCACCGGATCGCCGATGCGCTGCTCGCTCATGCTTTCACTGTTGCGTCGGGCAGCGTCGACCCGTGCCATCAGGCTGTCGATCTGCTTGAGCAGACGCTCGGCTGCCATTGCCCGCCAATAGGCTGAACGCACGTCCTGGACGATGGTGTTGATCACCTTGCGACGACGTTCCTGGACGATCAGGCGCTGGTCGCCCTGTTGCTTGGCGTTGATGTAGCTGACGCCGAAGTCGAGAACGTTCCAGACCATGGTCAGGTCGGCGACGTTGCGGTCGCGGTCCTGGGAGGTCGACGGTTCCAGAGACTGGGTGCCGGTGCGCACACTCTGGCTGCTGGAGGCGCTGACGTTGTTGCGTCCGACGTAACCGGCGTCCAGCGCCATGCGCGGCAGCATGTCAAAACTGGCGAGATCGAGCTGCCGCTTGGCCAGCGCTTCCTCCATGATCTTCAAGCGACCTTCGAGGTTGTATTTCACCGCGCGGGCCATGGCCTGGTGCAAGGTCAACGGACCGCGCAACGGTTCCTGGCCCTTGTACATGGTTTGCAGGTCGGCTCGGGCCCGTTGCTCACTGACACTGCGTTCGATCGGTTCACTGGTGACTGCACATCCGCTGATCGCCAGCGCCAGCAGGCTGGCGCCGAACAACTTCTGACTTTTCTTCATCCCTGGATCGCCCCTAGGTCCCACATATTGTTGGATTGTTCTGGTTTGTCAGGCCGGTATTTCGCTGATGCCGACCTGTTGCAGCGCCGCGGCCAGGTTATCCACCCGGTGCTGCTCGCTGTCCTTGATCTGTTGCAGTTGCTGGCCCAGGGTCGGCGCGCCGAACACACCGCGCAGGCCTTGGGTAATGTCGCCGCCCTTGATCGAGTGACTGTCGAAGGCGTTCAGTGAATCCCGCTCTGTCTCGCTGTTCTGGTTGAACAGGCTGGAAAGGGTGCTGATACCGAACACGCCCCCATCTCCCCCGCCAAAGCCGAGGAAGCCGTGGCCCGAACCGTCGCCGCCGCTGTCACTGCTGGTGAACACCTGGGCAATGAAACTCGGGCTCAAGGCACCGTGGTTGATGAAAATGTCGCCC
Source organism: Pseudomonas sp. HLG18 (assembly GCF_051903985.1). Lineage (NCBI taxonomy): Bacteria > Pseudomonadati > Pseudomonadota > Gammaproteobacteria > Pseudomonadales > Pseudomonadaceae > Pseudomonas > Pseudomonas sp. HLG18. The sequence goes on along the minus strand of NZ_CP195831.1, from coordinate 5,350,622 downwards.
AATGGACGGATACCGTTGCCGATGACCCGCTGCTCGAACAGCGGCGGGAAGGTCAGCGGTGAACCGAGATTCCCGACAGGCGTCGTGAAGACCATCGGTTGCAGCGGTACGTTGGGCGGTGGCGGTGCCACGACCGGATCGCTGCTGCGAAACTGCGGATCCGGCGTCACCACCAGAGGAGACGTCGGTGGCACGGCCGGCACCGTGTTGATCACATAGTTGCCGGACTGACTGATCCCGCTGCCGCTGTTGCCCGACAGATCGCTGACCCCGGCACGGTTGACGCTGATCGCATTGCTGGCGCTGCTGACGTTGGCGTTTGGCGTCAGGGTCGCGGTCCAGGTCTTGCCGCCGTCGTTGCTGCTGAGGTTGGACAAAGTACCGTTGGCCACGCTGAGGTCCGACAGATCGAAACCGGTCACCGCTTCATTGAAGGTAATGATCACCTGCGACGTCTGGCCGACGCCCAGGTTCGGATTGGCAACCACTACCGTAGCGGTCGGCCGTTCACTGTCGAGGGTGTAGTTGTTCGACACCGCCACCGTGCTGCCGGCGTTGCCCGCCAGGTCGGTGACGTTGCTGGTGTCCAGGGCAATGAAGTTGCTCGGGTCGGTGACATTCGCGGTCGGCGTGAAGGTCGCGGTCCAGGTCTTGCCGCCGTCGCTGCTGGTCAGGTTGCTCAGGTCACCGTTGGTCACGCTCAGGTCCGACAGATCGAAATTGCTCACCGCCTCGCTGAACGTGAAGGTCACCGTGGTGGTCTGGCCGATGCCCAGATGCGGGTTGGCGACCACGATGCTCACCGTCGGCCGGGTCGCATCGAGGAGGTAGTTGTTGGAGATGGCAATGCTCGCCCCGGCATTGCCGGCCAGATCCTGGACGCCGGCAGTATCGATCAGAATCAGGTTGGTCGGGTCGTTGACGTTGGCTGTCGGCGTGAAAGTCGCCGTCCAGGTCACGCCACCGTCGCTGCTGGTCAGGTTCGAGAGCGAACCGTTGGCGACGCTGATGTCCGACAGGTCGAACCCGCTCACCGCTTCGCTGAAGGTGATGGTCACCGTGGTGGTTTCACCGATGCCCAGGCGGTTGTCGGCAACCACGATGGTGGCGGTCGGCAGCGCGGTGTCAATGGCGAAGTTGTTGGAATCGGTGGTGCCGACGCCACTGTTGCCCGACAGGTTGGTCACTCCGGCGTTGTTCAGGGTGATCAGGTTGCTGCTGTCGGTAATGTTGTTGGTCGGCGTGAACGTCGCGGTCCAGGTGATGCCGCCGTCGCTGCTGCTGACGTTGCTCAGCGTGCCGTTGGCGATGGTCAGGTCGCTGTTGTCGAAACCGCTGACCGCTTCGTTGAAGGTGATGGTCACCAGCGAGGTTTCTCCGGCCTTGAGCGCAGTGTCGGCAATGACAATGGTCGCGGTCGGCACTTCGGTCTGCACCTGGTAATTGGCCGAGCTGGTGGTACCGCTGCCGGTGTTGCCGGCCAGGTCGGTGATGCCGGTGTTGTTCAGGACGATCAGATTGGTCAGGTCGGTGACGCCGATGTTCGGCGTGAAGGTGGCCGTCCAGGTGATGCCGCCGTCGCTCGACGAAACGTTGCTCAGGGTGCCGTTGGCCACGCTCAGGTCCGAGTTGTCGAAACCGGTCACCGCCTCGCTGAAAGTGATGGTCACCTGGGCGGTTTCGCCAAGGCGCAGATCACTGTCACTCATGACAATGGTCGCCGTCGGACGCTGACTGTCGACGGCATAGTTGTTGGAATCGGTGGTGCCGCTGCCGGCATTGCCCGCCAGATCGGCGATCCCGGTGTTGTCCAGGGTGATCACGTTGGTGGTGTCGGTAATCCCTGCCACCGGGGTGAAGGTCGCGGTCCAGGTAATGCCGCCATCGCTGCTGCTCACGGCGCTCAGCGTGCCGTTGGCGATGATCAGGTCGGCGTTGGTGAAACCGGTCACCGCTTCGCTGAAGGTAATGGTCACCAGACTGGTCTGGCCGACGCCAAGCGCGGTGTCGGCGACCACGATGGTGGCAGTCGGACGCTGAGTATCGACCGAATAGTTGTTCGAATCGGTGGTGCCGCTGCCGGCGTTGCCGGACAGATTCTGCACGCCGGAGTTGTCCAGCGTGATCAGGTTGGTGGCGTCGGTGACGTTGCTGGTCGGGGTGAAGGTCGCCGTCCAGGTAATGCCGCCGTCGCTGCTGCTGACCGCCGACAACGTGCCGTTGGCGATGGTCAGGTCGGCGTTGGTGAAACCGGTCACCGCTTCACTGAAGGTGATGGTGACCAGCGAGGTTTCGCCGATTTTCAGGCTGGAGTCGGACACGATGATGGTCGCGGTCGGCAGCACGGTGTCGATGGTGTAGTTGGGCGAACTGGTGGTGCCGCTGCCGGTATTGCCGGCGAGGTCGGCGATGCCGGTGTTGTTCAGGACAATCAGGTTGGTGGCGTCGTTGACGCCCACATTCGGCGTGAACGTCGCCGTCCAGGTGATGCCGCCGTCGCTGGACGTGACGTTGCTCAAGGTGCCGTTGGCGACGCTCAGGTCGGAATTGTCAAAACCGGTCACCGCTTCGCTGAAGGTAATGGTGACCAGCGAGGTTTCTCCGGCACTCAGGCTGCTGTCGGAGAGCACGATGGTGGCGGTCGGGCGCTGGCTGTCGACGGCATAGTTGTTGGAATCGGTGGTGCCGCTGCCGGCGTTGCCCGCGAGGTCGGCAATGCCGGTGTTGTCCAGGGTGATCACGTTGGTGGTGTCGGTAATCCCTGCCGCCGGGGTGAAGGTCGCGGTCCAGGTGATGCCGCCGTCGCTGCTGCTCACGGCGCTCAACGTGCCGTTGGCGATGATCAGGTCGGCGTTGGTGAAACCGGTTACCGCTTCGCTGAACGTGATAGTCACCAGACTGGTCTGGCCGACGCCCAGGGCGGTGTCGGCGACCACGATGGTGGCAGTCGGACGCTGAGTGTCGACCGAATAGTTGTTCGAATCGGTGGTGCCGCTGCCGGCGTTGCCGGACAGATTCTGCACGCCGGAGTTGTCCAGCGTGATCAGGTTGGTGGCGTCGGTGACGTTGCTGGTCGGGGTGAAGGTCGCCGTCCAGGTAATGCCGCCGTCGCTGCTGCTGACTGCCGACAACGTACCGTTGGCGATGGTCAGGTCGGCGTTGGTGAAACCGGTCACCGCTTCACTGAAGGTGATGGTCACCAGCGAGGTTTCGCCGATTTTCAGGCTGGAGTCGGACACGATGATGGTCGCGGTCGGCACCACGGTGTCGATGGTGTAGTTGGGCGAACTGGTGGTGCCGCTGCCGGTATTGCCGGCGAGGTCGGCGATGCCGGTGTTGTTCAGGATAATCAGGTTGGTGGCGTCGTTGACGCCCACGTTCGGCGTGAACGTCGCCGTCCAGGTGATGCCGCCGTCGCCGCTGCTCACCGCCGTCAGGGTGCCGTTGGCAACCACGATGTCGGCATTGCTGAAACCGGTCACCGCTTCACTGAAGGTGAAGGTCACCAGCGTCGTTTCACCGGCCGTGAGGGTGCTGTCGGCAACCACAATGGTCGCGGTCGGACGCTGGGTGTCGATGGCATAGTTACCGGAGTCGACAGTTCCGCTGCCGGCGTTGCCGGCCTGGTCGGAGACGCCGGTCTGGTCCAGGGTGATGACGTTGGTGGCATCGGTGATGTTGCTGGTCGGCGTGAACGTCGCCGTCCAGGTGACACCGCCGTCGCTGCTGCTCACCGCACTCAACGTGCCGTTGGCAATGGTCAGGTCGGCGTTGGTGAAACCGGTCACCGCTTCGCTGAAGGTGATGGTCACAACCGAGGTTTCGCCGATTTTCAACGCGTTATCGGACAAGGCGATGGTCGCGGTCGGGCGCACGGTATCGATGGCGTAATTGTTCGAATCGGTCGTGCCGCTGCCGGCGTTGCCGTTCAGGTCAGCGATGCCGGTGTTGTTCAGGGTAATCAGGTTGGTCGCGTCGGTGATGCTGGCGGTCGGCGTGAACGTCGCCGTCCAGGTGATGCCGCCGTCGCTGCTGCTGACCGCCGTCAATGTGCCGTTGGCAATGGTCAGGTCGGCGTTGGTGAAACCGGTCACCGCTTCGCTGAAGGTGATGGTCACCAGCGAGGTTTCGCCGATTTTCAGGTTGTTGTCGGCCACCACGATGGTCGCGGTCGGCCGCGCGGTGTCGATCGCATAGTTGTTGGAGTTGGTGGTGCCGCTGCCGGCGTTACCGGCCAGATCGACGACCCCGGTGTTGTCCAGGGTGACCAGGTTGGTGGTGTCGGTGATGTTGGTGGTTGGCGTGAGCGTGGCGGTCCAGGTGACGCCGCCGTCGCTGCTGCTCAGGCCGGTCAGGGTGCCGTTGGCCACCGTCAGGTCGGCCGTGGTGAAGCCACTGACCGCTTCGCTGAAGGTAATGGTCACCAGCGAGGTTTCTCCCGCCGCCAGGTTGGTGTCGGCCACGACAATGGTCGCGGTCGGCCGCACCGTATCGATCACATAATTGACCGAATCGGTGGTGCCGGTGCCGGCGTTACCGGCCAGATCGGCAATACCGGTGTTGTCCAGAGAGATAAGGTTAGTCGTGTCGGTGATGCTGGCGCTCGGGGTGAACGTCCCGGTCCAGGTAATACCGCCGTCACTGCTGCTCACCGCGCTCAGGGTGCCGTTGGCAATGGTCAGGTCGGCGTTGGTGAAGCCGGTCACCGCTTCACTGAAGGTAAAAGTCACCAGCGAGGTATCGCCGATTTTCAATGCCGTATCCGACATCACGATGGTCACGGTCGGGCGCGCGGTATCGATCGCGTAGTTGACGGAGTTGGTCGTACCGACACCCGCCACACCGTCGCTGATCGCGTTCACCCCGGTGTTGTCGAGGGTGATCAGGTTGGTGGCGTCGGTGATGTTGTTGGTCGGGGTGAACGTCGCGGTCCAGGTCAGGCCGCCGTCGCTGCTGCTGACCGCGGTCAGCGTGCCGTTGGCGATGGTCAGGTCGGCGTTGGTGAAACCGGTCACCGCCCGGCTGAAGGTGATGGTCACCAGCGAGGTTTCGCCGATTTTCAGGGCGGTGTCGGACATCACGATGGTGGCGGTCGGTGGTTCCACATAAGCGGTGTTGAGTGTGCCGCCGTTGTTGTAGATCGCCGCGAAGGCCAAGGGTACAGAGCCCGTCACGCCGCCGCCCAGTTCTGCGCCACCGGAGCCGCTGCCCGCCGCGTTGCCAGTGATGGAGCTGAAGTTGGAGGCCGTGATCAGTACCGTGCCGCCCTGGTTCCAGATTGCGCCGACACCCCGTCCGCCGTCGCCGCCGTTCAGGTTGTTGCTGCCCTGGCCGCTGCCGCCACCGCCACCGCCGCCCGCACCGATGTTGTTGCTGATGACCGAGGTGCCGACGATTTTCAGGGTCCCGGTGGAGGCGTTATAAATACCGCCGGCCGCATTGCCGCCGACGCCGCCGACCTTGTCCCAACCGGCGCCGCCACCGCCGCCGCCAATGGAAATCGTGCCGTTGTTGGCGGTGCCGCCATTGCCGCCGTTGCTGTAATAGGACACGCCCACACCGCCAGCACCGCCGAGGGTGGAACCGCCGCGCCCGCCCATGTGCGTCGCGTCGTAGCCACCGCCATAACCGCCGACACCGCCGCTGCCGGCCTGGCCGCCCAGGGTACCGGTGCCCGGCCCGGCCGTGCCGCCATGACCGCCGCCCTGACCACCGAGGCCACCGCCGCCGCCACCGGCACCGCCGTAGAACGCACCGGTCACACCCCCGCCACCGCCACCACCGGCCGCCGCGTTACCGGTCACCGAAACGTTGTTCAGGGTCAGGATGCCGGCGTTGAAAATCCCGCCGCCCATGGCCCCGGTCGCGCCATAGCCGCCATTGCCGCCGTTGCCCGAGACCAGGCCCCGGGTAATCACCAGACCATCGAGGGTCACGGTGCTGCCGGAGGTGATTTCCACCACCCGGGTCTTGTACTGGCCATCGAGGGTGACGTCGGCGACGCCATCGTTGTTCAGGTCGCCATCGACCGTGACGCTCTTGTTGATCAGCAATTCCGAGGTGAGCTGTACCGTCATGCCGGTGCTGAAGGTCACGATGTCGCCGTTCTGCGCCGACGCCAGCGCTGCCCGCAGCGAACCGACCCCGGTGTTCGCGTTGTTGGTGGCAGTCCAGGTGGCGAGGCCCCACTGGTACTCGCTCATCGACAAGGTCGACAGCACGTTGGCGCTCTCGATCTTGCCGGTGGCGATCTCCAGATCCCAGTCACCGCCCACACCGGTGCGGTTGTTCGACGCCGCCACGTCGCGACCGGTCAATTGCGCCAGCGAGTCGACAAAGCTCAGGCCACGGTCACCCTCGGCGGTGTAGCAGCCGTAAATGAGGATGTCGCCACCAACGTTCATGTCCTTGCCGATTTCCGCCAGCACCGCGCTGCGCTGCGCGACGTTGTCCGCCGACAGGTAGCTGTTGCCCAGCCACAGGTCACCGGCGTTGCCGTGGGCAATGATTTGCACCGAGCTGACGCCCGAATGCTGGTCGAGATAGTCGGCGATCTGCTGCAAGCCGTCCTTGCTCGCGTCGAGCTTGACCACTTGCGTCCCCGGAGCGACGCCTTTGAGCAAGCTGTCGGCATCCTTGACCCGGCCATCGACGAACACCACGCTTTGCCCAGGTACCGCCACCGGGCTGGCCGCAGGTGTGGCATCGGCCTGGCCGTGGGTGTCCTTGCTGACCGACGAATGATCGGCCGTGGGTGTCTTGGCCGCATCGGCAGCGGGATGGCTGTCGGCCTGGGCGGCTGTGTCAGCGACAGTGGCCGCCACGGCGCCGTCGAACAGCAGGCGCGGTTCCAGCGACATGATCAGCGGCGCCGCCAGCGTCCGTTGGCTTTCGGTTAACCGCGACTTTTGCTTGCTCCACCACATGTTGCTCACCCGGACTCGAACAGTTGTAAACGCATCAATGAAAAACGCCGCGATCAACTGATCGCGGCGTCGGACTTCATACGAATCACATTGGCAGCGCTGGCTGAGCCATCGAGCCAGAAGGACAAATCGGCGTATTGCTTGAACAGGTCCGGCGGCAGAATCGTGCGCCGCGACTGCAGGGCGACCTTGGGTTTGACCTTGTGCAGGCCAGCCACGCCCAGGGCCTGGTCGAACTCCGGCGCGTCATAGGCCAAGTGCTCGAAATCGTGCTCGAACCAAGGTTCGCCAATGAAGTCGTAGACCAGCCGCAGCACCCGCTCGGGGGCCTGGGTCAGCAGGTCGTAATCAACGATCAGCAGCGAATCGGCGTGCTCGCCGTAATAGGCTTCCTTGAGCGCCGCCCAGGCGAATCCCACCAGGCGGTTGCGCTGGGCCAGGGTTTCGCAGCGGCTGTAGACCGTGTTGCGCTCGACGGCATCGCCGAACAGCTTGGTGTTTTCATAGGGGTTGGCGCGGTAGAGCCGCTCCAGGCTGTCCATCACCCAGGCGACGTTGCGCACGCAGGCGATGACCTTGGCTTTGGGGAACAGATCGCTGATCGCCGGCAGGCGCGAACTCCACTGCCGGTTGGTGTCGAACACCACCGGTTTGTCGGCCTTGTCGGCGTAGTAGGAATCGAACAGCCCGCGCAGCAGGCGACGGCGCATGTCGGTGTCGATCACCGCACCGAATTCGCTGCCGGCGCTGCATTGTTCAAGGACACCGGAGAACAGCGCGCCGACCGGACTGGTCATGCCGGCATGAAAGCGCGGGTTCTGCAAAAGAATCGCAGACAGGAGAGTCGAACCTGAGCGCGGCAAGCCGGAGATAAAGTGGAACTGCTGCAATCCCTTCACCATTACTTTGTAAGTCCTTTTATCCGACGAGCGTAGTCCAACAATAACCTTTCGACTAGTAGTGTTTTGATATCAACATAGAGCAAAACGGACTTGTAATGTCATTTCTTATCGCGAACAGTCAGGTGAAGCGTTTAAGTCACTCCCCGTTGGTACGATCGTCCTTTTCCACAACGAAAAGTCGCGCTTTCGCCCCGCCAGCACTGGACTGATCACGCAACTGCCAGCTCTTGGGCAGAGGCAGGAACGGGTCCGCCACTTCCGGGTCCAGGTCACCGATCAACCAGACCCGGGAGCTGTTTTTCGGCAGATCGGCGAGACGATCCAGATAAACCTCATCGGGCACCAGTGTGCCGAAACCGTAATGGTTCGGACGCGTCGAGCGCCCGTCGGCGGCGGGCGGTGTGTACAGCCTTACCTGAGCATCGGTGCGGTTGTAGTAGACGTAACTCAGGTACCAGAGCATGTCGCTGGTAACGATCCGGTCACCACTGACGAAGTGATGGTTGATGTGATCGACCATGACATTGAGCTGGTCATCGGGATCGACCGTGGCGTTGGTGTTCACCCCGACCATTTCGATCCCGACAAACGACACCAGTACCACCGCCGCCAGCACTCGAGCGCGGCTGTACAAACGGTCGATGGCCAGCGCCACCAGCATCGGCAGCCCCAGTGCATAGGCCGTCAGATAGCGCTCGATGAACACCGGGCTGATGAACGACACCGCGAACACCAGAAACAACGGCACACCGGTGTAGAGCGCCAGCAGCACGCTGCCATGGTTCACGCTGCGGTCACGGGCCACGGCCACGCCCGCCAGCGCCAGCATGGCCAGCGGCATGCCGCCGAACAGCAACACCGGAAGATGCTCGCCTTCGTTCTGGATCAGCCACAGCCAGATCATCGACGGCAGTGAGGACAGGGTCACCGGATCTTCCCAGCCCACATCGCCACCGACCTTGAGTTCTTCCATGTGCTGCGTCAGATCGAGCAGGTTCGGCAGCCACGGCAGGTAGAGCGCGACGATCGCCAGATTGGCCAGCCACCAGTCCTTGCGCTGAATGTGCCGCAGGCGATAACCCGGCAACAGGCGAATCAGCCCCAGGTACAGCCAATGGCTCAGTGCCGCCAGCACGGCGAAATAATGGGTGTACAACGCGGCGCTCATCAGCAGCGCGTAGATCACCAGATACCGTCGGCGCTGCGGGCGTCTGACCCAGCAGATCAATGCCAGGGTGGTGCCGAGCAGCAACAGGCCGAGCAGCGAGTACATGCGCACTTCCTGGCTGTAGCGCACCGCCGTCGGCAGCAGCGCCAGCAGTACCCCGGCGATGATGGCGGCACGACGGGTCGCCAGACGATCGACCAGACACATGCCCAGACCGACTGTGGCGATGCCGGCCAGGGCACTGAGGCTGCGGATCGACAGAATCCCTTCGCCAAACAGACTGACCCAGCCGTGCAGCAGCATGAAGTACAACGGCGGATGCACATCGAACGCCGCATGTTCCCAGATACCGCCCAGCGTATAGCGCGCCAGCAGCAGGCTGGAGCCTTCGTCGCCCCAGATCGCGGCGGCGGTCAGGTCATAAAAACGCACGACTGCCGCCAACAGCAAAATCGGTATCAGCCACTGCTGGCGAACCCAGCGCAGCAGACGCCGGACACCGGCATTTGGTGCGGCAAACGGGTCCTGGGTATCCCCCAGCGGAGTCTCGCGACGCGCTTCCATCAAGCTTCCCTTAGATTTTTCGAGTACAGAACAGCCTCAATCATTGCGCTCACTGTAGGCCAGCGGCGAAGTCGACGCGCGGCCGCGACGACGTCCGGCAAGTCCGTCGATCCGGGTCTACGCTACGGCTTGGCGTGACCTGCCTGCGCAAACGGAAGGCGCCAGCAAAGCCTTTCCACCTGCCCGACAACACAGGCTAACGCGCGGCGCGCCAACCACATAACAGAAGGATGAGGAACCATGGAAGTCTTTATGGGTACGATTCAACCGTTCGCCTTCAACTTCGCCCCCAATGGCTGGGCCCTGTGTAATGGACAGACCCTTTCCATTGCGCAATACAACGCGTTATTCGCGTTGCTGGGCACCTACTACGGCGGCAACGGCACGACCAACTTTCAGTTGCCCAACCTGCAAGGTCGCGTGCCAATCGCCCAAGGCAACGGTCTGGGCCTGACGCCGCGCATCATCGGCCAGGTGGCTGGCACGGAAAGCGTCACCGCCACCATTGCCAACATGCCCAACCACACCCACGCGATGACGGGTCTGAACGCCAACACGGCCTTGTCGCTAGCGGTCCCCGCCAGCAATCCGGCGACTGTACCGACTGCCACCAATTCCTACCTCGGTGCCTCCGGCGGCGGCCCCGGCTCGGCGAACATCTATTCCGACGCCCAGGGCGCCACGCCAGTGCCACTCAAAGGTGTGACCACCACCGTCACCGGGGACATTTCCTCCACCGGCGGCAGCCAGCCGCTGGGCATCATGAACCCCTTCCTGGTCCTCAACTTCAGCGTTGCCCTGAACGGTCTCTTTCCGTCGCGCAACTGAGCAATCGTCCGGGGGCCCCGAGCCCCCGGACGTTTCGTTTTTTCTCTGGAGTCAAACCATGCTGCAATCGGTTCAGATCGAACACCTCCAGCCGTTGCTGGGGCAACAACGCACACTGCACCTGCCGGATGGCACAGCGCTGCCAATTCAACTCGCCCACCTTGAAGCAGCCCCGTCGGCGAAAATGCGCCACAGCGAACGCATGCCCTTCTGCCTCGAATTCAACAGCCTGGAGCCGACCGAGTTTGTCGACGGCCTGTGCGCACTGGAACTGCCGGAGTTCGGCCGGGTGGAAGATATTTTCGTGTCACGAGTGCCGGCGATGGGGCGGGATCCACAGTTGGGCTACTTCTGTATTTCCTTCAATTGATTTTCCAGGCTCACTGCGGATACCACACCAGCCGCTCCGCCGCCGGATTGCGCTCTTCCACCGCAAACCCCAGCGCCAGGTAATGCTGGCGCGCATGGGGATTGTTGGCCCAGACCACCGTCGCCACCGGGCAACGCACTTGCTGCGCGGCCTTCTGCACACCTTGCAGCACCGCACGACCGTAACCCTTGCCCCGGGCCTGAGGGATGAAGGCGATGTACAACACGCGGATTTCGTTGGGGCCGAAATCCGTGCTCAGTGCACCGATGGCCGTGCCGAGTTTTTCCACGACGTAGTGCATGGCATTGGGATGGTTTTCACCCACGCCCTGTTCCTGCACCTGAAATTGCTGCGCGACCACTTGCTGCACCACGTCCTGCTCGCCATCGATCCATTGCAGATCCGGGCGAGCGGATTGATAGAGACTTTGCAGAAAAGGCCCGTCGGTGGCCCGCGAGGGTCGCACCACCAGGCCGTCTGCCGACACTGCTGCGTTGTCCGCCATATTCACGCTCCCTAGAAACCGCTTTCCCTGACCCCCAGCGCCGCCAGCCGACGCCAGGCTACGCCGAGCACCGATTCGCCGCTGCCCTGCAACACCACCACGCCGCGCAACGGCTGTACCGGCGCAGGTGGCTGATCCAGCGTAGTCAATCGCGCGCCGTATTGCGCCTGCACCGGTTCCGCCCGTTGCTGTTGATCGCGGCGTACGGCAATCGGCCCGTGATGGTCGGACGTCAGCGCTTCCTGATCGACATAGGCCACGCCATTGGTATCGATTTCATCGAGCTTCACGGTAATCGCCGGGTGCATCGGGTCATCGGCGATAAACCGCCCGGTGGCCCCCGGTTTGACCCGCCACAACTCGGCCTCGGCCACATAACCACGCAGACGCGAACCGTCCTCGACCACCCGCGCCAGCGCATTCTTGCTCGACAGCCAGCGGCCCGGTGTCAGGTTCGGTAGCAAATCACGCACGGTGCCGGCATGGGGCGCACGCAGCAGCAGGCGTTCGCGGCGAGCGCTCAAGCCACGGTATTGCGCCACGGCTTCCGCGAGGCGTTGCTCGACGATGCCAGCGTCGGCAGCCGTTTCGCTGCGACCGGCCTGACGGCGCATCAGCAACTGCTGAATCTGGATTTCCCGGCGAACAATGGTCTGTCGCGAGTCGAGATCCGGCGACTCCAGTTCGATCAGCACGTCGCCCTGAGCGACTTTCTGGCCGTCCGCAACCTTCACCGTTTTGACCCGCGCCGCCACCGGCGCATGCAGCGCGCTGGCTCGACCGCCCTCGAGCATCGTCGGCAGTTCGACCGCGCTGCGCCACGGCACGATCAGCACCAGCAACAAGCCCAGCACTGCCAGGCTGCTGAGCAGCACGCGCGGGCCGTGAGCCTGTTCGCGGCGACTCCACCACTGGCGCCACTCACTCATGATCGGCAAAAAGATGAACCACACCAGTTCCACCAGCATCAGGAAGATCCCCAACACCTTGAAGAACAGGTGATAGACCGCCAGCGCGATCCCGAAAAACAACGCCGCACGCCATAACCACGAACCGTACCCCCAGATCAGCAAACGCCGCTGCATCGCCGGCGACCAAGGCTCCGGCGCCGGTGCGCCATAGCCGAACAAGAACTCACGCAGGCGCCAGCGGCAGAAGGCAAAGGCCCGGCCCTGAAGGTTGTCGACCTCCCACAAATCGCTGAGCAGAAAGTAGCCATCGAAACGCATGAACGGATTGAGATTGACCACCAGCGTGGTGATCCAGGTCGCACTGGCAAGCATGAACGCCGCCGTGCGCGCCGGGCCGTCCGGCAGCAATGACCAGACCAGCAACGCGATGCAGGCCAGCAGCAATTCCGCCAGCACCCCGCCGGCACCGATCAGCAGCCGCGCACGTCGGTCATTGACCCGCCAGGCATCGCTGACATCGGTGTAGAACATCGGCAGCAAGACCATGAACGCCACGCCCATGCTCTGCACCCGACACCCGGCGCGCTTGGCCATGAACGCGTGGCCGAACTCATGGCAGAGCTTGGCGAAGAACAGCGCAACACCAAACGAAATCGCCCCGCCGAGGCTGAACAGGTGCGGAAAGGTGCCGACAAATCGCTGCCAGTCCCGCGAGACCAGAAACACCCCGAGCCCAAGGGTCGCCGGAAAGCCGTAGCGCAAAATCCTTGGCCCGAATCGCTGCAGCCACGGCCACGCCCGATTGAGAAACGCGTCCGGGCGCCACAGTGGAATGCGGAAAAACAGGTATTGATGCAGCAGGATTTTCCACAGGCTCTGGCGTTGCGCGAGGGCCTTGAGCTGGTAACTGGCGCGTTGCTGATCGTCGAGGGCGCTGATCAGGTCATGCCCGCGCAGAAACGTCAGCAGTTGCTCCAGCTCGACGCCGTCCAGCGGCAAGCCCGGCTCACGGTTGGCGGCGCGCAGCACCTGCTCGGGATCACCGAGCGACCAGTGGCGTAACAGGCGCATTGCCGCCGTGCCGAGTTTGAAATAGCGCCCGCGCACCGGGTCGGCCAGGGTCCAGCGCGGCGAGCCGTCCAGCGCCGGCGCCGCGGGCGACAGTTGCAGGTCGGCACGCAGGCTCGGCAGGTTCATTTACAGGCCCACGCTCTGACGCAAACCGGCCAGTGGGCGGCGCAGCAGATACAGCGCCAGCGGCGCGCGATCACCGAAGATCTTCGCCGTGCCGCGCAGGCCGATACGCGGCGGTGCGTCGGTAAAATTCGCATCCAGCCGATAGGCCAGTTGGCCACCAGCGGTGGGCTGGGCTTCATAGGCCGAACGCTCGAGTCGGGCGACGTGGCGTTGCAAGGGATCGCTGTCGAGGAACAACGCAATATCGGCGCCCGGCTCCAGCGAAATCGCATCGCCTACTGCCAGTTCGATGCGCAGTTCGGCCTGGCTCGGGTCGGCGATTTCCATCAGTCGCTCGCCGGTCTGCACCGGTTTTCCGGTCCAGCGCTCGGCGTCGGCGAATACCGCAATGCCGTCGCGCTCGGCGCGCACTTCGCTGCGGTTGAGCAGTTCCCGGGCGTAGTCCCGTTCGGCGCGTTTCTGCTCGACCCGGGCGGCCAGCAGATCCACCCGTGAGCTGGACTCGGCGTCGGCGAATGCACGTTGGGAATTGGCTTTGAGTTCGGCTTCGGCCACACCGAGCGCACGCTCGGCGACATCGGCCTGGGCATTGAGCGTAGTGCTTTCGAAGCGCAGCAGCAGATCACCGGTTTTCACGTTCTGATTGGGTTTGACCAGAAACTCGGCAATCACCCCGTCCAGCGGCGCCGCCACCACTCGCCCACCCAAGGGCACCACTTCGGCCGGGGCCAGCACCGACTGGCGCACCGGGATCAACAAGCCAAGCAACAACACCGCGACCAGTGCCACCTGACGTTTACGCGTCCAGCGCAGCCGCCACGGCTTGCGCGGTTGCAACGCCAGCCAGGCGTGACTGTAGGTGTCGCCCAGTTGCGACAGCAGCACTTGTTCGGAAGGGTTCCACGGCAGATCACGGGCCAGCCACAAACCGCCGAACACCTGACCCTCGCGGTCGATCAGCGGCAGCCAGAACACCTGCAGCGCCGACAGGCTGCGCCAGTCGCTCTGGATTGACTCGCTGACCATCTCGGGCGTGATCACCCGCGCCTGTTTCAGCACATCCTGCTTGAACAACTGCGCCACCGCCTGCTCGACGAACGCCACGAACGGCGCATTCGGCTCCACCGCGCTGACACCCGTCACCGCCTGCACCTTGCCGGCGATCAGCAGGGCCGCATGGCGATAACCGAACAGCGGCTGCCCGTCATTGACCAGGCTGTAGGCCAGTTGCGACGCATCGCGGGCGGCGCGGGTCTGCCGTTCGAGATCGAGAAACCGCGCGAACACCTGTTCGGCGCCGCCGCTCACCGGGGCATTCACTTAAGCTCCGGGAAACGCGCAGTGCCGCTCATGCCGGCGAGCAGGCCTTTGGCTTCAGGAAGTGTGGCGACCAGCAGCAGGGTCTGGCTGCCTTCATCGATCCGCGCGCCAAGACGTTTTACCGTCGCACCGATCGGCTGGCCGGTTTCATCGGGAACGAAACTGAAGGTCTGACCGGGCTTGAGCTTCGCCATCCAGCGCGAGGGCACCAGCAAATGGATTTCCAGGGTACGGTTGTCCACCACATCGAGCAGTGGCGCCCCGGCCGGCACGCTTTCGTAGCGTTGCACCTTGCGCTCGACCACTTGCCCGTCGAACGGCGCGACCACGCTGCAGCGTTTGACCTGTACTTGATAAACCTGAGATTGCGCCTGAGTCTCGCTGACCTTGGCCTCGGCCCGGGCCACTTCGAAACGCCCGACGGAATTGAGCGCCGCCAGTTGCCGGTTGTGCGCCAGCTCTTCACCGGCGCCACGGCTGGCGGCTTGCGCGGCATTCAACTGGGCCTGATAGGCCGAACAGTCGAAACGCGCCAGGGTATCGCCCTTCTTGAACGACTCGCCCTCGCTGAACGGCAACTCGACAATCCGTCCCGACAACTCGCTGGCCAGCGTCGCCTGATCCCGCGCCCGCAACACACCGCGCGCTTCACTGCTGGCCGACGCATTCGCCGCCCCGCCGTTATCCAGCAGCGGATCGTCTGGCGCGGGCGTTTGAGCCTGAACTGCACACGTTACAAAGGTCAATCCGACAACCCAACCACGAAAACGCCGCATAACCGTTACTCCCTGACGGATGCTCGGAGTCTACGACAGCGGCGATTAGCGTCAAGCGAAAGGCCATCATTCGGGTGGGAGAATCAACGCTGCGCCATCTCCCCCACCGGATACACCGACTCCCATCCCCCGCCCAACGCCCGGTACAACCCGACCATCGCCAGTGAAACGCCGGTGGAGCTTTCCACCCATTGCTCCTGGGTGGCGAGCAGTGCGCCTTGCACGGTGAGGACGTTGACGAAGTCGACCACGCCTTCGACGTATTGCTGTTGCGCGGTGCGCAGGGCGATCTGGTTCTGGCGCACGGCTTCGGCGAGGCTGTCGCGGCGGCGTTGGCTGGCGTTGTAGGCGGTCAGCTGGTCGTCGATTTCGTGCCAGGCACGCAGGACGGTCTGTTGATAACCGATCGCCGCTTCCTGCTGCTGGGCTTCGCGCAGTTGCAGCATGCCGCGCAAGCGGCCACCGTCGAACAGCGGCAGGCTGAATTGCGGGCCGATGCCGAAGGCCCGTGAGCCCCAGGAACCGAAATCACTGAGCTGCATGGCTTGCGAACCGAGATTGCCGGACAGGGTGATGCGCGGATAGAAATCGCCCTTGGCCACGCCAATGTTGGCGGTGGCGGCATGCAGACGGGCTTCGGCCTGGCGGATGTCCGGGCGGCGTTCGGCCAGTTGCGACGGCAGACCGATGGCGACGATCAGCGGCGACTGCGGCACCGGCGCATCTGTGGATAACGCTTTGGTCAGAGCCTGCGGAGGCTCGCCCATCAACAGGCTGATGGCATTGATCAGTTGCGCCTGACGTTGCTCCAGCGCCGGCAGCCGCGATTCGATGGCCGCCACTTGCGCGGCCGCTTCGGCGACGTCGAGGTCGGTGGCCACGCCGTCGTTGAGGCGCAGTTGCGAGAGCTTCAGGCTGTGCCGCGCCACGTCGAGGTTCTGCTCGGTGACGGCGCGGGTGTTCTGCACGCCGCGCAGCTGGATGTAGTTCTGCGCGGTGTCCGCGAGCACCGCCAGCAGAACACCGCGACGGTCGTTTTCCGCGACTTCGAGATTGGCATCGGCGGCTTCGGCTTCCCGGCGCACACGGCCCCAGAAGTCCAGCTCCCAAGAGGCCGAGAAACCGGCATCCCACAGGTTGAACGCAGAGTCACCGTTGTGTCCGGACGGGTCGTTCAAGCCTTCGCCGCTGTTGCGTTTGCGGGCGTAGCTGCCGGTGGCGGCGGTCGTTGGATAACGGTCGGCGGTGATTACCTGACGAGCGGCGCGACTTTGTTGCAGGCGGCTGCTGGCCAGTTGCAGGTCAAGGTTGCTGCGCAAGGCGCGCTGGGTCAGGGCCGAGAGCTGCGCGTCGTTGAAGACTTCCCACCAGCGCTCGTTCAAGGGTTCGCTGACGGCCTGGCTGACGGCGGTTTTTGACGGCTTGGCCCACTCGGCAATCCGGGTGGCTTCGGGTTTCTGGAAGTCCGGGCCGACGGTGCACGCCGCCAACGCCGACAGACTCAGGACCACTGTCATGGACTGAAAGCGCTTCATCGCTGCGTCACCTCACGCACCGACGTCGCCGAGCTTTGGGTATCAATGCTCGCCTCCACCGACATGCCCACGCGCAGGCGCTCGGCCGATGGCTGGCCCGGATCCAGCAAAACTTTCACCGGAATCCGCTGCACGACTTTGGTGAAGTTGCCGGTGGCGTTGTCCGGTTTGACCGCCGCGAAAGTCACGCCGGTGGCCGGGGCGATGCTCTCGACGCGGCCAGTGAGGGCTTCGCCGCCGAGGCTGTCGACCCGCACCACAACGTCCTGCCCCGGCTGCACGTCGGTGAGCTGGGTTTCCTGGAAGTTGGCTACCACATAGGCCTGCTTCAGCGGCACCACCGCCAGCAATTTGCTGCCCGGCGTCACATAGGCGCCGACCCGCACGGCGCGCTCGCCGATCATGCCGTCCTGGGGCGCGGTGATGCGTGTGTAGGACAGCTCGAAACTGGCGATTTCCAACGCGGCCTGAGCGTGCTTCAAACGGCCTTCGGCGGCATCGCGCTGCGCCGTGAGGATTTCCACCTGCTTGCGTTCCGCTGCCAGTTTCGCGGTGGCCGTGTCCAGCCGCGCAGAGGCCTGATCGATCCGGGTGCGCGCCTGTTGCGCGTTCTGCACGGTGCCGGCGCCAACGCCCGCGAGATGGTTGTAGCGGTTCAATTCCTGCTGGGCGAAAGCCATTTCAGCCTTGGCCGAAACCACCGACGCCTGCGCCTGTGCGATCACCGAGGTCTGGCGCTCCAGCGTGGCTTTGGCGTTCTGCAATTGAGCGCGGGCTACCAGGGTTTGCGCGTCGGCGGCCTCGGCGGCGGCGCGCAGGTCGCGGTCATCGATCAGCGCCAGCAACTGCCCGGCCTTGACCTGCTGGTTGTCCTCCACCAGCACCTCTTTGATGAACCCGGCCACACGCGGCACCACCAGGGTGAAGTCGGCAGAGACGAAGGCGTCGTTGGTGTTCTGCTGAGTGCGCTTGCCGAACAGGCCGGGCATCGCCAGATACACCAGCACGCCGACCGCCAGCGCAGCGGCCACAGCCACCGCGAGTTTTTGCTTTGCTTGAGTCGTCATAAGAACCTTCTATTTCAATCAGGTCGGCGCACGCGGCGGAAAGATCCGCGTCGGCAGCCAGAAAATCAGCAGAATCAGCGCCACTGCGACGCCGGCCATGCACAGGTAAAGATCCGAAGAAGTCAGCACCACCGCCTGTTCGTGCAGGCGATGGGCGAGGCCGGGGTCGTTGCTCGCGGCCAGCGGCGAGTTGCCGAGGCGATCGACCAGCATCGTCGAGTGAAAATGCAGGCGCGAAGTGGTCAGCGCTTCGATCACGCCGGTGGCGACCACCGCCGCCAGGCCTTTCACGGTGTTGAACCACGCCGAGGCGAACGGCCCGTCCTGTGGCTGGATGCTGCCGGTCGACAGCATCAGCAACGGCAGCACCGCCATCGGCTGGCCGAAAATCTGCAGCCATTGCAGGACGTAGAAATCGTCGCGAATCCATTCCGAGGTCAGCTGCGAGCCGCCCAGGCACGACAGCGTCAACATGCTCAAACCGATGCCGAGCACCCAGCGGCAATCGACCCAGCGCAGGTTGCACAGCGCTGCCACCAGCGGCAGCGCGATCAACTGCGGCAACGCCGCGATCAGCATGATCGGCGCAGTCTGTATCGGCCGGTAACCCTGCACCTGAGCCAGATAACTCGATGGAATCAGCACCACCGCCAGCAAAACCACCAACACCCCAGCCAACGTCATCAGTGCAAACGACAGGTTGCGGATGCCGAGCATCTGCAACTTGAAAAACGGAATCGGCTGCGACCACTCATTGATCAGAAACGCCACCAGCAACAGCGAACCGGCGCCGAGCAAAGCGCAGATCAGATTTGACTCGAACCAGTCCAGGCGATTGCCCTGCAGCAGGCCGATCACCAACATGCAGATCGCCGGAAAGCCCAGCAGCAAACCTTTCCAGTTGAATGACTTGAGGCGTTCCAGACGCAGCGGATCCTGTGGAATGCCCCAGGCAACCATCGCCATGGCAATCAGGCACGGCACGATGATTTGCCAGAACGTCCATTGCCAGCCGACGTATTCGGTCCACAACCCGGCCAGCGGTGTACCGAGGCCTGGGCCGAAGGTGGCGGTCAGGGCGTAACCGGCAAGGCCGTAAAGCTTGAAGTTGGGCGGCAGAAACCGCAGGGCCACCGTCATCAGCATCGGCGGCAGCGCGCCGCCGGCCAGGCCTTGCAGGATGCGCATCAGCAGCAGGCTTTCGTAGTTCGGGGCGAACGGGCAGAGCACCCCGAGCAACGTGAACACGCCGATAGCGCAGAGGGTGAAGCGACGCAGGGAAAAGGTCACCGAGCACCACGGCGCGAACGCCATGGCCGCCACCGAGGTCGCGGTGTAACTCGCGACCAGCCAGGTGCCTTCGTCGTAGCCGATGCTCAGGGCGCCGCGAATGTCGGCCAAGGCGACCTTGGTCACCATCTCGTTGAGACCCGACACCAGCACCGCCATTAGCACGCCGACCAGACCGATGATGATCCGCGCCCCGAACACCGGTGGCGCGGCGGCCATCGGAGCGGCAGCGGCGATCGGCGCCGTGACCGTCAGGGATGTCATGCAAGCAAACTCCGGAGGGAAAAATACCGGAGCATCTTAGTAAGGCTTACGGCTGACGAAAATTGACTTGTCGGCAGCTTATAGTTGCACCAGACGCAATCGTCAGGGCTGCGCCGCCAGCCAGGTTTCGTCGCAGCAGGTCTTGAGGGTTTCACGCAGCCAGCGGTGGGCCGGATCCTTGTCGAAACGCGGGTGCCAGGCCTGGGTCAGCATCAGGGTCGGCAACGGGATCGGCAGGTCGAACGAACGCAGTTTCAAGCCCAGCCGCCGCACGCTGAGCAGCGCTTCCTTGGGCACCGGCAGGATAAGGTCGGAGTCCGGCAGGGCGAACATCGCCGCATGAAAACTCGGCGCGATCACCGCGACTCGCCGCTCCAGCCCCAGGGCATTCAAAGCGGTGTCGATGGGTCCACGGGCGATGCCCCGGCGGGACATGCTGATGTGGGAAAACCCGGCGTAACGTTCGGCGGTGATCTCGCCATCCAGCAGCGGATGGTCCTCGCGCACCAGACCGACGAAATGGGTGGAAAACAGGTTCTGTACTTTGACTTCCGGGGTCACCGGGCGCGTATTGCTGACACTCAGGTCGATGCGCCCTTCGCGCAGCGCTTCATCGTCGCCATCCCCCTCGGGAACGAAACGCAACTCACAGTGCGGCGCCAGTTGATCCAAGGTGTCGAACAGCTTGCCACCGTACACGCCGACAAAAAAATCGTTGGCGCGAATGCTGAAGCGCCGGCGCAACGTGCCCAACTCCACGGCATCGGCCGAGCGAAACAGCAGCGCCGCCTGCTCGACCACATCCCGAACCTGCTCGCGCAGCTCCAGCGCCTTGGGCGTCGGCACCAAACCGCGACCGGCACGCACCAGGATCGGATCGCCAATGGCTTCGCGGATCCGCGTCAGCGTGCGGCTCATGGCCGCCGAACTGAGGTTCATCCGCCGCGCGGCGCCGACCACGCTGCCCTCGTCGAGCAAGGCGTCGAGGGCGACCAACAGGTTCATGTCCGGGAGTTGCATGCTGAGCACTCGTGACTGATCAGGATTGATCTGGGTGCAATGCTAGCAAACATACTTGAAGTCGGTGGCGCATGAACCGACGTCTTCGCGAGCAAGCCCGCTCCCACAGGGGAAATGCATTTCAAATGTGGGAGCGGGCTTGCTCGCGAAAGGTCCAGCCGCTTCCGCACACATCTCAGCGCTGCATTCCCCAGCGCTTCACCGTCACCCGCTCCAGTGTGTCGAACACCAGGTTCTCCACCAGCAAACCGATGAGGATCACCACTGCCAGACCGGCAAACACCTTGTCGGTGTACAGCTCGTTGCGGTTCTGAAAGATGTACCAGCCCAGGCCGCCCTTGCCGCTGGTGGCGCCGAACACCAGTTCGGCGGCGATCAGGGTACGCCAGGCGAAGGCCCAGCCGATTTTCAGCCCGGCCAGAATCGACGGCAGCGCTGCCGGAATCAGGATGAACAGCACGAAGCGCATGCCCTTCAAGCCGTAGTTGCGCCCGGCCATGCGCAGGGTTTCCGAGACGCCGAGAAACCCGGCGTAAGTGTTCAGTGCCAGCGCCCACAGCACCGAATGCACCAGCACGAAAATCAGGCTGTTCTGACCCAGGCCGAACCACAACAAGGCGAGCGGCAGCAGCGCAATCGCCGGCAGCGGGTTGAACATCGAGGTCAGGGTGCTCAGCAAGTCCCGACCAACCTGAGTCGAGACCGCCAGCGTGGTCAGGGCGAAGGCCAGGACGATGCCGATCAGGTAACCCTTAAGCAGCACCACCAGCGAGATCCAGACCTTGCCCAGCAGTTCGCCGCTGAGCAGGCCGTCATACAGCGCATGACTGGTCTGCAAAAAGCTCGGCAGCAGCAGGTCGTTGTTCTGCACCCGGGCGACCACCTCCCAGAGCACGGCGAGCAAAATCAGGATCACGCTTTTGCGCAACCAGCCCTGCTGCCACAGGCGCTGGCCCAGCGGCAGTTCGCGCTCCACCGGAACGCTGGTCAGCGGTTGCAGATCGTTTTCGAATGCTTGACGTACGGATGATGAATGGCTCATCGGGCAATCCTCCAGGCGGCTCAATAAGCGATGCGGATATCAGTGAAATCCAGTTCGCGCTCGGTTTCCGGCGACTGCCCTTCATCGAACAGCAAACGGTGAATGCGCCGCGCCGATTCCTGAAACGCCACGCCACCGAGGCTGTGCAGATCGTATTGATGGCTGTGCACTTCCGCCCTCACCCGACCCGGATGCGGCGACAACAGCAGGATGCGATTGCCCACCACCAGCGCTTCTTCAATCGAGTGCGTCACGAACAACAAAGTGAAACGCACTTCCTCCCAGAGCAGCAGCAATTCCTCCTGCATCTTGCGCCGGGTCAGGGCGTCCAGCGCGGCGAACGGTTCGTCCATCAGCAGGACTTTCGGCTGCATCGCCAGCGCCCGGGCAATCGCCACCCGCGCTTTCATGCCGCCGGACAGGGTGTGCGGATAGGCATCGGCGAACGCCGCCAGACCGACCTTTTCCAGATAGTGCAGCGCACGCTCCTCGGCTTCTTTTTTCTTCAGCGTGCGCGAAGCCAACAGCGGAAACATCACGTTCTGTTTGACGGTTTTCCACGGTGGCAGTTGATCGAACTCCTGAAACACCACAATCCGGTCCGGCCCCGGCGCGTCGACCCGCTGGCCCTGCAGACGGATCTCGCCCTCGCACGGCGCTATGAACCCGGCGACGGCTTTGAGCAAGGTGGATTTACCGCAGCCGGACGGGCCGAGCAGCACGAAGCGATCCTGTTGATCGACTTCGAAACTGACCTGGTGGGTGGCCCGCACGACGCGCTGCGGCGTGCGGTATTCGAGGCTGACCTGATCGACCGCCAGCAGCGCTTGCGCGGTGGCGATCGGGTTGCTGGCCGCGTGGCCTTGCAAAGGGGCGTTCATGTCGATCAGCTCCCTTGCAGCGGTTTGGCGTCCTGGAAGAAGTAGTCCTTCCACGATTCGGGTTTGTTCTTGATCGCGCCGACGCGGTAGAGGAATTCGGCGAGCGGGTAGGTGTTTTTCGGCGTGACGCTGAATTCGAACTGCGGGTTGTCGATGATTTTCAGCAACGCGGCGCGGTCGATCTTGGCCTTGGTCACGCGGATGTAAGTGTCCGCCGCCGCGCCCTTATCGTTCTGCGCAAATTGCGCGGCTTCGGTCAGGGCTTCGACGAACGCCTTGTAAGTCTTCGGGTTCTCATTGCGGAATTTCTCGGTGGCGAACAACACGGTCGGCGAGTTCGGGCCGAGCACGTCATAGGAGTTGAGCACCACGTGCACGTTCGGATTTTCCAGCGCCTGATCCTGGAACGGCGGGTTGGAGAAATGCCCGGTCAGCTCGGTGCCGCCGGCAATCAGCGCAGCAGTGGCGTCCGGGTGCGGGACGGCGATGGTGTATTTGTCGAGGCGATTGAATTCCTTGTCGCCCCACTGCTTGGCCGCCGCGTATTGCAGGAAACGCGACTGCACCGAAACGCCCACCGCCGGCACCGCGATGCGGTCCTTCTCGGTGAAATCGGCGATGGTTTTGACCTTGGGATTGTTGCTGACGAGGTAGTACGGGAAGTTGCCCAGCGAGGCTACGGCTTTGACGTTCTGCTTGCCGTGGGTGCGATCCCAGATCGTCAGCAGCGGCCCGACGCCGGCGCCGGCAATGTCGATGGAACCGGAGAGCAGCGCATCGTTGACGGCTGCGCCACCGGACAGCTGGGTCCAGTCGACCTTGATGTCGAGCCCTTCCTGCTTGCCGTACTTCTCGATCAGTCCCTGATCACGCACCACGTTGAGCAATAAATAGACAATGCCGAACTGTTCGGCGATGCGGATTTCACCTTCGGCGTGGGCCACGGTCGGCGCCACCAGGCTGCCGGCGATCAGGCTGAAACCGAGGCCGACGGCCGCCGCCAGCGGTGCGAATGGAAGACGTTTGGACATGATCGGATCTCCGGCAAATCAGAAAGGCGCGTCGCCCTGGATGGTGGTGCGATACAGCTTGCGGCGCAGGTGCGCAGGGCAACCGGCGGCAAGGTGGATCAGCGAGCGGTTATCCCAGAACACCAGGTCGTGGGGCTGCCATTGATGGCGGTAGATGTTCTGCGGCAGCACACTGTGGGCGTAGAGCTCGTCGAGCAGTTGTTTGCTCTCGTCTTCCGGCAGGCCGACGATGCGGGTGGTGAAACCTTCGCTGACGAACAACGCCTTGCGGCCGTTTTCCGGGTGGGTGCGGACCACCGGGTGCACGACCTCGGCGACTTGAGCCAATTGCTCCGGGGTCAGGGTCGGGCGCCAGTTGCCTTCGAATTTGGTTTCGCTGTAACGCGCCGTGTAGGAATGCGCAGCCGAGCGGCCTTCGACGGCTTTGCGCAGCGCGTCGGGCAGGCTGTCCCAGGCTTTGTGCATGTCGGCGAACAGGGTGTCGCCGCCTTCGGATGGCAGCTCCTGGGCATGCAGCATCGAGCCGAGGCTCGGCAGCTCTTTATAGGAAAGGTCCGAGTGCCAGAACTTGCCGGCATCGCCGAGGCCGATGTTCTGGCCGTTTTCGACGATGTTGGAGACGATGAGAATTTCCGGGTGATTGGCCAGCAGGAACTGCTTGAGCACATGGATCTGCAACACGCCGAAACGGCGGCTGAAGTCGATCTGTTGTTGCGGGGTGATGCGCTGGTCGCGAAACACCACGACGTGATGATCGAGGTGCGCACGGTGAATGCAGGCGAAGTCCTCATCGTTGACCGGACGGGTCAGGTCGAGGCCGATGATTTCGGCGCCGACGGCACCGCTGAACGGGCGGATCTCGAAGGTTTGCGGCGCGGCAGTCGCGGCGCTTGGGGTAGCAGTAGCTGCGGACATCAATCAATCTCCCACGCACGGCGCGCTCAAGGGCGCACGCGTCGATCAGAAACTCACGCTGGATTGCGTGTGGGTTCGTGTCGTGCGGCGCGCCGATTGGTCGGCAGGTACGCAGGAGGCTGACTTTATAGCTATAAGAATTGGAAATTAAATACCGTTAACGAATAACGATATGGCGATTGCTTCGGAATGGACTGGATGGTGAGTGACCATTTGTGTCACTTCTGGACGGAATTTGTTGTTTTGACTGACGCCTTCGCGGGCAAGCCCGCTCCCACAGAGTTCTTTGGTGAGCACACAATCGTGTTCTAACCGAGATTCCCTGTGGGAGCGGGCTCGCTCGCGAAGAGGCCTGAAAGGCCAATAAAGATCTAGCGCTCGTGCAACGCCTCGGCCCGCGCGCGGATGATCGGCTTGAGCAGGTAGCTCAGCACGGTCTTCTTGCCGGTGATGATGTCCACCGACGCCACCATCCCCGGGATGATCAGCAACGGCTTCTCGTCGGTGCCCAGATGGCTGCGCTCGGTGCGCAGCTTGATGACGTAGTAGGTGGTTTTCTTGTCTTCGTCGGTGATGGTGTCGGCGCCGATCTGCTCGAGCTTGGCCTTCAAACCGCCGTAGATGGTGTAGTCATACGCGGTGAATTTCACCGTGGCTTCCTGACCCGGATGCAGGAACGCGATGTCCTGCGGGCGGATCTTCGCTTCGACCAGCAGCGTGTCGTCCAGCGGCACGATTTCCAGCAGGTCGCTGCCTGGCTGGATCACGCCGCCGATGGTGTTGACCAGCATCTTGTTGACGATGCCCCGCACCGGCGAGGTGACGAGCGTACGGCTGACCCGGTCTTCGAGCGCCTTGCCGGTGGCCTGGGCCTTGTTCAGGTCGGTGCGCGCTTCGTTGAGCTGAGTCAGGGCTTCGCTGCGGAATTTGCCGCGAGTTTCGTCGATCTTGCGCTGCACTTCCTTGATCGCCGATTCGGCACGCGGGATCGCCAGCGTGGTGGCGTCGAGCTGACCACGGGTTTCCACTTCGGCACGCTTGAGTCGCAGCACTTCCACCGGCGACACCGCGCCCTGGGCCACCAGCGGCTCGGACATGTTGATTTCCTGGCGTTGCAGGCCGAGTTGCTGGCGGTACTGCGCCTGTTTCGAGGTGAACTCGCGCAGCTCTTGCTGGCGCTGGATCAACTGCTCCTGCAAGCCACCGACCTCATCGTGCAGTTGCTGGCGACGGCTGATGTACAACGATTCTTCGCTTTTTGCCTGACCCGGCACGGCTTTGAGCACGTCCTCGGGGAAATTCAGCGGACGGTCCTCGACCTCGGCACTCAGGCGCTCGACCCGCAGCAACATCGACAGTCGATCAGCTTCGGTTTCACCGACGTTGGAGGCAAAACGCGTGTCATCCAGCCGCACCAGCGGCGCGCCGGCCTCGACGATCTGGCCTTCCTTGACGAACAGTTCGGAGACGATCCCGCCCTCAAGGTTCTGGATTTTCTGGATCTTCGACGAGGGAATCGCCTTGCCGTCGCCCTTGGTCACTTCGTCGATGACGGCGAAGTTGGCCCACAGCATCAGGAACACGAAGAAACCGATGATCGCCCAGATCGTGAGCCGCACCACGCGCGGCGCATCCTCGATCAAGGCCTTGTTGACCTCCGGCAGCGGCTGGCCCTGCAGCGATGCCGAGCCCTTGAAGTAGCGGCGGATCGAATCCTTGAAACCCGACTTAAGCAACACTGATCTGCCCCTTCTTCAACGCTTCCATCACGGCGGCTTTCGGGCCATCGGCGAGAATCTGTCCACGGTCGACCACCAGCAGGCGGTCGACCAGCGACAGCAGTGATGCCCGGTGCGTCACCAGCACCACGGTCTTGTTTTCCACCACCGCCGCGAGGCGCTGCTTGAGGCGCTCTTCGCCGGTGTTGTCCATGGCGCTGGTCGGTTCGTCGAGCAGCAGGATCGGCGGGTTGAGCAACAGCGCCCGGGCCAGGGCGACGTTCTGGCGCTGGCCGCCGGACAGGTTCTGCCCGCGCTCGCCGACTTGCAGTTCATAACCTTGCGGGTGCAAGCGAGCAAATTCATGGACGCCCGCCAGTTCAGCGGCCTGCAGGACCAGCTCGTCCTCGACGTAACGGGCGCCGGAAATCAGGTTGTCGCGCAGGGTGCCGGCCAGCAGCTGGATGTCCTGCGGCACGTAGCCGATGTTGTAGCGCAGCTCGCTGACGTCGATCTGGCGAATGTCGACGCCGTCCACCAGCAACGCGCCGTCGTCCGGCTGATACAGGCCGACCAGCAATTTCGCCAGCGAACTCTTGCCCGAGCCGCTGCGGCCGATGATGCCGATTTTCTCGCCGGGACGGATCACCAGGTTGATGTTCTTCAGCGCCGGGTTCTGTTGATCCGGGTAGGTGAAGTTGAGCTGACGGCATTCGATCGCACCTTGCAGCACCTTGCGGCTCAGCGGGCGTTCTTCGAAATTGCGCTCTTGCGGCAGCTCCATCATCTGGTCGACCGAGGTCATGGTCACCCGCGCCTGCTGGTAACGGGTCAGCAGACCGGACAGCGACGCCAGCGGGCTGAGGGCACGGCCACTGAGCATGTAGCAGGCGATCAGGCCGCCCATGCTCAGGTTGCCGGCGATGATCTGGTACACGCCGAAGACGATCATGATCACCCCGGCCAGTTGCTGGATCAGCAGGGTGATGTTCATCGCCAGACCGGAAAGCATTTTCACCCGCAGCTCGAGGCGGCTGAGGGTGCCGATGGTCTGTTCCCACTGGTACTGGCGCTCGCTTTCGGCGTTGTTGACCTTCACCGCGTCGAGGCCGGCGAGGGTTTCGATCAGGCTCGACTGACGCTCGGCACCCAGCGCCATGGTGCGCTCCATGGTGGCCACCAGCGGCTTCTGCAAGGCGTAGCCGATCAACAGTGCAATCGGGAAGGCCAGCACCGGGATCCACACCAGATGCCCGCCGAGAATGGCGATGACGATGAAAATCAGGATAGTGAACGGCAGGTCGATCAGGCTGGTCAGGGTCAGCGAGGCGAGGAAGTCGCGCAGGCTCTGGAACTCATGGATGTTCTGGGCAAAGCTGCCGACCCGCGCCGGCCGGTATTTCATGGCCATGCCGACGATGCGTTCGAACAGCGTGGCGGAAATGATCAGGTCGGTTTTCTTGCCGGCCAGATCCAGGCACAGGCTGCGCAGGCTCTTGAGGATCAGGTCGAACAGATAGGCGCCGGTGATGCCCAGCGCGAGCACCCACAGGGTCGCTTCGGCCTGGTTCGGCACCACGCGGTCGTAGACGTTCATCACGAACAGCGGCGCGGCCATGGCGATGATGTTGATCAGGAAACTGGCGGCGATGGCGTCGGCGTACAGCCAGCGCGAACGCTTGAGGGTGTCGCGGAACCACGAGCGTGCACGCGGGATCAGCGTGCCGTGGTTGACGTCGAATTTGTGCTGGGGTTGGGCGAAGAACACTTTGCCGAGGTAGTCGTCGGCCAGCAGCTCACGGTTGACAAGGGACTCGCCGCCATCGGTTTCGCTGAGCAACACCCGGGCATCGTTCTCCCCCTGCCAGCCGAGCAGAACGGCACTGCGGCCATCCTTGAGCAACAACAACGCCGGCATCGCGATGGCCGGAATTTCTTCCAGCTTGCGTTGCAGCACCCGCCCCTGCAGCCCGGCGCGCGCCGCCGCACGGGGCAGCAGCTCGACACTCAGGCGTTGCTTGGGCAGCGGCAGACCGGTGGTCAGCATCGCCGCGCTGGCGGGTTTCTGGTGCAGCATGCAAAGAGCGAGCAGACCATCCAGTAACGGATCGTCGTGCATCGCGCGTGGATCATGACTGAGATGAACTCGACTGACTTCTGATTCCACGCTCGACACTCTTTAACAGTTGAAAAGGGACAACTCAATTCATACCGGGCAGTTGAACCTTGGGCTTCACGTCGTTCTGCACAACGGATGCCAATGGTGCGACCACTCCCTGGCTCTTGAGCAATTCGCCCATGGTCGCCTTGATTCGGTATTGAGTAAATAACTGAATGTTCTTGATCTCGGCCAGACGACGCGAAGCGGTAAACAGTTCGTTTTCACTGTCGAGCAAATCAAGCAGGGTACGTTCGCCCAGACTGAACTGACGCTGGTACGCGGTACGCACCGAGGTGCTGTGATCGACGTACTGCTGGGCGATCGGCACTTGGGCATTGGCGTTATTCAGGGCGTTCCAGGCCAGGCCCAGTTCCTCGTTCAACTGACGCAGGGCGTTGTTGCGGATGTCCAGCGCCTGGTTCGACAGATAGGACTTGGATTCCAGGTCAGCCTTGTTGCTGCCGCCGGAGTACAGGTTGAAGCGCATGCGCAGCATCGCCTGCCATTCATTGTTGTGACCGTTCTGGCCATCGAGGTCGTTGTCGGCGGTGCGGCCCAGCTCGGCGTCGAAACGCGGGTAGAAGGTCGACTTGGCGGTTTCGTACTGCTTTTCGGCCGCGGCGATGTCGGACTCGGCCGAACGCAGGATCGGGCTGTTTTCCAGCATCTGCGTGCGGGCTTCATTCAGGTTGGCCGGCATCATCGCCATGAACGGCGCCGGGCGCTCCAGTTGATCGGGCATCTGGCCGACGGCGCTGAGGAAGTTGGTTTCCGAGTCGGCGAGGTTGGTCTGCTCGGTGATCAGGTTGTTGCGGGCCTGTGCCATCCGCGCTTCGGCCTGATCCAGGTCGGCACCGCTGCCGACGCCGCGCTGGGTGCGCAACTGGATTTGATCGTAGATGCGCTGGTGGCTCTTGAGGTTTTCCTCGGCCAGACGCACGAATTCGCGGCGGGTCAGTACATCCAGATAAACCTGGGCCACGGTCAGCGCGGTACGCTCGGAAGTGCCGAGCAAGGCATAGGCGCGGGAGTTGACGGTGGCTTGTTGACGCCCTACCTCGCTGGACGTCGCGAAACCGTCAAAAACCATTTGCGAGAGACGTAAACTTGACTCGCTGCGGTTCAGGGTTTCCCAGTGATTGCCGCCGCCGTTGGCGCGGGTGGTGACGCTGTCGGTGCCTTCACGGCCATAACCGCCGAGCAGGTCGACCTTGGGCAGGTATCCACCTTTGGCAGCCTTTAACTGATAATCCGCAGCCAAACGACTATTGACCCCCGCCTGGATTTCCGGATGGACATCCAGTGCCTGTTGCATGGCTTCGGGCAGGGTTTGTGCTTGTGCAAAAGACGCGGCGAGAGCGAAAGGCAATGCCTTGAACAGGTGCGAACGCATGGTAAGGATTTCCCAGAACTTCTTGTCGTGAATCACAGCAATTAAGGGTGCTGCGTCGGATGATGGCAACCGGAATGACCGTATGTCGGAAAGTTTAAAACCGGAACTGGATCACATGCTCAAGGGCAAGTCGCCGCGTAAATATCAATGTGACATTAGTGGGGCGATTGTTTAGGATGGCATCCATAAGGTCAATAGTTTGGCATAAAGTTAATAGCGAAAGATTCCAGCCAAAATATTGACGCAGATCGGCGTCAAACTTGTTCCACCCTTTTTTAAAAGTACGTCCAGACTGAATCGGCGCAGAAAAGCCATCAGGTCTATGGAAGTCAACTGAACGTGACACCCGGAGAGTCTTCAATGAGCAGTGTTGTTGCCATCGTCAAAAGCATTGTCGGTCAGGTTTTCGTGGTGTCCCCAGAGGGCGTCCGTCGCGTACTCGTTGAAGGCGACCGTTTGTTCGCCGGCGATCAGGTCGATACCGGCGTATCTGGCGCGGTGTCCCTGGAGCTGGCTGATGGCCGTACCATCGATCTGGGTCGTGACACCCAATGGAGCGCCGATACTCCGGACTCCACCACCGACCTGGCCGAAGCCACTGCGCAAGCCGCACCATCCGTTGAAGAGCTGCAGCAGGCCATTGCCGCCGGCGTCGACCCGACCACCGCTCTTGACGCCACCGCTGCCGGCCCGAGCGCCGCAGGCACTGGTGGTGCTGCCGGTGGCGGCCACAGTTTCGTGATGCTCGACGCAACCGCTGGCCGTGTCGACCCGACCATCGGCTTCCCGACCGCAGGCATCAACTCGGCCGGTCAGGCCGCCCAGAACATCACCGGTGGCCAGACCACCGATACCACCCCCAACGCCTTGCGCGACTCGACCCTGAGCCTCAGCGCCACACCGACCATCACCGAAGCCGGCGGCGTGCTGGTGTACACGGCGACCCTGACCCAAGCGCCGCTGACCGACCTGAGCATCACCCTGTCCAACGGTTCGGTGATCGTGATTCCGGCAGGCTCCACCACGGGCACCGTCAACGTGCCGCTGGCCCCGAACGATACGGTCTACAACGACCCGACCCAGATCAACGTGACCGTTACCGGCACCACCGGCGGCAACGGCATTACCGTCACCGTGCCGACCACACCGGCCGTGACCCAGGTCACCGACACCATCGACACCACCACCGTCACGCTGACGGCGGGCAACAGCGTCACCGAAGGTGGCCAGATCACCTACACAGCGACCCTGACCAACCCGGCGCAGACGCCGGTCACCGTCACCCTGTCCAACGGCTCGACCATCACCATCGGAGCCGGCCAGACCACCGGCACCGTCAACGTGCCGACTGCGCCCAACGACGTGTACAACAATGGCAGCACTGTCACCACGACCATCACCGGTGCAACGGGCGGTAACTTCGAGAATCTGGTACCGAACCCGACGCCGGCCGTTACCACCATTGTCGATTCGAAAGACACCACCGGCCTGACCCTGACGGCCACTGGCACCGTGGTCGAAGGCGGCCAGATCACTTACACCGCGACGTTGACCAATCCGGCGCAGACACCGGTCACCGTCACGTTGTCGAACGGTTCGACCATCACCATCGAAGCCGGCAAGACCACCGGCAGCGTCAACGTGCCAACCGCGCCGAACGACGTCTACAACAACGGCGGCACCGTCAGCACCACCATTACCGGTGCTACCGGCGGCAATTTCGAAAATCTGGTGCCGAACACCACGCCGGCGACCACCACGGTCACCGACTCCATCGACACCACCAATCTGTCGTTGAGCGCCACCGGCTCAGTGGCCGAAGGTGGCTCGATCGTTTACACCGCTACATTGACCAACCCGGCCGGCACGCCAGTGACCGTGACGTTGAGCAACGGCTCCGTCATCACCATTGAAGCAGGCAAAACCACCGGCACTGTGACCGTTCCGGCGCCAGCCGATGACGTTTACAAGGATGCGGGCAAAGTCGAGGTCAGCATTGCCGGCACCACCGGCGGCAACTTCGAGAACCTGGTGCCAAGCACCGTTCCGGCCGTGACCCAGATCACCGATACCATCGACACCACGACGGTCAAACTGACCGCGACCGAAACCGCAGCCGAAGGCGGCACCGTTATCTATACCGCGACGGTGGGCGCGCCAGTGACCGGCTCGCCGGTGACCGTGACCCTGGCCAACGGTCAGTCGATCACCATCGAAGTGGGCAAGACCACTGGCACCGTCACCACCACCGCGCCGAACGACGCGTTGACCGGCAATCCGCCGCTGACCAACTCGATCACCGGTGTGACTGGCGGCAACTACGAAAACCTCGTCGCCGATAAAACCCCGGTTTCGACCACGATCACCGATACCGTCGACACCACCAACCTGTCGCTGAGCGCGACTGGTTCTGTGGCCGAAGGCGGCTCGATTGTTTACACCGCCACCCTGACCAATCCGGCCGGCACCCCTGTGACCGTGACCTTGAGCAACGGCGCGGTGATCACCATCGAAGCCGGCAAAACCACCGGTACCGTGACCGTTCCAGCCCCTGCCGATGACGTCTACAAGGACGCGGGCAAGGTCGAAGTCACGATCAAGGATGCATCCGGCGGCAACTTCGAGAACCTCGTTCCGAGTACTGTCCCGGCGGTTACCGAAGTGACCGATACCGTCGACACTTCAACCGTGAAACTGACCGCTGACACCTCGGTCGCTGAAGGCGGCACCGTCACTTACACCGCCACTGTTGGCGCACCGGTGACTGGCTCCCCGGTCACCGTGACCCTGGCCAACGGTCAGACCATCACCATCGAAGTGGGTAAAACCACCGGCAGCGTGACCACCACCGCACCGAACGATGTACTCAACGGCCACGCGCCGCTGACCAACTCGATCACTGACGTAAGCGGCGGCAATTACGAGAACCTCGTGGCCGACAAGACGCCGGTCAGCACCACCGTGACCGACACCGTCGACACCACCAATCTGACCCTGAGCGCCACTGGTTCCGTAGCCGAAGGCGGTTCGATTGTTTACACCGCGACCCTGACCAACCCGGCCGGCACGCCGGTGACCGTGACCTTGAGCAATGGCTCGGTCATCACCATCGAGGCTGGCAAAACCACCGGTACCGTGACCGTTCCAGCTCCTGCCGATGACGTTTACAAGGATGCGGGCAAAGTCGAAGTCAGCATTGCCGGCACCACCGGCGGCAACTTCGAGAACCTGGTGCCAAGCACCGTTCCAGCGGTTACCGAAGTCACTGACACCATCGACACCACCACGGTGAAGCTCACCGCGACCGAGTCGGCAGCAGAAGGTGGCACTGTCACTTATACCGCTACCGTTGGCGCGCCAGTGACCGGCTCGCCGGTGACCGTGACCCTGGCCAATGGTCAGTCGATCACCATCGAAGTGGGCAAGACCACTGGCACCGTGACCACCACCGCACCGAACGATGCGTTGAACGGCCATGCACCGCTGAGCAACTCGATTACCGACGTAAGCGGCGGCAACTACGAGAACCTCGTAGCGGACAAGACTCCGGTTTCGACCACGGTCACCGACACCATCGACACCACCAACCTGTCGCTGACTGCGACCGGCACCGTGGCCGAAGGCGGTTCGATCGTCTACACCGCCACTCTGACCAACCCGGCCGGCACGCCAGTGACCGTGACCTTGAGCAATGGCTCGGTCATCACCATCGAGGCCGGTAAAACCACTGGTACCGTGACCGTTCCAGCTCCTGCCGATGACGTCTACAAGGACGCCGGCAAGGTCGAAGTGACCATCAAGGATGCGTCCGGTGGCAACTTCGAGAACCTTGTTCCAAGCACCGTCCCTGCCGTGACGGAAGTCACCGATACCATCGACACCTCGACCGTCAAATTGACGGCTGACACCTCGGTGGCCGAGGGCGGCACTGTCACCTACACCGCGACTGTGAGTGCGCCTGTGACCGGTTCGCCAGTGACTGTCACTTTGGCCAACGGTCAGCAAATCACCATCGAAGTCGGCAAAACCACCGGTACCGTGACCACCACCGCACCGAACGATGCGTTGAACGGCCATGCACCGCTGAGCAACTCGATTACCGACGTAAGCGGCGGCAACTACGAGAATCTGGTCGCCGACAAGACCCCGGTTTCGACCACGGTCACCGACACCGTCGACACCACCAACCTGACCCTGAGCGCCACTGGCTCCGTGGCCGAGGGCGGCTCGATCGTTTACACCGCGACCCTGACCAACCCGGCCGGTACGCCAGTGACCGTGACCTTGAGCAATGGCTCGGTCATCACCATCGAGGCCGGTAAAACCACCGGTACCGTGACCGTTCCAGCTCCTGCCGATGACGTCTACAAGGACGCCGGCAAGGTCGAAGTGACCATCAAGGATGCGTCCGGTGGCAACTTCGAGAACCTTGTTCCAAGTACCGTCCCTGCCGTGACGGAAGTCACCGATACCATCGACACCTCGACCGTCAAATTGACGGCTGACACCTCGGTGGCCGAGGGCGGCACTGTCACCTACACCGCGACGGTCAGTGCGCCTGTGACCGGTTCGCCAGTGACTGTCACTTTGGCCAACGGTCAGCAAATCACCATCGAAGTCGGCAAAACCACCGGTACCGTGACCACCACCGCCCCGAACGATGCGTTGAACGGTCATGAACCGTTGAGCAACTCGATCACCGGCGTGAGCGGCGGCAACTACGAGAATCTAGTGGCTGACAAAACTCCGGTCAGCACCACCGTAACCGACACCGTCGACACCACCAACCTGTCGCTGACCGCAACCGGCACCGTGGCCGAGGGCGGTTCGATTGTTTACACCGCCACGCTGACCAACCCTGCGGGCACGCCGGTGACCGTGACCTTGAGCAATGGCTCGGTCATCACCATTGAAGCCGGCAAGACCACCGGCACCGTGACTGTTCCTGCTCCAGCCGATGACGTTTATAAAGACGCCGGCAAAGTCGAAGTCACCATCAAGGACGCGTCTGGCGGCAACTTCGAAAACCTGGTACCAAGCACTGTTCCAGCGGTTACCGAAGTCACCGATACCATCGACACCACCACGGTCAAACTGACTGCGACCGAGTCGGCGGCAGAAGGTGGCACCGTCACCTACACCGCCACTGTCGGCGCGCCAGTAACCGGTTCTCCGGTCACCGTGACCCTGGCCAATGGTCAGCAGATCACCATCGAAGTCGGCAAAACCACCGGCACCGTCACCACCACGGCGCCGAACGATGCACTCAACGGTCACGAGCCGCTGACCAACTCGATCACCGGTGTGACCGGTGGCAACTACGAGAATCTGGTTGCTGACAAGACCCCGGTCAGCACCACGGTGACCGACACCGTCGACACCACCAACCTGACCCTGAGCGCCACTGGCACCGTGGCCGAAGGTGGTTCGATCATTTACACCGCGACCCTGACCAATGCGGCTGGCTCGCCAGTGACCGTGACCTTGTCGAACGGCGCGGTCATCACCATCGAAGCCGGCAAGACCACTGGCACCGTGACTGTCCCGGCGCCAGCCGATGACGTCTATAAGGATGCCGGCAAGGTCGAAGCAACCATTTCGACGGCAACCGGCGGCAACTTCGAGAACCTGGTGCCGAGCACCGTGCCGGCCGTGACCCAGGTCACCGACACCATCGACACCACCACGGTCAAACTGACCGCGACCGAATCGGCGGCAGAAGGCGGCACCGTTACTTACACTGCGACGGTGGGCGCACCTGTGACCGGTTCGCCAGTCACCGTGACCCTGTCCAACGGCCAGCAAATCACCATCGAAGTCGGCAAGACCACCGGCACCGTGACCACCACTGCGCCGAACGACGCGCTGAACGGTCACGCGCCACTGACCAACGCGATTACCGACGTGATCGGTGGCAACTACGAGAATCTGGTCGCCGACAAGACGCCAGTGTCGACCACTGTCACCGACACCGTTGACACCACCAACCTGTCGCTGACCGCGACCGGTACCGTGGCCGAGGGTGGTTCGATCCTCTACACCGCGACCCTGACCAATCCGGCCGGTACGCCGGTGACCGTGACCTTGTCGAACGGTGCCGTGATCACCATCGAAGCGGGCAAGACCACGGGCACCGTGAGCGTTCCTGCGCCAGCCGATGACGTCTACAAAGACGCCGGCAAGGTTGAAGTCACCATCAAGGACGCGTCCGGCGGCAACTTCGAGAACCTGGTACCAAGCACCGTTCCAGCGGTTACCGAAGTCACCGATACCATCGACACCACCACGGTCAAACTGACCGCGACCGAGTCGGCCGCTGAAGGTGGCACCGTCACCTACACCGCCACTGTCGGCGCACCGGTGACCGGTTCGCCTGTGACTGTGACCCTGGCCAACGGTCAGTCGATCACCATCGAAGTCGGCAAAACCACCGGCACCGTAACCACTACCGCGCCGAACGACGCACTCAACGGTCACGAACCGTTGACCAACTCGATCACTGACGTGAGCGGCGGCAACTACGAAAATCTGGTGGCCGACAAGACACCGGTCAGCACCACCGTCACCGACACCGTCGACACCACCAACCTGACGCTGAG
The DNA here is from genome assembly GCF_051903985.1 of Pseudomonas sp. HLG18. Classification (NCBI taxonomy): domain Bacteria; kingdom Pseudomonadati; phylum Pseudomonadota; class Gammaproteobacteria; order Pseudomonadales; family Pseudomonadaceae; genus Pseudomonas; species Pseudomonas sp. HLG18. The sequence goes on along the minus strand of NZ_CP195831.1, from coordinate 5,314,239 downwards.
CGCGACGCCGGAAGTCAACGAAGGTGGCCAGATCACCTACACCGCGACCCTGACCAACGCCGCTGGCACCCCGGTGACCGTGACGCTGAGCAACGGCGCGGTGATCACCATCGAGGCTGGCAAAACCACCGGCACCGTGACCGTCGATGCACCGAAGGACGACGTCTACAAGGACGCCGGCACCGTGGAAACGACCATCAAGGGCGCCACCGGCGGCAACTTCGAAAACCTGGTCACCAGCACCAGCCCGGCAGTCACCACCGTCCACGACACCATCGACGCGTCCACCGTGTCCCTGAGCGCTACCGCCAACGTCGCCGAAGGCGAAACCGTGGTCTACACCGCCACCGTGACCGCGCCAGTGACCGGCTCGCCGGTCGTGGTGACCCTGTCCAACGGCCAGACCATCACCATCGCCGTGGGCGAGACCACCGGCACCGTGAACTTCGTCGCGCCGAACAGCCCGCTGGCTGGCGGCAGCTCGCTGAGCGTCACCATCGACAAAGCCACTGGTGGCAACTACGAAAACCTGGCCGTCGACAGCAAACCGGCCAACACTTCGGTTTCGGACACTGTCGACACCACCAACCTGAACCTGACCGCCACCGACTCGGTGGCCGAAGGGGGTTCGATCGTCTACACCGCCACCCTGACCAATGCGGCTGGCTCGCCAGTGACCGTGACCTTGTCGAACGGCGCGGTCATCACCATCGAAGCCGGCAAGACCACTGGCACCGTGACTGTCCCCGCGCCAGCCGATGACGTTTACAAGGATGCCGGCAAAGTCGAAGCGACCATTTCGACCGTCACCGGCGGCGGTTTCGAGAACCTGGTGCCGAGTACCGTTCCGGCCGTGACCAACGTCACCGACACCATCGACACCACCACGGTCAAACTCACCGCCACCGAGTCGGCGGCTGAAGGCGGCACGGTCACTTACACCGCGACTGTGGGTGCACCTGTGACTGGCTCGCCTGTGACCGTGACCCTGGCCAATGGTCAGCAGATCACCATCGAAGTCGGCAAGACCACCGGCACCGTGACCACCACCGCACCGAACGATGCGTTGAATGGCCATGCACCACTGACCAACGCTATTACCGACGTGAGCGGTGGCAACTACGAAAACCTGGTGGCCGACAAGACGCCGGTTTCGACCACGGTCACCGACACCGTCGATACCACCAACCTGACCCTGAGCGCCACTGGCTCCGTGGCCGAGGGCGGTTCGATCGTCTACACCGCGACCCTGACCAACCCGGCGGGTACTCCGGTGACCGTGACCCTGTCGAACGGCGCTGTCATCACCATCGAAGCCGGTAAAACCACTGGCACCGTGAGCGTTCCGGCTCCGGCTGATGACGTCTACAAAGATGCGGGTAAAGTCGAAGCAACCATCTCGACGGCCACCGGCGGTAACTTCGAGAACCTGGTGCCAAGCACCGTTCCGGCCGTAACCCAGGTCACCGACACCATCGACACGACGACCGTGAAGCTCACCGCTTCCGAAACGGCGGCAGAAGGCGGCACCGTTACTTACACCGCCACTGTTGGCGCACCCGTAACCGGTTCTCCGGTCACCGTGAGCCTGGCCAACGGTCAGCAAATCACCATCGAAGTCGGCAAGACCACCGGTACCGTGACCACCACCGCGCCCAACGATGCGTTGAATGGCCATGCGCCGCTGACCAACGCCATCACCAACGTTTCCGGTGGCAACTACGAAAATCTGGTCGCCGACAAAACCCCGGTCAGCACCACCGTGACCGACACCATCGACACCACCAACCTGTCGCTGACCGCGACCGGCACCGTGGCCGAAGGTGGCCAGATCACCTATACCGCGACCCTGACCAACGCCGCTGGCTCGCCAGTGACCGTGACCTTGTCCAACGGCGCGGTCATCACCATCGACGCCGGCAAAACCACCGGCACCGTGACGGTTCCGGCACCGGCCGATGACGTCTACAAGGATGCCGGCACCGTACAGGCAACGATCACCAACGCCACCGGCGGCAACTTCGAAAACCTGGTGACCAGCAACACGCCAGCGGTGACAAGCGTCACCGACACCATCGACACGACGACCGTGAAGCTCACCGCTTCCGAAACAGCGGCAGAAGGCGGCACCGTTACTTACACCGCCACCGTTGGCGCACCAGTGACGGGTTCTCCGGTCACCGTGACCCTGTCCAACGGTCAGTCGATCACCATCGAAGTGGGCAAGACCACCGGCACCGTCACCACCACTGCGCCGAACGACGCGCTGAACGGCCATGCGCCGCTGACCAACGCGATTACCGACGTGAGCGGTGGCAACTACGAAAACCTCGTAGCCGACAAGACTCCGGTCTCGACCACCGTCACCGACACCGTCGACACCACCAACCTGACCTTGAGCGCCACTGGCACCGTGGCCGAAGGTGGTTCGATCATTTACACCGCGACCCTGACCAATGCGGCTGGCTCGCCAGTGACCGTGACCTTGTCGAACGGTGCCGTGATCACCATCGAAGCGGGCAAGACCACTGGCACCGTGACTGTCCCGGCGCCAGCCGATGACGTCTACAAGGATGCCGGCAAGGTCGAAGCAACCATTTCGACGGCCACGGGCGGCAACTTCGAAAATCTGGTGCCGAGCACCGTTCCGGCCGTAACCCAGGTCACCGACACCATCGACACCACCACGGTGAAACTCACCGCGACCGAGTCGGCGGCTGAAGGTGGCACTGTCACTTACACCGCGACTGTTGGCGCACCAGTGACGGGTTCTCCGGTCACCGTGAACCTGTCCAACGGTCAGCAAATCACCATCGAAGTCGGCAAGACCACCGGCACCGTGACCACCACCGCACCGAACGATGCGTTGAACGGTCATGCACCGCTGACCAATGCGATCACCGACGTAACGGGCGGCAACTACGAAAACCTCGTAGCTGACAAAACCCCGGTTTCGACCACGGTCACCGACACCGTCGACACCACCAACCTGACACTCAGCGCCACCAATTCGGTCGCCGAGGGCGGTTCGATCCTCTACACCGCCACACTGACCAACGCTGCCGGCACTCCGGTGACCGTAACGTTGAGCAATGGCGCCGTGATCACCATCGAGGCGGGTAAAACCACCGGCACCGTGACCGTTCCAGCCCCGGCCGATGACGTCTACAAGGATGCCGGCACCGTTCAGGCAACGATCACCAACGCCACCGGTGGCAACTTCGAAAACCTGGTGACCAGCACCACGCCAGCGGTGACCAGCGTCACTGATACCATCGACACCACCACGGTCAAACTGACCGCGACCGAAACCGCTGCTGAAGGTGGCACCGTCACCTACACCGCCACTGTCGGCGCACCTGTGACCGGTTCGCCTGTGACCGTGAGCCTATCCAACGGTCAGTCGATCACCATTGAAGTGGGCAAAACCACCGGCACCGTGACCACCATGGCGCCTAACGATGTGCTGAATGGTCATGCACCGCTGACCAACGCCATCACCAATGTTTCCGGTGGCAACTACGAAAATCTGGTCGCCGACAAAACCCCGGTCAGCACCATCGTGACCGACACCATCGACACCACCAACCTGTCGCTCACCGCGACCGGCACCGTGGCCGAGGGTAGCCAGATCACCTATACCGCGACCCTGACCAACGCGGCGGGCACTCCGGTGACCGTGACCTTGAGCAATGGCGCCGTGATCACCATCGAGGCCGGTAAAACCACCGGCACCGTGACAGTTCCTGCACCGGCCGATGACGTCTACAAGGACGCCGGCACCGTTCAGGCAACGATCACCAACGCCACCGGTGGCAACTTCGAAAACCTGGTGACCAGCACCACGCCAGCGGTGACCAGCGTCACTGATACCATCGACACCACCACGGTCAAACTGACCGCGACCGAAACCGCGGCTGAAGGTGGCACCGTCACCTACACCGCGACCGTGGGTGCCCCAGTGACCGGCTCGCCGGTTGTGGTAACCCTGGCCAATGGTCAGAACATCACTATTGAAGTCGGTAAAACCACCGGCACCGTGACCACCACGGTGCCTAACGATGTGCTGACCGGTCATGCGCCACTGACCAACGCCATCACCAACGTTTCCGGTGGCAACTACGAAAATCTGGTCGCCGACAAAACCCCGGTCAGCACCACCGTGACCGACACCATCGACACCACCAACCTGTCCCTGAGTGCCACCAATTCGGTCGCCGAGGGCGGTTCGATCCTCTACACCGCCACACTGACCAACGCGGCGGGCACTCCGGTGACCGTGACCTTGAGCAATGGCGCCGTGATCACTATCGACGCCGGTAAAACCACCGGCACCGTGACAGTTCCGGCACCGGCCGATGACGTCTACAAGGACGCCGGCACCGTTCAGGCAACGATCACCAACGCCACCGGTGGCAACTTCGAAAATCTGGTGACCAGCAACACGCCAGCGGTGACCAGCGTTACCGACACCATCGACACCACCACGGTCAAACTGACCGCGACCGAAACCGCGGCTGAAGGTGGCACCGTCACCTACACCGCGACCGTGGGTGCCCCAGTGACCGGCTCGCCGGTTGTGGTAACCCTGGCCAATGGTCAGAACATCACTATTGAAGTCGGTAAAACCACCGGCACCGTGACCACCACGGCGCCTAACGATGTGCTGAATGGTCATGCGCCACTGACCAACGCTATCACCAACGTTTCCGGTGGCAACTACGAAAATCTGGTGGCCGACAAGACACCGGTCAGCACCACCGTGACCGACACTGTCGACACCACCAACCTGTCCCTGAGTGCTACCAATTCGGTTGCCGAAGGTGGTTCGATCATCTACACCGCCACACTGACCAACGCTGCCGGCACTCCGGTGACCGTAACGTTGAGCAATGGCGCCGTGATCACCATCGACGCCGGCAAAACCACCGGCACCGTGACGGTTCCGGCACCGGCCGATGACGTCTACAAGGACGCTGGCACCGTACAGGCAACGATCACCAACGCCACCGGTGGCAACTTCGAAAACCTGGTGACCAGCAACACGCCAGCGGTGACCAGCGTTACCGACACCATCGACACCACCACGGTGAAGCTGACTGCCACCACGACGGCGGCCGAGGGCGGCAACGTCGTCTACACCGCGACTGTCGACGCTCCAGTGACGGGTTCGCCAGTGACCGTAACCCTGTCCAACGGTCAGTCGATCACCATCGACATCGGCAAGACCACCGGCACTGTCACCACGACCGCGCCTAACGACGTCCTGAATGGTCATGCACCGCTGACCAACTCGATCACCAATGTGAGTGGCGGCAACTACGAAAACCTCGTGGCCGACAAGACGCCGGTCAGCACCACCGTGACCGACACCATTGACACCACCAACCTGTCGCTGACCGCGACCGGCACCGTGGCCGAGGGTGGCTCGATCACCTACACCGCAACCCTGACCAACGCGGCCGGCACTCCGGTGACCGTGACGCTGAGCAACGGTTCGGTGATCACCATCGATGCGGGTAAAACCACCGGCACCGTGACCGTTCCGGCACCGGCTGACGACGTCTACAAAGACGCCGGCACCGTGCAGGCAACCATCACCAACGCCACCGGCGGCAACTTCGAAAACCTGGTGACCAGCAACACGCCAGCGGTGACCAGCGTCACTGACACCATCGACACCACCACCGTCAGCATCACCGGCAGCACCTCGGTGACCGAAGGCCAGACCGCCAGCTACACCGTCAGCCTGACCCACCCGGCGCAAACCGACGTGACCCTGAAAATCGTCTACAGCGGCACCGCCGCCGACGGTTCGGACTTCACCGGCGTGTACACCGTGAAGATCCCGGCGGGCGCCAGCAGTGCGCAGTTCAACGTCGCGACCATCGACGACAAGATCACCGAAGGCACCGAGAACTTCGTGGTCAAGATCGATTCGGCCACCGGCGGCAACTTCGAGAACCTGGCGGTCAGCAGCACCAACGGCAGCGTCAGCACCTCGATCATCGACAACGATGCACCACCGGTCATCGACCTCGACGCCAACAACTCCAGCGGCGCCACCGGCGCCGACTACAAGGTGACCTTCACCGAGAACACCCCGGGCGCAGGTGTGTCGATTGCCGACACCGACATCAGCATCACCGACCCGGACAGCACCATGCTGACCGGCGCCACCATCGTGCTGACCAACCGTCAGGACGGCGATGCGCTGAACCTGGGCAACAGCGTCAACGGCATCACCATCAACGCCAACAGCACCAATGGCACCATCACGCTGACACTCTCGGGCAACGCAACGCTCGCCGACTACATGCAGGCGATCAAGAACATCACCTTCACCAACAGCAGTGAAGACCCGAGCACCGTGCCGCGCATCATTACCGTGACGGTGACCGATGGCGGCAACTACTCCAACGTGGCCACCACCACGGTCAACGTGGTCGCCGTCAACGACGCGCCGGTTGCCGCGCCGGCCAACGTCACCGGCACCGAAGACACGCCGTTGATCCTCGGCTGGTCGACCTTCGGCGTGACCGACGTCGACAGCCCGGCCTCAAGCCTGGGCGTGAAAATCACCCAACTGCCGGGCGAAGGCAAACTGCAGTACCTGGACGGTTCGACCTGGAAAGACGTCGCCACCAACCAGACCTTCAGCAAGGCCGATATCGACGCCGGCAAGCTGCGCTTCATGCCGGATGCCAACGAATCGGGTGTGAACGGTTACGGCGGCACCGGTCTGGGCAACAACCAGGCTGACTACGCACAGATCAAGTTCCAGCCAACCGACGGTCAACTGCTGGGTAACACCGGCACGATCAAAATCGACATCACGCCGGTGGCGGATGCGCCGACCCTGTCGGTGGCCGACAACAGCGTGAAGTCCACCGGCTTGATCAAGGAAGTCTGGACCGGCCTGTCGGGCCTGGGCACCGACGGCAGCGGCGCGAACTCGACCACCCTGAAAAACGTGATCGACGGCGCCGGTACCGCGAACTCCAAAGGCAACGTGACCAACGTGCAGTCCGACGGCAACGTCGCGGCGGGCACCGCGTCGAAGACCTCCGGCCTGATCTACCTCGAAGCCGGCAAGACCTACACCTTTACCGGCACCGGCGATGACAGCCTGCTGGTGAACATCGGAGGCAAGAACGTGGCCTCCACGACGTGGGGCGCGGGCGGCAACCTCAACGGTTCGTTCACCCCGACCACCAGCGGCTACTACACCCTGGAGATCTACCACCACAACCAGAACGGCCTGGGCAGCTACGACGTCAACCTGTCGGTCAACGGCGGTACGGCGATCGACCTGAGCAGTACCGGCGTGCCGATCTACACCGGCGTACAGGACCTGGTGAACTCCGGTGTAACCGTCTCCGATCTGCACGGCACCAACGGCGAAGGCTATTACGACGGCTACAAGCTCAACACCGGCGCCGAAGGCACCACCGTGAAACTGTCGTCGATCAGCACCGCGCTGACCGACACCGACGGCTCGGAAACCCTGAGCATCAAGATCAGCGGCGCACCGTTCGGTTCGGTCCTCAGCGACGGCGCCGGCCACAGCTTCACCGTGACCGCCACCAGCGGCGATGCCAACGTCACCGGCTGGAACCTCGGCAGCCTGACCGTGACCCCGCCGGCCTACTACAACGGCCAGTTCAACCTGACCGTGACCTCGACCTCCACCGAGGCTCTGGGCGGCTCGGCCAGCACCACCGCGACCATTCCGGTCTCCGTGGTGCCGGCGGTCTACAACTCGATTGTCGCCACCTCGGCCGACGACACCGTCACCGGCACCGACGGCAACGACATCATCGTCGCCGACATCGGCGGCCTGACCGTTGTGCCGGGCACCAACTACAACATCGCGTTCATGGTCGACAGCTCGGGCAGCATGAGCACCTCGTCGATCAACGCCGCCAAGGACTCGCTGACGTCGGTGTTCAACACCCTCAAGCAGAGCATGGGCAACAACTCGGGCACGGTGAACATCTTCCTGGTGGACTTCGATACCCAGGTCAACAAGTCGGTGTCGGTGAACCTCAACGACCCGAACGCGCTGACCAAGCTCAAAGCGGTGCTGGACTCGATGAGCTCCGGCGGGGGCACCAACTACGAAGACGTGTTCAAGGCCACGGCCAACTTCTTCCAGAGCGCTGATGCAGTGGCCAATACCGGGGCGAAGAACCTCACGTACTTCATCACCGACGGCCAGCCGACCTACTACCAGAGCGGCGAACAGACCAACCCGACGCTGTACGGCAACGTGAAGCTCGACGACGTGGTGAAGACCAGCAACTACAAACTGGGCGACAGCTTCAGCACCTACATCGACAGCACGCACTACCTGACTATCAGCACGGCGGGGGCCGTGGTCCTGCAGACTTACAAGAACGGCAACTGGAACTGGAACAACGTCGGCACCATCCACGCCCAAGGCGACGGCACCTACGAGCTGTCGAACCTGGCGGGTTCCGGCAGCAGCACCAGCTCGGCCACTACCGACAATGCCAACAGCGCCTTTGCGCTGCTGGGCAACCTGTCCAATGTGGAAGCCATCGGGATCAACAGCGGTGTCAGCCTCAACGACCTGAAACCGTACGACACCGATCACAACCCGCAGACCAACATTGATCCGAAGGACCTGGCCAACTCGATCATCGGCCACACCGAAGCGACGATGCCGGGCAACGACACGGTCAACGGCGGCGACGGCAATGACATCCTGTTCGGCGATCTGGTGAGCTTCAACGGCATTGCCGGCGAGGGTTACCAGGCGATGCAGGCGTTCGTCGCGCAGCAGACCGGCGTCGATGTCAGCAAAGTCACCACCAGCAACGTGCACCAGTACATCACCGAGCACTATCAAGCGTTCGATGTGTCCGGTACCCACGACGGCAACGACACGCTGCTGGGCGGCGCAGGCAATGACATCCTGTTCGGCGGTGGCGGCAATGACGTGCTCGATGGTGGCAAGGGCAATGACATCCTGCTCGGCGGCACCGGCAACGACACGCTGATCGGCGGCCCGGGCAACGACATCCTGATCGGCGGTTCCGGTGCCGACACCTTCGTCTGGAAAGCAGGCGATACCGGCAACGATGTGATCAAGGACTTCAACGCCAGCGAAGGTGACCGCATCGACCTGCGCGACCTGCTGCAGGGCGAGTCCGGCAGCACCATCGACAACTTCCTGAAGATCACCACGGTCGACGGCGTGTCGTCGCTGCAAGTCAGTTCGGCGGGCAAGTTCAACTCCGCCGACGCGGCTGCCGCGACACCGGACGTGACGATCAAGCTGGAAGGCAACAACTGGTCCACTGCCAACATTCACAACCTGATTGCCGGCAGCGATCCGACCATCAAGGTCGACCACAACAACAGCTGACGCGTGAACAAAACGGCCGCCCCAATGGGGCGGCCGTCACGTTCGCGTCTTTCTTTCCGGTGACGATTTCGTCCCCGCACCGCATACTCCCCTGCAGTTGGCTATGCTGCTGACAGCATGACGCTGGTCCATTTCCGAGGGATGCTCAATGTTTTACGTGCAACGCGATGCACAGGGTCAGTTGGTTCGCGTGGAAGCTGCGGCCTGGGCCGAGGCCACGGAAACGCTGCCCGCCGACCACCATGAAATCCAGGCCTGGTTCGCCAATGCGGCGGTGGAAAACAGCCTCAAACAGCTCAAACAGAGCGACCTGGAGATGATTCGGGTACTCGACGACCTGATTCAGGTCCTGACCCAGAAAGGCGTGATTCGCGTCACCGACCTGCCAGCGGCGGCCCAGGCCAAATTGATGGACCGTACCCAGGCCCGGGAAGCACTGGGCGGGTTGAGTCAGTTGATCGATGAGGATGAGGGCGGGTTGATCTGATCCGTTTGTACTGTTGATCGTTCCCACGCTCCGCGTGGGAACGATCATCTGGCGCTGCATTATTTCCAGGGCTTGGGCTCACCGAAGAGCTGCCCCTGAACCCCATACAACCCCATCTCGCGAATCACCGACAACTCCCCTTCCGTTTCGACCCGCTCGGCAATCAGCGGCAGATCGATACTGTGCGCCGCACGCTGGATAGCCTCGATGAACAGGCGCTTGTCGCTCTCCTGATCGATCGCGCGGATGTAGCTGCCATCGATCTTCAGGTACGCCAGCCCCAGCCGCGCCAGGTTGCCGATCATGCTGAAACGGCCGCCGAACCGTTGCAGGCTCAGGGAGAAACCGAGTTCGCGCAGGCGCCGGGTCAACTGCTCCAGCACCGCCTGCTCCGGCAGTTGCTCCTCGCCGATTTCCAGGGTCAGGCGCGGCCCCAGATTGGAGTGCGAGCGCAGAATCTCGAAGACTTTGTTCAGCGCCTGTGGATCGGCCAGGGTCGCCGAGGACAGATTCAGCGCCAGGGATTCTTCATGGTCGGCCATTTGCTCCAGCACTCGCTCGAGCATCAACCGGTCCAGTCGCGCGGTCCAGCCAAAGCGCTCCAGCCACGGCAGGAAACGCCCGGCGGGAATGGTCTGGCCCTGTTCGTCGAGCAGCCGCGACAGCACTTTGTAATGCAGCACCAGCTGTGTGTCCTGCGCCGCCACCACCGGTTGGAAGAACAGCTCGAAACGCCGCTGATTCAGCGCCTGATCGAGCAAGCGATGCCAGGCGTGGTGATCGTCACCGACCTCCGCCACCAGGCTCTGGTCGAGGCACGCCCAGTTCTGCTCGCCCTGACCTTCGGCCTGGGCCAGTGCCTGATCGCCGAGGCTGAGCACCGCTTGCGGCGAATCGCCGTGAGCGAACGGCGCCAGACCGATAGAAGCCACGGCGGCCACGTCGGTGGCGCCTGTCGCATGCAGGCTGCTCAACGCACTGTCGAGGCTCTGCGCCAGTTGCAGCGCTTCTTCGCGGGTCAGCCCCGGCGCCAGCACGGCGAATTCACCGCCGCGAATCCGGGTAACGAGGTTCTGGGTTTCCGGGTATCTGGCGCACTCGCGGGACAGTTTCTCGCCAACCGCTTTCAACAACTCATCGGTGCGCTGACCGCCGAGGCGCTGGTTGAGCCCGGCCAGATCCTTGACCCGCAACAGCAGCAGATAACCGGAACTGGCCTGCTCCGGGTTGCTCACCCGCGCATTCAGCTGCATCTCGAAATAACGCCGGTTGGCCAGCCCCGTGAGGTTGTCCTGATAGGACTCGGTGCGCAGTTTTTCACTGCGCTCGGCCTGCTCCTGAAACAGCGCCTTGAGCTTCTCGACCATCTGGTTCATCGCCAGCACCACACGGCGCAATTCCGGCGTGCGCGGCAGGTCCGGCAGGCTGAGAAATTCGCGGCGGGCGATGGCGTGGGATTGCTTGACCATGTAATCCAGCGGCTTCAATTGCCGACGCAGCAACAACGCGCCCAGCACCGCACTCACCGCGCCGCAGACCAGCAACCAGCCCAGGCTGCCGAGTGCGCTCTGCCAGAGTTTGGCCAGGGCGAACATCGGATGGCTGACCACCTCGACCCGCGCCGCCTGCTCCCAGCCACGGCTGACCAGCGCATCGCCACCGGCCGGCTCCAGGCCGATCAGTCTGACGAACCAGTCCGGCACGTTGGTGACGGCAGGAATGCCGCTGCGCTCGACAATGGTCTGATCGGTCTTCAGGTCGACCACACGGATGCTCGAATAATAACCGCTGTCAAAGATCGAACTGACCAGCAGCTCGACCATCGCCGGGTCGTCGATATTCGGTGTCAGCGACAGCGCCAGCGCTGTGGCGGCGTCCTGGGCGTGGGAGCGCAACTGGTTGACGTACTGGGTGCGCGAGCTCTCCAGGCTGACCATGAAGCTGCCGGTGAAGGCAACCACGAGGAACAGACAGATAGCGATCAACAGCTGTTTGAACAAGGACATCTGAGCGCGTGCTCCTAGTTAGTCGTCTCGACCGGGAATCCTTCGGCCTGCATTTTTTTCAACACATCCTGCCAGCGTGACAGGCGTTTGGTGTCGCCGACCTTTTTGTTGCCCTTGGCCCCCGGCAGGTACAGACCTTCGGCATTGAAAGAGTAGACCGGCAGCAAATCGGTTCGCTCGGAAGCCGATTTGATCGGGTCGATCAGACTGTCGAGCACCAGTGGCATGGCGTCGGGACTGGAATAGTAGGTCAACACCATATGCGCGCGGTTCTGGCGCAGGGCCTTGACGTAGGTGATGCGCAACTTGTCACTGGCCACGCCGAGGTGGCGCAGGCTGAAATACTTGGCGATCGCGTAGTCTTCGCAGTCACCGGCGCCTTTCCACAAGGCTTCGATGGGCGTCTCCCAATAATCGACCTGACCCCACAGGTCGATGTCCTCGACATAGCGCATCTGTTTGTTGAAAAACAGGTTCACCACTTTGAGCTTTTCCATCTCGCTGACCTGCTTCTGGGTGGCCAGCAGATTCTGCCAGGCGTCGATCCGTTGTTGCCCGGCGCCCAGCGGTCCGTACAATGCCGTGGCCTTGCGGCTGATCGCGGAAAAATCCCAATCGGCATGCAGACCGCCCAGCATGACGCCGGCCAGCAGCAGCGCGCAGGCAAGCCAGCGCGCAATCCGTGGGATCGCGAAACGTACCGCCAATGCAAGGCATCCAGAGCAGGAGGAAAGGCGTTTGATGGTGAAGGTTAGCCGAGCAAAAAACAATGGCACCCTGAGATCATCGCTGGCGCGCTAAACTTCAGATGTGACAGGGTTCTTCTACACGGTTTGACAACCTGTAGAGCAATCACTAGTGTCCTTTGGATCCAAATTCCGCAGTCAAAGGGTGTGCAGTTGTGACCCAGAAGCCCAAGCCACTCCACAGCATCAAAGTCGACGGGCCGATTCCCGCGCATATGGCGCGCTCGGTCATCGAGGAAACACTGCGCGCCGCGATTCTCGACGGGCGCCTGCCGTGCGGCACCGCCGTGCGCCAGCAGGATCTGGCGGACCTGTTCGGCGTCAGCCGCATGCCAGTACGCGAAGCGTTGCGTCAGCTCGAAGCCCAGGGCCTGTTGAACGTGGTTGCACACAAAGGCGCCGTGGTAGCGCCGCTGATCCAGGGCGACGCGACCGAAACCTATGAGCTGCGCATCCTGCTGGAGTCCGAAGCACTGCGCCAGTCGATCCCGCTGCTGACCCCGGCCGATCACGAGCGCGCGGCCGGCTACATCGAAGAGCTGGAAATCGAACACGACTACACCGAAATCGGCCGGCTCAACCGTCTGTTTCACATGGCGCTCTACAGCAAGGCGCCCAATGGCCGACTGTTGCGGCTGGTGGAAGACGGCCTGAATGAAGAAGAACGCTTCCTGCGTTTCAACCTTGAGGCCATGGGCCTGGGCAAGATCTCCCAGGACGATCACCGTGCTCTGCTGCAAGCCGTGAAGCAACGGGACACCCCGCTCGCGGTGGCATTGCTGGAGCAGCACCTCAACCGTGGTGTCGAGGTCATCACCCGTTACCTTGCCAGCCCCGCCGCTCAAAATCGCAAGACCGCCCGCTGAATGCCCCCTTCCGGGTGAGCGCCTGCTCACCCGGCGAATAACCCGCTTACAAATCCCCACGCCGCTCACGCTCAATTGCCGTGGCACTTCGGCGCCTTCGCTCTAACCTCCCCCCTGCTTTGGACAGCCCGGAAATTGCACCGCAAGGAAGTCATTTTCGACGATAGCCGCGGCGCCGATTTACGCGCACCCTTGGATCGCCAACCCAATATAGAACGGGGACGCGCCGCCCCGGCAGCAGTCCCCGCACCAGGAACCTACGGAAGGAGCCTTGTCACGGGAACAGGAAGAAACGGCGCCGTTACAGCCCGACTTCATCCCCTCATATTCATTCAACTACTCAATTGGAAAGTTGCTTCGAGTGAGGCATTCACTCTTGTCGTTCAATTTTGGCCGCTAAACGCCGAAAGGAGCAACTACGCCCAAATAAAACTTAACTCATAAGTTTTATCAGACCCACTCATACTTGAAAAACAGCCAACTAAAAATAATTAAAAATAAACTTGTTAAGTTGTTTTGCGATGTATTAGTTTTTCTTCGCCGAGTTTGGATCCGAAATGACAAACCCGGCCCAACCCTGCAGTACGGCCTCGATTGCGACGGTTTCACCGTCCGCTGCTGTCTCGGGCCCTTCAGACATTGCCTGTTTTCATCGAAACCGAATGAGGCTGTCGTTCGCCTGGAGAAACTTGTTCAACGTTATTAGCGATTGATTGAGCAGTCCCTATTCCCTATTAGCCAGAGTCTCGCAACCATGCCAACCAAAGAGCAACTTACACTAAAGAAAGCCGAACTCAGCGTTCATCCGATCTTCTCCGAAATCGATTCTTTGGCGACATTGCGCCGGTTCATGGAGTCCCATGTATTTGCTGTCTGGGACTTCATGTCACTGACCAAACGCCTGCAGCAGGAACTGACTTGCACTCGTCTGCCGTGGTTGCCGCCGCGCGATCCGCATGCAGCCAGACTGATCAACGAAATCGTGCTCGGGGAAGAATCGGACGATCGGCTGTCACACGGGCATTACAGTCACTTCGAACTGTACCTCGATGCGATGCGCGAAGTCGGCGCGGACACGACAGCGGTGGAGCGCTTCGTGATGCTGCAGCAGGAAGGCGTGAGTTACGACGTCGCCCTGCAAAGCGTCGAGGTCGATCCGGCGGCGGCGCAGTTCGTGCGTGACACGCTGCAAACCGCACTGCATGCGCCGGGGCACAGCGTGGCCGCCGCCTTCCTGCACGGTCGCGAGAGCGTGATCCCGACCATGTTCCAGCGCATGCTCGATGCCTGGGGCATTGGCGTCGAACAGGCGCCGACCTTCCGTTACTACCTGGCGCGACACATCGAGGTCGACTCCGAAGACCACGGCCCGGCCGCCGAGCAACTGCTGGACCGTCTGGTCGATGGCGATCCACAGCGCGAAGCCGAGGTTTACGCCAGCGCCATCGCCGCCGTGGAAAGCCGCATCGCCCTGTGGGACGGCCTGCGCCTGAGCATGCGTGAACCGCTGGCGGAGGTGGCCCAATGAACGCCGCCGACTACCAGTCTTTCGCCGATGCCTGGGAAAGCCGCGCGACCATTCGCACCCGGCCGCGTCGTGTGCTGGAGGACGACGCGCGGCTGATCTATCCGCTCAGCCGCCAGCCGTTGGTGCTCAGCGAAACCTTCCTGCGCGAATGCCCGGAACAGCGTGATTTCGCCCTGGTGCAGACGCTGTACAAATTCATCAACGACGTGGTGATTTTCGAAACCGAGATCGTCGACAAGACCGCCCGCAGCATCGCCAAGAACCGCTTCGCCTTGGCGTTCCCGTTCGCCTGTCGTTACGACGCCATGACCGTCGTCGTGGATGAGGATTACCACGCGCTGGTGGCGATGGATTTCATGCAGCAGACCGTGGCCCTGACCGGTATCGAGCCCATCGAGTTGCCGGATGAAATCGAACTGAGCCGGGCTATTCCGGCCGCCGTCGAACTGGCCCCGGAACACCTGCGCAGCGCCGTGGAGCTGATCTGCGTGGCCATCGCCGAGAACACTGTGACTGGCGATGTCGCGGCGTTCGCCCGGGACGACACGGTCAAGCCGTCGATCAAGGGCCTGATGGCTGACCATCTGCTGGACGAGGGTCGGCACTCGAGTTTCTGGGCGCGGATGGTGCGCATCTACTGGCACACCGCGAGCGATACGGATCGCGAATGTATTGCGCAGATCCTGCCGGTGTTCATCGGCCACTACCTGACCAATGACATCCAGAAATCTTTCGACCTGCGCCTGATCGATGCCTTGCCGGTCAACGATGCCACCCGCCGCGCCCTGAAGGACGAGATGGCCGGGCTGGCCTTCCCGATCAATCGCCACCACCCGCTGGTGGGCAACATCGTGCGTTTTTTCCACAACAGCTCACTGCTCGACACACCGTGCGTACAGCACGCCCTGCGCGACTACCTGGTTTGACAAGGAGGCTGACATGAGACGTCTCGACATTTTGCTGAAGGGCCGCAGCCAGGCCTTGACCGACCTGGCGCAGGAGCTCGAACAACACGGTCATTCATTGCTGACGGCGTTTGCTCCGTCGGTGGATCTGGTGATCGACGACGGCAGTCTTGCGCCGCAGGATTACGGCACGACACCGCACCTGAACTTGCGCTTGGGCATCGGTGCAACGGGCATCGGCGGACTGCCGGTTCTCGATCTGCTATGCCTCTGCAACACGACACTGCTGAGCCGCGTGCCCATTGCCGACGAACCGTCCGGTAACGGTCAGGCCCTGCGCCAGCGAACACTGGCGCAGGTGGTGGACGAAGTGGCGCTGCTGGTCAGTCGCTTCTCCCGCGATGCCGAGTATTTCCAGCAGGCGACGACGGCCCGTGCGCCGGACTTCGAGCAGGTGGAAAACCTGCTGTTTCTCGACAGCCTGGCGTATGTGCATCGCTTCAATGCCACGGCCAACCCGGCCTTGTTGCAACAGGCGCAGATCCCGGTGATCGAGCGGTTGCAACAGAGCCTGATCGAGCATGCGAAGCGCCCGGCGCTGCACCTCGCCGAGCAGTCGATCAGCTACCGCCAGTTGCATGATCACAGCCGGGCGATCCAGCAATGTTTGCTGGCCATGCTGGAGACACAGCCGCAACCGTGGGTGGTAGGGATTTGCCTGCCGAAATGCGATGCGCTGTTTGCTTCGATTCTGGCGATTCTTGGCAGCGGCGCGGTGTATCTGCCACTGGAACCCAGCCATCCGCTTCAACGCCAGCAGTACATCCTGGAAAACGCCGGGGCGGTGCTGTTGCTGCACGATGGCGAACACCCGCTGAGCGGTTCGATGCCAGGGCTGGATGTCTGTCGCATCGACCGCACTGATGTCGATCTGTCGCAACCGTTGATGCGTCGTCGGCCCGAGCTCGATGCACCGTGCATGGCGCTCTACACCTCTGGCACCACCGGGCATCCGAAGGGTGTACTGCTGACTCAGGCGAACCTCGCGCATTTCACCGCGTGGTACGCCGACTATGTGCAGTTGCGGGCCGAGAGTCGGGTACTGCAGTTCTCATCGCTGAGCTTTGATTCGTCGCTGATCGACATCTTCCCGACCCTGCTCGAAGGCGCGGAACTGGTGGTGCCCGACGACAACCAGCGCCGTGATCCGCTGCAACTGGTGGCGCTGATCCGCCGTCGGCAACTGACCCACGCGTTCCTGCCGCCGGCGCTGCTGAGCATCCTGCCGCTGGAGCAACTGCAAAGCGTCGGGCAGATCATGACCGGCGGTGATGTCTGCGAGCCGTTCGTGATCGAGCAACTGACGCGCCAGGGCAAGTTGCACAACCTGTACGGTCCCACCGAAGCCACGGTGTTGATCACCGCACGACAGCTGCAACCGGGCGACAGCAATCGCACCCTCGGCGGGCCGATTGCCAACAGTCAGGTGCTGATCCTCGATGACGATCTGCAACCGGTGCCGGAGCAAACGGTGGGCGAATTGTTCATCGTCGGCCCGGGCGTGTGCCTGGGTTACCTGAACAATCCCCAGCAGACGGCGGAGCGCTATCTGCACCTGGAGCTGCCGGGCGGTCAGCGTCTGCGCGCCTACCGCAGCGGCGACATGGCCAAGTGGGGCGAGGACGGCATCGAGCTGTGCGGACGCCGCGACAATCAGGTGAAGATCCGCGGCTTCCGGGTCGAGCCGGAAGAGATCGAGCGTTGCCTGCGCGAGAGCCAGTTGTATCGGCAGATCGCCGTGGTGATCGACAGTCAAAGGCGGATTCTGGCGTTCTTCGCGCAGCCGCAATCGGATGCCGCCCGCGATGCGCTGAAGGCACATGCCCAGCAGTTTTTGCCCGACTACATGCAACCGGTGGCGTGGACGGAGCTGCCGAACATGCCGTTCGCCGCCAACGGCAAAGTCGACCGAAAAGCCTTGCTGGAACTGCCGGTGAGCGTGCAGGACAGCGGCCCGAAATGCCTGCCGGCCAACGCCGACGAAGCGCTGCTGCTGGAGATCTGGGGCGAGTTGCTGGAGTTGCCGACCAGCGACATTTCCACTGACGAAAGCTTCTTCAATCTCGGCGGTCACTCGATTCTGCTGTCGCGCATGCTCCTGCGTCTGCGGGAGGAATTCGGTCGCAGCATTTCGATCAACCGCTTCATCGAACTGCCAACCATCGCCAAGCTCGCCACGCTGGTGCGCGGCACCGATGACAGCGCGGTACTCAGCGCACAGGCAATGGCCGACGCCGAGCGAGCGCTGGACATCGAGCCGTTGCCGATCAGCCGCATGGGCGATGTGCACAAGGTGATCGTCACCGGCGCCAACAGTTTTGTCGGCGTGCACATCGTCGAGGCGTTGCTGGGTTGGGGCGCCAGCGAGGTGGCGTGCCTGGTGCGCGATGGCGGCGGACAAACCGCGGCGCAGCGCTTTGCCCATTCGTTGCGAGAGAACCGGCTGGAGCATCTGGACCTGAGTCGGGTGCGGGTCTATTCGGCGGACATCACCCAGCCGCAACTGGGTCTGGCCAATGACGACTTCGTGCGACTGGATCGCGAGTTCGGCGCGTTGGTGCACAACGCCGCCAACGTCAATCACGTCCTCGATTACGAGTCGTTGGCGGCGGACAACGTCGAGCCGATTTTCGAACTCCTGCGCCTGTGCGAAGGGCGCAGCAAGAAGGTGTTCAACTTCGTCTCGACGCTGTCGGCCTCCAGCACCGTCGACGACGCGGGCCGGGTGCTGGAGCTGCCCGCCGCACCGACGCCGCCGATCTACATCCGCAACGGCTACAACCTGTCGAAATGGGTCGGCGAACGCCTCCTCGAACGGGCCCGGGAGCGCGGGGTGCGGGTCAATCTGTACCGGCCCGGCAACATCAGTTTCAACAGCCTCAGCGGCGTCTGCCAGCCGCACAAGAACCGTTTGATGCTGATGCTCAAGGGCTCGATCCAACTCGGCCAGGTCCCGGCCTTCGCGCTGAACTTCGACCTGATGCCGGTGGACTTTCTCGCCCGTTTCATCGCCTTCCACGCCAGCCGTTATTCGCCCGAACGGGCGGTGTTCAACCTGCACAACCCGGAGCCTCTGAGCTGGGATGCCTACGTCGCGTCATTCCGCGAAACCGGCAGCGAGTTTTCACTGGTCAGCGTCGCCGACTGGCAACAGCAACTGGGCCGGGTCGACGCCGACAACGCGCTGTTCGGCGTGCTCGGTTTCTACCTCAACGGCTTCGAGGAAGACATCGGCGACATCTCCCTGATCGGCCACGCCAACGCCCAGGCCGGCGTGCAGCAGATGGGCGCGCACTACCCGGAAAAATCCCCGGCGCTGCTGCGTCGCGGCTGCGACTACCTGAAAGAAATCAACTTCATCTGACTCATCAACCAAGGAGCAACACCATGAGCAATCTTCAACCCGACACCCTGATCAAAAACCCTCACGGCTGCCACGTCGTGTCTTCGGTGGAAGTGCCGGTGGACGCCAGACAAGTGTGGGCGGTGGTCGGCCAATTCGACGGTTTCGACCGTTTCATCCCGGCCCTGTCGCACATCGAAATGACCGGCGAAGGCGTGTCTTCGCTGCGCAAGAAGTTCTTCAAGGATGGCAACGTGGTGGTCGAGCAACTCAACTCCCGGGACGACCAGGCGCTGAGCATGACCTGGACCACGATCTACAACACGCTGGGCGTGGCCAACCTGTGGGCGGCGATGAATGTGGAATCGCTGGGCGCGGGCAAGTCGCGGGCGACCTGGACGATCATTGCCGAACCCGCCTCCGGCGGCCCCGAGGCGCTGCCGGGGTTCAAGGATTTCGTGCAGGGGTTTGCCGATGATGCGATGGGCAATGTGCTGAAGCTGTTTGTGTAAAGCATGAAAAAGCCCGCTGTGGATCGCTCCGCAGCGGGCGTTTTTTTGACCGCAACCGATCAGATCTTGAAGCTGTCGACCAGCTGTTTCAAACGGTTGGCCTGTTGCGACAACGCATCGCAATCCTTCAACGTTTCATTGAGGTTGGCCACGCTCTGCTGGTTCAGCAGGTTGATCTGGTTGACGTCGACATTGAGGGTTTCCACCACCGCAGTCTGCTCCTCGGTAGCGGCGGCCACCGACTGATTCATGCCGTCGATTTCGCCGATGCGCTGGGTCACGCTGACCAGGCGCAGACCGGCCTGGTTCGCCACTTCAACGCTCTCTTCGCTGGACGCCTGACTGGCGTTCATGGTGGCCACCGCTTCGCGGGAGCCGACCTGCAGCGAGGTGATCATCTTGTGGATTTCTTCCGCCGATTCCTGGGTGCGGTGAGCGAGGTTGCGCACCTCGTCCGCCACCACCGCGAAACCGCGTCCGGCCTCACCGGCACGAGCCGCTTCGATGGCCGCGTTGAGCGCCAGCAGGTTGGTCTGCTGAGAGATGCCTTTGATCACGTCGAGAATGTGGCCGATGTTGTCGGTGCTCGCATTCAGGGTTTCGATCTGGGTGCACGACAGGCTGATCTTCTGCGACAGCTCGGTCATGGCCTGAATCGTCTGCTCGACCACCTGACGACCGTCATCGGCCTGCTCGCTGGCGCCGCTGGCGTGTTGCGAAGCATCGGCAGCGTTGCGGGCGATTTCCTGGGTGGCGGCACCCAACTGATTGATCGCGGCGGCCACGCTGTTTGTGCGTGCGCTTTGCTCGTCGGAACCGATGATCGAGGCGTTGGACGATGCCATCACCCGTTGCGACAGGTCGTGTACGTGGCGAGTCGCAGAAGACACTTCGGAAATCGACGCGTGAATCCGCTCCACGAACTGGTTGAACGAACTGCCCAGCTCGCCGAACTCGTCTTTGCTTTCCACTACCAGACGGCGAGTCAGGTCGCCTTCACCCTGAGCGATGTCCTGCATCGCACGGCCCATGGTGATCAGCGGACGCATCAGCACGGTGATCAACAGGCTCAGGAACACCGCAATCGCGCCCACTGCGACGAACATCGCGATCAGAGCCGAAGTACGGAACTGGCTGAGTGCGGCGTAGGCCTTGTCGCGATCGATCGACAGACCGATGTACCACTGGGCATTCGGCAGACCGGCGACCGGGGTGAACGACAGGATGCGTTCCTGGCCGTTGAGCACCACGTTCTGGTTGCCCTTCTCGATGCGCACACCGGCGTTCGGGTAGATGTCCTTGAGGTTCTTCATCACCTGGTCTTTGTCCGGGCTGACGATCACCTGACCGTCACCGCTGACCAGGAACGCGTGGCCCAGGCCACCGAAGTCCACCGAGTTGATGATCTTCACCAGGGTTTCCAGACTCAGGTCACCGCCCACCACACCGAGCAGCTCGCCGTTCTTTTTCACCGGCATGGCGATGGTCACCACCAGACCGCCAACGGCGGCCATGTACGGCGGGGTCAGCATGGTCTGGTCAGCAGCCACGGCCTGTTTGTACCAGGGACGCTGACGCGGGTCGTAGCCATCCGGCATCTTCGCGTCAGGGCGCTGGGTGAATACACCGTTGGCCTGGCCGACGTAGGTGAACTGGAAATTCGAGGTGAAGGCCGGTTGATCGACCAGCCCCGGGAAATCGGCGTTCTTGCCCTGGTGAGCAACGTTCTGCGCGAGGTTTTCCAGGACCAGAATCCGCCCGCTCATCCAGTTCTGCACACTGCTGGCGGTCAGATCGCCGGCCTGCTGGACGGAGGACTGCAGGTTCTGACGAATGGTGTTTCGCTGCAGATAGTCGTTGTACAAAGTGAACAGCGCGAACGCCAGGACCACGACGCCCGAGGCGGCCAACAGGATTTTATGGCTGAACTTGAGATTCATTTCATGGGACTTCTTATGCCAAAAGTGGGGATGCGTTCCGGATGCAACATTCCATGTACAGCGCAGGCAGCGTTCTGACGGCTGCTCTACTTTGGTGCACGCATGTCTCCCCAGTCTGTCGGCACGATTCGGAGAAAACTTAACGCTTTGTAGGAAATGGACGGCATTTCTGCCAGATTCCCGCCGGGCGGTGTGCCAGTGCGTTCGCCTGTCATTTTTTAATGGCTGTTTTGCAGCGCCGGTTGCAAATTCTCCACCCCTTGATGACAATGCGACTAATTATCATTTGTGACGTTCAGGCTGTCGCGTTCATGTCATCACCTGAGTTTGCAGTACAGGCGCTTTACAGTCGTCATCACGGCTGGCTCAACGGCTGGTTGCGTGCGAGGCTGGGCAATGCCGCCGATGCGGCGGATCTGGCCCAGGACACCTTCGTGCGCCTGCTGCAGCGCACCGAACGTCTCGAACTCAAGGCGCCCCGTGCGTTTTTGCGCACCATCGCTCGCGGTTTGGTCATCGACCATTGGCGACGCGAAGAAATCGAACGCGCCTACCTGGAAACCATCGCCCACTTGCCCGAAGCCGAGACACCCAGTGCCGAAGCCCGCGCACTGGTGATCGAACTGCTGGAAAGCATTGCCCGCATGCTTGAAGGACTTAAACCGAAAGTGCGTCAGGCGTTTCTGCTGGCGCAGTGCGAAGGTTTGACCCACAAGCAGATCGCCGAGCAGATGGGGCTGTCCCTGCGCTCGGTAGAACGCTACGTCGCCGACGCCCTGTTTCACTGCTACGTGTTGCGGTACGAAAACTGATGCCGGTGGATAACCTCTCGCTTGGCCGACGCGCCGAGCCGCCGCAGCAGGTCGTACGACAGGCCATTCACTGGCTCCTGCGTCTGCGCAACAACCATGGCAATCCGCGCCTGAATCGCCAGTGCGAACAATGGCGCGCCGAACACCATGATCACGAACTGGCCTGGCAACGGGTGCAGTCTCTGCAAGCCGAACTGACCCACAATCTGAGCGCCGTGCCCGGTGCGCAGGTGGCGTTCAATACGCTGGAAAACAGTGCACAGGGTCTGGGCCGACGTCAGGCATTGAAGCTGTTGTCCGGCGCGCTGCTGATGGGTTCGGCGGGATGGCTGGCCAGCGACACTTCGGTCTGGCAACAGTGGAGCGCCGACTACGCCACCGCCACCGGCGAACGCCGTGGCTTCCAGTTGCCGGACGGCACGCGGATCGAACTCAACACCGCCAGCAGCGTGGATCTCGATTACACCGCGCAGCAACGGCTGATCAGATTGACCCGTGGCGAAATCATCGTCACCTGCGGCGGCGCCGATGAAGGTGCAACGTTTGACCGACCGCTGCAGGTGCAGAGCCGTCATGGCAGCTACGAGCCGTTCAAGGCACGATTCATTCTGCGCCAGGAAGATGGATGCACGCGCCTGAGCGTCACCAGTGGCCGGGTCGCGATTCAATCCGCAGGCAACTCGACCGAGGCAATCGCCGGTCAGAGCTATCTGATCGATCACCATCGAGTTCGACCGGCGCCACCGTTGGACATGGACGCTGGCGCCTGGGTCGACGGAATGATCGTGACGCGCAACATGCGGCTGGGCGACTTCATCGGCGAAGTCGGCCGGTATCGTCAGGGTTTTCTGAGCTGTGCGTCGGACATTGCGGATTTGCGCCTGTCCGGCGTGTTCCGTCTTGAGGACACCGACAAGCTGCTGGCGATCCTGCCGCAGACCCTGCCGGTGCAATTGCGCTATCGCACCCGTTGGTGGGTGACGCTGGAGTCTGTGGCCTGAAATTATTTTGGCGGGTTTTCGTGGCAAGTCCGGCTTAGTCAGTAAGCACTTCAACTCAGCCTTCGCGACTGCCTACGGAAACCTACAATGACTGCGCGCGTTACCTGTAAGAACTCTCTGAATTTCACTGTCGAATCGGGCCTGCTGCGCCACGCTGTTCGGGCCGCGTTGTTATCCACGGCACTGGGCGTTGGACTGCTGCCGAACCTGAGCGTCGCGGCGAGCGCCAGTGAGGTCGGCAGCCACCGCTACAACATCGCCGCCGGACCACTGGGCGATGCGCTCAACCAGTTCGCGCGTCAGGCGGGCATCACGTTGTCGATGACGCCACAGCAGACCCAGGGCCGGCAGTCACCGGGTGTGCAGGGCGAGTATTCGACCGATCAGGCCCTGAGCCACTTGCTCGGCGGCTCGGGCCTGGAGGCGGTCAGCCAGGACGGCAGTAGCTATGTGTTGCGCTCCGTTGCAGAAACCGAAGCGCTGGCCCTGCCGACCACCGACATCAAAGGCTTCGCCCTCGGCAACGCGTTGGGCAGCATGGATGGCTATAACGCGACGCACAGCCAGATCGCCACCAAAACCAGTACCGCGCTGCTGGAAACCTCGCAAAGCGTGTCCGTGGTCACCCGCGAGCAAATGGATGACCAGGGCTCGCAAACCGTATCCCAAGCCATGCGTTACACCCCCGGCGTGCTGACCAACCCTTACGGTGCCACGCACCGCTACGACTACGTGGCGATGCGCGGTTTCAACGACGGTTCGGTGGACAACATCTACCTCGACGGCCTCAAGTCCATGGGTGACAGCGGCACCTACAGCACCATGCAGGTCGATCCGTATTTCCTCGAGCGCGTGGATATTCTCAAAGGCCCGTCTTCTGTGTTGTACGGCCGTAGCTCGCCGGGCGGGCTGGTGGCGCTGACCAGCAAGAAGCCGCTGTACGAGGCCTATCACCAGGTTCAAGCCACCGTTGGCACTCAGGGCCAGCGCGGCGTCGGTTTTGACTTCAGTGGCCCGGTCGATGACGACAAGCGTATCGCCTATCGTCTGACCGGTTTGACGGATCAGTCCGACATGCAATTCGACCACAACAAGGAAAAGCGCTTCGCCCTCGCGCCAACGGTCAGCATCGATTTCAGCGAGGACACATCGCTGACGCTGCAAGCGTATCTGCAACATGACCCGGATGGCGGCTACCACGGCGGCGTGCCGGCCGACGGCACGATTCATCAGCGCAACGGCAACCGCATCTCACCGCACTTCTTCGAAGGCGAGCCGGGCATCGATGGTTACTCCCGTGATCAGCAGTCGTTCGGTTACCAGTTCGAACATCGATTCAACGATGTCTTCACCGCGCGGCAGAACTTCCGCTACCTCGACTCCAAAGTGAACATGGATCAGGTGTACGCCTATGGCTGGACGTCGCCGACCGGCAACGAACTGAATCGCTACTACACCGCAGGTGACGAGCGTCTGCACGCGTTCATCGTCGACAACATGCTCCAGGCTGAATTCTTCACCGGCGCGACCAGGCACACGGTGCTGATGGGGGCGGATTATCAGCGGCGCAAAACCGTGGTCGACTGGACCAGTGGCGGCCTGGCGCCGATCAATGCGTTCAACCCGGTGTATGGCAATTCCGCTATCACGCCTTACGGCGAGACGAGCTACCTGCGGCGCCTGGAGCAGACCGGCGTTTACCTGCAAGACTTGATCGAGATGGACAAGTGGCGCTTCTCGCTGGGACTGCGCCAGGATTGGGTAGAAACCTCCGACGAAAACCGTATTGCCGAAGCGGGCCGTCCGGTCGGCACCGAGATCAATGATCGACGCACCAAGCTCACAGGCCGTGCCGGCGCGCTGTATCTGTTCGATAACGGCCTCGCGCCGTACGTCAGCTATTCCGAGTCGTTCAACCCGAACTCCTACGCGGACAGTGCCGGCAATCCTCTTGCACCGACCGATGGAACGCAGTGGGAAATGGGCCTGAAGTATCAGCCACCGGGGACGGACGATCTGTTCACCGCTTCCTTGTTCGGCATCGACCAGAAGAACCTGGCAACCAAACTGCCGCAGGAAAACTTCTATCGCGCTGTAGGCGCTGTCCGCTCTCAGGGTCTGGAACTGGAAGCGCACATGCAGTTGACCGATAACCTGAAAGTCCTCGGCAGCTACACCTTCACTGACATCGAGTACTCGAAGTCGATGACCAGCACCTTGAGCACCCCGACAAACGTGATCGAGAACAAAGGCAACTCGCCAACCCAGGCGCCGCGGCACATGGCCTCGCTGTGGGCTGACTACAAGTTCGACAGTGCGGCGCTTGATGGGCTGCGATTGGGCGGTGGTGTGCGTTATGTCGGCTACAGCTGGGCGGATGCAGAGAACACCATGAAGGTGCCGTCCTACACATTGTTCGACGCATCGATTGGCTATGACCTCGGCAAGGTCGGTTTGAAGGGTATCGACGTACGCCTGAATGCGAACAATCTGACCAATGAATCCTATGTAGCCTCCTGCGCCAGTCTCGACTTCTGCTACATGGGCGAAGAGCGCAATGTCGCCGCTACGGTCAGTTACCAGTTCTAAGCCTTTGTCTTGTGCATAAAAAAGCCAGCTCCTGATTTCAGGGGCTGGCTTTGTCGCATCTGTGGGGGAAATTTTCATGCGTTCGTTTCTGGTTTTATTGCACCGGTATATCGGGTTGGCCACGGCGGTTTTTCTGCTGCTGGCGGGGATTACCGGGAGCATTCTGGCGTTCAATCATGAGCTGGATGAGTGGTTGAACCCGGAGTTCTACGCGGCATCGGCCGAGGGAGAGCGCCTACCGCCAGGCGAACTGGTGGATGCGGTGCAATCGTTACATCCGAAGTTGCAGGTCTGGTACATGGAGTATCCGAACGAGGCAGGCCACACGGCATTGCTGGCGGCGGTTCCGCGCAACGATCCGGCGACGGGCGAACCGTTCGAAGAACGCAATCAGGTGTTCTACCTCGACCCGGTCAGTGGCGAGCAGAAAGGCCAGCGTTACTGGGGTGAGTGCTGTTTCCAGCGTGAGAACTTCGTTCCTTTCATTCTCGAGTTCCACTACAACCTGACACTGCCCGGTAACTGGGGTTTGCTGTTGATGGGGTTGGTGGCCATCGCCTGGTTGATCGATTGCTTCATCGCTCTCTGGCTGACTTTGCCTCGAGGTAAACCGTTCTGGAAGAAGTGGCCTGACGCCTGGAAGATCAAGGGCAGGCATGCCTATCGACTCAACTTTGATCTGCACAGGGCCGGGGGCTTGTGGCTGTGGTTGTTATTGCTGCCGATAGCCGTCAGTAGCGTGGCGATGAACCTCCCGAGCCAGGTCTTCAAACCGGTGGTGTCGTTGTTCTCTTCGATTGAACCGAGCGTGTATGAGGCTCGAGGGCGAATGCCTGCCGAAAAGTTGGGGATTACTCGATTGAGTTATCAACAGGCATATGAAAGGGCACTGCAGGAAGGGAAAAGGTTGGGGCTGACAGCGGCAATCGGCGAGTTGTATTACAGCTTTGAGTACAACTTCTACGGCGCGGGGTTCGGACAGCATGACACTGAGGCCCACGGCAAATCCTGGTTGTTCTTCCACGGTACGGACGGGCGATTATTGGGGCAGGAGATTGCAGGAGAAGGGACGTTGGGAGAGCGGTTTTATCGGTTGCAGTTGCCGATACATGGGGGACGGATCATAGGCTTCACCGGGCAAGTGATGATCGCGGTATTGGGCGTTCTGATTGCAGGATTGTCGGGGACCGGCGTCTACATCTGGTGGCGCAAGTGGCAGGCTCGTCGGAGCAGCAAGGCACGCAGAGCGGTCTGAAGATCGGACTTTCGTGGGCACTGAAACGACAAAACCCCTGTCTGCGTTAGCAGACAGGGGTTTCGGAATTCAATCTTGACGATGACCTACTCTCACATGGGGAAACCCCACACTACCATCGGCGATGCATCGTTTCACTTCTGAGTTCGGGATGGGATCAGGTGGTTCCAACGCTCTATGGTCGTCAAGAAATTCTGTGACCAGCCCGTTACCACAGTAACGTTCCGGCAAAAAACGGTGACTTCTACTAAAACAAAACCCCAACTGCTTTCGCAATTGGGGTTTCGGAATTTAATCTTGACGATGACCTACTCTCACATGGGGAAACCCCACACTACCATCGGCGATGCATCGTTTCACTTCTGAGTTCGGGATGGGATCAGGTGGTTCCAACGCTCTATGGTCGTCAAGAAATTCGGGTACTGACTCGTGACCGGACGGCCTCGCTTCAGCAAATTGGGTATGGGATAGTTTTCGGTGCTTTGTGAGCGTCGAACTTTCGGTTCGTTTCGTCTTCACACACCGCAATCTGGTTGCTCTGGTTTAGAGAGCCGACGCAAATTGCTTGGGTGTTATATGGTCAAGCCTCACGGGCAATTAGTATTGGTTAGCTCAACGCCTCACAGCGCTTACACACCCAACCTATCAACGTCGTAGTCTTCGACGGCCCTTCAGGGAACTCAAGGTTCCAGTGAGATCTCATCTTGAGGCAAGTTTCCCGCTTAGATGCTTTCAGCGGTTATCTTTTTCCGAACCTAGCTACCCGGCAATGCCACTGGCGTGACAACCGGAACACCAGAGGTTCGTCCACTCCGGTCCTCTCGTACTAGGAGCAGCCCCTCTCAAATCTCAAACGTCCACGGCAGATAGGGACCGAACTGTCTCACGACGTTCTAAACCCAGCTCGCGTACCACTTTAAATGGCGAACAGCCATACCCTTGGGACCGGCTTCAGCCCCAGGATGTGATGAGCCGACATCGAGGTGCCAAACACCGCCGTCGATATGAACTCTTGGGCGGTATCAGCCTGTTATCCCCGGAGTACCTTTTATCCGTTGAGCGATGGCCCTTCCATACAGAACCACCGGATCACTAAGACCTACTTTCGTACCTGCTCGACGTGTCTGTCTCGCAGTCAAGCGCGCTTTTGCCTTTATACTCTACGACCGATTTCCGACCGGTCTGAGCGCACCTTCGTACTCCTCCGTTACTCTTTAGGAGGAGACCGCCCCAGTCAAACTACCCACCATACACTGTCCTCGATCCGGATAACGGACCTGAGTTAGAACCTCAAAGTTGCCAGGGTGGTATTTCAAGGATGGCTCCACGCGAACTGGCGTCCACGCTTCAAAGCCTCCCACCTATCCTACACAAGCAAATTCAAAGTCCAGTGCAAAGCTATAGTAAAGGTTCACGGGGTCTTTCCGTCTAGCCGCGGATACACTGCATCTTCACAGCGATTTCAATTTCACTGAGTCTCGGGTGGAGACAGCGCCGCCATCGTTACGCCATTCGTGCAGGTCGGAACTTACCCGACAAGGAATTTCGCTACCTTAGGACCGTTATAGTTACGGCCGCCGTTTACCGGGGCTTCGATCAAGAGCTTCGCGTTAGCTAACCCCATCAATTAACCTTCCGGCACCGGGCAGGCGTCACACCCTATACGTCCACTTTCGTGTTTGCAGAGTGCTGTGTTTTTAATAAACAGTCGCAGCGGCCTGGTATCTTCGACCGGCATGAGCTTACGGAGCAAGTCCTTCACCCTCACCGGCGCACCTTCTCCCGAAGTTACGGTGCCATTTTGCCTAGTTCCTTCACCCGAGTTCTCTCAAGCGCCTTGGTATTCTCTACCCAACCACCTGTGTCGGTTTGGGGTACGGTTCCTGGTTATCTGAAGCTTAGAAGCTTTTCTTGGAAGCATGGCATCAACCACTTCGTGTTCTAAAAGAACACTCGTCATCAGCTCTCGGCCTTAAGATCCCGGATTTACCTAAGATCTCAGCCTACCACCTTAAACTTGGACAACCAACGCCAAGCTGGCCTAGCCTTCTCCGTCCCTCCATCGCAATAACCAGAAGTACAGGAATATTAACCTGTTTTCCATCGACTACGCTTTTCAGCCTCGCCTTAGGGACCGACTAACCCTGCGTCGATTAACGTTGCGCAGGAAACCTTGGTCTTTCGGCGTGGGTGTTTTTCACACCCATTGTCGTTACTCATGTCAGCATTCGCACTTCTGATACCTCCAGCAAGCTTCTCAACTCACCTTCACAGGCTTACAGAACGCTCCTCTACCGCATCACTTACGTGATACCCGTAGCTTCGGTGTATGGTTTGAGCCCCGTTACATCTTCCGCGCAGGCCGACTCGACTAGTGAGCTATTACGCTTTCTTTAAAGGGTGGCTGCTTCTAAGCCAACCTCCTAGCTGTCTAAGCCTTCCCACATCGTTTCCCACTTAACCATAACTTTGGGACCTTAGCTGACGGTCTGGGTTGTTTCCCTTTTCACGACGGACGTTAGCACCCGCCGTGTGTCTCCCATGCTCGGCACTTGTAGGTATTCGGAGTTTGCATCGGTTTGGTAAGTCGGGATGACCCCTAGCCGAAACAGTGCTCTACCCCCTACAGTGATACATGAGGCGCTACCTAAATAGCTTTCGAGGAGAACCAGCTATCTCCGAGCTTGATTAGCCTTTCACTCCGATCCACAGGTCATCCGCTAACTTTTCAACGGTAGTCGGTTCGGTCCTCCAGTCAGTGTTACCTAACCTTCAACCTGCCCATGGATAGATCGCCCGGTTTCGGGTCTATTCCCAGCGACTAGACGCCCTATTAAGACTCGCTTTCGCTACGCCTCCCCTATTCGGTTAAGCTCGCCACTGAAAATAAGTCGCTGACCCATTATACAAAAGGTACGCAGTCACAGAACAAAGTCTGCTCCCACTGCTTGTACGCATACGGTTTCAGGATCTATTTCACTCCCCTCTCCGGGGTTCTTTTCGCCTTTCCCTCACGGTACTAGTTCACTATCGGTCAGTCAGTAGTATTTAGCCTTGGAGGATGGTCCCCCCATATTCAGACAAAGTTTCTCGTGCTCCGTCCTACTCGATTTCATGACCAAGAGATTTTCGCGTACAGGGCTATCACCCACTATGGCCGCACTTTCCAGAGCGTTCCGCTAATCTCAAAGCCACTTAAGGGCTAGTCCCCGTTCGCTCGCCACTACTAAGGGAATCTCGGTTGATTTCTTTTCCTCAGGGTACTTAGATGTTTCAGTTCCCCTGGTTCGCCTCTTGCACCTATGTATTCAGTACAAGATAACCATCTTGTGATGGCTGGGTTCCCCCATTCAGACATCTCCGGATCAAAGTCTGTTTGCCGACTCCCCGAAGCTTTTCGCAGGCTACCACGTCTTTCATCGCCTCTGACTGCCAAGGCATCCACCGTATGCGCTTCTTCACTTGACCATATAACCCCAAGCAATCTGGTTATACTGTGAAGACGACATTCGCCGAAAATTCGAACTTCTCAATTAAGAGAACTCACAAATTTTACCTTAGCCTGATCCGTTACCAGTGAAAGTAACGTTCAGTCTATCTTTCTATCACATACCCAAATTTTTAAAGAACGATCCAGTCAAAGACTAGAAATCAACATTCATCATCACACTGATGGAATGCTCATTTCTAAGCTTTCAAACTTCAGAAGCAGTAGTGGTGGAGCCAAGCGGGATCGAACCGCTGACCTCCTGCGTGCAAGGCAGGCGCTCTCCCAGCTGAGCTATGGCCCCGTATTTCTACAGGCGTTTCCCACACAAAATTGGTGGGTCTGGGCAGATTCGAACTGCCGACCTCACCCTTATCAGGGGTGCGCTCTAACCAACTGAGCTACAGACCCAATTTCGGGCTGCTTCTATCGTCTTCTTCAATGAATCAAGCAATTCGTGTGGGAGCTTATGGAGCAGCTGATGTCGTCGATTAAGGAGGTGATCCAGCCGCAGGTTCCCCTACGGCTACCTTGTTACGACTTCACCCCAGTCATGAATCACACCGTGGTAACCGTCCCCCCGAAGGTTAGACTAGCTACTTCTGGTGCAACCCACTCCCATGGTGTGACGGGCGGTGTGTACAAGGCCCGGGAACGTATTCACCGCGACATTCTGATTCGCGATTACTAGCGATTCCGACTTCACGCAGTCGAGTTGCAGACTGCGATCCGGACTACGATCGGTTTTATGGGATTAGCTCCACCTCGCGGCTTGGCAACCCTTTGTACCGACCATTGTAGCACGTGTGTAGCCCAGGCCGTAAGGGCCATGATGACTTGACGTCATCCCCACCTTCCTCCGGTTTGTCACCGGCAGTCTCCTTAGAGTGCCCACCATTACGTGCTGGTAACTAAGGACAAGGGTTGCGCTCGTTACGGGACTTAACCCAACATCTCACGACACGAGCTGACGACAGCCATGCAGCACCTGTCTCAATGTTCCCGAAGGCACCAATCCATCTCTGGAAAGTTCATTGGATGTCAAGGCCTGGTAAGGTTCTTCGCGTTGCTTCGAATTAAACCACATGCTCCACCGCTTGTGCGGGCCCCCGTCAATTCATTTGAGTTTTAACCTTGCGGCCGTACTCCCCAGGCGGTCAACTTAATGCGTTAGCTGCGCCACTAAGAGCTCAAGGCTCCCAACGGCTAGTTGACATCGTTTACGGCGTGGACTACCAGGGTATCTAATCCTGTTTGCTCCCCACGCTTTCGCACCTCAGTGTCAGTATCAGTCCAGGTGGTCGCCTTCGCCACTGGTGTTCCTTCCTATATCTACGCATTTCACCGCTACACAGGAAATTCCACCACCCTCTACCATACTCTAGCTCGCCAGTTTTGGATGCAGTTCCCAGGTTGAGCCCGGGGATTTCACATCCAACTTAACGAACCACCTACGCGCGCTTTACGCCCAGTAATTCCGATTAACGCTTGCACCCTCTGTATTACCGCGGCTGCTGGCACAGAGTTAGCTCGTGCTTATTCTGTCGGTAACGTCAAAATTGCAGAGTATTAATCTACAACCCTTCCTCCCAACTTAAAGTGCTTTACAATCCGAAGACCTTCTTCACACACGCGGCATGGCTGGATCAGGCTTTCGCCCATTGTCCAATATTCCCCACTGCTGCCTCCCGTAGGAGTCTGGACCGTGTCTCAGTTCCAGTGTGACTGATCATCCTCTCAGACCAGTTACGGATCGTCGCCTTGGTGAGCCATTACCTCACCAACTAGCTAATCCGACCTAGGCTCATCTGATAGCGCAAGGCCCGAAGGTCCCCTGCTTTCTCCCGTAGGACGTATGCGGTATTAGCGTTCCTTTCGAAACGTTGTCCCCCACTACCAGGCAGATTCCTAGGCATTACTCACCCGTCCGCCGCTGAATCCAGGAGCAAGCTCCCTTCATCCGCTCGACTTGCATGTGTTAGGCCTGCCGCCAGCGTTCAATCTGAGCCATGATCAAACTCTTCAGTTCAAACATCTTTGGGTTTTTAAGAAACCCTAAACTTGGCTCAGCAATCGTTGGTTACATCTTTGATTTCTCGCGGAGTAACTTGTGATGCTGATAATCTTGTTGACTATCAGTCTGACTCCACAAGCACCCACACGAATTGCTTGATTCAGTTGTTAAAGAGCGGTTGGTTAAGAGCTTTCATCTCAACCGAGGCGCGCATTCTACAGCAGCCTCATTTGCTGTCAAGTGATTATTTTCAGAAGTTTTCGAAGATTTCTTCAACAACTTCAACCACTTGCGCTTCCGATCTCTCGTCAGCGGGAGGCGAATTCTACAGCGTTACACGCTGCTGTCAACACCTCTTTTTCTCCGCTTTCGACCGAGAAGATCGAACCGTTGAAAGCGCCAGAAAAACCGGCATTTCCAACTCCTTCCAGGCTTCGATGATCTGAAGCAAACCGCTATCGAAAACCGTGTAACTCATTGAATCTCAAGGAGTTTTCCGTTTCGACTGCGCCGGAAGTGGGGCGAATTATAGACCTCCAGAATCTGCCGTCAACACTTAATTTCGTTTTTCTTTCAATAACTTGCGGACAGACCGTAAAACACCCCACGCCCTCTATATAGAAGTCCCCTTCTATATAGAGGAAGTCATCAAAGCACTCCATCCTGCTTCATTGCCGCCACCGCTCCGGCTTCCAGACCCAGCACTCGCTGCAAAACCTCCAGCGTATGCTCTCCTAATAGAGGAGGAGCACGTCGATACTCAACTGGAGTCCGCGACAAGCGAATCGGACTCGCCACCTGCGGCACCATCCCTGCCAGAGCATGAGGCAGCTCGATCGCCAACCCACGGGACTTAACCTGCGGATCCTCGAACACCTGTGACA
The DNA here is from genome assembly GCF_051903985.1 of Pseudomonas sp. HLG18. Lineage (NCBI taxonomy): Bacteria > Pseudomonadati > Pseudomonadota > Gammaproteobacteria > Pseudomonadales > Pseudomonadaceae > Pseudomonas > Pseudomonas sp. HLG18. The sequence goes on along the minus strand of NZ_CP195831.1, from coordinate 5,280,410 downwards.
GATCATTGATCGGCCCACACGGCACACCCGCCTGCTCCAGTTGAGACACCCACTCGGCGGTCGTTTTGAAGACTGTTGCCTGACGGATCAGCGGAATCAGCACCGCCCGGTTCGCCACTCGCAGCTTATTAGTAGCAAAGCGCGGATCGTCCGCCCACTGCGGCTGCCCGGCCACCTCGGCAAACTTGCGGAACTGCCCGTCATTACCCACCGTGAGAATGAAGTCACCATCAGCAGTAGGAAAGTCCTGGTACGGCACGATATTCGGATGCGCATTCCCCAGCCGTTTTGGCGCATTGCCCGTCGTCAGATAATTCATCGCCTGGTTAGCCAGACAAGCCACCTGAACATCCAGCAGCGCCATATCGATATGCTGACCACCGCCGTCATGATCGCGGTGAGCCAGCGCGGCCAGAATCGCCACGGTCGAATACAACCCCGTCAGAATATCCGTAAGCGCCACACCCACCTTCACCGGACCGGCGCCTTCATCACCTTCAGGACGCCCGGTGAGGCTCATCAGCCCACCCAGCCCCTGAATCATGAAGTCATAACCCGCACGCTTGGCATACGGTCCGGTCTGACCGAAACCAGTAATCGAGCAATAGATCAGATCCGGATTGACCGCCTTCAGCGACTCGTAATCCAGGCCATAAGCGGCCAGACCACCCACCTTGAAGTTCTCGATCAGGATGTCGGACCTGGCTGCCAGCTCCCGCACGAGCTTCTGACCTTCGGGACGCGTGAAGTCGATCGTCACCGATTGCTTGTTGCGGTTGGCCGACAGGTAATAAGCCGCCTCGCTGGTGTTCTCGCCGTAAGCGTCCTTCAGGAAGGGCGGCCCCCAGGCGCGGGTATCGTCACCATTACCCGGGCGCTCGACCTTGATCACTTCCGCCCCGAGATCGGCCAGGATCTGACCAGCCCACGGGCCGGCCAGCACTCGCGATAAATCCAGTACCCGCAGATGCGACAGCGCGCCCATGGTCGCTCTCCTGTTAATAGAACGCCTGCAGGCCGGTCTGCGCACGACCGAGGATCAGCGCGTGAACGTCGTGAGTACCTTCGTAGGTATTGACCACTTCCAGGTTGACCAGATGACGGGCCACCCCGAACTCATCGGAGATCCCGTTACCGCCCAACATGTCACGCGCCATGCGAGCGATATCCAGCGACTTGCCGCAAGAGTTGCGCTTCATGATCGAAGTGATTTCAACCGCTGCGGTGCCTTCATCCTTCATGCGACCCAGACGCAAGCAGCCTTGCAGTGCAAGGGTGATTTCGGTCTGCATGTCCGCCAGCTTTTTCTGGATCAACTGAGTGGCGGCCAACGGACGACCGAACTGTTGACGATCCAGGGTGTACTGGCGAGCGGTGTGCCAGCAGAATTCCGCCGCACCCAGCGCACCCCAGGAGATGCCATAACGTGCAGAGTTGAGGCAGGTGAACGGACCTTTCAAACCACGCACGTCCGGGAAGATGTTCTCTTCCGGCACAAAGACATTGTCCATGACGATTTCGCCGGTGATCGAGGCTCGCAGACCGACCTTTCCGTGAATCGCCGGAGCGCTCAGGCCCTTCCAGCCTTTCTCCAGAACGAAACCACGGATGTCGCCAGCATCGTCCTTGGCCCAAACCACAAACACATCGGCGATCGGACTGTTCGTGATCCACATCTTGGCGCCGGTCAGGCTGTAGCCACCTTCGACTTTGCGCGCACGAGTAATCATCGCACCCGGATCGGAACCGTGGTTCGGCTCGGTCAGACCGAAGCAGCCGATCCACTCGCCGGAAGCCAGTTTCGGCAAGTACTTCTGTTTCTGCGCTTCAGTACCGAATTCGTTGATCGGCACCATCACCAGCGAAGACTGCACACTCATCATCGAACGGTAGCCAGAGTCGACACGCTCGACTTCACGAGCAATCAGGCCGTAGCTGACGTAGTTGAGGCCGCTGCCACCGTACTGCTCGGGGATGGTCGCACCCAACAGGCCGACCTCACCCATTTCACGGAAGATCGCCGGATCAGTCTTCTCATGGCGGAAGGCTTCGAGAACACGTGGCGCGAGGCTCTGCTGGGCGAATTGCTCGGCAGTGTCGCGGATCATGCGTTCTTCTTCAGTCAGCTGTTGATCCAGCAGCAATGGATCGATCCAGTTGAAGCTAGCTTTACCGCCCATGAGTGAGTCCTCGCAAATCGGGTGAATTAACGTGGCATTGATCCTAGGCCCGCTTCGCCATCCCGGCAAACGAGGATTTCGCATCCTGTTGTGCTAATTTCTCACTCCGAAACATCGCGAAATGCCAATTAAGCGATGTATTAGTGAGGTTGACGTACATGCGCCGCAAGATACCCAGCACCACCGCCCTGATCAGTTTCGAAGCCGCCGCCCGTCACGAGAGTTTCACCAAGGCCGCCGAAGAACTTTCTCTCACCCAGGGCGCCATTTGCCGACAGATCGCCAGCCTTGAGGACTTCCTCAGTGTCGAACTGTTCCGACGCTCCCGGCGCGGGGTGAAGCTGACGGAGGCGGGTCTTTCCTACAGCCGTCGAGTAGCGACCCAGCTTGATGCCGTTGAGCGTGACACCCTGTCGGTCATGGGCCAGCAAGGTACCAACGTGATCGAACTCGCTGTGGTGCCCACCTTCGGCACGCAATGGCTGCTGCCAAGGCTCAAGGATTTCCAGCTCAAGCACCCCGAGGTTACGGTCAACCTGACCAACCGCACCCGCCCGTTCCTGTTTGCCGACACTGACTTCGATGCCGCCATCTATTTTGGCGATGCCGACTGGTCCGGTACCGAATCCCACAGGCTGATGGGCGAGAATCCGATGCCGGTATGCAGTCCCGTCCTGCTCGGCAACAAGACGCATCTGACACCTGAAGAAATCGCCGATCTGCCGCTGCTCCAGCAAACCACCCGCCCCTACGCCTGGCGACAGTGGTTCAACTCGCAACACCTGAACATCCCCCGCGACATGACAGGTCCGCGCTACGAGCTATTCTCCATGCTGGCCCAGGCCGCCATGCACGACATGGGCATCGCGCTGATCCCACCGTTCCTCATTCAACGCGAACTGGCCGAGAAACGGCTGGTCATTGCCAACCCGAACGCGCTCTCCAGCATCAAGGCGTATTACCTGATGATTCCGGAGCGAAAGGTCGAATCAGCGTCACTCAAGGCATTTCGCGACTGGCTGGTGAACCAGGCATATAGCTACAACCTAGAAGGTTAAAGGGTTCCAGCAATTGCTAACCCCGTAGTCAGGAAAATAAAAGCCCTACAGATATAACTATTTGTCGCAAATCGACAGACTGTATCCGAAAGTCGTACAGACGTCCCACAAGCGCCTGCCGACGTGGCTTTGAGCCCTCATTCGCGACGCATTGCGACCTATTCACGTCACCGATGAGAAAATTCTTCAAATTCATCCAGACTCCTTGAAAGGCACGGCCTGCAAGGGATTCAACTGGCCATCTGCGACATTCGGTCACGGGATGACTTGTAGTTAATTTTCCGTCACCCGTCATAATCCCTTGAAGGGCATAAACTTCGCCTGCAAAATGCCGCGCCCCGCCCTGATTTGGCGGGATCGTGCTGATCGGCCGCCCCAGTCGCACCATCCGTAGTGCATGGGTTTACTCAATAAGATCACGCAGGAGATTTGACGTGCACATTGGTGTTCCTCTCGAAACCCAGACCGGTGAAACACGGGTTGCTGCAACCCCGGAAACCATTAAAAAGCTGATCAGCCAAGGTCATAAGGTCACTGTGCAAACCGGCGCCGGCGTTAAAGCCAGCGTTGTCGACAGTGCCTATGAAGCGGCAGGCGCGACCATTGGCACTGCCAATGACGCGTTTGGCGCCGAGCTGATTCTCAAAGTGGTCGCGCCAAGCGATGCCGAACTGACGCTGATCAAGCGTGGAACGGTGCTGGTGGGCATGCTCAACCCGTTCAACAACGACACCATCGCGAAAATGGCCGAGTGCGGGATTACCGCGTTCGCCCTGGAAGCGGCACCACGTACCTCCCGGGCCCAGAGCCTCGACGTGCTGTCGTCCCAGGCGAACATTGCCGGCTATAAGGCCGTGCTGCTGGCCGCTCATTACTATCCGCGCTTCATGCCGATGCTGATGACCGCTGCGGGCACCGTGAAAGCGGCGCGAGTGCTGATTCTGGGGGCCGGCGTGGCCGGGTTGCAGGCGATTGCCACGGCGAAACGTCTGGGTGCCGTCATCGAAGCGTCCGACGTACGTCCGGCCGTGAAGGAACAGATCGAATCCCTCGGCGCCAAGTTCGTCGACGTGCCTTACGAGACCGATGAAGAACGCGAATGCGCGGTCGGCGTCGGCGGTTATGCGCGCCCAATGCCGGCCAGCTGGATGCAGCGCCAGGCCCAGGCCGTGCACGAACGCGCCAAGCAGGCTGACATTGTCATCACCACCGCACTGATTCCGGGCCGCAAGGCGCCGACGCTGCTAAGCGCAGACACCGTGGCACAGATGAAACCCGGCTCGGTGGTCATCGACCTCGCCGCCGCCCAGGGTGGCAACTGCCCGCTGACCGTGGCCGATCAGGTCGTGATCGAGAACGGCGTGACCATCGTCGGCCCGACCAATCTGGCCGGTGAAGTCGCCGCAGACGCCTCGGCGCTGTACGCACGCAACCTGCTGGACTTCCTGAAGCTGGTCTTCACCAAAGAAGGCCAGTTCGAAGTGAACCTCGAAGACGACATCGTCGCCGCGTGCCTGATGTGCCGCGACGGCCAAGTCATCCGCAAAAACGCCTAAGCAGGGATTCAGACGATGGAAGAGCTTATCTCCCCCGGTATCTACAACCTGATCATCTTCGTGCTGGCGATTTATGTCGGCTATCACGTGGTCTGGAACGTTACCCCCGCACTGCACACGCCTTTGATGGCGGTGACCAACGCCATTTCGGCGATCGTGATCGTCGGCGCCATGCTCGCTGCCGCCCTGACCGTCACCCCGCTGGGCAAGACCATGGGCACCCTTGCCGTGGCACTGGCAGCGGTCAACGTGTTTGGTGGCTTCCTGGTCACCCGTCGCATGCTTGAGATGTTCAAGAAGAAAGCCCCGAAAGCAAAAGAAGAGGCGCCTAAGTAATGAGCATGAACCTCGTCACGACGCTCTACCTGATCGCGTCGATCTGCTTCATCCAGGCCCTCAAGGGTCTGTCGCACCCGACCACATCGCGGCGCGGCAACCTGTTCGGCATGCTCGGCATGGCGCTGGCAATCATCACCACGGTCGGCCTCATCTATAAGCTGGGCGCTGAGCTGGCAACTGCCGGCATCGGTTACGTGATCGTCGGCCTGCTGATCGGCGGCACCGCCGGTTCGATCATGGCCAAACGCGTTGAAATGACCAAGATGCCGGAACTGGTCGCGTTCATGCACAGCATGATCGGTCTGGCAGCGGTGTTCATCGCCATTGCTGCAGTGGTTGAGCCGCAGTCGCTGGGCATCGTCAAGCAACTGGGCGACTCGATTCCGGCAGGTAACCGTCTGGAGCTGTTCCTCGGTGCCGCCATCGGCGCGATCACCTTCTCCGGTTCGGTAATCGCCTTCGGCAAGCTGTCGGGCAAGTACAAGTTCCGCCTGTTCCAGGGGGCACCGGTACAGTTCAGCGGTCAGCACAAGCTGAATGCGGTACTGGGTCTGGCGACGCTGATCCTTGGCCTCACCTTCATGCTGACCGGCAACCTCGCCGCGTTCGCACTGATGCTGGCCCTGGCGTTCGTCATGGGCGTGCTGATCATCATCCCGATCGGCGGCGCCGACATGCCGGTGGTGGTGTCGATGCTCAACAGCTATTCCGGTTGGGCGGCGGCGGGTATCGGCTTCTCGCTGAACAACTCGATGCTGATCATTGCAGGTTCGCTGGTGGGTTCGAGCGGCGCGATCCTCTCGTACATTATGTGCAAGGCGATGAACCGTTCCTTCTTTAATGTACTGCTCGGCGGTTTCGGCAATACAGCAGACGCCGGTCCTGCCGGGGAGAAGGAAGCCCGTCCGGTGAAATCCGGTTCGGCTGACGACGCGACTTTCCTGCTGACCAACGCCGACACCGTGATCATCGTGCCGGGCTACGGTCTGGCGGTGGCTCGTGCGCAACACGCACTGAAAGAGCTGACCGAGAAGCTGACCCACCACGGCGTGACCGTGAAGTACGCGATTCACCCGGTGGCCGGTCGGATGCCTGGCCACATGAACGTACTGCTGGCCGAAGCCGAAGTGCCGTACGACCAGGTGTTCGAGATGGAAGACATCAACTCCGAGTTCGGCCAGGCCGACGTGGTGCTGGTGCTCGGTGCCAACGACGTGGTCAACCCGGCCGCCAAGAACGATCCGAAATCGCCGATTGCCGGCATGCCGATCCTCGAAGCGTTCAAGGCCAAGACCATCATCGTCAACAAGCGCTCGATGGCCAGCGGCTATGCCGGTCTGGACAACGAACTGTTCTACCTGGACAAGACCATGATGGTGTTCGGCGACGCGAAAAAAGTCATCGAAGACATGGTCAAAGCGGTCGAGTAACTCGCTCGCTGCTTCCCCGGGCGCCCCGACTTGTCGGGGCGTTTTTGTTTGCGCAAACCGTCGGACAATTTGCCGCGTTGTTGCAGATCCGGTAACGGTGTTTTACTTGAAACCCGCTGAATAGACGCCTCGTTTGCGACCTTGGTAGCGGGACAGGCGCTCGCGAAATTCACTAGACTGCGCATCCTGCTACTCGCTGCCCGAGAAAATAATCCATGTACCGTGACCGTATTCGCCTGCCTTCGTTGTTGGATAAAGTGATGAGCGCCGCCGACGCCGCTGCGCTGATTGAGGACGGCATGACCGTCGGCATGAGCGGCTTCACCCGCGCCGGCGAAGCCAAGGCCGTTCCCCATGCATTGGCCGAGCGAGCCAAGGTCACGCCGCTGAAGATCAGCCTGATGACCGGTGCCAGCCTGGGCAATGATCTCGACAAGCAACTGACCGAGGCCGGCGTGCTGTCGCGGCGCATGCCGTTCCAGGTCGACAGCACCCTGCGCAAGGCAATCAACGCCGGCGAAGTGATGTTTATCGACCAGCACCTGTCGGAAACCGTCGAGCAACTGCGCAACCAGCAACTGAAGCTGCCGGACATCGCCGTGATCGAAGCCGTGGCCATCACCGAACAGGGCCACATCGTGCCGACCACTTCGGTGGGCAACTCGGCGAGCTTCGCGATCTTCGCCAAACACGTAATCGTCGAGATCAACCTGGCGCACAACGCGAACCTCGAAGGTCTGCATGACATCTACATCCCGACTTACCGCCCGACCCGCACACCGATCCCGCTGGTAAAAGTCGACGACCGCATCGGCAGCACCGCGATCCCGATCCCGCCAGAGAAGATCGTCGCGGTCGTCATCACCCAGCAGCCGGATTCGCCGTCTACCGTGTCGTCGCCGGATGTCGACACCAAGGCCATCGCCGATCACTTGATCACCTTCCTCAAGCAGGAAGTCGATGCCGGACGCATGACCAATAAGCTCGGCCCGTTGCAGGCCGGGATCGGTAACATCGCCAATGCGGTAATGTGCGGACTGATCGACTCGCCGTTCGAAGACCTGACTATGTACTCCGAAGTGCTGCAGGACTCGACCTTCGACCTGATCGATGCGGGCAAGCTGAGTTTCGCCTCGGGCAGCTCGATCACCCTGTCGGAACGGCGCAACAGCGACGTGTTCGGCAACCTGGAGAAGTACAAGGACAAGCTGGTACTGCGTCCACAGGAAATCTCCAACCATCCGGAGGTGGTGCGGCGCCTGGGCATCATCGGTATCAACACGGCGCTCGAATTCGACATCTATGGCAACGTCAACTCCACCCACGTCTGCGGCACGCGGATGATGAACGGCATCGGCGGCTCCGGCGACTTCGCGCGCAACGCACACCTGGCGGTGTTCGTGACCAAGTCGATTGCCAAGGGCGGCGCGATTTCCAGCGTGGTGCCAATGGTCAGCCACGTCGACCATACCGAGCATGACGTCGACATCCTGGTGACCGAGGTAGGCCTGGCCGACCTGCGCGGCCTGGCGCCACGGGAACGCGCCCGGGTCATCATCGATAACTGTGTGCACCCGGATTACCGCCAGGCGCTGAACGACTATTTCGATAAAGCCTGTGCCATCGGCGGCCACACCCCGCACATCCTGCGCGATGCACTGAGCTGGCACATCAATCTGGAAGAAACCGGACGCATGCTGGCTGTGTAATCCGCACAGATTTCCCGCTGGCACAAACACAGTTTTGCCAGCGGGATTTTTAAAATCTTCGATCTCATCAAAAACTGTACTTCTGTACCGGTCTTTTCCTACGGCTTTTGCCTGCTCAAGCCTTCCTATTGGGTAAAAATGCACCAAAAATGCGCAGACAGGTACAGTTTGCGCAATTTTGACCCGTACACCCCCTATAAACAGTTAACTGGTCACTCACAATACAAGTGAACTGTATCTAGAGAGTCTGGCCAAACGAGAGGATCATGGGCACCAGTTAAACCACTACCTAATCCCGCCACAAGCGGAAGGATGTCAACCATGGAACGTACACTCAGTTCCGAACTGTTCTTCGAAGACAAAGCTGCAAAAACCCAGGCTTCCCTGCCTCTGCGCGTTATCGCCAACCTGATGTTGTGGCAGCGCCGCATCTCCAGCCGCCACCAACTGGCTCGTCTGGATTCGCGTCTGCTGGCTGACGCCGGTATCAGCGAAGCACAACGCTACGAAGAGCTGAGCAAGCCGTTCTGGCGCTAAGTAGCGTCGCTGGCTCTGGTCGTTAGACCCACCGCCAGCAACCCGAATTGAACACACAAGACCCGTCGCGGGAAACCGCGACGGGTCTTGTCGTTTTGGGCCAGGAAAACATCCGGTACAGGAGCGTGTACCGCAGACAGGTACAGTTCTAATATAACCACAACTGAACCAGTACAATTTTGCCGCGGTGTATCTGCCGTGCTCACCGCATTCGGCTCAACATGACCTTCCGCCTCCACTGGAATAAGGAAGACGTCATGAATCACATACAGGATGTTTCAGCAGTTACGGCCGATCGTTGTCTTCGTTTCGGTCGCCTACGGCGGCTATTCAGAGGTTTCCGGCAGGGTCTGGAGCGCGCCAGGACACGGCGTCTGCTGGCTCAACTCGATGGACGGGAGCTCGCCGATCTCGGCCTGAGCCACACGGATCGACTCAACGAACTGGAAAAACCTTTCTGGCGCTAGCATTTTGCCCTCTGTGCGAAACCTCCCACACAGGCCTAATATCCGGGCAGAACGTGGCGAATGCCGTGCGACTGGCGTCTGACTTCCCAGACACCAAGCCACCTCTCAATACGAAACTTCCAGAGGAGTTACACCATGTCCCGTCTTCGCCTGCTCAGTGCTGCCGCCCTGCTGGCCGTGGCAGCCAATGCCAGCGCCTCCAGCTTCATCGTGACCACCGACGCCGTTGTTGGCGCCCTGAAGTCCTCTTCGGACGCGACTTCCGACGTCAGCTCTTCGCTGCGTGACAACAAAGTCGTGATCGCTGCCCGTGACGACGCTGCCAGCTTCGTTGCCAGCGAAGGCCAGATCCGCGGCGTGAAACTGGAGAGCGCCCTGGACCTTATCCGCCATCAGGCTCCGCAACTGAATGCGACCGATGCACAACTGGCGCAAGCCATCCTGGCGATCTGATCCGACGTTGCGTGAAGGGACACGCCCGTCGTGTCCCGATGTTTCGCCGCTGGCTCTGGCCCGGGCATTGCGCTAGCCTTGGGGCTCACTAACAGCACCCGAGACTCATGCGTTTTCTTTCAAATCTGCTCATCCCATCCGTTCTGTTCACGTCCTGCTGGGCGACGTCAGTCGATGCCTTTGACGTCTCGACGCAAAACACCGTTGTCAGCGGTTACGCCACCAGCATGGTGTCTTCCGCGCCTTTCGACCGTAAACTGTTGCTCGCCGCCCACGACGATGCCGCGGCATTCGTTGCCAGTGACGGCCAGTTGCGAGGCGCCCAGCTGGAATCCGCGTTGCATTACCTGCGTAAATCCCGGCCAAAACTTCATGTAAGCGACCTTGAACTGGCACAGGTAATTCTCGTCCAATAGTTATTCTTGCCCCCTCCGGAGTCGTTCCATGCGTAGCCCGCTGATTGCTGCCGCCCTTGGCCTGCTGTTGTTGGCCGATATGGCCCAGGCGCACACCCTGGTAGCCACCAGTAACATCATCGTTCGTGCCTCCCAGCGCACCATCGATTTCACCTCCGACACCACCACATCGATCCGCGATTCGAAAATCATCCGCGAAGCCCACGACGACGCCGCCAGCTTCGTCGCCAGCAACGGTGATATCCGTGGTGCGCATCTGGAAGCCGCCCTCAACACCTTGCGCACCCGCGTGCCGGAAGCCCGCGACGCCAGTGATCAGGTACTCGCCGAAGCCATCCTCGCATTGTGAAGTCACTCAGCGCCTGGCTGCTGGCCGGGGCGCTGCTGCTGATCGGCAGTAACGCTCACGCCAGCCTGCAACTGCGGCTCAAGACCGACGGTCTGAGCCCTGCCCAACAACAGGCCAGTCAGGCCCTGCTCGATGAAGCGATGCGCAAGCTGCCGCCCAGCTTCATCGAGCGCCTGGATCGACGCATCGATGTCGGCTGGACCGACGACATGCCCGCCAACGCCTATGGCCAGGCAACGCTGGTCTCCGAACTGGACCTGAACCGCAAACTGCTCGCCAGTCTCACCGACGGCAGCGCGGCCAAACAAAAGACCAGTCGGCCCCACGGCACTGTGCGTCAGGAATTGCTGGCCACGGTACTGCATGAAATCACCCACATTTATGATCGCGCACGCCTGTGGCCGGCCGCCGAACGTACGCTGATCCAGCGCTGCACGCGCCGCAACAACAGCGCCGGGCTGATCGGCCTGCCGGATGAATGCCGTGGCCAGAATGACCGGCGCTTCACCCTCAGCGATGACCCGCGCCTGCTCGACCTCGCCGGCTGGCAGCAATACGTCGGCCGCCGTGGCGAGCGTGAACAGCACAACCGGCAAATCGCCCGCAGCCCGGATCTGTACGAAATCTCCAATCCGAAGGAGTTCGTCGCGGTCAACATGGAGTACTTCCTCCTCGACCCGAGCTACGCCTGCCGCCGCCCGGCGCTGTATCGCTATTACAAGGAACACTTCGGCTGGGCGCCGCCGGAAAAGGACACCTGCGCCAAATCCTTCGCCTTCCTCAACGCCGGCAACGACTTTGCCAAGCAGCCATTGGGGCAGGTCGATCCGGAGCGGGTCTACGCCATCGACTACCTGCTGGCCGAAGCGAATCAGAACTGGGTCAGCCGCTGGGGGCACAGCATGCTGCGCCTGGTGATCTGCGCCCCGGGCCGGCCTCGCGGGCCGGATTGCCGACTGGACCTGGACCAGCACCTGGTGCTGTCCTACCGCGCATTCGTCGGCGATGTGCAGCTGTCGAGTTGGGATGGACTGGTCGGCAAATACCCGTCGCGTCTGTTTGTCCTGCCACTGGCGCAAGTGATCGACGAATACACCAAGACCGAATTGCGCAGCCTCGCCTCCGTGCCGCTGAACCTGTCCCGCAGCGAGATCGAAGACGTGGTCGAACACGCCGCCGAAATGCACTGGAGCTACGACGGCAACTACTTCTTCCTGTCCAACAACTGCGCGGTGGAAAGCCTGAAGCTGCTGCGTAGCGGCAGCAACAATTCGCAACTGGTCGGCCTCGACAGCATCATGCCCAATGGCCTGCTGGAAGTGCTCAAGGGCCGGGGCCTGGCGGATACCAGCGTGCTGGACAACGCGAAAGAGGCCTTGCGCCTGGGTTACCGCTTCGATTCGTTTCGCGATCGTTATCAGGCGATGTTCGAGGTGCTGAAGAAGCAACTGCCGATCAAGCAGACCAGCGTCGAGGAATGGCTGTCGCTGTCTGCCGAGGAGCGACGGCCCTGGTTCGAACGCGCCGACCTGCGTACCAGCGCTGCATTGCTGCTGTTGGAACAGGCGAGTTTCCGTCGTCAGTTGTTGCTGGCCCAGGATGAGGTCAAGCAGCGCTACCTCGGCGCCCGGGAGCTGGAAAACGGCGGCATGGACAAGGCCAACGCCACGTTGCAGCAGATCCTCGCCAACAGCGGCTTCCTCAGTCGCCCGGCAGAATTGCTCGATTCTCGTGGTTACGGCCTGCCGCAACCCAGCGAATTCAGTCGACTGGAAGCCGAAAGCAGCCAGCGTCAGAAACAGCTGCTGGTGCTCAGCGGTGATCTGGACAAGGAGGTACGCGCGCTGCTGGAACCGAAGCGAGCGGCGGAGATTGCCGCCAACGAAGCCAACGTGAAGCAGATCGGCGAGCATTTGCGCAAACTGCACAAAGCCTCGGGCGGCCTGGAACTGCCCTGAAAACAACGGCCCTGAAAAAAGAAGACCGCAGCCTGTGAAAGGCTGCGGTCTTTTTTATTGCCTGCCAATCAATACAGAACGCCGTCCAGAACTTCGTAGACGATCCCGGTACCGACTGCAATCAACACGATATCGCCACCGCGATCGTCGAAATGACCCTGTTGCGGGCCGCCGTGGTCGTGATCATCGCGTGGGTCGGCGCTGGCCAGCAGCGGCGTCGCGCTGATCATCAGCACGCCCAGACCGGCAATCAGACGTTTCGGCATTTTCATGGGGTTTCCTCACCGCACCAACAGCAAAAAGGGATTCAGAACGTGGTTCTGAACCCCTCGTTAGTCTGTGCCTCGAGGTGCTAATTCCTCTCTATCAGGAACGTTACCTTCAGCTGACGCGAGCCTTGCGCACGCCTTCGGACAGCGCCGAACACAGGCTCAGCACGCCGTCGATGGCCTGATCCGGCGTGGTCGCGTTGGCAATGTGATCGATCAGCGCCGACCCTACCACCACGCCATCGGCCAGACGCGCGATGGACGCAGCCTGCTCCGGCGTACGGATACCGAAACCGATGCTGATCGGCAGGTCGGTGTGACGACGCAGACGCGCCACCGCTTCCTCGACGTGCTCCAGCGTCGCCGCACCAGCACCGGTCACACCGGCAACCGACACGTAGTAAACGAAGCCGGAGCTGCCGTTCAACACTTTCGGCAGACGTGCGTCATCGGTGGTTGGTGTGGTCAGGCGGATGAAGTCGATGCCTGCAGCCTGGGCCGGGTCGCACAGCTCCGAGTTGTGCTCCGGTGGCATGTCGACCACGATCAGGCCGTCAACGCCGGCCTCTTTGGCTTCGGCGATGAAGCGCTCGACGCCGAACTTGTGGATCGGGTTGAAGTAACCCATCAGCACCAGCGGTGTGTCGCTGTTGTCCTTGCGGAACTCGCGGACCATTTGCAGGGTTTTGATCAGGTTCTGCTTGGCGCCCAGGGCACGGATGTTCGCCAGCTGAATCGCCGGGCCGTCGGCCATCGGGTCGGTGAACGGCATGCCCAGCTCGATCACATCGGCACCGGCTTTCGGCAGGCCTTTGAGGATGGCCAGCGAAGTGTCGTAGTCCGGGTCACCAGCGGTGACAAAGGTCACCAGGGCTGCGCGGTTCTGTTCCTTGAGTTCGGCAAAGCGGGTTTGCAGGCGGCTCATCAGTGTTTCTCCTGCTTAGATTGTTCCATGTGGTGCATGACGGTCTGCATGTCTTTGTCGCCGCGGCCGGACAGGTTGACCACCATCAGGTGATCCTTCGGCAGCTTCGGTGCGCGTTTGAATACTTCGGCCAGGGCATGGGCGCTTTCCAGTGCCGGGATGATGCCTTCGAGGCGGCAGCACTGGTGGAACGCAGCAAGGGCTTTGTCGTCAGTCACCGAGGTGTACTGGACGCGGCCGATGTCATGCAACCAGGCGTGCTCCGGGCCAATGCCCGGGTAATCGAGGCCGGCGGAAATCGAGTGGGCGTCGATGATCTGGCCATCGTCATCCTGCAGCAGGAAAGTGCGGTTGCCGTGCAACACACCCGGTACGCCGCCGTTGAGGCTGGCCGCGTGTTTGCCGGTTTCGATGCCGTAACCGGCGGCTTCGACACCGATGATCTCGACGCTCTTGTCATCAAGGAACGGGTGGAACAGGCCCATGGCGTTGGAACCGCCGCCGATGCACGCCACCAGGCTGTCCGGCAGACGACCTTCCTGGGCTTGCAGTTGATCGCGGGTTTCCTTGCCGATCACCGCCTGGAAGTCGCGAACCATGGCTGGATAAGGGTGCGGTCCGGCCACAGTGCCGATCAGGTAGAAGGTGCTGTCGACGTTGGTCACCCAGTCACGCAGTGCTTCGTTCATCGCGTCTTTCAGGGTGCCGGTGCCGGCGACCACCGGGATCACTTCGGCGCCCAGCAGCTTCATGCGGAACACGTTGGCCTGCTGACGTTCGATGTCAGTGGTGCCCATGTAGATCACGCAATCCAGACCGAAACGCGCGGCCACGGTGGCGGTGGCCACGCCGTGCATGCCGGCGCCGGTCTCGGCGATGATGCGTTTCTTGCCCATGCGTCGCGCCAGCAGGATCTGGCCGATGCAGTTGTTGATCTTGTGCGCGCCGGTGTGGTTCAGCTCTTCGCGCTTGAGGTAGATCTTGGCGCCACCGCAGAACTCGGTCAGGCGCTCGGCGAAATACAGCGGGCTCGGACGTCCGACGTAGTCGCGCTGGAAGTAGGCCAATTCTTCTTTGAACGCCGGATCTTCCTTGGCCGCTTCGTATTCGCGGGCCAGGTCGAGGATCAACGGCATCAGGGTTTCGGCGACGTAACGGCCGCCGAACGAGCCAAACAGGCCGTTGGCGTCAGGGCCGTTACGCAGATCGGAGGTGTTCGAAGTCTGGGTCATGGTTCGCTCCAGCGGATTTCACGAGAAGACAATGGCGTTCACTCTACCCCTGACCTTCCAGGCTGAAAACCGATAAGATCGCCACAACCTGTCAGGAAAACTCACAGATATCATGAGCCATGACCTTCCCCCGCTGAACGCCCTGCGCGCCTTCGAAGCCACCGCCCGGCTGAACAGCGTCAGCCAGGCTGCCGAACAGCTGCACGTAACGCACGGTGCGGTCAGTCGCCAGCTCAAGGCGCTTGAAGAGCACCTGGGCGTCAGCCTGTTCGTCAAGGATGGTCGCGGCTTGAAACTCACAGATGCCGGCATCCGTCTGCGCGACGCCAGCGGCGAGGCGTTCGACCGCTTGCGCAGCGTCTGCGCCGAACTGACCCAAAGCACCGCCGACGCGCCGTTCGTGCTTGGTTGCTCCGGCAGTCTGCTGGCGCGCTGGTTCATCCCGCGGCTGGGACGACTGAATGCCGATCTGCCGGACTTGCGTCTGCACCTGTCGGCCGGAGAAGGTGATCTCGATCCGCGCCGCCCAGGGCTGGATGCATTGCTGCTGTTCGCCGAACCGCCATGGCCGGCAGACATGCAAGTCTATGAGCTGGCCAGCGAGCGCATCGGGCCGGTCATGAGCCCGCTGTTCAGCGGCTACCAGCGCCTGCAATCGGCACCGCCCATCGCCCTGCTCGACGAACCCTTGCTGCACACGACCTCACGGCCGCAAGCCTGGCCGAGCTGGGCGCAGCAAAACGGCCTCGACGCCAAGGCATTGAAGCTGGGGCAAGGTTTCGAACATTTGTATTATTTGCTGGAAGCGGCCGTCGCCGGGCTGGGCGTGGCGATCGCGCCGGAACCGCTGGTGACCGAAGACTTGAAGGCCGGTCGCCTGGTCGCGCCGTGGGGTTTCAGTGAAACCCCGGCGCAACTGGCGCTGTGGCTACCCAAGCGCGCCGCAGACGGGCGCGCCCGGCAATTGGCGCAGTGGCTCAGGAACGAGCTGCGCCAGACGGATCACTCGCCGCGCTTGAACAGCAAGTAAGCGGCCAGCAGACCCAACGCACCGACCGCCACACCGGCGGTCGTCCACGGATGTTCCTGCGCGTAATCACGGGTGGCGATCCCGGTCTCGCGGGTTTTGACTTTGACTTCTTCGTAGGCATCGCTGAGCAGGCTGCGCGAGTGTTTCAGCGCGCTTTCAGCATTGCCCTTGAGCGCCTTGAGGGTCTTGCGCGACTCGTCAGAAGCGTCGTCCTTCAGGCTCTCCAACGACTTGAGCAGACTCTCGATCTCCGCTTCCATGCTTTGCAACGAGGCTTTGCGTAACGAGGTGTTGGCCATGGTGGCTCTCCTGCATTGGTGATGAGTGGCGTGTGTTGTTTGGGACTTCACGGGTTCTGGAAAGTGCAGAAAATCTGAACTCCGGTTTCTCCCGGCGACCGAAATCAACAGCGCAAATCGCTGCTAGGCTCAATTCCACACGTCAAGGAGATCGCCATGAGTGACCATCACACCTACAAGAAAGTCGAGCTGGTCGGTTCGTCCACCAGCAGCATCGAAGACGCCATCAACAACGCGCTGGCCGAGGCCAACAAGAGCATCAAGCATCTGGAATGGTTTGAAGTAGTCGATACCCGCGGCCACATCAAGGACGGCAAGGCTGCCCACTTTCAAGTGACTCTGAAAGTCGGGTTCAGGATTGCCAGCAGCTGAGTTTGGACTACGCTTCTGAACTTGCGCGCTGGCCGAATGCCATAGGAATGGCAAAGCGCTACAGGGTGAGCGCATCGGGTAAACGACCTGATGCCCGCCTCTTTTAATCCGACCAGGGAGTGCGACCGATGAAGAAGTTCATATTGGCAGTAGGCTTGTTGAGCCTTGCGGGTGGTGCGTTTGCTGCCGGCAAGCCCTGTGAAGAACTGAAGGCTGAAATTGCGGCCAAGCTGGATGCCAAGGGCGTTTCCGGGTATTCGCTGGAGATTGTCGACAAGGGTGCGGCCAGTGGCGGCAAAGTCGTCGGCACCTGCGAAGGCGGCGCCAAAGAGATCGTTTACACCCGCGGCTGATCACGCCGGAAAAACAGAAGCCGACGCAATGCGTCGGCTTTTTTTGTGCCTGAATGTCAGACCTCAGCCCTTCATCACCTGCGCCAGCAGCTCGTAGGAATGCAGGCGATCGGCGTGTTCGTACAGATCGCAGGTGAAGATCAGTTCGTCAGCCTGGGTCTGTTCCACCAGCACTTCGAGTTTCGCGCGGATTTTCTGCGGACTGCCGACCATCGCCAGACCGAGGAAATCACCCACCGCCTCACGCTCGTGTGGCAGCCACAGGCCGTCCATGGTTTTCACCGGCGGACGCTGCACCAGACTTTGCCCACGCATCAGCGCGAGAATCCGCTGGTACACCGAGGTTGCCAGGTAATCGGCCTGCTCGTCGGTGTCGGCGGCCACCAGCGGCACGCCGAGCATCACGTACGGCTTGTCGAGCACCGCCGATGGCTTGAAGTGATTGCGGTAGACGCGAATCGCCTCGTGCATGAAGCGCGGTGCGAAATGTGAGGCAAAGGCGTAGGGCAAACCGCGCTCGCCGGCCAGTTGCGCACTGAACAGGCTGGAACCCAACAGCCAGATCGGCACGTTGGTGCCGGTGCCCGGCATCGCGATCACACGTTGATCCGGCGTACGCGGGCCGAGGAACCGCGCCAGTTCGGCCACGTCTTCCGGGAAGTCGTCGGCACTGCCGGAGCGCTCTCGGCGCAGGGCGCGGGCGGTCATCTGATCGGAACCCGGCGCACGGCCCAGGCCGAGGTCGATCCGCCCCGGATACAGGCTTTCAAGGGTGCCGAACTGCTCGGCGATCACCAGCGGCGCGTGGTTGGGCAGCATCACGCCACCGGAGCCGACGCGAATGGTTGACGTGCCGCCGGCCAGATAGCCCAGCAAAACCGAGGTGGCGGAACTGGCGATGCCGTCCATGTTGTGGTGCTCGGCGACCCAGAACCGGGTGTAGCCGAATTTTTCGACATGCTGCGCCAGGTCCAGCGAGTTGCGCAGCGACTGCGCCGGGCTGCCGTTTTCGCGCACTGGCACCAGATCGAGGGTTGAAAACTTTACGTCGGACAGTTGCTTCATAAACCTGCATCTCCGATTGAGGGCGCAGGTGTGTTCTTGGCGAACGCAAACCTGCCCAATTCATAAGCGTGTCATGTGCAATAAGGGCATATACCCGAGTTTCAATAGCCGACCCGAAATTTCCTACTAAAAAAGTCAACGATTCAGATGAGCTGAACTTTGTTCCGGCGTCTATCCTCAGAAGCCTTGCAGGCAAAAACCACGACGGCGCGGCGTTCGCGCCCGAATTGAAGGAGGCACACATGGCTATCGTGAAGAAGGCATCCGCGCATTGGGAAGGTGACCTGAAAACCGGCATCGGCTCGATCTCCACTGAAACCGGCGTCCTGCGGGAAGCGCCGTACGGCTTCAAGGCCCGCTTCGAGGGCGGCAAGGGCACCAACCCGGAAGAACTGATCGGCGCCGCCCACGCCGGCTGTTTCTCCATGGCATTCTCGATGATCCTCGGCGACGCCGGGCTGAAGGCCGACAGCATCGATACCCAGGCTGAAGTCACCCTTGATCAGGTTGACGGCGGTTTCGCGATCACTGCGGTGAAGCTGATTCTCAAGGCGAAGATTCCGGGCGCGACTCAGGCGCAGTTCGAAGAGCTGAGCAACAAGGCCAAGGAAGGTTGCCCGGTGTCCAAGGTGCTGAATGCGAAAATCAGTCTCGACGCGTCGCTGGTTGGCTGACGGATTGAGCCGAATCAGAACCCGCCAGGCAAAAATGTGGTCGAATAAATGACAGCAGCTTTCGCGCATCTTCGTGCGCGCTGCTTCGATGGAGCTTCAACCATGAAACGTTTTGCCTTGGCGGTTATCTGTGGCGTGCTGGCAACGTCGGCCTTCGCAGCGCCCAAAGACTGTGAAGAACTCAAGCAAGAGATCGAAATCAAGATTCAGGCGAATGCCGTGCCCTCCTACACCCTGGAGATAGTGTCCAAAGAGGAGGCTGAAAAACACGACGTCGCCATGATCGTCGGCACTTGCGAGAACGGCACCAAGGCCATCATCTACCAGAAGAACGACAGCTGATTCACGCTAGATGGCGCAATAGGTGTCGCGATCCTCAGCGACGATTTCCCGCTTGGCGTTATACAGCCGGGCACTGGGAGTAAACATCAGGGAGCGACCCTCCAACACGTAACGCTGACCCGCTTCGAAATGGTCGAAGCGGATGGTCAGGTAGCACAGAAGCTCCACGGGGTCGTTCAACAGACCGCCGCCTCCACCAGGCGCCTCGAAATCGAAACGCACCAGCAACTCATGGCTGCCGGGCGTTACCTGGAAAAAACGCCCGTCATTCAAGCTCTGCTTGTCGAGACGCTCGGCCATCAGCAGTTTCCCGCCGGGGGTCGGCGTGGAGAACTCGACCCAGGCCATGTTCGGGTCGACCGGGGGCATCGGCGTCTGACAACCGGCGAGCACACCGGCAACCAGCAACAGCATTGACTTGCGCATGATGAATGTCCGTGAACTTGGACATCCAGCATAACGCCGATCAGGTGCGCTGGCAGCCTGCCGGTTTGCCTTGGCCGACTACATTTTTCTGTTGGTCATAGAGCTTGGCCCACGGCCGGAAACCGATGTAGCCAGCCTGGAGCTGATAGCGCTGGCCGGCGTTGAAGTCCGTGAATTTCAGGCTCAACTGACAATCGCGCCACAGCGGCTCGGCATCCGGGCCGATGTTGGTCGCCTCCACTGGAAACTGGTAGCGCACCTTCAGTTCATGACTGCCGGGCTGAACTTCAAAGTAACGTTTGTCGACGGCGGCCTTCCTGTCGACTTCCAGCGCTTGCAGCGCCGTGTCCTGTTGCCGGGCGTCCAGATCGATCCAGGCTTGCGAGGGGTCAGGGGTGGGCATTCCGAATCCGGCACAACCGGCCAGCGTCAGCAGGCCTCCCGTCAGTATCAAGATGCGCATGGCGAAGCTCCAATGGGCGGGATAGTCTTGCGATCAGACTTTCCAGGGATGTTCTTATTGTGGTCAGGCCGTTTCCAAGCCTTGGGTTACTTGATCGCGTTTTGCGGGTTTTGTTTCCGGGTGTGTTGTTTTTGTTGCTCAACGGTTGTTCCAGCGTTGGCTATTACAGCCAGCTGGCCAGCGGTCAACTGCAATTGCTGCGGGCGCGAGAGCCGGTGGCCAAGGTGATCGCCGACCCGAGCCGGGACGCCACACTGCGCGCCCACCTGACCCAGTCGCAGAAGGCCCGGGATTTCGCCAGCCAACACCTGCACCTGCCCGACAACCAGAGCTATCGCCTGTATGCCGACATCCACCGGCCGTATGTGGTGTGGAATGTCTTCGCCACCCCGGAGTTTTCCCTGAGCCCGCAGAACCACTGCTTCCCGATTGCCGGCTGCGTGGCCTATCGCGGCTACTACAGCCAGAGCGCGGCGCGGGGCGAAGCGGCGATTCAGCGCCTGCAAGGCATGGATGTGTCGATTGGCGGTGTGGAAGCCTATTCGACCCTGGGCTGGTTCAATGACCCGATCCTCAATTCGATGATGGGCTGGGGCGATGAACGGTTGGCCACGCTGATCTTCCATGAGCTGGGCCATCAACGTTTCTATGTGAAGGACGACACCGAGTTCAACGAGTCCTACGCCACGTTTGTCGAGCAGGAAGGCACCCGGCAGTGGCGGGCGTTTCGTGGCTTGCCGCCAGAAAATGACGCTCAGCTCAAACGTCGTGACCAGTTCATTCAACTGATCCTCGATACCCGAGCCCGACTGGAGAAGCTGTACGCCCAACCGATTTCCGTCGAGCAGATGCGCGAACGCAAGACTGCCGAGTTCGAACGGTTTCGCCGGGACTATCGGGTGATGCGCGACAGCCAGTGGGCCGGGGATAAACGCTATGACGCCTGGGTCAAAGCACCGCTGAACAATGCGCGGCTGTTGCCGTTCGGGCTGTATGACCAGTGGGTGCCGGCGTTTGCGGCGTTGTTCAGACAGGTCGATGGGGATTGGGTCAGGTTTTACACAGAAGTCGAGAAGTTGGGTGGCTTGCCAGTCGTTGAGCGTAAGTCGGCTCTGAAAGTGCTGGCAGGCTCATAAACCTACTGCGGCTTTTTGGCCCCATCGCGAGCAGGCTCGCTCCCACAGGAAACCGAGTTCCGGTACTGAAACGCGGTCACTGTGGGAGCGAGCCTGCTCGCGATGGCTGATTCATCAGCGCTGCAAAAATGCCTGATGCAACTGATCCAAAGTCTCGAAGTGATAAGCCGGCGCCTCTGCATTCAACTCTTCAAAACTGCCAAACCCATAACCAACAGCCGCCGCATCCAGACCATTGCTGCGTGCGCCGATCAAATCGTGTTTGCGATCACCGATCATCAGCGTATTGGCCGGATCCAGCCCTTCCTCGGCGATCAAGTGAGCAATCAGTTCGACCTTGTTGGTGCGGGTGCCGTCCAATTCGCTGCCGTAGATCACCTTGAAATGTCGGGCGAAATCGAAGTGCCGGGCGATTTCCCGAGCAAATACCCAAGGTTTCGAAGTCGCGATGTACAACTGCCGCCCCTGGCCGCTCAAGGTTTCCAGCAACGGCGTGACGCCTTCGAACACCCGATTCTCGTAAAGGCCGGTGACCTTGAAGCGCTCGCGATAGAAATTCACCGCCTCCCACGCCTTCGCTTCATCAAAACCATAGAACTGCATGAACGCCTGCAACAGCGGCGGGCCGATGAAGTGTTCCAGTCTGGTCAGGTCCGGCTCATCGATGCCGAGTTTGGCCAGCGCGAACTGGATGGAACGGGTGATGCCTTCACGCGGGTCGGTGAGGGTGCCGTCGAGGTCGAACAGTACGGTCTGGTAATGCATGAAAAATCCCGGGCAATAGAGAGAAAAGTCAGAGCTGGTCGTAGCCTTCGGCCAGATGCAAGTCCTTGAGCTTCACGTAGTTCGCCGCGCTGTAGGTGAAAAAGGCGTTTTCCTTGTCGGTCAGCGGGTGAACCTGTTTCACCGGGCTGCCCACGTACAGGAAACCGCTTTCCAGGCGCTTGCCCGGTGGCACCAGACTGCCGGCACCGATGATCACGTCGTCCTCGACCACCGCGCCGTCCATGACGATGCTGCCCATGCCGATCAGTACGCGACTGCCGACGGTGCAGCCATGCAGCATGACCTTGTGGGCGATGGTCACGTCATCGCCGATCAGCAGCGGGAAGCCGTCCGGGTTGAACGGGCCGGCGTGGGTGATGTGCAACACGCAGCCATCCTGCACGCTGGTGCGGGCACCGATGCGGATGCGGTGCATGTCGCCACGGATCACGGTCAGCGGCCATACGGAGCTGTCTTCACCGATTTCGACGTCGCCGATCACCACCGCCGAGCCGTCGACAAAAGCGCCTTGGCCCAAGCGTGGGGTGTGATTCTGGTACTTGCGAAGGGACACGATTAGTTCTCTCTCTGTCGCCGATAGCTGCGGTGGGGGTCGATTGTAATTAAGATGGGCGCATGTTTCTTCCAGCCAAGGTGCCAACCGTGAGCGTGAACAACCCTCTTCTGCAGTCCTACGACCTGCCGCCGTTCTCCGCGATCCGTGCCGAACACGTGCAGCCGGCCATCGAAACCATCCTGGCCGACAACCGCGCCGCCATCGCCGACATCCTCAAGACCCAGGGCCAGAACCCGACGTGGGCCGGGCTGGTGCTGGCGATGGACGAACTCAATGATCGCCTGGGCGCTGCCTGGAGTCCGGTCAGCCACCTCAATGCCGTGTGCAACAGCGCCGAACTGCGTGAAGCCTACGAGTCGTGCCTGCCGGCATTGAGCGCCTATTCCACCGAAATGGGCCAGAACCGCGAGCTGTTCCAGGCCTATGAAGCCCTGGCCAACAGCCCGGAAGCTGCCGGTTTCGACGTGGCGCAGAAAACCATTCTGGAACACGCGTTGCGCGATTTCCGCCTCTCGGGCATCGACCTGCCGGAAGCCGAACAGAAACGCTACGCCGAAGTGCAGAGCAAGCTGTCCGAGCTGGGCAGCCGCTTCTCCAACCAGTTGCTCGACGCCACCCAGGCCTGGACCAAGCACCTGACCGACGAAGCCGCCCTTGCCGGCCTGACTGATTCGGCCAAGGCACAAATGGCTGCTGCCGCACAGGCCAAAGGCCTCGACGGCTGGCTGATCACCCTGGAATTCCCGAGCTACTACGCGGTGATGACCTACGCCCAGGACCGTGCGCTGCGCGAAGAAGTCTACGCCGCCTACTGCACCCGTGCGTCGGATCAAGGCCCGAATGCCGGCCAGAACGACAACGGCCCGGTGATGGACGAAATCCTCGACCTGCGTCAGGAGCTGGCCAAACTGCTCGGTTTCTCCAGCTTCTCCGAACTGAGCCTGGCGACCAAAATGGCTGAATCCAGCGATCAGGTGCTGAGCTTCCTGCGTGACCTGGCCAAGCGCAGCAAACCGTTTGCCGCCCAGGATCTGCAACAGCTCAAGGCTTACGCCGCCGAGCAGGGCTGCGCCGATCTGCAAAGCTGGGACAGCGGTTTCTACGGTGAAAAACTCCGTGAACAACGCTACAGCGTCGCCCAGGAAACCCTGCGCGCTTACTTCCCGATCGACAAAGTGCTGGGCGGGCTGTTCGCTATCGTTCAGCGCCTGTACGGCATCGAAATCACTGAACTGAAAGGCTTCGACACCTGGCATCCGGACGTGCGCCTGTTCGAGATCAAGGAAAACGGTCAGCACGTCGGCCGCTTCTTCTTCGACCTCTACGCCCGCGCCAACAAGCGTGGCGGTGCCTGGATGGACGGCGCCCGCGACCGTCGCCGCACCGTCGACGGCGTGCTGCAAAGTCCGGTAGCCAACCTTGTGTGCAACTTCACCCCGGCCGACAGCGGCAAGCCTGCGCTGCTGACCCACGATGAAGTGACCACCCTGTTCCACGAGTTCGGCCACGGCCTGCACCACCTGCTGACCCGCGTCGAGCATGCCGGCGTATCGGGCATCAACGGCGTGGCGTGGGACGCAGTCGAGCTGCCAAGCCAGTTCATGGAAAACTGGTGCTGGGAGCCGGAAGGCCTGGCACTGATTTCCGGTCATTACGAAACCGGCGAGCCACTGCCGCAGGATCTGCTGGAAAAAATGCTCGCAGCGAAGAACTTCCAGTCCGGCCTGATGATGGTGCGTCAGCTGGAATTCTCGCTGTTCGACTTCGAACTGCACGCCACCCACGGCGACGGCCGCAGCGTCGCGCAGGTGCTTGAAGGCGTGCGTGACGAGGTGTCGGTGATGCGTCCTCCGGCCTACAACCGCTTCCCGAACAGCTTTGCGCACATCTTCGCCGGCGGTTACGCGGCGGGTTACTACAGCTACAAGTGGGCGGAAGTGCTGTCGGCAGATGCCTTCTCCAAATTCGAAGAAGAAGGTGTGCTCAATGCTGACACCGGTCGCGCCTTCCGCGAAGCGATCCTCGCCCGTGGCGGCTCGCAGGAGCCGATGGTGCTGTTCGTCGACTTCCGTGGCCGTGAGCCGTCGATTGACGCACTCTTGCGCCACAGCGGCCTGAGTGAGGACGCGGCAGCATGAGTGAAGCACCCGTGAAGACCAAAAAACGCTTTATCGCCGGGGCGGTCTGCCCGGCGTGCAGCGAGCCGGACAAACTGATGATGTGGAGCGAGGACGACGTCCCGCACCGCGAATGCGTGGCGTGCGGCTACAGCGATACGCTGAATGCCCAAGGGCTGTCGGTGCCGAAAGAGCTGGGCACGCGGGTCAACACCAGCGCGCTCAAGCCTGCACCGGACAAGACGGTTCAGGCGGTGCAGTTCTTCCCGAACCCGAAGCTGAAGAAAAAACCTGACGAGCAACACTGATCCGTCACCACCTTCCACCGAGCTGCGGTGGAAGGTGGTATTGGGTTAACACCTGTCCCCTGCACTTGCTTCGTAGGCTGGCCGTTTCCGCCATGCCTCGAAGGAAGTTGCCATGCCCGACTCCAACCCCCTCCTGCAACACTGGATCCTGCCGCCCTGGCCGGCGATTCGCGCTGAACATCTGCTGCCGGCGATCAACACCCTCATCGACGACCAGCGACGAATCATTACGCAAGTGCTCGACACTCAGTTGGAAAATCCCGGTTGGGACGATCTGGTACTGAGCATCGACGAAGCCGATGCCCGCATCGGTGAATTCCGGTCGATTCTCGAAACACTGTCCACGGTCAGATCCGACGATGCCGACTGGCTCGTGGAAAGCGCCAAGGCTCATCTCGCGATCAACCACTATCGCTCTGAAAAAGCCCGAAATCGCCCGTTGTTCGAGGCTTACCAGCGCTTGGCGCAGAGCTCGGTCGCGGCCGGTTTCGATGAGTCACGCAAGACCGTGCTGGCGCGGGTACTGCGCAAATTCAGACAGTCCGGCATCGAGCTTCCCACTGCGCAGCAGCAGGAACTGGCCCGGTTGAAGCTTGAGATCGGCGGTCTGGAATTCAGTTTTCTGACCCACCTCGAACGCTGGACCGAGACCTGGAGCAAACGTGTCGACGACCCGACGTTGCTTGCAGGCCTGTCTCCGGCGATGAAGGAACGCCTGGCACTCAACGCCCGCCAGGCCGGCCATGACGGCTGGCTGATTCGCCTGGACCAGAACACCTGTCAGCACATCCTCAAATACGCCGAGAATCGTGCCCTGCGCGAGGAATGCTGTGTTGCCTACGCGACCCGCGCCTCCGATCAGGGGCCACTGGCCGGACGCTTCGACAACGGTCCGGTGCTGACAAAGCTGCTTGCCTTGCGCCAACAGAAAGCTCGCTTGCTTGGCCACGAAAACGCCGCGCAACTGAGTCTGGCAAAAAGCATGGCCGGAACGACGACCTGGGTCAGGGATTTTCTCCAGTGCCAGGTTGCGCAATTGATCCCCATCCTGGAGCAGGACGCAAAACAACTGGCCGCTTTCGCCCGCCAATGCGGAATCGACCGTATCCAGCCATGGGACGAAGACTTCCTCGCCGAGCAATGGCGTCAGCAACAGTTTCCCGGAGCGCTGGATAACCTGCGTGATTACTTCGCGTTCGATGGCACCCTGCTCCGACTCTGCCTGTTCTGCGAGCGCATGTTCGGGATCCGTATCGTCGAACAGATCGGCGCAAACCACTGGCATGACGATGTGCGACTGCTGGAAATCCGCGAGCATGAACAGGTCATCGGCTACATCTACCTCGACCCGTTTCATCGCGATAACGCTGCGGATTACGCTGGCACCTTCACGCTACGCAACCGTCGGATCAACGTCGAAGGCCGGCCGGCGCTCCCCATTGCCGTGCTCTACAGCAATTTCACACCGGCCACCGACGGCCATCCATGCCGACTGGAGCTCAATGAGCTACGGGTACTTTTTCATGAGTTCGGCCACTGCCTTCAACACGTATTGACGCGCTCGCCCCATCACACGCTGTCCGGCATTTTGCAACTGGGCCATGAGGCGGCGGAGTTTTCCGGACAACTGTTCGAACAGTGGTGCCAGTCGCAGGAGTTCGTGCTGTGGCTCGGTGCGCATTTCCAGACTGGCGAGCGCTTGAGCGCTGCACGGGTCGACGCGGCACTCTCGGCCAGTCAGGCCCACTCCAGTCGGCAACAGGCTTTGCTACTGATGGGAGCGATCATCGATTTCGAGCTGCACGCCACTCACGGCGACGGACGCTCTGTCGAAGAGGTTTGCGCCGACGTGCAGCGCACGATGGGTCTGCAACTGCCCGACAGTCACCGGTTCGCCAATGGTTTCGATTACATGGTGACCCAGTACGACGCTTCGGTTTACGCCTATGTCTGGTCAGGGGTGCTGGCTCAGGAGGCGTTCAAACGCTTCAGTCTTGACTGGGTGTTCAGGGCGCAGACCGGCCGGGCGTTCCGGGAAACGTTCTTTGCGCCCGGAGCCGGGCGCCCGTTGCTGGAAGCGGTGGAGGCGTTCATTGGCCGGCCGGTCGCTGAAGAGCTTTGCCCCGGCCGCCCCATCACCCGGCGGGTTATTTCAGATTGACGGTCTGGAACCAGCTCTTCATCGAGCAGGTAGCGAACGCACTGGTGCTGCAATCGCCATTGGCCAGCGCGGTGCGCAGCTTGTCGACATCAGCCTGCATCACGTAGCGCACCCCGTCCTTGAAGTGACCGCTTTCACCGAAACCGCCCTGGGTCATTTCGTTCAGGGCGTCTTCCTTGCTCCAGCCCTGCACCACGATGCGGTACATCGCCGCCATCAGGCCAGTACGGTCGGAGCCGTGCTTGCAATGCATCAACACCGGACCGTTGGCTTCGGCGGTCTGAATGGCACGCAAGGCCTTGAGGACATCGCTGTCATCGACGTGATTGGTGCGATACGGCAGTTGCACCTGATTGATGCCAGGGGCATTCAGCCAGCTCGAGTCCGCCTCCGGCAGGAAGTTGATGACCGTGGCCACTTTCAGTTTTTGCAGCAACGGCACGGCACCGGCGTCAGGCAGCGCACTGCGATAGAGCGTGGGCGACATCTGGAAGAAGTTGTATTTCACTTCGACCGGTTGCGCCCATTCCGGAGGGCGGGAAACCGGCGCATCTGCGGCATGGGCCGGGATCGAGCCGAGCAGGGCAAACAGCGAGAAACAGATCGCGGAGGAAAAACGCTTCAAGGACATGCTGTGCGGTAACCGTGTGGGATTCGTCAGTAGGGCCGCAGCTTGCGGGTTGTCCAGTCAAATCCCTGTGAGGCGATTGTCAAAGAAACGTGAAGCCAGGCACTTCCTTCGTCGAAAATTCGGGCTTTTTTCGGCCGAATCGATTCATCCGATTGGTTAGCCTGCTACCATTTGTCACATCATGTTGCAGGCGCGTCCCCCTTTTCCGGGTCATTTCCAGCCACGTCGCAACCAACCACTTCAAAGCCGTCCTCAGAAACGGCTGATAACCATCAATGCCTGATGAGGTGCATCCCCATGTCTGATCAAGATCGAGACAACCCGCGGCGTGAGTTTTTGCGCAAATCCCTGACCCTGATCCCGGTGGTCACCCTCGCCGGCACCGGCCTGGGCAGCAGCGTGCTGCAAGCCGCCCCGCAAAGCGCACCGGCTGCGGCGCCGGCAAAACCGGGCGTCACTGACGCGGGCGTCTATCAGCCGAGTTACTTCACCGCCGAAGAGTGGGCGTTCATCAATGCCGCCGTCGCGCAATTGATCCCCAACGATGCCCAGGGCCCTGGCGCTCTCGAGGCTGGTGTGCCGGAATACATCGACCGTCAGATGAACACGCCGTACGCCGCCGGTGCCCTTTGGTACATGCAGGGCCCGTTCAACGCCGATGCGGCGCCGGAGATGGGCTGGCAGAGCAAACTGGTGCCGAAAGAGATCTATCGCCTCGGCATCGCCGCCACGGATCAGTGGGCAAAATCCCTCAACGGTAAAACATTTGCCGAGCAAGACAGCGCTACCCGAGACGATCTGCTCAAGCAGCTTGAAGCCGGAAAACCGCAATTCGACAGCGTTCCGGCGAAGATTTTCTTCAATCTACTGCTGCAAAACACCAAGGAAGGGTTCTTCTGCGATCCGATCCATGGCGGCAATAAAGGCATGGTCGGCTGGACCATGATCGGCTTTCCCGGCGCCCGCGCCGATTTCATGGATTGGGTGGAACGCAACGAGCAATACCCCTTCCCGGCAGTTTCGATTCGCGGCGAGAGGGCGTGAGCATGGCAACGGTAATGAAGAAGGTCGACGCGGTGATCGTCGGTTTCGGCTGGACAGGCGCGATCATGGCCAAGGAGCTGACCGAGGCAGGCCTCAACGTGCTGGCGCTGGAGCGCGGGCCGATGCAGGACACCTACCCTGACGGCAACTATCCCCAGGTGATCGACGAACTCACCTACAGCGTGCGGAAAAAACTCTTCCAGGACATCTCCAAGGAAACCGTCACCATCCGCCACAGCGTCAACGACATCGCTCTGCCGAATCGCCAGTTGGGCGCGTTCCTGCCGGGCAATGGCGTGGGCGGTGCCGGCCTGCACTGGTCGGGGGTGCACTTTCGCGTAGACCCGATCGAGTTGCGCATGCGCAGCCACTATGAAGAGCGCTACGGCAAAAGCTTCATCCCCAAGGACATGACTATTCAGGACTTCGGCGTCAGTTATGAAGAGCTGGAACCGTTCTTCGATTTCGCCGAAAAAGTCTTCGGCACCTCCGGCCAGGCCTGGACAGTGAAAGGCCAACTGGTCGGTCAGGGCAAGGGCGGCAACCCGTACGCCCCGGATCGCTCGAACCCGTTCCCGCTGGAGGCGCAGAAGAACACGGTTTCCGCACAGCTGTTCGGCAAAGCGGCCACAGAAGTCGGTTACAAACCCTACAACCTGCCTTCCGCGAATACTTCGGGGCCGTACACCAACCCTTACGGCGCACAGATGGGCCCGTGCAACTTCTGCGGTTTTTGCAGCGGTTACGTTTGCTACATGTATTCCAAGGCCTCGCCGAACGTGAACATTCTGCCAGCGCTGAAACCGCTGCCGAATTTCGAACTGCGGCCCAACGCCCACGTGTTGCGGGTCAACCTCGACAGCACGAAAACCAAAGCCACCGGCGTTACCTACATCGACGGCCAGGGCCGCGAGATCGAGCAACCGGCGGATCTGGTGATCCTCGGCGCATTCCAGTTACACAACGTGCGCCTGATGCTGCTCTCCGGCATCGGCAAGCCGTACGACCCGGTCAGCGGCGAAGGTGTGGTCGGGCGTAACTTCGCCTACCAGAACATGGCGACCATCAAGGCGTTCTTCGACAAGGACACCCACACCAACAACTTCATTGGCGCCGGTGGCAACGGCGTGGCGCTGGACGATTTCAACGCCGACAACTTCGACCACGGCCCCCACGGGTTCGTCGGTGGCTCGCCGATGTGGGTCAACCAGGCTGGCAGCCGTCCGATTGCCGGCACCTCCAACCCGCCGGGCACGCCGGCCTGGGGCAGCGACTGGAAACGCGCCACCGCCGATTACTACACCCACCAGGTGTCGATGGACGCCCACGGCGCGCATCAGTCCTACCGTGGCAACTACCTCGATCTGGATCCGGTGTACCGCGACGCCTACGGCCTGCCGCTGCTGCGGATGACCTTCGACTGGCAGGAAAACGACATCAAGATGAACCGCTTCATGGTCGAGAAAATGGGCAAGGTCGCACAAGCCATGGGCCCGAAAGCCATTGCCGTGCTTGGCAAGAAAGTCGGCGAACACTTCAACACCGCGTCCTACCAGACCACCCACCTCAACGGTGGCGCGATCATGGGGACCGATCCGAAGACCAGCGCGCTGAATCGCTACTTGCAGAGCTGGGATGTGCACAACGTGTTCGTCCCGGGTGCCTCGGCATTCCCACAGGGCCTGGGCTACAACCCGACCGGCCTGGTTGCCGCACTGACCTACTGGTCGGCCAAAGCAATCCGCGAGCAATACCTGAAGAACCCCGGCCCGCTGGTTCAGGCTTAAGGAGCGATGACCATGAAGACTCTCGTTATCGCGACCCTGACGCTGCTCGGCAGTGCTTCCCTTTATGGCGCCGAAGTTGATCAATCCTTGATCAAACAAGGCGAATACCTCGCCCGTGCCGGTGACTGCGTGGCCTGCCACACCGCCAAGGACGGCAAGCCGTTCGCCGGCGGCCTGCCGATGGAAACCCCGATCGGCACGATCTACTCGACCAACATTACTCCGGATAAAACCGGCGTCGGTGACTATAGCTTCGAGGACTTCGACCAGGCCGTGCGTCATGGCGTGGCCAAAAACGGCAGCACCTTGTACCCGGCGATGCCGTACCCGTCCTACGCCCGTGTCAGCGAAACCGACATGCAGGCGCTCTACGCCTACTTCATGCACGGCGTGAAACCGGTGGCACAGGAAAACAAGGCCAGCGACATCCCGTGGCCGTTGAGCATGCGCTGGCCGCTGATGGGCTGGCGCTGGCTGTTCGCGCCGAAGGTCGAGGACTCCAAACCCGCGTCGGACGATGCCGTCGTCAGCCGTGGGGCCTATCTGGTGGAAGGCCTCGGACATTGCGGCGCCTGCCATACGCCCCGGGCCCTGACCATGCAGGAAAAATCCCTGAGCGCGGCCGAAGGCAGCAGCTTTCTGTCAGGCAGTGCGCCGCTGGAAGGCTGGATCGCCAAGAGCCTGCGCGGCGACCACAAGGACGGCCTCGGCAGCTGGAGCGAAGAGCAACTGGTGCAGTTCCTCAAGACCGGCCGTAGCGACCGCAGCGCGGTATTCGGCGGCATGAGCGACGTGGTCACCCACAGCATGCAGTACATGACCGACGCCGACCTGACCGCAATCGCCCGTTACCTGAAATCGCTGCCGGCCAACGATCCTGCCGACCAGCCGCATCAATACGATGAGAAAGCTGCCAAAGCCTTGTGGAACGGTGATGACAGTCAGCGCGGCGCGTCGGTGTACATCGACAACTGCGCGGCGTGCCACCGTACCGACGGCCATGGCTACACCCGGGTGTTCCCGGCGCTGGCGGGCAACCCGGTGTTGCAATCGGATGACCCGACCTCGCTGATTCACATCGTGCTCAAGGGCGGCACATTGCCTGCGACGCACACCGCGCCGTCGACCTTCACCATGCCTGGCTTCGCCTGGCGTCTGTCGGATCAGGAAGTGGCGGATGTGGTGAGCTTTATTCGTGGCAGTTGGGGCAACAAGGGCGCGCCAGTCAAGGCCGCTGACGTCGCCGAATTGCGCAAGGACGATATGAAGCAAACCTCGAACGATGACCTCGGCCAGGTGACACAGCACAACTGACTGTTCGCCCAACGGCACTAGTCAGATCGACAGCGCCTCGATACTGTACATACAAACAGTATCGAGGCGCTGCCATGTCTACCCCTCTTCCCCCGCGCGGTCGCGGCACCGCCACCAACCCGCACAACCGTTTCGCACCGAGTCGTTCGGTGGCCGAGGACGACGGCTGGTATCAGGAAGTGCCACTGACCCAGGGCACCGAAGTCAGCTTCGAGACGGCAAAGACCATCATCACCCGCAACACCTCGCCGGACTTGCCCTTCGACCGTTCGATCAATCCCTATCGCGGTTGCGAGCATGGCTGCATCTATTGCTACGCACGGCCGAGCCACGCCTATTGGGACATGTCGCCGGGGCTGGATTTCGAAACGAAGCTGATCGCCAAGACCAATGCCGCCCAAGTACTGGAGGAACAGCTTGGCAAGAAAGGCTATCAGTGCGCACCGATCAATCTGGGTTCCAACACCGACCCGTATCAACCGATCGAACGCGAACACAAAATCACCCGCCAGACCCTCGAAGTGCTGCTGCGCTATCGACACCCGGTGACCATCGTCACCAAGGGCTCGCTGATCCTGCGCGACCTCGATCTGCTCACCGAGCTGGCGCAGCAACGGCTGGTGGCGGTGATGATCAGCCTCACCACCCTGGACGATGAACTCAAACGCATCCTCGAACCCCGCGCCGCTGCGCCCAAGGCCCGGTTGCGGGCGATCCGGGTGATGCGCGAGGCGGGGATTCCGGTCGGCGTGCTGTGCTCGCCGATGATTCCGATGATCAACGACAGCGAAATCGAGAACCTGCTGACCGAAGCCCACGCTGCCGGTGCCCAGAGCGCCGCCTACATGATGCTGCGCCTGCCGCTGGAAGTGGCGCCGCTGTTCGAGGAATGGCTTGAGGCACACTACCCGCAGCGGGCCGCCCATGTGTTGAGCCTGATCCGCCAGAGCCGTGGCGGCGAACTGTACGACAGCCGTTTTGGCGCACGCATGCGCGGTGAAGGGCCATTCGCCGACCTGCTCGCCCAGCGCTTCGCCAAGGCCCTCAAACGCCTGGGGCTCAATCACCGCGAAGGTTTCAATCTCGATTGCACGGCCTTCTGTCCGCCGGGTCGTCAGATGGCGCTGATTTAGGAACAATTGGCCTGCGGTTGAGTGGAAGGAAATACTGGCCCGGTTCACGCCAGTCATCTTTTTTGTGACCTGTAACACACGTTCTAGAGCGCTTGATTCAGTTTGAGTTAAGTTTCGGCGGTTACCTTGTTCATCGAGTGACTGATGGGTCAGGACGGCCCGGATGTTTTAAACAGCCACTGGCTTCATACCGGAATACACGGGAATGACTCCCCGAATCCGCCAAAGAGGATGAATCATGAGTGACAAGGATAAACAGCCGTTGGCTGCGTCGGCGCAAGCCGTCCCCGGGGCGGATTCCGCCGATGCAGCACTGCGACATATCGTTGACGGCTTTTTGCATTTTCATCATGAGGTCTTCCCGCAGCAGGAAGAACTCTTCAAGAAACTCGCCACGGCCCAGTCGCCACGGGCGATGTTCATCACTTGCGCCGACTCGCGCATCGTGCCCGAACTGATCACCCAGAGCTCCCCCGGCGATCTGTTCGTGACCCGTAACGTCGGCAACGTCGTGCCGCCCTACGGCCAGATGAACGGTGGCGTATCCACCGCCATCGAATACGCGGTACTGGCCCTTGGCGTGCAGCACATCATCATTTGCGGTCACTCCGATTGCGGCGCCATGCGTGCGGTACTCAATCCGGACAGCCTGGAAAAAATGCCGACGGTCAAAGCCTGGCTGCGCCACGCCGAAGTCGCGAAAACCATGGTGCATGACAACTGCAACTGCACCGACGAAAAAGAAAGCATGCCGATCCTCACGGAGGAGAACGTCATCGCCCAACTGCAGCACTTGCGTACCCATCCTTCGGTAGCCTCGCGCATGGCGAACGGTCATCTGTTCATCCATGGCTGGGTCTACAACATCGAAACCAGCGAAATCAAAGCTTACGACGCGGATCAGGGACGCTTCCTGCCGCTGGACGGCAGCCATCCGATTCCGGTGGCGACGCCCAAAGCGCGCTTCTGAATCCTCCTAAACATCCGTGTGGTCTGACGCCGGTCGCAGTTCAAGCGACCCGGCTTCGCCACGCCTGAAGAAAACTTCGGGAGAGTCATCATGCGTGCGGCTCAATTGAAAGCTGTGTTGCCACGGGAGCTGCTCGCTTCGGTGGTTGTGTTTCTGGTCGCTCTGCCGCTGTGCATGGGCATTGCCATTGCTTCGGGGCTGCCACCGGCCAAAGGTCTGATCACCGGGATCATCGGCGGTCTGGTGGTGGGCTGGCTGGCGGGTTCGCCGTTACAGGTCAGCGGGCCGGCAGCGGGTCTGGCGGTGCTGGTGTTTGAGCTGGTGCGCCAGCACGGCATCGAAATGCTCGGGCCGATCCTGCTGCTCGCCGGTTTCCTGCAACTGGTGGCCGGGCGTCTTAAGCTCGGCTGCTGGTTTCGGGTCACGGCGCCAGCGGTGGTGTACGGCATGCTTGCCGGTATTGGTGTGTTGATCGTGCTCTCACAGGTGCATGTGATGCTCGATGCGTCACCGAAACCTTCAGGTCTCGACAACCTCACGGCATTCCCCGGCGCGGTGGCGCAGGCCTTGCCGTCCGTTGGCTGGCAGGCCGGGCTGCTCGGGCTGTCGACCATCGCGGTGATGTGGCTGTGGGAGAAATTCCGCCCGCATTCGCTGCGTTTCATTCCGGGCGCGCTGCTCGGTGTCGGGCTGGCGACAGGTGCCAGCCTTTTGCTGGCGCTGCAAGTGAAGCGGGTTGAAGTGCCGGCGAATCTGGCCGAAGCCATCGACTGGTTGAAACCGGCGGACCTGCTGAGCCTGGCCGACCCGACGCTGCTGATTGCCGCGTTCGCCGTGGCCTTCATCGCCAGTGCCGAAACCCTGCTGTCCGCCGCCGCAGTGGATCGCATGCACAGCGGCCCGCGTTCGGACTTCGACCGTGAGCTGTCGGCGCAAGGCGTCGGCAACATGCTGTGCGGTCTGGTCGGCGCACTGCCGATGACCGGGGTCATCGTGCGCAGTTCGGCCAACGTCCAGGCCGGCGCCACCACGCGCTACTCGACGATTTTCCATGGCCTGTGGCTGCTGGCGTTCGTGCTGTTGCTGTCGAGCGTGCTGCAGAGCATTCCGGTGGCGAGTCTGGCGGGCGTTCTGGTCTACACCGGTTTCAAACTGGTGGATCTGAAGGCGTTCCGTGGTCTGGGGCGTTATGGCCGGATGCCGATGTTCACCTACGCCGCCACGGCGCTGGCGATCATCTTCACCGACCTGTTGACCGGCGTGCTGATCGGTTTCGGCCTGACCCTGGTGAAGCTGGCGTTCAAGGCCTCGCGCCTGAAAATCAGCCTGATCGATCTGCCGCAGGACGGGGAAATGGAGTTGCGTCTGGTGGGCGCGGCAACGTTCCTCAAAGTGCCGGCATTGACTCAGGTGCTGGGCAGCATCCCGCCGGGCACGACGGTGCACGTGCCGCTCAATAACCTGAGCTACATCGACCATTCGTGTCTGGAACTGCTCGAAGAGTGGGGCCGGGCCAATGGGGCCAAGGGTTCAAAGCTGTTGATCGAGTCGCGTGGGTTGAAGCGACGGCTCGAGGGACGGATCCGCACCACCACCGGGATCGGTGCTGCTGGCTAAAAATCTGACTTGGACATACCCCCTGTGGGAGCGGGCTTGCTCGCGAAATCGGTGGATCAGTCGACATTAATTTTGACTGACACACCGCTTTCGCGAGCAAGCCCGCTCCCACATTTGAATTGCATGCAACTCCGGGTTATGCGGCCGGCTGATCCAGCTCCAGGCCCACGCCCAGACGGCGACTCATGCACGGCCAGCGTTTCCACGCCGCACCGGTGTCCGGGCTGCTGAGTTTCTCGCGGTAGGCTTCCACCGACTCCAGCGCAAAGCTGTCGTCGTCGAGCATGCTGTCCACCGCGTGATGCACCACTTCATCGAGTTGGTTGGCAAATTCCTCACCGAGCAACTGGTGAGCAATCAGATTGGCGACCGTCATGTCCAGGGGGATCAGTGGCTGGCCGAAATGCTTGATGTACAGGTCGTTGACCTCTTCGACAAAACGGTGCGCCAGATAGGCTTCGTCCAGCAGACTGTCCAGGCCGACCGGCGGCTGGAGAAAGTACTGTTCGGCGATTTTCAGCACCGGTGTGATCTGTGACTCGATTCCCGCTTCCCTGGCGACTTCATTGGCTGCATCCAGCAGATCTGGCACTTCATCGATGTAGGCGGCGACAAAACGCGTCAGCACGCCGTTGGCGTCGGTTTCCGGCAACCGAATGGCCGGGTGCAGGTGTTGCAGTTGGCTTTCGAGCTGACGGGTCAGCTTTCCGGTTTCGATCTCGTGTTGTCGGGCTATGTGGATCTGCTCGCGCAATGCGGCGGTGTTCATGAAAACTCCAGGAAACAAGGCAATGAAATAGGGAAGACATAACTTAGCTGGCTTACGAAAAATGCTAAGACGCATTTGTCATAATTATTTCATCCTTGATGCACCGGCGTTATATCGGTTTGCCACCACTCGTCTGCATCCTTCTCCATTCGTGCCCTGGAACGCAAGTGCCAGCTGTTTCATTCGATTTACGTCCGCACATTGCATTTTTCAGCCGCTGTCTATACTCGCCATTGAATGGAGTTAGCTGATGACGCCCGACTGCCCACGCAGCAAGGCCCGGCGATTCAAGTTCGTAGTCTGATGCAGCCGCTCCCTTGCCTCTGGTGAAAGCCGGCGGGATAACAAGAACGATAAGGGGAACCCGCAATGATGCGACATCCACACGTCTGGATGGGCCTCCTGTTGTGGTCGATTTTCAGCCCGGTGCAAGCTGCCTGGACTGTGAATATGGCGCCTGGAGCGACCGAAATCAGTCACGCAGTATTCGACCTGCACATGACCATTTTCTGGATCTGTGTGGTGATCGGGATCATCGTCTTCGGCGCCATGTTCTGGTCGATGATGGTGCACCGCCGTTCTACCGGGCAGGTCGCCGCAAAATTCCACGAAAGCACCACCGTCGAAATTCTCTGGACCGTCGTCCCGCTGCTGATTCTGGTGGCGATGGCCGTTCCGGCGACCGCGACCCTGATCAAGATGTACGACACCAGTGAGCCGGATATCGATATCCAGATCACCGGCTATCAGTGGAAGTGGCACTACAAATACCTGGGCCAGGACGTCGAGTTCTTCAGCAACCTGGCCACCCCCGCCGAGCAGATCCACAACAAGGAAGCCAAGGGCGAGCATTACCTGCTCGAGGTCGACAAGCCATTGGTGCTGCCGATCGGCGCCAAAGTGCGCTTCCTCGTCACGTCTGCCGACGTGATCCACTCCTGGTGGGTGCCCGCTTTTGCGGTCAAGCGCGATGCGATCCCGGGGTTCGTCAACGAAGCCTGGACCCGCATCGACAAGCCCGGCCTCTACCGTGGCCAGTGCGCCGAGCTGTGCGGCAAGGATCACGGCTTCATGCCGATCGTGGTCGACGTCAAGGAGAAGGCCGACTACGAAAAATGGCTGGCCGACCGCAAGGCCGAGGCTGCGCAGCTCAAAGAGCTGACCAGCAAAGAATGGACCCTCGACGAGCTCAAGGAACGTGGCGACAAGATCTACCACACCACCTGCGTCGCCTGTCACCAGGCCGAAGGCCAGGGCCTGCCGCCAATGTTCCCGGCACTCAAGGGCTCGAAAATCGCCACCGGCCCGAAAGAGGCGCACCTGAGTCTGGTGTTCCACGGCAAGCCGGGCACCGCCATGGCGGCGTTTGGCAAACAACTCTCGGAAGTCGATATCGCAGCGGTCGTGACCTACGAACGTAACGCCTGGGGCAACAACAAGGGCGACATGGTCACGCCAAAAGAAGTGCTGGAGCTGAAACAGGCGGAAAGCAAATGAGCCGGTCTATTGCGTACTTCGTGAACCGGTCGGGGCAAGGCGCCCCGGCCTGCCCAGTCCACTCACTTGAAGGAGACCGGCCATGAGCGCTGTCATCGATGACCACGGTCATGCCGACCACGCCCACGGCCCCGCCAAAGGCCTGATGCGCTGGGTGCTGACCACCAACCACAAGGACATCGGCACGCTGTACCTGTGGTTTGCGTTCTGCATGTTCCTGCTCGGCGGCTCGTTCGCCATGGTGATCCGTGCCGAGCTGTTCCAGCCCGGATTGCAGATCGTCGAGCCTGCGTTCTTCAACCAGATGACCACCATGCACGGCCTGGTAATGGTGTTCGGCGCGGTGATGCCGGCGTTCGTCGGCCTCGCCAACTGGATGATCCCGTTGATGGTCGGCGCGCCGGACATGGCCCTGCCACGGATGAACAACTTCAGCTTCTGGCTGCTGCCGGCGGCGTTCCTGCTGCTGGTCTCGACCCTGTTCACCCCCGGTGGCGGGCCGAACTTCGGCTGGACCTTCTACGCGCCGCTGTCCACCACCTATGCCCCGGAAAGCGTGACGTTCTTCATCTTCGCCATCCACCTGATGGGGATCAGCTCGATCATGGGCGCGATCAACGTGATCGCCACCATCCTCAACCTGCGCGCCCCCGGCATGACCCTGATGAAAATGCCGCTGTTCGTCTGGACCTGGCTGATCACCGCGTTCCTGCTGATCGCGGTGATGCCGGTGCTGGCCGGGTGCGTAACGATGATGCTGATGGACATCCACTTCGGCACCAGCTTCTTCAGCGCGGCCGGTGGCGGTGACCCGGTGCTGTTCCAGCATGTGTTCTGGTTCTTCGGCCACCCCGAGGTGTACATCATGATCCTGCCGGCCTTCGGCGCCGTCAGCCAGATCATCCCGACCTTCTCGCGCAAGCCGCTGTTCGGCTACACCTCGATGGTCTACGCGACGGCGAGCATCGCGTTCCTGTCCTTCATCGTGTGGGCGCACCACATGTTCGTGGTCGGCATCCCGCTGGTTGGCGAGCTGTTCTTCATGTACGCGACCATGCTGATCGCCGTGCCCACCGGGGTGAAAGTGTTCAACTGGGCCAGCACCATGTGGCAGGGCTCGATCACCTTCGAAACGCCGATGCTGTTTGCCGTGGCGTTTGTGATCCTGTTCTCCATCGGCGGTTTCTCCGGGCTGATGCTGGCCATCGCCCCGGCGGATTTCCAGTACCAGGACACCTACTTCGTGGTGGCGCACTTCCACTACGTGCTGGTGCCGGGGGCGATCTTCGGGATCTTCGCGTCGGCCTATTACTGGCTGCCGAAATGGACCGGCCACATGTACGACGAAACCCTGGGCAAGCTGCACTTCTGGCTGTCCTTCGTCGGCATGAACCTGACGTTCTTCCCGATGCACTTCGTGGGACTGGCGGGGATGCCACGACGGATTCCGGACTACAACCTGCAGTTCGCCGACTTCAACATGGTCTCGTCGATCGGCGCGTTCATGTTCGGTGCCACGCAGATCTTCTTCCTGTTCATCGTGATCAAGACCATCCGTGGCGGCGAGCCGGCTCCGGCCAAACCGTGGGATGGCGCCGAAGGTCTGGAGTGGAGCGTGCCGTCGCCGGCGCCGTATCACACCTTCACCACGCCACCGGAAGTGAAATGAACCCTGTAGCCGTTGAGGGCCGCCACCATGGCTGACTCGATTTCGATGAAGAAGCTGGTCACCCGATTGCTCGGTGTGGTGGTGGCGATGTTCGTCTTCGGTTTTGCCCTGGTGCCGATCTACGACGTGATGTGCAAGGCGTTCGGCATCAACGGCAAGACCGCCGGGCAGTACGAGGGCGAGCAGACCGTCGATGCCTCGCGGCAGGTGCGGGTGCAATTTCTGTCGACCAACACCGCCGACATGCCATGGGACTTCTATCCCAAGCATGACGAACTGACGGCCAACCCCGGCGCGGTGAACGAGATGATCTTCATCGCCCGCAATCCCACCGACAAACCGATGAGCGCGCAAGCGGTGCCAAGCATCGCGCCGAGCAATGCGGCGGCGTATTTCCACAAGACCGAATGCTTTTGCTTTACCCAGCAGGTGCTGCAGCCCGGTCAGCAGATCGAGATGCCGGTGCGTTTCATCGTTGACCGCGACATGCCCAAGGACGTGAAGCACCTGACGCTGTCCTACACGCTGTTCGATATCACCGCCCGACATCCTCCGGTGGCTGCAAACACTGGCGGTTAAGCGTGCCCGATAAGGAGAACAATAAATGGCAACTCATGAGCACTACTACGTCCCGGCCCAGAGCAAGTGGCCGATCATCGCGACCTTCGGCATGGTCATCACGGTCTACGGCCTGGCCACCTGGTTCAACGATCTGAAGGCAGCGCGCCCTGAATCCCACGGCCCGCTGATCTTTTTCGTTGGTGGCCTGTTGCTGGCGTACATGCTGTTCGGCTGGTTCGGCACGGTGATCAAGGAAAGCCGCGCGGGGTTGTACAGCCCGCAGCTGGACCGCTCGTTCCGCTGGGGCATGAGCTGGTTCATTTTCTCCGAGGTGATGTTTTTCATCGCCTTCTTCGGCGCACTGTTCTATGTGCGGCACATCTCCGGCCCGGCGCTGGGCGGCGAAGGCACCAAAGGCATCGCCCACATGCTCTGGCCGAACTTCCAGTTCACTTGGCCGCTATTGCACACGCCGGATCCGAAACTGTTCCCGCCGCCCAAGGAAGTCATCAGCCCCTGGGGCCTGCCGCTGGTCAACACCATCCTGCTGGTGAGCTCCAGCGTGACCATCACCATCGCTCACCACGCCCTGAAGAAAGGCCATCGCGGTGCGCTGAAACTGTGGCTGGCGATCACCGTGCTGCTGGGTTGCGGCTTCCTCGCCTTGCAGGCCGAGGAGTATATGCATGCCTATCACGAACTGGGCCTGACCCTCGGTTCGGGGATCTACGGCGCGACGTTCTTCATGCTCACCGGGTTTCACGGCGCCCACGTGACCATCGGCACGATCATCCTGTTCGTGATGCTGATGCGCATCATGAAGGGCCACTTCGACAACGAGCACCAGTTCGGCTTCGAAGCCGCGAGCTGGTACTGGCACTTCGTCGATGTGGTGTGGATCGGCTTGTTCATCTTCGTTTACGTGCTCTGAAGGACAAAGCTACCAGGGCGCATGCGACACCAGTTGGCCGCTGTAGAAACCCCAGGCAATCAAGCCGACGGTGCAAGCGGCCAATGCCACCCGAACACTCAAGGCGATGACCAGGCGATTTGAACTGCTGTCGTCCTTGACCAGGAAAAACAGGCCGCTGAACAGGCTGATCACCGTGGCAATCAGCATCAGGACGATCGCTGCTTTGAGCATGGGAAGACTCCGGGGGTACAGGCGATGCAATCAAGTATAGCGGTCGCGTTCACAGCTTTTGCGGCGCGGCCATGAAGCGCTTCCGGCCGGGCGTCGTACCGACGCTGGTGGTCGCCTTGCTGCTGCCGCTGCTGATTTCGCTGGGCTTCTGGCAACTGGGCCGGGGCGCGGAGAAAACCGCCCTGCTCGCCAGTTACGCCGAACGCCGCGCCGCCGAGCCGATGGCCAGCACCGAACTGCTGCACAGCGCCGATCCGGCCTTTCGCCGGGTGCATCTGCACGGTCAGTTCGATGCGGCGCACAGCCTGCTGCTGGACAACCGGCAGCGGGAGGGCAAGGTCGGCGTCGAATTGCTGCAACCGTTTCAGGATCAGCGCAGCGGCCAATGGCTGCTGGTCAATCGCGGCTGGCTGCCCTGGTCGGACCGGCGCATTACCCCGCAATTCAAGACACCGGCCGATGCCGTGAATGTCGATGCCTGGGTGTACATCGCCCCCGGCGCGACCTTCCAGCTGCACGCCGACCCGGTCAGCAGCACCTGGCCGCAAACCGTCACCGCCGTCGAACCGGCCAA
Organism: Pseudomonas sp. HLG18; assembly: GCF_051903985.1. NCBI lineage: Bacteria > Pseudomonadati > Pseudomonadota > Gammaproteobacteria > Pseudomonadales > Pseudomonadaceae > Pseudomonas > Pseudomonas sp. HLG18. Next base: position 5,238,734 of record NZ_CP195831.1, on the reverse strand, counting down.
ATTGTGGAAAACCCTCGAGCGCGACGGCTTCGCCTATGAATTGCGCGCAGAACCGGGTCCCGCCAGCTATCAGGCCGACTGGCCCGTAGTTGCCATGGGCCCGGAAAAACACCTCGGTTACGCCGTGCAGTGGTTCGCCATGGCCACCGCCCTGTTCGGTCTCTACATCTACCTCGGATTGCACAACGCGAAGGAGAAACACCATGGGAGCGGCCATGAATCCACCCAGCATGTCTGAAGCCAAAGCCCCGGCCGGTCGCCGCCGCGGGCGCATTCAACTGCTGCTGATCGTGCTGGGCGTCGTCGGCCCGATGATCCTCGCCACCGGCATGTACAAGCTGCAGTTCTGGGTGCCGGACGGTCGCAGCTATCACGGCGAACTGATCGGCAACGGCCAGAGCCGTGCCGACCTCGGCGTGACGGCTGACGAAGAACGCTGGCAGATGTTGGTGACCGCGCCGAAAGACTGTGCGGTGGATTGCCAGCAACTGGTGTACCTGGCGCGGCAGATCCAGATCGGCCTCGGCCGCGATGCCGGGCGCGCCAGCCACGCCCTCGCCGCCGCACAGCCGTTGAGCGCCGACTACGAAGCCAAGCTGACCCGTGAATATCCGCAGCTGCAACGTTATCCGCTGGATTCCGCCGCGTTCAGCAAGGCGACCGGCGACAAGGCCACGCCGCAACTGTGGATCATCGATCCCCACGGCAACCTCGTGCTGCGCTACGACCCGAGTGTCAAGGGCAAGGATCTGCTCAACGACCTGCGCCACCTGCTGAAACTGTCGAACATCGGATAAGGGCATCGTCATGGCCAAACCTGGATTTCGCCTCGCGCTGTTTGCCACCCTGCTGGCACTGATCGTGGTGCTGCTCGGCGCCTACACCCGCCTGACCCACGCCGGCCTCGGCTGCCCGGACTGGCCGGGCTGCTACGGGTTTATCAGCGTGCCGAAAAGCGAAGCCCAACTGGCCCATGCCGAACTGCATTACCCCGAATCGCCAGTGGAAGCGCACAAAGGCTGGAACGAGATGATCCACCGCTACTTCGCCGGCACCCTGGGCCTGCTGATTTCGATTCTGGCCGGGCGGGCGTGGGTCAATCGGCGGCATCCGGGGCAGCCGCTGAAACTGCCGCTGTTTCTGCTGGCGGTGGTGTTCGCTCAGGCGGCGTTCGGCATGTGGACGGTGACGCTCAAGCTCTGGCCGCAAGTGGTGACCGGGCATTTGCTCGGTGGTTTCGCGACCTTGAGTCTGCTGTTTCTGCTGACGTTGAGATTGTCCGGCGTGCTGCCGGCGCTGACGGTGCCCAAGCGTCTGCAATATTGGGCGACTGCCGGCCTGTTGCTGGTGATCGGCCAGATTGCGCTGGGTGGCTGGGTCAGTTCCAACTATGCGGCGGTGGCCTGCATCGACTTCCCGACCTGCCACGGTCAATGGTTGCCGCCGGCGGATTTCGCCAATGGCTTTCACCTGACCCAACATATCGGCCCCAATTACCTCGGCGGACAACTCGACAGCGATGCGCGCACGGCGATTCACCTGACCCACCGCATCGGCGCATTGCTGGTGACGGTCGTCCTGCTCGGTCTGGCCTGGCAACTGAAAGTGGTGGGCATGACCCGACTGGCCGGGCTGGTGCTGATCGCCCTCGCCGCGCAGATCACCCTCGGCATCAGCAACGTGCTGTTTCATCTGCCGCTGCCGGTGGCCGTGGCGCACAACGCCGGTGGCGCGGCGCTGCTGCTGACCATGGTGCTGGTCAACTATCACGCGCGAACCAGTCTGGTTCGGGTCAAGCAGCCGATGCTTGTGCGCTGGCGTCTGAGCCCGCGTAAACAGTCGGCCGCGCCCATCACGATAAAAGGAGAGACGCCATGGCGGTTCTGATCGGCGAACGTCACGGACAGGCGATCTGGCGTGATTACCTGGAGCTGACCAAACCGAAAGTCGTGGTGCTGATGCTCATCACCTCGCTGGTCGGCATGTTCCTCGCGACCCGCGCCGGGGTGCCGTGGACGGTGCTGGTGTTCGGCAACCTGGGGATCGCGCTGTGTGCCGGCGGCGCGGCGGCGGTCAATCACGTGGTGGACCGGCGCATCGACGCGGTCATGGCTCGTACCCACAAACGGCCGCTGGCCGAGGGTCGGGTCTCGCCTGCCGCTGCACTGACGTTTGCACTGGTGCTGGCGCTGCTCGGCCAGGCGTTGTTGCTGACCTTCACCAATCCGCTGACCGCGTGGCTGACCCTGGCCTCGCTGCTCGGCTACGCGGTGATCTACACCGGTTTCCTCAAACGCGCTACGCCGCAGAACATCGTCATCGGCGGCCTCGCCGGCGCCGCCCCGCCGCTGCTCGGCTGGACCGCTGCCACCGGTCACGTCAGCGCCGAACCGTTGCTGCTGGTGCTGATCATCTTCGCCTGGACCCCGCCGCACTTCTGGGCGCTGGCGATCCATCGCAAGGAGGAATACGCCAAGGCCGACATTCCGATGCTGCCGGTCACCCACGGCGAGCACTACACCAAGGTGCACATTCTGCTGTACACCTTCGCCCTGCTGGCGGTCAGCCTGCTGCCGTATGTGATCCACATGAGCGGCCTGCTGTACCTGATCTGCGCGCTCGGGCTGGGCGCAAGGTTTCTGCAATGGGCCGTGGTGCTGTACCGTGGCACCCGGCCGCACGCGGCGATCAACACCTTCAAGTACTCTATCTGGTACTTGTTTCTGCTGTTCATCGCCCTGCTCGTAGACCACTACTTACTGTTGAACCTATGACTCGAACCCAGAAAACCGTCTTCATCCTCGTGGCCGTGATCGCGCTGATCCTCGGCCTGACCGTCAACAAAGTGCTGAGCGGCAAGGGCCAGGGCGACCCGACGGCGCTGATCGACGCCGGCATCATCCTGCTGCCGCAAAGCCGCAACCTGCCGGACGTGACGATGACCAATCAGGACGGCCAACCGGTCACGGTCAACGAGCTCAAGGGCAAGTGGAGCCTGCTGTTCTTCGGCTACACCTTCTGCCCGGACATCTGCCCGACCACCCTCGCCCAACTGCGCCAGATCAAGAGCGAGCTGCCGAAGGATGCTGTGGACAAGTTGCAGATCGTGCTGGTCAGCGTCGACCCGAACCGCGACAACCCTGCGCAGTTGAAGCAGTACCTGGGCTACTTCGATCCACAGTTCATCGGCCTGACGCCGAAATCGATCGAGGAGCTGCAGAAGGTGGCGAACGCAGTGAGCATTCCGTTCATTCCGGCGGACACCAGCAAGCCGAATTACACGGTGGATCACAGTGGGAACCTGGCGGTGATCGGGCCTGATGGTACACAGCGTGGGTTTATTCGGGCGCCGTTGAATAATGCCAAGCTGGTGGCGCAGTTGCCGGTGATGCTGAACCGCAAGTAAGAACAGCACTGTTCCAATGTGGGAGCGGGCTTGCTCGCGAATGCGGTGTGTCAGTCGACCTATGTTTATCTGACCCACCGCTTTCGCGGGCAAGCCCGCTCCCACAGGGGATGTGTTTTGGGGACAAAAAAGGGGACGCCAGTGGCGTCCCCTTTTTCGTTGCGGCGTCCGAATCAGAACGCCGGCAATACCGCGCCTTTGTACTTCTCGGTAATGAATTTCTTCACTTCCGGGCTGTGCAGGGCGGCGGCCAGTTTCTGCATGGCGTCGCTGTCCTTGTTGTCCGCGCGGGACACCAGGATGTTCACGTACGGCGAGTCGTTGCCTTCGATAACCAGCGCGTCCTTGGACGGATCCAGCTTGGCTTCCAGCGCGTAGTTGGTGTTGATCAGTGCCAGGTCGACCTGGGTCAGCACACGCGGGATGGTCGCAGCTTCCAGTTCACGGATCTTCAGGTCTTTCGGGTTTTCAGCGATGTCCTTGACGGTCGACAGGATGTTTTTCGAGTCTTTCAGTTTGATCACGCCCGCCTTGTCCAGCAGCAACAGCGCACGGCCGCCGTTGGTGGCGTCGTTCGGGATCACCACGTTGGCACCGCCTGGCAGGTCTTCGATTTTCTTGATCTTGCTCGAGTAGGCGCCCAGCGGCTCCAGGTGTACGCCGGTCACGGCAACCAGGCTGGTGCCCTTGGCCTTGTTGAACTCATCGAGGTACGGCTGGTGCTGGAAGAAGTTGGCATCCAGACGCTTTTCAGCCACCTGCACGTTCGGCTGGATGTAATCGGTGAAGACCTTGACCTTCAGATCCACGCCCTCTTTGGCCAGTGCCGGCTTCACGAATTCGAGGATTTCCGCGTGCGGCACCGGGGTGGCGGCAACGGTCAGGGTTTCAGCGTGAGCCGAAAAAGCGGCTACGGCAGCGAAAGCAGCGATCAGTTTTTTCATTCAGCTAACTCCTTTTGAGATGCCCGTGTGGCACCTGCCAGCGAATGGCCGGCTCATTTTTTGATTACCAAACCGGGTTATTTGCGCGAGAAATGTACGACCAGTCGGTCGCCGACCATTTGCAGCACCTGCACCAGAATCAGCAGCAACACCACGGTCACGATCATCACGTCAGTCTGGAAACGCTGATAGCCGAAACGGATCGCCAGGTCACCCAGGCCACCGGCGCCGACCACACCGGCCATCGCCGTGTAGGAAACCAGTGTAATCGCCGTCACCGTAATCGCTGCGAAGATGCCCGGACGGGCCTCCGGCAGCAAGGCGTTCATGATGATCTGGCGAGTGGTAGCGCCCATCGACTGGGTCGCTTCGATGATGCCGCGATCGACTTCACGCAGGGCGGTTTCCACCAGCCGCGCGAAGAACGGCGTTGCACCCACCACCAGTGGTGGAATCGCACCGGCCACGCCCAGCGAGGTGCCGGTGATCAGCACGGTGAACGGGATCATCACGATCAACAGAATAATGAACGGCAGCGAACGCAGGATGTTCACCACCAGCGACAGCAGCGCATACACGCCTTTGGCTTCGAGCAACTGACGCGGGCTGCAGAGGAACAGCAGCACGCCCAGCGGCAGGCCGAGCAACACGGTGAACAGCAGCGAACCGCCGAGCATCATCATGGTGTCGCCGGTGGCCAGCCAGATTTCGTACCAGTCGATATTGGTGAAGAAACTCATCAGGTCTGCCATTAGCGCAACACCTCCATGTGAACGTCAGCGGCGGTGAAACGGGCGAACGCCGCGTCCATGTCGCCACCGGTGACGGCGAGGGTCAATTGCCCGTAAGGAATGTCTTTGATGCGGTCGATACGACCGGCCAGGATGCTGTAGTCCACGCCGGTTTCCCGGGCGACGGTACCCAGCAACGGCGCGTAGGTCGCTTCGCCCTGGAAGGTCAGACGCACGATGCGGCCCGGCACGTGAGCGAAGTCATCGCGCTGCTCGCTCTCGTCGATCTGCTCGTCTTCCTGAACGAAACGCTTGGTGGTCGGGTGCTTCGGATGCAGGAACACCTCGGCCACCGAACCTTGTTCGACGATCACGCCGGCGTCCATCACCGCCACCTGATCGCAGACACGGCGAATCACGTCCATCTCGTGAGTGATCAGGACGATGGTCAGTTTCAGCTCGCGGTTGATCTCGGCCAACAGTTGCAGGACCGACGCCGTGGTCTGCGGGTCGAGAGCGCTGGTGGCCTCATCGCACAGCAGGATTTTCGGCTTGGTCGCCAGGGCGCGGGCGATGCCGACGCGCTGCTTCTGGCCGCCGGACAGCTGTGCCGGATACTTTTTGGCGTGATCGGACAGACCGACCCGCGCCAGCAACTCGGCCACACGCTGGTCGATCTCGGCGCGGGACAGTTCACCGGCCAGGGTCAGCGGCAGCGCGACGTTGTCGGCCACGGTCTTGGACGCCAGCAGGTTGAAGTGCTGGAAGATCATCCCGACCTGCTGGCGGAAACGGCGCAGGCCGTTGGCGTCCAGTGCGGTGACTTCTTCACCGTCGACAATGATCTTGCCGCCACTGGAATCTTCCAGGCGATTGATCAGACGCAGCAGGGTACTTTTCCCCGCGCCGGAATGGCCAATCAGGCCGAACACCTGACCGTTCTCGATGGAGAAGCTGGTCGGGTGCAGCGCGGTGATGTCCTTACCGGCGACGCGGTAAGTCTTATGGACGTTTTGAAACTCGATCACGTAGCGAACCTTGTGGGGCGCGTTGGAAAAGGATCAGCGGTTAGCCGGGCGCGCATTTTAGCCTGTCCGTATAGAGGTTCTTAGCATTTATTTCGCAATTAACCTTCGATTTGGCAATAACAGGACTAAAGGTCATAAAAAAGGAACGCCCAAAACCCTCGTCAGTCACTAGATAAGCGACTTGAAAACCCTGGGTGCCGTGCCCGGGAAACACTCAAGCGTCCCGGAGCTATCCCGGGACAGACAGGAGTTCACGACTGATGAGTACGAAAAAACCTGCCACAGACAAAAGCCAGATGGCCGGCACCGACACCCCGGATCGCGCCAACACCAACGCCAAACTCGACAGCCTGGAAAAATTCCGTTCCGACGCCACCGGCCAGGCCCTGCGCACCAATCAGGGCGTGAAGGTCGCGGACAACCAGAACACGCTCAAGGCCGGGCCTCGCGGACCGTCGCTGCTGGAAGACTTCATCATGCGTGAGAAAATCACGCACTTTGACCATGAGCGGATTCCCGAACGCATCGTCCATGCCCGCGGCACTGGCGCCCATGGGTTCTTTCAGAGCTACGAGAACCATTCGGCGCTGACCAAGGCCGGTTTCCTGCAGGATCCGGGGAAGAAAACCCCGGTGTTCGTACGTTTTTCCACAGTGCAGGGGCCTCGTGGCTCCGGCGACACCGTACGTGACGTGCGCGGTTTTGCCGTGAAGTTCTTCACCGACGAAGGCAACTTCGATCTGGTCGGCAACAACATGCCGGTGTTCTTCATTCAGGACGCGATCAAGTTTCCCGACTTCGTTCACGCCGTAAAACCCGAACCGCACAACGAAATACCTACGGGCGGCTCGGCTCACGACACCTTCTGGGACTTCGTATCGCTGGTGCCGGAATCGGCGCACATGGTCATCTGGGCCATGTCCGACCGGGCCATTCCGAAAAGCCTGCGCAGCATGCAGGGCTTTGGCGTGCACACCTTCCGGCTGATCAACGCCGAGGGCAAATCGCGCTTCGTCAAATTCCACTGGCGCCCTACCGCCGGGACCTGTTCGCTGGTGTGGGACGAGGCGCAAAAACTTGCGGGCAAAGACACCGACTACCATCGGCGCGATCTGTGGGAAGCCATCGAAATGGGTGACTACCCGGAATGGGAACTTGGCGTACAGGTCATCGAGGAGGAAAACGAGCACGACTTCGATTTCGACATTCTCGACCCGACCAAACTGATCCCCGAGGAAATCGTGCCTATCACGCCGCTGGGCAAGATGACCCTCAACCGCAACCCGGACAACTTCTTCGCCGAGACCGAGCAGGTCGCGTTCTGCCCCGGCCATATCGTACCGGGCATCGACTTCTCCAATGACCCGCTGCTGCAAGGCCGGCTGTTTTCCTACACCGACACGCAGATCAGCCGACTCGGCGGGCCGAACTTTCATGAGTTGCCGATCAATCGCCCGGTGGCACCGTTCCACAACGGCCAGCGCGATGCCCAGCACCGCACGGTGATCGACAAGGGCCGGGCCTCTTATGAACCCAACTCCATTGATGGCGGCTGGCCGAAAGAAACTCCGCCGGCTGCACAGGACGGCGGGTTCGAGAGCTACCCGGAACGCATCGACGCCAACAAGATCCGCCAGCGCAGCGAGTCGTTCAGCGATCACTTCTCCCAGGCGCGACTGTTCTTCAAGAGCATGAGCAAGCACGAGCAGGAACACATCATCTCGGCCTACAGCTTCGAGCTGGGCAAGGTTGAGCGGGAACACATTCGTGTGCGGGAGGTGAACGAGATTCTGGCCAATATCGATCTGGAACTGGCCAAGCGTGTGGCTGCGAATCTTGGTCTTCCGGCGCCAGCCAAAGGCACGGTCGAGGTGCGCAAAACATCTTTGGATCACTCACCGTCCCTGAGCCAGGCCAACCTGTTGCCGGAGAATATCAAGACGCGAAAAGTGGCGATTCTGGCGGCAAACGGCGTCGATGGTGCCGCAATTGATGCAATGAAGAAGGCTCTGGCGGCAGAAGGTGCACACGCCAAGCTGCTCGGCCCGACTTCGGCGCCGGTGAAGACCGCCGATGGCAAAAGCCTGGCGGTGGATGCATCGATGGAGGGTTTGCCATCGGTAGCGTTCGACGCGGTGTTCGTGCCGGGTGGCGCGGCGTCGGTCAAGGCATTGAGCGGTGACGGCGTGGCGTTGCATTACCTGCTGGAGGCGTACAAACACCTGAAGGCGATTGCGCTGCATGGCGAGGCCAAACAGTTGCTGGACGTGCTGAAGCTGGAGGCGGATGCGGGGTTGCTAGAAGGCAAGGATGTTGGCGCGCTGACCAAGCCATTCTTTGCTGCGATCGGGCAGCATCGGGTCTGGGATCGGGAGCCTAAGGCCAAGGCGATTCCGGCTTGATAGTTTTGTAATGTCTGAAATAGTCATCGCGAGCAGGCTCGCTCCCACAGGAATCACGTTGTACCTGTGGGAGCGAGCCTGCTCGCGATTTCTTATGGCTTGCGAGGACTCAAGACCACTTGAGCGGGAATGCTGCGCAGGATCTGTTTTTCGATCTTCAGATCGAAATCCGGATCGAGCTTCTTCACGCGCTTGGTGATCAACGTCGCCAGCCACGGGTAATCATTGGTGCGCGGGGCCTGAATGCTCACCGCACAGTCGTAATTCACCACATCGGCGGCGATCGCATCGAGTTGACGGCGAAGTTTGCGGCTATCGTTGATATTCAGCGCAACCGTGGTGCTCTCGGCGGTCGGATCGATCACCTTGGCCTTCGGCTTGGCTTCGGCGGCCTGGAGCGCTGCCTCGGCTTTCTCCAGCTCAGCCTTGCGCGCCTGGGTGATGGCGCCATTGACGCCGCCGGTCAGCGCCGGGGCCTTGGGCATCAGCGCGCGGGCGCGGGCCAAAGCGGTTGCGGCAGCATTCACATCGCCCTTCTGCAGGACAATCTGGCTGCGGCGCAGATAGGCTTCGGCCAACTGACGCTGGTATTGCTCAAGGGACTGATCGTTGGGTGTTTCGGCCTGCAAGGCTGCCAACTGGTCCTCGGCAGTGGCCAGTTCGCTGCTGGCCAGGCTTTGCTCCAGCTGTGCGATGGCCGTGGCCCGCGCATCGGGGGCTTCGGCCACCGGCGGCGTGCTTTGGCAGGCGCCCAGCAGCACTGAAAATGCGACAAGGAGCAGATAACGGGAGGCGAACGGCTTCATTCCTGCGACTCTCTATTTGCGCAAAAAACGAGCAAGTCTACACCCCTCGACGGGGCAGAACAAAACTCAGCAGAAACAGTGCGGCCGCCGTCACAACGATTGACGGGCCGGCCGGGGTGTCCTTGAACCAGGACAGCGCCAGCCCGCCACACACGGCAAGCATGCCCAGCAGGCTCGCGCCCAGTGCCATCTGCTCGGGCGAACGGGCGTGACGTTGTGCCGCAGCCGCCGGGATGATCAACAGCGACGTAATCAGCAACACACCGACGATTTTCATCGCCACGGCGATCACCACCGCAATCAACAGCATCAGCGCCATGCGCAGACCGGCCACCGGCAGGCCTTCGACCCGGGCCAGTTCTTCGTGCACAGTGATCGCCAACAACGGGCGCCACAGCGTCACCAGCAACACCAGCACCGCCGCGCTGCCGCCGAGGATCCACGCCAGATCGGTCGGGCTGATCGCCAGCAGGTCGCCGAACAGATAGGCCATCAGGTCGATCCGCACTTCATGCATGAAGCTTAGTACCACCAGGCCGAGAGAGAGCGTGCTCGGTGCAAGAATGCCCAACAGCGTGTCGGAGGCCAGCGGCTGGCGCTGTTGCAGAGTCACCAGCAGCACCGCCAGCAACAGGCAGCCCACGGTGACCGCCACGGTCGGGCTGACATCCAGCAGAAAGCCCAGCGCCACACCCAACAGCGCGGCGTGGGACAGGGTGTCACCGAAATAGGCCATGCGCCGCCAGACCACGAACGAGCCAAGCGGCCCCGCGACCACCGCCAGCGCCAGACCTGCAAGCAGGGCGTAAAACAGAAAATCAGCCATGCTTGCAGCTATCTCCGTGAACGTGAGGTTGGCCCGTCAAAGGCCCTTTGACCACTGAACCGTGCAGGTCGTGGGCGTGGTCGTGATGGTGGTGATAGACCGCCAGGCTCGGTGCGTGATTGCCGAACAGCTCGACGAAAGCGGGGTCGCCACTGACCTGCTCGGGATGCCCGGAGCAGCAGACGTGACGGTTGAGGCACACCACCTGATCTGTGGTGCTCATCACCAGATGCAAATCGTGCGACACCATCAACACGCCGCAACCGTGGCGGTCGCGCAGGCGAGTGATCAGGCTGTACAGCTCGGCCTGGCCGGCCACATCGACGCCCTGCACCGGCTCGTCGAGCACCAACAGTTCCGGCTCGCGAAGCAGTGCCCGAGCCAGCAGCACGCGCTGCATTTCACCGCCCGACACGCTTTGCACCGGGCTGTCGATGACGTGTTCAGCACCGACTTCCTTGAGCGCCGCCAGCGCACGCGGGCGATCGACGCCCGGCACCAGACGCAGGAAACGCAGCACTGAAAGCGGCAAGGTCGGATCGACATGAAGCTTTTGCGGCATGTAACCGACGCGCAATTTCGGCTTGCGCCAGACGCTGCCGCTGTCGGGTTTCAGCAACCCGAGCACGGCGCGAACCAGTGTGGTCTTGCCGGCACCGTTGGGGCCGATCAGGGTGACGATCTGCCCCGGCTCGACGCTCAGGTGAATGTTGTCCAGCACGTTCTGCCCGGCAAACCGGACAGCCACCTGCTCCAGACGGATCAACGCATCGCTCATCAAGCCCCCCGGCAACCGGAGCAGAGGCCGACCACTTCGACGGTCTGGGCTTCGACGATGAAGCCGACGTCCTTGGCGCTGTGGACAATCGCGTCGCTGATGGTTTTTTGTTCAAGTTCGATAGCGGCGTGGCACTCGCGGCAGATCAGGAACTGGCCCTGGTGCGAATGTTTCGGGTGTACACAGCCGACGAAAGCGTTCAGCGAAGAGATGCGGTGCACCAGGCCGTTTTCCAGCAGGAAATCCAGCGCGCGGTACACGGTCGGCGGCGCGGCGCGGCGGCCGTCCTGCTCGCTGAGCACCGCCAGAATGTCGTAGGCACCCAGCGGCTTGTGGCTCTGCCAGACCAGCTCAAGCACCCGCCGACGCAATGCGGTCAGGCGCAGACCTTTCTGTGCACACAAGGCATCGGCCTCGGACAGGGCGCTGTGGACGCAATGGGAGTGGTCGTGGGGACGGCTGGCAATCGGGGTAATAGGCATGAGCGGCGACGAGTTTGGTTAGAGACGTTATTATGTTACCCGTTCTCGCCTCCATGAGTGGTCATCGTGTCCCGACTTTTTTCTGTTTTTGTGGCATTTGTCGCCAGTTTTCTGCTGATCGGTTCGGCTCAGGCCGAAGTCAGAGTCCTCACCAGCATCAAGCCACTGCAACTGATTGCCGCTGCGGTGCAGGACGGCGTGGCGATTCCGGAAGTGCTGCTGCCGCCGGGGGCCTCGCCGCATAACTATGCGTTGCGCCCGTCCGATGTGCGCAAGGTGCAATCGGTGGACCTGCTGTACTGGATCGGCCCGGACATGGAAGGTTTCCTGCCTCGCGTGCTGAACGGTCGTACGTTGCCGAGCGTCGCCGTGCAGGACCTCCCGGGCATGAAGCTGCGCCGCTTCGCCGAAGACAGCCACTCCCACGCCGAAGACGCCGACGAACATGATCACGATCACCGCCCAGGTACTCTCGATGCGCATTTGTGGCTATCGCCAGTGAACGCGCGGGTGATTGCCGACAAAATGGCTGCTGACCTGAGCGCCGCCGACCCGGCCAACGCCGAGCGCTATCAGCACAACGCCAAAGCGTTCGACGAGCGTCTCGATGCGCTGGATCAGCGTTTGAAGAAACGTCTGGCCGGTATTGAAGGCAAACCCTACTTCGTCTTCCACGAAGCCTTCGACTACTTCGAAGATGCCTACGGCTTGAAACACACCGGCGTGTTCAGCGTCGCGGCGGAAGTGCAACCGGGCGCCCAGCATGTCGCGGCAATGCGCGCGCGATTGCAGGAAGTCGGCAAGACCTGCGTGTTCAGTGAGCCACCGTTGCGCCCACGCCTGGCCGAAACCCTGGTGGCGGGCCTGCCGGTGAAACTGGCGGAATTGGATGCGCTGGGCGGTTACACACCAGCGACGGCTCAGGGTTACGAGCAAGTGCTGGAGAAGCTGGGCAATGATCTGGCGGGTTGCCTCGAATCGCTCTGATACAAAAAAACCGCAGCCTGCGCAGGCTGCGGTTTTTTCTTTTACAGGGCGAAAGGTAGCGGTGTGCTGACCTGCTGACGCTGCGCCAGCCGCTGCTCGAACTCTTTCGGATCGTGAATCAGCACATCCTGCCCGGCGAACGATTCCGCCGCGATCAACCGCGACAGCCAGAACCGCACGCACGCCACTCGCAGCATGGTCGGCCACAGCTCGGCTTCGGCTGCCGTGAACGGACGCAGTGCCGCGTAGGCACCGAGCAAGGCCCGAGCACGCGGGCCGTCGATCAGTCCGTCATCGTCCGAACACCAGTCGTTCAAGGCAATCGCCACGTCATAAAGCATCGGCCCGGAGCAGGCGTTGTAGAAGTCGATCAGTCCGGTCAGGTGCGTGCCTTCGAACATCGCATTGTCACGGAACAGGTCGGCGTGGATGTTTGCCCGGGGCAGCGCGAGAATTTTCTCTTTCTGTTGGGTGATTTCGTCCAGCGCGCTTTGCAGCAGCGCGCGCGGTTCATCGCTCAGGTGCGAGAGAAACTGCGTGCCCTCTTCCAGCATCCAGTCCAGGCCACGATCGGTCTTGCGCTTGATCATCTGGTCACCCTGGGTCGCCAGGTGCAGATGGGCCTGCAAGTCACCGACCTGCGCGCAATGCTGGGCGTTGGCCTGCTTGATGTGTTTGCCCGCCAGGCGCGGTTGCAGCAGTGCCGGCTTGCCTTTCAGCTCGCGCAGGGCCACGCCGTCGGTGGTGCGTAGCGCGTAGGGCACCGGCAGATCGGCTTGGTGCAGGACGTCGAGCAGGTCGATGAAGAACGGCATTTCCTGCACCGGGCCACGTTCGACCAGGGTCAGGACGAACTCGCCCTTTTCCATGCTGATGAAGAAGTTGGTGTTTTCGCTGCCGGCGGCGATCCCCTGGAAATCGAGCAGACGGCCGAGCCCGTATGGGGCGAGAAAGGTTTCCAGCTCAGGCCGAGCCAGGGGGGTGAAGACAGACATGGTTAAAAACTGCTCAGTTCTGGCGCCGCCATCAAGCCGGCGCCGGTTGAAATTAAGAAACTACTTCCACTCGAAAATCTTCCACGCGGGGATCAGCATATCCGGCTGGTCCGAGCGGATGAAGTTTGCATCAGTACCGTCCGCACGCACCAGAAAATAGGGCGGGAAACCCTTCTGGGTCACCTTGATCGCGTACAGGAAACCGTTCTGCCGGTACTCCTGGATGGTCTTGTCACCCTCGGTGCGGATGGTGACTTCCGGCTCCGCTGACGGCGCATTATCCGCCGCGATCGCAGGCAACGGTGAGACAGCAATCAAACTGACCAGCAGCAAGCGATTTAACGTACGCATGATAACCTTGTCCCTTTGTCGTCAACGGTCCCGCTATTCTAGCGCCGGACCCGCCGAAAAGGTTGATCCTGCTCATGAGCCAAGCCCCCCTCGTCCTGGTGGACGGTTCGTCTTACCTGTACCGCGCCTTTCACGCGCTGCCACCGCTGACCACGTCCAAAGGCCTGCCGACCGGTGCGGTCAAGGGCGTGCTGAACATGCTCAAGAGCCTGCGCAAACAATATCCGGACAGCCCGTTCGCCGTGGTATTCGACGCCAAGGGCGGGACATTTCGCGATGAGATGTACGCCGAATACAAGGCCAACCGCCCGAGCATGCCCGACGACATGCGCCTGCAGATCGAGCCGCTGCACCAGAGCGTCAAAGCTCTGGGCTTCCCGCTGCTGTGCGTCGAAGGCGTCGAGGCCGATGACGTGATCGGCACGCTGGCCCGCAGCAGCGCCGCTGCCGATCGCCCGGTGATCATCTCCACCGGCGACAAGGACATGGCGCAACTGGTCGACGGCCACATTACCTTGGTCAACACCATGTCCGGTAGTTCGATGGATGTGGAAGGCGTGAAGGAGAAATTCGGCGTCGCTCCGGAGCAGATCATCGATTATCTGGCCCTGATGGGCGATTCTTCCGACAACATCCCTGGCGTTCCGGGCATCGGCCCGAAAACCGCGTCCGGCCTGCTGGTGGGCGTCAACGGCGGCCTGACCGAGCTGTATGCGCAACTCGACATTGTGCCGACCCTGCCGATTCGCGGCGCCAAGACCCTGCCAGCCAAGCTCGAAGAGCACAAGGAGATGGCATTCCTCTCCTATCAACTGGCGACCATCAAGGTCGACGTGCCGCTGGACATCGGCCTCGACGACCTGCAAATGGGCCCGGAAGATCCGGCCAAGCTGCTTGAGCTTTACACCCTGCTGGAGTTCAAGAGCTGGATCAACGATCTGGAGCGCGACGCCAAGCGTCTGGAGCTGAGCAGCGCTGTCGCGCCTGAACCGGCCGGCGATCTGTTCAGCGCGCCTGCGCAAGAAGCGCCTGCCGCTCCGGCTGAAGCCGCGTACGAGACCATCCTCGATCAGGCGCGCTTCGACGTCTGGCTGGAAAAACTGAAGAACGCCAAGCTGTTTGCCTTCGACACCGAAACCACCGGCATCGACGCGCAACAGGCGCAACTGGTCGGTCTGTCCTTCGCGGTGCAGGCCAACGAAGCGGCGTACATCCCACTGACCCACTCCTACATCGGCGTGCCGGAGCAGCTGGATCGCGACACCGTGCTGCGCGCTCTGAAGCCAATTCTGGAAGACCCGAACAAGCTCAAGGTCGGCCAGCACGCCAAGTTCGACATGAACATCCTGGCCAATTGCGCCATCGGCGGTGATCTGAATGAAGGCATCACCGTACGCGGAATTGCCTTCGACACGATGCTTGAGTCCTATGTGCTCAACTCCACCGCCACCCGTCACGACATGGACAGCCTGGCGCAGAAGTACTTGGATCACACCACCGTGAGCTTCCAGGACATCGCCGGCAAAGGCGCCAAGCAGCTGACCTTCGACCAGATCGCCCTGGAACAGGCCGGGCCGTATGCCGCCGAAGATGCCGACGTGACCCTGCGCCTGCACCAGACCCTGTTCGAAAAGCTCAGCGCCATCCCGAGCCTGGCCAGCGTGCTGACCGACATCGAGATCCCGCTGGTGCCGGTGCTCGCTCGCATCGAGCGCCAGGGCGCGTTCGTCGACGCTGAACTGCTCGGCATCCAGAGCATTGAGCTGGGCAACAAGATGGTCGCGCTGGAACGTGAAGCCTTCGAGATCGCCGGTGAAGAATTCAACCTCGGCTCGCCAAAGCAACTGGGCGTGATCCTCTACGAAAAACTTGGCCTGCCGGTGCTGAAGAAGACCGCCAAGGGCCAGCCATCCACCGCCGAAGAAGTGCTGGCGAAACTGGCCGAAGACGACCACCGCCTGCCAAAGGTGCTGATGGAACACCGTTCCATGAGCAAGCTGAAAAGCACCTACACCGATCGCCTGCCGGAGCAAATCAACCCGCGTACCGGGCGCATCCACACTTCGTACCATCAGGCCGTCGCGTCGACCGGTCGCCTGTCGTCGAGCGATCCGAACCTGCAGAACATTCCGGTGCGCACCGCTGAAGGCCGACGCATCCGCCAGGCGTTCATCGCACCGAAAGGCTACAAGCTGCTGGCGGCGGACTACTCGCAGATCGAACTGCGGATCATGGCCCATCTGTCCCGCGACGAAGGCTTGATGAACGCCTTCCGCAACAATCTGGACGTGCACACCGCCACCGCCGCCGAAGTGTTCAAGGTCGAGCTGAACGAAGTGTCCTCCGACCAGCGCCGTGGCGCCAAGGCGATCAACTTTGGCCTGATCTACGGCATGGGCGCGCAGAAGCTCGGCAAGGACATCGGCGTCGACACCAAGACCGCCAAGGCCTACATCGACACCTACTTCGCGCGCTACCCGGGCGTTCGTGAATACATGGATCGCACCCGCGCCCAGGCAGCCGATCAAGGCTACGTGGAAACAATCTTCGGCCGCCGTCTGTACCTGCCGGACATCAACTCCAACAAGCCGCAGGAACGCGCTGCCGCTGAACGCACGGCGATCAACGCGCCGATGCAGGGCACCGCAGCGGACATCATCAAAAAAGCCATGGTGGCGGTGGATAACTGGCTGACTGCGTCGGGGCTGGACGCCAAAGTCATTCTGCAGGTGCACGACGAACTGGTGCTGGAGGTTCGCGAGGATCTGGTCGATCAGGTTCGCGACGAAATTCGCGTGCACATGAGCGAAGCGGCGAAACTGGACGTGCCGTTGCTGGTGGAAGTCGGGGTTGGCAACAACTGGGACGAGGCGCACTGAGGCCTCTGGGACCGGATTTTGCCGCGACATGACGTCGCGGCAAACGCATCGGAAGGGGTTTAGTTCTGATCGCTCTTGGGCTTATTCCAAAGTTTTTTGAAAAGAATCTGAACTAATCTTGCGACAGGCCACTCAGAGATACTGAATGGCTGGTGAAGCCCTTCGATGCTCCTATGTTGTGTTAAGTGTTGGCAGATATCTGAACCCCGCCCTAGCGGTTCGGAACTTGAACCCCGGAACTTCTCCCTCCCCATATGAAGTCCGGGGCTTTTTTTTGCCTGCGATTTACTCGGCAGGCAACTCAGAGCCCTTATCCGCCAGTTCCATCCAGCCTGCCAGTTTGGTGTAAGCCTCTTCCAGGCCCATGCGTTTTGGTGCGGAGAACAGCTGGATTGTCACCAGGTCGCCCCACCCCTTACGGATTTCCGACTGCACCTTGAGCAGCGTGTTCTTGGCTGCGCCGTAGGTCAGCTTGTCCGCCTTGGTCAGCAGAATGTGCATCGGCATACCGGCCGCAACCGCCCAATCGAGCATCAGCAGGTCGAAGTCGGTCATTGGATGACGGATGTCCATCATCAGAATCAGCCCCTTCAAACTCTCGCGGCCACCGAGGTAAGCCTCGAGGTGACGCTGCCAGTGTTGCTTGAGCGGGATCGGTACTTTTGCATAACCATAGCCCGGCAGGTCGACCAGACGCCGTTCATCGTCTAGCTTGAAGAAGTTCAATAGCTGTGTGCGACCCGGGGTTTTCGAGGTGCGCGCCAGGCTGGCGTGAGTCAAAGTGTTCAGCGCGCTGGATTTACCGGCGTTGGAGCGACCGGCGAACGCCACTTCGAAGCCTTCGTCGTCGGGGCACTGATCGACTTTGGCGGCACTGAGCATGAACGTGGACTGTTGGCACAGGCCGAGGATGGGATTCTTGAGTTGCATGGGATTTCCGATGTGGGCGGCGCCGGGATTGGGCGCGGAACGCGGTGTCGCTTCCGTTTCAGTGACGCCAGTATATAATGCCGCAGATTTTGTGTGTGCTTTGTCCCAGCGAAGGATGAAGTTCACGAGAGCGACAGACTTGGATTGCGCAACAGAACGCAGATCGCTCTCAACCCTGAAAAGGTCGTTTTATGACGAAATGGCTGCTGGCTGCCGGAGTTCTGATGCCGCTTTACAGCGCACAGGCTACACAGGATCCGGAAGCCGTGTACAACCGTGTTTGTGGTGCCTGTCATTCCGGCCAACTACCCATGGCGCCCAGAAGAGGCGATCAGGAAGCTTGGACGCCGAGGTTGGCGAAAGGTATGGAGACGCTGGTGCAACACGTGACCCAGGGTTTCAAGGCGATGCCGCCGCGTGGTTTGTGCATGGACTGCAGTGCCGAGGATTACCAGGCCATCATCCTTTGGATGAGCGGAAGTAAACCCGGTCCATAACTCTTAACCCTTAGCCGTAGTTGGATTAGCTGATGAACAAACTGATCGTGAGTCTGCTGTTGACCGTGGGAATCTCAGGCTTCGCCCATGCTGCAGGCGATGCCGCCGCAGGCCAGGCGAAAGCGGCCGTATGCGGGGCTTGCCATGGCCCGGATGGCAACAGCATGGCGCCAAACTTTCCAAAACTGGCCGGACAGGGTGAACGCTACCTGACCAAGCAGCTGCACGACATCAAGTCGGGCAAGCGCACCGTTCTGGAAATGACCGGGCTGCTGACCAATCTTAGCGATCAGGACCTCTCTGACATCGCCGCCTATTTCGCCAGCCAGAAAGGCAGCGTCGGCGCCGCCGATCCGAAGATCGTCGCTCGCGGTGAAGCCCTGTTCCGTGGCGGAAACCTGGAAAAAGGCCTGCCCGCCTGCACCGGTTGCCACTCGCCGAACGGCGCGGGCAATGCCGCCGCCGGCTTCCCGCACCTGGGTGGCCAGCACGCTCAATACATCGCCAAGCAGCTGACCGATTTCCGCAAGGAAGAGGCCGGTCGCAGCAACGACGGCGATGCCATGACTATGCGCACCATAGCTCGCAAGCTGAGCGACGAGGACATCGCGGCGGTCTCCAGCTACATTCAAGGCCTGCACTAAGACGCGCGATTCGAGGGTTGCGTGCGATGGCCCATGCCTGCCACGTTAACGCTCGATTAATCCGTTGCATGAAGTATAAAAAGGGTGGCTTTGGCCGCCCTTTTTTGTGGCCGCTGCCGTTACACTACAGAACTCATGCCCGCCAGGATCTGTCTGAAAACAGGTCGCGCGAGGCGACCAAAATTGTCCAGGAGTAAAGCATGCGTAATCTGATCATCAGCGCCGCCCTCGTCGCTGCCAGCCTGTTCGGCGTGACCGCCCAGGCCGCCGAAGCCCCTGCTGCCCCTTACGTCGAACTGAGCAACCCGGTACCGGTTGCCGTGCCTGGCAAGATCGAAGTGGTGGAGCTGTTCTGGTACGGCTGCCCGCACTGCTACGCGTTCGAGCCGGTGATCAATCCATGGGTTGAAAAACTGCCTTCCGACGTCAACTTCGTACGCATCCCTGCCATGTTCGGCGGCCCGTGGGACGCTCACGGTCAGATGTTCCTGACCCTGGAAGCCATGGGTGTCGAGCACAGCGTTCACGCTGCCGTGTTCAACGCGATCCAGAAAGAACACAAGAAGCTGACCGACAAGAACGACATGGCCGACTTCCTCGCCACCCAGGGCGTGGACAAGGACAAGTTCCTGGCCACTTTCGACTCCTTTGCCATCAAGGGCCAGATCGTCAAGGCTCGTGAACTGGCCAAGAAATATGAAATCTCCGGCGTTCCAACCATGATCGTCAACGGCAAGTACCGCTTTGACATCGGCTCTGCCGGCGGCGCCGAAGAAGCACTGAAACTGGCTGACCAACTGGTTGCCAAAGAGCGAGCGGCCAACAAGGCAGCCGCCAACTAAGCGCGGCTGTCGCCATGCGCCGCTGGGGAACCGAACGTCTCGTCGGCCTGCATGATCCGCAGGTCAACGAGCATCACCTGGAATCCACGGGCCTGCCCGCAGACAGCCGTTTGCGCTTGCTCAGCTTCAATATCCAGGTCGGCATCAGTACCGAGCGTTATCGGCACTACCTGACTCGCAGCTGGCAGCATCTGCTGCCGCACCCCGGCCGTTCCGGCAATCTGCAGAAGATCGGCAATCTGCTCGGTGACTTCGATCTGGTCGCCCTGCAGGAAGCCGATGGCGGCAGCCTGCGTTCAGGCTACGTCAATCAAGTCGAACACCTGGCTCAGCTCGGCGCCTTCCCCTACTGGTACCAACAACTCAATCGCAACCTCGGCCGACTGGCCCAGCACAGCAACGGTGTGCTCAGCCGTCTGCGTCCGTGGGCGATCGAAGACCATCCGCTGCCGGGACCGAAAGGTCGCGGGGCGATTCTGGTGCGCTTCGGCGAAGGTCCCGAGGCACTGGTGGTGGTGATGATGCACCTGGCGCTCGGCGCCCGGGTACGCACCCTGCAACTGGCCTATATCCGCGAGCTGATCGGCGGCTACAAGCATCAGGTGCTGATGGGTGACATGAACACCCATGCCAGCGACCTGCTGCAGCACTCGCCCTTGCGCGACCTCGGCCTGCTGGCTCCGCAACTCGAAGCGACATTCCCCAGCTGGCGCCCGCAGCGTTGCCTGGACCATATTCTGCTCAGCCCGACCCTGACCCTGGAAAAGGTCGAAGTGCTGGCCCAACCGATTTCCGATCACCTGCCCGTCGCGGTAGAGATTCGTCTGCCGGGTTCGCTCACGGCCGATGCATTGCCCGCGTTGAGTCCTGCCCCTCGCGGAACGCCTGAATGAGCGACGAAGCCCAGCGCTGGAAAGAGAAATACCTCAAAAGCATCGAACAACAGGAAAAGCTCGAACGTCGATGGGACGCCCGGCTCGACCTGCTGCGCCGCGGCCTGGTGCGTAGCACTCTCGCGGCGGAAGGCACCGACCGCGTGGTCGACCAATGCATGAAGGAAATGCGCGACGTGGTGCGCACCGACGACATGGATGCCAGACTCGCCGCCCTGTTGCCGCGTCTTGAAAAAGCCGTGCTCGACTCCGAGCAACGCCGTGAAACCCGGATCGAGCAGGTCAGCACCGCCCTGAACTCGCTGGTGGCTCAGCTGCAATCGCTCCCCCTGCCCCGGGATGTCGCTCAGCCACTGAAGAAATTCGCCAAGCAGCTTGATGGCCGGGTCAGCCAGGCGCGGGAAATGCCGCTGCTGCTCAGCGAGCTCAGCGGTTTGCAGGGCAAGGCGTTGAGCCAACTGGAGACGCCGGCGGAACCGGGACGTCCGGGATTGTTGCAGCGCCTGTTCGGCAGCCGCGACAGCGAGGAAGCGTCTGCATCTGCGGCTCAGCCTGTCGTGAAGTCTCCAGCCGTTCAGCCAGCGCAACCACCCGCTGCGCCTGAAAGCGCGCCAATGCCAGAAGCGCCTGTCGCAATCGCCGAACCGGCAGCCATCGCCACTGTCAGCGAAGCACCGGTAGCCATACCTCTTGTCGCACCAACGCAGGCTTCAGCACCCGCACCACTATCAACACCAGAGCATGTTGCAGAGCCGGAAGTGGTGGCCTTCGAGCCGGTCCGGATCCCTCCAGAAGTCGTTACCACTCCCGGCGAACCGGAACCAGCCGGGCCGGAATCAGAGCCGCCAACCTTCGCGCTGCCTCCGGTCTTCACTCCGTCGGCACCAACGGCCATCAATCCTGACGAACTGATCCACCCCGGCGACAACCCGCCCCCGGTTTTCCTCGACAGCCTGCCCCTGCCCGAGCCCATCGCGCAGGCCCTCGCGGCCATCGATCCGGAGCAGTCCGAGCATGACATTTTCTACGCCCTGCCGGATTCGCCCGAACCCTCCTACAGCTCGGTGGCCAAGCACATCGAAGACACGCTGATCGGGCTGCTGGATGACCTGACCCTGCCGGAGCGTCACCGCCCGCAAGCCGAAGCCATGCGTGACCGGCTGAAAAATGGCTTGAACTGGTACGAATTGCTGCCGATCCTCGACGATCTGGCGACGTTGATGCTGGCCATCACCGATAGCGGCCAGCACGAATTCGAGGCCTATCTGCAGCAGCTCAACGAACGCCTCGAAGCGTTCCAGAGCAACCTGCAGGCCGCCAGCGAAGGTCACGCCGACAACAGCTCTGCGGCGCGAGCGATGGACACGCAGATCCGTGAACAGGTCGACGGTCTGCAGAACAGCGTGCAGGAAGCGGCGGACCTGGACGACCTCAAGCAGGTATTGGAAAACCACCTCGAAGGCCTGCTCGGCACGATGGACCAGCATCAGAAACAGCGCGACGCCCGTGAACAGGAGGTGGCTGGCCGCTTGAAGAGCCTCGCCGAACGCGTGGCGCATATGGAGCAGGAAGCCCTCGGCTACCGCGAACACCTTGAAGAGCAACGCCAGAAAGCCCTGATCGATCCGCTTACCGGGCTGCCCAACCGCGCCGCCTGGGGCGAACGGCTCGACCACGAAATCGCCCAATGGCAGCAGCATGGCAATACCCTGAGCCTGGCCATGCTCGACCTTGATCACTTCAAACGGATCAACGACAGCTACGGGCACCTGGCCGGCGACAAGGTGTTGAAGATCATCGCCACAGTGCTGCGCAAGCGCCTGCGTGACAGCGATTTCATTGCCCGGTTCGGTGGCGAGGAGTTCGTCCTGCTCCTGCCGGCCACCACGCCGGCCGTCGGTGCCAAACTGCTGGAAACCCTGCGCGCCGCCATCGAGGCCTGCCCGTTTCACTTCAAGGGCGAGCGGGTGACGATCACCATTTCAATGGGACTGGCAGCGTTCAGGCCAGGAGAACACAGCGATCTTGTACTCAAAAGAGCCGATCAGGCACTGTACCGGGCAAAAAATGCAGGACGTAACCGGGTCGAGCTGGGCTGAAGACAATTGTTCCATTTCATTTAAATAAGCCCTTTTGCCGTTCGCATGCAAGTCAGTACGTTACACTGTTGCATTACTGACTGACGTGTACTGCCATGAAATTCCTTGCCCTCATCGCATCGCTGCTCATTCTGTCCGGTTGTGCCAGCGGACCGCGCTACGACACCAGCCATCCTTCTGCCAATCACGACAGCCGCGCGCAATTCGTGATCGTGCATTACACCTCCGCCTCCCTTGAGCGTTCACTGCAACTACTGACCCACGGTGAAGTCAGCAGCCACTACCTGATCGGCGATGACAGGAACGGCACGATCTACAAGCTGATGGACGAAAACCTCCGTGCCTGGCATGCCGGCGAAAGCGAATGGCAAGGCCGTACCTGGCTGAACTCAAGCTCCATCGGCATCGAAATCGTCAACCCAGGCTTCAAGGACACGCCGACCGGACGCGTGTGGTATCCATACAGTGAGGCCCAGGTACAGTCGCTGATCGTGCTGCTCCGGGACATCAGTAAACGCAACGGGATCAGCCCGGATCACATCATCGGTCACAGCGATATCGCACCGCTGCGCAAGCTTGATCCGGGCCCATTGTTCCCGTGGAAGCGCCTGGCTGCCGAAGGCCTTGGCTTGTGGCCCGATGAGCAGGCGGTAGCCCGTCAGCAAGTTCGTTTCGACGTCGAGTTGCCGAGCATCAGCTGGTTCCAGACACAACTGGCACGCCTGGGTTACGCGACGCCGCAGAACGGCGAACTGGATGTGGCAACCCGTCATGTTCTCGCAGCCTTTCAGATGCACTTCCGCCCCTCCCGCTTCGACGGCACGCCGGACGCGCAAACCGCAGCGTTGCTGCTGGTGTTGAATCAGACAAAATAATGACGCCCGCCCGACGGTCAGGGCGAAAAGGCAATCAGCAGCTATAACTCATTGGTAACTCTTCGGATATCCATGATGGTTGCCACCCGAGAGACACTGCGCAGCTGGTTTTATCGTCCGTGGTTTCTGGCGATGCTGGCGGCTGTCCTCAGCGCAGGCCTGCTGATCACTGGCGGGTTGTTCGTGGCTATGCACCAGGTCGAACAGAGCGAAAGCCAGGAAATGAACGCCCAGGGTGAGCGCTTCCTGGCCCGCCTGGAGCAGTTGTTCGGCCAGTTGCGTGAAAGCCTCGACGACCTCGAGGCCCAGCCCCTGCGCAGCTGCGACGACGAGATGATCGCTACGTTGCAGCAGGTGACCTTCAACTATCGCTTTGTCTATGAAGCGGCCTACATGGATGCTTCGCGCATCTGCTCGAACCGTCCGCGCCAGGAAGGCCTGTCAGTCGTCCGTCCGCCGGACATCAAGGGCCCGACCTACAGCTATTGGCTGAACACCACCACCGAACCCGACGAAAACCGCGCGGCGCTGATGCTCGGACGCGGCAACTTTCGTGTGGCCACCTCTCGCGGGCATTTGACCGACATGGTCGACCTGTCCCCCGACAGCAGCCTGCTGGTGGTGCTGGATCACGGGACCCGGGCGATTCCGGTGCTCGGCGTGCCACAGGCCTGGCCGCCGACTGAACCGTGGCCGCCGCAATCCACCGACGCGCTGCAGGTGACTCAGACCCGTCTCATCTATCGCATGCCGACCGACAATCCGGAATATCAATTGGTATTGATCACACCGCGTACCGGCATGCATATCCCGCAATTGTGGTGGTGGATGGTGCCGTTCTGTGTGGTGCTGGGTGCATTGGTGGGGGTGGTGGTGTTCTGGGTCGTGCGCCAGCGCCAGTCACTGGACGCCGAACTGCACGGAGCCATTCGCCGGGGCGAACTGCAGGTTTTGTATCAACCGATCTTCGATCTCGACAGCCGCAACTGCGTCGGCGCCGAAGCCCTGCTGCGCTGGCGCCGGCCGGATGGCACGCTGACCAGTCCCGATCTGTTCATCCCGATGGCGGAAAACACCGGGCAGATTCGCCAGATGACGGACTTCGTCCTCCAGCGCCTGTTGGAGCAACTGGGCCAACTGCTGCGGGCCAATCCGCAGTTGTATATCTCAGTGAATCTGGCGGCATGCGATGTGATGGTGCCGCGCATCGGCCAGGTCATGGCGCGGCTGCTGAGCCTGCATCGGGTGGCGGCGCGGCAAATCGCATTTGAAGTGACCGAGCGCGGCCTGATCGATGTAGTGGTGGCCCGGGAAAACCTGCAAGCGTTGCGCGATGTGGGCCACCAAGTGCTGATCGACGATTTCGGCACCGGCTATTGCAGCCTCGCCTACCTGCAGACCCTGCCGGTGGACTGCCTGAAAATCGACAAGGCCTTCATCGACGCCCTCGGCCATGACGCGGCCAGCAGCGGTGTCGCGCCGCACATCATTCACATGGCTCAGGCACTGGATCTGAAAGTGATCGCCGAGGGTATCGAATATGAATCCCAGGCGGCGCTGCTCAGCAGCGAAGGCGTGAAGTTCGGTCAGGGCTGGCTGTTCGCCCATGCCTTGAGCGCCGTGCAATTCATTGAGCTGATCACCCGAGGACGACGGCTCGCCGGCCGCCGGATGGACGACGAAGCCTAAACTGCCAGCGCCATGTAGAACTGCGTGCCCTGCCCCGGCCGCGAATAGACGCCCATCCGCCCACCATGCAGCTGGACAATTTCCTTGCACAATGCCAATCCGAGCCCGGCGCCACCCTTCTTGCGCCCGACCTGTACGAAAGGTTCGAAAATCCGGCCCTGCTGGCCGTAGGCAATACCTTCACCATTGTCCTCGACACTGATAATCACCCGCTCGCCGTGGCGGCGCGCCTGCAAGCGAATCTGCCCGTCGCGGGCGGTGTGGCGCAAGGCGTTGTCGATCAGGTTGTCCAGGACTCGATCCAACTGGGCCTGATCGGCCTGCAAACGTGGCAAAGGGCTCTGCACCTCGACATTCAACGCCACCCCCTTCTGCGCAGCCGCATCGGCAAAACGCAATTGCGCCTGGGCCAGCAAATCCTCGATGGAACACGGCGCCAGCGTGAGTTTCTGCAGGCCGCTCTGGTAGCGCGAAAAATTCAGCAGATCATTGATCAACTGCATCAAGCGCTGCATCTCTTCGTTGACAGTATCGAGCAGATCGGACTCACGGGACTCCGCCGGGAACTTTGCCCGCTCACGAAACAGCCCGAACGCCATGTGCATGCCGGTCACCGGCGTACGCAGTTCGTGGGAAGCACGCAGCACGAATTCGCTGCGCACCCGCTCGAACGCGCGCTGTTCGGTGACATCGTGCAGCACCATCACCGCGCCGAGAATATGGCCCTGGGTATGGCTGACCGGGGTCAGGCTATAAGTCAGCAGCCGGGATTCGCCATCGACCTCGACGCTCAAGTCTTCCGGTGCGCGCTCAAGGGTGCCGCCGCGCAATACCAGTTGCAGTTGCGCATCCAGTTCCGGACGCTGCAAGGCGCTGCCCAGTCCCTGGCCGAAACGGTCACTGTCCCAGCCCAGTTGTCGCTGTGCCACCGGGTTCAAGTGCTCAAGGTGCCCCTGACGGTCGATCATCAGCAGACCGTCGTCGATGCTGTCGAGCACCGCCTGCAAGCGCTGCTGGCCGGCCAGCAGTTCGTCGACATTGGTCGCCTGATGCTCGCGAAGGGCTTCGGCCATCAACCCGAAGCGCCGGGTCAGCAGATTGATTTCCATGGCCGAGGACACCGGCAGGGTTACTTCGAAATTGCCTTGGCCGATGTTGTCTGCCGCTTTCGCCAGGGCTTCGATCGGAGCCCCAAACCGGCGGGCAATCCCCTGGGCGGTGATGAAACCGATGATCAACACCGCCAGCCCCACCAGCCCGAGCAGGCCGGCAATCAGCAAGGCCCGGTCGCGGGCGGCGTGTTGTACGGAGTTGATGTTATCCAGCGCGTGCTTGTGCTCGGCGATCAACCCGTTGCGCAGGGTGTTGAAGCGCTCGCGCAGATCGCCACTGCCACTCAGGGCTGCAGCAGGGTCGCGGGAAACATCGAACGCCTGGAGGAAATTCAGATAATCCGCCTTGGCCTGACTGAACCCGTACTGGCGTCCATCGTCTTTCTGTTCCTGGGCGATGCCCTCGTCGAGCAGTTCGAAGTAACGCTGCTTGGACGCTTCGAAGGCCACCGGATCGGGCTTCTCGGCCAGCATCATGATCAATTGATCGCCCAAGGTCTGACGCAGCTTGAGCCCCAGATCGAGGGTGACGAAATTGTTGCGGATCAATGCCTCCTGAGTACCGGCCATTTGCATCACGCTGACCAGCCCGAGCATCAGCCCGAGCAAGGCCACGGTGATCAGCGCGGAAATGCTCAGGAACAAGCGGGTCCGCAACTTCATCGCCAGTTTCATCGGCGCACGCTCACAGGTTGTACTGCTTGCGCTTGCGATACAGGGTCGAGGCATCGATCCCGAGAGTCTTGGCAGCCTGGTCGAGGGTGCCGGCGGTCGCCAGCACCGCGCCGATGTGAGCCTTCTCGAGCTCATCGAGACTCAGGGCCGCGCCAACCCGCGGGGCATTGTTGGCCGGCTGTTCAGCCATGCCGAGGTGGCTGATCTCTACACGCTCCTGCGGACAAATGATGCTCGCCCGCTCGACCACGTTGCGCAGCTCACGGATGTTGCCTGGCCAGCGGTAACCCAACAGCGCTTCCCGGGCCTCGTCGCTGAAGCCGCGGGCGGGACGGGCATATTCCTTCACGAAGCGGGCCAGGAAGCGGTCGGCCAGGGTCAGGATGTCTTCGGCCCGCTCGCGCAATGGAGGCAAATGCAGGGTGATGACGTTCAGGCGATACAGCAGGTCTTCTCGGAAACGACCGTCGCGCACCATGTCTTCAAGGTTGAGGTTGGTCGCCGCGAGAATGCGTACATCGGCGCGGCGGGTGACCGGATCCCCTACCCGCTCGTATTCCTTGTCCTGGATGAAACGCAGCAACTTGGGTTGCAACGTCAGAGGAAAATCGCCGATCTCGTCGAGAAACAGCGTACCGCCATCTGCCTGATTGACCCGGCCCAGGGTGCTTTCGCTGGCCCCGGTAAACGCGCCGCGACTGTGACCGAACAGCTCGCTTTCCATCAGTTCAGCAGTCAGCGACGGGCAATTGATGGTGACGCAGGATTTCTTCTCGCGCTTGCTCCAGCCGTGAATGGCCCGGGCCAGTTCACCTTTACCGGTGCCGGACTCGCCGAGGATCAGGATATTGGCGTCGGTACTCGCCACTTGCCGCGCCGTTTCCAGAACGACTTTCATCGCCGGGCTGTGGGAATCGAGTCCGTCCCTGGGTTTGCGAATCTCGCCTTCGAGGGCTTCCAGACGCGCAGACAGCTGGCGTACTTCAAGCTGCTTGGCGGTGGCCAGGCGCAACTGGTCAGGGCTGCAGGGTTTGACCAGATAGTCGGCGGCACCGGCCTGAATGGCATCGACCGCCGTATCGACAGCCGAATGGGCGGTGACGATCACCACCCGCATCCATGGCGCCTGAATGCGCATCTGCGCCAGCACGTCGAGACCGTTGTCTTCGCCGAGGCGCAGATCAAGGAAGCACAGATCGAACACCTGACGCTGCAACAGCGCATCAGCCTGGGCCGCGCTGTTGGCGGTGGCAACCGTATAGCCTTCGTCTTCGAGGCAATAACGGAAGGTTCGCAGGATGGCGGATTCATCATCCACCAGCAGAATGCGGCCTTGATGCTCAGTGGCTGATTCCATTTTTCCTACGCTCCATAAGTGAATGTCTTGGGTTAGTCCCGGAAAAATCGGGCAAGTTGCATGGTTGATTCTGATCGATTCCAGTCATAGCAGGGTAGCTCTCTCCTGCCCTAACGGCTAATTCGCTGATTTTGTTGGTTTTTTTCCAAATCGGCGCTTTTCAGGCATTTGCCTGCTTATGTTTCTGACATCCACACCCTGCTCTCAATTCAAAAAGAATGATTTCTCCTACGAAACATTCGTGCATTTCGCACGACCGTGGATGACCCATCGTGCAGGATGCGTCGTCATAAATTTTCACACCACTAATAACTATCTGATTTTATTGAGTTTTTTTAAACAAAAAAGCTGGCATGCCGGCTGCAATACCTCTCTCAGCCCGGGCAGATAAGCACTGCCCTAACCCAATAAGAGTGAGGAACCCAGGATGACTCGCCAACGTGCCGCCCAACTGCGTATCTCGCCCCTGCATCTTCAGCAGGGCCTGTTTGGCGCACTCGCGCTGTTGATCACCCTGCTCGCCTGCCAGCAGTACCTGCGCTGGGAACAGAGTCAGCACCCTGAACCCCTGATTTCGATGCAACACGCGACGCAGACACACTTCAGCGCCGTCAGCAGTAGCCACGCCGATAGCGGCGCAATGCGCATGATGGATGTCGACCAGCCTCAGCCGCTGGGCGACATGCCGCGTGAAGAACGCTGGGTTTTCTGATCCACGAATCTGGGCGCCGCTGCGCCGAGACCGGCAACATCCCTAAATAGAAACAAGGAGAATCACCATGTTGAGCTGGGCAATCACATTCCTGATCATTGCCATCATCGCTGCGGTACTGGGCTTCGGTGGTATCGCGGGCACCGCCACGGGTATCGCCAAGATTCTCTTTGTCGTATTCCTGGTGATGTTCATCGCCTCGTTCTTTTTCGGCCGTCGCGGCCGAGGTTGACCATGAGTGCTCTAAAGACACTGGCAGCCGCCCTGCTTCTGGGCGGCAGTGCCATGGCGATGGCGGCCAATGATGGCCAGACGCGGGTCAACGAACTGTTGAGTTCAGACCCGCAATACAGGGAGACCTGGGAAGGCGTGGTGAAGAAGGAAGAACGCCTGCCGGAATGGGTGATGAACCTCTCCGGTACGCCAGACCAACAGATGAATGCCGTCACTGAAGATGGCGACAAGTACCTGGTCGGGCCGCTCTGCGAATCGCAGGACAAGTGCCTCAACCACCGCTTGATCGTCGCGTTCAGCTTCGACAAGAAACACGCTTACGCCATGCTCGTCGATGTGCCTGAAGGACTGCCGGCCGACAAGTCGCCAACGCGACATGCCACCTACCGCTTCCTCGGCAAACCCGATCAGGGCATGCAGGATCTGTTGATGGAAACGCTCAAGAAAGATCCGAACTGGTATTGAACATGAGGGCAGCTGAAAGGCTGTCCTCCATTGCACCCGCCCGAGGAAGGCCGGTGCATGACCAGGGGGCCGGGACGTTCTGACTGTTGCAGGGTCGGAGTGACCTACGGGTACAGGGAGTGCCTGCGATGAGGGCCGGGTCAGGGTAAAAGCTGCGACGCAAGTTCGCCAACTGGAACGGTTCGACGGACTTGCGCTGAGCTTTCAACGTGACAAAACGTTGATCCAGAGCGTTCAGCTCGTCGTTTTATCGCTCACACTGCGTGCGAAAGCATTTCGCGGTGTTTCCTGGCGACCGTATATCTAGAAAGAGTCGATCGAGTAAGTCGGACATTTAGTTTCCGTACGTAGGCTTTTTCCTAAATTTTTCGACGAAATCACTCGTTCAAAAAATAACCAACCTACGCTGTAATGGCCGGTTCACGGCACTTATGCCTGCCGAAATGTCGTATTCGAACCGGTTGGGACGCCAGTTTCATTTAAAAAAGCTCATGCCGATTCGGCATAGGGTAGGCGTTTACGGCATTAGACGGCGCAACCCCGCATGGGAATAGTTGCGCCTTTTTTCGCCTGCCGGAGAGCCGTAAATACGCGCTTCGGGGCACCTTATACGGAGGCAGATGCACAGACTTTTCCGCCAAGAGCGTTCCAGTTCCTGCATGTGCCTTGAGTCAAACGCAAGTAAGGGTAAAGAATATGAAGAAGGCAAAGCTTAGCCTCGCCTGGCAGATCCTCATCGGTCTGGTATTGGGGATTGCAATCGGTGCGTTGCTCAACCATTTCAGTGCCGAGAAGGCCTGGTGGATCAGCAACGTCCTGCAACCGGCAGGCGATATCTTTATCCGTCTGATCAAGATGATCGTGATCCCGATCGTCATCTCTTCCCTGATCGTCGGCATCGCCGGCGTGGGCGACGCCAAGAAGCTCGGGCGTATCGGCCTCAAGACCATCATCTACTTCGAAATCGTCACCACCATCGCCATTGTCGTCGGCCTGCTGCTGGCCAACCTGTTCCATCCGGGTGCCGGCATCGACATGAGCACTCTGGGCACCGTGGACATCTCCAAATACCAGGCGACCGCCGCCGAAGTACAGCATGAACACGCGTTCATCGAGACCATCCTCAACCTGATCCCGTCGAACATCTTCGCGGCCATGGCCCGCGGCGAGATGCTGCCGATCATCTTCTTCTCCGTGCTGTTCGGTCTCGGTCTGTCGAGCCTGCAGTCGGACCTGCGCGAGCCGCTGGTGAAGATGTTCCAGGGCGTCTCGGAAAGCATGTTCAAAGTCACCCACATGATCATGAACTACGCCCCGATCGGCGTGTTCGCCCTGATCGCGGTGACCGTGGCCAACTTCGGTTTCGCCTCGCTGCTGCCGCTGGCCAAACTGGTGATCCTGGTTTACGTCGCCATCGCCTTCTTCGCCTTCGTGATTCTGGGTCTGATCGCCAAGATGTTCGGCTTCTCGGTGATCAAGCTGATGCGCATCTTCAAGGATGAGCTGGTCCTGGCTTACTCCACCGCTTCTTCGGAAACCGTGCTGCCTCGCGTGATCGAGAAGATGGAAGCCTACGGCGCACCGAAAGCCATCTGCAGCTTCGTGGTGCCGACCGGTTACTCGTTCAACCTCGACGGTTCGACCCTGTACCAGTCCATCGCGGCGATCTTCATTGCCCAGCTGTACGGCATCGACCTGTCGATCAGCCAGCAACTGCTGCTGGTTCTGACCCTGATGGTCACCTCCAAAGGCATCGCCGGCGTACCGGGTGTGTCCTTCGTGGTACTGCTGGCCACCCTGGGCAGCGTGGGTATTCCGCTGGAAGGCCTGGCCTTCATCGCCGGTGTCGACCGTGTGATGGACATGGCGCGTACCGCCCTGAACGTGATCGGCAACGCCCTCGCCGTACTGGTCATCGCCCGTTGGGAAGGCATGTACGACGACGCCAAGGGCCAGCGCTACTGGAACTCGCTGCCGCACTGGCGCAGCAAGGAAAAACTGCCGGCCGGCGAGATTTCCAAGAACTGATCGTCGCCCCTGCGCAGCCCTGACAAACCCCGGAGAAATCCGGGGTTTGTCGTTTCTGGCGACCCCGCTATCATTCGCCGCATCTTCCGGGGGATTTGACTGATGCTTAATGGCCTGTGGCTTGGCTTCTTCATCGTGGCAGCCGTTTCGGCGCTGGGGCAATGGCTGATCGGCGGCAACGCCGGGATCTTCGCGGCGATGGTGGAAAGCATTTTTGCCATGGCCAAGCTGTCGGTCGAGGTCATGGTGCTGCTGTTCGGCACGCTGACCCTGTGGCTGGGCTTCCTGCGCATCGCCGAGAAGGCCGGGATCGTCGAATGGCTGGCCAAAGCGCTAGGCCCGCTGTTCCTGCGGCTGATGCCGGAAGTGCCGGCGGGGCATCCGGCCATCGGCCTGATCACCCTGAACTTTGCCGCCAACGGCCTGGGCCTGGACAACGCCGCCACGCCGATCGGCCTTAAAGCCATGAAGGCGCTGCAAGAGCTCAACCCCAGCTCGACCATCGCCAGCAACGCGCAAATCCTGTTCCTCGTGCTCAACGCTTCGTCCCTGACTCTGTTGCCGGTGACGATCTTCATGTACCGCGCCCAGCAAGGCGCGCCGGACCCGACGCTGGTATTCCTGCCGATCCTGCTGGCCACCAGTTGCTCGACCATCGTCGGCTTCCTGTCGGTGGCGCTCATGCAGCGCCTGCGGGTCTGGGACCCAGTGGTGCTGGCCTACCTGATTCCCGGCGCGCTGATCCTCGGCGGCTTCATGGCGTTGCTCGCAACGATGTCGGCCACTGCGCTGGCAGGGCTGTCGTCGATCCTCGGCAACCTGACGCTGTTCGGTCTGATCATGTTGTTCCTGGTGATCGGCGCCTTGCGCAAGGTGAAGGTCTACGAGGCGTTCGTCGAAGGTGCGAAGGAAGGTTTCGACGTCGCCAAGAATCTGCTGCCGTATCTGGTGGCGATGCTTTGCGCCATCGGCGTGTTGCGCGCATCAGGCGCTTTGGATTTCGGGCTCGACGGCATCCGTCATCTGGTGCAGTGGGCCGGCTGGGACACGCGCTTTGTCGATGCGCTGCCGACCGCGATGGTCAAACCGTTCTCGGGCAGCGCCGCCCGGGCGATGCTGATCGAAACCATGAAGACCTCGGGCGTGGACAGCTTCCCGGCGTTGGTCGCGGCGACGATCCAGGGCAGCACCGAAACCACGTTCTACGTACTGGCGGTGTACTTCGGCGCCGTGGGCATCCAGCGTGCCCGGCATGCCGTGGGTTGCGCGCTGCTGGCCGAACTCGCGGGCGTGCTCGGCGCTATTGGCGTCTGCTACTGGTTCTTCGGTTAAGGCTCAAGGCCGGGCAGGTGGGGCAACTTTCTGCCCTTGCTCCACCGCCCACGCCACCACCTTCGCGGTGAGCCGATCACTGGCCTGACCAAACCCGGCAACCACCGCCGGGACTTTCACATCATTGAGCGGCTGACGTTCTTCGAAGCGGCGACTGGCGAGAATCCGCTGGTCATAACCGCGCACCAGCAATGCATCGACACGCACCACCACGCTGGCCTGCGTGCCCTGATACTCGGTCTGAAACGCCTGCAGGCTACCGCCCAGTTCCATGTCCGCCTGGAAGTTGCTGTCATCGGTGCTCAACAGCGATACCCGGCCATCGCGCTGAAAACCATCGAGCAACCGGTTACGCACCAGTACCGGTGCCGGATCGCTCCAGCGCGAGGCCTTATAAGTGCTGATCACATCACCCTGAGGAATCACCGCGATGCCCGGCCGGTTGAGCGCTTCGCTGGCCTGCAGTTTGTTCAGGCGCAGCGACCAGTGCTGTGTCGCCGCCGAACTGGCCGAGGCGGGCGCCTGTGCCGCCGGCAGGCGATAGACATCCGACGGTTCGGACTTGGGCAGGATCGAACACGCGCTGATCAGCGTGAAGCCGGCGAGGAGGGCGAGGTGGGTCAGCTTCATGGCGTGAACTCCTTGTTCTTGTCACTGCCCAGCAGGTAACCACTGGGGTTGGCCTCCAGGCGTTGGGAAATGGCGCGCAGCGAATTCAGGGTTTCACGCAGTTCGCGGATCGCCGGGGCCAGACCGTTGAGCCCCTGCATGCCGCTGTCGAGGGAATTCTGATTCTTGCTGAGCAGGCCGTTGATGGTGACGCTGCTTTGCTCCAGGGATTTCATCGCCTGTTCGGCACTGCCCAGCGCCTGTTTGCCCTGATCGTTGAGCAGGCCGTTGGCGTTGCGCATCAGCGCAGACGTCTGTTCGAGCATGTTGCCCGCCTGTTTGCCGACCGTCGCCAGTTGCTGCATGGCCTGACGCAGGTCACCGCGCTGATCGTTGATCGAACCGGTGGTCTGTTCCAGGTGTTCGAGGGTTTTGCTGACGCGCTCGATGTTGTCGGCGGAGAACATCTGATTGGCATTACTGAGCAACGTCGTGACCCCGCTCATCAAATCGTTGCTGTCACTGAGCAGCCTCGAGATGGGCGAGGGCGAGGCGACGATGGTCGGCAGATTGCCGTCGTGGCCCTTGAGTTTCGGGCTTTGCGGCGTACCCCCGCTGAGCTGGATGATCGAGGTGCCGGTGATCCCGGCCAGAGCGAGTTTGGCCTCGGTGTCTTCCTTGACCGGCGTGTCGCCCGCCAGACGAATCCGTGCCAGCACCCGACGCGGGTCTTTCGGGTCGAGGCGCAGGCTGACCACATCGCCGACCTTGATCCCGCTGTACTGCACCGGGCTGCCGCGGGACAGGCCGCTGACCGCCTCGTTGAAGACGATTTCGTAATCCTTGAACTCGGTGTCGACACTGGACTTGGCCAGCCACAGACCGAAGAGCAGGGCGCCCGCCACCACAATCACCGTGAACAGGCCGATCAACACATGATGGGCTCGGGTTTCCATGTCAGACCTCGTTGAGCAGTTTGGCGGCGTCAAGCGCCGAGCGGCCGCGAGGGCCGTGGAAATATTCGTGAATCCACGCGTCGTCGGTTTCCGAGACCACGTCGATGGGGCCTGCCACCAGCACTTTCTTCTGCGCCAGCACCGCCACCCGGTCGGTGATGGTGTAGAGCGTGTCGAGGTCGTGGGTTACCAGAAACACGCTCAAGCCCAGCGCATCGCGCAGCGTCAGGATCAATTGGTCGAACTGCGCCGCGCCAATCGGATCGAGGCCGGCAGTGGGTTCGTCGAGAAACAGGATGTCCGGGTCCAGCGCCAGCGCCCGTGCCAGGGCCGCGCGTTTGATCATGCCGCCGGACAGCGAGGCGGGATACTTGTCCGCCGCCGACAGCGGCAGCCCGGCCAGCGCCAGCTTCACCGCCGCCAGATGCTCGGCGTCGTCGCGGCTGAGGCCGGCGTGTTCGATCAGGGGCAGGGCGACGTTCTCGGTTACGGTCAGCGATGAAAACAGCGCGCCTTTCTGAAACAGCACACCGAAACGCCGCTCGATCAGCGAACGCTCATGTTCCGGCAGGCTCGGCAGGTTCTGGCCGAATACTTTGACCATGCCTTCACTGGGCTGGCGCAGGCCGACGATGCTGCGCAGCAACACCGACTTGCCGCTGCCGGAGCCGCCGACCACGGCCAGGATCTCGCCTTTGTACAAGTCCAGGTCGAGGTTCTCGTGCACGCTCTGGCGGCCGAAGCGATTACACAGGCCACGGACTTCGATCACCGCCTCGGAGGGCATGCGGGGTAGACGACTCACCAACCCATCTCCATGAAGAACAACGCGGCGACCGCATCGAGCACGATCACCACGAAAATCGATTGCACCACACTGGAGGTGGTGTGGGCGCCGACCGATTCGGCGCTGCCGCTGACCTTGAAGCCTTCCAGACAGCCAATGGCGGCGATCAGGAACGCAAAGATCGGGGCTTTGACCAGGCCAACCAGGAAATGTTGAATCCCTATGTCGCTTTGCAGCAGCGACAGGAACATCGCCGGCGAGATATCCAGCGACACCGCGCAGACCACCGCGCCGCCGATGATCCCGCAGATCATCGCCAGAAAGGTCAACATCGGCAGCGCCACCAGCAAAGCCAGCACCCGCGGCACCACCAGCAATTCCATGGGGTCGAGGCCGAGGGTGCGGATGGCGTCGATTTCCTCGTTGGCCTTCATCGAGCCGATCTGCGCGGTAAAGGCACTGGCGGTGCGGCCGGCCATCAGGATCGCCGTGAGCAACACGCCGAATTCGCGCAGGAAGGCGAAGCCCACCAGGTCCACGGTGAACACGCTGGCGCCGAAACTGGCCAGCACCGTCGCGCCGAGAAACGCCACCACGGCGCCCACCAGAAAGGTCAGCAACGCCACGATAGGTGCAGCGTCGAGGCCCGTCTGTTCGATGTGCGCAATCATCGGCGTGATCCGCCAGCGCTTGGGGCGAAACAGGCTTCGGGCGATGGTCTCAAGAATCAGGCCGACGAAGCCGAGCAGTTGCAGGGTGTCTTGCCACACCGTGTCGACGGCCCGGCCGATGCGGGTCAGCAATTGCACGCTGACGCTGATTTCCGGTTCCTTGACCGGCACGCAGAAGTCGGTCAGCGAGCGATAGACGGTTTGCAGCAACGCGCGGTCGGCCGTGGAAATCGTGCAATCGGGGTGTTCGGCGGATTGGCCCAGACGCTCGGAGCCGAGCAGTTCCACCAGCAGCGAGGCGCCAGCGGTGTCCAGGGCGCCGAGGCCGTTGAGGTCGATGGGGGTGCTGGCGTCGTACTGACCGCGGAGCGTTTCGCTCAGGTGCTTGAGCTCGGCGTAATGAGCAAGCGTCCAGTCCCCGGTGACCCGCAGGCGGGCAGGGCTGATCGAGGTGTCCAGACGGGCATTACCGGTCATCGAGCTGCTGGTCATAAGCTCCGTGCTTGTTCGGCTAAATTCGCGAACCTACGTAATAGCACGAACCGGATTACTTTTCTTTGGTCGGTGTGCTGTCCGTGACTTCGAAGCGCAGCACGCCGATCACCTGGTCGTCCTCGGTCAGCACCCGCACCTGCCAGTCACCCACCGGGTTGCCGGGGAAAACCTGCTTGTGGGTCCACGCCCGATAGCCTTCCTTGCGCCCGCCGTGGATGTCGAGGGCGATCCGGTCGACCTCTTTGCCGTTGAACTGCCACACATGGTAGATCCGCTCATCGAGCCCGCGCGGTGCGTTGATCGCGGTATAGGCGTAAAGCCCGCCGTTGCGGATCTGCTCGGCACTGACTTGCTCCAGGCTGGCGCCGGGGACGCGATCCTGCACCTGGGTGCTGATCGCCACGTCGGTCATCCACAGCGTTGCCGGCGGTACCCACGAACGCAGCACCCAGCCGACGCCGCCGATACCGATGGTGATGCTGAGGATCGCGAGCGCGTTGCGCACGGTGCGGATCGGGAAGATCGACGCCAGACTCGGGAACGACAGCACCACGGCAGTCCCCAGCGCCCACTTGAAACTCTGCGAGGTGGTCAGGTGCATGATCACCGGCAGCGCGGTGAGCAGGGCAGCGAACAGCGTCAGGGTATGCAACGCCAGGAACGCCCAGCGCCGCGGCGCCAGCCATTTGTAGTAGAGCGGGTCGACGATCGAGATCAGCGCGGCGATGCACAGCAGACCGGTGAACACCAGTTGACCGCTGTTCCAGGTGGTGGTGATGAAGAAGAACGGCAGGACGAAAAACAGGCTTTCCTGGTGGATCATCTGCGTCGCATAACGCAGCAGCGGCTGGGGGATTTCCCGTTTGAAAACTCGGGTGAACAGCTCGGTCAGGCTGTTTTCCAGCATCAGCCAGATCCAGCTCAGCAGCATGATCGTGGTGATCCAGCTCGCCAGCCCCTGTTGCCGGTCGACCAGGATGAAACTGCCGACTCCGGAGATGAAACCGCCGAGCGCAATGACCCCGGGGTAGCGCTTCATCAGTTCGAGGATGCGCTGGATCAGGAGGGTCAATTTGGGCATTTGGGCGATTCACGACAGTCGAAGAAAAAAACCTCGACAGAGTACCGCCCGCCGGGGGCTGTGGCGAGGCTGTCGATCAGTCTGAATGCACGGACTGGCGTCTATGCAGGCGCCAGCCGAGCAGGATCAGTAACACGGCGCCCAATCCGCCGCCGATCAGCCAAACCACCTGATCGTCACTGAGCAACGGCTTCTCGATCCGCAGATACCCCGGCTGCAACAGCAACTCGCGCATGGCCTTGTTCGCCGCGTCCAGCGTGACCCCTTGCAGTTCCCTGGCGGGATCGGCGAAGCGGCCATCTTCGTAGTCGCCCAGCGCGCTCCAGTAATAGTCGGCCATGCCGCTGTTGCCCTGCACGGCCCAGGCCTGATGGGCGATGGCTGCTTGCTTGATACGGTTGAACGTGTCGGCATCGAGACCGTTTTTCAGCAGGTCCGCCTTGAGGCCTTCCAGCACCTGTTCGGCTTCGGCGATATCGCCGCGATCCAGGTCGGCGTTGAGGCTCATGAAGCCAACGCCGCCGAACACCTCGCGCTCGGCCCAGGGCCCGTAGGACAAACCGTGGTTCAGGCGCAATTGGCGGTACAGCGCCCACTCCAGATATTCCTTGAGCAGATCGAAAGTCTGGTCGTACTGATCGTCCAGCACCGGCTCCGGCACCAGCCAGTGCAGCTTGGCGCTGTTACCGACGAAGCCGCGTGTGATCGTGCGTTCGTGGGCGGCGCTGGCACGGATGTCCGGCAACGGACGATGTTCGCTCGGGTCGACCGCTTCAAGTGCGCCCCAGGCCCGCTCCAGATAGGCCGGCAGCAACTTGTCGAGGTCGCCGACGACGATCAGGGTCATATTGTTTGGCGCGTACCAGGCTTTGCGCACCTTATCCAGCTGTTCACGGGTCAGGCCATCGACTTCGGCCCGTTGCGAGCACTTCAAGCCCAGCTCTACCGCCAGTTGATTGCTCGCGCTGTGGCCCAGGTCCTGACGATCGAGAAAGCGCCGCAGGCGGGTGTAATGGCCGCCATCCTCGCGCTCGACCACTCGTTTGGCGGCGTTGATCGCGTTGTCGTCGAAACGGGTCTGGGTCAGCAGATCCAGCAACAGATCGAGCACCTTGCGCTGGTTTTTCGCCGGGGCTTCGATGACGAACGTGGTGTCGGCGTTGCTGGTGAAGGCGTTCCAGTCACCGCCCAGGGCCTGCATGCGCTCTTCGAGGCCGCCTTCGCCGGTGGCGTCTATGCCGCTGAACAACAAATGTTCGAGCAGGTGCGGCAGCTCCTTTTCATTGCAGGCGAAATCATCGAAACCGACACCGATCACCAGCCGGATCGCCACATGTCCACGCTCGGTGCCGGGCTTGAGCAGCAATTGCAAACCGTTGGGCAGCGCATAGCCTTCGACCTGAAAACGATCCAGGGCGAAGGCGGGCAGGGCACCGAGCAACAGGCAAGCGAACAACAGGCAACGCATAACAAGCTTCCATACGGCTGAATTGGAGATCCGTGTCGTCAGACAGATCGCTTTCGCCAGCAAGCTCGCTCCCACAAGGGAATACGTTTCAAATGTGGGAGCGAGCTTGCTCGCGAAGGCATCCTTGAGACTGAACGCTGAGTTACTGACTGACCACAACCCCAGACGTTCAAGGCGAATGCGTGATGTCCGCCATATCGTCCGCCGCCAGCGCGCCGGTATCGGAGGTTTCCAGCACCGCATAGGCGCTGCTGCAGAACAGCGAATTCAATCGTTTCATGTCGGCAATCAACTCAAGGTGCAGCGAACTGGTCTCGATACTTTGCACGATCTTGCGTTGCAAACGGCTGACATGGGCATGGGCCAGACGGCGCTCCTGGGCGCGGAAGCGACGTTTCTCACGCAACAACTGCCGAGCACTTTCCTTGTCGCCACTGAGAAACACCGACAAGCCCAGCCGCAGGTTGGCAATCAACTGACTGTGCAGCCCGGCCAGTTCCTCCAGCCCGTCTTCGGAAAATGACCGGCGCTGCGAGGTCTTCTGCTGCTGGATCTTGCGCAACATGCGTTCGATCAGATCGCTGGCAAGCTTGAGGTTGATCGCCAGTTCAATGATTTCCGCCCAGCGCCGACTGTCCTGCTCGCCGAGATCCTCCCGAGGCATCTGCGCCAGGTACAGCTTGATCGCGCTGTAAAGTGCTTCGACGTCATCGGTCAGTTTGCGCACTTCCTGGGTGACGGCGGTCTGCTTGCCACGCAACACATCCTGTGTGGCGTCCAGCAGGTTGTCGATCAGATCACCCATGCGCAGGGTTTCCCGGGCAGCGTTGGCCAGTGCCAGGCTGGGCGTGACCAGGGCGGTCAGGTCGAGGTGACGCGGTTTTGCGGTGCCGTTGACCTCCGGACGCTCCGGCAACAGCCAGGCGCACAGCCGCGCCATGGGGGCGACCGTCGGCAGCAGGATCAGGCAGCGCGCAGTGTTGTAGAGCAGATGGAAGCCGATGACCATTTCCTGAGGGCTGTAATCGAGGCTGTCGATCCAGTGCACCAGCGGATCTAGTACCGGGATGATCAGCAGCAGCCCGATCAGCTTGTACAACAGGCTGCCCAGCGCGACCTGACGGCCGGCGGCGTTTTGCATGCTGGTGCTCATGAATGCCAGCACACCGCTGCCGATATTGGCACCGATCACCAGACCGAGCGCCACCGGCAGGCTGATGACATTGGCACCGGCCAGGGTCGCCGTCAGTAGCACTGCAGCCAGGCTGGAGTAGGAAATCATCGCGAACAACGCGCCGACCAGAGCGTCGAGGAGAATGTCGCCGGTCAGCGAGGCGAAAATCACCTTCACACCCTTGGCATGAGTGATCGGCCCGGCAGCTTCGACGATCAATTGCAGCGCCAGAATAATCAGCCCCAGCCCGATGGCCACACGGCCCATCTGCCCCAGCCGAGTCTGTTTGCGCGACAGAAAGAAAATCACCCCGAGGAAAATCAGCAGCGGCGACAGCCACGACAGATCGAACGTCAGCACCCGCGCCATCAGCGCGGTACCGACGTCGGCGCCGAGCATGGTAGTCAGGGCCGGGGTCAGCGCCATCAGGCCCTGACCGACAAAGGACGTCACGAGCATGGCGGTGGCGTTGCTGCTCTGCACCATCGCGGTGACGACGATACCGGCGACAAAGGCCAGCCAGCGCCTGGACATGTTCTGACCGATCACGTGGCGCAGATTGGTGCCGTACACCCGCAGGATGCCGGTTCGGACAATGTGCGTGCCCCAGATCAGCAGAGCCACGGCAGAGAGCAGATTGAGCAGGGTTAGCATGCAGACCCCCTGTAGTAGCAGCGCCCCAGTGGGGCAAGTGGACGGCACCGCGCGGTTTCTACGTTTTTAATACTTAAGCTGTAGTTGGCTAACGGTCTCGGCGCCAGCATTGCACAGCTAAAGCGTGGATTGAAACAAAAGTGTCATGAAAACAGGTTCATGCAGCCATGAAAAAAGGGCCCGAAGGCCCTTTGATCTTTTGCGCAGCGTTCGAGTCACTGACCCGGAATATCCTTGCGCAGTTTTACCGGATCCTGCTGTTTCTTCTTTTTCGCGATGGCGGTGCGCATCTTGATGTTGATCGCTTCGACCGCCAGCGAGAACGCCATGGCGAAGTAGACGTAGCCTTTGGGAACGTGCACGTCGAACGATTCGGCAATCAGCACGGTACCGACCACCAGCAGGAACGACAGCGCGAGCATTTTCAGCGACGGGTGCTTGTCGATGAACTCGCTGATCTTGCCCGAGGCCGCCATCATCACCAGCACCGCCACGATGATCGCCGCGACCATCACCGGTACGTGGGACACCATGCCGACGGCGGTGATCACCGAGTCCAGCGAGAACACGATGTCGATGATCGCGATCTGGATGATGGTGTAGAGGAAATTGCCGCCCTTGCCCGAAGGCTCGTCGCCGGTTTCATCTTCACCTTCAAGCGCGTGGTACATCTCCTGGGAGCTTTTCCACAGCAGGAACAGGCCACCGAAGAACAGGATCAGGTCACGCCCGGAAATGCCCTGGCCGAATACTACGAACAGGTCGGCGGTGAGGCGCATGACCCAGGTGATCGACAGCAGCAACAGGATCCGCGTGATCATGGCCAGGCCAAGACCGAAGATCCGGGTGCGCTGTTGCATGTGTTTGGGCATGCGGCTGACCAGGATCGAAATCATGATGATGTTATCGATGCCCAGGACGATCTCCAGGGCGGTCAGGGTGAAGAAGGCAACCCAGATCTCAGGGTTGGTCAGCCATTCCATGTGTATTCCTTTGAGCGTGTGTTAAACCAGGACGCCAGCAAGCAGCTGGCGTTCTGGTGAGTTGATGCCGTTACAAAGTGCTGAACAGCGGGAAAGTCCCCAACAGCAAGGCTGCGACCAGTATGCACAGGCAGACCAGCACTGCCCACTTCAGGGTGAAACGTTGGTGATCGCCGAACTCGATCCCGGCCAGTGCGACCAGCAGATACGTCGACGGCACCAGTGGGCTCAGCAGGTGAACCGGCTGGCCGACAATCGAGGCACGGGCCATTTCCACTGCGGTGATGCCGTAATGGCTGGCCGCTTCCGACAGTACCGGCAACACACCGTAGTAGAACGCGTCGTTCGACATGAAGAACGTGAACGGCATGCTCACCAGCGCCGTGATCACCGCCAGGTACGGGCCGAGGAAATCAGGGATCACCGCCAGCAGGCTTTTCGACATGGCATCGACCATGCCGGTGCCCGACAGGATACCGGTGAAGATGCCCGCCGCGAAGATCAGACTGACCACCGACAGCACACTGCCGGCGTGGGCCGCGACCCGATCCTTCTGCTGCTGCAGGCAAGGGTAGTTGACGATCATGGCAATACTGAACGCCACCATAAACAGCACCGGCAGCGGCAGCAGGCCGGCGATCAGGGTGCACATCAGCGCCAGGGTCAGCAGGCCGTTGAACCAGATCAGCTTCGGACGACGGGCATCCGGGAACTGCGACACGCTGATTTCGCTGTGATCGATCTCGTCGCCGATCAGGTGCAGCTCACCCAGACGCGCACGTTCACGTTTGCCGTAGAAGTAGGCAATGATCAGGATCGCGATCACACCGGCACCCATGGCCGGGATCATCGGTACAAAGATGTCCGACGGATCCACGTGCAGCGCACTGGCGGCACGGGCGGTCGGGCCTCCCCAGGGGGTCATGTTCATCACGCCGCCGGCGAGGATGATCAGGCCCGCCATGATCCGCGGGCTCATGCCGATGCGGCTGTACAGCGGCAGCATGGCGGCCACGCAGATCATGTAAGTGGTCGCGCCGTCACCATCGAGGGAAACGACGAGCGCCAGTACGGCGGTGCCGACCGAAACTTTCAGCGGGTCGCCCTTGACCAGTTTGAGGATCTTGCGCACGGCCGGGTCGAACAGGCCGGAGTCGATCATCAGGGCGAAATACAGAATGGCGAACATCAGCATCACGCCGGTCGGCGCAAGCTTGGTAATACCTTCGAGCATCATCGGGCCGATCTTCGGCGCGAAGCCACCGAACAGGGCGAACAGGATCGGGATGATGATCAGAGCGATCAGCGCGGACAGGCGCTTGGTCATGATCAGGAACATGAACGTGATGACCATGGCAAAGCCAAGGAAAGTCAGCATGGGAATACTCCAGGCGTAGTGCGGCTAGGGAATGGGCGGATCGGGCGGGATCAGCGCAGAACGGGAAGCACGAGACGTACGGGCGGAGTTGCAGCGAGGAGGCGGGTTACAGAGGACATCAGAATCACCATTGTTGTTGTTAATAGGGCCTGACGTGCAAGCAATCACACGCGTGGCCAACCGGTCTGTTGCCGGTAGTGGCGGCGATCCTAATGGGGCAACCTTTCAGCCAGCTTTCGCGGATGAAAGCTTCGATGCGAACGGCCAACCGGCCGTCGGATGCGGCTAGAGTCAATGAACACGGGAACGGGAGGGTGGGGCGATGGGTGAATTGCACAGCGGTGGCTGCCATTGCGGACATATCCGCTATCAGTTCAGTGGGACATTGCACGACATTGCCCACTGCCATTGTTCGATTTGTCGGCGGGTCAGCGGCGGCATCGTCACCACCTGGATCACGCTGCCGGTGGC
This sequence comes from Pseudomonas sp. HLG18, assembly GCF_051903985.1. Taxonomy (NCBI): domain Bacteria; kingdom Pseudomonadati; phylum Pseudomonadota; class Gammaproteobacteria; order Pseudomonadales; family Pseudomonadaceae; genus Pseudomonas; species Pseudomonas sp. HLG18. Next base: position 5,195,008 of record NZ_CP195831.1, on the reverse strand, counting down.
GAATTTCCAGTGGCTGGCCGGGACCCCTTCGCGCTACGACTCGTCGCCCAGTTGCGCACGGTTCTTCTGCCCGAACTGCGGCGCGCAACTGGCGCTGGTGACGTTGCTCAGTCCCGAAAGCATCGATCTGACGGTCGCCACCCTCGATCACCCGGAGCTGGCCGCTGCGCAGCGGCACATCTGGACTGACAGCCAATTGCCGTGGCTGCACCTGGATGAGCATTTGCCGGGGGAGCCCGAAGAAACACTCTGATCAAAAAACAGACAGATCCAGCGGCCGCATAGCGCCCATCCAGATCGCGTGCTCGGTGTGGTCAAGCAAATCATCACCGGTATCCGGGTGCAGGAACACCACCAACCCCTTGCGATTGAGCGCCAGCCACGGCAGCACGTCGCCGATCAGTTCCGGCCCGAAGGCCAGCTGGCAGCTCCAGTCCGGATGCGGGCCGACCGGACGCTCGTGCACACGGCCCATCTTCAACGGGAATAATTGCGCGGCCTGCTCACACAGCGCCCGCGCCTGTTCAATGGTGCTGGCATCGAAATAAACATGGGCGTGATAGCCCTTGATCGTCTGCATCGCAAACCCTCTGAATCAGTTCGAACCCTCGGCGTTGCCCGTATGTCACACGCCATACAAGGGAAAACAAACGGGACCTCAGCCATGAAAAATGCCGAAACCCCGGCGGTGAAAGTGGTGCTCTATGGTGCCATGAGTAGCCTGGGCAGTGCGTTGATGGCTGAACTGCTGCGTCGCCAGCATGAAGTCATCGCCATCCTCGACGATTTGACGGCGCTCGCGCCACGGCCGGGACTGCGTACCAAAAGCGGCGACCTGCTCGATGCCGAGCGGGTCAATCAGAGCGTGGCTGGCAGTTCGGCGGTGATCTGCCTGCTCAATGCGCCGGGCCTGCCGCTGAGCAGCGATCACATTGAGAAATCCGTGGTGCTGGGGCCGGTGGAACAGGTGCTGGCGGTGGATGCACTGATCGACGGGCTGCAGGCAGCGAACGTCTCGCGGCTGTTTGTCATCGGCGAATTCGAAGCCCTGGACGATCCGGAAAACGCCGACCCGCTGCAACGCCACGCCGCCGAAGAAGTGCGCGAAGCCCTGCAAAGCAGCCCGCTGCACTGGACGTTGGTGAACGCACCGCGCAGCGTGGCCGGGCTGACGATCGAGCACTTCAGTCAGGTTGGCCGCACGCTTGAACCGGGTCTGGTCGAACCGCTGGAGCGGCTGAATCGGGTGGCGGTGGGCATCGCCGATGAGCTGCGGCTGAATTTGCATCTGCGCCAGCACGTGGATTTTGTTGCTGCTCGCTGATCCGTTACACCGCAATCGACGGCAGCGGCAGCCCGGCCAGGGATTCGGCGCTGCTGGCCTGTTCGGCCATCAGCCATTCCACGAACGTCTGAATCAACGCGCCCCGGCGTTTGCGCTGCGGCAACACCACGTAATAACCGAGGCGCGACAGTGTGGTTTCGGCGATGGGCCGGCACAACAGACCTTGAGTGAGTAAGTTATCCACAAGGTGACGCCAGCCGATGGCTACACCCTGACCGCCAATCGCCGCCTGAATCAGCAGGGTGTAATTGTCGAAGCGCAGCTGGCCCGGCGCTGGCGGCGTGCTGATGTTCAACTCGCGGAACAGCCCGCTCCAGTCGAACCAGTTGCTGCTGTTTTCCCCGCGCAGGTGCAGCAGCGGAAACTCCAGCAGCGCTTGGGCCGGCAAGGGCAGAGCGCGATCCCTGAGCAATTGCGGACTGCACACCGGAAACACTTCTTCGCTGAATAACCAGTGACTTTCGCCCTGTTTGAAGCGACCGTCGCCGAACAGCACGGCAACGTCGATATCCGTGCGCAGCATGTTGTGATTGCGCTCGCTGGTGACCAGGCTCACGTCCACCTGTGGATAAGCTTCATGGAAGCGGTGCAGGCGCGGCATCAGCCAGTACGCGGCGAAGGCAAAATCGGTGGCGACCTGCAGCACTTCATGTTGCTGTTGTGCGCTGATCGCGCTCAATCCTGCGTCGATGTTCTGTAAACCGAGGGTTACTTGCTCAAAAAGAATCGAACCGACCTCAGTCAGCCCGATACCTCGATAGATCCGGTCGAACAGCCGCGTTCCGAGCTGTTCCTCCAGCCGTTTGATCTGCTGGCTGATGGCCGGTTGCGTCGTGCCGAGTTCCACCGCTGCAGCGGTAAAACTGCGATGACGGGCCGCCGCCTCGAAGGCACGCAGCAGGTCCAGCGACAAATCACCGAGGGCTTCATACATAAGCTGTGCTTATCCTAGTCATTGTCCGGCGCGGGCTTTACGGGATATTGCGTGGAATCCATGCTCATTCACAGCAATGTCGCATAAATATTCACTATGGAATGCCGCGATCACATGAAGCGCAAGAACATTCTCTTCATCATGGCCGATCAAATGGCCGCGCCAATGTTGCCGTTCTACGGCCCGTCGCCGATCAAACTGCCGAATCTCAGCCGCCTCGCCGAACAGGGCGTGGTATTCGATGCCGCGTACTGCAACAGCCCGCTGTGCGCACCGTCGCGTTTCACCCTGGTCAGCGGCCAGTTGCCGAGCAAGATCGGCGCCTACGACAACGCCGCCGATTTCCCCGCCGACATTCCGACCTACGCCCATTACCTGCGCCGTCTCGGCTACCGCACCGCACTGTCGGGCAAGATGCATTTCTGCGGGCCGGATCAACTGCACGGCTACGAGGAACGCCTGACCAGCGACATCTACCCGGCCGACTATGGCTGGGCGGTGAACTGGGACGAACCCGATGTGCGGCCGAGCTGGTATCACAACATGTCTTCGGTGTTGCAGGCCGGGCCGTGCGTGCGCACCAACCAGCTCGACTTCGATGAAGAGGTGGTGTTCAAGGCTCAGCAATACCTGTTCGACCACATTCGCGAGGACGGCGACCAGCCGTTTTGCCTGACCGTATCGATGACTCACCCTCACGATCCGTACACGATTCCCAAGGCGTTCTGGGATTTGTACGACGATGCGGATATCCCGCTTCCGACGACGCCGGATCAACATTCCCTTGATCCGCATTCCCAGCGTTTGCTCAAGGTCTACGACCTGTGGGACAAACCGCTGCCTGTGGATAAGATTCGCGATGCGCGCCGGGCGTATTTCGGCGCGTGCAGCTATATCGACACGAACGTCGGCAAACTCCTGCAAACCCTCGAAGATACCGGGCTGATCGATGACACCATCATCGTGTTCTCCGGCGACCATGGCGACATGCTGGGCGAGAAAGGCCTCTGGTACAAAATGCACTGGTTCGAGATGGCAGCGCGTGTGCCCCTGTTGATAACTGCCCCCGGGCAGTTCACTGCGGGCCGAGTCAGCGCCGCCGTGTCCACCGCCGACCTGTTGCCGACCTTGGTCGAACTGGCCGGCGGCAGCCTGGAACCGAACCTGCCGCTGGACGGTCGTTCGCTGGTCCCGCACCTGCACGGGCAGGGCGGTCATGACGAAGTGTTCGGCGAATACATGGCCGAAGGCACGATCAGCCCGTTGATGATGATCCGTCGCGGCGCGTACAAATTCATCTACAGCGAAAGCGACCCTTGCCTGCTCTTCGATGTGCACAACGATCCGCGTGAACTCGAAGAACTCAGCCAATCACCGCAACATCGTCAGCTGTTCGACGATTTTCTCGCCGAAGCACGGGCCAGATGGGACATTCCGACGATCCACCGCGAGGTGCTCGAAAGTCAGCGGCGCCGGCGCTTCGTTGCCGAGGCGCTGACGATCGGCAAGCTCAAGAGCTGGGATCACCAGCCGCTGGTGGACGCCAGTCAGCAGTACATGCGCAACCACATCGACCTCGATGACCTGGAGCGCAAGGCCCGTTATCCACAACCCTGCCAAAACCAATAACGTCAAGGGGAAGTCCATGGTCAAGTTATCCACAGTCGTGACAGTCAGCCTGCTGGCACTGGGCAGCGCATCCGCGTTCGCCGAGAGCTGCGACACGGTGAAAATGGCCGATCCCGGCTGGAGCGACATCGCCGCGACCAACGCCATCACCGGTTTTCTGCTGGATGGCATGGGCTACAAGGCCAAGATCGACACCCTCGCAGTGCCGATCACCTTCGGCGGCTTGAAGGATGGCCAGGTCGACGTCTTCCTCGGCAACTGGATGCCGGCGCAGCAGGGCTTCTACGACAAGTTCGTCGCCACCGGCGATGTCACCCAACTGGCGAAGAATCTCGACGGCACCGAATTCACCCTGGCCGTGCCGGACTACGTGTGGGATGCGGGTGTGCATAACTTCGCCGACCTGAATAAGTACGCCGATAAATTCGAGAAGAAGATCTACGGCATCGGCTCCGGCGCGCCGGCGAACATCTCGCTGCAAGAGATCATCAAGAAAAACGACTTCGACCTGGGCCAGTGGAAGCTGATCGAGTCCAGCGAACAGGCGATGCTGGCCGAAGTCTCGCGGGCGGTGAAGAAGCAGAAGTTCGTCACCTTCCTCGGCTGGACCCCGCACCCGATGAACGTGCAGCTGAAAATGCATTACCTCAAGGGCGGCGAGAAGTACTTTGGCGACACGGGTAGCGTCTACACCCTGACCCGCAAGGGCTATGCCGAGGCCTGTCCGAATGTGGGTAAATTGCTGACCAATCTTTCGTTCACTCAGGAGATGGAGAACAGCATCATGGCCGAGGTGGTGAACAAGAAAGTCAGCAATGCCGATGCGGCGAAGACGTGGATCAAGGCGAATCCGGCGGTGCTGGACAAGTGGCTCGATGGCGTGAAGACGGTGGATGGCAAAGATGCATTGGCGGCGGTTAAAGCGAAGCTTTGATCGCGGTGTGCTGAAGGTCTGAGTTCGGTTTAGATCTTTTCCCCCCTCACCCCAACCCTCTCCCCCAAGGGGGGCGAGGGGGAAAGGGAGCTGACCGTCGTTGGTTTCAGAACCTGAGTTCGACTGAAGACTTTCAGGTCGATGGATTTCGAACAGACACCTCGGTCAGTTCCCTCTCCCTCCGGGCGGTCCGACGTTTCGGGAGGGTTAGGGTGAGGGGGCTGTTCCTGACTGACACCCTGATACCCTTCACACACCACCAATCCCAAACCGAGAGGATCCATGGCCCTCACCAGCCGCCGCTCACTTTTCCCCTTTCTGGCCTGGCTGCCCCGGCAGACCCGCGCCAGCGTCGGGCGAGACCTGGTCGTCGGTCTCAGCGGGGCGATTCTCGCGTTGCCCCAGTCGATTGCCTACGCGCTGATCGCCGGCCTCCCACCGGAATACGGGCTCTACGCCGCCATCGTGCCGGTGTTGATCGCTTGTCTGTGGGGCTCGTCGTGGCATCTGATTTGCGGGCCGACGGCCGCGATTTCGATTGTGCTGTTCGCCAGTGTCAGTCCACTGGCCGTGCCGGCGTCGCAGGACTACATCACCTTGATCCTGCTACTGACGTTCCTGGCGGGGATTTTCCAGTGGCTGCTCGGTCTGTTGCGCTTCGGCGCGCTGGTGAATTTCGTCTCGCATTCCGTGGTGCTGGGTTTCACCCTCGGCGCGGCGGTGGTGATTGCCATTGGGCAATTGCCGAACCTGCTGGGGCTGGATCTTCCGGCCAAGGCAACGGCGCTGGCCAGCCTGATGGACCTGCTGCGCCATCTCGGGACTGTGGATAAACCGTCGCTGGTCCTCGGTGTCGCCACGGTGGTGATCGGTGCGTTGCTCAAACAATGGCTGCCACGCTGGCCGACGTTGTTGATGACTTTGGTGCTCGGCAGTCTGGTGGTGTGGCTGTGGCCGGCGATGTTTGGTCACGTTCACTTGGTCAGCGCGTTTGTCGGGCGCTTGCCGCCGTTCAGTGGATTGCCACTGGATATGGACCTGATCCTGCGTCTGCTGCCCAGCGCCGTGGCGGTGGGCATGCTCGGGCTGGTTACCAGCCTGTCGATTGCCCGTTCGATTTCCGCGCGCTCGCAACAGCTGCTCGACGCTAACCAGGAAGTCCGCGCGCAGGGGCTGTCGAACATTGTCGGGGCGTTCTTTTCGGGATCATTGTCCGCCGGTTCGTTCACCCGTTCCGGGCTGAGCTATGAGGCAGGGGCCTGTTCGCCGCTGGCCGGGGTGTTTTCGGCGTTGTGGGTGGCGTTGTTCGCGATTTTCGGTGCCGGACTGATCGCGCATATTCCGATCCCGGCCATGGCCGGCAGCATTCTGCTGATCGCCTGGGGACTGGTGGATCATCGCGGCATTCGTGCGTTGCTGCGGGTCAGCCGGGCCGAGTTCGTGGTGATGAGCCTGACCTGCGTCGCCACGTTGCTGCTGGAATTGCAGACGGCCATTTACGCCGGGGTGCTGGCGTCGCTGTTTTTCTACCTAAAGCGCACGTCGCAGCCGAGGGTGCAGCATTGGCGCGATGGCGAAGACGATGTACTGCGGGTCGGCGGCTCGATCTTTTTCGGCGCCAGCCACTATCTGCAAGTGCGCTTGCAACGGATGCATGGCGCGCGGGTGGTGATCGAGGCGCAACAGATCAACTTCATCGACTATTCAGGCGTGGAAATGCTCCATCAGGAGGCCCGGCGCCTGTTGCGCCAGGATCGCAGCCTGACCTTGCGTCAGGCGCGACCGCAGGTGGTGGAGGAGTTGCGCAAACTCGAAGGGGCGGAGAAATGCCCGATCCGCTTCGAGGACTGAGGGCGCCTTACAGCGCCAACTGCCGACGCAATTCCGCCAGAACCGGCGCAGTGTCGGGACGTACGCCACGCCACAGGAAAAAGGCTTCGGCAGCCTGTTCGGCCAGCATGCCCAAACCATCCATCACCACGCCTGCGCCGTGCTCGCTGGCCCAGCGGCAAAACGCGGTTGGCTCCTTGCCGTACATCATGTCGTAGCACAGCGTCTTGCCCGGCTCGATCAGGCTTGGGGCAATCGGCGGCACATCGCCGGTGAGGCTGGCAGACGTGGCGTTGATGATTACGTCTACCGGTTCGCGCAACCAGTCGTAACCACTGGCCGACACCGGCCCCAGATCACAGAACAGTTCGGCCAGCAGCTCAGCCTTGTCCACCGTGCGGTTGGCGATGATCACCGAGGCCGGTTTTTCCGCCAGCAACGGCTCCAGCGCACCGCGCACCGCGCCACCGGCGCCGAGCAGCAGAATGCGTTTGCCGGTGAGGCTGAACCCGGCGTTGACCGTCAGGTCCCGCACCAGCCCGGCACCGTCGGTGTTATCACCGAGCAAGGTGCCGTCGGCCAGTTTGCTCAAAGTGTTCACCGCGCCGGCGCGTTGGGCACGATCGGTCAGGCTGTTGGCCAGGCGGCAGGCATCTTCCTTGAACGGTACGGTCACGTTGGCACCGCGACCGTCCTGGAAAAACACCGTGGCGCAGCCGGAAAAATCGTCGAGCGGTGCCAGCAGGGTGCTGTAATCGAGGCTTTGCCCGGTCTGTTCGGCGAACAGTTTGTGAATCATCGGCGACTTGCTGTGGCCGATCGGGTTACCGAAAACGACGTAACGATCCATCAGAAGTCCTCAGGCCCGGGCCAGCCAGTCGCGGTCTTGCAGGAAGTACTCGGTCAGGCGCGCTTCTTCGCTACCCGGCTCGGCTTTCCAGTCGTAGGCCCAACGCACTTGCGGCGGCAGCGACATCAGGATCGACTCGGTGCGCCCGCCCGATTGCAGGCCGAACAGGGTGCCACGGTCGTAAACCAGGTTGAACTCGACGTAGCGACCGCGGCGAAATTCCTGGAACTCACGCTGCCTGGCGGTGAAGGCGTCGTTCTTGCGCCGTTGCACGATCGGCAGGTAAGCGTCGATGTACGCATCGCCGATGGCGCGCATGAAGGCGAAACTGGTGTCGAAGTCCCACTCGTTCAGGTCATCGAAGAACAGGCCGCCGATGCCGCGCGGCTCGTGGCGATGCTTGATGTGGAAATAGGTGTCGCACCAGGCCTTGTAGCGCGGGTAGACGTCCGGGCCGAACGGCGCGCAGGCCTGCTCGGCGACGCGGTGCCAGTGGATGCAGTCTTCTTCGTTGCCGTAGTACGGGGTCAGGTCGAAGCCACCGCCGAACCACCAGACCGGTTCTTCACCTTCCTTCTCGGCGATGAAAAAGCGCACGTTGGCGTGGGACGTCGGCACATGCGGGTTATGCGGATGGATCACCAACGACACGCCGAGGGCTTCGAAACCGCGCCCGGCCAGTTCCGGTCGATGGGCGCTGGCGGACGGTGGCAGACCGCTGCCGAAGACGTGGGAAAAGTTGACGCCGCCCTTTTCGATCACCGTGCCGTTCTCGATCACCCGGGTGCGACCGCCGCCGCCGGCCGCACGAGTCCAGGCGTCTTCGACGAAGCGCGTGCCGCCGTCTTCAGTTTCCAGCGCGGCGCAGATGCGGTCTTGCAGGTCGAGCAGATAGGCCTTTACGGCGTCGGTGCGGGTCGTCATGGCATCACCTTGGATCGGGCATCGCCCCGTGGGCAAGGGGGGCGGCGCAAATGGGCGCGTAGCATACCATCGCAGGCCGGCACGCCGCAGTTGACGAAGATCAAGCATGGGGGTTCGATAGGGGCCTTCCAAATCATCCCAAGGAGTAGGCAGATGGCCAAGCGAATCCAGTTCCGCGCCCACGGCGGCCCCGAAGTGCTCGAATACGTTGACTATCAGCCCGCCGAACCCGGCCCGCAGCAGGTTCGCGTGAGCAACAAGGCCATCGGTCTGAACTTCATCGACACCTACTACCGCAGCGGTCTGTACGCGCCACCGGCCTTGCCGTCGGGTTTGGGGGCGGAAGGCGCGGGCATCGTCGAAGCAGTGGGCAGCGAGGTCACCCGGTTCAAGGTCGGTGACCGCGTGGCTTATGGCAGTGGTCCACTGGGTGCTTATAGCGATGTCCACGTCCTGCCCGAAGCGAATCTGGTGCACCTGCCGGACGCCATCAGCTTTGAAACCGCGGCCGGTGTGATGCTCAAGGGCCTGACCGTGCAGTACCTGCTGCGCCAGACCTATGAACTCAAGGGCGGCGAAACCATTCTGTTCCACGCGGCGGCCGGCGGCGTCGGCTTGCTCGCCTGCCAATGGGCCAAGGCTTTGGGCGTGAAGCTGATCGGCACCGTCAGCTCGCAAGCGAAAGCCGAATTGGCCAAGGCCCATGGCGCCTGGGAAACCATCAACTACAGCCACGAAAACGTCGCCCAGCGGGTGCTGGAATTGACCGACGGGAAGAAAGTCCCGGTGGTCTATGACGGCGTCGGCAAGGACACCTGGCCGGCATCGCTGGACAGCGTGGCGCCCCGTGGCCTGTTGGTGAGCTTCGGCAACGCCTCGGGTGCGGTGGACGGGGTGAACCTGGGGATTCTCGCGGCAAAAGGTTCGCTGTACGTGACCCGGCCGACGCTGGCCACCTACGCCAACAACGCAGAGAACCTGCAACGCATGGCGGATGAGCTGTTCGGGATGATCACCAGCGGCAAGCTGAAAGTGGATATCAGCCAGCGTTATCCACTGGCTGAGGCGGCCAAGGCGCAGACCGAGTTGTCGGCACGGCGCACGACGGGTTCGACTGTTCTGTTGCCATAAAACCGATGGTGGCGGGGAGCAAGCTCCCCGCCACCAGGCTTTTCGGATTTCAGGACGGGCGTACAACCCTACCGGTCGCCAGATCCCGAATCAGGCTCGGGTTTTTGCGCCCACCGAGCATTCCACCCAACACCAGATCGACCTGACCACGGAAATACTGCTCGACCCGCAAGCGACTCTTCGCCGCCGGCCGGCCCTGCGGATTGGCCGAGGTCGAGATCAACGGCCCGACCAGCGAGCACAGATCACGCACCTGCGGATGATCGCTGACCCGCAGCGCCACGGTGTCATGCACCCCGGTCACCCACTCCGGCAACAGGTTCTGATGCGGCACCAGCCAGGTGTTCGGCCCCGGCCAGGTACTGGCCATGCGGTCGATCCAGTCCTGGGGGAAGTCCTCGAACAGGAAGTCGAACTGACGAATGTTGTCGGCGACCAGAATCAACCCCTTGTCCACCGATCGGTTCTTGATCGCCAACAGACGATCCACCGCTTCTTCATTCCAAGGATCGCACCCCAGCCCCCAGACGGCTTCGGTTGGATAGGCAATCACCGCCCCGGCGCGAATCTCTCGTGCGGCTTGTTGCACACGCCAACTGTTGACCATGAAAAACTCTCCGCAAACAGGTTTTGCGCAGTTTACCGATCTTCAATGTAAAACCTAGCTTACCCGCGCAAACCAGCGGCCGTTTTCGCACACGGCGCGGCCCTCCATCTCCAGTTCGGTCAATGCCGCCAGTACTTTTGGCAACGCCCAGCCACTGCTGTCGGCCAGGCCCTCGCTGGTATGGGGCGCCGCGTGCAGCAGGCGCAGCAACGGATTGTCCGTAGCCGTTGCAGAGGTGGATCCCGACAAGTGCTGCCAGCCACGCAGGGCTTCGAGGATGTGTTCGATGGTTTCCACCAGCACCGCTCCATCACGGATCAACTGATGACAACCCCGGGCGCCGGGGTGATGGATCGAACCCGGAATGGCGTACACCTCGCGACCCTGTTCCGCCGCCAGCCGCGCGGTGATCAGCGAACCGCTGGCAACACTGGCCTCGACCACCAGTACGCCGAGTGACAAGCCGCTGATGATCCGGTTGCGCCTGGGGAAGTTGCTCGCCGTCGGCCCGGCGTCCAGTGGAAACTCCGAAATCAACGCACTGCCCGAGGCAATCATCGTGTCCGCCAGCCGCCGGTTGCGCTGTGGATAAAATTTTTCCAGACCGGTGCCCAGCACACCCACGGTTTGCCCGCCAACGTCGAGCGCGCCTTGGTGCACGGCGGCATCGATGCCCAGCGCCAGGCCACTGGTGATGACAAAACCGGCTCCGGCCAGACTGCGGGAAAATGCCGTGGCGGTGTCCATGCCCGGTCGTGAAGCGCGGCGACTGCCGACCATCGCCAGTTGCGGTTTTTCCAGGATCCGTGGGTCGCCAGCGACGAACAGCAAGGGTGGCGGGTCGGGAATCTGCGCCAGCAAAGCCGGGTAATCCGGGTGATCCCACATCAACAAATGTTGCTCCGGCCGCTCTAGCCAGCGCAATGCGTGGCTGGCGCCGTCGCGAACTTCAGGACAGCGGCGGGCCTCGGCACAAGCCGCCGGCAAACCCAGCGAGCGCCAGGCGCTGGCGGGCGCGCTGATTGCCTTCGAGGCACAGCCGAAGGCTTCGAGCAGTTTGGTGAAACGCTTGGGACCGATTTCCGGCAAGCGGTGCAGGCGCAGGCGCGCTTCGAGCTCCGCCGGCGAAACCGATGGAGAGACAGGCATCATCATGGATCATCCTTGATCGTTATAAGGCCCGAACCTTTCGGAACAAGCTGTGGATAACTCTGTTGGTAACTTGTGAAGCCAGCTAAGGATTTCGCACCTTGTCCAGCACAGCCAGCGAGCGCGATGCGTTCAACACCAGGCCATAACTGAGCTTGTCGTAGGTGCGGAACACCATCAGCAATCCGGCGCGCTCGTCGGGGATTTTCAGCGGCTGGCCGGTGATCCGGTCACGCACGGTTTCCCCGGTTTTCATCACCACCAGCACGTTGCCTTCGGCCAGACCGTCGCGCTTGCCCTTGTTCAATGTCACTACATCCATCGCGCCGATCTGCGTGACGCCGCGTGGCACATCGATGATCAGGCCATTGATGTCGGTGGTGGGAGCGCTGGGCATGAACGTCGAGTTGATCGAACGCTCTTCGCCACTGAACAGACGGTCGCCGAGGCGCACTTCCTGTGTGGTGCGTTGCAGGGCGAGGGTAGCGACGTCGCCTTCGGTGGCGACGATTTCACCGCCGCCGATATCGTCGGCGTTGATCCCCAGAAACTCCTTGCTCTGCGGATCGGTGTAGACCTTGCCCTGGCGGAAGATGCCGTAGACCGGCTGGTTCGGGTCGAAATGCCCGCGAGCAAAGATCCGGTCGCCGGTGCCGCTGAGCACCCGCTCGGCATCGCCGGCGACGATGTACGGCGCCTTGTCGAAGTCCTCGACCTTGTCGACGATGCGGTTGCTCAGCAGAAAGCTGTTGATGGATTTGAGCGGAATGCTCGGAATCGCCTCCGCTACCGGACTGGTACGGATGCGTGGCGACAGCTTGATAATGCCGCGCGACTCCCCGCGATTGACGGTCAGGCGCGGCTGGCCGTTGACGTAACTGAGCGTGAGCGTGTCGCCGGGGTAGATAAGGTTGGGGTTTTCGATCTGCGGATTGGCCCGCCACAGCTGTGGCCACTGCCAGGGTTCGCGCAAATATTTACCGGAGATGTCCCAGAGCGTATCCCCCGAAACCACCGTGTATTGCTGTGGAAAACCTTCCTTGAGTTGCACTTGCCCGTGCGCAGCGCCGGCCGAGGCCAGAAACAGCAGGGCGAGTAGTGATTTCCTCATGCGGTGAATCCCTTTATTATGTGCGTTCGCGTGAAACGCCAGAGCCCCCGTGGCTCGCTCCCTGCTCTATGCTTGAAAGCAAGGAGCTACGTTTCACAACGGTAGCCTGCATCTTCGGACCCGCCAGGCCATCGCCCGACTTTACCTCACACGTGCAGCAATCAAGCTTATGGCCATTTTGAACATCCTCGAATTTCCGGACCCGCGTCTGCGCACTATCGCCAAACCTGTGGCTGTAGTGGACGACGAAGTGCGTCAGCTGGTCGATGACATGTTTGAAACAATGTATGAAGCGCCGGGCATCGGCCTCGCCGCGACCCAGGTCAACGTGCACAAACGTATCGTCGTGATGGACCTTTCCGAAGACCGCACCGAACCCCGGGTGTTCATCAACCCCGAGTTCGAACCGCTGACCGACGAAATGGAGCAATACCAGGAAGGCTGCCTCTCGGTGCCGGGCTTCTACGAAAATGTCGACCGCCCGCAGAAGGTCAAAATCAAGGCTCTGGACCGTGACGGCAAGCCTTACGAACTGATCGCCGAAGGCCTGCTCGCGGTGTGCATCCAGCACGAATGCGACCACCTCAACGGCAAGTTGTTCGTCGATTACCTGTCCACGCTCAAACGCGACCGGATCAAGAAGAAACTGGAAAAGCAGCACCGCCAGAACGCTTGATGCCCCTCTCCAAAGGCTTGCTGCGGCAAGCCTTTTTCTTTTTATGAGATTCCCCCCATGACTGAGCCACTGCGCATCGTTTTTGCCGGCACCCCGGAATTCGCCGCCGAACACCTCAAGGCCCTGCTGGACAGCCCTTACGAGATCGTTGCGGTCTACACCCAACCGGATCGCCCGGCCGGTCGTGGGCAAAAACTGATGCCGAGCCCGGTCAAACAGCTCGCCCTGGAAAACAATATCCAGGTGTTGCAGCCACCGACCCTGCGCAACGCTGACGCTCAGGCCGAGCTTGCTGCGCTGAAACCGGATTTGATGGTGGTGGTTGCCTACGGCCTGATCCTGCCGCAAGCGGTGCTGGATATTCCGCGCCTGGGCTGCATCAACAGCCACGCCTCCCTGCTGCCACGCTGGCGCGGTGCGGCGCCGATCCAGCGCGCCGTGGAAGCGGGCGACGCCGAAAGCGGTGTGACCGTGATGCGCATGGAGGCCGGCCTCGATACCGGGCCGATGCTGCTTAAAGTCGTGACCCCGATCAGCGCCGACGACACCGGCGGCAGCCTCCACGACCGCCTGGCCGAAATGGGCCCGCCTGCCGTGGTGCAAGCGATTGCCGGTCTGGCCGCTGGCACCCTGGAAGGCGAAGTGCAGAACGGCGAACTCGCCACCTACGCGCACAAACTGAACAAGGACGAAGCACGCATCGACTGGAGCCGCCCGGCCGTTGAGCTGGAACGTCTGGTCCGCGCCTTCAACCCGTGGCCGATCACCCACAGCACGCTCAACGGCGAAGCGCTGAAAGTGCTGGCGGCAACACTGGCCGACGGCAAAGGCGCACCGGGCACCATCCTCGGCGCCAGCAAGGACGGCCTGCTCGTCGCGTGCGGCGATCAGGCGCTGTGCCTGACCCGTCTGCAATTGCCCGGCGGCAAGGCGCTGAACTTCAGCGATCTGTTCAACAGCCGTCGCGAGAAATTCGCCACCGGCACCGTGCTGGGCGTAGCGGTGGACGCGCAATGAACCCGCGTCTGGCCGCCGCCAAGGCACTCGCTGCCGTCCTGAGCGGCAAGGCTTCGCTCAACAGCTCCCTGCCGACGCAGTTGGACAAGGTCGAGGATCGCGATCGCGGCTTCACCCAGGACCTGGCGTTCGGCACCGCCCGTTGGCAACCACGTTTGTCGGCACTGGCGGAAAAACTGCTGCAGAAGCCGTTCAAAGCGGCGGACGCCGATGTCGAGGCGTTGCTGCTGGTCGGTCTCTATCAGTTGCTCTACACCCGCGTCCCGCCGCACGCCGCCATCGGCGAAACCGTCGGTTGCGCCGACAAGCTGAAAAAGCCGTGGGCCAAGGGCTTGCTCAACGCCGTCCTGCGTAATGCCCAGCGTGAACATGAGGCGATCTTCGCCGAACTGGAACGTGATCCGGTGGTACGCACCGCCCACCCGCGCTGGCTGCAAAAATCCCTGAAGGCTTTCTGGCCTGAACAGTGGGAAGCGATCTGCGAAGCCAACAACGCACATCCGCCGATGATTCTGCGGGTCAATCGCCGTCATCACAGCCGCGACGCCTACCTCGGTCTGCTGACTGAAGCGGGTATCGCCGCGCAGCCGTGTACGTTCAGCCGCGACGGCATCGTGCTGGAGGCCGCTGCCGACGTGCGCAGCCTGCCGGGCTTCGCCGAAGGCTGGATCAGCGTGCAGGACGAAGCTGCACAACTGGCCGCTGACCTGCTCGACCTCGCGCCGGGCCAGCGAGTGCTGGACGCCTGCTGTGCGCCGGGCGGCAAGACGTGCCACATCCTCGAAGCCGAACCGGCCCTCGCCGGTGTGGTGGCGGTGGACCTGGAAGCCAAGCGTCTGGTGCGAGTGAAGGAAAACCTCGAACGCCTCGGTCTGAGCGCCGAACTGATCGCCGCCGACGGTCGCGACACGGCCGCATGGTGGGACGGCAAACCGTTCCAGCGGATCCTGCTCGACGCGCCGTGCTCGGCCACCGGGGTGATCCGTCGTCATCCGGACATCAAGCTGACCCGCCAGGCCGACGACATCGCCGCCCTCGCGCAACTGCAAGGCGAGTTGCTCGACGCCATGTGGAAAACCCTCGAAGTGGGCGGCATCCTGCTCTACGCCACCTGCTCGACCCTGCCGACCGAGAACACCGAAGTCATCGCCGCGTTCCTTGAGCGCACGCCGGGCGCCCGGGAACTGGATCTGGCCACGCAGGCCGGGATCAAACAGCCCCACGGTCGCCAATTGCTGGCCCAGCAGGGCGGGCATGACGGGTTCTACTACGCCAAGCTGATCAAGATCGCTGCCGCGCGCGGCTAAACGGATTCAACGGAGTGACTGGATGAAAATCATCATCCTCGGTGCGGGACAGGTCGGCGGTTCGCTGGCTGAACATCTGGCCAGCGAAGCCAACGACATCACCGTGGTCGACACCGATGGCGACCGTTTGCGCGACCTTGGCGACCGCCTCGATATCCGCACCGTGCAGGGCCGTGGCTCGCTGCCGACCGTGCTGCGTCAGGCCGGTGCCGACGACGCCGACATGCTGGTGGCGGTGACCAACAGCGACGAAACCAACATGGTCGCCTGCCAGGTCGCCCACACCCTGTTCCACACCCCGACCAAGATCGCCCGGGTGCGCGAAGCCTCGTACCTGACCCGCGAGGAGCAACTGTTCCAGAACGAAGCGATTCCGGTCGACGTGCTGATCAGTCCCGAGCAGGTCGTCACAAACTACATCAAACGCCTGATCCAGCACCCCGGCGCCTTGCAGGTGATCGACTTCGCCGAAGGCCAGGCGCAACTGGTCGCGGTGCGCGCCTACTACGGCGGGCCGCTGGTGGGTCAGCAACTGCGCCAGTTGCGCGAGCACATGCCGAATGTGGAAACCCGGGTAGCCGCCATTTTCCGCCGCGACCGTCCGATTCTTCCTCAAGGCGACACGGTGATCGAGGCCGACGACGAAGTCTTCTTCATCGCCGCCCGTGAGAACATTCGCGCTGTGATGAGCGAAATGCGCCGCCTCGACGAAACCTACAAGCGCATCGTCATCGCCGGCGGTGGGCAGATCGGCGAACGCCTGGCCGAGGCCATCGAAAGCCGCTATCAGGTGAAGATCATCGAGATGAACCCGGCGCGCTGTCGTTATCTCTCCGACACCCTCGACAGCACCGTGGTGCTGCAGGGCAGTGCGTCGGATCGCGACCTGCTGCTGGAAGAGAACATCGCCGACGCGGACATCTTCCTAGCGCTGACCAACGATGACGAAGCCAACATCATGTCGTCGCTGCTGGCCAAGCGTCTGGGGGCGAAGAAGGTGATGACGATCATCAACAACCCGGCCTACGTCGATCTGATCCAGGGCGGCGACATCGACATCGCCATCAGCCCGCAACTGGCGACCATCGGTACCTTGCTGGCTCACGTGCGGCGCGGCGATATCGTCAGCGTGCACTCCCTGCGCCGGGGCGCGGCTGAGGCCATCGAAGCGGTGGCTCATGGCGATTCGAAGTCGAGCAAGGTCATCGGCAAGGCCATCGAAAACATCGCACTGCCGCCGGGCACCACCATCGGCGCGATTATCCGCGATGAAGAAGTGATCATCGCCCATGACGACACGGTGATCGCAGCGGGCGACCATGTGATCCTGTTCCTTGTGGATAAAAAGCACATTCGCGATGTGGAGAAGCTGTTCCACGTGGGCCTGAGTTTCTTCTGAGCGACCATGAGGCGAGACCGATGATCGAATCCCTGGAAAAAATGCTCGCCAAGGGTGTGGATAACTCGCTGCTGCGCTTCGGACTCGGCAAGGGTTATCTGGATCTGGGAGAAAACGCGAAGGCGGCCGAGCATTTCCAGCGGTGTGTCGGCTTCGATCCGAAGTATTCGGCTGCTTGGAAACTGCTGGGCAAGGCGCAACTGGCGCTGGGTGATCTGGCGGCTGCGCGGCAGGCCTGGGAGCAGGGTCTGGAAGCGGCCCGGGCCCATGGCGACAAACAGGCCGAGAAGGAAATGACGGTGTTTCTGAAGAAGCTGGATCGGCAGAGGCCGTAATCGCTGTGGATAACCCGTTTTTTCAGGTTATCCACAATTGCACAGCGCCGCTCAGTACCAGCGCGCCTCGCCCGGCGGACGCTTCTTGAAGCGTTTCATGCTCCACATGTACTGGCTCGGATAAGCCGCCACATAGCGCTCGACAACTTGGCTCATCGCTGCGCAGGAGGTTTCGGTGTCGGTGCTGTACATCGCTTCAGGCGCCGCTTCGAGAATCACCTTGTAGCCGGAACCGTCCGGCAGGCGCAGGGCATGCAGGAACACCCCGACGGCTTTGCCGCCAGCGAGCATGTTCGGCACGAACTTGCTGGTCAGGGCCTGAGTGGCGAAGAACGGCACGAAGATCCCGGCCGATTCCGCCGGCTCCGGGTCCGCAGGAATCCCCACCTGACCGCCCTTGCGCACTTCCTTGATGACACTGAGGATGCCTTCCTTGGTCGACGCCGCCACGCGGTTACCCAATTGCACCCGCTGCTTGCGCAGCAATTCATCCACAGCCTTGAGCTTGGGCGGGCGGTAGAAAATGATCGGTTTGCACTGGCTGCAATAGAAGTGATTGAGCACTTCCCAGTTGCCCAGGTGACTGGTGATGCCAACCACACCTTTACCCGACGCCAGCGCCTCCTTGAGGATGTCGAGGCCTTCGACTTCGCGCACCAGGTCGATGGAACGCTGGGCCGGCCAGATCCAGGCGCAGGCGCTTTCGGTCAGGGACTTGCCGATGTCCTTGAGGCTCTGGCCGACCAGACGCTCGCGTTCGGCCGGGTCCATCTGTGGAAAACATTTGGCGAGGTTGATCCGCACCACATCGCGGGAACGGTTGGGGGTTTTCCACATGATCCAGCCGATCACCGAACCCACGGCCTGCACGGCCCGCCACGGAAGCAGGGCAAACAGCCGCAGAGCGCCAACCAGCATGGCGCCTTTAAACTTTTCCACAGGTCACTCCTGATCTTGTGCTGTGCGCGAGGCGGCCATTCTAACCGGCGTTGACGAGCTGCGCGTAGCGGTCGCAGTCCTGAGTGTGATCCATGACCATGCCCGAGGCCTGCATCAACGCGTAGCAGATGGTCGGGCCGACGAAGGTGAAACCGGCCTTTTTCAGGCCTTTGCTCATGGCCACGGCTTGCGGGGTGATGGCCGGGACTTCGCTGCGATCCTTGAAATGATTGATCACCGGCCGGTTATCCACAAACGACCAGAGGAACGCCACCGGATCTTCCAGCGCCAGCCAGGCCTGGGCGTTGCGCCGGGCGGCATTGAGTTTTAGACGGTTGCGGATGATCCCCGGATCGAGCATCAATTGATCGATTTCCGCGTCGCTCATCTGCGCCACACGCTGTACGTCGAAGCCGAACAGCACCTCGCGATATCGCTCACGTTTGCGCAGCACGGTGATCCACGACAGCCCGGCCTGGAACCCTTCGAGCAAAAGCAACTCGAACAAACCCTGCGCATCGCGTAGCGGCGTACCCCACTCCTGATCGTGGTAAGCCATGTACAGCGGATCTTCGTTGCACCAAAAGCAGCGTGGCATAAGGCTCCAGGGGGTGGAGGTGCGACTGAATCGGGTATACTCCCGCTCTTTAAATCGCAGCCCAAGAAACAGGTGAATTTCGTGAGCCAGCCTACGCCAGCCGTGCGTACCTTCCAAGACTTGATCCTCGCGCTCCAGCAATACTGGGCCGAGCAAGGTTGTGTGGTACTTCAGCCCTACGATATGGAAGTAGGCGCCGGCACTTTCCACACCGCGACATTCCTGCGCGCCATCGGCCCGGAAACCTGGAACGCCGCTTACGTGCAGCCAAGCCGCCGTCCGACTGACGGCCGTTACGGCGAAAACCCGAACCGTCTGCAGCACTACTACCAGTTTCAGGTAGTCCTGAAGCCGAACCCGGACAACTTCCAGGAACTGTACCTGGGCTCCCTCAAGCATGTCGGCCTGGACCCGCTGGTCCACGACATCCGCTTCGTCGAAGACAACTGGGAATCGCCGACCCTCGGCGCCTGGGGTCTGGGCTGGGAAGTCTGGCTGAACGGCATGGAAGTGACCCAGTTCACTTACTTCCAGCAGGCGGGCGGCATCGAGTGCTACCCGGTGACCGGCGAGATCACCTACGGCCTCGAGCGTCTGGCCATGTACCTGCAAGGCGTGGACTCGGTCTACGACCTGGTCTGGGCTGACGGTCCGTTCGGCAAAGTGACCTACGGCGACGTGTTCCACCAGAACGAAGTGGAGCAGTCCACCTACAACTTCGAACACGCCAACGTCGACAAGCTGTTCGAACTGTTCGACTTCTATGAAAGCGAAGCCAAGCGCCTGATCGAACTCGACCAGCCGCTGCCGTTGCCAAGCTACGAAATGGTCCTGAAGGCCTCGCACACCTTCAACCTGCTGGATGCACGCCGGGCGATCTCGGTGACTGCGCGTCAGCAATACATTCTGCGCGTTCGCACCCTGGCGCGTTCCGTCGCCCAAGCCTACCTGCTAGCCCGCGCCAAGCTGGGCTTCCCGATGGCAACCCCGGACCTGCGTGACGAAGTACTGGCCAAGCTGGAGGCTGCACAATGAGTGCTCAAGATTTTCTGGTTGAACTGGGCACCGAAGAACTGCCACCCAAAGCCCTGAACACCCTGGCCGAAGCGTTCCTGGCCGGTATCGACAAGGGCCTGCAAGCTGCCGGCCTGAATTACGAGACCAAAACCGTCTACGCCGCGCCGCGTCGTCTGGCTGTGCTGATCACCGCGCTGGCCACCCAGCAGCCGGATCGCAGCATCAACCTCGACGGCCCGCCACGTCAGGCGGCGTTCGATGCCGACGGCAACCCGACTCAAGCGGCACTGGGCTTTGCCAAGAAGTGCGGCGTCGAGCTGAGCGAAATCGATCAGAGCGGTCCGAAACTGCGCTACAGCCAGAACATCGCCGGCAAGCCGACCGCCAGCCTGTTGCCGACCATTGTCGAAGACTCGCTGAACGACCTGCCGATCCCGAAACGCATGCGTTGGGGTGCTCGCAAGGAAGAGTTCGTACGTCCGACCCAATGGCTGGTGATGCTGCTCGGCGACCAGGTCATCGACTGCACGATCCTCGCGCAGAAGGCTGGCCGTGAATCCCGTGGCCACCGTTTCCACCACCCGCAAAGCGTGCGCATCGGTTCGCCGTCGAGCTACCTGGCCGACCTGCGTGCCGCCTACGTGCTGGCCGACGCCAACGAGCGTCGCGAGATCATCAGCAAGCGCACCGAAGAGCTGGCGACCCGTCAGGAAGGCACCGCGATCGTGCCGCCGGCGCTGCTCGACGAAGTGACTGCGCTGGTCGAGTGGCCGGTGCCGCTGGTGTGCTCGTTCGAGGAACGTTTCCTCGACGTGCCGCAGGAAGCGCTGATCACCACCATGCAGGACAACCAGAAGTACTTCTGCCTGCTGGATGCCGACGGCAAGTTGCTGCCACGCTTCATCACTGTGGCCAACATCGAATCCAAAGACCCGCAACAGATCATCGCCGGTAACGAGAAGGTGGTTCGCCCACGTCTGACCGACGCCGAGTTCTTCTTCAAGCAGGACAAGAAGCAGAAGCTCGAAGCGTTCAACGATCGCCTGCAGAACGTGGTGTTCCAGGAAAAACTCGGCAGCGTCTACGACAAGGCCGAGCGAGTTTCCCGACTGGCGGCTTACATCGCGGCGCGCATCGGCGGCAACGCTTCGTGGGCTGCCCGCGCAGGTCTGCTGTCCAAATGCGACCTGGCCACCGAAATGGTCGGCGAGTTCCCGGAGATGCAAGGTGTCGCCGGCTACTACTACGCCCTCAATGACGGCGAGCCGCAAGACGTTGCGCTGGCGCTGAACGAGCAATACATGCCACGCGGTGCCGGCGCTGAACTGCCAGCCACTCTGACCGGTGCGGCCGTGGCCATCGCCGACAAGCTCGACACCCTGGTCGGCATCTTCGGCATCGGCATGCTGCCGACCGGCAGCAAAGACCCGTATGCCCTGCGCCGTGCGGCACTGGGCGTGCTGCGGATCCTGATCGAGAAACAACTGGATCTGGACCTGAACGACGCCGTGGCGTTCGCCGTGAATGCCTTCGGTGCCAAGGTCAAGGCTGCCGGCCTGAACGACGCGGTACTGGAATTCATCTTCGACCGTCTGCGTGCGCGTTACGAAGACGAAGGCGTGGATGTCGCCACCTACCTGTCGGTACGTGCCCTGAAGCCGGGTTCGGCGCTGGACTTCGACCAGCGTGTGCAAGCGGTTCAGGCCTTCCGCAAACTGCCGGAAGCGGCAGCCCTGGCGGCGGTGAACAAGCGTGTGTCGAACCTGCTGAGCAAAGTCGAAGGCTCGGTGCCGACCGACGTTCAGGCCAAGTACTTCGACAATGCCAACGAGTTCTCGCTGTACTCGGCGATCCAGCAGGCTGACCAGGCTGTACAGCCAATGGCTGCTGCGCGTCAGTACAACGAATCGCTGGCACGCCTGGCCGCCCTGCGCGAGCCGGTCGACGCGTTCTTCGACGCGGTGATGGTCAATGCCGAAGACGCGAATGTGCGGGCCAACCGTTACGCGCTGCTGGCGCGTCTGCGTGGCCTGTTCCTGGGCGTTGCCGACATTTCGCTGCTGGGTTGAGGGATTGCTGTTGAAACTGCTGATTCTCGATCGGGACGGAGTGATCAATTACGACTCCGACGCTTACATCAAGTCGGTGGAGGAGTGGATTCCGCTGCCCGGCTCGATCGAAGCGATTGCGCAGTTGAGCAAGGCCGGCTGGACGGTGGCGGTCGCCACCAACCAGTCAGGCATTGCTCGCGGCTACTACGACCTCGTTACCCTCGATGCCATGCACGCGCGCCTGCGCACGCTGGTGGCGGAGCAGGGCGGTGAAGTCGGGCTGATCGTGTATTGCCCGCATGGACCGGACGAGGGTTGCGACTGCCGCAAGCCGAAACCCGGCATGTTGAAAACCATTGCGCAGCATTACAACGTGGCGCTGACGAATGTCTGGTTCGTCGGCGACAGCCTTGGTGACCTGGAGGCCGCCAAAGCCGTCGATTCACAGCCCGTTTTGGTAAAGACCGGGAAAGGCGAAAAGACTCTGGGCAAGACCCTTCCGGTCGGCACCCTGATTTTTGACGATCTGGCGGCGATTGCCGCAGAACTTATCCACAACTAGAGTACTTCTGAAGTTCCTGACCAGGGATTGATCGGGAGTGCGCTTGAACAGTCGGGCATCGCCCGTAACGGTAAACGTCGCCATGTCGATACTGCAGGCCATCAGAATCTTCCTCTTTTACCTGCTGCTGGGCACCACCGCTCTGCTGTGGTGCAGCCTGAGCTTTTTTATTGCGCCCTTTCTGCCGTTCAAGGCGCGCTATCGCTTCATCAATGTGTACTGGTGCCGTTGCGCCTTGTGGTTGACCAAGGTGTTCCTCGGTATCCGTTACGAAGTCAAAGGCGCGGAAAACGTGCCTGACCGGCCCTGCGTGATTCAGTCGAACCACCAGAGCACCTGGGAGACGTTCTTTCTCTCCGCTTATTTCTCGCCCTTGAGCCAGGTGCTCAAGCGCGAATTGCTGTATGTGCCGTTCTTCGGCTGGGCCATGGCCATGCTGCGGCCGATCGCCATTGATCGCGACAACCCGAAAGCCGCCCTCAAGCAGGTCGCGGCGAAGGGTGATGAACTGCTCAAGGACAATGTCTGGGTGCTGATCTTCCCTGAAGGCACTCGCGTTCCCCACGGCACCATCGGCAAGTTCTCCCGCAGTGGCAGCGCATTGGCGGTGAATGCGGCACTTCCAGTGCTGCCGATTGCGCACAATGCCGGCAAGTTCTGGCCGAAAATCGGCTGGGGCAAAAAACAGGGTGTGATCACCGTGGTCATCGGTAAACCGATGTATGCCGAAGGATCCGGCCCCCGCGCCATCGCCGATCTGAACGACCGGGTGCAGGCTTGGAACGAGCAGGCTCAACGGGAAATGGGTTCGTTGCCACCGGCACCACAAGCCCCGGCAGCCAGCGATCAACTGACTGTCTGAATTTTGTGGATAACCTGTGTACGGTTTGTTGGCAATATTCCAAAAACGTCAATTAAGTTACTGATTTTTATATATATTTCTGAAGCTGATAAAACACCGTAAAAGGTGCATAAGTTTTTTTCGGAAGTAAGAAAACCGGCTGATATAGCCGGTTTTTTTATGCCTGCTCTTCGGCGATCAGCGGCAGCTCCAGGCGGAATGTGGTGCCCTGATCGATAACGCTGAGGCATTCGA
This sequence comes from Pseudomonas sp. HLG18, assembly GCF_051903985.1. Classification (NCBI taxonomy): domain Bacteria; kingdom Pseudomonadati; phylum Pseudomonadota; class Gammaproteobacteria; order Pseudomonadales; family Pseudomonadaceae; genus Pseudomonas; species Pseudomonas sp. HLG18. The sequence goes on along the minus strand of NZ_CP195831.1, from coordinate 5,171,567 downwards.
TCCGCCCACCGTGGTGATCCACCACGGCCTTGACCATCGATAACCCCAGCCCCACGCCATCAATGCCCTTGGCCGAAGAAAACCGCCGATATTGGCTGAACAGATCAGGCAGTTCTTCAGCCGCAATGCCTTTGCCCTGATCGGTCAGTTCGCATTGCAGCCAGTCATCGTGGCAGCGAATACGTAACCTGACCATGGACCCGACCGGGCTGTACTTGATCGCGTTTTCCAGCAGATTGAACAACGCCCGGGTCAGCAAGCCCTGGTCCGCCAGCACCAGACGCTCCTGAGATTGTTCGTCCATATCGTTAAGCAGCTCGATGCGCTTCTGCTGGGCGATGGGCAGCGCCTGATCCAGGACGTCCATTACCAGCATCGCAAACAGACTCGGCTGGAACTGATAGGCCTTGGATTCGGCCCGAGCCAGCAATACGAAACCATCGGTCAACTCCAGCGCTCGCCGCACCTGGCGTTCAATCTGCTCGAACAACGGCGAATCTGTCCCGGCCTGATGCCGGTGTACGTCGAGCAGAGCGAGAATCGCCGAATGCGGGGCGCGCAGATCGTGGGACAGAAAGCGCAGCAGCACGCCGCGCTGTTCTTCAGCGGCACGCTCGGCACTCAGATCGGTAAGGCTCAGCAGCCAGCCAATCGGCGTGTCGCCGTCCACCGGTAACAATGCTGCACGTTCCAGCCGCAGGCTGCGCTCCTTGTGATCTCGGAACTCCACTAGAGGCAGGTCGGACAACAGTGGACGCGACGCTGTGGATAAATCCGGATAGCCAAGACTCGCCAATCGATCGAGGACTTCATCACCGACCAGATCACTGCCGAACAAGTCACGCGCCTTGCGGTTACCCAACAGGATCTGACCTTTTGGATCACTGATCAGGGTCGCGACCGGCAGATATTCCAGGCCATCGGCGATGAAGCGACGGGTGTCACGGGTACGGCTCATGGCTTGCTCAAGGGCCATGATCTGGCCTTGCAATCGGTCGCCACTGGCAAATTGTGTACGGCGACGTTCGGGGAACACCTTCGGTTCATCGTCCAGCCGTGACAATTCCCAGCCGAAGTAAGTCAGCACGACACTCAGCCGTCGCCAGTTCCAGATCAGATAACCGAACAGCATTCCCAGCACTGCTGGCGTAGGGGACCACCAACGCTGAACTTCAGCCAGGCCTGCGCTGGTCAGCAGCACGCCAACCATGCCGATCAGAGTGAGCCAAAGCGCCAGGCGCGGTCGCCACAGCAACAATCCCAACACAATGGCCACCAGCACGGTGGACAGCACTGCGCTGGTGACAGGCGCCGGATCATGCAGATTGATCTGCGCCCGCCAGGACAACAATGCAGTCAGCGGCAACAGCACTAGACTTATCCACACCCACTCGCGCACCAGTTGCCGAAACAGGCGTTGAACCTGACTTTGCACACGGCTTTCGTGGCGGCGTCGGTTAATCATGGAAAACAGGGCAGGGCGGGTTGAATGGTTTCATAGGCGACAGGTCTGAGGACGTGGACCCGAAGAATCATAGCGGCTCGACCCAGGGTGTGCCGCTTACTTTCACTGCTTTGGTCAAGCCTCTGGTGTTGACCACCCATTACCAAGCGACAAGGAATCCCGCGTATGCGCGTTGCGATACTGGACGATGAACCCGCCGAATTGCGCCGGGTCGAGCAGACCCTGCAACAAATGGCCGAGGCCGGCGAACAACCCTGGTCGCTGCACAGTTTCGAACGCGCCGAAGACCTGCTGCGGCAACTGCGCCGGGAAACCTTCGACCTGCTGATCCTCGACTGGCAACTGCCCGACCTCACCGGGCTGGCACTGCTGCGCTGGACCCGCGAACACATGGAAGCGCCGCCGGCGGCCATCATGTTGACCAGTCGCGACGGCGAGAGCGATATCGTCCAGGCATTGAATGCAGGAGCCGACGATTATGTCAGCAAGCCCTTTCGTCCAAACGAGTTGAAGGCTCGAGTCACCGCCGTACTGCGCCGGCACAGCCATCAACGCCCATCCGTCGCCAATGTTCTGCGTTTCAATGATCTGGTGTTCGACGACGCCGAGCTGACCGTCACCCGCGAAGGCAAGCCGATCATGATGACCGAGCGCGAGTATCGGCTCGCACATTGCCTGTTCAGCAACCTCGGCCGGCCGTTGTCACGGGACTACCTGTACGAAAGGTTTTGGCCCCATGAAGAAATGGCCTCATCGCGGCCGCTGGATACTCATATCTATCGGCTGCGTAACAAGCTGGGGCTGACGGCGGATCGGGGTTGGCAGTTGCTGACGATTTATGGGTATGGGTATCGGTTGGAGAGCGTGGTGTCTGCCGGCGAGTGAACCGCAGGCAACAAAAAAGGCCAACGCGGATGCGTTGGCCTTTTCGTTGGTGCCGACCCGAATCAGAAATCCAGGTTGGAAACCGCCAGAGCGTTGCTCTCGATGAAGTCACGGCGTGGTTCGACCGCATCACCCATCAGGGTGTTGAAGATCTGGTCTGCACCGATGGCGTCTTCGATGGTGACTTTCAGCATGCGGCGCACGCTTGGGTCCATGGTGGTTTCCCATAGCTGATCAGGGTTCATTTCGCCCAGACCTTTGTATCGCTGAATGGTATGGCGCTTGGTGCTTTCGGCCATCAGCCAGTCCAGGGCTTCCTTGAACTCGGTGACCGCTTTCTTGCGCTCGCCACGCTGGATGTACGCACCTTCGTCGAGCAGGGTGCTCAGTTGAGCGCCGAGGGTGACGACGGTCTTGTAGTCGTTGCTGCCGAAGAAGTCGCGGTTGAAGGTGACGTAGTTCGACAGGCCGTGGGAGATCAGTTCGACCTCCGGCAGCCACACGCCACGTTCACGGTCTTCACGCAGGCTGGCCTTGTAGACCAGGCCGGACTTCTCGACGGTGCGCAGACGAACTTCGTACTGGGCCAGCCAGTCTTGCATCTTGGCGTGGTCGCCGAGCATTTCCAGGCTTACGGCCGGCAGGTAGATGAAGTGCTCGGTCAGCTCCTGCGGGTACAGACGCGACAGACGCTTGAGGGTCTTCATCACCATACGGAAGTCGTTCACCAGACGTTCCAGCGCTTCGCCGGAAATACCCGGGGCGTCTTCGTTCAGGTGCAGGCTCGCATCTTCCAGGGCCGACTGCGTCATGTACTCTTCCATGGCGTCGTCGTCTTTGATGTATTGCTCTTGCTTGCCTTTCTTGACCTTGTACAGCGGCGGCTGGGCGATGTAGATGTAGCCGCGCTCGATCAGCTCCGGCAACTGACGGAAGAAGAAGGTCAGCAGCAGGGTACGGATGTGCGAACCGTCGACGTCAGCATCGGTCATGATGATGATGTTGTGATAACGCAGCTTGTCGATGTTGTACTCTTCGCGACCGATACCGCAGCCCAGCGCGGTGATCAGGGTGCCCACTTCCTGGGACGAGATCATCTTGTCGAAACGGGCTTTCTCGACGTTGAGGATCTTGCCCTTCAGCGGCAGGATGGCCTGGGTCTTGCGGTTACGTCCCTGCTTGGCAGAGCCGCCCGCGGAGTCACCTTCCACGAGGTACAGTTCGGACAGCGCCGGGTCTTTTTCCTGACAGTCAGCAAGCTTGCCCGGCAGGCCGGCGATGTCCAGCGCGCCTTTGCGGCGGGTCATCTCACGGGCCTTGCGCGCCGCTTCACGGGCACGGGCGGCGTCGATCATCTTGCCGACGACCAGCTTGGCTTCGTTCGGATTTTCCAGCAGGAAGTCGGAGAAGTATTTGCCCATTTCCTGTTCGACCGCGGTCTTCACTTCGGAAGACACCAGCTTGTCTTTGGTCTGGGAGCTGAACTTCGGATCCGGCACCTTCACCGAGATGATCGCGGTCAGGCCTTCACGGGCATCGTCACCGGTGGTGGCGACTTTGTGCTTCTTCGCCAGACCTTCCTGCTCGATGTAGTTGTTCAGGTTACGCGTCAGTGCGGAACGGAAGCCCACCAGGTGAGTACCGCCGTCGCGCTGCGGAATGTTGTTGGTGAAGCACAACAGGTTCTCGTTGAAGCTGTCGTTCCACTGCAGGGCGATTTCCACGCCGATGCCGTCTTCACGCTGGATGTTGAAGTGGAACACCTGGTTGACCGCAGTCTTGTTGGTGTTCAGGTATTCAACGAATGCACGCAGGCCGCCTTCATACTTGAACAGCTCTTCCTTGCCGCTGCGCTCGTCCTTGAGGACGATGCCGACACCGGAGTTGAGGAAGGACAGCTCACGAATGCGCTTGGCCAGGATGTCCCAGCTGAAGTGAATGTTCTTGAAGGTTTCCTTGGAAGCCTTGAAGTGGATCTGGGTACCGGTGGTTTCGCTGTCGCCAACGATCGCCATCGGTGCCTGAGGTACGCCGTGGACGTAGGTCTGTTCCCAGATCTTGCCGCTGCGGCGAACGGTCAGGACCAGCTCTTCGGACAGCGCGTTCACTACCGAAACACCTACACCGTGCAGACCGCCGGATACCTTGTAGGAGTTGTCGTCGAACTTACCGCCGGCGTGGAGGACGGTCATGATGACCTCGGCGGCGGAAACGCCTTCCTCTTTGTGCACGTCGACCGGGATGCCACGGCCGTTGTCTTTGACGGTGATGGACTCATCCGGGTGGATGATGATGCTGATGTCGTCGCAATGGCCGGCGAGGGCTTCGTCGATCGAGTTGTCGACCACCTCGAACACCATGTGGTGCAGACCGCTGCCATCGTCGGTGTCACCAATGTACATACCGGGACGTTTGCGCACGGCATCCAGGCCTTTCAGCACTTTAATGCTCGATGAGTCGTACGTATTTTCTTCGCTCAATGCCTTCACTCCCGATGGTCGTGGGTCTGGGTGATACGGCCCTGTTCCACGTGGAACAGAGCGACTGGCGTTTCCGTCTGCCAGCCTTCCCTCAATAATTCGTGATCTACACAGGTGATAAAGACCTGGCAGCGTAAGTCTTCCAGCAAGCGGCACAGCGCGCGACGGTGGCTCTCGTCCAGTTCGGACGGCAAGTCATCCACCAGATAAATACACTGGCCGCGTCGGGCCTGGCTCACCAGATGCCCCTGGGCAATGCGCAAGGCACAAACCACCAGCTTCTGCTGACCCCGGGACAAGATGTCCGCGGCATTGTGAGCGCCCAATCGAAGACGCAAGTCAGCACGTTGCGGTCCGGCCTGGGTATGACCCATTTGCTGGTCCCGCTGCAGGGATCCGGCAAGTACGGCACTCAATTCCCGGTCCTTGTCCCAGCCTCGGTAATAGCTGAGCGTCAAACCTTCGAGCTCAACCAGTTCGCTCAAGGTTTGTTCAAAGACTGGTTTCAAGGCTTTGATGTAAGCGCGGCGGTATTCATCGATTTCAGCGCTGGCCTGGCACAGTTCCCTGTCCCAAACCGCTTGCGAAACGGCGTCAAGTGTACCATGTCGCAGCCAGGAGTTTCTCTGGCGCAAGGCCTTCTGCAACCGCTGCCAGGTAGCCATGAACCGTGGCTCGACGTGGAACACACCCCAGTCGAGGAATTGCCGGCGAATCTTCGGTGCACCTTCCAGCAGGCGGAAGCTGTCCGGGTTGATCAACTGCAGCGGCAGAATCTCCGCCAGTTGCGCGGCACTGCGGGCGTTCTGGCCATCGATGCGAATCTGAAACTCGCCCTGGCGATCGCGAGAGATCCCCAATGCGCTGTGGCCACCTTCGGCAAGCTCGACCTGACCGAATACGGTACAGGCGAGTTGCTCATACTGGATGACGGGCAACAGTCGGGTGCTGCGGAACGAGCGGGCAAGCCCCAGCAGGTGAATGGCTTCCAGAACACTGGTTTTGCCGCTGCCGTTGGCGCCGTAAAGAATGTTGATTCGGGGGGAAGGGGAGAAGGTCACCGGGTGCAGATTGCGCACCGCGGTGACCGAGACGCGACTTAGCGACATCCAGAGTCAGCTGATTACAGACGCATCGGCATGACAACGTAAGCCGAATCGTCGTTGTCGGACTCTTGCACCAGCGCACTGCTGTTGGAGTCAGACAGGATCAGGCGAACCTGCTCGGTGGTCATCACGCCCAGCACGTCGAGCAGATAGCTCACGTTGAAGCCGATTTCCAGAGAGCCGCCGTTGTATTCCACGCCCACTTCTTCTTCCGCTTCTTCCTGCTCGGGGTTGTTGGCCTGGATTTTCAGCTGACCACTGGCCAGTTGCAGACGAATGCCGCGGTACTTCTCGTTGGACAGAATCGCGGTACGGCTGAACGCTTCGCGCAGCGCCTGGCGATCGCCCAGAACCAGTTTGTCGCCGCCCTTCGGCAGAACACGCTCGTAGTCAGGGAATTTGCCGTCGACCAATTTCGAGGTGAAGGTGAATTCTCCGGTGGTCGCGCGGATGTGGTGCTGACCCAGGACGATGCTGACGTTGCCGTCCGGCTCGGTGAGCAGACGCGCCAGTTCGAGAATACCTTTGCGCGGCACGATCACCTGGTGGCGATCCTGCTGACCGATGTCGGCCTGCATCGAGCACATGGCCAGACGGTGACCGTCAGTGGCCACGGCGCGGATCACACCGGTCGACACTTCCAGCAACATGCCGTTGAGGTAGTAACGCACGTCCTGTTGGGCCATGGCGAAACTGGTGCGTTCGATCAAGCGACGCAGCTTGCTCTGATCCAGGCTGGTAGTCAGCGAACCCGGGCCTTCTTCCACAGTCGGGAAGTCATTGGCCGGCAGGGTCGACAGGGTGAAGCGGCTACGGCCGGCCTTCACCACCAGCTTCTGCTCGTCGACCTTGATATCGATCAGGGCATCGTTCGGCAGGCTCTTGCAAATGTCCATCAGCTTGCGCGCCGGCACGGTGATGGAGCCTGTTTCAGCCGGCTCTTCGAGTTGCACGCGACCGACCAGCTCGACTTCCAGGTCGGTACCGGTCAGCGACAGTTGCTGGCCATCGACAACCAGCAGCACGTTGGACAGTACCGGCAAGGTCTGTCGGCGCTCGACGACGCCTGCGACCAGTTGCAGGGGTTTCAACAGGGCTTCGCGTTGAATGGTGAAATGCATGGTCTAGTCCCTTGCCTTAATAAGCTGCGCTGGTGTTCATCAAGTGGTCAGTGTACGCAGCAGGTTCTTGTAGTCCTCGCGGATGTCCGCGTCGGATTCCTTAAGTTCGTTGATCTTGCGGCAGGCATGCAACACCGTCGTGTGGTCGCGACCGCCAAACACATCGCCGATTTCCGGCAGGCTGTGGTTGGTCAGTTCCTTGGACAGTGCCATGGCCACCTGACGCGGACGAGCAACCGAGCGCGAACGGCGCTTGGACAGCAAGTCGGAGATCTTGATCTTGTAGTACTCGGCGACGGTGCGCTGAATGTTATCCACAGAGACCAGTTTGTCCTGCAACGCCAGCAGGTCTTTCAGGGATTCGCGGATCAACTCGATGGTGATGTCGCGGCCCATGAAGTGCGAGTGGGCGATCACGCGTTTCAGCGCGCCTTCCAGCTCACGGACGTTGGAGCGAATACGCTGGGCAATGAAGAATGCAGCATCGTGAGGCAGCTCGACTTTGGCCTGGTCGGCCTTCTTCATCAAGATGGCCACACGGGTTTCCAGCTCCGGCGGCTCGACGGCGACCGTCAGGCCCCAACCGAAGCGGGATTTGAGGCGCTCTTCAAGGCCTTCGATTTCTTTCGGGTAGCGGTCACTGGTGAGAATGACCTGCTGACCACCTTCCAGCAGGGCGTTGAAGGTGTGGAAAAACTCTTCCTGGGAACGCTCCTTGCGGGCGAAGAACTGAATATCGTCGATCAGCAGGGCGTCCACCGAACGGTAGAAACGCTTGAACTCGTTGATCGCGTTCAGTTGCAGCGCCTTGACCATGTCGGCCACGAAACGCTCGGAATGCAGGTACACGACCTTGGCATTCGGATTCTTCTTTAATAGGTGGTTACCCACCGCATGCATCAAGTGCGTTTTACCCAGACCGACGCCGCCATAAAGGAAGAGCGGGTTGTAGCCGTGCTTCGGGTTGTCTGCCACTTGCCAGGCCGCCGCACGGGCGAGCTGGTTGGATTTACCTTCGACGAAGTTTTCAAAGGTGAAGGTGCGGTTCAGGTAGCTGGTGTGCTTGAGCGCGCCTTCGACCTGCACGGTGCGCTGTTCGGCACGCACTGGTGCTTGCTGGGAAGCAGCGCCCGCCATCGGATCGAAGCTGTCGCGGGACGGCTCTTCGCTGACTTCCTCGGTTTTCTGCGTCGCGCGCTTGGCCGGGGTTGGAGCTGGCGCTGGTGCCGGAGCGCTGACGGGGGCGGCATTGGCCTGAGCCAGTGAAGCAGCAGCGGCGGCCAATGGCGCATTGGGCGCGGCACGCGGCGCAGAGCTGCGCTTGCTGCCTATTAATAAGGAGAGCGACGGCGCGAGGCCATTGCCATGCTCATCCAGCAGTTCAAGGACGCGCCCCAGGTACTTTTCGTTGACCCAGTCCAGAACAAAACGGTTCGGTGCGTAGACACGCAACTCGTCGCCTTCGGCTTCGACCTGTAACGGACGGATCCAGGTGTTGAATTGTTGGGCCGGCAGCTCTTCGCGCAAAAGCTCCACGCACTGCTGCCAAAGTTCCACTGACACGGAAATCCCCTAATTGAAAGCCGGTGAGGCAAAAACAAGCGGCCATTGTAGCGGCCGGACGTTCACTTATCCACATGCAGGTTGCCCGGTAGACATGATTTATCAATGCCTTAACCAATGAAAAAGCGACCAGCGGTGTGTGAATAAGCTCTGTGGATAACCGTAGCTGAGGGCACTGGACAACTGGGGGCGAAACTCGGTGGATAAACCGCCTGTGGATAACAGCACTTTCCACACACAGGTTATCCGATAGCGCAGCACAGGCTGAACACGGTTTTCCACTGTAGTTGTCATTCTCTGTACATCGCGTGGAACAAGGCCTAAGAGCAGTTACCCACAGAAGGTGGCGGTCCTAGCTTTTACAAGCTTTACAGAAAAGCTTTAAATAATTCCCTTCTTTATTTTTATGTCTGGCAGACAAGGTTTCGAGCTTCGGGGCATCAGAGATCTATTTATAAGGAAACGCTGGTTGGAAATTGACCTATGGACTTGCTTTCTCTAGAATCCCCGGTCTCTTAAAACGGGGGCCATTCCGGCCCGTTGTGGACGAACCAGGTAACACGACATGAAACGTACTTTCCAACCAAGCACTATCAAACGCGCTCGTACCCACGGTTTCCGTGCTCGCATGGCTACCAAGAACGGTCGTGCCGTACTGTCGCGTCGTCGCGCCAAAGGCCGCGCACGTCTGGCAGTTTGATAATCCGGCACTGGAGGTGAGTCAGGACTTCAGTCGGGAAAAGCGTCTGCTTACTCCCCGGCATTTCAAGGCAGTCTTTGACTCCCCTACCGGCAAGGTTCCGGGGAAAAATCTCCTGCTCCTTGCGCGCAACAACGATCTCGATCACCCCCGTCTAGGACTGGTTATCGGGAAAAAGAGCGTAAAGCTCTCCGTCGAGCGCAATCGTCTCAAACGTCTTATGCGCGAATCGTTTCGCCTGCACCAGGATTCACTGGTCGGCTGGGACATCGTTATCGTCGCGCGCAAAGGTTTGGGCGATGTAGAAAACCCCGAATTGATTCAGCATTTCGGCAAACTCTGGAAGCGTCTGGCACGCAACAATCCGGTACCAGCAGTCAAAACCGAAACTGTAGGGGTAGACAGTCCAGATGCGTAAACTGGCACTCGTTCCGATCCAGTTTTACCGCTACGCCATTAGTCCTCTGATGGCCGACCACTGTCGTTTCTACCCCAGTTGTTCCTGCTACGCGTTGGAAGCCATCGAAAATCATGGCCTTCTGCGCGGTGGCTGGCTGACCTTTCGTCGTTTAGGTCGCTGTCATCCGTGGAATCCCGGTGGTTATGACCCGGTTCCACCTATCCCTACCTCCCGTTCTTCTTCGATGGCCGAGTAATCATGGATATCAAACGCACGATCCTGATCGTCGCCCTGGCAATCGTGTCCTACGTCATGGTTCTTAAATGGAACCAGGATTATGGCCAGGCTGCCCTGCCGACTCAGAATGTTGCTTCCAGTACGACTGCATCCGGTTTGCCGGACACCGTTCCTGGCAATAACTCTTCCGCCAGTGACGATATTCCGCATGCCGCAAGCGATACCAGCGCACCTGCAGAAGCACCGGTCGCTGCCAGCAAGGATCTGATCCAGGTCAAAACCGATGTGCTCGATCTCGCGATCGATCCACAGGGCGGTGACGTTGCGCAACTGACCTTGCCACTGTATCCACGTCGTCAGGATCGTCCGGATGTTCCGTTCCAGCTGTTCGACAACGGCGGCGAGCGTACTTATCTGGCTCAAAGCGGTCTGATCGGCACCAACGGTCCGGACGCCAGCCCGGCCGGTCGTCCGGTTTACGCGTCGGAGAAGAAAAGTTATCAACTGGCTGACGGTCAGGACCAATTGGTCGTCGACCTGAAATTCAGCAAGGACGGCGTCAACTACATCAAGCGTTTCACTCTGAAGCGCGGACTGTATGACGTGACCGTGACCTACCTTGTGGATAACCAGAGTGCTCAACCCTGGACCGGTTCGATGTTTGCGCAGTTGAAGCGTGACAACAGTGCCGATCCTTCGTCGACCACAGCTACCGGTACCGCGACTTACCTGGGCGCCGCCCTGTGGACAAGTTCCGAGCCGTACAAGAAAGTGTCCATGAAGGACATGGACAAAGGTCAACTCAAGGAAACCGTTACCGGTGGTTGGGTAGCCTGGCTGCAACACTACTTTGTGACGGCATGGGTTGCTCCGAAGGGCGAAAACAATATCGTCCAGACCCGTAAAGACAGCAAAGGCAACTACATCATCGGTTACACCGGTCCTTCCCTGACCGCTGCGCCGGGTGCAAAAGTTGAAACCAGCGCCATTCTTTACGCAGGCCCGAAAAGCCAGGCGGTTCTGAAAGAGTTGTCCCCAGGTCTGGAACTGACCGTCGACTACGGCATTCTGTGGTTCATTGCCCAGCCGATCTTCTGGCTGCTGCAACATATCCACGCCATCGTCGGCAACTGGGGCTGGTCGATCATCTTCCTGACCATGCTGATCAAAGGGATCTTCTTCCCGCTGTCGGCCGCCAGCTACAAGTCGATGGCCCGCATGCGCGCCGTAGCACCGAAACTGGCTGCACTGAAAGAGCAACATGGCGATGACCGGCAGAAAATGTCGCAAGCCATGATGGAGCTGTACAAGAAAGAGAAGATCAATCCGCTGGGTGGCTGCTTGCCGATCCTGGTGCAGATGCCGGTTTTCCTTTCGCTGTACTGGGTTCTGCTGGAAAGCGTTGAAATGCGCCAGGCGCCTTTCATGCTGTGGATTACCGACCTGTCGATCAAGGATCCGTTCTTCATCCTGCCGATCATCATGGGCGCGACCATGTTCATCCAGCAGCGTCTGAACCCGACTCCTCCGGATCCGATGCAGGCCAAAGTGATGAAAATGATGCCAATCATCTTCACCTTCTTCTTCCTGTGGTTCCCGGCGGGTCTGGTGCTGTACTGGGTTGTGAACAACTGCCTGTCGATTGCTCAACAGTGGTACATCACGCGTAAGATTGAAGCGGCGACGAAAAAAGCCGAGGCGTAACTTACTCTGTGGATAACACCACTCAAAACGCCCCCTAGTGGGGCGTTTTGCTATCTGCCATTTTTGTCTGGATACCGGTTTATGAGCGCACCTCGTGAAACCATCGCAGCCGTTGCCACAGCTCAGGGCCGTGGCGGCGTGGGCATCGTTCGAATTTCCGGGCCGCTGGCCAGCGTCGCGGCCAAAGCCATCAGCGGCCGTGATTTGAAACCCCGGTTTGCCCACTACGGTCCCTTCCTCACTGAAGATCAACAGGTGCTGGATGAAGGTCTGGCACTGTATTTCCCCGGGCCGAACTCGTTCACCGGCGAAGATGTGCTTGAACTCCAGGGTCACGGTGGACCGATCGTCCTGGACATGTTGCTCAAGCGTTGCCTGGAACTGGGTTGCCGTCTGGCCCGGCCGGGTGAATTCAGCGAGCGCGCCTTCCTCAATGACAAACTCGACCTGGCTCAGGCCGAGGCCATCGCCGACCTGATCGAAGCCAGTTCTGCACAGGCTGCACGTAATGCCTTGCGTTCCTTGCAGGGTGCATTTTCCCAACGTGTGCATAACCTCACCGAACAGCTGATCGGATTGAGGATTTATGTCGAAGCAGCCATCGATTTTCCGGAAGAAGAAATCGACTTCCTCGCCGATGGCCATGTGTTGAGCATGCTCGACAAGGTCCGTGACGAGTTATCCACCGTATTGCGCGAAGCGGGCCAAGGTGCATTGCTGCGTGACGGCATGACAGTGGTGATCGCCGGTCGTCCGAATGCCGGCAAATCAAGTCTGCTCAATGCACTGGCCGGTCGAGAAGCTGCCATCGTGACGGAAATCGCCGGCACGACCCGGGATATCCTGCGCGAACATATCCACATCGATGGCATGCCGCTGCATGTCGTAGACACCGCCGGATTGCGCGATACCGACGACCATGTGGAAAAAATCGGTGTAGAACGTGCGTTGAAAGCCATTGGCGAAGCCGATCGGGTACTGCTGGTGGTTGATGCCACGGCTCCGGAAGCGGCCGATCCTTTCGCATTGTGGCCCGAATTCCTTGAAACCCGGCCAGATCCGGCAAAGGTCACCCTGATTCGCAATAAAGCAGATCTCACCGGTGAAGCGATTGCCCTGGAAGTCAGCGACGATGGCCACGTAACCATCAGCCTGAGCGCCAAGGCTGCCGGCGAAGGTCTTGATCTGTTGCGCGATCACCTGAAGGCCTGCATGGGTTACGAGCAGACTTCGGAAAGCAGCTTCAGCGCACGCCGTCGCCACCTGGAAGCATTGCGTCACGCCAGCGCGGCCCTGGAACACGGTCGTGCACAGCTGACTCTGGCAGGGGCTGGCGAACTATTGGCAGAAGATCTGCGTCAGGCTCAGCAGTCCCTTGGGGAAATTACCGGAGCGTTCAGCTCCGATGATCTGCTCGGGCGGATCTTTTCCAGTTTCTGCATCGGTAAATAACCCTTCTGTTGTCCACAGACAGGTCCATTGGCGACCTGTCTGGTTCTCCTCTTCCCATTCCTTTCCTTCCAGTGCCGGGCAGATTCCTTCTCCCTGAGCGGATTTCCCCTGTCCGCTACGTGCTCGTTCATTCGATTTCTGTGGATTAAGCCCTGTGAATAACTGCCGCTGAGGGCAGTTGATAACAGGGCCAGAAAACTGAACATAACTGCCTCTGTGGATAACAACCCCATTCATCCACAGGCTTACACCGGTTATCCAAGGGCCTCATTGCTACATGGCCACAGGGTTTTGAATCTCTGTACACATTGAAAATAAAGGCATGTAGAGATCTATCCACAGAAATCATGGGCAGTAAGAATAAGCTTTAAAACAAAGGTTTTATAAATTTCTCTCTTTTTTATTCTTTTAACCGCGAGTTCTCCACAGCTGGTTAAATTTTGTGCAAAGGGTTCTTTAGGAAGGGCGAAGTCCCTATACTTGTCGACCAGGTCCAGAAACCTGATCTCAAACTATTCCTGAATTACCTACTTAAGCAGGCACGAGGTGCGTGGTGGATTTCCCTTCCCGTTTTGAAGTGATCGTCATCGGCGGCGGTCATGCCGGTACCGAGGCAGCACTGGCCTCAGCACGCATGGGTGCAAAAACCCTTCTGCTGACGCACAACGTGGAAACCCTCGGTGCCATGAGTTGCAACCCGGCCATCGGCGGCATTGGCAAAAGCCATCTGGTCAAGGAAATCGATGCCCTCGGTGGTGCGATGGCCACGGCCACCGATCTGGGCGGTATCCAGTTTCGCGTGTTGAACAGCCGCAAAGGCCCGGCCGTGCGTGCAACACGTGCACAGGCCGACCGGATTCTTTACAAGGCCGCTGTCCGCGAAATTCTGGAAAACCAGCCGAACCTGTGGATATTTCAGCAGGCCGCCGACGACCTGATCGTCGAGCAGGAACAAGTACGCGGTGTTGTCACGCAAATGGGTCTGCGTTTCTTTGCCGATTCCGTGGTGTTGACCACCGGTACCTTCCTCGGCGGACTTATCCACATCGGTTTGCAGAATTTTTCCGGCGGTCGCGCCGGTGATCCGCCGTCGATCGCCCTTGCGCATCGTCTGCGTGAATTGCCGCTGCGCGTCGGTCGCCTGAAAACCGGTACGCCACCTCGTATCGACGGCAAGTCTGTGGATTTCTCGGTGATGACCGAGCAACCTGGCGATACGCCGATCCCGGTGATGTCGTTCATGGGCAACAAGGAACAACATCCGCGGCAAGTCAGTTGCTGGATTACCCACACCAACGCCCGCACCCACGAAATCATCGCGGCGAACCTCGATCGTTCGCCGATGTATTCGGCAGCAGGCGAGATCGAAGGCATCGGTCCGCGTTACTGCCCGTCGATCGAAGACAAGATCCACCGCTTTGCAGACAAGGAAAGCCATCAGGTATTCATCGAGCCGGAAGGCCTGACCACCCATGAGCTGTATCCGAACGGGATATCCACAAGCCTGCCGTTCGACGTGCAATTGCAAATCGTGCAATCGATCCGCGGCATGGAAAACGCGCACATCGTGCGTCCGGGTTATGCGATCGAGTACGACTACTTCGATCCGCGCGACCTGAAGTACAGCCTGGAAACCAAAGTCATTGGTGGTCTGTTCTTCGCTGGCCAGATCAACGGCACCACCGGTTACGAAGAGGCCGGCGCCCAGGGTTTGCTCGCCGGTGCCAACGCCGCATTGCGCGCCAAGGGCCAAGAAGCCTGGTGCCCGCGTCGCGATGAAGCGTACATCGGGGTATTGGTCGACGACCTGATTACCCTCGGTACCCAAGAGCCGTACCGCATGTTCACTTCCCGTGCCGAGTACCGCCTGATCCTGCGTGAGGACAACGCCGACCTGCGTCTGACCGAAAAAGGTCGCGAACTGGGTCTGGTCGATGACGCGCGTTGGGCAGCGTTCTGCAAGAAGCGCGAAAGTATCGAACTCGAAGAGCAGCGCCTGAAAAGCACCTGGGTTCGCCCAGGCACTGCCCAGGGCGATGCGATCGCGGAAAAATTCGGTACACCGCTGACTCACGAATACAACTTGCTCAATCTCTTGAGCCGTCCGGAAATCGACTACGCTGGTCTGGTCGAAGTGACCGAACAGGGGGCCGAAGATCCACAGGTTGCCGAACAGGTCGAGATCAAGACCAAGTACGCCGGTTACATCGACCGCCAACAGGACGAAATCGCCCGTCTGCGTGCAAGCGAAGACACGAAGCTGCCTGTGGATATCGATTACACCAACATTTCCGGTCTATCCAAGGAGATCCAGAGCAAGCTTGGCGCCACGCGTCCAGAGACGCTTGGCCAGGCTTCGCGGATCCCGGGTGTAACCCCGGCAGCGATTTCGCTGTTGATGATTCATTTGAAAAAACGCGGCGCGGGCCGTCAGTTGGAGCAAAGCGCTTGAGTTCTAAGGTCACTTCGCAACACGCCGAAGAGTTATCCACAGGAGCCCGCGAGCTCGGTGTCAATCTCACTGAAACCCAGCACGCATTGCTGCTGGGTTATCTGGCACTGTTGATCAAATGGAACCAGGCCTACAACCTGACCGCCGTTCGCGATCCCGACGAAATGGTTTCCCGGCACTTGCTTGATAGCCTCAGCGTGATGTCGTTCATCGAAAACGGCCGCTGGCTGGACGTCGGCAGTGGCGGTGGCATGCCGGGGATCCCTCTGGCGATCCTGTATCCGGACTCGCAAGTGACCTGCCTGGACAGCAACGGCAAGAAAACCCGCTTCCTGACCCAGGTCAAACTGGAACTCAAACTGGACAACCTGCAAGTTATCCACAGTCGCGTCGAAGCATTCCAGCCTGCCCAGCCATTCAACGGGATCATCTCCCGGGCGTTCAGCAGCATGGAGAACTTCACCAACTGGACTCGCCACCTGGGCGATGCCGATACACGCTGGCTGGCAATGAAGGGCGTCCATCCGGCCGATGAGCTGGTAGCATTGCCGGCAGACTTCAAACTCGATAGCGAACACGCCCTGGCCGTACCCGGTTGCCAAGGCCAACGCCATCTGCTGATACTGCGCCGCACGGCATGATTGGGAACACAAGCAAGAATGGCTAAGGTATTCGCGATAGCGAACCAGAAGGGTGGTGTGGGCAAGACCACCACCTGCATCAACCTCGCAGCATCCCTGGTCGCGACCAAGCGCCGGGTGCTGTTGATCGATCTCGATCCACAGGGCAACGCCACCATGGGTAGCGGTGTGGATAAACATGGCCTGGAAAACTCGGTCTACGACCTGCTGATCGGCGAATGCGATCTGGCGCAGGCCATGCACTTCTCGGAACACGGCGGTTATCAACTGCTGCCCGCCAACCGCGACCTGACGGCCGCCGAAGTGGTGCTGCTGGAAATGCAGATGAAGGAGAGCCGTCTGCGCAGCGCGCTGGCGCCGATCCGTGAAAACTACGATTACATTCTGATCGACTGCCCGCCGTCGCTGTCGATGCTCACGCTGAACGCACTGGTCGCCGCTGACGGGGTGATTATCCCCATGCAGTGCGAATACTTTGCGCTCGAAGGTCTGAGCGACCTTGTGGATAACATCAAGCGCATCGCCGAACTGCTGAACCCGAACCTGAAGGTCGAAGGTCTGCTGCGTACCATGTACGACCCACGCCTGAGCCTGATGAATGATGTATCGGCCCAGCTCAAGGAACACTTCGGCGATCAGCTGTACGACACGGTGATCCCGCGCAACATTCGCCTGGCCGAAGCACCGAGCTACGGCATGCCGGCGCTGGCTTACGACAAGCAATCGCGTGGCGCGCTGGCCTATCTGGCCCTGGCGGGCGAGATGGTTCGCCGTCAGCGCAAAAATTCACGCATCGCCGCTGCCCAGCCAACTTAAGGAATCCCCATGGCCGTCAAGAAACGAGGTCTCGGACGAGGACTGGATGCACTGCTGAGCGGTCCGACTGTCAGCTCGCTGGAAGAACAAGCGGCGCAGGCTGACAGCCGTGAGTTGCAGCACCTGCCGCTGGACCTGCTGCAACGCGGCAAGTATCAGCCACGCCGGGACATGGATCCGCAGGCGCTGGAAGAGCTGGCGCAGTCGATCAAGGCTCAGGGCGTGATGCAGCCGATCGTGGTTCGCCCGATTGGTGGTGGCCGATTTGAAATCATTGCCGGTGAACGTCGCTGGCGCGCCAGCCAGCAGGCCGGGCAGGAAACCATCCCGGCCATGGTCCGTGATGTGCCGGATGAAACCGCGATCGCCATTGCACTGATCGAGAACATCCAGCGCGAAGACCTGAACCCGATCGAAGAAGCGGTGGCCCTGCAGCGCCTGCAGCAGGAATTCCAGCTCACTCAGCAACAGGTGGCCGAGGCTGTGGGTAAGTCCCGCGTCACCGTGGCCAACCTGTTGCGCCTGATTGCGCTGCCGGAAGTCATCAAGACCATGCTGTCCCACGGCGACCTGGAAATGGGTCATGCCCGTGCATTGCTCGGTCTGCCGGACAATCAGCAGGTGGAAGGGGCGCGACATGTTGTCGCACGCGGTCTCACCGTGCGCCAAACTGAGGCACTGGTTCGTCAGTGGTTGAGTGGCAAACCCGAGCCTGTGGAACCTGCAAAACCGGACCCGGATATCGCTCGCCTCGAGCAACGTCTGGCCGAGCGCCTAGGCTCTGCGGTGCAGATCCGCCACGGGAAGAAGGGAAAGGGTCAGTTGGTGATCGGTTACAACTCCCTCGATGAGCTTCAGGGTGTGCTTGCACACATCCGCTGAAACAATTCCTCTTGTAGCGCGCAGTCGGAAATCACTACCTGACAGTTGAATAGGGGCAGAACCGCCCCTATACTCTGCGCGCATTTTGTCGGCACAAATTATGCCAAGTTATTGAATTTCGGCAGCCGACCATTGGAGAGCAAAAGTGATGGAAACCCGCAAGCCAAACCGCCTGCCGTTCCATCGCCTGGCGGTTTTTCCGGTGTTGATGGCTCAATTTGTCATTTTGCTCATTGCCGCTTTGGCGCTCTGGCAATGGCACGGAGTCGTTGCCGGATACTCGGGACTTTGCGGAGGCCTGATAGCCTTGCTGCCCAATGTTTATTTCGCTCACAAGGCATTTCGGTTTTCCGGCGCCCGAGCAGCCCAGTCCATCGTCCGGTCTTTCTATGCCGGCGAGGCAGGCAAACTGATTTTGACGGCAGTGCTGTTTGCACTGGTGTTTGCAGGTGTGAAGCCACTGGCGCCGATCGCTGTATTCGGCGCCTTCGTGCTGACTCAGTCGGTCAGCTGGTTCGCTCCCCTGCTGATGAGAACAAGACTTTCGAGACCTTAGGGCGTTTGAGGCAACCATGGCAGAAACAACCGCTTCGGGCTATATCCAGCACCACTTGCAGAACCTGACCTTCGGTCAGCTACCCAACGGCGGCTGGGGCTTTGCCCACACCGCAGCAGAAGCCAAGGAAATGGGCTTCTGGGCTTTCCACGTCGATACCCTCGGCTGGTCGGTCGCGCTGGGTCTGATCTTCGTCCTTCTTTTCCGCATGGCGGCCAAGAAGGCGACTTCCGGTCAGCCGGGGGCACTGCAGAACTTCGTTGAAGTGTTGGTCGAATTCGTCGATGGCAGCGTGAAAGACAGCTTCCATGGCCGTAGCCCGGTGATCGCACCGCTGGCACTGACCATCTTCGTCTGGGTGTTCCTGATGAACGCCGTCGACCTGGTACCGGTCGACTGGATTCCTCAGCTGGCCATCCTGATCTCCGGCGACCACCACATCCCGTTCCGTGCCGTGTCGACCACCGACCCGAACGCGACTCTGGGCATGGCGTTCTCGGTTTTCGCACTGATCATTTTCTATAGCATCAAGGTCAAGGGCCTCGGCGGCTTCATCGGCGAGCTGACCCTGCACCCGTTCGGCAGCAATAACATCTTCGTTCAGGCGCTGCTGATCCCGGTGAACTTCCTGCTGGAATTCGTGACCCTGATCGCCAAACCGATCTCTCTGGCTCTGCGTCTGTTCGGCAACATGTATGCCGGCGAACTGGTGTTCATCCTGATCGCTGTGATGTTCGGCAGCGGCCTGCTCTGGCTCAGCGGCCTGGGCGTTGTTCTGCAGTGGGCGTGGGCTGTGTTCCACATCCTGATCATTACCCTGCAGGCGTTCATCTTCATGATGCTGACCATCGTCTACCTGTCGATGGCGCACGAAGAAAACCATTAAGACCAGTCTCGACTAGTCTGATGTCCTTCCCGGTAAAACGGGGAGGGGCTCCTCACGGGGCACCATGAAACGATTTGTTTTACCGCTTTAATCTAAAAAACCTAAACCATACGACGTAAAAGTCGGGAGGAAAGATGGAAACTGTAGTTGGTCTAACCGCTATCGCTGTTGCACTGTTGATCGGCCTGGGCGCACTGGGTACCGCAATTGGTTTCGGCCTGCTGGGCGGCAAGTTCCTGGAAGGCGCAGCGCGTCAGCCAGAAATGGTTCCAATGCTGCAAGTTAAAATGTTCATCGTTGCCGGTCTGCTCGACGCCGTAACCATGATCGGTGTTGGTATCGCTCTGTTCTTCACCTTTGCGAACCCGTTCGTTGGTCAGATCGCTGGCTAATTACCCGGATTCTTCCGAGTAATTTGATGTGATGGACAACGTAACTGCGAGGTGTTGGCGTGAACATTAATGCGACCCTGATTGGCCAGTCCGTTGCGTTCCTGATTTTTGTACTGTTCTGCATGAAGTTCGTATGGCCTCCGGTCATCGCAGCTCTGCATGAACGTCAAAAGAAGATCGCTGATGGTCTGGACGCTGCCAGCCGTGCAGCTCGCGACCTGGAGTTGGCCCAAGAGAAAGCGGGTCAGCAACTGCGCGAAGCGAAAGCTCAGGCAGCTGAAATCATCGAGCAAGCCAAGAAACGCGGTAACCAGATTGTCGAAGAGGCCGTTGAAAAGGCCCGCGTCGACGCTGACCGTGTGAAGGTTCAGGCTCAAGCCGAGATCGAACAGGAACTGAACAGTGTCAAAGACAAGCTGCGCGCCCAAGTGGGCTTGCTGGCTGTCGGCGGCGCCGAGAAGATCCTGGGTGCCACAATCGATCAAAACGCGCACGCAGAGCTGGTTAACCAACTGGCTGCTGAAATCTAAGCGAGGGCGATCATGGCAGAACTGACCACGTTGGCCCGACCTTACGCTAAGGCGGCCTTCGAGCACGCTCAGGCCCACCAGCAACTGGCCAATTGGTCAGCCATGCTCGGCCTGGCAGCAGCGGTGTCGCAAGACGACACCATGCAGCGCGTGCTCAAGGCCCCGCGACTGACGAGCGCAGAAAAGGCCGCCACGTTCATTGACGTGTGCGGCGACAAGTTTGATGCCAAGGCACAGAACTTCATCAATGTCGTTGCCGAAAACGACCGTCTCCCGCTTCTGCCGGAGATCGCCGCTCTGTTCGACCTGTACAAGGCCGAGCAAGAGAAATCGGTAGACGTTGAAGTGACCAGTGCTTTTGCATTGAACCAAGAACAGCAAGACAAACTCGCCAAGGTTCTCAGTGCACGACTCAACCGGGAAGTGCGCCTGCAAGTTGCGGAGGATGCTGCCCTTATAGGTGGTGTCGTTATCCGCGCCGGCGACCTGGTTATCGATGGCTCGATTCGCGGCAAAATCGCGAAACTTGCCGAAGCATTGAAATCTTGAGTTTGAAGGGGCAGCAGAGCAATGCAGCAACTCAATCCTTCCGAAATAAGTGAAATTATCAAGGGCCGCATCGAAAAGCTCGATGTGACCTCCCAAGCCCGTAACGAAGGCACTGTCGTCAGCGTATCTGACGGTATCGTGCGGATTCACGGTCTGGCCGACGTCATGTACGGCGAGATGATCGAGTTTCCGGGCGGCGTCTACGGTATGGCCCTCAACCTGGAGCAAGACTCCGTAGGTGCCGTTGTACTGGGCGCATACACCAGTCTGGCTGAAGGCATGAGCGCCAAGTGCACTGGCCGCATCCTCGAAGTTCCGGTTGGTAAGGAACTGCTGGGTCGCGTTGTCGACGCACTGGGTAACCCTGTTGACGGCAAAGGTCCACTGGGCAACACCGAGACCGACGCGGTCGAGAAAGTTGCTCCGGGCGTGATCTGGCGTAAGTCGGTAGACCAGCCTGTACAGACTGGCTACAAGGCTGTCGATGCCATGATCCCTGTCGGCCGTGGCCAGCGTGAGCTGATCATCGGTGACCGTCAGATCGGTAAAACCGCTCTGGCGATCGACGCGATCATCAACCAGAAAGACAGCGGCATTTTCTGCGTCTACGTGGCAATCGGTCAGAAACAATCGACCATCGCCAACGTGGTTCGCAAGCTGGAAGAAAACGGTGCACTGGCTAACACCATCATCGTTGCAGCGAGCGCTTCGGAATCTGCAGCACTGCAATTCCTGGCACCGTACTCCGGTTGCACCATGGGTGAATTCTTCCGCGACCGCGGTGAAGACGCGCTGATCGTTTATGACGATCTGTCCAAGCAAGCAGTGGCTTACCGCCAGATTTCCCTGCTGCTGCGCCGTCCACCAGGCCGTGAAGCTTACCCAGGCGACGTGTTCTATCTCCACTCCCGTCTGCTGGAGCGCGCATCCCGCGTTTCGGAAGAATACGTTGAGAAGTTCACCAACGGCGCAGTGACCGGAAAAACCGGTTCCCTGACCGCACTGCCGATCATCGAAACCCAGGCTGGCGACGTTTCCGCGTTCGTTCCGACCAACGTGATTTCCATCACCGACGGTCAGATCTTCCTGGAATCGGCCATGTTCAACTCGGGCATCCGCCCTGCAGTGAACGCCGGTGTTTCGGTATCCCGTGTGGGTGGTGCCGCTCAGACCAAGATCATCAAGAAGCTGTCCGGTGGTATCCGTACCGCTCTGGCTCAGTACCGTGAACTGGCGGCATTCGCCCAGTTCGCTTCTGACCTGGACGAAGCGACCCGCAAGCAACTTGAGCATGGTCAGCGCGTTACCGAGCTGATGAAGCAGAAGCAATACGCACCAATGTCGATCGCTGACATGGCGCTGTCGCTGTATGCCGCTGAGCGTGGGTTCCTGACTGACATTGAAATCGCCAAGATCGGCAGCTTCGAACAAGCGCTGATTGCTTTCTTCAACCGCGATCACGCCGATTTGATGGCGAAGATCAACGTTAAAGGTGACTTCAATGACGAAATCGACGCTGGCCTGAAGGCTGGTATCGAGAAGTTCAAGGCCACCCAAACCTGGTAAGCCGCAGCGGGAGCCGCAAGGCTCCCGCTTGCTAACCTGATAGGTGTTACATGGCAGGCGCAAAAGAGATTCGCAGTAAGATTGCGAGCATCAAAAGCACGCAAAAAATTACCAGCGCCATGGAAAAAGTGGCGGTCAGCAAAATGCGCAAGGCACAAATGCGCATGGCTGCTAGCCGTCCTTATGCGGAGCGTATCCGCCAGGTAATTGGGCATCTGGCCAACGCCAACCCGGAATACCGCCATCCGTTCATGATCGACCGCGCCATCAAGCGTGTCGGCTATGTCGTGGTGAGCAGTGACCGTGGTCTGTGCGGCGGCTTGAACACCAACCTGTTCAAGGCCCTGGTCAAGGACATGGCGGTAAACCGCGAAAACGGCGTCGAGATTGATCTGTGTGTCGTTGGTAGCAAGGGTGCGGCCTTTTTCCGCAACTTCGGCGGTAACGTCGTTGCAGCTATCAGCCACCTGGGTGAAGAGCCGTCGATTAATGATCTGATCGGCAGCGTCAAGGTGATGCTGGATGCCTATCTGGACGGCCGTATTGACCGCCTGTCCGTGGTATCCAACAAGTTCATCAACACCATGACGCAACAGCCTACCGTGGAGCAGTTGATTCCACTGGTAGCGACCCCGGATCAGGATCTCAAGCACCACTGGGACTACCTCTACGAACCAGACGCCAAAGAGCTGCTTGACGGCTTGATGGTGCGTTACGTGGAGTCGCAGGTGTACCAGGCGGTGGTCGAGAACAACGCGGCCGAACAAGCTGCGCGGATGATCGCGATGAAGAACGCTACCGACAACGCCGGTGATTTGATCAGCGATTTGCAGCTGATCTACAACAAGGCGCGTCAGGCTGCGATCACCCAAGAGATCTCGGAAATCGTCGGCGGCGCTGCCGCGGTTTAACGGTTCAAATATTCAGAGGATCCAGCTATGAGTAGCGGACGTATCGTTCAAATCATCGGCGCCGTTATCGACGTGGAATTTCCACGCGACAGCGTACCGAGCATCTACGACGCCTTGAAGGTTCAAGGCGCCGAAACCACTCTGGAAGTTCAGCAGCAGCTGGGCGACGGCGTGGTTCGTACCATTGCGATGGGCTCCACCGAAGGCTTGAAGCGCGGTCTGGACGTCAACAACACTGGCGCAGCCATCTCCGTACCGGTCGGTAAAGCGACTCTGGGCCGGATCATGGACGTACTGGGCAACCCGATCGACGAAGCTGGCCCGATCGGCGAAGAAGAGCGCTGGGGTATCCACCGCGCCGCTCCTTCCTTCGCAGAACAAGCTGGCGGCAACGAGCTGCTGGAAACAGGCATCAAGGTTATCGACCTGGTTTGCCCGTTCGCCAAGGGCGGTAAAGTCGGTCTGTTCGGTGGTGCCGGTGTAGGCAAGACCGTAAACATGATGGAACTGATCCGTAACATCGCCATCGAGCACAGCGGTTATTCCGTGTTCGCCGGTGTGGGTGAGCGTACTCGTGAGGGTAACGACTTCTACCACGAGATGAAGGACTCCAACGTTCTCGACAAGGTAGCCCTGGTCTACGGTCAGATGAACGAGCCACCGGGAAACCGTCTGCGCGTAGCGCTGACCGGCCTGACCATGGCCGAGAAGTTCCGTGACGAAGGTAACGACGTTCTGCTGTTCGTCGACAACATCTATCGTTACACCCTGGCCGGTACCGAAGTATCCGCACTGCTGGGCCGTATGCCTTCGGCAGTAGGTTACCAGCCGACTCTGGCTGAAGAGATGGGCGTGCTGCAAGAGCGCATCACTTCGACCAAGCAAGGTTCGATTACTTCGATCCAGGCCGTATACGTACCAGCGGACGACTTGACTGACCCGTCGCCAGCGACCACGTTTGCTCACCTGGACGCTACTGTCGTTCTGTCCCGTGACATCGCTTCCCTGGGTATCTACCCGGCGGTAGACCCACTGGACTCGACTTCGCGTCAGCTGGACCCGAACGTGATCGGCAACGATCACTACGAGACCGCTCGTGGCGTTCAGTACGTGCTGCAGCGTTACAAAGAACTGAAGGACATCATCGCGATCCTGGGTATGGACGAGCTGTCGGAAGCCGACAAGCAGTTGGTAAACCGTGCTCGTAAGATCCAGCGCTTCTTGTCGCAGCCGTTCTTCGTGGCTGAAGTCTTCACCGGTGCTTCGGGTAAATACGTTTCCCTGAAAGACACCATTGCTGGCTTCAAAGGCATCCTCAACGGTGACTACGACCACCTGCCAGAACAAGCGTTCTACATGGTCGGCGGCATCGAAGAAGCGATCGAGAAAGCCAAGAAACTGTAATCCCGGCGCCCGGCAACGGGCGCTAATTTAGGTTGAGGCAATCAGATGGCTATGACAGTCCATTGCGATATCGTCAGCGCGGAAGGGGAAATCTTCTCCGGCCTGGTCGAGATGGTGATTGCGCACGGTGCTCTGGGTGATCTTGGTATCGCTCTGGGCCACGCGCCGCTGATCACGAATCTCAAGCCGGGCCCGATCCGCCTGATCAAGCAAGGCGGGGAAGCCGAGGTGTTCTACATCTCCGGTGGTTTCCTCGAGGTTCAGCCGAACATGGTCAAGGTTCTTGCCGACACTGTGCAACGTGCCGCCGACCTGGATGAAGCTCAGGCTCAAGCAGCTCTCAAGGCTGCCGAGGCCGCTCTGCATGAGAAGAGCGCAGATTTCGACTACGGAGCTGCGTCCGCACGTCTGGCCGAGGCCGCAGCCCAGCTGCGCACCGTCCAGCAGATCCGCAAGAAGTTTGGCGGTTGATCCGTCAGTCCGCTTGTTGTGCGATTGATAAAAAAGGGTAGCCTCGGCTACCCTTTTTTCTTTTCCGAATTCTACAAACCCGGTCGCAGTTGCTGACCACCCAGGATTGGTAGCAGTCATGTCTCTTGAAATCGTAATCCTCGCGGCCGGTCAAGGCACCCGCATGCGTTCGGCACTGCCGAAAGTGCTGCACCCGATTGCCGGCGATTCCATGCTCGGCCATGTTATCCACAGCGCCCGTCAACTCGATCCGCAGCGCATTCACGTGGTCATCGGTCATGGCGCCGATGTGGTGCGCGAACGTCTGGCTGCCGATGACCTCAATTTCGTGCTGCAGGACAAGCAATTGGGCACCGGCCACGCAACTGCCCAGGCCGTACCGTTCATCAAGTCCGACACCGTTCTGATTCTCTATGGTGACGTGCCGCTGATCGAAGTCGAAACCCTGCAGCGTCTGCTTGAGCATGTCGTTCCTGGCCAGATGGGATTGCTGACCGTCGAACTGGATGACCCGACCGGTTACGGCCGCATCGTGCGCGATGCGAACGGTAAGGTTGCGGCAATCGTCGAGCACAAGGATGCCACTGAAGCCCAACGCGCGATCACAGAAGGCAATACCGGGATTCTCGCGGTACCTGCCAGCCATCTGGCGGACTGGATGGGACGCCTGTCGAACAACAACGCCCAGGGCGAGTATTACCTGACCGACGTGATTGAAATGGCGGTGGGCGACGGCCTGGTGGTCGCGACCGAGCAGCCCCACGATCCGATGGAGGTGCAGGGCGCCAATGATCGCAGGCAACTGTCCGAACTGGAGCGCCACTATCAGTTGCGCGCTGGCCGTCGGCTGATGGCTCAGGGGGTAACCCTGCGTGACCCGGCCCGCTTTGATGTGCGTGGTGAAGTGACCGTCGGTCGCGATGTGTTGATCGACATCAACGTCATTCTCGAAGGCAAAGTCGTCATCGAAGACGACGTGGTGATCGGCCCGAACTGTGTGATCAAGGACAGCACCTTGCGCAAAGGCGTTGTCATCAAGGCCAACAGCCATATCGAAGGTGCGGTGCTGGGTGAAAACAGCGACGCCGGCCCGTTTGCCCGTCTGCGTCCGGGCACTGTGCTCGAGGCCCGTGCCCATGTGGGTAACTTCGTCGAGCTGAAAAACGCCCGTATGGGCGAAGGCGCGAAAGCCGGGCACCTGACTTATCTGGGCGATGCCGAGATCGGTGCCCGTACCAACATCGGCGCTGGCACCATCACCTGTAATTACGATGGCGCCAACAAGTGGAAAACCGTGTTGGGCGAAGATGTGTTCATCGGTTCCAACAATTCGCTGGTGGCGCCTGTGGATATCTCTGCCGGTGCGACCACGGCGGCCGGTTCGACCATCACCCAGAATGTGGATAACGCTCAATTGGCGGTCGCTCGTGCAAGACAGAAGAACATCGATGGCTGGAAGCGGCCGGAGAAGATCAAGAAGAGCTGAGTTATCCACAGTGGTTCAAGGCAAAGGATCGCTGCCCTCGGGCAGCGATTTTTTTTCGTCATCGGCTTGACGGTTCTGCTTCGATAGGTTTTGATTGCTTTCATTATCTTTCGAATCGAAACTTAGCTCGCCATGTCGAAACGCAATACACCCCAACGTCGCCACAATATTCTGGCCTTGCTCAATGAGCAGGGCGAAGTCAGTGTCGACGAGCTCGCCAAGCGTTTCGAAACCTCGGAGGTTACGATTCGCAAGGATCTGGCCGCACTGGAAAGCCACGGTCTGTTGCTGCGTCGGTATGGCGGGGCGATCACCATGCCTCAGGAACTGGTGGCAGACGTCAGTCAGAACGTTTCCAAATACAAGCAGGCGATTGCCCGTGCTGCGGTCACACGCATTCGCGAACACGCCCGCATCATCATCGACAGTGGCAGCACCACCGCTGCCATGATTCCGGAGCTCGGCCAGCAGCCGGGCCTGGTGGTGATGACCAATTCCCTGCATGTCGCCAATGCCCTGAGCGAACTCGAGCATGAACCGGTCCTGCTGATGACCGGCGGCACCTGGGATCCCCATTCGGAATCCTTTCAGGGCCAGGTCGCCGAGCAGGTACTACGCTCTTACGACTTCGATCAATTGTTCATCGGTGCCGACGGCATCGATCTGGTGCGTGGCACCACGACCTTCAATGAGTTGCTCGGCCTGAGCCGGGTGATGGCGGAAGTGGCGCGGGAAGTGGTCGTGATGGTCGAGGCCGACAAGATCGGCCGCAAGATTCCAAACCTGGAGCTGCCGTGGAGCAGTGTCCATACCCTAATCACCGATGATCGCCTGCCGCCGGAGGCACGGGATCAGATTCAGGCTCGCGGTATCAATTTGATTTGCGCGACGGTCAGTCAGGAGAAATAAGCATGTGTGGAATTGTCGGCGCGGTAGCTGAACGTAATATCACCGCCATCCTGGTCGAAGGCCTCAAGCGCCTCGAATACCGCGGTTATGACAGTGCCGGTGTGGCGGTGTACACCAATGACGGCATGCTGGAACGCACCCGTCGTGTGGGCAAGGTCAGCGAACTGGATGCTGCCCTGGCTGAACATCCGCTGGTGGGTCGTCTCGGCATCGCCCACACCCGCTGGGCTACTCATGGCGCGCCAAGCGAACGCAATGCTCACCCGCATTTCTCGGATAAGGTCGCGGTGGTGCACAACGGCATCATCGAAAACCATGAAGCGCTGCGCGAGCAACTCAAGGCGCAGGGTTACGTGTTCTCCTCCGACACCGACACCGAAGTCATCGCCCACCTGCTGACCGAAAAGCTCAAGGTGCTGCCGGACCTGACCGATGCCCTGAAGGCAACCGTCAAGGAACTGCATGGCGCCTACGGTCTGGCGGTCATTCACGCGCTGCAACCGGATCGTCTGGTCGCGGCTCGCAGCGGCAGCCCGCTGGTGATCGGTCTGGGCCTGGGCGAAAACTTCCTCGCGTCCGACCAACTGGCTCTGCGTCAGGTCACCGACCGTTTCATGTACCTGGAAGAGGGCGATATCGCCGAAATCCAGCGTGACAAGGTGCAGATCTGGGACGTGACCGGCAAAGCCGTCGAGCGCCAGACCGTGCAGTACACCGACGGTGCCGAAGCCGCCGACAAAGGTGAGTTCCGCCACTACATGCTCAAGGAAATCCATGAGCAGCCATCCGTGGTGCAACGCACGCTGGAAGGTCGATTGAGCTCGGATCAGGTGCTGGTGCAGGCGTTCGGCCCGCAGGCCGCCGAACTGTTCGCCAAAGTGCGCAATGTGCAAATTGTGGCGTGCGGCACCAGCTATCACGCCGGGATGGTTGCCCGTTACTGGCTCGAAGAGCTGGCGGGGATTCCGTGCCAGGTCGAAGTCGCCAGTGAGTTCCGCTACCGCAAGGTGGTGGTGCAGCCGGACACTCTGTTCGTCACCATTTCCCAGTCCGGCGAAACCGCCGACACCTTGGCCGCCCTGCGCAACGCCAAGGAACTGGGTTTCCTGGGCAGCCTGGCGATCTGCAACGTCGGCATCAGTTCGCTGGTGCGCGAATCCGACCTGACCCTGCTGACCCAGGCCGGTCGTGAAATCGGCGTGGCTTCGACCAAAGCGTTCACCACACAATTGGTGGGCCTGTTGCTGTTGACCCTGTCCCTTGGCCAGGTGCGCGGCACTCTGGAAAAAGGCGTTGAAGCCCGACTGGTTGAAGAACTGCGTCGCCTGCCGACTCGCCTGGGCGAAGCGCTGGCCATGGACAGCACGGTGGAAAAAATCGCCGAACTGTTCGCCGACAAAAACCACACCCTGTTCCTCGGGCGTGGTGCGCAGTATCCAGTCGCGATGGAAGGGGCTTTGAAACTCAAGGAAATCTCTTATATCCACGCCGAAGCTTACCCTGCCGGCGAACTGAAGCATGGCCCGCTGGCGCTTGTGGATAACGACATGCCGGTGGTCACCGTGGCGCCGAACAACGAACTGCTCGAGAAGCTCAAGTCCAACCTGCAGGAAGTTCGTGCCCGTGGCGGCGAACTGATCGTGTTCGCTGACGAGAAGGCGGGGATGACCAACGGCGAAGGCACCCACGTGGTGCAGATGCCGCACATCCACGACATTCTGTCGCCGATCCTCTACACCATCCCGCTGCAACTGCTGTCGTACTACGTCGCGGTGCTCAAAGGCACAGACGTGGACCAGCCGCGTAACCTGGCGAAGTCGGTGACGGTGGAATAAGTTATCCACACGCCGCACCAGACGACCACAGCCCGGAGACTCATCGGGGTCTCCAGGCTTTGGCATGTTTCCCACCTTTTGTTACCGAACACCCCAGCGCGGTGCAATGCCACGCTCCTGAAACAGTCTCTCTGATTTCAAAAAAGCGCCCTTCGAAAAAAATTCAATCACTCGACGCCCCGTGAATCCGGCCCCCAAGCGGTATCCGCAGGTTTTGCTGGATGGCTTCTCGACAAGTTGGCCGTTCAATTGCATATGCTTGTATGTACAAGTAAAGACGTATGCATACGAGTTGAAACAAACTTCGCATCATGTCCACTGATTCGCTTGTCGCGCCAAGGGGCGCACAAGCCGCTTGCCCATCGCCAGGGTTGGTTTGAATTGATCGCTGAGGAGTCTTTTTCGTGACTGACAATAAGCCTACAAAATTCCGCAATGTTGAGATCCGTGCATCGCGCGGCAATAAGCTGACCGCCAAGAGCTGGCTGACCGAAGCGCCGCTGCGCATGCTGATGAACAACCTCGACCCGGAAGTGGCCGAGAACCCGAAAGAGCTGGTGGTTTACGGTGGCATCGGCCGCGCCGCGCGCAACTGGGAGTGCTACGACAAGATCGTCGAGAGCCTGACCAATCTGAACGACGACGAAACCCTGCTGGTGCAGTCCGGCAAACCGGTCGGCGTGTTCAAGACCCACAGCAATGCGCCGCGCGTGCTGATCGCCAACTCCAACCTGGTACCGCACTGGGCGACCTGGGAACACTTCAACGAACTCGACGCGAAAGGTTTGGCGATGTACGGCCAGATGACCGCCGGCAGCTGGATCTACATCGGCAGCCAGGGCATCGTCCAGGGCACTTACGAAACTTTCGTTGAGGCCGGTCGCCAACATTACGATTCCAACCTGAAGGGCCGCTGGGTCCTGACCGCGGGCCTCGGCGGCATGGGCGGCGCCCAGCCGCTCGCTGCCACATTGGCCGGTGCCTGCTCGCTGAACATCGAATGCCAGCAGGTGAGCATCGATTTCCGCCTGAAAAGCCGTTACGTCGACGAACAGGCCAAAGACCTCGACGACGCCCTGGCGCGCATTGAAAAGTACACAAAAGAAGGCAAGGCGATCTCCATCGCGCTGCTCGGCAACGCCGCCGAAATCCTTCCGGAGCTGGTCCGTCGCGGCGTGCGCCCGGACATGGTCACCGACCAGACCAGCGCCCACGACCCGCTCAATGGCTACCTGCCGGCCGGCTGGACCTGGGACGAATACCGCGCCCGCGCCAAGACCGAACCGGCGGCGGTGATCAAGGCTGCCAAGCAGTCGATGGCGGTGCACGTCAAAGCCATGCTGGACTTCCAGAAGCAAGGCATTCCGACCTTCGACTACGGCAACAACATCCGTCAGATGGCTCAGGAAGAGGGCGTGGAAAACGCCTTCGACTTCCCGGGTTTCGTGCCGGCTTATATCCGTCCGCTGTTCTGCCGTGGCATCGGCCCGTTCCGCTGGGCGGCGCTGTCGGGTGATCCGCAGGATATCTACAAGACCGACGCCAAAGTCAAAGAACTGATCCCGGACGACGCGCACCTGCACAACTGGCTGGACATGGCCCGCGAGCGCATCAGCTTCCAGGGTCTGCCGGCGCGGATCTGCTGGGTCGGCCTGGGCCAGCGCGCCAAACTCGGTCTGGCGTTCAACGAAATGGTCCGTCGCGGCGAGCTGTCGGCACCGATCGTGATCGGTCGCGACCACCTCGACTCCGGCTCGGTGTCCAGCCCGAACCGCGAAACCGAATCGATGCAGGACGGCTCGGATGCGGTCTCCGACTGGCCACTGCTGAATGCTCTGTTGAACACCGCCAGCGGCGCGACCTGGGTGTCGCTGCACCACGGTGGCGGCGTCGGCATGGGCTTCTCGCAACACTCGGGCATGGTGATCGTCTGCGACGGTACGGATGAAGCGGCCGAGCGTATCGCTCGCGTGCTGCACAACGATCCGGGTACCGGTGTGATGCGTCACGCTGACGCCGGTTACCAGATCGCCATCGACTGCGCCAAGGAGCAGGGGCTGAACCTGCCGATGATTACTTCGGTTAAAGGAGCCTGAACATGACTGCACTGAACCTGATCCCCGGCCAACTGAGCCTGTCCCAACTGCGTGACGTCTATCAGCACCCGGTCAAGCTGACCCTCGACAACAGCGCCAGCGCCCAGATCGAAGCCAGCGTCGCCTGTGTCGAGCAGATCCTCGCCGAGAACCGCACCGCCTACGGCATCAACACCGGTTTCGGCCTGCTGGCCTCGACCCGCATCGCCAGCGAAGACCTGGAAAACCTGCAGCGTTCGCTGGTGTTGTCCCATGCCGCCGGCGTCGGCCAGCCGATCAGCGATGAGCTGGTGCGCCTGATCATGGTGCTCAAGGTCAACAGCCTCAGCCGTGGTTTCTCCGGCATCCGGCGTGTGGTGATCGACGCGCTGATTGCGCTGATCAACGCCGAGGTCTATCCGCACATTCCGTTGAAGGGGTCGGTTGGTGCGTCCGGCGACCTCGCGCCATTGGCGCACATGTCGCTGGTGCTGCTGGGTGAGGGCAAGGCGCGCTACAAGGGCGAGTGGATGGAAGCCACCGAGGCGCTGAAAGTCGCCGGTCTGGCCCCGCTGACGCTGGCGGCGAAAGAAGGTCTGGCGCTGCTCAACGGTACGCAGGTTTCCACTGCATTCGCGTTGCGCGGTCTGTTCGAAGGTGAAGACCTGTTCGCCGGCGCGCTGGCGCTGGGCGGTCTGACGGTGGAAGCGGTGCTCGGTTCGCGCTCGCCGTTCGATGCACGCATCCACGCCGCCCGTGGTCAGAAAGGCCAGATCGACGCCGCTGCTGCTTACCGCGATCTGCTGGGCGAGCGCAGCGAAGTCTCCGACTCGCACCAGAAC
Source organism: Pseudomonas sp. HLG18 (assembly GCF_051903985.1). Taxonomy (NCBI): domain Bacteria; kingdom Pseudomonadati; phylum Pseudomonadota; class Gammaproteobacteria; order Pseudomonadales; family Pseudomonadaceae; genus Pseudomonas; species Pseudomonas sp. HLG18. The sequence continues at coordinate 5,139,251 of NZ_CP195831.1, read as the reverse complement.
TGCGAAAAGGTCCAGGACCCGTACTCGCTGCGTTGCCAGCCGCAAGTCATGGGCGCGTGCCTGACCCAGTTCCGTCAGGCCGCCGAGGTGCTGGTCATCGAGGCCAACGCCGTGTCCGACAACCCGTTGGTGTTCGCGGCCGAAGGCGACGTGATTTCCGGCGGCAACTTCCACGCCGAGCCGGTGGCCATGGCCGCTGACAACATGGCGCTGGCCATCGCCGAAATCGGCTCCCTCAGCGAGCGCCGTATCTCGTTGATGATGGACAAGCACATGTCGCAACTGCCGCCGTTCCTGGTGGCCAATGGCGGGGTGAACTCCGGTTTCATGATCGCCCAGGTGACCGCTGCGGCGCTGGCCAGCGAGAACAAGGCACTGGCCCATCCGCATTCGGTGGACAGCCTGCCGACCTCCGCCAACCAGGAAGATCACGTGTCGATGGCCCCGGCTGCCGGCAAGCGTCTGTGGGAAATGGCCGAAAACACTCGCGGCATTCTCGCGGTGGAATGGCTGGCGGCGGTGCAGGGGCTGGACCTGCGCAACGGCCTGAAGACCTCGGCGAAACTGGAACAGGCCCGTGGGATTCTGCGTCGCGAAGTGCCGTTCTACGAGAAGGATCGCTTCTTTGCGCCGGACATCAATGCGGCGACCGAACTGCTGGCTTCGCGGTGTCTGAACGAACTGGTTCCAGACAAGCTTTTGCCTAGCCTGTAAGGGCCTCTTCGCGGGCAAGCCCGGTCCCACAGTTGGAATGTCTACCACTGTGGGAGCGGGCCTGCCCGCGAATCGATTTTTGCGTCGAATAACAATAAATAAGGACGAAAAATGCAGCAGCCAGCAAAAGGTTTGAAACGCGGGCTCTCGGCCCGACACATTCGCTTCATGGCCCTGGGGTCGGCGATCGGTACCGGGTTGTTCTACGGTTCTGCCTCGGCCATCCAGATGGCCGGTCCAGCGGTTCTGCTCGCTTACCTGATCGGTGGCGCGGCGGTGTTCATGGTCATGCGCGCCCTGGGCGAGATGGCGGTGCACAACCCGGTCGCCGGCTCGTTCGGGCATTACGCGAGCACCTACCTCGGCCCCATGGCGGGCTTCATTCTCGGTTGGACCTACGCGTTCGAAATGGTCATCGTCGGCATGGCCGATGTGACCGCGTTCGGCATTTACATGGGCTTCTGGTTTCCGGAAGTCTCGCGCTGGATCTGGGTGCTGGGCATCGTTTCGGTCGTTGGCGGCCTGAACCTGTGCAACGTCAAAGTCTTCGGTGAAATGGAGTTCTGGCTGTCGTTGCTCAAGGTGGCGGCCATCGTTGCGATGATCCTCGGCGGCTTCGGCATCATGCTGTTCGGCATCAGCACCGCCCCCGGTCAGGCCACCGATATCAGCAACTTGTGGACCCAGGGCGGCTTCATGCCCAACGGCGTGGGCGGCCTGATCGCCTCGTTTGCCGTGGTGATGTTTGCCTTCGGCGGCATCGAGATCATCGGCGTGACCGCCGGTGAAGCCAAGGATCCGCACCGTGTATTGCCCAAGGCGATCAACGCCGTGCCGATGCGCATCCTGCTGTTCTACGTGCTGACAATGCTGGTGCTGATGTCGATTTTTCCTTGGCAGCAGATTGGCAGCCAGGGCAGCCCGTTTGTGCAGATTTTCGACCATCTGGGCATCAGCTCGGCGGCCACCATTCTGAACATCGTGGTGATCTCGGCGGCGGTGTCGGCCATCAACAGCGACATCTTCGGTGCGGGCCGCATGATGTACGGTCTGGCTCAGCAAGGGCATGCACCCAAAGGTTTTGCTCAGCTATCGCGCAATGGCGTGCCGTGGCTGACGGTGATTGTGATGAGCTGCGCGCTGTTGCTGGGCGTGTTGCTGAACTACCTGATCCCGGAAAACGTATTCCTGCTGATCGCTTCCATCGCAACCTTCGCCACGGTGTGGGTGTGGCTGATGATTCTGTTTACCCAAGTGGCCATGCGTCGTTCCATGACGGCCGAGCAGGTGGCGCAATTGAAATTCCCGGTGCCGTTCTGGCCGTACGCACCCATGGCGGCGATTGCCTTCATGTTGTTCGTGTTCGGCGTGCTGGGTTACTTCCCGGACACTCAGGCGGCATTGATTGTCGGCGTGGTCTGGATCGGGTTGCTGGTGCTGGCGTATCTGACGTGGGTCAAGCCGGCGGCCGGGCAGGCTGCGCGAGTGACCCGCGATCAGCCGGTTTCTCAGCCTTGATCTGATCGCATGGCCACGTTGGGCTGCTCCAGCAGGTGATGCCCGTTGAGGATCGGGTACTGCCTATAATGCGAGGCGGTTTTTCATCCACTTCGGGGACACCATGGATCGCTTCCAGGAAATGCAGGTCTTCGCGGCCGTTGCTCAGGAACAGGGCTTTTCCGCTGCCGCGCGGCGCTTGGGTCTTTCCGCGGCCAGCGTCACCCGGGCGGTGGCGGCGCTGGAGCAGCGGATCGGTACGCAATTGCTGATTCGCACCACCCGCAGCGTGCACCTGAGTGAGGCGGGTCAGCGTTACCTGGAAGACTGTCGGAGGATTCTTGCCGAGGTGCAGGAAGCCGAAGACTCCGCTGCCGGCAGCCACACCCAGCCCCGTGGGCAATTGACGGTGACGGCGCCGGTGTTGTTCGGCGAGCTGTTTGTCACACCGGTGATGGCGGGTTATCTGACGCAATACCCGGACGTTTCCATCAACGCCCTGTTGCTGGATCGTGTGGTGAGCATGGTCGAGGAAGGCGTGGATGTGGCGATCCGCATCGGTGATTTGCCGGACAGCAACCAGCATGCGATCCGGGTCGGCGAGGTGCGTCGAGTGATCTGCGGTTCGCCGGATTATTTCGTCGCGCATGGGCGGCCAACCCATCCCCAGGCGCTGGCCGGTGCGCCAGTGGTGGCGACCTCGGCCATCGGTCAACTGCGCAACTGGCCGTTTCTGGAGGGCGGTGAACCCTTGAGCGTCAGGCCTGAGCCGCGACTGGTGGTCACCGGCAATCAGGCGGCTATCACCGCCGCTTGTTTGGGGCTTGGGTTGACTCGGGTGCTGTCTTATCAGGTGGCCGGCAAGATCGCCTCGGGTGAGCTGGAAATCGTCCTCGCCGAGTACGAGTTGCCGCCGCTGCCCATCCATGTGGTGTATCAGGGCGGGCGCAAGGCGCCGACCCGGGTGCGCAGTTTTGTCGATTACACCGTGAGCGCCTTGCGCGAGCATCCAGCCCTGAAAAACGCGGCGTTATTTCATCCAGAGAAATAATGGATTGCATTTGCTGGTTATTCTGTTGTTTTCGCGATAGGTGGAAGATGGCTGCCACGGTTGTCGCCCATTTCGGGCGACGCAAACGTCCAGCGGAGTCGACCATGCAAGCGATCAAACTCTACAACTTCCCGCGTTCCGGCCACGCCCACCGGGTCGAGCTGATGCTGTCCCTGTTGCAACTGCCGACCGAGCTGATCTTCGTTGATCTGGCCAAGGGCGAGCACAAACAACCGCAATACCTGGCGATCAACAGCTTCGGGCAAGTGCCGGCCATTGATGACAATGGCGTGGTGCTGGCCGATTCCAATGCGATTCTGGTGTATCTGGCGCAGAAGTACGGCAACGGTCGTTGGCTGCCGAGCGACCCGGTCGGCGCAGCGCGTGTCCAGCGCTGGCTGTCGGCGGCAGCCGGGCCGATTGCCTTTGGCCCGGCTGCGGCGCGGCTTATCACGGTGTTCGGGGCGAAGTTCAACGCCGAGGAAGTCATCACCCGTGCGCACAACTTGCTCAAGGTGATGGATGTGGAACTGGGCAAAACCCCGTACCTGGTGGGCAACGAGCCGACCATCGCCGACATCTCGGCCTACAGCTACATCGCCCATGCACCGGAAGGCAATGTGTCGCTGGACGACTACGCCAATGTGCGCGCCTGGCTGGCGCGGATCGAAGCGCTGCCCGGTTTTGTCGGCATGCCGCGCACCGTCGCCGGCCTGCAAACCACTGCCTGACATTGATCACCCACACTGCGCCGACGGTGCAGGGGAGAGTCCGAGATGGAACGTTCACCGTGGCACGCTGGCGAGCAACAATTGCAGGCCCATGTCGGCGTTGCCGAACGCATGGAGGAGTTCGGTCGTAAGGTGATTCGCACCTGGATGCCGGATCAGCACCGTCAGTTCTATCAGCAATTGCCCTTCATGCTGTACGGCGCCGTCGATGCCGAGGGGCGTCCATGGGCCAGTGTGCTGGAGGGCGAACCGGGATTCGCCCACTCTCCCGAGCCGACGCAAATGCAGTTCGCCAGCCTGCCGGCTGCCGATGATCCGGCGCAGTTGCAGGCCGGTGCCGCGATCGGCCTGCTTGGCATCGAGCTGCATACTCGCCGGCGCAATCGGCTCAATGGCCATATCGGCAGCCTCGGGGCGGACGGTTTTACGCTGACGGTGGATCAGTCGTTTGGCAACTGCCCGCAGTACATTCAGTTGCGCCAGTTTCAGCGGGTGCCACTGACGGATCCGCAGACCCGCAAGGCCGAACATCGTGACAGCCTCGATGACGCCGCCATTGCGTTGATCGAAAGCGCCGACACTTTCTTTGTCGCCAGTTACGTTGATGTCGACGGTGAGCGTTCAGTCGATGTTTCCCACCGTGGCGGTCAGCCCGGTTTTGTGCGGGTTGAGGGCAATCGACTGACGATCCCGGATTTTGCCGGCAATCTGCACTTCAATACCCTCGGCAATCTGCTCCTCAATCCCTTGGCCGGGTTGCTGTTTATCGACTTTTCCACAGGCGATGTGTTGCAGCTCAGCGGCCGCACCGAGGTGATTCTCGAAGGGCCACAGATCGAGGCTTTCCAAGGCGCCGAAAGGTTGTGGACATTCGAAGTTGAGAAACTGGTTCGGCGTCCGGCAGCGCTGGCTCTTCGCTGGCGCTTCGACGGTATGTCACCCACCAGCCTGCTGACCGGTAACTGGGCCCAGGCCGATGCACGGTTGCAGGCCAAGGCATTGGGGGACAGCTGGCGACCATTGCGGGTGGCCAGGATTGAAATGGAAAGCCGTCATATACGGTCGATTTATCTGGAGCCGGACGACGGAGCGGGGCTGCCGGTGTTTCTCGCCGGGCAGCATCTGCCGCTACGGTTCAACCTCGATGGCGAGATGCACATCCGTACCTACAGCCTGTCCGGCGCGCCGTCGGACGATTTTTTCCGAATCAGCGTCAAACGCGAAGGACGTGTGTCGACGCACCTGCATGAGCAGATTCGCGTAGGCGATGTGCTGGAGGCGCGCTTGCCTCAAGGGCATTTCACGGTCGCGGCGCTGGAACGCCGTCCACTGGTGTTGTTGGCGGCCGGAGTCGGCATCACGCCGTTGCTGTCGATGCTGCGTGAGGTGGTCTATCAAGGCCTGCGTACCCGGCGGATTCGTCCGACCCTGTTTGTTCAGAGTTCCCGCAGCCTCGCCGACCAGCCGTTTCGCGCAGAGGTGGATCGGTTGCTGGAGGACGCCGGTGACGCCGTGAAGGTGTTGCGAGTGCTCAGCCAGCCAGAGGACGATCTGGTGCAAGGCGAGGATTTCGATATTCGTGGCCGTATCGATGGCGATCTATTGCGCAATCTGCTGACCGACGAGGACTTTGATCAGGTCGACTTTGTGCTCTGTGGCCCCGGCGGTTTTACCCAGGGGATCTACGACACTTTGCGTGAACTGGATGTGCGCGACGACAAGATCCACGCCGAAACCTTCGGCCCCTCGACCCTCAAGCGCCAACCCGATCCGGATGCGATCGTGATCGAGCAACTGCCTGCCGCGACCACTTCGGTGCCGGTGGTGTTCGAGCGTTCGGCCAAGGAAGCGCGCTGGCAGCCCGACGGCGGCAGTCTGCTGGAACTGGCGGAAAGCCGTGGACTGCGTCCGGAATTCAGTTGCCGCGGTGGATCCTGCGGCACCTGCAAGACGCGGCTGATCAGCGGCGCAGTGAATTATCCACAGCCCCCGGCCGACGTGCCGGAGGAAGGGCAGGTGCTGATCTGCTGTGCGGTGCCGGCGCAAAGTACCCAGCCGCTGGTGCTGGATCTGTAAAGGATCAGGCGTAGGACAGCGCCTTTTCCTCCAGCAGTTCCTGATACAGCTCGTTCCACTTGCGGCCCATTTCGTCGGCTGTGAATAACTGCCGGTAACGGGCTTCAGCCTTGACGCCCATTTCGGCGGCGCGGGTCGGGTTTTCCCACAGGGTGCGCATCGCTTCGCGAAACGCCTGTGGATGACTCGGCGGCACCACCAGTCCGGTTTCGTTGTGGATATTGATGTAGCTGGTGCCGGTGCCGATCTCGCTGGAGATCATCGGCTTGCCGTACATAGCGCCTTCGAGCAGCGAAATACCGAAGGCTTCCGAGCGCAGGTGCGACGGGAAGACGATGGCGTAGCTCAGTTGCAGCAGGGCGACCTTGTCGTCATCGCTCACCCGTCCGAGGAAGTGAATGTTGCGCAGACCCAGCGCTGCTGCCTGAGCGTGCAGCGCCTGCTCCAACGGGCCGGCACCGACGATCACCACCGGATAGTCCACGTCTTTCAAGGCATCGAGCAGGATGTGCAGGCCCTTGTAGTAGCGCATCACCCCGACGAACAGGAAAAACTTATCCCCAAGCTGCTGGCGCCAGCGGTTCATGCGCTCGGCGTCAGGCTGTGGATAACCGGCCTTGTTCAGGCCATAGGGAATGACCCGGGTCTTGTCCTGGAACTGTTGCAATACATCACTGGTGTGCAGGTAATTCGGCGAAGCGGCAACGATCCGGTCGGCGCTGGAGAGGAAGCGGTTCATCAGCGGGCGATAAAGCTTGAGCAGGTTCTTCTGGCGGATGATGTCCGAGTGGTAGGTCACCACGCTTGGTTTGTCCATGCCGCTGGCGAAATGCACCAGATCCATGAACGGCCACGGGAAGTGATAGTTGATCACGTCGGCTTCGGCGGCCAGTTCGCGAAACTGCTTGAAGACGCTCCAGGAAAACCCGGTGGAAGCGAACTGGATGTCGAGTCTGGCCCGATGCACTTCGTGTTGGCCCAGTTGAACCACGGCCGGTTCGGGATGGGCGCTGAGGGTCAGCACCTGGCCGTCGATACCGTGCTGGGCGCCGCTCTCGCAGAGCTGGAAGATCACTTGCTCGATGCCGCCGACCGAGTCAGGCAGATACGTCTTGAAAAAATGAAGTACTCGCATTCAACCTCCCATGGCCTGGTGGTAGGCGCCGGCCGTGGCCTGCGCGCAACGCTTCCAGGAAAACAGCCGTGCCTGCTGCAATCCGGCTTCTCGGCATGCCTGCCAATGCGCTTGATCGTCGATCAGGCGGCTCAGCGCATCGCGCAAGCCGTCTGCATCGTCAGCTTCAATGTAGTTACCGGCGGCCCCTGCCACTTCCGGCATTGCCGAAGAGCGAGTGACCACCACTGGCGTGCCACTGGCCATCGCTTCCAGTACCGGCAGGCCAAAACCTTCATACAACGAGGGAAAAACCAGCGCCCGGGCGCCGGCCAGCAATTGCGCAACCTGTTCATCCGGCAAGTAGCCGAGCAGGCAGACATGACCGCTGGCCAGGGCTTCACGCAATTGCTCACTGAATTGTTCGCGCTGCCAGCCGGCCATACCGACGATCAACAGCGGGAAGCGCTGGCGCACGGCTTCGGGCAATAGCGCGTGGGCGCGCAGGGCCAGGCTCAGGTTCTTGCGCGGCTCCAGCGTGCCGACGCACAGGAAATACTCCCCCGCCTCCACGGCATGCGCCTTGAGCACGGCGTCGATGGCTTGCGGCTCGCGCGGATGAAAGCGCTCGGCGACACCCAGGGGCGCCACCACGAAGCGCTCGGCCGGCAGCCCGAAATAGCGTTGTGCTTCGTCGGCGATGGCTTGCGAGTCGGTCAGAATCACCTGTGCCTGTTGGATGCCGTCGGCCAGTCGCCGCTCGATTTCCCTGAGCCGTGCCTGCGGCTGCGTGTCCGGGAAATGCAGGTGCGTCAGATCGTGCAGGGTGATCACGGTCGGGCCGTCGAAGGCCAGCGGCCACAGGCTCGGTTCGTGATACAGGTCGATGTCGGGTGTGCGGCCCTGATCGAAGCGTTTCTGTTCCAGCCAGCGGCGTACCTGATAGGCGCCGGGGATCTTGCGCAGCATTGGGCTCAGGCGCGAGTAGCCGGGCATCGCCGCTTCCGGCAACTGCGCACTCCAGCCCCAGCCGTGAAACAGTGCCACGTCGATATCGGTATCGGTGTGCAAGGCGTTGACCAGTTCAGCAACGTAATGGCCGATCCCGGTGCGTGGTGCCTGGAGAATCCGCGCGTTAAGGGCTATGCGCATGGGACCTCGCTTGCGCCGCGGGCGCTTGCAGCACATGGCGTGCGGTGCGTTCGGCCAGTTGCTGACTGGCTTCGCGCCAGCCGATCCAATGCCACTCGGCCACGTTACGGGCGGCGGGAAACTGGCCGCTGCGCTCGAAGGTCGTCACCAGATCGGCAAGGCGTTGCGGATCGTGCAAATCGAAGTAGGCCATGAATTCGCCGCCGATCTCGCGGAACACCGCGATGTCGCTGCCCATCGCCGGCAATCCGCGCTGCATGGCTTCCACCAGCGGCAGGCCGAAGCCCTCGACGAACGACGGGAACACCAATGCGCTGGAGTGGGCATACGCGTATTCCAGGCTGGTGTCGCTCAAGTCGTTGAACATGAACAGACGCCGGTTCAGTTCGGCGTGATTGCGTACCCGGGCGAGCAGGGCATCGCACTTCCAGCCGATGCGTCCGGCGATGCACAGGCGCGCATTTGAACCGGCTGCCCAGGCGCGTTCGAAGGCATCCAGAAGATAGTCGTGGTTCTTGCGTGGTTCGATGGTGCTGACCATCAGGAACACCGGCTCTGGCGTTGTGAACACACGCTCCAGCTGCGGTTCGACGGCTGCATCGACGCTTTGCAGATCCAGCTCGGAGCCGAGGTGGAAATAGTCGAACCAGCGCTTTTCGACGTCTGCCGGACCGAGACGGCGCTGCACTTCCTCACGCACCTGATCGCGCACGGTGGCGGAAATCGCCAGATAACCGTCGGCGGTACGGGTGATCCAGTCGAACCACTCGCTGAAAACCTGCACCAGCCGCGTGTCGTAAAACTGCGGGTGGGTCAGGGGAATCAGGTCGTAGATCACCGCTACGATGCCCACGCCTTGGTGTTTCAGGCGTTCGGCATGCAGAAAGAAGTCCGAGTGCCAGGACGAATCCAGCAACACCAGCTGGTCGCCGGGCTGGTGTTCCAGTGGCTCGCAGCGTTGGGGCAACTGATAGCGGTTGACGCGTTCGATCAGCCGCAACGGGATACCGAACAGGCCGAACGAGCCCAGCCGATAGCCGACGTACAGGGCCCGTCGTGTCGTTTTGCTCCGGCAACGGCTGTCGAGGCGCTGATGCAGTTGCCAGAAGCGATGGGCCAGCCGTTCCAGGCGCTCGCCAAACGTGACGATGGCATTGAACAGGGGAGCGTTCAGTGGCGCCAGGCGCTTCACGCGGTACAGCTCGCCCTTGAGCAAGACCACCGGCACGCACTCGACACCTTCAGCGCTCGGCGGCAGTTGCTTGATGACATTGCGCACCACGCGCTGAATCCCGGAATTGACTTTCGGGTGTTTGAACACGTGGGTGCATTCGACCAGCAGGCGTTTCATGGCGCACGCTCCGCGAGGCTGTCCGCATGGCGGGTGATCGAGGTTCTGGCGCCCAGCCAGGAACAGCCGACGAAATCTTCCTGGCGGTTGTTGATCACGTGGAACACCAGGCCGTAATCACGCCATTCGAAGTTGCGGTCCAGGTGCGAATCCAGCCGCGAAAGGCTCAGGGCCACGGAGTAATTGCCCTTGCCCAGGCCCATGACGAAGGCGAAGCGATAGGTGATGCGCTCACCGGCATGCAGATCTTCCAGCGCCTTGTTCTGTCGGTGGGTGTTGATGCCGTACATGGCCTGGCCCAGACGATCCTTGATCATGAACCCCAGCACCAACCGTTCGATGTCCTGACGAATCTCGACGTCGACTTCCAGTGTTACCGGCTGACCGACTTCGGCGGCGTCGATGGAGCGCTCGTGCTCATCGAGCAGTCGCACGCTGAGGATCCCGGCCTCGCCGGTGCCGGACACGGTGCGCACCTGGCCGCCGTCGAGCAGTTCCTGGCGCACGGTCTGGCCCTCGCGTTCGGCGAGCAGGGCGTTGTAGTAATCCATGACCGCTTCGGGTTTGTCGTGCATGGCCATGTGGCCGGCCTCAAGCAGGATCGCCGAGTCGCAGATCGACTGGATCGCCGAGCGGTCGTGGGACACGATCAGCAGCGTGGTGCCGGCTTTGCGGAAGCTGCGGATACGGTCGAAGCTCTTGTGTTGAAAGTAGGCGTCGCCCACCGACAGCGCTTCGTCGACGATCAGTATGTCCGGGCGACGCGCGGTGGCGACGCTGAAGGCAAGGCGCATCTGCATGCCGCTGGAGTAGGTGCGCACCGGGTGATCGATGGCCTCGCCGATTTCCGCGAAGCGTTCGATGTCCGGCATCAGCGCTTCAATTTCTTCGACGTGCATGCCCAGCAGTTGCCCGGCCATCACCGCATTCTGCCGCCCGGTGAAGTCCGGGTGAAAACCCATGCCCAGTTCCAGCAGCGCCGCGACCCGGCCCTCGAGCTGGATCTGGCCGCAGGTGGGCTGGGTGGTGCCGGTGATCATCTTGAGCAGGGTACTTTTGCCGGCGCCGTTGACCCCGACGATGCCCACCGCTTCACCGGGGGCGATTTCGAAATTCACATCCTGCAGCACCCAGTGCTGGCGATGGCGCATCGGCGAAAACGGAATCAGCCATTCGGCCAGGCGACTCCAGCGGGTGGGGTACTGCTTGTAGGCCTTGCCCAGGCCGGTGACGCGTATGTGCCCCATCAGAGTTCATCCACCATTTCGCCGACCCGCCGGCGGAACAGGCGCAGCCCGATCAGGCACAGCAGCAGGCCGATCACGAAGATCGGCAGCAGCGAGCTCCACACCGGCCATTGACCGTAGAGAAACAGATTCTGGTAACTGCCGATCAGATTGGTCAGCGGGTTGAGTTGCAGCAGGCGCTGCACCCACTCGGGCAGGATGCTCAGCGGGTACACGATCGGCGTCAGCCAGAACCAGAATTGCAGACAGATGGCGAACAATTGCCCGACATCGCGAAAGAACACGTTGAGCACGCCGAGGATCATGCCCAGCCCGGCGCAGAACAGCACTTGCAGCGCCAGCAACGGCGCCAGTGCCAACAGGGCCATCCCCGGCCAGCGTCCGGTGATCAACAGAAAACCGAGGAACAGGCCGATGATGATCGCGAAGTTGATACCGGCATTGAGCAGTACGATCACCGGCAGGCAGAGGCGCGGGAAGCTGATTTTCTTCAGCAGATTGGCATTCTCCAGAAACATGTTCTGGCTGCGCAGGGTGATTTCCGAGAACAGGCCCCAGGTCAGCAGCCCGGCGCACAGGTAGATGCTGTAGGCCATGCCGTCGTCCACGCCGGGCAGACGGGCGCGCATGATGTGGGAAAAGATCACGGTGTAGACGATGATCATCGACAGCGGGTTGAGTACCGTCCACAGCGCGCCGAACAGCGAATTGCGGTACCGCGCTTGAAACTCCCGCTTGACGCTACCGAGGATGAAACCCCGGTAGTCGTGCAGCGAGCGGTACAGGGAAAGCAGCATTCACACCGTCCTGCCGTATTGGTCTTCGAAGCGGACGATGTCGTCCTCTCCCAGGTATTCGCCACTTTGCACTTCGATGATCACCAGGTCGATCACGCCGGGGTTCTCCAGACGGTGCTTGTGACCGGCAGCGATGAACGTCGACTCGTTCTTGGCCACCAGCGTGGTACCGGTACCGTTGTTGGTGACCTTGGCCATGCCTTCGACCACCACCCAGTGTTCATTGCGGTGATGGTGCATCTGCAACGACAGCTTGCCGCCGGGTTTGACCACGATGCGCTTGATCTTGAAGCGCGGGCCTTCCTCGAGCACGGTGTAGGTGCCCCATGGACGGCTGACCGTGCGGTGCAGGCGATAGGCTTCGTGGGACTTGTCCTTGAGCTGCTTGGCGACCCGGCGTACATCCTGAGCACGGTCGGCGTGGGCGACGAGCACGGCGTCGGCGGTGTCGATCACAATCAGGTCTTCCACACCCACCGCAGCCACCAGCCGGCCTTCGCTCTGGACGAAGTTGTTGCGGCTGTCGATGAAGATCGCTTCGCCGCTGGCGCGGTTATTGTCAGCATCCGCGGGCACCAGCGCCGCGACCGCGCCCCATGAACCGATGTCGCTCCAGTCGAAACTGGCGGGAACCACAACCACTTTTTCCGAGCGCTCCATCAGCGCGTAGTCGATGGAAATATCGGTTATCTCGGCGAACAGCGCCGCCGACAATTCCTGTTGCAGGCAGCCGACGGTTTCCACCGGTTCGCTGGCGGCCATGCAGGCGCGGGTCTGTTCCAGCAGCTCGGGGGCGTGCAGCGCCAGCTCGGCGATCAGGGTCGCGGTGGTGAAGCAGAACATTCCCGAGTTCCACAGGAAGTTACCGCTCTCCAGATAATGGGTGGCGGTCTGCAGGTCGGGTTTTTCCACGAAACGCTGCACTTTGGCCGCGCCTCTGGCATCCAGTGGCGCGCCGGTCTCGATGTAGCCGAAGCCGGTTTCCGGAGCGGTCGGCACTACGCCGAAGGTCACCAGGTAACCGTCCTTCGCCAGATTGACCGCGTGTTCGACCGCACTCTTGAGCGCCACTTCGTCGACGATCAGGTGGTCGGCGGGCATCACCACCATGATCGCTTCGTCGCCGTGCAGGGCTTGCAGTGACAGTGCTGCCGCAGCGATGGCCGGGGCCGTGTTGCGGCCGGTGGGCTCGAGCAGGAAGTGTCCGCGGTGCCGTGACAGGCGCGCGGCCTGATAGTGATCCTTGCTTTGGAAGTAGTACTCGCGGTTGGTCACCGTGACAATGTCTCCCCAGCCGTCCAGCAGACCGGCAGCGCGCCGGTAGGTCTTGCCCAGCAGCGACTGGCCGTCGGGCAGGGTCATGAACGGCTTGGGATGGCCCTCTCGGGACACCGGCCACAAACGGGTGCCGGCACCGCCGGACAGAATCACGGGGATCAGCATGGCCTACTCCTTGGCGACGCGTTTCATGTCCGCATCCATCATCATGCGGATCAGGGTGTCGAGGTCGGTCTTCGGTTTCCAGCCCAGCACACGCTGGGCCTTGGCCGGGTTGCCCAGCAGCACTTCGACTTCGGCCGGACGGAAGAAGGCCGGGTCGATTTTCACGTAATCGCGGTAATTCAGACCGACGTGATCGAAGGCGATGCGGCACATTTCGCGCACAGTGGTGGTGACGCCGGTAGCGACCACGAAATCGTCGGGCTTGTCCTGTTGCAGCATCAGCCACATGGCTTCGACGTAGTCGCCGGCAAAGCCCCAGTCGCGCTTGGCGTCGATGTTGCCCAGGGCCAGCTCCTGCTGTTTGCCCTGCTTGATCCGGGCGGCCGCGTCGGTGACCTTGCGGGTCACGAACTCGATGCCGCGCAGTGGCGATTCATGGTTGAACAGGATGCCGCTGCTGGCGTGCAGGTTGAAACTTTCACGGTAGTTGACGGTGATCCAGTGGCCGTAGAGTTTGGCCACGCCGTAAGGGCTGCGCGGGTAGAACGGGGTGTTCTCGTCCTGTTGCTCGGCCTGGATCAGACCGAACATCTCGCTGGTCGATGCCTGATAGAAACGCGTGTGCGGGCTGAACTGGCGGATCGCTTCGAGCAAGTGAGTCACGCCCAGGCCATCGACGATGCCGGTGGTCACCGGTTGATCCCAGGAGGCGGCAACGAAGCTTTGGGCCGCCAGGTTATAGACTTCGTCCGGCGCCGACTTGATGACCGCCCGCTGCACCGAGCAGGCATCGGCCATGTCGCCATCCAGGTACACGATGTCGGCTTCGACCCCCATTTCTCGCAGACGCCAGCGCGAATCGCTGCTGCGCCGCGCCACCAGCCCGTGAACCTTGTAACCCTTGTCGAGCAGCAGTCTGGCCAGATAAGCACCGTCCTGGCCGGTAATCCCTGTGATCAATGCACTTTTTGTCATTCTTGTCGTACTCGCTTCTCCCAGTCGGACAGGATCGCCCGCAGGGATTGTTGTGTAGTGATTTGCGGCGTCCATCCTGTGGTCCGGGCAAGCCGTTGATGGCTGCCGCAGACGCGACGCTGATCCGCGCGACGCATGCGTGCGGGATCCTGAACCAGTTGCAGGTTGACTTCGGCCAGATCGGCCATTTGCTCGATGAGACTGCGGATGCTTTGTTCACGGGCCGAGCAAATGTTGTAGACCTGACCCGGCGTGCCCTTTTCCAGTAGCGCGAAATAGGCGGAAACCACGTCGTCAACGTCGAGGAAATCCCGGGTGACGTCGATGTCGCCGACTTCCAGTTGCGGCCCTTGCAGGCCCTGTTTGATGCGACTGATCTGGCGTGCGGCGCTGGCGATGACGAAGCTGTCTTTCTGCCCGGTGCCGATGTGATTGAACGGGCGCGCCACCAATACCGGCCAGCCTTCGCTGAGGCCCCACTGCAGACTGAGGAATTCCGCCGACAGCTTGCTTACGGCGTAGGGATTGCGCGGGCAGGGTGGTTGTTGTTCGGTAATGGGTAGAGCGTGTTCTTCAACCTGGCCGTAGACATCACCTGAGCTGACATACAGAAACGTGCCTTTGAAACCGCGGGCCTTGAGCGCCTGCAACAGGTTCAAGGTGCCGAGCAGGTTGATGTCCAGGGTACGTGCCGGATCGCGGAAGGCTTCGGGGACAAAGGTCTGGCCAGCGAGGTGAATGACCGCATCGGGCAGTTGCGGCCACAGATCGACAAGGCTTTCAGGTTTCGTCAGGTCATAGGGTGAGGCGGCAGGCAGCAACTGCCACGACGCGTCTTCCCCTTGCAGACGTGACTGGATGTGTTGTCCCACGAACCCACTGAGGCCCGTGATGAACAGACTTTTTTTCAAACAGCGCCCCTTGGTCTTTAACGTTCACCTTTCCCACAGGCTTGTCGGGAATTTGCTGTCGAATCGTAGGAGCAATTCGGCAGGTCTGTAGGTGAAGTCATTGTTGTAGTTGTTTGGCTGCCAATCTGTGCCAATTGCGTGACAATTTCAACAGGACAAATCGTGACCGGTCAGTTCTCGTCAGAGTAGCCGGATTTTTCTCGCCGGGCGGTTCACGAATCCGCGACGGATGTGTTTAGAATGCCCCTCGTCGCGTTCCCCGGCAGTTTTTCCTGAGGGTCGTGCGACAGGGTAAAACCGACCATTAAAACAAGAACAGAAATGTGCCCGATGACGCAGGACGAACCCCGGTGATACCGGCTCGATCCAACGCCTGGCCGTTATAGCGTGAGGCTGCCGGGATGGCGGTCGCACCTTGGGATGCCATGAATTTCATTCTCTACTCGGACGTCAACGATCGCTCCATCAGCCAGAGTCTCGGGCGTCCCGAATACAGCTATTACTTCGTGCTCAAGGCCTATCGCCCGGTGCTTGAAAGCCTGGGGCGGGTGCATGTGGTGTCCACCACCGCCGAGATCGATCCGCTCTATCGGCAGTTGCTCGCTGCCGGAGAGCGCAGCGTGTTCCTGTCGTTCACGCCGCCGCAAAATACCCCGACCGATATCGAGTGTCCGACGATCTGCGTCATCGCATGGGAGTTCGATACGATTCCCGACGAGTCGTGGGACGGTGATTCGCGCCATGACTGGACGCAGATGCTTGCCCGACATGGACGGGTCATCACGCTGTCGAGCCATACTGCCCGGGCAATCCGCCGCGCCATGGGTGAAGCGTTTCCGGTGCTGGTGCTGCCAACCCCGCTGTGGGAAAGCTTTGCCGCTATTCGTGAAGGGCATGTCAGTGCGCCGATCAATTCCGGTACGACGCTGGCGATCAAGGGCTGCATTTTCGACAGCAGGACGCTGGGCCTTTGCGCCGATGATTTGTTGCCCAAGCCGCTGACTGCCGAGCAGCTGGCCGAGATCGAGGCGCTGCGCCCGCCACCGCTGACGTTCAAAAGGCGCCTGGTGATTGCCCGCCATTACCTGCGCCTGTGGGTGCTGAACCCGAGCGATCAACCTGAGCCCATGGCCCGGGTGAAATATTTGCATCACGGGTACTGGGAAGGATTGCGCGACCTGATGCCGGACAAAGTCCATGCCTGGCTCGAGCGACGCCTGCCGAACATTGCCGGCCCTCATGCCGTGCCCGTGGTCGAGCCGCCGCCACCGGACCTGCCGGATACCTCGGGGGTGGCCGAAGCCACGGTCGATGGGGTGATTTACGTCACCGTATTCAACCCCAGGGACGGTCGCAAGAACTGGCACCATCTGATCACCGCGTTCTGCTGGGCCTTTCGCCAAACACCTGATGCGACGCTGGTGCTGAAGATCACCCAGAACGATCTGGCGTCCTACTACAGCGAACTGATGACCTTGCTTGCGCAACTGACGCCGTTCGCCTGCCGGGTGCTGGTGATGCACGGTTATCTGGACGATGCGCAATACGCGCGGCTCTACCGGGCCGCCAGTTTCTACGTCAACGCTTCACGCTGCGAAGGCCTTTGCCTGCCGCTGATGGAGTTCATGTCCAGCGGCAAACCGGTGATCGCGCCGGATCACACGGCGATGGAAGACTACATCGATGACACCGTAGCCTTCGTCGTCCAGTCCAGCGAAGAGCTGACGATCTGGCCCCAGGACACCCGCATCATCTACCGCACCCTGCGCTATCGACCGGACTGGGCTTCGCTCAAAAGCGCTTACGAAAACAGCTACCGGATGGCCACGGCGCAGCCGCAGGATTACGCGCGGATGTCTGCCGCCGCTGTCGAACGCATGCACGACTACTGCGCGTTTGCCCCGGTGCAGCAGCGCATGGCGGACTTTTTCGGCCTCGAGCCAGGGGCCGCCGAATCTGCGCCCGTGACGGACAACGCCTCATGCTGATCATCATTCATTCGGAAACCAACCAGCACACCATCGCGCAAAACCTGGGCCGTTCGGAGTACAGCTATTACTTCGTGCTCAAGGAATACCGCCCGGTGCTCGAACGTCTCGGGCGCGTGGTGGAAGTAGTGGACCCGGCCCGGGAAGTCGATGCGCTGTATCTGGAATGCCTGGCCCATGGCGAACCGTGCGTGTTTCTGTCGTTCTCGCCGCCGCACCGCACGCCGATCCATCTGGCGTGCCCGACGCTGCCGGTGTTCGCCTGGGAATTCAGCACCATCCCCAACGAGCCCTTCGACAACGAGCCGCGCAATGACTGGCGCACGGTGCTCCGGGCCTGCGGCGCGGCGATCACCCATTCCAGTTACACGGTCAACGCCGTGCGCGAGGCCATGGGCGCCGATTACCCGATTGTTGCTGTCCCGGCGCCGGTGTGGGATCGCTTCGCGGCCCGGGGCGCGCAGCTTCAGGGGCAGCATTCGACGGGGCCGGTGCGCCTGACCATCAAGGGGCTGGTGGCCGACAGTCGCAAGCTCGATCTCGACGCCTTCGGCCCTAAGCATCTGCGTCGTGGCCAGGGCATCGATTTCCAGGCGCCGGTGTGCGAGCAGGCGTTGTTGCTGGACGGTGTCGTCTACACGTCGGTGTTCAATCCCGGCGACGGACGCAAGAACTGGGAAGACATGCTCAGCGCATTCTGCGTGACGTTCCGCGACATCGAAGACGCGACGCTGGTCCTCAAGCTCACCCACCACGATGCAGAAGAAGCCCTCAGCGACATTCTTCATCACCTGTACAAAAACCAGTCCTACCGCTGCCGCATCGTGCTGATTTATGGCTACCTCGCGGACGCGGACTACGAACGTCTGGTGCAGGCCACCCGGTACGTGGTGAACACTTCCTACGGTGAAGGCCAGTGCCTGCCCCTGATGGAATTCATGTCCTGCGGCAAGCCGGCCGTAGCACCGCGTACCACGGCGATGATCGATTACCTGAGCACCGACAACGCGTTCCTGGTTGAGTCCACCGATGAGCTGACCGC
Organism: Pseudomonas sp. HLG18; assembly: GCF_051903985.1. Taxonomy (NCBI): domain Bacteria; kingdom Pseudomonadati; phylum Pseudomonadota; class Gammaproteobacteria; order Pseudomonadales; family Pseudomonadaceae; genus Pseudomonas; species Pseudomonas sp. HLG18. The sequence continues at coordinate 5,121,162 of NZ_CP195831.1, read as the reverse complement.
CTGGCCCCACGATCCGCGCAAGGCGTTCCGCACGTTGCGCTACATGACCAATTGGGCGTCGGTCTGTGTGGCCTATCGTGACAGCTATGAGGTGGCGAAGAACGATCCCGGGCGTTATGCGCAAATGTCGGCGCAAGCCGTTGCCAGTCTCCAGGCGTTCTGCAGTCAGGCGTTGGCCGAGCAGCGTTTGCGCGATTTTCTCGCTCAAGTGCATGAGCTCCGCGCTGTCGCTGCAACGGAAGCCACAGGCACATGATCCGCGCATTACTGAGGCGCTTGCGTCCGGTCATGCGATCGGTGCCGGTCTCTGCGCCTGAACCGAAGGCTGTCAGTGTGTCGCCGCGGGACGTCGGGCTGCACGATGCGATGCTCGACGGCTGGTTTCACGGCGACAGTGGCGAGTTGCTCAAGGGCTTTGCCATCGGTGCGGACGACACCCTGCTCGACGTGGGTTGCGGTGAGGGCGTGGCGACATTGTTCGCCGTGCGCCAGGGCGCCTCGGTGATCTTCACCGACAGCGAACACGACAAGGTGCGTGACCTCGCCCGGCAAGTCGAAGCGCAGAGCCGTAAACCCAGTCTCGGTCTGGTCAGCAACAGCCTGCCGCTGCCGCTGAGCGATGGTTGTGCAAGCAAGGTGGTGTGCATGGAAGTACTGGAGCACATCGACCAGCCCGAACCGTTCATGGCCGAACTGGTGCGCATGGGGCGTCCCGGAGCGTTGTACCTGCTCAGTGTGCCGGCACCGGTGGGTGAGCATTTGCAGCAGGGAATCGCCCCGGCCAGTTATTACCAGTCACCCAACCACGTGCAGATTTTTACCCCGGAACGTTTCGCGGCACTGGTGGAGGACGCCGGTCTGGTGATCGAGCATCGCCAGGCCACGGGATTTTTCTGGGTCATGGGCATGATCTTTTTCTGGGCCAGCGAACGTGCTGCCGGACGTGATCTCGGCGGTGCCGTGCGCGACCGGATCCAGGCGCCGTATCCACCCCTGATGGAAGGCTGGGCCAGAACCTGGCAGGACTTGCTCGCACAGCCCGACGGATTGGCGATCAAGCAGATGCTGGACCGGTTCATGCCCAAGAGTCAGGTGATCATTGCCCGTAAACCGCTCGATGCAGGGCGTGTGTCATGAGCGGCAAGCGCATCATGGACATCGAAGTCCTGCGCGCGGTCGCCGTGCTCGGCGTGCTGTTTCATCACCTGCAGGGAAGCCTGTTCACCGATCCGGTGCCGCTGCTTGAAAGGGTTCATGCCTGGGCACAGCCGTGGTGGGGCGTTGACCTGTTTTTTGCCATTTCCGGATTTGTCATCGCCCGTAGCCTGATCCCGGCGCTGCGAGGCTGTTCGACTCGCCAGCAATACTGGGAACAGACGCGTAACTTCTGGTTGCGCCGGGCCTTCCGTCTGTTGCCGTCGGCCTGGTTATGGCTGGCGCTGATGCTGCTCGCATGTGTGTTTCTCAATCGCTCCGGGGCTTTCGGTACGCTGCACGCCAACCTGCAAGCGACGCTGGCCGGCGTATTGCAGTACGCCAATTTCCGTTTTGCCGACAGCTTTTTTCATTACGAGTACGGCAGCAGCTTCGTGTACTGGAGCCTGTCGCTGGAAGAGCAGTTCTATCTGCTGTTCCCGCTGCTGATTCTGGTGTGCCGCAAGCATCTGGTCTGGGCGTTGCTGGCGCTGGTCGCGGTGCAATTGTTCACCTTGCGCACGCCGCTGCTGATGGTGATCCGTACCGATGCGCTGGCCCTCGGCGTGTTGCTGGCGATGTGGAGCGTGCAGCCGTCCTGGCGGCGATGGGAGCCGACCTTCCTGCGTCATCCGTTGGCCGGTGTGACTGCGCTGATCGTGCTGGCGCTGCTGTTGAGCTACATGGCCACCGACCGTTTCACCTTCGCCTCTTACCGGATCGGCTCGATTGCCGTGCTCGGCGCGCTGCTGGTGTGGATCGCATCGTACAACCGCGATTACCTGTTGCCGGCCGGCAGAGTGCAGCGGCTGATGGCATGGATCGGCAGCCGCTCCTACGGCATCTATCTGATCCACATCCCGGCCTATCAACTGGTGCGGGAACTGATCTTCCGTTTGCAGAGTGCCGGTCTGCCGAGCCCGGCGGGGCATCCGGTCGTGACGCTGCTGATTGCCGGTGGCCTGATCGTGCTGCTCAGCGAGCTGAATTATCGTTTCATCGAAATGCCGATGCGCAATCGCGGCGCCGCCCTGGTGCGGGGTCTCGGTATATCGCGCAACGCCGTCCCATCCTCTGGAGCCACCTCATGCTGAGCCTTTTGAAGAAACTCACAGCACCGACGCCTGTCCCGGCAGCCGCGCAGCCTGCTGCCGACAAGGTCGATCCGTACATGCTCGGCCTGCACGATGCAATGCTCAGTGGCTGGTTCAACCAGGAGACCGGCGAGCTGTTCAAAGGCTTCCCGGTGACCGCCGATGACACGTTGCTCGATGTCGGTTGTGGCGACGGTGGCAACGTACATTTCTGCGGCATGCGCGGGGCGAAGATCATCATCGCCGACATCGACGGTGCCAAGGTCGAAGCGACCCGCCAGCGCTTGAGCGACACGCCGGCCCGCGGCGTCGAGTGCCACGTCACCGACTGCAACCCGCTGCCGATTGCCGATGGCACCGCCACGCGCGTGGTGTCCACTGAAGTCATCGAGCACGTCGACGACCCGGCACAGTTTCTCGCCGAACTGGTGCGTGTCGGCCAGTCGGGCGCGCTGTACCTGCTGAGCGTGCCGCACCCCAGTTCCGAAGATTTGCAGAAAGACATCGCGGCACCGGAGTATTTCCAGAAGCCCAACCACATTCGCATCATCAGTGAAGAGCAGTTCAAGGCGATGGTCAGCGAGGCAGGGCTGGAGATCATCAGCCATAGCCAGTACGGTTTTTACTGGTCGATGTGGATGATGCTGTTCTGGGAAGCCAAGGTCGAATTCAGCAACCCGGACCATCCGCTGCTCAACCATTGGGCCGATACCTGGCAAGCGGTGCTCGATTCGCCGCGCGGCGCGCAGATCAAGCAGGCGCTGGATGCGGTGGTGGCGAAAAGTCAGGTGATCATTGCCCGCAAGCCCTGAGCGCTTTTGTGTAACCTTGCAGCCTGATGTCTCAGGGATCTGCAAGGTATGCGCTTTTTTATCGGGTGGTTAGCCATGGTGGCGGTGTTGCTGCTCTATGGTTGTGAACGCCAGGACGCCGTGCCGCTCGATCAGCAACTCTACGTCTGGCAACGGCAATGGACGCCGGCCCATGAAATCGCCCTGAAGGACAGTCATGGCGACTTCTCGACGCTTCGGGTGCTGGCGCTGCAAGCCTTCCCGAATGCCGGGTGGAATCGGGCGCGAGTCGATTACGCACTGCTCAAGCAGGATGCCCGGCCGCTGATTGCGGTGATTCGTCTCGACGGTCAGCTCAAGGCGCTCGACCAGCAAGCCGTCACGGCGCAGATCATTCAGGTGCTCGCCGACTGGCAAGGGCAGGGACTGACCCCGAGCGGCGTCGAGATCGACCATGACGCCGGCAATGCCCGATTGCCGGCCTACACCGATTTCCTCATTCATTTGCGCGCCGCATTGCCGGCCAACCTGCCCTTGAGCATCACCGCGTTACCCGCCTGGCTCGACAGCCCGCAATTGCCGGCGCTGTTGGCGGCTGTCGACAGCAGTGTGTTGCAGGTGCATGCCGTCAGCGATCCGCGTCGCGGTCTGTTCGACGCCGAGCAGGCACAACGCTGGGCCAGGGCCTGGGGGCGGGTGACCGAACAACCGTTCTACCTGGCGTTGCCCACCTACGGTGTGGCGCTGTTGCCGGACGCCGGTGGCGCTCCGGTGGTGGAGAGTGAAGTCACACTGGAACGCAGCGGCGAGCGACGCGAGTTACTCGCCGACCCGCAGCAACTGAGCCGGCTGGCCATTGAACTTCGCGAGGATCGCCCGGCACATCTGGCCGGTCTGATCTGGTTTCGCCTGCCGCTGGCCAGCGACCGCAGGGCCTGGAGTCTGAGCACGCTGCAGGCGGTCGCCCGAGGCGATGCGTTGAGCAGTCAGCTCGGCCTGACGTTCACCGAACAGAACGGCCTGCAAGACATCGCCCTGCGTAACGTCGGTAACCTCGACAGCGCCTGGCCCACTCGCATCACCGTCAAAGCCCGGGGTTGCGAAGGCGCCGACGCGCTCGCCGGTTATGCATTGCAACAGACCGCGGATCTGCTTACCTTCACCCGCTTGCGCGACGGCCGATTGCCGGCGGGCGGGCAACGTGCGATCGGTTGGGCACGTTGCGCAAATATTGATCAAGGAGGCTCGCATGTTGACCCGTAACTGGCCCCGCCACCTGCTTTGCCTGAGCCTCAGCCTGCCGCTGGGATCGGCACTGGCCTGCGGCCCTGATTTCCCGATGCGTCTGCTCGACGATCGCGGGCAATCGCTGGCGGAACTGCCGGAGGGCAACTTCAAGTTCGAGATCAGTCGCCTCGGCAAAACCATTGCGGGGCTCAAGAACGTCACCGCCGCCACCCACAATCCGGATGACATCTACGCCGAGGCGCCAGAGCCCGCCGAGGTGCGCGACAAGGCCGAGCAGATCGGCCTGACGCCTGACCAGCAAGCGCTGGTCAAACAACTGCGCAGCCTGACCGATGCCCGTCAGGTCGAGGTGCAGGGCGCGAGCCTGCCGGCGGAACTGCGTTTGTATGTGGCGGGCGCCGTGGCGTTCGGCGCCGGCGACCATCAATTGGCTGTCGAGTATTTCCGTCAGTTGCTGGCGTTGCCGGCCGATCAGCGGGCGTTGCGCAGCACCTGGGCCGCGTATTCGCTGGGCCGGGCTTTCTTTGCCATGAGCAGCGAGGCGGGTGATGCACTCCAGGCGTTGGAAAACGCCATCGAGGCCTTCCGCCAGACGCGGCAACTGAGCATCGACGGTTTCAGCGATCCACTGGAGCTTGGCGTGGCCAGCCTCGGCGAAGAAGCACGAGCGCTGCGCACGGCGGGCAGTTGGGACAAGGCCATCGAGCTCTATGCCACGCAAAACCTGCATGGCTCGAACGTCGGCTACACCTCGTTGAAGCTGTTGATGAACGACCTGGCCGAAGAGCCCGAAGACAGACTTGAAAAGTTGCTGCGCGGCAAAGCGGTGCAGCAACTGGTGACGGCCTCGCTGATCAGTCGGATCGGCTGGTCGTTCGGCGATGAGCCGCCGAATCAGAAAAAGCTGATCAAGGCATTGCAGGAAAGTACTCGCGGCAGCCTCGACAACGCCGATCGCCTGGCGGCCATGAATTATCAACAGGGCGATTACGCCAGCGCCAAGGCGTTCCTCGAACATGCAGGCGACGGCGGTCTGGCGTGGTGGCTGCGGGCGAAACTGGCGGTGCGTGACGGCGATAAAAACGCCGCTGCAGCGGCTTATGCCAAAGCCGCGCAGGCGTTTCCGCAGGACGAATCCTGGGGCGAACGGCGTACGGCCGACTGGAATCTTGAAACCCTGCAGCCCAAGTGCCGGGTCGAGGGTGAAAGCGCGATTCTTGCGTTGCAACGGGGTGAGTATCTGCAGGCTTTCGACCAGTTATATCGCAGCAAGGCTATTTATTGGTTTGACGCTGCGACCGTGGCGGAGCGAGTGCTGACGGTCGAGGAACTGAAAAACTATGTCGATACCAATGTGCCGGCGCCACCTGCGCTGAGTCAGCAGGATCGCGACAATTACGTGCCGCTGCCGGTCGCCGCAAGCCTGCGCAATCTGCTGGGTCGGCGTTTGTTGCGTGAAGGGCACTACGAAGAAGCGGTCGGTTATTTCGACAATGCCGATCTGCAGAACAAGGCCCGGCTCTACGGCGAACAACGCCTGAAGGCCGATTCGGCATGGTGGCCGACCAAGCGTGCCAGTGCGCTGTTCAATGCCGCGTGGACGGCCCGCGAGTGGGGCATGGACATCCTGGGCTACGAAATGGCCCCGGATTACGCGACCTTCGGCGGCAACTACAGCCTGGAAACCACCGAACTGAAAGTCGGGCCGCTGGTGAGCGAAGCCGAGGTGCAACGCCAGAAGGCCAGTGAAGCGCAGCCGGATGAACGTTATCACTACCGTTTCGTTGCCACGGCGTTGGCCAGTCGCGCGGCGGACAATCTTCCGCACACCAGTCAGGCGTTCGCTGCCGTGCTGTGCTCGGCCGCCGGTTGGAACAGCAGCCTGGAAGAGCAGAGCGCGTTGTACAAGCGCTATGTCGATGAAGGGCCTTACGTCCCGTGGGCCGTGGATTTTGGCCATCAGTGCCCGTACCCGGATTTTGAAAACGCCGACAAGCGCTATGTCACTCAGGTGACCGACTCGGTGCGTTCGACACTGCGGCCGTACAAGTGGCCGGTGCAGATCGGTGCGATTGTCGTGTTCACCGCCGTGGCCGTGTTGATGATTACCCGCCGCCAGCGCAAGGCTCGCAAAACCTAAGCCTGCTGGACGAACGTCAGGCGCACGGCAAAGCCGATCAACAGGCTGCCGAACAACCACTGCTGCACCCGTTGGGCCGTCGGGCTGTGTTTCAGCCAGCGGCCCAATACCGTGCCGAGCAGGGCATAGGCGCTGTCGAACAGCAATCCTGCGGCCACCAGCATCGCGCCGAGCACCGCAAACTGCGTCAGCACCGGCGCGCCATTCGCCACGATGAACTGTGGCAGCAGTACCGAGCAGAACAACAAGGCTTTCGGGTTGAGCAGGTTGGTCAGCAGGCCACGACGGATCGCTGCGCGCCACTGACCCTGGCTTTCCGTTGCGGTGCCGGCGTTCAGATCCGGCAGCAGCGTGGTGCGCAGGCACTGGATGCCGATCCACAGCAGGTACGCCGCCCCGGCCATTCGCACGGCATCGAACGTCCACGGCGCCGCCTTGAACAGCGCCGCCAGCCCCAGCGCCGCGAGCGCTACATGACAGGCTCGGGCGACGGCCAGACCCACCACCGTGGCAAGTGCTGCGCCGCGACCCTGGCGGGCACCGGTCTGCAACAGCAGGATCATGTCCGGGCCGGGCAGCAGATAAACCACCGCCAAAGCCAGGAAAAACAGCCAGAGACTCGCCATGTCGCACCCCTTTCGTTGTCGATTCGGTGCAATCAGTCTATGACTGAGGGGCAGGGCAGGTGCTTGCGTAGTTCGCTTCAATAACCACGTGGATTGGCATAACCTGCTTTCTTTTTGCCGTTACACCATCAGGATCTGCCAACCATGAAACTCGACGCCTTCGATCGCAAGATTCTCGCCGCGCTGCAACGAGACGGGCGCCTGAGCAATGTGCAACTGGCGGACGAGATCGGGTTGTCCGCCTCGCCGTGCCTGCGCCGGGTGCGCATGCTGGAAGAGGCCGGGGTGATTCGCGGTTATCAGGCGAACCTGGACCGTGACGAGGTTGGGCTGGGGCTGACGGTGTTCGTCGGGGTCAAGGTCGAGCGCCACAACGATGAACAGGCCGAGGCGTTTCATCGCGCAGTGACAGCATTGCCAGAGGTGATTTCGGCGTTTCTGGTCTCCGGGGAATCGGATTTTCTGCTGCAAGTGGTGGTACCGGACTTGCGTGCCTATGACCGTTTCCTCACCGGTTGCCTGCTGAAGTTACCGGGGGTAAGCGACATCCGCAGCAATTTTGCGATTCACACGGTGAAGACCCCAGGCGCGTTGCCGCTGGGGCATTTGCCGTCCTGATACTTCCCGCATTGCGCGGGAAGTCTGCGCGAAGTGCTTACATCTGCGTCGCCATGCCTTCGACATTCATGGCCGCCTGACGCAGCGCCTCGGAACGGGTCGGGTGGGGGTGGCAGGTCAGGGCAATATCCTCGGCCGATGCGCTGAACTCCATGGCCACGCAATACTCACCGATCATCTCACTGACGCTCGGGCCGACCAGATGCACGCCGAGGACTTCGTCGGTGTGCGCGTCGGCGAGGACTTTGGCAAAGCCTTCGGTTTCGTGATTGATCTTCGCCCGGCTGTTGGCAGTGAACGGGAATTTGCCGACCTTGTAGGCCCGGCCTTCGGCCTTGAGCTGCTCCTCGGTCTTGCCGACGCTGGCCAGTTCCGGTCGGGTGTAGATCACGTTGGGGATCAGGTCGTAGTTGACCTCGCCCGCCTTGCCGACGATCTGCTCGATGCAGGCCATGGCTTCGTCTTCAGCCTTGTGCGCCAGCATCGGCCCTGACGTGACATCGCCGATCACCCAGACGCCAGGAGCCTCGGTGCGATGGTGTTTGTTGGTGAGCATGCCGCGTTTGTCGGTGCTCAGGCCGACGTTCTCCAGCCCCAGACCCTGGGTGTAAGGGCGACGGCCGATGGCGACCAGCACGTAATCGGCTTCCAGCCGTTCGGCGGCGCCGCCGGCTGCCGGTTCGATGGTCAGTTGTACGCCGCTGGCCGAGGACGTGGCGCTGGTGACTTTTGAACTCAGTTTGAAGGTGATGCCCTGTTTGCTCAGTGAACGTTGCAAAGTCTTGCCGGCTTCGCCGTCCACGCCGGGGCAGATGCGGTCGAGGTATTCCACCACCGTCACCTGCGCGCCGAGCCGCCGCCAGACCGATCCCAGTTCCAGGCCGATGACGCCGGCACCGATCACCACCAGATGTTTGGGCACTTCGCTCAAGGACAACGCGCCGGTGGAGTCAAGAATGCGCTGGTTGTCGATCGCCACGCCGGGCAGGGGAGTGGGCTCGGAACCCGTGGCGATGACGATGTCGGTAGCGGTCAGTTCGATCCGGCTGCCCTGATCGCCGGTCACGCTGACTTTGCCGGGACCGTCGATGTGGCCCCAGCCCTTGATCCAGTCGACCTTGTTCTTGCGGAACAGGAATTCGATGCCTTTGGTCAGGCCGGTGACGCTGTCGTCCTTCTGTTTCATCATTTGCGCGAGGTTGAGCGTCGGTTTGACCTCGATGCCGAGGTTGGCGAACTCCGTCCCCATCGCCGCGTCGTACAGTTCGGACGCGTGCAACAACGCCTTGGACGGCATGCAACCGACGTTGAGGCAGGTGCCGCCCAGCGTGGCACGGCCTTCCACACACGCGGCCTTCAGGCCCAACTGGCCGGCGCGGATCGCTGCGTTATAACCGCCGGGCCCACCGCCCAGAATCACTACGTCATAGTTGCTCATGCGCTTACTCCTGGCTGAAGAATGCGGATCGCTAAAAATTACGTACGTAATATGTGCGTTTCCGGACATTTCGGTCAAGGCTTCAGGAACGCGACAGGTTGGGCATCTTTGAATGTGAAATTGAGTACAAATATTTCACGGATTTCGTTATATCGTAACGAGTTGTGCAGTGAGCCAAGGGTTTTGGGGGGATATGCAAGTCGATCTGGACGTTGATGGCACGCAAGTGACCGGTTTGCCGCGCTTTCAGCAGGCGGCGGCCCAGAGTCGCCGATTGCGCCGGTTGGCCATTGGACTTGGCGGGTTGGCCGTGGCCGAAGTGGTGCTGGCGTTTTTTGTTGGCCTGTTCGCCTCGCAATCGTTGTGGCCGGCGCTGTTGGTCAATCAGAGCGCGGCGTTGCTGGTGCTGGTCGCCGGGCTGCAATCGGCGTGGTGGGTGGCCGATTGGCGGGCGCGGGTGATCAACCCGGTGGTGCCGGTTACCGTCGAGGAAGAAACGCCCGGGCCGGATGGCTGGTACGAGCGACTGCTGGATCGGCTGAGCCGCCGCAGCCTGCATGTACTGGGGCAGATCGGTGCAGCGACATTGTGGCTGGGCGCTCTGGCGCTGCTGGCGTTGCTTGGCATCGAGCAGGTGTGGAATCTCACGCTGCAACCGACTGCCGTGGGCTTGTCCGCTTCCGTCAGCGCGGCGATTGCGCTGCTGCTGGCGTTCGGTCTGCTGGTGCTGGAGCGGCAACTGGCTCAGGAAAACCCGGCGCAATGGCCCGAGGCCGGCGCGCTGGCGCAACTAACGCGCGTGACCATCATCAGCCTGGTGCTGGGCGCGTTGTGCTTGCTGTTTGCCAGCGAGAATTCGGTGTGGCCCGTGCGGCTGGCGGTGCTGATCGGCATCCTGCCGGGGCTGGTCGCGGCGGAGTTGCTGCTGCGTGCCGTGTTGTCGTTGTTCAGTCCGCGCCGCGAACAACTTGAACCGGTGCCGCTGGCCCGCAGTTTCGTCGCCGATCTGCTGCGCTGGCCACCGCAACCGCTGCTCGTCTTGCAGCACGAATTGCACAACCGCTTCGGTATCGATCTGCGGCAGATCTGGGCCTTCAGTTACATGCGCCGCGCATTCTTGCCGGTATTGGTGCTGGTGGCGACGGTGGGCTGGTTGCTCACCGGCATTCATGAAGTCCCGCTGCAAAGCCGTGGGATCTATGAGCGCTTCGGCAAACCGGTGCAGGTGTTCGGCCCCGGTTTGCATGCCGGCCTGCCCTGGCCGTTGGGCCGGTTGTTGAGCGTGGAGAACGGCGTGGTGCACGAACTGGCGACCAGCGTCGGCGAAAATCCGGTACCCGTGCTGCCGGATCCGGCGGAAGGTCCGGCCCCGATCACCGCCAACCGCTTGTGGGATGCCAGCCACGTCAACGATAAATCCCAGGTCATCGCCAGCAGCCGTGGCGAGCAACAGAGCTTCCAGATCGTCAATATGGACGTGCGTTTCGTCTACCGCATCGGCCTCAGCGATCAGGCGGCGTTGGCCGCGACGTATAACAGCGCGGATGTACCGACGCTGATTCGCAGCACCGCGAGCCGGATTCTGGTCCACGATTTCGCATCGCGCACCCTTGACGGTTTGCTGGGGCAGGACAGGGTTGGACTGGCTGACGAGATCGGCCGCGCGGTGCAAAGCGATCTGCAGAAACTCGACAGTGGTGTGGAAATTCTTGCCACTGTGGTCGAGGCGATTCACCCGCCGGCGGGTGCCGCCAATGCTTATCACAGCGTTCAGGCGGCGCAGATTGGTGCCCAGGCGTTGATCTCTCGCGAGCGTGGGGCGGCGGCCGAAGCGAGCAATCAGGCGCAATTGCAGGCCAGCCTCGCTCGCGACCAAGCCACTGCCAATGCCCACGAAACCGGCTCGACCGCCCGCGCGGCGGATCTGAAATTCAGCGCCGAGCAAAAGGCCTACGCCAGCGCCGGCCAGGCCTTCGTGCTGGAGCAATACCTCAGCCAGCTCAGTCAGGGGCTGGGCAAAGCCAAATTGTTGGTGCTCGACCATCGTCTGGGCGGCAGCAACAACGCGCCGACCATCGACCTGCGTACGTTCACGCTGCCGGCTGACCCGACGCCGGCGCGCACCACCGCTCAACCAGGAGCCACCCATTGAGCCAGTCGCATACTCACGATCACCATGACCACAGCGGTCACGACCATGCTCATGGCGGCCACCACCATCACGGGCATCATCACCATCATCATGGGGCGCCGGAAGAGGCGGGGCCTTTCCCGTGGCGACGCATGGGCTGGGCGGTGCTGCTCGTGGCGTTCGCCATCGCAGCGGCAAGCCTGGTGCAGGTGCGCTCCGGTGAAGCCACCGTCATCACCCGCTTCGGCAACCCGTCCCGGGTTTTGCTGGAGCCCGGTCTGAGTTGGCGCTGGCCGGCGCCGTTCGAAGCGGCAATCCCGGTGGACCTGCGTTTGCGTACGACATCGAGTGGCTTGCAGGACGTCGGCACCCGTGACGGTTTGCGCATCATCGTGCAGGCGTATGTCGCGTGGCAGGTGCAGGGCGATGCGGACAACGTCCAACGGTTCATGCGCGCAGTACAGAATCAGCCGGACGAAGCGGCGCGGCAGATTCGCACCTTTGTCGGCTCGGCGCTGGAGACCACCGCCAGCAGTTTCGACCTGGCTAATCTGGTCAACACCGATGCCAATCAGGTGCACATCGCCGACTTCGAAGCGCAGTTGCGTCAGCAGATTGATCAGCAATTGCTCGCCACTTACGGCGTACGCGTGGTGCAAGTGGGCATCGAGCGGTTGACCTTGCCATCAGTGACTCTCACCGCGACGGTTGACCGGATGCGCGCCGAGCGTGAAACCATCGCCACTGAACGCACTGCAATTGGCAAGCGTGAAGCTGCGCAGATTCGCTCCGGCGCCGAGCGTGATGCCCGAATTGTGCAGGCTGACGCGACCGTGAAAGCGGCGGAAATCGAGGCGCAATCGCGGGTCGAAGCCGCACAGATTTATGGTCGTGCTTATGCCGGATCGCCGCAGCTGTACAACTTGCTGCGCTCACTGGACACCCTCGGCACTATCGTCACGCCAGATACGAAGTTGATCCTGCGCACTGATGCCGCGCCATTCCGCGTGCTGGTGGACGGCCCACCGAATCTGGACAGCAAGACCGGAACGCAGCCATGAGTGAAGTTCCACGTGGAACAAATTCGTTGAACAGTCCGTGGATTCAGGCGGGACGTCTGGCATTTTTTGCCCTGTACGCAGTGACGGTGCTGGCGGCGTTGGCCTGGGCGTTTTCCAATGTGCGGCAGATCGATCCGCAAAATCGTGCGGTGGTCATGCATTTCGGTGCGCTGGATCGCATCCAGAATGCCGGGTTGTTATTGGCCTGGCCGCAGCCGTTCGAACAGGTCGTTTTGCTGCCGGCGGCAGATCGGGTCATCGAACGTCGCGTGGAAAACTTGCTGCGCAGTCCAGCTGCAATACAGGCGGATCGCGTCGCTACATTCGCCACGCCAATAAGCGATGCATTGGCCGGTTCCGGCTATTTGCTCACCGGTGATGCCGGTGTGGTGCAGCTGGACGTGCGGGTGTTTTACAAGGTCACCGATCCCTATGACTTCGTGCTGCAAGGCGACCATGTGTTGCCGGCGCTGGATCGATTGGTGACTCGCAGCGCGGTGGCCCTGACAGCGGCGCGGGATCTGGACACCATTCTGGTGGCGCGTCCGGAGTTGATCGGCGCTGACAATCAAGCCGCCGAACGACGCGAGCGCTTGCGCGGGGATCTGGTGCAAGGCATCAATCGTCGCTTGGCTGAATTGAAGGCAAGCGGGCAGGGCATCGGTATCGAAGTAGCGCGGGTCGATGTGCAATCAAGTCTGCCCGAGCCGGCCGTCGGTGCGTTCAATGCCGTGCTGACAGCCAGCCAACAGGCTGACAAAGCGGTGGCCAATGCCCGCACCGATGCTGAAAAAATCACCCAGACGGCCAACGAACAGGCCGACCGCACCTTACAGGTCGCCCATGCCCAGGCCGGTGAACGCCTGGCCAAAGCGTCCGCCGATACCGCCACTGTATTGAGTCTGGCCCGGCAACAGAGCACCGACCCGCAAATGCTGCTGCGCCTGTACCGCGAACGGATACCGAAGATTCTCGGCCAGGCCGGTTCGGTCACCACGGTCGATCCGAAAGACGATTCCCGCCTGATCATTCAGGGAGCCAGTAAATGACCGCCACTACCGCCGCACCGAGTCTGTTGTCCTCGGCCGAGCAACGTCGAGCTGCGCGCCAGTTGACCCTGGCGATGCTCGCCCTTGGCCTGCTCGGGCTTGGCCTGATCTGGCGCTGGTTGATGCCGGAACAAACCGGGGTCAGTCAGTTGCTGTTGGGTTTTGCTTCTTTGCTGGTGGCGGTGCCGGTGATGCGTTCGGCGTGGTTCAGCCTGCGTTATCCGAGCCTGCACGGCATCACCGACCAGTTGATCGCATTGGCGATGCTCGGTGCCTGGGCCACTGGTGATCTGCTGACCGCCGCGCTGTTGCCGATCATCATGATCTTCGGCCATGTGCTGGAGGAACGCAGTGTGATCGGCTCGCAGGAAGCGATTCATGCCCTGGGCCAGCTCACTCGCAGTCATGCACGGAAAATCCAGGCAGACGGCACCGTGATCGAAGTCGATAACGGCACGCTCAAGGCCGGCGACACCGTTGAAGTCCGCGCCGGCGATCGGGTCCCGGCGGACGGTCGCGTGTTGTCCGGTCAGGCCAGCCTCGACACCGCCTCGATCACCGGTGAGTCGGTGCCGGTCGAGGCGGGCGTCGGAATGACGGTTTTCGGCGGGGCGATCAACCTCGATGGGCTGCTGCGTATCGAGGTGACCCGCACCGGCGATGAATCGACCCTGGGCAAGGTCATCGCCCTGATGCAGAACGCCGAGCGTTCCAAACCACCGATCACCCGGCTGCTGGAACGTTATGCCGGCAGCTATATGGTGCTGGTGTTGCTGTTGGCGGCGGTGACCTGGTTTGTTACCAACGATGCGCAGGCGATGCTGGCGGTGCTGGTCGCAGCCTGTCCGTGTGCACTGGTGTTGTCGGCACCGGCCACGGCGATTGCCGGTGTGGCGGTTGCGGCGCGTCACGGGATTCTGATCCGCAGTTCGGCTTTTCTCGAAGAACTGGCCGACCTTACTTCGCTGGTGGTGGACAAGACCGGAACTCTGACTTACGGCACGTTGCGTTTGCAGTCGATCAACAGCGCGCAGGCGGATCACGATTCGGTGATGGCACTGGCCGCCAGCCTTGGTGCTGCGAGCAGTCACCCGGTCAGTCGAGCACTGGCCGGTCTGGTCCACGCGGACAACGTGCTGGTGCTGACCGACATTCACGAACGGCAAGGATTGGGTGTGGTGGCCAAGACCGAGCAGGGTGAAGCGGCCCTCGGTCGCCCAGAGTTGTTTGCGCAACTGGGCATCCCGACCACATCGATTCCCGATCACGACGGCCCGATTGCCGGGCTAGCCTTGAATGGTGAATTTCTCGCCTGGCTGTTGCTGGCTGACAGCGTCAAACCGGAAGCACGATTCGCCTTGAGCGAACTGCGCGAGCTGGGCCTCGGTCGGCAACTGTTGCTGACCGGCGACCGTCAGAGCGTGGCGCACACCCTGGCGCGTGATGTCGGCCTGCATGAAGTCGAAGCTCAGGCGTTGCCTGAAGACAAACTCAATCGAGTGTTGAAGGAAATCGACAACGGTTTCCGGCCGATGGTGGTCGGCGACGGCATCAACGATTCGCTGGCACTCAAGGCCGGGGTGGTAGGTGTTGCGATGGGAGCGGGCGGTGCGGACATTGCGCTGGCGTCCGCCGACATCGTGCTGATCGGCAGCGACCTGCGCCGGCTCGGCACTTGTGTGCGCCTGAGTCGCCAATGCCGGCGCACGCTTCAAGTGAACGTGATCATCGGTCTGGGCTGGACGCTGGCCATCGTCGTCTTCGCCGCGTTCGGCTGGCTGGGCGCTGCCGGGGCGATGATCGCGGCGCTGCTGCACAACCTCAGCACGTTGCTGGTGTTGGGCAACGCTGGCCGCTTGCTGCGGTTTCAGGAGCCGCTGCTGAAACTCAACGAACAGAACTGATCATTTTTCGAACTGTGCGCCTCTCTTGCAGTCATTTGAGAAGGCGCACTGAAGCAGGGAGATCAGTGACGTTAAAGCCATTTCGGCTCATAGGCGGCGACTATTGAATCGATAGCCTGCTAATTTTCAAGGATGGTCTACCCTCAGATCAGACGTCTGAAACCAGGGGGATATTCCATGCTCGCGCAACTTCCACCGGCCTTACAGAATCTGCAGCTTCCGCTTCGCCTGCGACTCTGGGACGGCCATGAATTCAATCTGGGCCCGATGCCCAGCGTCACCATCGTGGTCAAGGACCCGTTGATGGTGTCCCAGTTGACCCATCCAAGTCTCGACGCGCTGGGGGCGGCGTTCGTTGAGGGCAAACTCGAACTCGAGGGCTCGATCAGCGAGGTCATCCGGGTGTGCGATGAGCTGAGCTCCGCGCTGCTTGATGAGGACGAAGACAGTCAGCCAGTGCGCACGCTCCACGACAAGGAAACCGACGCCAAGGCCATCTCTTATCACTACGACCTGTCTAACGCGTTCTACCAGCTATGGCTGGACAGCGACATGGCGTACTCCTGCGCCTATTTCGAAACTGGCAGCGAATCCCTCGAACAGGCCCAGCAGGCCAAATTCCGGCATCTGTGTCGCAAGCTGCGTTTGCAACCGGGCGACTACCTGCTGGATGTCGGCTGCGGCTGGGGCGGCCTGGCGCGTTACGCCGCCCGTGAGTTCGGTGCCAAAGTTTTTGGTATCACCCTGAGCAAGGAGCAGTTGGCCCTTGCTCGGGAGCGCGTCAAAGCCGAAGGCCTGGAAGACCAGATCGAACTGCAACTGCTCGATTACCGCGATCTGCCGCAGGACGGTCGGTTCGACAAAGTGGTCAGCGTCGGCATGTTCGAACACGTGGGTCACGCCAACCTGGCCGAGTACTGCAAGACACTGTTCGGCGCGGTAAAGGAGGGCGGTCTGGTGATGAACCACGGCATCACCGCCAAGCACACCGATGGCCGTCCGGTGGGACGCGGTGCCGGGGACTTCATCGAGAAATACGTGTTCCCCAACGGCGAGCTGCCGCACCTGGCGATGATCTCGGCCCAGATCAGCGAGGCCGGTCTGGAGATCGTCGATGTCGAGAGTCTGCGTCTGCATTACGCGCGCACCCTGGACCACTGGAGCGAACGTCTGGAGGACAATCTCGAAGCCGCCGCGAAGCTGGTACCAGATCAGGCTTTGCGTATCTGGCGTCTGTACCTGGCCGGATGCGCCTACGCGTTTGCCCGGGGCTGGATCAATCTGCACCAGATCCTCGCGGTGAAGGCCCACGCCGATGGCAGCCATGAACTGCCGTGGACCCGCGACGACATCTACAACCCTTGAGCTAGAGAATCGGTGAAATCAGCCGGGCGATCCGCATGCCGAGTTGTTGCAGGCGGTGGATTTCCCGGCCTTCTTCCTTGGCGATTTCACAGGCTTGGGCGAAGTCTTCGTTGAGCATCTGTTCCACGTGGCCGGCAAATTCGCTGTCGACCGTCAGCAACATCACCTCGAAATTCAACCGGAAAGAACGGTTGTCCAGATTGGCGCTGCCGATGGCGCTGATTTCGTTGTCGACCAACACCACTTTCTGATGCAGGAAACCCGGTTCGTAGCGGAACACCCGCACCCCGGCGCGCACCGCTTCGAACGCATAAAGGCTCGATGCGGCGTAGACGATGCGGTGATCAGGACGCGACGGCAGCAGCAACCGCACATCGACACCGCGCAGGACGGCGAGGCGCAGTGCAGCGAAAACGGCTTCGTCGGGGATGAAGTAAGGGCTGGTAATCCACACGCGTTCAGTCGCGGCATGGATGGCTTCGACGAAAAACAGTGAGCAGGTTTCGTAGGCATCCGCCGGGCCGCTGGCGAGCAACTGGCAGAGCACGCCGTCTTCCGGGTAAACCTCCGGCAGGATCAGCGGGGGCAGTGTACGGGCAGCCCAGAACCAGTCTTCGGCAAATGACTCCTGCATGCAGGCGACCACCGGCCCGCGCACCTGAACGTGGGTGTCGCGCCATGGCGCCAGAGGTGGTTTTTCGCCCATGTATTCGTCGCCGACGTTGTGCCCGCCAACGAAGCCGGTCATTCCGTCGACCACGACAATCTTGCGATGGTTGCGAAAATTCACCTGGAAGCGATTGAGCCAGCCGCTGCGGGTGGCGAATGCCTTCACCTCGACCCCGCCATCGCGAAGTGCCTGCACGTAGCTGTGGGGCAGGGCATGGCTGCCAATGCGGTCGTACAGCAGATGAATCGCGACCCCTTCGGCGGCTTTCTTCAGCAGCAGTTCGTGCAGGCGCTGGCCGAGGCGATCGTCGTGGATGATGAAAAACTGAATCAGCACAGCTTCCCGTGCCTGGCTGATTGCGTGGAAAATCGCTTCGAAGGTGGCGGTGCCGTTGATCAGCAATTGCACTTCATTGTTGGCCAGACACGGCATGCGGCCGAGCTTCGGCATCGCCCGCAATGAGTCGTAGGCATTGGAGGCGCGAGCGGTCAGGGCTTCTTCTACCCAGGGCCGCCAGTTCAGTTCGGAAACGGCCTGGCGCATTTGTTCGTTGGCCTGACGTCGGGCCTTGATATAACCGTCGAAGGTGCTTCGACCGAACACCAGATAGGGGATGAGGGTGAGATAGGGAATGAAGATCAGCGACAGCGCCCAGGCGATCGCGCCTTGCGCCGTGCGGACGGTCAGCACCGCATGGATGGCGGCAATTGTGCCCAGGCTATGTATCAGCGCGATCAGATAACCGAAGATATGCGGTCCAAAATAATCCATGGGGCAACCTTGCTCCTGAAGATTCAATGCTTAACAGACCATGTTCCTTTGCGGTTGTCGCTATTTTCTTTTTAGCCATGAAAGCAGGCCATGAACCGAAACAAGCGGCCGGCGTCTAACGGCCACTACTGATCAGGAGTTTTGCAATGAACGTTCGTCTGCTGGGGTTGGCGCTGGGTCTGGGGTTGGCCTTGCCGTTGGTGGCTCAGGCGCAAATGCTGCAGTCGGGGTTGTGGGAAATGACATCGAGCAATGTGAAGGTCGATGATCAGGCCATGGACGTGCAATCGATCCTCGGCCAGATTCAGGGCCAGATCACCCCGCAACAACGGGCGCAGCTGGAGAAGCAAGGCATCAACATCGGTGGCAAGGGTATTCGTGCCTGCCTGACGCCGCAGCAAGTGGCGACCAATGATATTCCCTTGGCTGACCCGCAGTCGGGGTGCAAACAGCAGATCACCGAGCGCAACGGTAACCAGTGGAAATTCCGTTTCAGTTGCCCGCGAGCGTCTGGCAACGGTGTGGCTACGTTCGTCAGCGACCGTGAGTTCACCACCATTGCCAACGGCACGTTCAATGCCATCGGGATCAACCAGAAGGGCAGTCTGGAAACCCGTGCCGTGTGGCTGGGTCAGGACTGCGGCACCGTCAAACCAAGAGCCTGAACATCGAACCGCCCCCACAATATTGTGGGGGCTTTTTTTTAGCGCATGAATCGCAGCGGTAATCCCTGGCATCCGTCATGCAGCCGGTTGTCGTGCCACGCAACCTGTCCCGACACCAGCGTCGTACTCACGCGGTGGCGAAAGCTGCGACGGGCAAATGGCGTCCACCCGCACTGCGACAGAATCGGTTGTCGTGATACCGCGACACCCTCGGGCTCCGGCTGAATCAATACCAGATCCGCCCAATAACCCTCCCTCAAATAGCCGCGATCCGGAATGGCAAACAGATCCGCCACCCGGTGACTGGTCTTCGCCACCAGCGTGGTGATCGGCAGCACGCCATCTGCCACCAGCTCCAACAACGCCGGCAACGCATGTTGCACCAGTGGCAGACCAGACGGTGCCTGGGCATATGACAGCTGTTTCTCCACCCAGGTATGCGGGGCGTGATCGCTGCCGATCACGTCCAGTCGATTGCTCGACAAGGCCAGACGCAGGGCATCGCGATCAGCCTGGCTTTTGATCGCGGGGTTGCATTTGATCTGGTTGCCGAGGTCCGGGTAGTCGCGGTCATCGAACAGCAGGTGATGCAGGCAGACTTCCGCCGTGATGCGTTTGTGTGCCAGAGGTTTGTTTTCGAACAGCTCCAGCTCCCGGGCGGTGGTCAGGTGCAGCACGTGCAGGCGAGTACCATGGCGTTTGGCGAGTTCCACCGCCAGTGAAGAAGAACGATAGCAAGCCTCGGCATTTCGGATCAGCGCATGGGCGTCGGGAGGGAGATGTTCACCGAACTGCTCGCGCAATCTGGCGGTGTTGGCCTCGATGCTCGGCGTGTGTTCGCAATGGGCCAGCAGGATCGTCGGCACCTCGGCGAACAATCGCTCCAGTGTTTTGGGGTCATCAACCAGCAGGTTGCCGGTCGACGCCCCCATGAACACTTTGACCCCGGCCACTTCACTTGGATTGAGCGCCGCGACAGTGTCCAGGTTGTCGTGACTGACGCCGAAGTGAAAGCCGTAGTTGGCCACCGAGTTGATCGCTGCCCGACGTTTTTTGTCGGCCAGCGCTTCGAGGGTGAGGGTGGCCGGGTTGGTGTTGGGCATGTCCATGAAACTGGTGATGCCACCGGCCACGGCTGCGCGGGATTCGGTGTAGATGCTGCCTTTTGCTGGCGAGCCCGGCTCACGGAAATGTACCTGGTCGTCGATCATTCCAGGCAGCAGCCATTGGCCGTTGGCGTCGATTTCCAGTGTGGCGTTTTCTCCGAAGATGCTGCGGCCGATCTTGACGATGCGACCGTGGCTGACCAGCAGATCGGCGTAGAACTCATGCCCGTCATCAACCAGGCGCGCATTGCGAATCAGCACACTGTTCATGGTTCAGAACTCGTTCTGCAGGGCCTTGTAGCCGCGCACCAGATCGACGTTGGTGCGTGCCACGTCTTCGGAAAACTCCGAAGCGCTGACGCTCACCGGCGGGAATTGCGAGAGGTCGGTGCCGGGGCCGATGCGGGTGGTGGAGGGCACGTAGAAGGCATCCGGCAGATCCCGGCCATCGACCACCGAGTTGTGTCGCACCACGCAACCATTGCCCACCACACAATTGAACAGCACGCTGTTGAAGCCGATGAACACTCGGTCGCCGACCTTGCACGGGCCATGCACGATCGAGCGGTGGGCGATGGAGCTGAACTCGCCGATGGTCACCGCCGCGCCGGACTTGGAGTGAATCACCACACCATCCTGGATGTTCGAGTTGGCGCCGATGGTGATCGGCTCCATCTCGCCCGAGGCGTCCACTTCATCAGCACGAATGACCGCGTAGGGGCCGACGAATACGTTTTCGCCGATCACCACTTTGCCGCAGATGATTGCGGTTTTATCGACGTAGGCAGACTCGGCAATTTGCGGCAGATCGCCGGAAGGGTTTTTGCGGATCATGGTTGGCTCAGGGCGTCGTAAAGAGTGTTGAGGTTGTATTCGAACAGGCCGGTGAACGTGCTGGCCGGACCCGAAGCGGCGAGGGCGTCGGAGTACAGCGTGCCACCGATGTGCGCGCCGCTTTCGTCGGCAATCTGTTTGAGCAGGCGTGCGTCCTTGATGTTTTCCATGAACACAGCTTTGACCTTGTCCTGACGGATCTGGGTGATCAGCGCGGCGACCTCGGCGGCAGAAGGTTCACGCTCGGTGGACAGGCCTTGCGGTGCCATGAAGTCGATTCCGTAGGCTTGCCCCAGATAACCGAAGGCATCGTGGCTGGTGACGATCTTGCGATTGCCCGGCGGCAGTGAACCAAGCTTGGCCTTGGCTTCGGCGAGGAGGGCATGGATCTGTTGCAGGTAGGCCTTGCTGTTGCGTTGGTAGTCGGCCTTGTTCGCCGGGTCGGCGGCGATCAGTGCCTTGGTGATGTTGGCGACATACAACTCGGTGTTGGCCAGGTTGTGCCAGGCGTGAGGGTCGGGAACGGTTTCGCCGTCCTCATCCAGCGAGCGGGGAATCACTCCATGGCTGGCGCTGATGACTGTGGCTTTGGTGTCGGTGCTAGTCACCAGTCGGTCCAGCCATGGCTCGAAACCCAGTCCGTTCTTGACGATCAGTTTCGCTTTCAGAAGTGCCTTGGCATCGTCCGGCGTCGGTTCGTAGGTGTGGGCATCGGCGTCTGGCCCGACCATGTTGGTGATCTGGATATGCTCGCCGCCGACCTGATGCACCATGTCGGCAAGGATGCTGAAACTGGTGACCACCGGCAGTTTTTCCGCCGCCGACAATGACATCGACAGCATCAGGCTGAACAACACAAGTAGAGCGCGCATCGGGAAACACCTCATTGGGATGTGAGCAAGGGCGGGCGGCGCAGCAGGCCGTGAACCGGCCCGAGTACCACGGACAACAGGTAACCGATGCCTGCGACCAGCACGATGGCTGGACCGCTGGGCAGCGAGTAGTAGAACGACAGCAACAGGCCGAGCCACACCGACAGGCAACCGATGACTGCGGCGATGGCGATCAGGATTGGCAGACGCCGGCTCCAGAAGCGTGAAGCGGCGGCGGGCAGCATCATCAGTCCGACCACCATCAGCGCGCCGATGGCCTGGAAGCCGATGACCAAGTTGAGCACCACCAGCGTCAGGAACACGCCGTGGGCGATCGGACCGAGTCGGCTGACGGTGCGCAGAAACAGTGGATCGAGGGTGTCGAGCAGAAGCGGGCGGTAGATCAGCGCCATGGCAATCAGGCTCAGCAGCGAAACGCCCAACATTCCGTTCAGGGTGGGACCGTCGACCGCCAGTGCCGAACCGAACAGCAAGTGCAGCAGGTCGAGCCGTTTGCCGGCGATGCCCAGAATCAGCACGCCGCTGGCCAGAGAGATCGGGTAGATCGCCGCGAGGCTGGCGTCTTCGCGCAGGCCGGTACGACGAGTGATCCATGCGGCGAGTCCGGCCATGCTCAGACCGGCGCCGAGGCCACCCAGGGTCAGCGCGGGGAGACTCAGGCCGGCAAACCAGAAGCCCAGCGCCGCACCGGGAAGGATGCCGTGGGCGACGGCGTCGCCGATCAGGCTCATGCGCCGCAGGATCAGGAACACGCCTAATGGAGCGGTGCTGCACGCCAGCAGCAAACCGCCGAGCAGTGCCCGGCGCATGAACACGAACTCGAGAAATGGTTGCCAGAAATGAGTGGCGCTGAGCATCAGGCGACCTGCACGTTGGGTGTTTGCTGAATCAGTTCGACACTGGGGCCGAACACGCAGCCGCTGTTTTTGATCAGCAGGGTTTGTGGAATGTGTTGGCGGACAGCAGCGAGGTCGTGGCCCACCATGACCAGCGTCCGGCCTTGCGCATGCCAGGTGTGGAGGTGTTGCCAGAGCAATGCCTGACCGAACTCATCCAGTGCAGCATGGGGCTCGTCTAGCAGGAGCACCGGCGTGTCGGTCAGGCTCAAGCGAGCGAGCAGGGCACGTTGCAGTTCACCGCCGGAGAGTGCCATCAACGGGCGCTGTTCAAGGCCGCTCAAGTGCCAATCTTCAATTGCCTGGGTGAGGCGTTGCGCTCGTAATTGCGTTGACAGTCGACGTCCCCAGAAACCGGCGGCAACCAGTTCCTGAAGGCTGATCGGGAACTGTCGATCCAGGTGCTGCTGTTGGGGGAGGAAAGACAAACCGCTTTGGCGAGGAACACCCAATGCGACGGCGCCGGCCAAAGGCCTTTGGAGTCCGGCGATGACTTTTAGCAGGCTGCTTTTACCGCTGCCGTTGACGCCGATGATGGCGGTCATGCTGCCGCTCTCCAGTTGAAGGCTCAGCGGCGGCGTGAGCGGTTGGCCGGGGGCACCCCAACTCAGAGACTGCAGGCGGATCATGCGGTCTCCCGTCGCCAGTGACTTTCAGCGACTGCATCGTGGGCGTGGAGGCTTTCGGCATGGATCACGCGCAGGTGGAACTCGCGGATGCCGGGTGAACGACGCAACGCCAGATTCAGGCGGCGAGCGGCGTCTTCGCAGAACATCAGGTTCTGGCCGTTGGCGAGGGCGAAGGCTTGTTCGTCGGCGCGTTTCACGGCAGTTTGCACCGCGGTGCCCAGGGCAGCTTCGGCGTCGTTGATTGCCGAGGTCAGTGGTAAACCATCAACAAATTCATCCACGTGCAGATGCAGTTGTGCGGTGCTGCGTTGGCTGTGTGGGGTTGCGACGATCCCCTGAGTCGAGCCCAGCCAGGCCAGGACTTCGGCATGTTGCAACGGCTTGTTGGCGAAATCGTCGACGAATTGCTGCTGGATCAATTGCCTCGCCAGAGCGGCTGAGCAGGGGCATGTCGAGGAATAGGCCACCTCGATTTTCAGTTCCACGTGGAACACTGTGTTTTTCAGCGTGGCTGCAATAGTCACCGGATAAGTTTTCCATCCTGCCAATGGGCTGACCAATGCGGGCCTTCTGAGCAACAAATCGGTATGGATATCCAAATAGGCGCTGTTGGCCAGGCCTTCATGGCTGTCGAGAAAACGCTGCAAAACCTGGTGTAGAAGTGCGGGGGTGAGATTTTTTTGTTCCAGCCTTTCCAGCGCCAAATACAACCGTGACATGTGAATGCCACGGGCTTCGCCGTCATCGAGGCTGACACCTGCATCGGCTTTTGCTGCCAGGCGTTGGCCTTCGATAAAGACAGGTAGAGCGATGCCACGCATTCCCACCCAATCAAGCGGCAAGGCTTGTCGGGCGGCTTGCGCGGCGATATCCGGCAGCGTCAGCGCATTCATGTTCAGTACCATCGTGTTGATTGAATTTGATGTTACATTATAACAATTCAAATCACGATGCCTTTTTCATGAACGGGCTTTCATATGCACAGACGCCATTTGCTTAACCTGATGTTGGCCAGCGCTGCGTTGGCTTTTCCATTCAGTGTCAGCGCCACACAAATTCGCAATGCACGCCTCTGGCGTTCGGATGACAAGCTTCGGCTGGTCTTTGATTTGAGCGGGCCGGTCAGCTACAAAACGTTCACGCTGAGTGCGCCGGATCGCCTGATCATTGATCTGAGTGGTGCCAGCCTGAGTGGTGATTTCAGTCAATTGGCGCTCAGCGAAACGGTTATTCGCAGCATCCGATCGGGGCATTTTGGTAAGGGCGATACCCGAATCGTTCTGGATTTGAGTGGTCCGGTTCAGCTCAATACCTTCCTGCTGGCGCCTCAGGATGGTCAGGGGCATCGCCTGGTTCTGGATCTTTTGAGCGCTTCAAAAGTCGCAGCCCCGAGCGTTCCACGTGAAACACCGGGAAAAACCAATCATCCAAAACGAGACATTATTGTCGTGGTCGACCCTGGTCATGGCGGCAAAGATCCCGGTGCAGTCGGTGCAAAAGGCGAGCGTGAGAAAGACGTCGTGCTTTCGATTTCCCAGCTGCTCGCGCGTCGCTTGAAGCGGGAGAAGGGCTTCGATGTAAAGCTTGTGCGCAATGACGATTTCTTCGTGCCGCTGCGCAAGCGGGTTGATATTGCCCGCCAGCACAAGGCCGACATGTTCATTTCTGTGCACGCGGATGCCGCGCCGCGCCTCACGGCTTCGGGGGCGTCTGTGTATTGCTTGTCTGAAGGTGGCGCGACTTCAGCCACTGCGCGCTTCATGGCTCAACGGGAAAACGGTGCGGATCTGCTCGGTGCAACCAGCCTGCTGAATCTCAAGGACAAGGATCCGATGCTCGCCGGAGTCATCCTCGATATGTCGATGAACGCCACGATTGCCGCCAGTTTGCAATTAGGCAGCACGGTACTGGGTAGCCTGGCGGGTATCACCACCCTGCATCAAAAACGTGTGGAACAGGCGGGATTTGCGGTGTTGAAGTCGCCCGATGTGCCATCGATTCTCGTGGAAACCGGGTTTATCTCCAACGCGCGGGACAGTCAGCGACTGGTCACGGCACGCCATCAGCAAGCGGTTGCTGACGGTCTTTTCGAGGGATTACAGCGCTATTTCCAGAAAAACCCGCCGGCTGACAGCTACATCGCTTGGCAGCAGGAGCAGCAACAAGTGCGTGTCTAGCAGCCCGTGAGTCGGCTGCAGGTGAACTTTCCGTTACTTCCGCCGGAGCTGGAGAAGCGGTTGATTGTTGTCCAGCCCACCCGGCGGTTGTAACCGACCCAGGCCTCGCCGTCGGAAGCAACCCCCGTGAAGAACGTCAACTGCCCGTAAATGCTGTTGGTTTGCGCCCAATATCGTTGGCCGATCTTCTCGAAACCCCGTAGGTAAATCGTCTTGCCGGCGGTGTTGACGCTATAGGCATTGCCATTGGCATCGACGCACGCCAGCAGGTTGGCGCTGCGCGTGCAGGTAGCGAGTCCCGGAACTTGTCCCCATGCATCGAGGGTCAGCAAGGCGAGACCAAAGAGTGAGCATTTCAGCGCAGTTTTCATGAGGCGACCCGACGGGGAAGAGCTAGCAGCTTCCAGTCCTTTGCCATTCTCGGCAAGAAGAATGTGGATTGCTGTTGTTGTTATACTATAACATTAAAATCACTTCGGCTTTCCACGGGTTTGCCTTACCTATGCCCGCGTCACTCGCTAAAGCCGAAGAACGCACGCCGCCAAGAGCATTTCCAGTGTTGCAGCCGCCGCCTGATGAGGTTTATCCAATGTCTAATCCGCTTCCCGTGACCGTTTTGTCCGGCTTTCTCGGCGCCGGAAAAAGTACACTTTTGAATTACGTACTACGTAACAGAGAGGATCTGCGCGTGGCTGTCATAGTCAACGATATGAGCGAAATCAATATCGATGGCAGCGAAGTCCAGCGTGATGTCGACCTGAACCGCGCAGAAGAAAAGCTCGTGGAGATGAGCAACGGTTGTATCTGCTGTACGTTACGCGAAGACTTGCTGGAAGAAGTCGCCAAACTGGCCCGGGAAGGCCGCTTTGATTATCTGCTTATAGAATCCACCGGTATTTCCGAACCCCTGCCGATTGCCGAGACCTTCACCTTCCGCGACGAACAGGGCCAGAGCCTCGCGGACATCGCTCGCCTCGACACCATGGTCACTGTAGTCGACGGCCTGAATTTCCTGCCTGATTTCCAGGCCGCCGAGAGCCTGGCTTCCCGTGGCGAAATCCTCGGTGAAGAAGATGAGCGTTCGATCACCGATCTGTTGATCGAACAGATCGAGTTCGCCGACGTTCTGTTGATCAGCAAGATCGATCTGATCAGCAGCAGTGAGCGGGAAGAGCTGATGGCGATCCTCAAGCGGCTGAACGCTAACGCTGAGATCATCCCGATGGTGATGGGCGACGTGCCGCTGGAGAAGATCCTCAACACTCACCGGTTCGATTTCGACAGGGCTGCAACGGCCCCGGGCTGGCTTCAGGAGTTGCGTGGCGAGCATGTGCCGGAAATAGATGAATACGGTATCGCCTCCACGGCCTACCGCGCGCGTCGCCCCTTTCATCCTCAGCGCTTTTTCGACTTCATCAATCAGACTTGGGTGAACGGCAAGCTGCTGCGATCAAAAGGGTTCTTCTGGCTCGCGAGCAAACCCACGGATGCCGGCAGTTGGTCTCAGGCGGGAGGCTTGATGCGCCACGGTTTCGCCGGGCGCTGGTGGCGTTTCGTGCCAAAGAATCAATGGCCACAGGATCAGGAAAGCACCGCTGCGATCATGGAAAACTGGACCGCGAGCGTAGGAGACTGCCGCCAGGAGTTGGTGTTTATCGGCCAAAACATCGATTTCGCACAACTCAAGTCAGCTCTGGACGACTGTCTGCTGACCGATGCGGAGATGGCGCTCGGTGTCGAAGGCTGGCGATTGCTGGCCGATCCGTTCGGCCCCTGGCATGACGAGGCCGCATGATGTTTGCCCTCAAACCGCTGCAAAACGTGACGCGTGATCAAGTCCTTGGCCCAACCCCGCAAGCGCTGGCGAGCATTCTTGAAGATGAAATCAACCTCGCCATCTGGCAGCGGCAGCTACCGCTACATGTCGCCGATTTTGCGAAATTATTGCTGTCACTCAATGAGCCCTACGCCGAAGCGTTGTGCCTGGAGCTACATGACGAGGACGTCGATCCAGACCTGACCGGGCTGGCCAGCGAATTCCGGGATCTGGAAGGCTACGAAGGTTTTATCGCCGACCTGAAATGGCTGGTCGGCGCCTTCGCCTGCCTGCTCGGCGCGCGGCGGATCGGCTTGCGGTTGCGTGTACTGGACAAGGCGATGTGCCCGCGATTTCACGTCGATCATGTGCCCGTGCGATTGATCACCACCTACGCCGGCGTCGGCAGCGAGTGGTTGAAGGAAGGGGAAATGGATCGCCAGCAACTGGGAAAACCACTGGCCGAGCCGCAGGAAAAATCGCGGATTCAGCAACTGGCCAGCGGCGAAGTGGCGTTGCTCAAAGGGGAGAAGTGGCACGGTAACGAAGGTTTCGGATTGATCCATCGCTCACCGCAACCGGCGCCGGGTGAACGGCGTCTGATGTTGACCCTCGACTGGCTGGGCTGACACCTCAAGGCTTGAGCCAGTTGCCCTGGCTCTGGCTTTCGCAGTACGGCTTCAAATAGGCCGAATCAGTGGCCACGCCGTAATAGTGGATATCCTGGCGATAAGGCATATTGGCGACTTGCGCGTTGCTGCACACGCCAAACGCCCCGGCAGGACATTGATCGACGTATTGCACGTCGACCTTTTGCCCCGCCAGCGTGGGTTGGCAGAAGCCGTCATTGAACAGTTTCTCCGGGATGTTGCGGTTCTGCTGGCAGACCTTCACGTCGAGGCGTTCTGCCTGGCTGTGCACCACACAGGCCTGGGCCAGCGCTTCGCCCGACACCAACGCCAACAGCAACGACCATCCCATCCACCGCATTCCCGACCTCCAGAAAACCTTGATCATGTTGCAGAACATTCCCACCCACGTCATTGCAGGTCCCTTGGGTGCCGGCAAGACCAGCCTGATTCGCCAGCTCATGGCGCAGCGACCGGCCGGCGAGCGCTGGGCGGTGCTGATCAACGAGTTTGGCCAGATCGGCCTCGACGCTGCGCTGTTGACCCGGGACGCCGATGGTATCGCACTGGGCGAAGTGGCCGGGGGCTGTTTGTGTTGCGTGAACGGTGCGCCGTTTCAGATCGGGCTGGGACGTTTATTGCGCAAGGCTCAGCCGGATCGCCTGTTCATCGAGCCCTCCGGATTAGGGCATCCGGCGCAGTTGCTGCAACAACTGAGCGAGGCACCATGGCAAGGCGTTCTCGCCGTTCGGCCCTGCGTTCTGGTGCTGGATGCCCAGGCCATGGCGGCGGACAAGATGCTACCGCCAGCGCAGCGGGAGGCGATCCCGAATGCCGGTTTGCTGATATTGAACAAAGCAGAAAATCTCGATGAATCCACGCGGGAGCGGATCGTTCGCCAGTTGCCACCGGTCAGGCTGATCTGGACGCAACAGGCATCGTTGCCCCTGAGCGAGTTGCCGGGTGTGACGGCTCAAGCGCAGGCGGGTGTGGATAAGTTGATGGTGCCCAAGGGGCTGGCGCAGATGCCGGCCGTCTGGAGCGATCCGGCTTCGCCGATTTGCCTGAGTCAGGCGCAGGAGGGCGGTTGGAGCATAGGCTGGCGCTGGCACCCAAGCCAGGTGTTTGACGTGATTCGCATCACTCGGTGGCTGGAATCCCGGGACTGGCGCCGGGCGAAGCTGGTTATCCACAGCCAGGATGGCTGGGAATCAGCCAATGCCCTGGATAACGCCAAACTGGATTGGCAGCCCAGCGAGTGGCGCAAGGACACTCGAATCGAGTTGATATTCGACCAGCCGCAGGTGATTGATGAGTTGCAGGCAGGACTGGCCGGTTGTCGGGTTCAAGCGGCCTGAGTCAAGGTTTCCACTTGGTGTGTTCCTGGCGCCACTGACTCAGTTCGATCACTTGCGCACTCGGCCTGGCCACTTCTACCACCGGCGGAGTGTCGTCGAACGGTGCCGGGTAGGGCGCCAGTTCGATCTGCGCGCTGTGCGGGCCGAACTGGGTGATGGTGCCGTTGTGACGGGTTTCGCCGGTCACGGTGAATTCGAAGTTGTAGACCCGGGCCAGACGTCGACGCCCACTGGCATCCTTGATGAGACCGATCTTCTTTAGCGCTACGTTGCCGTCGAGCAGTTCGACGCCGACATTCGCACAATGCTGCTTGACCCGCTCCAGCGCCCGTTCACGCAGGCCGTGGTTGTGCCAAAGCCACGCGCCGGCAACGGCGAACAGCATCAACACGAAAATGTTTTCCAGGGTCAGCATCAACGAGAAACTCCAAAAGTTGGCATCAGCTTAACTGCGTCGCCGGTCTGTCGTACAGACTGCGTTTCGTCGCATACTGCGCGGCTTGAATTTCAATCGTTTTACGGAAAATCCCGAATGAAACGTACGCCTCATCTGCTCGCCATCCAGTCCCATGTGGTGTTCGGCCATGCCGGCAACAGCGCTGCGGTTTTTCCGATGCAGCGGGTCGGGGTCAATGTCTGGCCGCTCAACACTGTGCAGTTCTCCAATCACACTCAATACGGCCAGTGGGCCGGGGAAGTGCTGGCACCGCAGCGGATCCCGGAGCTGGTTGAGGGGATCGCCGCCATTGGGGAATTGGGCAATTGCGATGCGGTGCTGTCCGGCTACCTCGGCAGCGCGGCGCAGGGCCGGGCGATTCTCAGTGGCATCGAGCGGATCAAGGCGGTCAATCCCAAGGCCCTGTATTTGTGCGACCCGGTGATGGGCCATCCGGAGAAGGGTTGCAGCGTGCCGGCTGAAGTCAGCGATTTCCTGCTCGACGAGGCTGCAGCGGTGGCGGACTTCATGTGCCCGAACCAGCTGGAGCTGGACAGCTTCTCCGGGCGCAAGCCACAGTCGCTGTTCGATTGCCTGGCGATGGCGCGCGGGCTGCTGGCGCGCGGGCCGAAAGCGGTGCTGGTCAAGCATCTGGATTACCCGGGGAAACCGGCGGATGGCTTCGAGATGCTGCTGGTTACCGCCGAGGGCAGTTGGCATCTGCGGCGTCCGCTGCTGGCGTTCCCGCGTCAGCCGGTCGGTGTGGGCGATCTGACGTCCGGCCTGTTCCTGGCGCGAGTGCTGCTCGGCGACAGTCTGGTAGCGGCGTTTGAATTCACTGCGGCAGCGGTGCATGAAGTGCTGCTGGAGACCCAGGCCTGCGCCAGCTATGAGCTGCAACTGGTGCGGGCGCAGGACCGGATCACCCATCCGCGCGTGAAGTTCGAGGCGACGGCGATCAGTCTGTAAGACCGCGTTGCCCCCATTCGCGAGCAAGCCCGCTCCCACATTTGGAATGCGTTCCCCCTGTGGAAGCGGGCTTGCTCGCGAAAGCTATCTACAAAGCGCCAGAGATCGAAGGGCTGATCAGGCGTCGCCCTTGATTTCCTGATAGCGCTTTTCCAGCTCCTGGCGAATCTGCCGGCGCTGCTGGGCCTGCATGTAGCGACGTTTGTCTTCGCTATTCTGTGGCTGCAGCGGCGGCACGGCAGCCGGTTTGCGCTGATCGTCCACCGCGACCATGGTGAAGAAGCAGCTGTTGGTGTGGCGCACCGAGCGCTCGCGGATGTTCTCGGTCACCACTTTGATGCCGACTTCCATCGAGGTGTTGCCGGTGTAATTGACGGACGCCAGGAAGGTCACCAGTTCGCCGACATGGATCGGCTCGCGGAAAATCACCTGATCCACCGACAGGGTCACCACGTAGCGGCCGGCGTAGCGGCTCGCGCAGGCGTAGGCCACTTCGTCGAGGTATTTGAGCAGGGTGCCGCCGTGGACATTGCCAGAGAAGTTGGCCATGTCGGGGGTCATCAGTACCGTCATCGACAGCTGGGCGTTTCCGGGTTCCATAACGTTCTCACGGGTCAAGGCAGGGTTGCTGGAAGATGCACCTCTGCGGGTGCCTGGTCGCTTTTCAAAACCACCGTTATCGGGACGCCGGGCAACGGGCCGCCGTCACGCCCTGATCGATCTGTTTCCATATATTGCACCGCCTTTCAGCCGGAAGTCGCGGTGTTACCCTGCAAAAGCCCACCCCAAGGGCGATTCCTACATCTAAAGCGGATTTTTACTCAGCTCGCCCAGGCGTTTTCAGACGCGTGCCGCGAGCGTCGTCATTCAAGGAGCCCACGCCATGCATGCCATCAGCTTTATTCAGGATCTGGCAGTGATCATGTTGGTCGCAGGCGTGGTGACCGTGCTGTTCCACCGTTTCAAGCAGCCGGTGGTGCTCGGCTACATTGTCGCCGGCTTCATCATCGGCCCGCACACCCCGCCGTTCGGCCTGATCCACGACGAAGAAACCATCAAGACTCTCGCCGAGCTGGGGGTGATTTTCCTGATGTTCTGCCTGGGCCTTGAGTTCAGCCTGCGCAAACTGTTCAAGGTCGGTGCCACGGCGTTTATCGCGGCATTCCTGGAAATCATCCTGATGATCTGGATCGGCTACGAAATCGGCCGCTGGTTCGACTGGAACACCATGGACTCGCTGTTCCTCGGCGCCATCCTGGCAATTTCCTCGACCACCATCATCGTCAAGGCGCTCAACGATCTGAAGATGAAAAACGAGCGCTTCGCCCAGTTGATCTTCGGTGTGCTGATCGTCGAGGACATTCTCGGCATCGGCATCATCGCCTTGCTGTCGAGCATCGCGGTCAGCGGCACGGTAAGTTCCGGCGAAGTGTTTTCCACGGTCGGCAAACTCTCGCTGTTCATGATCGTCGCGCTGGTCATCGGCATTCTGCTGGTACCGCGATTGCTGGCCTATGTGGCGAAGTTCGAAAGCAACGAGATGCTGCTGATTACCGTGCTCGGGCTGTGCTTTGGCTTTTGCCTGCTGGTGGTCAAGCTTGAGTACAGCATGGTGCTTGGCGCATTTTTGATCGGTGCGATCATGGCCGAGTCGCGACAATTGCTGAAGATCGAGCGCCTGATCGAGCCGGTTCGCGACCTGTTCAGCGCGATCTTCTTCGTCGCCATCGGCCTGATGCTTGATCCGATGATCCTTCTGCAATACGCGTGGCCGATTGCGGTAATTACTGTGGCCGTGGTGTTGGGCAAGATGTTGTCCTGCGGCCTCGGTGCCTTTATCGCCGGCAATGACGGACGCACCTCACTACGGGTCGGGATGGGGCTTTCGCAGATTGGCGAATTCTCCTTCATCATCGCCGCGCTGGGCATGACGCTGCAGGTGACCAGCAACTTCCTCTATCCGGTGGCCGTTGCGGTTTCAGTGATTACCACGTTACTGACGCCATACCTGATCCGCGCCGCCGATCCGCTGTCGATCAAGTTGTCCGCCGCCATGCCGCAGCGCCTTGGTCGAGTGTTCGGGATGTATGGCGAATGGCTGCGCAGCATTCAGCCGCAGGGTGAGGGTGCGATGCTGGCGTCGATGATCCGGCGGATTCTGCTGCAGGTCGGGGTCAATCTGGCGCTGGTGATTGCGATCTTTTTCGCCGGCGCGTTCTTTGCCGGGCGTCTCTCGACCTGGCTTCAGGACTGGATCAGCGATCCGAGCTGGCAGAAGGCGTTGATCTGGGGCGGGGCGTTGCTGCTATCGCTGCCGTTCCTGATTGCGGCTTATCGCAAGCTCAAGGCGCTTTCGATGCTGCTGGCGGAGATGGGCGTTAAGCCGGAGATGGCAGGGCGTCACACACAGCGAGTGCGTCGGGTGATCGCCGAAGTGATCCCGATCATCTCGCTGCTGGTGATTTTCCTGCTGCTGGCAGCCTTGTCGGCCAGTATCTTGCCGACCAACAAGTTGCTGGTGCTGGTCGCCGTGGTCGCGGCCGCCGTGGCGGCGCTGCTCTGGCGCTGGTTCATCCGGGTACACACGCGGATGCAGGTGGCCTTGCTGGAAACCCTCGACAATCACAAGGAATCGTCGGGGCATTGACCCGGCGTGGCGTCTGGCGGATCAGCTTTCCAGCCAGACGTCCCGTGCCCAGTGCCATACCGACTCCCAGGACTCTTCGGTGATCAGCTCTTCTTCGCCGGACCACAGCACCACGGTGCCGTCTTCTTCGACGCAGTAGTAGTTGTCGCCGTCCTGGCAGATCGGGATCAGGTCGCGCGGCACACCGGCGTCCCAGGCATTGGCCGCCACATCCGGCAGATAGGTGTGGGACTGCGGGTCGGTGACGGTCACCGGCTCCAGGCTGCCGTAAACCACGTCGCTGACGGTCAGCAGAAACTCTTTGAAGACGAACGGGATGTTGATGAAGAGTTCTTCTTCGACTTCCACCAGTTGGTCTTCGTCGGGCAACTCCAGGGGAACCGGTACGGGTTCGTTGGCTTCGCGCAGTTGTTCGATGATTTCTTCCACGTCCGGGATCCTCTTGCTTGAATGGCGCGGTTTATATGGGCCGGTTTATACAGTAGCTCGCTATAGATGCAACCGCGAAATAGAAAACCCCGGCCTGGGCCGGGGTTTTCATGACTGCATGCCTGACGCCGAAGGAATCAGCCGTTCTGGCGGATACCGGCGACCAGCCATGGCTGGTTGTCGCCCTGCGGACGCTCCATGTTCCAGCTTTCGCTGAACACTTCGCCCTGGTCGAAACGCGAGGTTTTCGACACGCCGCTGAAGGTCAGGGTTGCGATGGTCTTGTCAGCGCGATCATCGACGCCATCCAGTTGTACCTGAAGGTTGTCGATGTAGGTGGACTGGAAGCCGTCGCCCAGATCCGCACGCTCGCGCTTGAGGAAGTCGAGCATTTGCGGGGTCACGAACTCGGCGATCTTGTCCATTTCGTTGGCATCCCAGTGCTGCTGCAGCGACTGGAAGTGGCTGCGGGCGGCTTCGAGGAAGCGCTGCTCGTTGAACCAGGCCGGAGCGTTGATCACCGGACGGGCGGCAGCCGGAGCGGCCGAGCCACCGAAGATCGAACCCATGGCGGCAGGTTTCTGCTCGAATACTTCACGCTGCATCGGCGCGCCGGCCGGAGCGAACTGCTCCTGCTGCTTGCGGCGACGAGCGGCGATGAAGCGGAAGATCACGAAGGCGATCACGGCCATGATCAGGATGTCGAAGATCTGCATGCCCTGGAAGCCGCCGCCCATGAACATGGAAGCGAGCAGGCCACCGGCGGCGATGCCGGCCAGAGGGCCGAGCCATTTCGAAGCGCCGCCAGCCTTGGCCGCAGCGCCTGCGGCACCGGCAGCACCAGCGGTCGCAGCGGCGCCGCCCATGCCTGGGGAAGAAGGAGCCATCTGGCTGGTCTGGTGCGTCGGCGCAGCGCCGGCGCTTTTGCCACCACCGAAGCGCTTGGCGTTGGCGTCGAGGCTCATCGTCAGGCCGATGCACAACGCCATGGCGATGCTAAGAAAACGTTTCATAAAGGGAATTCCCGTTTGTGGAGACACGCGCGCCATGTTGCACAGCTGAAGTGTCACTGGCTAGCGAGAGAGTGTTTCGGGCTTTTGCCTGACAGGTAACGTTCAGCTCAGTCGAGGCAATAAGGCCATGTACTTTTGTCTGTAGGAAAAGGATTTGGGTTCAGTGGGAAATTGATCAGCGTCGAAACGCCAACATCACCACGCCTGCGGTAATCAGACCGATGCCGCCCCATTGGCGCAGGTCGAGTTTCTCGCCCAGCAGGATCACGCCGAGTACCGCCACGAGCACCACGCTGAGTTTGTCCACCGGAGCGACCAGCGAGGCCGGCCCGACTTTCAATGCGCGGAAATAGCACAGCCACGAAGCCCCGGTACCCAGACCCGACAACAGCAGGAACAGGTAGCTTTTGGCAGAGATCGATCCCAGGGACTGATATTGGCCCGTGGCGTACAAAATCAAGGCCAGACTGACGAGTACCACGATGGTGCGCAATAGAGTGGCGAAGTCGGAATTGACGTTTTCGATGCCGACCTTGGCGAAGATCGCCGTCAATGCGGCGAAGGTGGCCGAGAGCAGGGCCCAGAATGTCCAGGAGGAAAAGAAGCCAGAGCCCATGCATGGTGTCCTGTCGGTAAGGGTTGCATAAATCCATGTGGGAGCGAGCCTGCTCGCGATGGCTGCACCGTGGTTTATCAGGTAAACCGCGGCGCTCCAATTCGCGAGCAGGCTCGCTCCCACAGAACAGCAGAACCGGCGTTTAGATCGCTTCCAGCTTTGCGTAACCCAGCATCAGCCACTTGCTGCCTTCGCTGAAGTTCACCTGCACTCGCGCTTGGGCGCCGGCGCCTTCGAAGTTGAGAATCACGCCGTCGCCGAAGATCGAGTGCCGCACGGCCTGGCCCAGGCTCAGGCCGGTATCCGGGATCTCGCTGCCGCCGAACAGGTTGCTGCCGCTCATCGACTGGTTGCCGCCGAACGGTCGGCTGACGCTATTCGACAGGCGCACTTCCTGAATCAGGCCTTTCGGCACTTCCCGTACGAATCGCGACACCTTGTTGTAGGTTTCACTGCCGTACAGGCGTCGGGTTTCAGCGTAGGTCATCACCAGATTCTGCATTGCCCGGGTGATGCCGACATAGGCCAGGCGCCGCTCTTCCTCAAGACGTCCCGGTTCTTCCAGGCTCATCTTGTGCGGGAAAAGGCCTTCTTCCATGCCCACCAGGAATACGTAAGGGAATTCCAGGCCCTTGGCGCTGTGCAGGGTCATCAACTGAATGCTGTCTTCGTGTTCGTCGGCCTGAGTGTCGCCGGCCTCCAGCGACGCGTGGCCGAGGAACGCCGCCAGTGGCGTCAGGTCTTCGTCTTCTTCGGTGTTCTCGAAGTTGCGCGCGGCACTCACCAGCTCCTCAAGGTTTTCTACCCGGGCCTGGCCCTTTTCGCCTTTTTCCGCTTCGTGGTAGGCGATCAGTCCGGATTGCTCGATGACGGTCTGGGTCATCAGGTGCAACGGCATCTCGGCGCACTTGGCGGCGAGGTTCTCGATCAGCTCGATAAACGCGCCGAGGGCGCCGGCTGCACGACCGGTCAGGCCTTTGTTGGCCACCAGTTGGCGCATGGCTTCCCACATCGACACATCGCTGTGGCGTGCATGTTCACGGATGGCTTCGACGGTCTTCTCGCCGATACCACGAGCCGGGACGTTGATGACCCGCTCCAGCGCCGCATCGTTGCCGCGACCCTCCAGCAAACGCAGGTAGGCCATGGCGTTCTTGATTTCCGCCCGCTCGAAGAAGCGCTGGCCGCCATAAATGCGGTACGGAATGCGTTCGCGCAGCAAGGCTTCTTCCAGAACGCGGGATTGGGCGTTGGAGCGGTAGAGAATCGCGATGTCGCTGCGAGCAAGGCCGGTTTTCAGCGCGCTTTCGATGGTTTCGACAACGTAGCGTGCTTCGTCGTGTTCGTTGAATGCGGCGTACAGATTGATCGCTTCGCCGTCGCCACCGTCGGTCCACAACTCTTTGCCCAGACGTCCGGTGTTGTTGGCGATCAAGGCGTTGGCGGCTTTCAGGATGCCGGCGGTGGAGCGGTAGTTTTGCTCCAGTCGAATGGTCTCGGAATCCGGGAAGTCGGAAGAATATTGGTGAATGTTCTCGATTTTCGCGCCGCGCCAGCCATAGATCGACTGGTCGTCGTCGCCGACCACCATCAGGCTGTCGCCGCCCTTGCCCAGCAGACGCAACCAGGCGTACTGCACGGCGTTGGTGTCCTGGAACTCGTCCACCAGAATGTGCCGGAAACGCTTCTGATAATGCGCGAGCAGGCCCGGATGGTCGCGCCACAGGTCGAGGGCACGCAATAACAGTTCGGAGAAGTCGATGACGCCGGCGCGCTGGCAGGCGGCCTCGTAAGCCTCATAGATGCCGCGCATGGTGGCCAGGTACAGATCGCCGCTGGCCTGAATGTGCTGCGGACGCAGACCTTCGTCTTTCTGCCCGTTGATGAACCACTGGGCCTGACGGGCCGGCCAGCGTTGTTCGTCCAGCCCCAGCTCGCGGATCACCCGTTTGACCAAGCGTTGCTGGTCGTCGCTGTCGAGAATCTGGAAGGTCTGGCTCAGCCCGGCTTCCTGCCAGTGCGCCCGCAACAGGCGGTGCGCCAGGCCGTGGAACGTGCCGACCCACATGCCGGCCGGGTTGATGCCCAGCAATTGCTCGATGCGGTGACGCATCTCGGCAGCGGCCTTGTTGGTGAAGGTCACCGACAGGATCGAGTGGGGCGAGGCGTTCTCGACCTGGATCAACCAGGCGATGCGGTGCACCAGCACTCGGGTTTTGCCGGAGCCGGCACCGGCCAGGACCAATTGACGACCAACGGGGGCTGCTACAGCCTGGCGTTGGGCATCGTTGAGGGAGTTCAGCAGAAGGGAGAGATCATCGCGCATCGGGGCATTCTAGGGTGCGCCGCAGGCCCGGGCAAACCGAGCTTTGCATTAGCCGATGAAAGTGCCGCCCGTGACGACCGGTCGGTCACCGGCTACAGGCGTTGGCCCGCCTGGCGTCGGGGCTTTGGAGGGCGGCGGGCGACGGAAAAGTTTCGGTGAAATTATGATCTGGGGCAGTTTGGCAAGTGGTTCGGCTTGTGTATGCTCGGTCCACGTTTCCGGGCGCATGCTCACACCTATAAGAACAAGAACGTTGCCTATGACCCTCAGCTTCGACCTTTCGGGCCCCTCTGTGGAACCCCGGGTGATCCGCAAGCATTACGCCACCCAAATGGCGGTCGAGCGCACGCGCCTTCTTTATCAGGGTTCGCTGTTGCCCACTCTGTTCATGTTGATCAATGGTCTGGTCTGCGCCGGTCTGCTCTGGAGCCCGCAGCGTTACTTCGTGGTCAGCGTCTGGCTGGTGTGGCTGTTGTCGCTGGTGGCGTTGCGAGTGATTCAGGTCGCCGCGTTCGACTCGGCGATTCCCGATCGCCAGGCCCAGCCGATCTGGGGGCGGATGTTCCTGCTTGGCTCAACCATGACCGGCCTGACCCTGGCCGGCGCCGGCATCGCTTTGGTCCCCGCCGACAATTTCATGCAGCAGGCCTGGGTGTTCGGCCTGATTGGCGCCGCGACCCTGTCGGCCAGCGTGGCCTACGCCGTGAGCATTCCTGCGTTTCTTTCCTTTACCTTGCCATGCCTGCTGCCGGCCATCGGCTATCTGTTCTGGGGCGGTGACGAACTGGCGCGAGGCTGGGGCTGGCTCGGGCTGATTCTGCTCGGCTCGCTGAGC
Source organism: Pseudomonas sp. HLG18 (assembly GCF_051903985.1). NCBI lineage: Bacteria > Pseudomonadati > Pseudomonadota > Gammaproteobacteria > Pseudomonadales > Pseudomonadaceae > Pseudomonas > Pseudomonas sp. HLG18. The sequence goes on along the minus strand of NZ_CP195831.1, from coordinate 5,082,788 downwards.
GTGGTGGCGTGGCAGGTCAATCGGTTGATAGATCGTGGGTTGCTGCGGCGCTTCCAGAACCAGCACCTGATCGAACACCTGCAACAAGCGCAAACCCGCAGCGAACAGCTCAATCAGGAGCTGGCCAAGGAAATCGAACAACGGCGCTGTGCCGAGGGCAAGCTGCGCGAAGCGCAGGTCGAGCTGGAAGACCGGGTCGCCCAGCGCAGCCGGGAACTGGACGTCGCCAACCAGGCCCTGAGCAAAAGTGAGGCGCGCCTGGCCCTGGCGTTGAAGGCCAGTGAGCTGGGGCTGTGGGACTGGAACCTGCAGACCGACGAAGTTCACCACACGCAGATTCAGGAATTGTTTGGCATTGACCCGGAATATGTCACCGGTTTGCTCAGGCACCTGCGGCCGCGATTGCACCCGGAAGACGTGCCGCCACTCAAGCGAGCGCTGATCGAGCATTTGAAGGGGCGCACCGAGGATTATCAGATCGAGTACCGCGTGCGCCATGGTGACGGCCACTGGGTCTGGATCGAAGACCGTGGGCGGGCGGTGGAGCGCGACGACAGCGGACGGGTGATCCGCATGGTCGGCACCCGCCGCGACATCAGCGTCAGCAAAAGCCTGGAAGCCCAGCAGCAACTGGCGGCGACGGTGTTCGAGGCCGCCAGCGAAGGCATCGTGATCCTCGACCCGAATTATTCGCTGATCGCCATCAATCAGGCCTTCAGCCGGGTCACCGGGTATGACATCGACGACATGCTCGGGCGCAACGTCGTCGAACTGCCGTGCAGCCGCGACGCCCGCCGGCATTACGTCGCCATCCGCCACGCGCTGGAGCAGCACGGCAGCTGGCAGGGCGAGCTGGTGGAGACCCGCAAGAACGGCGAGCTGTACCCGCAATGGCTGCAATTGAATGCGGTACGCGACAGTCGGGGAAATGTGAGCCATATCGTCGGCTTCTTCGCCGATCTGTCGGCTCGGCGCGAATCTGAAGAGCGTATGCGTTACCTGACCCATTACGACGAACTCACCGGCCTGGCCAACCGCTCGCTGTTCCGCGAACGCCTGCACGAAGCCCATCAGCGCGTGCGGCAGGGCGGGCGCCGGAGTCTGGCGCTGCTGCACATCAATCTGGATCGCTTCAAGCTGCTCAACGACAGTCTCGGTCACGAGATCGCCGACCAGTTGCTGCAAAAGATGTCACGACGTCTGGTCAGTGCCTTGCCGGAGGCTGACACCATTGCCCGGTTGTCCGGTGATGAGTTTGCGGTGCTGTTCGACGCCTACGGCAACCTGTCGAGCCTGGCGCGGGTCGCCACACGGCTGTCGACCAAGCTGCGGCTGCCGTTGACGGTGGAAGGGCATGAACTGGTGGTGAGTGCCTCGATGGGCATCAGCATGCTGCCGGACAACGCCCGGGAGATTTCCGCGCTGGTCAGCCAGTCGAACATGGCCATGCAACATGCCAAGCACCTGGGCGGCAACAACTTCCAGTTCTACACCGACAGCCTGCAGGCCAGCACGCTGGAGCGCCTGCAACTGGAAAACCAGCTGCGCAAAGCCATCGAGGACAAGCAGCTCAACGTCTTCTATCAACCGAAACTGTGTCTGGCGACCGGTCGCCTCAACGCGGCGGAAGCGCTGGTGCGCTGGGATCACCCGACCATGGGCCGGGTGCCGCCGGGGGACTTCATCGGTCTGGCCGAAGAGACGGGCCTGATCGGGCCGATCGGCGAATTCGTGCTGCGTCAGGCCTGTTGGCAGGCCTGCGAATGGCAGCGGCAGGGGCTGGCGCCGATCCGGGTTTCGGTAAACCTGTCGGTGCATCAGTTGCGCCAGGGCAAACTGGTCAGTCTGGTGCGTCAGGTGCTGGAGGAAACCGGCCTGGCACCGCACTACCTCGAACTGGAACTGACCGAAAGCCAGCTGCTCGACAGCGTCGAACACATCATCGCCACGTTCCAGCAACTGCGGGATCTGGGGGTGAAGCTGGCGATCGACGATTTCGGCACCGGCTATTCATCGCTGAGCTATCTGAAGCGGATTCCGGTGGATTACGTGAAGATCGATCAGGCGTTCATTCGCGGGCTGGGGGAGGGCAGCGAAGATGCGGCGATCACCCGGGCGATCATTGCGATGGCTCACGGGCTGTCACTGAAAGTTGTCGCCGAAGGTGTCGAGCGATCCGAGCAGCTGGCGTTTCTGAAAACTGAAGGTTGCGACGAGGTGCAGGGCTATCTGATCAGTCGTCCGGTGGAGGCGGTCGGCCTTGCCGCGTTGCTGCGTGAACAGGAAAAACCGCTGTAAAGGGCTACATGCAGCGCATGTCGCCTGATCCGGGGCGATCCAGTTACGCATTGAGCAGGCAAAAAGCCAATTCATGTAGTATAACTACAAGCTTGCTACATCCCCGGCATCTGGCCAAAGCACATCTTTCCATAACAAGAGTCCAGCCCCTTGAATCTGCTGCAACACATTGCCCAGTCACGTCACCTGTTACGCAAGTCGGAGCTCAAGGTCGCCGACCACGTGCTGCTTGACCCTGCGGCAGTGATGCACAGTTCCATGGCCGATCTGGCCCACAGCGTCGGGATCAGCGAGCCGACCATCGTGCGCTTCTGTCGCGCCATCGGTTGTTCCGGTTTTCAGGATCTGAAACTCAAACTCGCGCAAAGCCTCGCGGCCGGCGCCAGTTTCGGTCAGTTCGCGATCCATGAGGACGACTCGGTCGCCGACTACAGCCTGAAGATTTTCGACACCACCCTGCACACCCTGATGGAGGTTCGCGAGAAGCTCGATCCGCTGGAGCTGCAACGCGCGGTGACGCTGATGTCCCAGGCCCAGCGCGTCGAGTTCTATGGTTTCGGTGCATCGGGCGCAGTAGCCGCGGATGCGCAGCACAAATTTTTCCGCCTGCTGCTGACCGCTGCGGCGTATTCCGACCCGCACATGCAGGCGATGTCGGCAGTGACGCTGAAGCCGACCGATGTGGCGATCTGTATCTCCCAGTCCGGCCGTTCCAAAGACCTGTTGATCACCGCCAACCTGGTTCGCGAAAGCGGGGCGTCGCTGATTACCTTGTGCCCGAGCCAGACGCCGCTGGCCGAGCTGTCGACCGTCAATCTTGCGATCGACGTACACGAAGACACCGAAATCTATACCCCGCTGACTTCGCGCATCGCCCACCTGGTGGTGATCGACGTGCTGGCCATGGGCGTGGCCATGGCGCGCGGGCCGAGCCTGGTCAACCACCTCAAGAGCGTCAAGCGCAGCCTGCGCAGCTTGCGGCTGTCACCCAAGTCGGTGAAAGCGCTGGATGACTGATGGTCATGGGGTGAAGGCAATCTTCATCTGCCTGTAACCCCGACGCAGCCAAACCGTCATCCTCCGGGCCTATCGTGAAACTCCCGTAATCGCCTTGGGAGACTCGAAATGGCTCAGCCTTACGAAGAACGCAACAGCGCCGCGAAAACCCGTCGTCAGCAGGAAGACCAGCGCCGCATGGAGTTCCGCCGCGCCATCGAAGATCGCTTCGAACTACGTCAGCTTCAGACCGAAATCAGCGATTTTCCCGAGGACATCGAACTCAACTACTGGCAGGCAGCTCCCGCAGCTTCCCGTCGAAGCGCTCAACCAGCGCGCTGATCTGCGCCCGTTCGCTGCGGATAAACGCCAGGAAGGCGTGCGCCACCGGTGACAGTCGCTTGGCTTTGGCTTGCACCAGGCACCAGCTGCGAAACAGCGGCAACTCTTCGACCGGCAGCTCCACCAGACCGCCGGTCGCCAGCTCCAGGTTCAGGGCGTGGCGCGTCAACAGCGCGACGCCCAGACCCGCCAGTACGCACTCGCGCTGGGCTTCAGCCGAGGCCACTTCCTGGGTCTGGGTGAAGTGCACACGCTTCTCTTTGAAATACTCTTCACAGGCCAGTCGCGTGCCCGAGCCGGGCTCGCGAATCAGCAGTGTGTAGGGTTCAAGATCCTGCAGGCGTAGCGGACCCATGTGTGCCAGCGGATGATCCGGTCGGGCGGTTGCCACGATCGGGTTGTTGAGGAAGGGGAGGAACTCCAGGCCCATGTCCTGCGGCACCATCGACATGATCACCAGGTCGTCGCGGTTGTCGGAGAGGCGGCGGATTACCTGGCCGCGGTTGACCACCGTCAGTTGCAGATTCACCTCCGGATGCTGGCGCTTGAATGCCGCGAACAGGTGCGGCACGAAGTATTTGGCGCTGGATTCCACTGCCAGTTTCAACTGGCCCTGCAGCGAGCCCTGCATGTCCGACAGTTGCATGTCGAGGTTTTCCAGCCGGCCAAAGATGTCGCGACTGGCGCGCTGAAGTGCTTCCGCGGCCTCGGTCATGTAGAGTTTTTTGCCGACGTAATCGAACAGTGGCTGCCCGATCAGCTCTTCAAGCTGACGAATCTGTAGGCTGACGGCCGGTTGTGTGAGAGACATTTCCTCGGCTGCGCGGCTGTAGGAACGTAAATCACACACTTCGTTGAAGATCTGCAATTGACGCAATGTCATACGCATCAAGGACTTACGCATTTTCTACCGACTCTGGCCGATGGTGGATGCAGCGACTATAAGTCTTTCCTTATGCCTGACCCAATTTTTATTCATTTTTGTTAATCCATTGTGAGCGCTAGTGTGAAGCCGCGACCAGATTGAAACATTTGGTCACGCGTCGGCCTGGGTCTAGCAGGTCGTGGGTACCACCGGCTCAAGGGAACCTCCAAGTGATAACAAAGATCCTGATCGCCAACCGTGGTGAGATTGCCGTACGAATCGTGCGTGCGTGCGCCGAGATGGGCATTCGCTCGGTTGCGATTTTTTCCGACGCCGACCGCCATGCCTTGCATGTGAAGCGTGCGGACGAGGCCCACAGCATTGGTGCCGAGCCGCTGGCCGGTTACCTGAACCCGCGCAAGCTGGTAAATCTGGCGGTGGAAACCGGCTGCGATGCGCTGCATCCCGGTTACGGTTTCCTCTCGGAAAACGCCGAGCTGGCAGAGATCTGCGCCGAGCGCGGGATCAAATTCATCGGCCCGTCGGCGGAAGTCATCCGCCGCATGGGCGACAAGACCGAAGCGCGCCGCAGCATGATCAAGGCCGGTGTGCCGGTCACGCCGGGCACCGAAGGTAATGTCTCGGGCATCGAAGAAGCCTTGAGCGAGGGCGACCGCATCGGTTACCCGGTGATGCTCAAGGCCACCTCCGGTGGTGGCGGTCGCGGTATCCGTCGCTGCAACAGCCGCGAAGAACTCGAACAGAATTTCCCTCGCGTCATCTCCGAGGCAACCAAGGCTTTCGGTTCGGCCGAAGTGTTCCTGGAAAAATGCATCGTCAATCCCAAGCACATCGAAGCGCAGATCCTTGGCGACAGCTTCGGCAATGTGGTGCACCTGTTCGAGCGTGACTGCTCGATCCAGCGTCGCAACCAGAAGCTGATCGAAATCGCCCCGAGCCCGCAGCTGACCCCGGAACAGCGCGCCTACATCGGCGACCTGTCGGTGCGTGCGGCCAAGGCCGTGGGTTACGAGAACGCCGGCACCGTGGAGTTCCTGCTCGCCGAGGGCGAGGTGTACTTCATGGAGATGAACACCCGGGTGCAGGTGGAACACACCATCACCGAAGAAATCACCGGGATCGATATTGTCCGCGAACAGATCCGCATCGCCTCCGGCCTGCCGTTGTCGGTGAAGCAGGAAGACATCCAGCATCGCGGTTTTGCCCTGCAGTTCCGGATCAATGCCGAAGACCCGAAAAACAACTTCCTGCCGAGCTTCGGCAAGATCACCCGTTACTACGCCCCCGGCGGCCCGGGCGTGCGTACCGACACGGCGATCTACACCGGCTACACCATTCCGCCGTTCTACGACTCGATGTGCCTGAAACTGGTGGTCTGGGCGCTGACCTGGGAAGAGGCGATGGACCGTGGTCTGCGCGCCCTCGACGACATGCGTCTGCAAGGGGTGAAGACCACCGCCGCTTACTACCAGGAAATCCTGCGCAACCCGGAATTCCGTAGCGGCCAGTTCAACACCAGCTTCGTTGAAAGCCACCCTGAACTGACCAACTACTCGATCAAGCGCAAACCCGAAGAGCTGGCCCTGGCCATCGCCGCCGCCATCGCCGCCCACGCAGGCCTGTGAGGAATACAAGAATGAGCAAGAAGATCTTTGTCACCGATACCATCCTGCGCGACGCTCACCAATCGCTGCTCGCCACCCGCATGCGCACTGAAGACATGCTGCCGATCTGCGACAAGCTCGACAAAGTCGGCTACTGGTCCCTGGAAGTCTGGGGCGGCGCAACCTTCGACGCCTGTGTGCGCTTCCTGAAAGAAGACCCGTGGGAGCGCCTGCGCCAATTGCGCGCCGCGTTGCCCAACACCCGTCTGCAAATGCTCCTGCGCGGGCAGAACCTGCTGGGCTATCGCCATTACAGCGATGATGTGGTCAAGGCGTTCGTCGCCAAGGCCGCGGTCAACGGCATCGACGTGTTCCGTATCTTCGACGCGATGAACGACGTGCGTAACCTGCGCGTGGCGATCGAAGCGGTGAAGGCTGCCGGCAAACACGCCCAGGGCACCATCGCCTATACCACCAGCCCGGTGCATACCATCGACGCATTCGTGGCCCAGGCCAAGCAGATGGAAGCCATGGGTTGCGACTCGGTGGCGATCAAGGACATGGCCGGCCTGCTGACCCCGTATGCCACCGGTGAACTGGTCAAGGCCCTCAAGGCCGAGCAATCGCTGCCGGTGTTCATCCACTCCCATGACACTGCCGGTCTGGCCGCGATGTGCCAGTTGAAGGCCATCGAAAACGGTGCCGACCATATCGACACCGCGATCTCCAGCTTCGCCTGGGGCACCAGCCACCCGGGCACCGAGTCGATGGTCGCAGCCCTCAAGGGCAGCGAGTTCGACACCGGTCTGGACCTGGAGCTGTTGCAGGAAATCGGTCTGTACTTCTACGCCGTGCGCAAGAAGTACCACCAGTTCGAAAGCGAGTTCACCGCCGTCGACACCCGTGTTCAAGTCAACCAGGTGCCGGGCGGGATGATTTCCAACCTGGCCAACCAGTTGAAAGAGCAGGGCGCTCTGAACCGCATGAACGAAGTGCTGGCGGAAATCCCGCGCGTGCGCGAGGACCTCGGTTTCCCGCCGCTGGTGACCCCGACTTCGCAGATCGTCGGCACCCAGGCGTTCTTCAACGTGCTGGCCGGCGAGCGCTACAAGACCATCACCAACGAGGTGAAGCTCTACCTGCAAGGCGGCTACGGCAAGGCGCCGGGCACCGTGAACGAGAAGCTGCGTCGTCAGGCCATCGGCAGCGAAGAGGTGATCGACGTCCGCCCGGCCGATCTGCTCAAGCCGGAAATGACCAAGCTGCGTGCCGATATCGGCGCTCTGGCCAAGTCCGAAGAAGACGTGTTGACCTTCGCCATGTTCCCGGACATCGGCCGCAAGTTCCTCGAAGAGCGTGCCGCCGGCACCCTCACCCCGGAAGTGCTGCTGCCGATCCCGGAAGCGGGCAAGGTGGCCTCGGCCGGCGGCGAAGGCGTGCCGACCGAGTTCGTCATCGACGTTCACGGCGAAACCTATCGCGTGGACATCACCGGTGTCGGCGTCAAGGCTGAAGGCAAGCGTCACTTCTACCTGTCCATCGACGGCATGCCGGAAGAAGTGGTGTTCGAACCGCTCAACGAATTCGTCGGCGGCGGCAGCAGCAAGCGCAAGCAAGCCTCGGCTCCGGGCCATGTCAGCACCACCATGCCGGGCAACATCGTCGATGTGCTGGTCAAGGAAGGCGACACCGTCAAGGCAGGCCAGGCTGTGCTGATCACCGAAGCGATGAAGATGGAAACCGAAGTCCAGGCCGCGATTGCCGGCAAGGTCACCGCCATTCACGTTGCCAAGGGCGACCGGGTGAACCCGGGCGAAATCCTGATCGAGATCGAAGGCTGAGATAACAGCCTCGATACAACGCTTTAAACCTCGGGGGGGCATGTGCTCCCCTTTTTTTTGCTTTACACACGCGGCCGCACTTTGCGGCCGCGTGTGATCGGTCCTCAGAACGCCATTCGCCACTGGCCCGATACGCCATGGTTGCGGCTGTCGGTACCGATCTCACCCGACAAGCCAACACCGAGTGTGTGATTGGCCGAAACGGTCAGATCAAGCCCGGTGTCCAGCGTCAGGCTGTTGCGATCCAGCTCTGCGCCATAAATGGTGTAGTCACGGCCGCCGGTAACCAGACGTTGGCGGGTGCTGGTGTCGGTCTCGCCGTAAACGTGCTTCCATCCCGCGCTGAATCGTGGCGTGAGGCGCATGCCGTTATCCAGCGTGCTGACCTTCGCCATGCGCAGGCCGACGGTGGTGTTGAAGTTGCCCTGGGATTGATCGTCCACCTTGAGCGCCGCCGTTCCGCCTTTTTCGGTGTAGCCGTCGCGCTGGTAGCGTTGGTAGGCGAGGCTGGCAAACGGCTCGACGCTGACGTTGGCCCGACCCAGGTTGTATCCCGACTCGATGAACGCTTGCTGGGTGCTGGCCTGGTAGTTGCCTTTCAGTCGGTCTTGGAAGCGGCCGAACGCGACTTCGCGACGGGTACTGCCTTCGTGACGGCTCCAGGTTGCGCCGAGCCGAAGTGACAACGGGCCGGTCTGGCGCAAGGCGTAGGCGCCGAGGTGCCTACTGTCGAGATCGCCGTCCAGCTCCTTGCTGTCCAGGCGCGTGTCGGAGGTGCCGCCCATCAAGCCCAGGTGCCATTCTTCATTGAGGCGCCAGTCCGCACCGAGCAGCAGTCCTTTGGTGGAGTGCTGCATGGGCTGCACATCGCGATCCAGTTTCCCGCTGTGGCCGAGGGCCTGCAGCCAGACCCTGCCACTCTCGGCGTTTCCGGCCGCGTGGCGGGGTGCGTTTGGCTGGTTGTCATGCAGGTTATCGAGCTGGTGCATGGCCGACAGCAGGCTGACGCTGACCGGCGTGACGCTGCTCAAGGTGGCCTTGGCGAGGTTGGCGTTACTGCCGCCGGCCAGTTGATCGAGGGCGATGGCGGCCGTGGCTTTGTCGGTGGTGAGTAGTGCCGCGACGGCAGTGTTGCGCGCAGTGGTTGAAACCGCCGGCGTCTGAGGCGTGGCAGGGGATTGCAGCGTTTGCGCTTGTCGGGGTGGTTCGGGAGATTCCGGCGTTTCGGCCGGAGCCTGGGTTTGAACAGGGGAAGGGGCTGGCGACACCTGAGGCTCAATGCTTTTACCGAACTCGCGGCTATTGTCGCTGGTGGCGACTTGCTCGAAGGGCAACCCATTGCGCGCATAGGTCAGGCCGACCCGCTTGGGATCATCGTAATCCAGGGTTGGCGTCATGAAGGCCAGATTGTTTTCAATGGTGCCGAACCGGCCCTCGACCTTGCCGGCCTCGAGGATGGTGTGCTGACTGCTTTGTGGATAGTCACCGCTGGTGACCAGTTTCAGGGTCGCATCCCCGAGGCTGGCAGTGCCCTCGACGATGATGGTCGGGCTGTTGCCGGAAGCATCGATTGAATAGGCCAATACTGCCGGACGCGACAATTTCAGGTCGCCCCTGATCCTGGGTGCGCCATACACCTCGTCAACGGAAAAGCGTCCCTGCACATTCAGGCCGCCGACGATACCGCTGCCGGCGAAATGACCGTTCTCCTGCACATCCACGTTGCCGGCAATGAGCCCCGAGTGAGTCAGATCCCCGCCGGGGAGAACCGTGACCCCGTGATCAATCTGGCCTCTGTTGATGAAAATGCCCTCGGTCAGTGCTCCACCCAGAATATGCCCTTCGTGAATCAGGGATGCCTTGGCGCGTATCAGCACCCCGGTGCTGAAGTCACCCGAACCTGAGCGCGTCCAGGCGCCTTGTTTGACCTCCAGTCCCTCGAAGTTGCGTGATTCGCCGAGTTTTCCTTCCTTGGCATCGAGTTGCAGAACGTTAACTCCGGCGCCTCCGTCAACGATCCCGGCGAAGCTGCCACGAGGCTTCACGATTACCAGGTCGTTTGCATCACTCAGTTGCAGGGAAATGCCGTCTTTTGCCTTTTGCCCGCTCTTGACGGTAGTCGTAAGCGTGTCCGGGGCTTTGATAAATGCGTCGAGCGCTGATAGTCCCGGCGTCGGTGTTTGTTCGGGTGGCGGATCAGGAACGAGAACGGACTCCTGCGCCAGTGAGATCCCCGTATAGCCGAGTGTCAATGCAATAGCGACGGCCAGATGGTGAAGTCGGTGTGTATGTCGAACAGGCATCGGGTCAACCTCCGTGTTGGGAGGTCGAACTCTAAAACGGGGTGCCTGGGCATCGATGTCAGTCGGATCTGCCAAGCATGCAGGGATTGTCGACTGACGTGACAGTAAAGCGGCCCATTTTGTTTAACGGACCGCTTTTGCTTTCATCGCGTGGAACATTTGCCTACAGCATTCAGAAGCTCATCTGCCACTGCCCGATCAGCCCGTGATTGCGACTGTTGCTGCCCATCTCGCCGCTGTAGCCAAGGCCCAGCGTATGCCGCGCAGAAACGCCCAGGTCCAGCCCTGCCTCGAGGACAAGGCTGTCACGATCCAGCGAGCTGCCATCGGCGCTGAACGCGGTCCCGCCCACGACAAATGCCTGACGGGTCGAGCTGCTGACATCGCCATAGGTGTGCTTCCAGCCGGCGGCCATGCGCGGGGTCAGGCTCATGCCATTGTCCAGCGAGCTGAGGTGCGCCAGGCGCAGACCGACGGTGCTGCTGAAGTTGTCCTGGGTCTGGCTGTCGACCTGCAAGGCCGCCGCGCCGCCCTTTTCCTGATAGCGGTCGCGGTGATAGCGCTGGTAACCGAGGCTGGCGAACGGTTCGGCGCTGAGCCGGCCAGTGCCCATGGCGTAGCCGAGTTCGGCGAACGCTTGCTGGCTGTCGGCGTCGTAATCGCCTTTGGGACGATCGCTGAATCCATTGAATGCGATGGTGCGTTTGCTTTCGCCCTGATGGCCGCTGTACGCGGCGCCGAGGCGCAAGGCCAGCGGGCCGTTCTGATGCAGCGCGTAAACGCCGGCGTGCCAGCTCTCGACATTGCCGTCGACGCCGGTGGCGTCCAGGTCGGTGTTCGAATAACCACCGAGCACTCCCAGGCGCCATTGCGGATTCAGTGCCCAGTCGGCACCGAGCAGGCTGCCCTTGGTGCGTTGTTCCAGACCGCTGCTGCCGTGTTCGCCATCGAGCTTGCCGTAGCCACCGATGGCTTGCAGCCAGAGTCGGCCCCGGGCGTTCGGATCATTCAGGTTTCGCGCTTCGGACGGTACTCCGTTGGCGGCGAGGATTGGTGTGTCACGCTGATCGAGGCCGACCATCAAGCCTGGGCTGCCACCCATTTGCTGCATCGCCGAGAGCATGCTGCTGCCCACCTGACTGCTGGCGCCGAGGGTGGCGCTGGTCAGGTTGGCGTTGCTGGCGCCGGCCAGTTGCTCGATGGCTGCGCCTGCACTGCTTTGAGTGGTGTTGAGCAAAGCGTTGTACAGCGGGTTGTTCTTGCCCATCGAGGCGAGGCTGTTGGCGGCATTGCTGCCGTTGCCGGTAGCAGCGAACTCATTGAAGGCCACGTCATTGCGGGTGTAGGTCAGGTTGACCTGCGTTGGCGTGTAAGCGAGGGTCGGCGTGAGGAACGCGTAGTCGCTGGTGACCGCGCCGAACGTGCCGTTGACCCGCGCAGCCTGCAGCACCGTGTAATGGCTCTGCCACGGATAGGTGCCGCTGCCGGGATTGACCGCCAGCGTTGCGCCGTTGAGATTGGCCGTGCCGCCGACCTGGACTGGCGCGCTGCTGCCATCGGCGTTAACGCCGTAGGCGAGGGTGGATGCACTGCCCATGTTCAAGTTGTGCACGATGGTTGCGGTGCCGAGCCGGGTGTCAGTGCGCAACGTGCCATTCACGTTGAGGTTGCCCACCGACCCGCCGCCGGCATACACACCACCGGCGTCCACGCTCAGGTTACCGGCGATGCCACCCTGGTTGATCAGGGTCGCGCCATTGCGCACGGCACCGCCGTCGCTGAAATCGCCGCTGCCGGTCAGGGTCCAGACGCCTTGCTTGACCTCAAGCCATTCGAAATGGCGGCTCGCACCAAAGCTGCCGCCCGCCGCGTCGTCCATCACTACTCGGTCGTAACCGCTGCCGCCATCGACCACGCCGACAAAGCGGCTGCCGTTGCGCAGTGTCAGGCTGTCGTTGCCACCGCCCAGGTCCAGCGCGAGACCGTTGCTGCCGCTGATGGTGCCGCCGTTGATCACGTTGTCGGCGAACTCACCGACGAACTTCACACCAAACCCGTCGAGGCCCTGAATGGTGCCGTCGTTCTTCAGCGTGGTGGCCGCCAGCCCCGAACCGCCGCTGCCGTCGTCCACCAGAATGGCGCTGTTGGCGCCGCTGATCAGGGCGCCTTTGGCGTTGAGGATGTAACCGCCGCCCAGCGCGATGCCTTCACTGCCATTGGCGAAACCGCCCTTGTCCACGCCGCCCGCGCCGACGCCTTGAATGGTGCCGTAGTTTTCGATGTGAGCGATCTTGTCGATGTCCACGCCGTCACCGTCGCCGTTGGGCTGCAAGCCTGAATACGCACCCGTGATGGTGCCGTGGTTGATCACCGTGCCGTTGCCGTCGGAGCCGAAGCCGGAGCCGTTGCGTCCGGTGATCTGCCCGTAATTGACCAGCGTCGCGCCGAGGTCGGTGGTGATGCCATGACGGCCGCCGGAAATCACGCCATAGTTGGTCACGCTGACGCCAGTCGCGGTGTCGATATCGATACCGTCGAACTTCTGATTGGCGTTGTGCGAATCACCGGTGGAAATTTCGCCGTAGTTGCTGATGGTCGCGTTGGCGCCGGTTTTCATGCCGTCGCTGGCGTCGCCGCGAATCAGCCCGCCGGCGCGGTTGATGATGGTGGTTTTCACACCGTCGCTGCGCAGCGCATCCAGATCCAGCCCCTGGCCTGTGGTCGAGCGAAGGGTGCCGCTGTTGTCGATCAAGAGACTGCCACTGACGAAGTTGCTGTCGATGCGAATCGCATCGTTGGAACCGAGAATCTGCCCGCCGCTGCGGTTGTAGATCGCGTAGTTGCGTGCCTGGGTCAGATCGCCGCTGCTGTCGATGGCCCGGCCGCCGGATGAGATGATCTTGCCGGCGTTATCGATGATCACGCCGACACCACTGGTTTTGTCCTTCAGGCTCACAGCCTTGCCGCTGTTGGTGATGCTGCCCGGCGCCGAAATCGTCAGCGTATCGCTGCCACCCAATGTCTGCGACGCGGTGGTGGCGGTGTCGATCTGCACGGTCTTGCCGTGGGCGGCACTGGTGGCGATCAGCAGGGCTGTGGCGAGAGAAAGGCGCTGAGGCGGGAGCGGCATGGGGGGAACGTCCTTTTAGTTATAAGTGAGGGCGTTCTGTATAGCGGAGGGTTTTTACAGAATGATGTATGGCCTATGTGCATTCTTTTGCAGTTCAGGCCTCAGATTTGGACGTTCATCTGCAATTCATTGCAGATCCGACGGTGGTGCAGAGTCGAAATCGCAGCCTTGGACATCGCTTGAATGAGATGCCGCAGGCTGCGCTCTTTTACGTTCACCGGCTCAAGCGCGGCACTCAACCAACCCCTTCACCTGCCCATCCGCCGTCTGATTCTCATCGCTCAACCAGCGCTCGAATCCCGCTGCGATCGCCGGCCATTCCGAGTCCAGAATCGAATACCACGCGGTGTCGCGGTTCTGGCCCTTGACCACCATGTGCTGGCGGAACACGCCTTCGAAGCTGAAGCCCAGCCGCTCGGCCGCGTATTTGGAGCGGGCGTTGCCGTTGTTGCATTTCCATTCCAGGCGGCGGTAGCCGAGGGCGAAGGATTCTTTGGCCAGCAGGTAGACCGCCTCGGTGCTTTTCGGCGAGCGCTGCATCGGGGCGCCGAAGGTGACGTGGCCGATTTCGATGCGGCCCTGGGCCGGGACGATCGACATCAGGCTGAGGAGGCCTTGCACCTGGCCGCTGGCGCGGTCGATGACGCTGAAGAAATACGGATCGCTGTGGGCGGCGTGGTTGTTCAGCCAGTCATTGAAAGCGCTGCGCTCCGGAAACGGGCCGTAGGGCAAGTAATCCCAGAGTTTCGGATCGGCGCCGGGGCCTTGCAGGGCATTGAAGAGGTCATCGCCGTGGCGTGCCGGGTCGAGTTTTTCAAGGCGGATGAAGCGGCCTTCGATCAAGGTGGTGGAGGGCGGCGGCACGCCTTTCCAGTCTGCGAGAGAAATCGTCATGCACGTGGCTCCTTAAATGGCTTTGCGAAACTGGATGAAACCCGGGCGTTCGGCGATGCGCTCGTAGAGCTGGATCGCCGTGGCGTTGGTTTCGTGGGTCAGCCAGTGCACCTTGCAGCAACCGTCGGCCTTGGCCGTGGCGTAGACGTGTTCGATCAGCAGGCGACCGACGCCGGTGCCACGGGTTTGCGGCTCCACCAGCAGGTCTTGCAGGTAGCAGGAGTTTTCGATGCTCCAGTTCGAACGATGGTAGATGAAATGCACCATGCCCACCGCTTTGCCGTCGGCCCAGGCGAGGGCGGCGTGGGTTGGTTCGTTCGGGTCGAGAAAACGCTGCCAGGTGCTTTGGCTGACCGCGTCGGGCAGCTCAGTGTTGTAGAAGCGCAGGTAGGCCTGCCACAGCGGCAGCCACGCCGCGTGATCGGCGGCGCTGACCGGACGGATGTCGATCTGACTCATGGTGATTTCCTTAACGCATCAAGTGAGCGAGGGTTTGATCGTTGATGTCGGAGCTGGCAGCCAGGCCTTCGCGCACGCCGGCGATGTCTTCGGCGCTGCGGTTCTGGCTGAGCTTGCGCTTGCCTTCGAGGCGGTCGATCGGAATGGCGAATCCGACGATGGCCTTGAGCATGCCGTCGATGTAATCGGCCGGCGCATCGTCGACGGACCAGGGCCGGTCGCGGCCCGCTTCATGGCGATCGGTGAGGGTGCTGACGATGTCCAGCAGCCGACCGCCATCGCTGAAGGTTTCAGCGTGACCGTAGGCGTGCACGGCAACGTAGTTCCAGGTCGGCACGACTTTGCCGTGCTCGGCCTTGCTCGGATAAAAGCCCGGGCTGACGTAGGCATCGGCACCGGGGAAAATCAGCATGGCCTCGGCGCCATCGCGCAGGTCTTTCCACTGCGCATTGGCCTTGGCCAGATGCCCGTACAGCGTACCGTTCGGGCCTTGTTCACGATGCAGCAGCACCGGTACGTGGCTGGCCTGCAAGCCTTGTTCGCCATGGGTCACCAGGATCGCGAGGCGGGTGGCGAGGATCAGTTCGTGCAGTTGGGACAAGTCGTCGATGGCAAAGGCGCGGGGCGTGTACATGGAGAAAATTTCCTTGGCGAATGCCTGCATCGTAGGCAGGCTATTGGTCTGTTGTAAGAGCCATTGATGACCAATTTCACAGGTCCATTGTCATGCCCGATCCGACCACGCTGTCGCTGCCGTTCAACCCCGCCGGTATTGAGCTCGACCGCCGCAAAGGCCTGAGTCGTCAGCTCTATCAGGCCTTGCGCCTGCGTGTGCTCGACGGGCTTCTGGCCAGCGGCACGCGCTTGCCGGCCAGTCGCGATCTGGCGGCAGCGTTGGGGATTTCCCGCAACAGCGTGGTGCGCGCCTACGATCAGCTGTATGCCGAGGGTTTTATCGAAGGACGGGTCGGTGACGGGACGTATGTAGCGCAATTGCCGCAATCGACGGCACCGACGAAAAAACTATCCACAAAAGTATCCACAGGTTTTTCAACAGGCTTACCCACAGCTTTATCCACAATTGTGGCCAAAGCCACTGGGGATTTATCCAGAAAAGTTATCCACAGCGGAGCCCTGCAGCGGCTTGAACAGAATCATTTGCCAACGCCGCCAAGCGGTCCGCCACGGGCTTTCAGGGTGGGGGTTCCAGCGTTCGATCTGTTCCCGTTCGACGTCTGGGCCAAGCTGAACGCGGCGTTCTGGCGCAAACCCGACTTACAGCAACTGTGTTACGGCGACCCGGCGGGCGATGCACGCTTGCGCGGTCTGATCGCCGCTTATTTGCGCAGTTCGCGCGGCATGCAGTGTTCCGCTGAGCAAATTGTGATCACCAGTGGCGCGCAGCAGGGAATCAGCCTTTGTGCACAGTTGCTGGTGGAGCCGGGCGCCGGGGTCGGCATTGAAAATCCGGGCTACCGCGCAGCGGGTCACGCCTTCGCGCTGGCCGGTGGCCGATTGCAAGGCATTGCCGTGGACGAAGAGGGTATCGACTGCGCGGCACTGGCGGCCGCCGAAGATTGCCGAGTGGCTTATGTCACGCCCTCTCATCAGTACCCGACGGGGGTGGTGATGAGCCTGGCGCGGCGCCTGGAGTTGCTGGCCTGGGCCGAGCGTACCGGCGGCTGGATTGTCGAGGACGACTACGACGGCGAGTATCGCTACACCGGCGCGCCACTGGCCCCGCTGGCTGCACTCGACCGCCAGGGCCGCGTGCTATACGTCGGCACCTTCGGCAAAGTCGCGTTCCCGGCGCTGCGCCTGGGTTATCTGGTGTTGCCGCCGGGGCTGGTGGAGGCGTTTGCGCAACGGCGTGCAGTGGATGTCCGGCACTCCGAGGTGAGCACTCAGGCGGTGATGGCCGAGTTCATGGCGGCCGGGCACTTCCAGCGGCACATCCGACGGATGCGTCGGGCAGCCCTGAGCCGGCGCAACACGCTGATCAATGGTTGGCCACATGGCCTGGCGGGTGTGGGGGCATTGCCCGCGGTGTCGGCCGGATTGCATCTCACGGTGACGGTCGACAGCGTGGCCCGCGAACAGCAATTGATCGAGCAGGCCGCCAGCGTAGAGGTGGAGGTCCATGGTTTGAGCAAATACTGGCTGCCGGACTCGACGCTGCCGCTCGATCAGCGCGCCGGTCTGGTGCTTGGTTTTGCGGCGGTGCCGGAGCCGGCGATCGAGTCGGCCCTGGCCCGTTTGCGGCAAGCCTGGGGTGAGTGAAGACGGAACGTCGGTATCCAAAGACCCGCCGGGGCGGGTCTGAGCTGGATGGGAAGGTTTCAGGTGCCGGATTTGATCTTCGTCCACGCCCGCGTGCGCGCCCGTTCCGCATCGCGCGGCAGCGGTTGCAAGGTGTAGAGCGTATTCATCGCCGCATCGGTCGGGTACAGATTCGGGTTGTTGCGAATCGCCGGGTCGACATGTTCGGTGGCGTCCTTGTTCGGGTTCGGATACCCGACAAAGTCGCTGACAGGGGCGATCACCTGCGGTTGCAGCAGGTAGTTGATGAAGGTGTAGGCGTCCTGCGGGTTTTTCGCGCCTTTCGGGATAGCGAGCATGTCGAACCAGATCGGCGCCCCTTCCTTCGGCAGGCGCATGTCGACCACCACGCCGTTCTTCGCTTCCTTGGCGCGGTTGGCGGCTTGCGAGAAGCTGCCCGAATAGCCGACCGCGACGCAGATGTCGCCGTTGGCGATGTCGGCCATGTATTTGGACGAATGGAAGTAGGTCACATACGGGCGAATCTTCATCAGCAGCGCTTCAGCCTTGGCGTAGTCCGCCGGGTTCTTGCTGTTGGGATCCAGGCCGAGGTGTTGCAGGGCCAGCGGCAGGATCTCCGACGGCGAGTCGAGCAGGGCGACACCGCACTGCTTGAGCTTGCTGATGTTCTCTTCCTTGAAGATCAGATCCCAGCTATCCACCGGCGCGTTGTCACCCAGCGCCGCTTTGACCTTGGCCGAGTTGAAGCCGATCAGGATGGTGCCGTACATGTACGGCACGGCGAACTGGTTGCCCGGGTCGTTGGCTTCGATCAGCTTCATCAGTTTCGGATCGAGGTGATTCCAGTTCGGCAACTGGCTGCGATCCAGCGGCTGGAACACCCCGGCCTCGATCTGCTTGGCCAGGAACACGTTGGACGGCACCACCACGTCGTAGCCGGAGTTGCCGGTCAGCAGCTTGGCTTCCAGCGCTTCGTTGGTGTCGAAGATGTCGTAGACCAGTCTGGTCTGGCTGTTCTGCGCCTTGAAATCTTCCAGTGCCTTGGGGGTGATGTAGTCGAACCAGTTGTAGACGCGCAGGGTGCGTTCTTGCGCGTGGGCGCCGCTGCTCAGCAGCGCCGCGCACAACACCGGCGCGATGAGGTGCTTGAGTCTGCTCATTGTTCGAAACCTTCAAGCACGTTCACCGCATTGATGCCGATTTCTTCCACCGCGTAGCCACCTTCCATGACGAACAGGGTCGGTTTGCCGAGGGCGGCGATGCGCTTGCCCATGGCCAGATAGTCCGGGCTATCAAGCTTGAACTGCGAGATCGGGTCGTCCTTGAAGGTGTCGACACCCAGCGACACGACGATGATGTCGGCGCCGTAGCTGTCGATCTCAGCGCAGGCCTGATCCAGCGCCGCGCTCCAGACGTCCCAGCCGGAACCGGCCGGCAGCGGATAGTTGAAGTTGAAGCCTTCGCCGGCCCCTTCGCCGCGTTCGTCTTCGTAGCCGAGGAAGAACGGGAATTCCGCTTCCGGGTGGCCGTGGATCGAGGTGAACAGCACGTCGCTGCGCTCGTAGAAAATCGACTGGGTACCGTTGCCGTGGTGATAGTCGACGTCGAGGATCGCAACCTTCTTGTGGCCCTGATCGAGGAATGCTTGCGCTGCAATGGCGGCGTTGTTGAGGTAGCAATAACCGCCCATCAAGTCGCCGGCAGCATGGTGTCCCGGCGGACGGCACAGGGCGAAGGCCCCACGGGCGCCGCGCTGGATTTCCGCTTGAGCGGTCAGCGCCACTTGCGCTGCGCTGTAGGCCGCTTGCCAGGTGCCGGCGGTAATCGGTGCGCCGCCGTCGAAGCTGTAATAGCCGAGCTGGCCGTGCAGGCTGGTCGGTTTGACCTGACGCAGAGTGCGCGCCGGCCAGGTGTAGGGCAGCAGGTCGCCGTCGGTGTTGAATTCGGTCCAGCGCGCCCAGGCGCCTTTGAAGAAGTCGAGGTAATCGCGGCTGTGGATGCGCTCGATCGGCCCAAGGCCGAAATCTTTCGGTGCTTCGACCGGGCCGAGTTTTTGATGTTTCACACGTTGCAGCACGTGGTCGGCGCGCGACGGCATCTCGAAGCAAGGCTTGAGTTGCCCGTCGATCAATTCGCAGCGGCCATGGTGCAGGTGGTGATCGTCAGAGTAGATCGTCAGCATTTGTTGTTCTCCGCAGGGGCTGATTCGGTTGGCTCCAGTGTTGCGGCGCGGGGCGAATCGGAGAACGGCCAGAGAGGCCAAAAGGGGATCGATGTGGCCAAAAATACTGACCTGATATCGCCCCTCGACGGTTTAACCGTGTGGGCGGAACTGACTCGGCGCCACGCCGCTCCAGCGCACGAACGCATGGCGGAAGCTGGCGGTCTCGCTGAAACCCAGAGTCTCGGCGATGCGGTAGATCGGTAACTGATCCTCGCAAAGCATCTGCTTGGCTCGCTCGAAGCGCAGTTCGTCGAGCAGCTCCTGATAGCTGCAACCCATGTCTTTCAGATGCCGGCGCAAGGTGCGCGGCGAGCAGTTCATCTGCTGCGCCAGACCTTCCAGTCCCGGTGCAGCATTGAGTTGCGCGCTGAGCAACTGGCGGATCCGCCCCAGCCACGCCTGGCGGCCGGTGAACTCGGTGTTCTGCTTGCGGCAGCGTTCGGCCATCGCCTGGTGGGTGATGATGTCGGCCAGCGGCAGCGGCTGATCGAGCCAGCGCCGGTCGAAGGCGAAGGCGTTGTCCTTGGCACCGAAATGCAGGGGCGCCTTGAAGTGTTCGGCGTAGCTGTCGCGGTAATCCGGCGCAGCGTGTTCGAAGCGGGCAGCCAGCAATGGCAGTGGATGGCCGAGCAGGTCGTCGCAGATGACTTTCAGCGACACCAGACAGAACTCGGCGTTGAATACGGCCATCGCCGGGCTCTCGCGATAATCGGCGGCGACGAACCAGGCACGCTCGCCGTAGTCCTCCAGGCTCAGCTCGAAAAGTGTTCCCAGCAGCGCCGGATAACGGATCGCCAGGCGCAAAGCGTCACCGAAGGTGGCACAGGTCAGCAGCGCGTAACCGAGGATGCCGTAGCAGGAAACATGCATGCGCCGGCCCAGCTCCAGGCCGATGTCATGCTTGAGCGCGACGGCGTTGGCGCAGACCTGCATCTCCTGATTGGTGGTGATGCGAGTGTCGGCCCGGCTCAGATCCGCCGCGCTGATGCCGCTGCCAGCCAACAGCGCTTCGCTGGACAGGCCTTGATCCCTGAAGGTGTTGAGCACCAGGGAGACAGCGTTGAGGGTGGTGAGGTGGGAGTGGAGCATAGAGGCGTCCCGAGCGAAATACATTTCCTGGAAAGCAAATTACATACCACAAGTTGCATCTCGATTGTTTACGGTAATTAATGTTTACGGCCACTTTTGTTTTGTCACCTATAGGGGCGTGGCTCCCGCCTGTTTAACTTAATGTGAAATAGTTGTTTTGGCGACTGTCAGAAGTAACAGGTTTTTAATTATAGGGGCGCCGTTTGTCGTTTAGTTACTGATGTCTATTTATTTGAGTTTTTTATTTGATTTGTATTTGTCTGGGTCTACGCTCAGTTTGTGGTCGTAATGTGTATGGGGTTATTAATAAGGAGGGCGAAAAAATGAATTCGAAAAATAAAGAAGTCGAAGATCATCGTGTTTATATTGAAAGCATATTGGATAAGTACGGTGGCGGAAAGAATCCTGTAGATGAGGGGAGCATAGTAGGGACGCTGGATGGCCAGCATTTTGAATGTTCGGCCGACTCATGGGTGGAACATGCAGATAAAAACGGAAAGAGGTTACTGCTTCTGTTCAGGAGCAAGGATTCCGGTATTAATCTGGAAATCGATCAATCAGCTTTATCCTCGGTTATGTATGATTTTCGTATGGGTTATGGCGATTTTTTTAATTTTCTCTTTGGTAATGATCCCGGTCGTTGGGATGCGGACACAGCAAAGCTTTCTGGTGTGTCCTTTGACGCCAGCGCAGGAAGGCTTCAGTGCGACGTTGATGCGACTCTTTGGCGCGGTGATCCCCCGAATCTGGAAACAGCAAAATTAAAGGCGAAACTCCTTGTGGTTAAACCTGTGAAATAGTCGATACCTCTCCATGCAGTAAGGAGGGGTATTGCTGATCATTATTGATCTCGGCGCTGATTCCCGGGAACCGCGGCAGCACAGCAGCCTTGGCCAATTGCTTTGATGGTTGTAGTTAAACGCGGCCGGCAGGAAAGTGGCTTTCACGACGCCGCCCTGATGCTCCAGGCGTTTGAGCGGATGACGGCGAAAACTGCGCAATTTCGCGCAATGGGTTGGCGCCAGCAGGTATCTGGTGTCTTGTGTCTATTTTATATCTGACATATTCCACGCCTTGGATATGTTGTTTTCATAGGCTCTGTATATCAGCTCACTCTTATGAGGGATTGCATAATGGGTAATTCAAAGGAATCAAAAATTACACTTGATGATTTTAAAGGTCTAAAGGCCGGTACTGTAACTGGAAGTCTTTCTGTTATGGTTGATAATGATAGGATATCCCTGCAGGCGCGCGCAGGCAGCGATGGAGAAACAATTTTTCTAGAGTTTGAAGATTCCAAGAAGACGAGCATCATCATGATCGGTGTCAGCCGAGATTATCTAGGCCAGCCTATCGAGTTCCCTAAGGCTTTTCTTTACTATAAAGGCAAGGGTACCGGCTGGACAGCGGACAAAGGCGGTTTGTCCATACGTGAAGAAAAAAATTCGAAATACAGTATTCGCTTTGATGCTACCGCAACGGCGCAGTCGGTTCGGCTCATTTACGGCGAGGCCGAGGTAGAGTTTCGGTAGGATTTTATTGTGGCTGCTGAGTTATGGAGAGGAACGGTTTTTCCGATAGCAAGTGTTGTGCATTATCGATAAAAATGGTGTTTCGATATGGGTGTAAGTCCACCGTACTTCGTCCGGATGTATTTTATTCCTCCCGTCGCGGTACGACGGGGGGAATTATTTGAAGGTTTAAATCAGCTCGCCGCACAGGTCGAGTTCGACCAGACGCCGTACTTCAGCTGTCTCAAGGCCGGCACCCAGCAAACCATTTAACTTGCCGAACGCCGCCTCACGGGTCATGCCGCCACCGGACAACACGCCCACGCCACGCAAACGGCTGCCGGCTTCGTAGACATCCAGTTCCACACCGCCTTCATGGCATTGCGTGACCGCAACCACGACCACGCCGTTATCCCGCGCCCGGCCCAGGCTGGCGAGGAACTCCGGATTGTCGCTCGGCCCGGTGCCGCTGCCGTAGCACTCCAGCACCAGACCCTGAATGCCGCTGTCGAGCAGGCCGTCGATGATCTCGGCGCCAATGCCCGGGAACAGCGGTAACACCGCCACCTTGGCCAGTTGCTTGGGTCGGTTGTAGTTCAGCGCGGCTGGCAGCGAGGTGGCTTTCACGCCACCGCCCTGACGTTCCAGACGTTTGAACGGATGGCGGCCGAAGCTGCGCACTTTCGCGCAGCGGGTCGGGGCCAGCAGTTCGCCGTGGAAATACAGATGCACGCCCGGCGCCAGGCCGTGGCCGAGGGCGACCAATGCGCCGCTGAGGTTTTCCCACGCGTCGCTGTCGGTGACGCCGGCCGGCAGCATCGAGCCGGTGAAGCACACGCGGGCATGCAGGCCGAGCAACTGGAAGCTCATGGCGGCGGCGCTGTAGGCCAGTGTGTCGGTGCCGTGCAGGATCAGCACGCTGTCGCAGCCTTGCACATCGACGGCGTCGACCACCGCTTCACGCAGTTGCTGCCAGTAGGCCGGGGTCATGTTGGCGCTGTCGATCAGCGGCGACATTTCGCGAAAGCGCCACTGCGGTACCACCAGCTCAGGCTGGCTGTGCAGGTAATCGCGCATCCGCGCTTCGAAACCGGACGCCGGAGCCAGGCCATTGGCGCTGGCCTGCATGCCGATGGTGCCACCGGTGTACAGCACCATCACGTGCTGGGCGGCAGGGTAGGTCGAGGAATTCATGGGGAGTTCTCCTGAACGAGGAC
Source organism: Pseudomonas sp. HLG18 (assembly GCF_051903985.1). NCBI lineage: Bacteria > Pseudomonadati > Pseudomonadota > Gammaproteobacteria > Pseudomonadales > Pseudomonadaceae > Pseudomonas > Pseudomonas sp. HLG18. The sequence continues at coordinate 5,059,714 of NZ_CP195831.1, read as the reverse complement.
AGCATGCGGTCGAGCATGACGCCGACCGCTGCTTGTGTCACGCCGGGCGCAAGAGCTGCGCCCGGTTTTTACCCGATCAGCGTTGCGCTGCAGGGATGCCTTGCGGCTGAGCGTTGGCCTGGGTGTCGGCCGACGGATTGGCAGGCCAGGCCTTCAGGTCCAGATCCAGGTCGCTGAACTTGCTGGAGTCGAACACCGGCTGGTCGACGCCGGCACGGCGCTGCGCGTCGTAGTCGCGCATCACACGCATGCCGACCTTGAACAGCAGGGCCAGGGCCATCAGGTTGACGAAGGCCAGGCAGGTCATGGTGATGTCGGCGAAGGCGAACACGGTCGACAGATCCTGCATCGAACCCCAGACCACCAGTGCCAGCACCAGACCGCGGAACGTCATCAGCGCAGCGCGGTTGCGGGTGAGGAATTGCAGGCTGTTTTCGCCCAGGTAGTAGTTGTAGAGGATGCAAGTGAAGACGAACAGCGACAGCGCGACGCTGACGAACATGCGGCCCCAGTCACCAACCACAGCGGCCAGCGAGTTCTGGGTCAGGACGATGCCGTCACCTTCGAAGCCCGGGGTGTAGAAGCCCGACAGCAGGATCAGCAGTGCGGTGCAGGTGCAGATCACGAAGGTGTCGAGGAACACGCTGAACGCCTGAACCACGCCCTGAGCGCCCGGGTGCTTCACGGCGGCCACGGCAGCGACGTTCGGCGCACTGCCCAGGCCCGCTTCGTTGGCGAACACGCCACGCTTCACGCCCATTACGATGGCGCTGCCGAGCAGGCCGCCGAAGGCCGGGTCGAGACCGAAGGCGCTCTTGAAAATGGTAACCAGCATGGCGGGCACGTGTTCGATCTGGGTGCCGATCACGTACAGGGTCACGCCGATGTAGGCCAGGGTCTTGATCGGTACCAGCAGGTCGGACACCGAAGCGATGCGCTTGATGCCGCCGATGAAGGTGATGGCCAGCAGCACAGCCAGGACGATACCGGTGTGTTGCGGATCAAAGGCAAAGGCGTTTTGCAGCGAGTGGGTCACGGTGTAGGACTGCAGGCCGATGAAGGCGAAGCCGTAGGTGACCAGCAGCAGGATCGAGAACACCACCGCCATGCCTTTGAGTTTCAGGCCGTGCTGGATGTAGTAAGCCGGACCGCCACGGTACAGGCCGTCGCCATCGGCGCGCTTGTAGACCTGAGCCAGCGTACATTCGAAGAAGCTGCTGGACATGCCGACCAGAGCGGTCACCCACATCCAGAACACCGCACCCGGACCACCGAGGGTCACGGCGATGCCGACACCGGCGATGTTGCCAGCACCGACGCGGCCGGCGAGGCTGAGCATCAGGGCCTGGAACGAGCTGAGTTGCCCGGCGCTGCCTTTGAGGCTGTCGCGGAACACCGCGAACATGTGGAAGAAGTGGCGCAATTGAACGAAACGCGAGCGAATCGTGAAGTAGCTACCGAGCCCGACAATGAGCACGATCAGTACTTTCCCTGAGAGGAAGTCGTTGATGACTTCGAGCATGGATTTTTCCTCGCTGTTTATTGTTTAAGCAAATGCTGGATGGTCAGAAACATCGCGTTACACCGGTGTGCGTGCGGCACAACGGGCGAGGCGAGGGTTCGTCCCGGATCCATATCGCGGGTTTGTTATTAGTTCGGGTTTCGCATGGGTTATGGCCTCGTTACCGACGACCGCTCACGCGAAGAGGGGCGGCACTATACCGATCAGTGCGGCGCCCGTCTGCACGGTTGTGGTGCAAGCGACGAAACGAAGCTTTGAAACACCCGACGTTACCGGCGTCGGGCTTGTCTGGGAGCCGGTTTGCAGCCAGCTTCCATACATACGGTTCTCAGGTTCAAACAGTTAAAAAAAAGGGCTCGGGGAATGCTCCCCAAGCCCTCAAAAGGTGAGAGGTGTCTAGTCCCTCGACCTGGTGAGCGGTGCTACAAGTCACGCGTCGGATCAGGCCTTCAGGGGCACCAGACGCGGAGCAATCATGTTTTCCGGGCGCAGGATGTCGGCGAGCATGGCTTCGTCGAGCAGACCTTCTTCGCGCACCAGTTCCAGCACGCCGCGACCGCTTTCAAGGGCGATACGGGCGATGCGGGTGGCGTTTTTGTAGCCGATGTATGGGTTCAGTGCGGTGACCAGACCGATCGAGTGTTCGACCAGTTCGCGGCAGCGCGCTTCGTTGGCAGTGATGCCGACGATGCAGTGCTCGCGCAGCATGTCCATGGCGCGTTGCAGCAGGCGGATCGAGTCGAGGATCTTGAAGGCGATCAGCGGCTCCATCACGTTCAGTTGCAGCTGGCCGCCTTCGGCTGCCATGGTCAGCGCCAGATCGTTACCGATGACCTGGAAGGCCACCTGGTTCACGGCTTCCGGGATAACCGGGTTGACCTTGCCTGGCATGATCGAGCTGCCTGGCTGACGCGCCGGCAGGTTGATTTCGTTGATGCCGGTACGCGGGCCGCTGGACAGCAGACGCAGGTCGTTGCAGATCTTCGACAGCTTGACCGCGGTGCGCTTGAGCATGCCGGAGAACAGCACGAAGGCGCCCATGTCGGAGGTGGCTTCGATCAGGTCGGCGGCTGGAACCAGCGGTTGACCGCTGATCAGTGCCAGACGCTGTACGGCCAGCGCCTGATAGCGCGGGTCGGCGTTGATGCCGGTACCGATCGCGGTGCCGCCCAGGTTCACTTCAGTCAGCAGTTCCGGGGCCAGCGTCTTCAGACGGGCCAGGTCTTCGCCCATGGTGGTGGCGAAAGCGCGGAACTCTTGACCCAAGGTCATCGGCACGGCGTCTTGCAGCTGGGTACGACCCATCTTCAGGACGTGGTTGAATTCTTCACCCTTGGCCGCGAATGCCTGAATCAGGCTGTCGAGGCTGGCCAGGAGCGCGTCGTGACCCAGCAGCAGACCCAGACGGATCGCGGTCGGGTAGGCGTCGTTGGTCGACTGCGCCATGTTCACGTCGTCGTTCGGGTGCAGGTACTGGTATTCGCCTTTCTGGTGACCCATCGCTTCCAGCGCGATGTTGGCGATCACTTCGTTGGCGTTCATGTTGGTGGAGGTACCGGCGCCACCTTGAATCATGTCGACCACGAACTCTTCGTGGAAATCACCGCGGATCAGACGGGCACAGGCTTCGCTGATGGCAGCGTGCTTGGCTTCGCTCAGGTGACCCAGCTCGCGGTTGGCGTCAGCGGCGGCCTGTTTGACCATCGCCAGACCGACAACCAGCTTCGGGTAGTGCGAAATCGGAACGCCCGAGAGACGGAAGTTGTTCACCGCTCGCAGGGTCTGGATGCCGTAATACGCTTGAGCAGGGACTTCGAGGGTGCCAAGCAGGTCGTTTTCTGTGCGGAATGATGCAGCGGAGGACATGATAGAAATCATCTCGATATGGACCCGGTCTGTGCCGGAACGCTGCGAATGCTAGGCTTGTGGGAATTTTTGGGCCAATGCTGTTAAACACTGCCCTATGCACATTCGGCATAATGCCCGTGTGACGCCGTGTGCGTGGCAGACGTGTGACCTGTTTTGGTGCGTGTCCGGGAGGACGTGATGAATCTGGAAAGCAAATGGCTCGAGGACTTCAGTGCCCTGGCCGCCACCCGCAGCTTCTCGCAGGCGGCCGAACGGCGCTTCGTGACCCAGCCGGCTTTCAGTCGGCGGATCCGCAGCCTGGAAGCGGCGCTCGGGCTGACGCTGGTCAACCGCTCGCGCACACCGGTCGAGCTGACGGCGGCGGGGCAACTGTTTCTGGTGACGGCGCGCACCGTGGTCGAACAGCTCGGTGAAGTGTTGCGCCATTTGCATCACCTGGAAGGCGGGCAGGGTGAAGTGATCCAGGTGGCGGCGGCGCACTCGCTGGCGCTCGGTTTCTTCCCGCGCTGGATCGCGCAACTGCGTAACGAAGGCCTGAACATCGCCACGCGGCTGGTCGCGACCAACGTTGGCGACGCGGTACACGCGCTGCGTGAAGGTGGCTGTGATCTGATGCTGGCATTCTACGACCCGGACGCCGCGATGCAGATGGACCCGGAAATTTTCCCGTCACTGCATCTGGGGCAGACCGAAATGCTCCCGGTGTGCGCAGCGGATGCCAATGGCAAGCCACTGTTCGACCTCGAAGGCGAGGCCAGCGTGCCGCTGCTGGCCTACAGCGCCGGGGCGTTTCTCGGACGTTCGGTGAACGGCTTGCTGCGCCAGCGTCAGTTGCGCTTCACCACGATCTACGAAACCGCCATGGCCGACAGCCTTAAAAGCATGGCCCTGGAAGGCCTCGGCATTGCCTGGGTGCCGCAACTGAGCGTGCGTGCCGAGCTGGCCCGTGGCGAACTGGTTGTCTGCGGCGGCCCGCAATGGCATGTGCCGCTGGAAATTCGCCTGTACCGCTGCGCACTGGTGCGCAAGGCCAACGTGCGGTTGTTGTGGCGCAAGCTGGAAGGCGGTGCAGCGAGTGGCAATAACTGAATGAAAGCAGAGGCGAATGTTGTTTTTCGCCTCTGCCAAGCCGGGTGAGCTTTATTAAAATACGAGAGCTCGTGGGATGCGGCAGGTTTGCATCAGTTCAATCGTCGTCCCAATCGTCTTGGGGGCGCGGCACGGCCCGCTGTGCAATCGGTTTGTCCAGGTAATTGCGAATGTTCTCTCTGTTTTTATCACTGAAGCGGTTGGCATTGCTTCGAAGTGGTGAGAAAGTATCATCACTCATGATTGTTTCGCTCCACCAGCCGTTGTACAGGATTTCGCTGTCTTCATGAGTCGCGCCGAACATGTGGCCCGCTTCGTGAGCAGGAACCATGTCGCTTCTTATCGAGGATATACCCGCGTAACCCTTGTTTTGTGCAATTCCCATTGTGCTCGGGTTTATATTGTCGCGAGTCAGCAATAGATATTTGTTGAATCTTGTGTGCGAGTCTTGCAGGAGCACGGAGCCGAAATGGCTTTTTAATTTTTCTGCCCAAGCGTCCAAAGAACTGGCGGCGGATATTTTTTTATAATCAAAACCACTCAAGGTCTCTGCTTCTGACGGGGTGAACATATTGACTGATAGCTTGCGGCCGGACAGTTCCTGGATTTCGTCGGTAAACCAGGAAAAATGGGTGTTGTACAAGTCTCGTCTGCTGTCGTCCGATAAGTCCTCATGGATGAAGACATTCAGTGTTAAAGGCTGTTTGGCCATGTTCCGTTCCTTTGGATGATTGCAATTTACTTGATAGTGACGGGCAGGCGTGATGGTGCCGACTGTCCTGCCGTTGCGATTTTGAAAGTGCTATTAATATGGATTTGTTGCTGTGCAATATAAGTTTTTGTTTTTGGGTGGGGTCTCTGTTTTTTTATTTCATGCTTGGTTGTATATCATTTAAATTTTGTTGTGGCTCTTGGGAATGTTTTGATTTTTATTACATGAACTCATGCGGAAATTTGAGTACGCTCTCCATTCGACCTGTTGATCATGTTTCCCGTGGGAAAAAACGAAGCAATATTCTTGAACCTAGAGTCAGCAAAATGTGTGGTTAGGTTCAGATGACAGATGGTCGCGACGGGGGCTGTTTATTGCTTTCTTTGCGGTATACTGCGCGGCCTTCGGCCGGTACGTCCGGCCATTTTTCGTACAATCAAGCCACGCAACCCTGCGTGGCTTGTTGTTTTATGACGCGCCTGCGGGCGCTCCAGAGAGAAGAGGCGCGACGATGAGTGCACTGGTTGGCGTGATCATGGGCTCCAAGTCCGATTGGTCCACCCTTAGCCACACCGCCGATATGCTGGAAAAGCTCGGCATCCCTTACGAGGTCAAGGTGGTCTCTGCCCACCGCACCCCGGATCTGCTGTTCCAGTACGCCGAAGAGGCTGAAGGCCGCGGCATCGAGGTGATCATCGCCGGTGCCGGTGGCGCAGCCCACTTGCCAGGCATGTGTGCGGCCAAGACCCACCTGCCGGTGCTGGGCGTTCCGGTCCAGTCGGCGATGCTCTCGGGCGTCGATTCGCTGCTGTCGATCGTGCAGATGCCGGCCGGCATTCCGGTTGCCACCCTGGCCATCGGCAAGGCCGGTGCGATCAACGCAGCCCTGCTGTCGGCGAGCATCCTGGGCGCCAAGCATCCACAATTCCACGCGGTACTGAAGACCTTCCGTGCCGAGCAGACGGACAGCGTCCTGGACAATCCAGACCCACGTATTGCCTGAGGTTGTTGAGATGAAGATCGGTGTAATCGGTGGCGGCCAGTTGGGTCGCATGTTGGCCCTGGCGGGCACCCCGCTGGGCATGAACTTCGCTTTCCTCGACCCTGCGCCGGACGCTTGCGCCGCCGCGCTGGGCGAACACCTGCGGGCCGATTACGGCGATCAGGATCACCTGCGCCAGCTGGCCGATGAAGTCGATCTGGTGACCTTCGAGTTCGAAAGCGTCCCGGCCGAGACCGTGGCCTTCCTTTCGCAGTTCGTGCCGGTCTACCCGAGCGCCGAAGCCCTGCGCATCGCTCGCGACCGCTGGTTCGAGAAAAGCATGTTCAAGGACCTGGGGATTCCAACCCCGGCGTTCGCCGACATCCAGTCGCAAGCCGATCTGGACGCCGCGGTCGCTTCGATCGGTCTTCCGGCCGTGCTGAAAACCCGCACCCTGGGTTACGACGGCAAGGGCCAGAAAGTCCTGCGCAAACCTGAGGATGTGGTCGATACCTTCGCCGAACTGGGCAGCGTGCCGTGCCTGCTGGAAGGCTTCGTGCCGTTCACCGGCGAAGTATCGTTGATCGCCGTGCGTGCCCGCGATGGTGAGACCAGGTTCTATCCACTGGTGCACAACACCCACGACAGCGGCATTCTCAAGTTGTCGGTCGCCAGCTCCGATCATCCGTTGCAGGCCCTGGCCGAAGACTATTCCGGCCGCGTCCTCAAGCAACTGGATTACGTTGGCGTGATGGCATTCGAGTTCTTTGAAGTCGACGGTGGCCTCAAGGCCAACGAAATCGCCCCGCGTGTGCATAACTCCGGGCACTGGACCACCGAAGGCGCCGAGTGCAGCCAGTTCGAAAACCACCTGCGGGCCGTCGCCGGTCTGCCGCTGGGTTCGACCGCCAAGGTCGGTGAGAGCGCGATGCTCAACTTCATCGGTGTGGTTCCGCCGGTCGAAAAGGTCATCGCCATCGACGATTGCCATCTGCATCACTACGGCAAGGCCTTCAAGGCCGGGCGCAAGGTCGGACACGCCAATCTGCGCTGCAAGGACAAGGCGACCCTCGAGCAGCAGATCCTCAAGGTCGAAGCGCTGATCGCCGAGTAACGAGAGTTTCATCTGGCAGCGGCGGAACCATTGCGGGGCCGCCGTTCTCTGATGGCAGGATGCGAAAGTCTGACTAGGCTTCATCGCATATCTACCATTCAGAGGGAAATGCCATGGGAATTATCGGAACCATCTTTATCGGCCTCATCGTCGGCCTGCTGGCGCGGTTCCTGAAACCGGGCGATGACAGCATGGGCTGGATCATGACCATCCTGCTCGGTATCGGCGGTTCGCTGGCAGCCACTTACGGCGGTCAGGCCCTGGGCATCTATCAGGCAGGTCAGGGCGCAGGCTTCATTGGCGCGCTGGTTGGCGCGATCGTGCTGCTGGTGATCTACGGTCTGATCAAAAAGAACTGATCCAAAGCGACAAAGTCCTCTCTGCCAATCCGGTAGGGAGGGCTAGAATGCTCGACGATTCACTTTGCCCTCCTTATTCGAGCATCCTTTACCGAGCACCTTCATGCGCCGTCTTCTGTTGACTCTCCTTTTGCTGGGCAGCGGTCTGGCCCACGCCGGCGAACTGCCGGAAACCGACTGGCTGGAACTGATGCCCAAGTCGGATCAGAAAGCCCTCGAGGCCATGCCTGAAATCGACCACAACTCCCCGGAAGCCACCGGCACCTTCACCCAGAAAGGCGGGATGAAGCAGGCCAAGGGTTTGCCGGCGGTGATGTATTCGACCAAGACCGTGGCGTCGATGAACGACAAACACATCCGCATCGGTGGTTATCCGGTACCGCTGGAATCCGACGCCAAGGGCCGCAGTACGCTGTTTTTCCTCGTGCCATACCCCGGCGCGTGCATCCACGTGCCGCCGCCACCGCCGAACCAACTGGTGCTGGTGCGTTATCCAAAAGGCTTGAAGCTGGACGACATCTACACACCGCTGTGGGTGACCGGCACGCTGAAGATCGAAAAGGTCAGCAATGACCTGGCCGATGCGGCCTACGCACTGGATGCGGACAAGGTGCGGGTAGTGCAGGAGTCGGATCTGTAATTCAGACCCGCAAAAAAAATCGCAGCCCCAGGGCTGCGATTTTTGTTTTCAGAGCGGCTGACTGCCGACGCTGACACCCATCGTATGACTGGCACTCGGTGCCAGTGTCACAACGTCGTCCATCACATTCGCCGTCTCGATGCACAGCATGCGCTGCCAGCCGTCGTTGTCCATGTCGCTGAACGCGGCGGCGCGGTCGATCCATGGGTTCCAGATCACGGCGGTGCGTGAGCCGGTCGCGGTCAGCACGATGCGCCGCTCCCAGGCCGGGTCGACGATGCTCAGTTGCGGCGGGGCGTCGAGATAGATGCGGTCGGTTTCCCCGGCAAAGCGCAGGTCGCCTTGCTGGGCGTGCGTCTTCCAGTCATCCAGCGTCTCGATGTAGTCCAGACCGTCCACGCCTTCGACGCGCACGTTGCGCACATCGCTGACCGCGAAATAGCTGTGCAGCGCCTGGCTGATACTGACGGTGTTGGCACCGCGGTTGTGGCTGGTCAGGCTGATGTTCAACTGATCATTCAGATGCAGGGTCAGGGTCAGGTCAACCTGATGCGGCCAACCCGGGAAACCGCCTTCGGGATACGGCAGCTTGAATTCAACCTTGACGCCCTGGTCCTCGGCTTCGATGCCGCCTAATTCCCAATCCATTGCCCGGACAAACCCGTGTGCGGCGGCCGGCTCTTCGCTGACACGCATCGCCTGCACGCTCTGCGGGTTGCGTTCGAACTTGCCGAACCACGGCCAGCACACCGGCACACCGGCGCGGATGCTCTTGCCGGTCTTGAACACGGCCTTGTCGTTGAGCCAGATGATCGGCGGCTGGCCATCGATCTGATAACTGAGGATGTGCGCACCTTGCTGGGCCACCAGCACTTCGGCCTGACCGTGGCGGATGCGCCAGCAGTTCAGTTCATCCAGTTTCACGGCTTCAACGTTGGGCGTGTTCATCGGACAACTCTCGATCAGCAACTTGGACGACTATCGACCGTGAAACGGTCGCGAGGTTTAACGTGCGCGTGGCGGAACCGAACGGGTGCGACCGCTGCCATCGATGGCCACGAACACGAACACCGCCTCGGTCACTTTACGCCACTCGCTGGACAGCGGGTCGTCGCTCCACACCTCGACCATCATCTGGATCGAGCTGCGGCCGATCTCCAGGGTCTGGGTATAAAAGGACAATTGCGCGCCGACAGCTACCGGCACCAGGAACGCCATGCGATCGATGGCGACCGTTGCAACACGACCACCGGCGACGCGGCTGGCCATTGCGGTGCCGGCCAGGTCCATCTGCGCCACCAGCCAGCCGCCGAAAATATCGCCGAAGCCGTTGGTTTCGCGGGGAAGCGCGGTGATTTGCAGGGCCAGGTCGCCTTGCGGGATCGGATCTTCTTGTTCGAGCTCTATCATGCCGGGGGTGCCTCTGACCCGTGACTCTTCGTTGGGTATTGCTGGTGGTAGCCGTCTTCAGGAAAAACGATTCAGCACCGAACATACTACGTTCGTCACGTTTTCCATAAGGCAACTAAAGGGGAAACTCTGCGAAACCGGCTGGATCCACGCGCCAGGGCGACCAACGACGTTTTCGCACAGCAACCCCCTACAAGCCGGAGCAGGATTGCGAGTATATCGGTCGGTAGACTCCGCGACGACCATCCGGTTCTCATTTCGACCGTCAAATACGCGCCTCTATGTGCTTTTTCGAACAATTTGCTATGGTGCCGAACCTGCCCGAGCCACAGCCAGCGTTGTTGTGGCGGCAGATCCGACTATAAGAGAAGACCTTGCCATGACCACAGCGCCCTCGAGCCTCGCGCAGCCAGACCAACCCGCACGACCCTTGACCCGCAATGACTACAAGACTCTGTCGCTATCGGCCCTGGGGGGCGCGCTGGAGTTCTACGATTTCATCATTTTCGTGTTCTTTGCCACCGTGGTCGGCAAATTGTTCTTCCCCGCCGACATGCCCGAGTGGCTGCGCCTGATGCAGACCTTCGGCATCTTTGCCGCCGGCTACCTCGCGCGGCCGCTGGGCGGTATCGTCATGGCGCACTTCGGCGACCTGCTGGGGCGCAAGAAGATGTTCACCCTGAGCATTTTCATGATGGCCGTGCCGACCCTGATCATGGGCCTGCTGCCGACTTACGCGCAGATCGGCCTGTGGGCGCCGATCCTGCTGCTGTTGATGCGCGTCATCCAGGGCGCGGCGATTGGCGGCGAAGTGCCGGGGGCGTGGGTCTTCGTTTCCGAACACGTGCCCGGAAAGCATGTCGGCTATGCCTGCGGCACCCTGACCAGCGGCCTGACGGCGGGCATCCTGCTCGGCTCGCTGGTCGCCACTGCGATCAACAGCATTTATACGCCAACGGAAGTTTCGGATTACGCCTGGCGGATTCCATTCCTGCTCGGTGGCGTGTTCGGCCTGTTCTCGGTCTACCTGCGCCGCTGGCTGCACGAAACCCCGGTATTTGCCGAACTGCAACTGCGCAAGGCTCTGGCCGAGGAAGTGCCGCTGCGCGCGGTGCTGCGTGACCATCGCGGGGCCATTGCAGTCTCGATGCTGCTGACCTGGCTGCTGTCAGCCGGCATCGTCGTGGTGATCCTGATGACCCCGACCGTGCTGCAGACGGTCTATCACTTCTCGCCGACGGTGGCGTTGCAATCCAACAGCCTGGCCATCGTATTTCTGAGCGTGGGCTGCATCATTTCCGGCGCGCTGGCGGACCGCTTCGGCGCCGGTCGCGTATTCGTATTCGGTTGCCTGGGTTTGCTGGCCAGCTCCTGGACCTTCTATCACAGCCTCGCCGATCACCCGAACTGGCTGTTCCCGCTGTATGCGTTGACCGGTTTCCTGGTCGGCACCATTGGCGCGGTGCCTTATGTGATGGTGAAAGCGTTCCCGCCGGTGGTGCGCTTCAGCGGTCTGTCCTTCTCTTATAACGTCGCCTACGCCATCTTCGGCGGCCTGACCCCGATGGTTGTCAGCCTGCTGCTGAAAGAAAGCGCGATGGGGCCTGCCTACTATGTGGCGGTGCTGTGTGGAATGGGGATCCTGGTCGGCGCGTGGCTGTGGAGCAAAGGTCGCTAAGCCACCTTCACACTTGCCGTTACAACTGAAAGGCCAGCCTTCCGACAGGGATGCTGGCCTTTCATCCAATTGTCATATTTCAGCCATAGAGTGTTCACACGGCCTGCTGATACTTGGCCCCGACTTAACACACCCTATTTGCTAGGAGTAAGGCATGAAACTGAAGCGTTTGATGGCGGCAATGACTTTTGTCGCTGCTGGCGTTGCGACTGCCAACGCGGTTGCCGCTGTTGACCCTGCTATCCCGAGCTACACCAAGACCACTGGTGTGTCGGGCAACCTGTCCAGCGTCGGTTCCGATACCCTGGCCAACCTCATGACCCTCTGGGCTGAGAACTACAAAAAAGAATACCCGAACGTAAACATCCAGATTCAGGCCGCTGGCTCCGCCACCGCGCCACCTGCGCTGACTGAAGGCACCTCCAACCTGGGCCCGATGAGCCGCAAGATGAAGGACACCGAACTGGCGGCCTTCGAACAGAAATACGGCTACAAGCCAACCGCTATCCCGGTTGCCGTGGACGCCCTGGCTGTGTTCGTGCACAAGGACAACCCGATCCAGCACCTGACCATGGAACAGGTTGACGCGATCTTCTCGTCCACCCGTCTGTGCGGCGCCAAGGCCGACGTGAAAACCTGGGGCGACCTGGGCGTGACCGGCGACCTGGCCAACAAGCCGGTTCAGCTGTTCGGTCGCAACTCGGTATCCGGCACCTACGGCTACTTCAAGGAAGAAGCCCTGTGCAAAGGCGACTACAAGCCTAACGTCAACGAACAGCCAGGCTCGGCTTCGGTCGTGCAGTCGATCAGCTCCTCGCTGAACGGCATCGGTTACTCGGGCATCGGCTACAAGACCGCAAGCGTGAAAACCGTTGCTCTGTCGAAGAAAGGCAGCACTGACTTCATCGAAGACACCGAAGAAAACGCCCTGAACGGCAAATACCCGCTGTCGCGTTTCCTGTACGTGTACGTCAACAAAGCCCCGAACAAGCCTCTGGCCCCGCTGGAAGCCGAGTTCGTGAAACTGGTTCTGTCGAAACAGGGCCAGGAAGTGGTCGTGAAAGACGGCTACATCCCGCTGCCAGCCAAGGTTGCTGCAAAAGCACTGGCTGACCTGGGTCTGCAGGAAGGCGGCGCTGAAGTCGCAAAAAAGTAACAAACTGAGTCAGGGGTGAACCCCGCCTGACTCCCGTGTGGGGCCCGGCCCGCAAGCGGCCCGGCTCCCACACTCCCCGAATTCTTCTATCCACTGCCAGTGCCCTGCTGGCGGCGGATTTGGTGCGTCACTGCATTGTCATCTTTCTGTCATACAGGATCGCTAGGGTGTGCGCATGAATGATCTGGCCAATTCCAAAATGACTACGAACCCTCCCAAGCGCATTGATTTCAATACGCCTGAGTTGCAACGCAAGCGCCGCATTCGCGCGCTCAAGGATCGCTTCACCCGCTGGTATGTCCTCGTCGGCGGTCTGGCGGTGCTGGCAGCCATCACCCTGATCTTCTTCTTCCTCGCCTACGTCGTCGCGCCCCTGTTCAAGGGTGCGGAACTGACCGCGAAAGACGCCATCACCCCGGCCTGGATGCAGGACGCCGGCAAGCCGCTGATGATTTCGCTCGAAGAGCAGAATCAGGTGGCCATGCGCGTTTCCGACAAGGGCCAGGCGCTGTTCTTCGATATCGACAGTGGCGCTGAATTGAAGCGCGTCGATCTGCCTTTGCCGGCAGGCGCCAGTGTGACCTCCATCGGCGAAGACCAGCCGGGCCATCCGCTGGTGGCCGTGGGCCTGTCCAACGGTCAGGCGCTGGTGTTCCGTCACACTTATAAAGTCAGCTACCCGGACGGCAAGAAAACCATCACCCCGGCGATCGAGTTCCCGTACGGCGAAGCGCCGATTGCGCTGAACGAGAGCGGCGGTGCGCTGGAGCACGTCAGCCTCAATGCCACCGACTCGACCCTGATGCTGGTCGGTTCCACCGGTTCGCAACTCAACGTGCTGTCGCTGACCAGCGAAGAAAACATGATGACCGGCGAAGTTACCAACGAGCAGAAGCGTATCGATCTGCCGCAGATGACTGAGCCGGTGAAAAACATCTTCGTCGACCCGCGTCAGCAATGGCTGTACGTGGTCAACGGTCGCGCTCAGGCCGACGTGTTCAGCCTGCGCGACAAGAGCCTCAACGGTCGTTACAAACTGCTGGAAAACGCCGATGCGCAAGTCACTGCCGCTACTCAGCTGGTGGGTGGCATCTCGCTGATCGTCGGCGACTCCACCGGTGGCCTGGCCCAGTGGTTCATGGCCCGTGACACCGATGGCGAGCTGCGTCTCAAGCAGATCCGCACCTTCCAGATGGGCAAGACGCCGATCGTTGAAATCACCGCCGAAGAGCGCCGCAAAGGCTTCGTTGCCCTGGATGCTTCCGGTAAGCTCGGCGTGTTCCACAGCACCGCGCACCGCACCTTGCTGGTCGATCAGGTGGTTGAGGGCCAGGGCCTGTTCGGTCTGTCGCCACGGGCCAACCGTGTGATCGTCGAGGCCGGCGGCAAGCTGCAACCGTTGCTGCTCGACAACCCGCACCCGGAAGTTTCATGGAGCGCGCTGTGGAGCAAGGTCTGGTACGAAAACTACGACGAGCCTAAATACGTCTGGCAATCGACTGCGGCCAACACCGATTTCGAACCGAAACTGAGCCTGTCGCCACTTACCTTCGGCACCCTGAAAGCCGCGTTCTACGCGATGCTGCTGGCTGCACCGCTGGCCGTTGCCGCTGCGATCTACACCGCGTACTTTATGGCCCCGGGCATGCGCCGCAAGGTCAAACCGGTGATCGAGCTGATGGAAGCGATGCCGACGGTGATCCTCGGTTTCTTCGCCGGTCTGTTCCTCGCACCTTATGTGGAAGGGCATCTGCCAGGCATTTTCAGCCTGCTGATGCTGCTGCCGATCGGCATCCTGATCGCCGGTTTCACTTTCAGTCGCCTGCCTGAGTCGATCCGCCTGAAAGTCCCGGACGGCTGGGAAAGTGCGCTGCTGATCCCGGTGATCCTGTTCGTGGGCTGGCTGTCGCTGTACATGAGCCCGTTCATGGAGAACTGGTTCTTCGGCGGTGACATGCGCATGTGGATCTCCCACGACCTGGGCATCACCTACGACCAGCGCAACGCTCTGGTGGTCGGTCTGGCCATGGGCTTTGCGGTGATCCCGAACATCTACTCGATCGCTGAAGACGCCGTGTTCAGCGTGCCACGCGGCCTGACCCTGGGCTCGCTGGCCCTCGGTGCCACGCCATGGCAGACCATGACTCGCGTGGTGATCCTGACCGCCAGCCCGGGCATTTTCTCGGCACTGATGATCGGCATGGGCCGTGCAGTCGGCGAGACCATGATCGTGCTGATGGCCACCGGCAACACCCCGGTCATGGAAATGAACCTGTTCGAAGGCCTGCGCACCCTGGCCGCCAACGTCGCGGTGGAAATGCCGGAGTCGGAAGTCGGCGGCAGCCACTACCGCGTGCTGTTCCTCTCGGCGCTGGTGCTGCTGTTGTTCACCTTCGTCATGAACACCCTCGCAGAACTGATTCGTCAGCGTCTGCGCAAGAAATACTCGTCGCTTTAAGAAAGGTAGAAGTCTGTGAAACAGAACTCCCTGAAAGGATGGTTCAAGAGCGGCGCCCCGGGCGTCTGGATCAGCGGTGGCGCGGTGTCCATCGCGGTCATCATGACCATTGGCCTGCTGGCGGTGATTGCCGTGCGCGGTCTGGGTCACTTCTGGCCGGCGGACCTGATCCACGCCAGCTACGATGTGCCGGGCCAGGGCAATCACCTGGTCATCGGCGAAGTGGTGCAGAAGGAAGAAGTACCCCGCGCACGCCTTAAGAGCGCCGGCCTGCCGGTGCCTGACCAGGGCCCGGAATTCATGACCCGCGAGCTGATCAAGGTCGGCAACCGGGACCTGAACGGCAACGACTTCACCTGGATCGTCGGCGAGTGGCTGACCAATCAGACGAATCCGCCGGAGCTGATGGCGCTGGAGCGTCGTGAGTGGGGCAACTTCTACGGCTACCTGGTCAACGTCAAGCAGGACGGCAAGGTGATCGCCGAAGGCGAAGCGGCCTGGCCTGAGCTGCAAGCGCGGATCAACCGCGTGAACGGCCTCGCCGCGCAGCTCAAGTCGCTGGAAAAGACCGACATCGGCGCGATCAACGCCGGTCTCGAACGCATCCGCCTGCATGGCCGCAAACTGGAACTGGAAGGCAAGCTCGACGCCACCGCGCAAGCGGACATGGAATCCGAGCGAGCCGAGCTGAATGCTCGCTATCAGGACATCGAGGCGCGTCTGGCCGATCTGCACGCGCAGTTCAACCGCGACGCTTTGACCGCTCGGGATGCCAACGGCAAGGAAATCGAAATCGGCCTGGGCAAAGTGGTTCACGCTTACCAGCCCAACGCCATGGGTACCTTCACCAAGATCGGTTTCTACTTCAGCAAGGTCTGGGAATTCCTGTCTGACGACCCGCGTGAAGCGAACACCGAAGGCGGGATCTTCCCGGCGATCTTCGGCACCGTGATGATGACTCTGATCATGGCGATGATCGTGACCCCGTTCGGCGTGCTGGCGGCGGTGTACCTGCGTGAATACGCCAGGCAGAACACCCTGACCCGGGTTATCCGGATCGCGGTGAACAACCTGGCGGGTGTTCCGGCGATTGTTTACGGCGTGTTCGGTCTGGGCTTCTTCGTCTACGTGCTGGGTGGCTCGCTCGACCGTCTGTTCTTCCCGGAAGCGCTGCCGGCACCGACCTTCGGTACGCCGGGTCTGCTCTGGGCTTCGTTGACCCTGGCGCTGCTGGCGGTACCCGTGGTGATCGTGGCCACCGAAGAAGGTCTGGCGCGTATCCCGCGCACCGTGCGTGAAGGCTCGCTGGCCCTCGGCGCGACCAAGGCTGAAACCCTGTGGAAGATTGTGCTGCCGATGGCCAGCCCGGCGATGATGACCGGCATGATCCTCGCCGTGGCTCGCGCCGCCGGTGAAGTGGCGCCGCTGATGCTGGTGGGTGTGGTGAAACTGGCGCCGTCGCTGCCGGTGGACGGCAACTACCCGTACCTGCACCTGGATCAGAAGATCATGCACCTGGGCTTCCACATCTACGACGTCGGCTTCCAGAGCCCGAACGTCGAGGCTGCGCGGCCGCTGGTCTACGCCACGGCGCTGCTGCTGGTACTGGTGATCGCCACCCTGAACCTGTCGGCGGTGTACATCCGTAACCACCTGCGCGAGAAGTACAAGGCGCTGGACAGCTGATCGCCGTCACAAGAATTGAAGGGCTGCCGGCCTGTATCCCGGCAGCCAACCGAACCGAATTTGTTAGCACAGGGGATCTCCCATGCAGCACGAAACACATACCCACGGCATCAACATGTCCGCCCTGGGCCGCGACAAGCAGAGCCTGAACCTCGAGCAGGAAACCGTGGCCATCGAAGTGCCGGGCCTGAGCCTGTTCTACGGTGAGAAACAAGCGCTGTACGACGTCAGCATGAACATCCCGAAACAGCGCGTGACCGCCTTCATCGGCCCGTCCGGCTGCGGCAAGTCCACGCTGCTGCGCACTTTCAACCGCATGAACGACCTGGTGGACGGCTGCCGCGTCGAAGGCGCGATCAACCTGTACGGCAACAACATCTACCGCAAGGGCGAAGACGTGGCCGAGCTGCGTCGCCGGGTCGGCATGGTGTTCCAGAAGCCTAATCCGTTCCCCAAGACCATCTACGAAAACGTGGTCTACGGCCTGCGCATCCAGGGCATCAACAAGAAGCGCATCCTCGACGAAGCCGTCGAGTGGGCATTGAAAGGCGCGGCCCTGTGGGACGAAGTGAAAGACCGTCTGCATGACTCGGCCCTCGGCCTGTCGGGTGGTCAGCAACAGCGTCTGGTGATCGCCCGGACCATCGCCGTGGAACCGGAAGTGCTACTGCTCGACGAACCGTGCTCGGCCCTCGACCCGATCTCGACCCTGAAAGTCGAAGAGCTGATCTATGAGCTCAAATCCAAGTTCACCATCGTCATCGTGACCCACAACATGCAGCAGGCGGCGCGGGTGTCGGACTACACGGCGTTCATGTACATGGGCAAACTGGTGGAATTCGGCGACACCGATACCCTGTTCACCAATCCGGCCAAGAAGCAGACCGAAGACTACATCACCGGTCGTTACGGCTAGCAGACACTGGTTGTCGCTCACTGAATTGACGCTGCGGCCCGCCGCACCTTACCGGACGCTCCAAGGACGCCAACATGATTAGTAAAGAAGGCCTTACCCATCACATTTCCGCGCAGTTCAACGCCGAACTGGAAGAAGTGCGCAGCCACCTGCTGGCCATGGGCGGGCTGGTCGAAAAGCAGGTCAACGACGCGGTCACCGCGCTGATCGAGGCCGACTCGGGCCTGGCCCAGCAAGTGCGCGAGATCGATGACCAGATCAACCAGATGGAACGCAACATCGACGAAGAATGCCTGCGCATTCTGGCCCGTCGTCAGCCGGCGGCGTCCGACCTGCGTCTGATCATCAGCATCTCCAAGTCGGTGATCGACCTGGAGCGTATCGGCGACGAAGCGACCAAGATCGCCCGCCGTGCGATCCAGCTGTGCGAAGAAGGCGAAGCGCCGCGCGGTTACGTCGAGGTGCGCCACATCGGCGACCAGGTGCGCAACATGGTGCGTGATGCGCTGGACGCTTTTGCTCGCTTCGATGCCGATCTGGCGCTGTCGGTGGCGCAGTACGACAAGATCATCGACCGTGAATACAAGACCGCCCTGCGCGAGCTGGCGACCTTCATGATGGAAGACCCGCGCTCTATCTCGCGGGTGTTGAGCATCATCTGGGTCCTGCGTTCGCTGGAGCGGATCGGCGACCACGCCCGCAACATCTCGGAGCTGGTGATCTACCTGGTGCGCGGCACCGACGTGCGCCACATGGGCCTCAAGCGCATGAAAGAAGAAGTTGAAGGGACAAGCGGCGAAACCGCTAATGTTCCGGGCGATGCTGACGATAAGTAAGATTGCCTGAGAAAAGCGCCCGGCCCTTTGGCCGGGCGTTTTTGTTTCTGCTTTCACATGGCAGATCCGAATGAAACAGCGAATTAAAGCAGCACCCGCGAACGAAAAGTCCCGGCGTGACTGAAGAGTTTTGGCAATGTGCCATCAGCCAGCGTTATGCTTGCCGGGATTTTAATAGGGGTGTTGGATGAGCAAGATCAGTGTGTTGGTCGTGGACGATGCATCGTTCATTCGTGACCTGGTGAAAAAGTGCCTGCGTAATTACTTCCCGGGGATCCGCACCGAGGACGCCATCAACGGCAAGAAGGCCCAGGCCATGCTGGCCAAGGAGGCCTTCGACCTGGTGCTGTGCGACTGGGAAATGCCGGAAATGTCCGGCCTCGAGCTGCTGACCTGGTGCCGTGAGCAGGACAACCTCAAGACCATGCCGTTCATCATGGTTACCAGTCGCGGCGACAAGGAAAACGTCGTGCAGGCGATTCAGGCCGGTGTTTCCGGCTACGTCAGCAAACCGTTCACCAACGAGCAACTGCTGACCAAGGTCAAACAGGCCCTGAACAAGATCGGCAAGCTCGATGCCCTGATGAACAGCGCGCCAACCAAGATGAACTCGGCGTTCGGCAACGACTCCCTGAGCGCGCTGACCGGTGGCAAGGCTGCGGTTGTCGGTGCTGCACCGGCCGCCAACCCGTTTGCCAAACCTGCCGCTGCAGCCCCGGCACCTGCCGCCGCGCCACAGCGTGGCCTGCTCAACAGCCCGCCGGTGAAAGCCCCGGCAGCCTCCAGCGCTCCGGCCGGCGGTCGCGGTCAGGGCCAACTGCGCCTGCCGGGCGGTACCCAGCAATGCGTGATCAAGGCCTTGAGCATCAAGGAAGCGCTGTTGGTGGTGAAACGCACCGACAGCCTGCCACAGGTCCTCGACAGCGCCGTGCTGGACCTGGAGCAGGGCGACAACGCCGAAATCGCCCGCCTCAACGGCTACCTGCACGCCGTGGTCGCCCACGAGCCGAAGCCCGACAGCGAGTGGCTGCAACTGACCTTCCGCTTCGTCGACCAGGACGCGCAGAAGCTCGACTACATCTCCCGCCTGATCGCCCGCGGCACGGCGCAGAAGCACTTCGTTCCGGGCGCGTAAGCGTCGCGGCCAAAAAGGTCGCAGCCTGTGGCATCCCCCGCAACGGATCGTATTCCAATGCGGGGAGTGCCCGGGCTGCGACCTTTTGTTTTGTGCTGTGCCAAATTTGAAACATCTGTCGACTAGCCTGGTCTGCTTCAGCTGCTAGGCTCATTCCCAGGCCTTACTCGACAGAACTTTTGCCCATGCCCCTGCGCCTGCTGTTTTTCTGTGGTCTGTTCATGGCCTCCACCTCGACGGTGGCCGTGACGATCTACAAATCCACCGATGCCAACGGAGTGG
This sequence comes from Pseudomonas sp. HLG18, assembly GCF_051903985.1. Classification (NCBI taxonomy): domain Bacteria; kingdom Pseudomonadati; phylum Pseudomonadota; class Gammaproteobacteria; order Pseudomonadales; family Pseudomonadaceae; genus Pseudomonas; species Pseudomonas sp. HLG18. The sequence goes on along the minus strand of NZ_CP195831.1, from coordinate 5,039,870 downwards.
TTTCGTACAGCGACCGTCCGAGCAAAGGCTCCCAGGTGTTCGTGTTTCAGGACCGGATGGTCGAGCGCCTGGAGCGTCAGGTGTATCTCGACATCAAGAAACAGAAGGGCACTGACGTCGTGTTCGTGCGCAACGACCTGTATGCACCGGTCGAGGTTGCGCTGGCGTTTACCGGGATGAGCAACGTGCGTGGCGCACCGACGGAAACAATCCGCCGGGTGCTGCCGGCGCGCAGCAATACACGGCTGGCGTTGCTGACGGCGGTGTCCGGTGGCAAACCGCTGGTGTATACGCCGCAGTTCCAGTATTCCCTCGGCGACCCCGCTGGTGCCGCACAGAGCTATCGCTATCCGTTTCCCTGGCGTGGCGGGCCGTTCCGTCTGAGTCAGGGCGCCAATGGCGACTACAGCCACTACGGGCCGAAGAACAAATACGCGATGGACATCGCCATGCCGGTGGGCACGCCGATCATTGCGGCGAGGGCCGGGGTGGTGGTGAAGACCGAGAACTCGCAGAACGGCCGCGGCACCGATCCTTCCGGCAACTTCGTGCGGGTGCTGCACGACGACGGCACGATGGGTGTGTACCTGCATCTCAAGCAAGGGTCGGTGAGTGTGCGTGAAGGGCAACGGGTGGCGGTGGGCAGTCCGCTGGCGCTGTCCGGCAACACCGGCAACAGCAGCGGCCCGCACCTGCATTTCGTGGTGCAGCGCAATACAGGAGGGGGGCTGGTATCGATTCCGTATCAGTTCAACCAGCCGCTGGGCGCATTGCCCAACTTTGCGTTGGGCAAGCGGTAATCCCCCATCAGTCGAGCATCAGCACCTTGGCCAGAATGATCTTCGGGCCTTTCATCTTTTTGATGATGATGCGCAGGCCTTCGACTTCCAGCACTTCTTCCTCTTCCGGTACCCGTTTCAGGGTTTCGTAGATCAGCCCGGCGAGGGTTTCGGCCTCAATGTGGTCCAGGTCGATCCCCAGCAGGCGCTCGACCTTGAACAGTGGTGTATCGCCCCGTACGAGCAACTTGCCCGGCTGGTAGGCGAGGATGCCGCGCTCGGCCTTGCGGTGTTCGTCCTGGATGTCGCCGACCAGCACTTCCAGCACGTCTTCCATGGTCAGGTAGCCGATGATGTTGCCATCGGCCTCTTCGACCAAGGCGAAGTGCGAGCCGCCCTTGCGGAACTGCTCCAGCAGCTGCGACAGCGGCATGTGCCGCGACACGCGCTCCAGCGGGCGGGTCAGTTCGGCGAGGTTGAACGACTCGGGAATGTGATCCAGCGCCGCCAGTTCCAGCAGCAGATCCTTGATGTGCAACAGGCCGACGAATTCCTTGCGCTCGCTGTCGTACACCGGATAGCGGCTGAACTTGTGGCGACGGAACATCGCCAGGATTTCTTTCAGCGGAGCGTTGAACTCGAGGGTGATCAGGTCTTCGCGGGAGTTGGCCCAGTCGACCACTTCCAGCTCACCCATTTCCACCGCCGAGGCCAGCACGCGCATGCCCTGGTCGCTCGGGTCCTGGCCACGGCTGGAGTGCAGGATCAGTTTCAGTTCTTCACGGCTGTAATGGTGCTCGTGATGCGGGCCGGGTTCACCTTGCCCTGCAATGCGCAGGATGGTGTTGGCGCTGGCGTTGAGCAAGTAGATCGCCGGGTACATGGCCCAGTAGAACAGATACAGCGGCACCGCCGTCCACAGCGACAGCAGCTCGGGCTTGCGGATCGCCCAGGACTTGGGTGCGAGTTCGCCGACCACGATGTGCAGGTAGGAGATGATGAAGAACGCGGTGAAAAACGAGATGCCTTTGACGACTTCCGCCGACTGCACGCCGACCGCGCTCAGCAGCGGTTCGAGAATGTGTGCGAACGCCGGCTCACCGACCCAGCCAAGTCCCAGGGAGGCGAGGGTGATACCGAGCTGGCACGCCGAGAGGTAAGCATCGAGCTGACTGTGCACCGTGCGCAGGATGTGCCCGCGCCAGCCGTGCTGCTCAGCGATGGCTTCGACCCGGGTCGAGCGCAGTTTGACCATGGCGAATTCCGCCGCAACGAAGAAGCCGTTGAGCAAAACCAGGATCAGAGCGAAAAGAATCATGCCGAAATCGGCGAATATTGTTGCGAGGGACAAGCCAGGGGAAGGGTCCATGATGGAGTTTTGCGGGTTCCGTGTGATTCGAAAGAAAGAAAAATCCGCACCTGAAAGGCAGGCGCAAGTCAGCCAATGTAGCGGCTGACCTAGCGATTGCCTAGTCCGGCGTTACTCAGCGGCGCTGACGGCCCGTGCCAGGGCGACCTGAGCCGGGGCGAAATGGCAGGTGAACGTACTGCCGTGGCCGGGCACGCTGCTGATCTCCATTCGCGCGCGGTGGCGCAGCAGCACGTGTTTGACGATGGCCAGGCCCAGCCCGGTGCCGCCGGTGTTGGAGTTGCGGCTGGAGTCGACGCGGTAGAAGCGTTCGGTCAGGCGCGGCAGGTGTTTGCTGTCGATGCCGATCCCGGAATCCTGCACGCTCAGGTGCGCGCCCTGATCGTCGCCCCACCAGCGGATGCGGATATTGCCTTCGGCCGGGGTGTATTTGACGGCGTTGAACACCAGGTTGGAAAACGCGCTGCGCAGTTCCGCCTCGCTGCCCTTGAGCAGGATGCTGGCGTCGGCTTCCAGGGTGATTTTCTGATTCTTTGATCCGGACAGTTGCTGCGCATCGCTTTTGATCGATCGCAACAGGGTGTCGATGTGCACCGGCTGGTTGTCCGACGGATAATCGGTGGCTTCCAGTTTGGCCAGCAGCAGCAAGTCGTTGAGCAGGGTCTGCATGCGTCCGCCCTGTTGCTGCATCTGCTGCAACGCGCGGCTCCAGCGCGGGTTCACTTCCTCGACGTTGTCGAGCAGGGTTTCCAGGTAGCCGCAGATCACCGTCAGCGGGGTGCGCAGCTCGTGGGAGACGTTGGCGATGAAGTCCTTGCGCATCTGCTCCAGCTGATGGATGCGCGTGACGTCGCGCACCAGCATCAGGTGTTCGTTATTGCCGTAGCGCGTGAGGTACAGCTGGATACGCACGCGGTCGTTGGTCGGCGAAGGGATTTCCAGCGGTTCGGCGTAACTTTCCTGCTCGAAGTATTCCTTGAAGCGCGGATGGCGTACGAGGTTGGTCACTGGCTGACCGCTGTCCTGCGGGGTTTTCAGGCCGAGCAGGGTTTCGGCGGCGCGGTTCCACCATTCGAGGTTGCCGTCGCTGTCGAGCATGATCACCGCGTCTTTCAGTGCGGCGGTGGACTCCTGGACGCGGTCGATCACTGCTTGCAGGCGCCCGCGCACCCGTTGGTCGCGGCGTTGCAGGTGGTAGATGCTGTCGAATACTTCGCCCCACAGGCCGTAGCCATCGGGGGGGGCTTCATCGGGTTGGTGCAGGCGCAGCCATTCGTGCAGGCGCAGCAGTTGCTTGAGCGTCCAGGCCAGGTACAGGCCCAGGCCCGCTGCGAGGCTCCAGCCGTAGTAGCCGGTGATCAGGCCGATCACCAGGCAGGCGGTGACCAGCAACAGCATGTGGCGAATCAGGGTGCCATGCCAGTTTTGGTTCACGGGGAATACGGTCCTTGTCAGCGGGTCTGGCGGTCGGCTCAGGCCTTGGTGGAAAACCGGTAGCCGGTGCCGCGCACGGTTTGTACCAGATTTTCGTAGGCATCGCCGAGGGCCTTGCGCAGGCGCCGGATGTGCACGTCGACGGTGCGCTCTTCAACATAGACGTTGCCGCCCCAGACCTGGTCCAGCAACTGGCCACGGGTGTAGGCACGTTCCTGGTGGGTCATGAAGAATTGCAGTAGTCGGTATTCGGTCGGGCCCATCTCGGCAGGTTTGCCGTCGATGGTCACGCGGTGGCTGATCGGGTCGAGCAGCAGGCCGCCGACTTCGATCGGTGCTTCGCCATCGGTCGGGCCGGCACGACGCAGCACGGCCTTCAGGCGTGCCACCAGTTCACGCGGGGAAAACGGTTTGGTGATGTAGTCGTCGGCGCCGACTTCCAGACCCTGGATCTTGTTGTCTTCTTCACCCTTGGCCGTGAGCATGATGATCGGGATGTCCCCGGTCAGCTCGTCACGCTTGAGGCGGCGGGCCAGCTCGATGCCGGAGGTGCCGGGCAGCATCCAGTCGAGCAGGATCAGATCCGGTTTGCGGTCGACGATGATGGCGTGAGCCTGCTGCGAGTTCTCTGCCTCGAGGCAGTCATAGCCGGCCATTTCCAACGCAACGGCGATCATTTCGCGAATGGGCGCTTCGTCGTCGACGATCAGAATGCTCCTGCCAACCATGCCTTAATCCTCTTGTCATTTAACTGTCTTGCGCCGCATTAGATAACGGAATTATTGCAGTCGTGTGACAGTATTTTAGTCCGGCGGCGATTGTGCGAATCCTGAACTAAGCTCTAAGTCCGAATCCTGACAACCACAAGAGAAGGTTTCCATGACACAAATGACTGCTTCCTTTAAGGCTTTGCTGATGGCTGCCGCCCTGGCTTTGCCTGGACTGGCGATGGCCGCCGAGCCGGCCATGATGAAAGACGGAATGATGGTCGATCACAAAGGCATGACCGTTTATACGTTCGACAAGGACGCGGGCGGCAAGTCGATGTGCAACGGTGACTGTGCGAAGAACTGGCCGCCGATGATGGCGCCGGCAGGTGCCAAGGCCGAAGGCAAATGGACGGTCATCAAGCGCGATGATGGCATGATGCAGTACGCCTACGACGGCAAGCCGCTGTACACCTTCGTGAAGGACGAGAAGCCGGGAGAAATGAAGGGCGATGGCATGAAGGATGTGTGGCACGTGGTTCGCGAGCACAAATAAACGCAAATTCCCTGTGGGAGCGAGCAAGCCCGCTCCCACAGGTCATGCACTTCAGCGCAACGCGTAATCCAGCACGATCCCGACGAAGATCGCCAACCCCGCCCAGTGATTGTGCAAAAACGCCTTGAAGCAACGCATCCGGTCCCGGTCGCGGGTGTACCAGAACTCCCAGGCGTAGCACCCGGCCGCCACCAGCAGGCCGAGGTGGAACCACATCCCCAGCTCGAAATTCGACCCGGCCAGCAACAGGCAGCCCAGTGACAGTGCCTGCAAGGTCAGGATGATCACCCGGTCCGCCTCGCCGAACAGGATCGCCGTGGATTTCACGCCGATCTTCAAGTCATCGTCGCGGTCGGTCATCGCGTAATAGGTGTCGTAGCCCACCGTCCACAGCAGATTGGCGATCCACAGCAGCCAGGCCGTCGCCGGCAACTCACCGGTCTCGGCGGTGAACGCCATCGGCATGCCCCAGGAAAACGCCGCCCCCAGCACCACTTGCGGGTAATAGGTGTAGCGCTTCATGAACGGATAGGTGAACGCCAGCGCCAGACCGCCCAGCGACAGCCAGATCGTCGCGGCGTTGGTGCACAGCACCAGCAGGAAACTCACGCCCATCAGCAGGGCGAAGAACACCAGCGCCTCTTTCGAGCTGATCTTGCCGGCAGCGAGAGGTCGCTGCGCAGTGCGTTTGACGTGGCCGTCGACCTTGCGGTCGGCCCAGTCGTTGATCACGCAGCCGCCGGCGCGGGTCAATACCACGCCGAGGACGAAAATCACGATATTGGCCAGTGATGGCGAGCCTTTGCCGGCAATCCACAGGGCCCAGAGGGTTGGCCACAGCAGCAGGTAAATGCCGATCGGCTTGTCCATCCGGGTCAACTGGATGAAGTCCCAGGCGCGCGGGTTCAAGCGATTCAGGGATTTGAGCAGGCTTTGATACATCAGCAGTTCTCCGGACGGGCGCGGACGGCTTCCCACAGCGTAGGCAGGAAAATCTCCGCCACCAGTACGCTCAATGCCCCACGGTCGAAACGTGAGCGGCGGCCCCACAGACCGGCAGCCCGGGAACCTTCGGGCAGCCAGTGCTCCGGGTAATGGCAGACTTCGATGGCGCGACGCTGGAAGGCGTGATCGCAGAACAGCAGTTCGCCCAGCGAGCGGCTGCCCAGTTCATCCATGTGCAACCCGTCGCCCTGCAAGGCACTGCGCGACGCCACGCTGCGGGCGAACACCCAGGCCTCGCCATGACCGCGCAGATACACCTCGCGCACCCAGCCTTCGCTGCCTTCGGCCAGTTCCAGCGCTGCGCATTCATCGTCGCGCAGGGTCTGCCAGCCCTCGAACAGCGGCGTGACACTGAAGCCGTCATCGGACAGGCGCGTCAGGCGGCGGGTCAGGGAGCCTTCGTCGAACAGCCAGTCGAGCGTGGACGTGTCGGGGAGGGGGGGCAGTTCGCTTTGCGGGCGCCACAGCGGAGCGTTTGTGTGTTGCACAATGAGTCAGTATTGGCAGCAAATGAGGCGGCGAGCTTACCATGGCAAACCGCGAGTTTGATTGATCCGGGCCGCCATTGCGCCGAACAGGCTTGCATCCGGTCGGTTCGATCAGTACAAAACGCCCTGAGCCGGATGGCAGCGCAGCACCATCGACCGTCCGTGCCGGACAACGCCTGAATCCTGAGGAAGTACCTGAATGAAGAAGTGGCAATGCATCGTCTGTGGCCTGATCTACAACGAAGCCGAAGGTTGGCCGGATGACGGCATTGCGCCGGGCACCGCATGGCAGGATGTACCGGAAGACTGGCTGTGCCCGGACTGCGGCGTCGGCAAGATGGACTTCGAAATGATCGAAATCAACTGAGCATCAACAAGGAGTAAGGCATGAACGCACCTGTCGTGATCGTCGGCACCGGGCTTGCGGGTTACAACCTGGCCCGCGAGTTTCGCAAACTCGATGGCGAAACCCCGCTGCTGCTGATTACCGCCGATGACGGACGTTCCTACTCCAAGCCGATGCTGTCGACCGGTTTCGGCAAGAACAAGGACGCCGACGGCCTGAGCATGGCCGAGCCGGGTGCCATGGCCGAGCAACTGAAAGCCGAGATCCGCACCCACACCCGCATCAGCGGCATCGATCCGGGCCACAAGCGCCTGTGGATCGGTGAGGAAGCGGTGAGTTATCGCGACCTGATCCTCGCCTGGGGCGCGGAAACCGTGCGTGTGCCGATCGAGGGCGACGGCGGGGATCTGGTGTTCCCGATCAACGACCTCGAAGATTACGCACGTTTTCGTGCTGCAGCGGCAGACAAGCGTCGGGTGTTGCTGCTCGGTGCCGGCCTGATCGGCTGCGAATTCGCCAACGACCTGATTCTGGGCGGCTACGAGGTGCAACTGGTTGCACCGTGCGAACAAGTGATGCCGACCCTGTTGCACCCGTCCGCCGCCGCAGCGGTGCAGACCGGGCTGGAAAGCCTCGGCGCGCGCTTCCACCTCGGACCGGTGCTGACCCGATTGCAAAAGGTCGCCGATGGGCTGGAAGCACACCTCTCCGATGGTCAGGTGATTCCGTGCGATGTGGTGGTGTCGGCCATCGGCCTGCGCCCGCGCATCGATCTGGCAGCGGCTGCCGGCATCCAGACCAATCGCGGTGTAGTGGTCGACCGTCACCTGCAAACTTCTCACGCCAACATTTACGCCCTGGGCGACTGCGCCGAGGTCGACGGGCTCAATCTTCTGTACGTCATGCCCCTCATGAGCTGTGCGCGTGCGTTGGCACAAACCCTGGCGGGCAATGCGACGGCGGTGAGTTACGGCCCGATGCCCATTACCGTGAAAACCCCGGTGTGCCCGTTGGTCGTTTCGCCACCGCCACGGGGCAGCGAAGGTGTCTGGACCGTTGAAGGGCAGGGCGCTGACATCAAGGCCCTGTGCCACAGCGCCGATGGTCAGCTCCTCGGTTACGCGCTGACCGGTGCAGCGGTGATGGAAAAACTCGCACTGAACAAACAACTTCCGGCCTTGCTGGCGTAAATACCGGTCGTTCTGTCGGAATCACCCCGCTTTTGCCCGCACAAAGGTCGCGGGGAGACTGGCGCCGCCCTTAACCGCGTGCCATCCTCACTCCCGTCTGCCGCAGAGTAGAGCCTGCGGCGCCTTGGGCGCTGTTCCAACGAGAACAGCACGGACATAACAACAAAAAACCGTCAAAGGGGCTTCACTAATGCGTAAACCAGAACTCGCCGCTGCAATCGCTGAAAAAGCAGATCTGACCAAAGAACAGGCCAACCGCGTTCTCAACGCCGTTCTCGAAGAAATCACCGGCGCCCTGCACCGCAAGGACAGCGTCACGCTGGTGGGCTTCGGCACCTTCCTGCAACGCCACCGCGGCGCCCGCACCGGCAAAAACCCGCAAACCGGTGAACCGGTGAAGATCAAGGCCAGCAACACCGTTGCGTTCAAGCCAGGCAAATCGTTGAAAGACAGCGTCAATCCGTAATGGCGGCGAGCGCCCGGTCAGCCGGGCGCGCTGCATGAAAAATGGGCATACCGATTGCGGTCGGATGCCCATTTTTTGTGGCTGATGATTGCGTCCGGATCAGGCCGAAAAGAAGTACCGGGTCAGGTGAAAGAAGATCGGCGCGGCGAAACAGATCGAGTCCATCCGGTCGAGCATCCCGCCGTGGCCCTTGATCATCGTGCCCCAGTCCTTGGCGCTCAGGCTGCGTTTGATCGCCGACATGACCAGACCGCCGAGGAAGCCCATGACCACGATGACCAGCGACATCAGCAACGACTGCCAGAAGCTGAACGGTGTCATCCAGAACATGCAGCCACCGATCAGCGTGGCGGACAATCCGCCGCCGACCAGTCCTTCCACGGTTTTCGACGGGCTCACCAGCGGCGCAACCTTGCGTTTGCCGAAGAGCTTGCCGAACACGTACTGCAACACGTCGCTCATCTGCACCACGAACACCAGGTAGAACAGCAGCAGGGCGTTCTGACCCTGGAAACCCTGCAGATCCAGCAACAGCAGCGCCGGCGCATGGCTGATGCAGTAGATGCAGATCATCACGCCCCACTGAATCTTTGCCGTGCGCTCGAGGAAGCCCTCGGTGTCCTGGCTCAGCACGGCAATCGCCGGCAGCAGCAGGAACGCGTACACCGGCACCAGCAGCGTGAACATCGAATACCAATGGGTGCCGATCAGCAGGTATTGCAGCGGGATCAGAATGAAAAACGCCGAAAAAAGCGCGTTATGGTCACCGCGCGCGGTCGGCGTCAGGGTGATGAACTCGCGCAGCGCAAACAGCGAAATGAAGCCGAACAGCACCACCGTCGCATTGGGGCCCAGCAGCCAGGAGACGAAGAAAATAATGACCATCCCCCACCAGGCATTCACGCGCTGGTTGAGGTTTTCGATGGTCGCGATCGAGCTTTCGCTCTTCGCCCGCCGTGCCAGTACGCCGCCAATCAGCGAAGCCACCGCCAGCAACCCGGCGATTGCCGCGAAGAACCACAGGAACTTGGTTTCCAGACTCATTTCGACAACCTCACGATGGCGTCACGCGCCCGTTCCAGAAACGCCTGTTTTTCCTCGCCGGTAATTCTTTGCAGCGGGTCGCCGATGCGGATCGTACAGATGATCGGCAGCGGCACATGTTTGCCCTTGGGCATCGAGCGATGCAGGTTTTCCAGGTAGATCGGCACCAGATCGACGTCGGGAAAAGTCTCGGCCAGGCGGAAAATCCCGGATTTGAACTCCCCCGGCAGTGGCTGAGTGGAGCGCGTCCCTTCAGGAAAAATGATGATCGAATGACCGGCGCGCACCACATCGAAGATCGGCTCGAGCACGTTGGTACCCGGCGCCGGATTGCGCTCGATCAGCACCGCATTCAGTCCTTTCTGCGAGATATATGACAGAAAACGGTTCTTGCCCCAGTAGTCGGCGGCCGCCACCGGTTTCACGTTCAATCGGGCTTCCGGTGGCAGTGCGGCGATGATTGCCAAGGTGTCCATATGGCTGGTGTGGTTGGCGTAGTAGATGCGTTGGCGCGTGAGATCCGGCGGGCTTTCCCAGCGGGCGGTCACGCCGATCAAGAAGCGCAGCACCGAAATCAGCGCATTACTGATCCACATGGGCATTCCCCTTCAGTTGTCTGGCGATGGCCAGGGTGCGCGTCACGCAGGTCGCGACGGAGCCAAGGGCGATGATCACCAGCGCGATCAGCAAAGCGTAGTGGGTCGCGTAGTAGATGGTTTCGAACACGTTCAATAGCAACGCCACGGTCATCACCGCCATCCGATGCTGCTTGGCCATCGGCCCCATGAAGCTCTGGGTGAGCCCGAGTGAACCACCGAACACCCGGACATACGCCGTGAGCGCGGCAGCCAGTGCGGCAAACCAGCCAAGATCGGACTGGCCGATGGCAAAACCCAGCCCGACGATCAGCAGGCTGTCCGCGACCCGATCCGGAAACTCGTTGTACAGGCTGCCGATGGCCGACTGCTTGCCGCCTTCGATCGCCACCATCCCGTCGAACAGATTGCACAGCAGCCGCAGTTGAATGCCGGCGATGCACAGGATCGAACCGGCCACGCCGTTATCGATGTAAAGCGTCACCGCGCCGAACAGCGCGAAGAGCATGCTGATGACGGAGATCTGGTTGGGGGAGATGTCCCGCTTGACCAGTTCATCCGTGAAGCGTTTCGCCCAGCCCGCCGAGCGGGTCTTGATGGGCCGTCTGTTTTCATCCATTTGCCAATGTCCGTATCAGTGGTAAGCCGTCAATTGATGACTGAGGCTGGCAATATAAAGGCACGTTCGCAGCATGAAATATATTGATGTAAGAACAGGTCCGCGACATTTGTCAGAACAATCCACATCAAAAGTGTGTGCTTACGCAGGGGGATCGATTGACGAAAAGACGGCGACTTGCATGAAGTCCTGCAATTGTGCGGAAAAAGAAGTCTTGTGAAGTATGCAAAGTGTGAGTTGCCATCAAATTGATGGCACTTTTATTGTTGCCTGTTGTCGTCCGGGATTTGTTTAAAGATGCCTGTCCGTTTTCGGAAGATTCCTACTTTATTTTCTTTCCAGTGTTGTCATGCTTTCGTTCGTGTTTTGGAACGTGCGTTCAAGGAGGCTTCGGCGGGTTTCGGGCAGCCGCTCTGGGACGCCGGTTACGCCGTGGTTTGAACGGCTCGTTTGATATAAGCGGAAATCAGGGAAACCCCTGACACATATAGGGCGATCTCCTACAGCGCCCAATGAACAGTTCGTCTTGTTGTTTAATCAGATGCTTGCTAGTGGCCATCATAGTGATTACGATGCGCCCACTTGAAAGAGCACACACTCAATTGGATGAGTCTTCCGACTGCTCTTCGATACTGTCCCGCGCTGCTGCAACTCCAATAGGCGCACGACCGTAATCCAAATAAAGGCCATGGATGTCCTACTCAAGCAAACTTTCCGCCCATTACCTCGAACTCGCTAAAGTCTCTGTTTCCAAAGAGAATTTTGCGGGTGAAGACGTTCGTTTCTCGAGCGAATTCGAGGCCCTGGAAAGCGAGCTGGCCAAAGCCTCGTCGATGCACGAAAGCGGGCAGATCGACTGGCTGAAAATTCGCGAAAACAGCGAAAACCTCCTGCGTACCCAATCCAAGGATTTGCGTGTCGGCGCCTGGCTGACCTGGTCGCTGTACCAGCGCGAATCCTTCCCCGGCCTGCTGGCCGGCCTCGGTTTTCTGCACCATCTGTCGGAAAACAACTGGGCCGAGATTCACCCGCTCAAACCCCGTACCCGGGCCGCCGCCATCGGCTGGCTGGTGCCGCGTCTTGAGCAGGTGATCACCGAGAACATCGCGATCAAGGAACAGCTGCCGATGTTCCGGCAGTTGTCCGAACACCTGTCCGGTCTCGACGCGGCCTGCACCGAGCATCTGGGCGATGATGCACCGTTGTTGCTGCCGCTTTCCCGCCGTCTGAAAACCATGATCCAGCGCGCCGCCGACAACCAGCCGGCGCCCGGCGTGGTGGGTGCTGCGGTGGCCCAGGTCAAGCAGGCGGCGACTCAGTTGCTGGCCCCCGGCGCGCCGATCGACAACGAGAAAGAAGCCCACAAGGCCCTGCGCGCCCAGCAGGAAAGCGCCCGTCCATTGTGCGCCTGGTGGCTCAAGCAGAAAGCCACTGACCTGCGCGCCCTGCGCCTCAACCGCACCTTGCTGTGGATGACGATCGACGCGGTGCCCGAGCGCAACGCCGAGCAGATCACTGTGTTGCGTGGGTTGCCGGTCGACAAGCTCAAGCAGTATCAGGACCGTTTCGATCAGGGCAAATACGCCGACCTGCTGGTGGAACTGGAGGCGAGCCTGGCGAAGGCGCCATTCTGGTTCGATGGCCAGAGGATGGTCTGGGAATGTCTCCAGAACCTCAACGCCGAGCTGGCCATGCGCGAAGTGGAAATCCACTTCGCGCTTTTGATTCAGCGCCTGCCCGGCATCATTGAGCTGCGTTTCCATGACGGCGCGCCGTTCGCCGATCCGTCCACCCGGGCGTGGATCGCCGCCAACGTCATGCCGCACCTGCAAAGCGCCAGCGCGCCGCGCAAGGTCGAAACCGAAAACGCCGAAACCCAGCCAGCCTGGGAAAAGGCCCTCGAAGAAGTCCAGCCGATCCTGCGCAAGGAAGGCCTCAAACCGGCGGTGCAGATCCTCAAGCAGGGTCTGCAATCGGCGCACGGCGGCCGCGAACGCTTCTTCTGGCAGTTCGCCCTCGCGCGGCTGTGCTTCCTGGCCAAGAAATACGAACTGGCCAAGAACCAGCTCGAAACCCTCGATCAGACATTACAGGACTCAGGCCTGCACGCCTGGGAGCCCGATCTTGCATTGGAAGTGCTGCACCTGCTGCACAGTTGCTGCGAGTTGTTGCCGCAGAACCATGCCGTACGTGAACGCAAGGAAGAGATTTATCGCAGGCTGTGCCACCTCGACCTCGAAGTGGTACTCGAATAGGCCCCAGGGCCACAACCGCAAGGAGAAAAGCCATGGCCAAAGAAGGCTCGGTAGCCCCCAAGGAACGCATCAACGTCACCTTCAAACCCGCCACCGGCGGTGCTCAGGAAGAGATTGAACTGCCGCTGAAGCTGCTGGCAATCGGTGACTACACCCACCGCAAGGACGATCGCAAGATCGAGGATCGCAAGCCGATCAGCATCGACAAGATGACCTTCGACGAAGTGCTGGCCAAGCAAGAGCTGGGTCTGACGCTGAGCGTGCCGAACCGTCTGCAGGAAGATGGCGAGGCCGACGAGCTGGCCGTGCAACTGCGCGTCAACTCCATGAAGGACTTCAACCCGGCCAGCCTGGTCGAGCAAGTGCCTGAGCTGAAAAAACTGATGGAACTGCGCGACGCGCTGGTGGCCCTCAAAGGCCCGCTGGGTAACGCACCTGCGTTCCGTAAAGCCATCGAAGGCGTGCTCGCCGACGATGAATCCCGCGGTCGCGTACTCGGTGAGCTGGGCCTGAACGCCGCAGCCCCGGACGCTTGAGACTCCAGCAGCCAAGGAAGCCAACACAATGAGCACTAGCGCAGCACAACAGAACGCCGCCGAAAACGGCGAATACAGCATCCTCGACAGCATCATCGCCGAAACCCGCCTGACGCCGGACGACGAAGCCTACGACATCGCCAAGCGCGGTGTGTCGGCGTTCATCGAAGAGCTGCTCAAGCCGCAGAACAACGGTGAGCCGGTCAAGAAAGCCATGGTTGACCGCATGATCGCCGAGATCGATGCCAAGCTCAGCCGTCAGATGGACGAAATCCTGCACCACCCGGACTTCCAGGCCCTGGAATCGTCGTGGCGTGGCCTGCAACTGCTGGTCGACCGCACCAACTTCCGCGAAAACATCAAGATCGAAATCCTCAACGTCTCCAAGGACGACCTGCTGGACGACTTCGAAGATTCGCCGGAAGTGATGCAGTCGGGCCTGTACAAGCACATCTACACCGCTGAATACGGCCAGTTCGGTGGTCAGCCGGTTGGCGCGATCATTGCCAACTACTACATGTCCCCAAGCTCGCCGGACGTGAAGCTGATGCAGTACGTGTCCAGCGTAGCCTGCATGTCCCACGCGCCGTTCATCGCCGCCGCCGGCCCGAAATTCTTCGGTCTGGAAAGCTTCACCGGTCTGCCGGACCTGAAGGATCTGAAAGATCACTTCGAAGGCCCGCAATTCGCCAAATGGCAGAGCTTCCGTACTTCGGAAGACTCCCGTTACGTTGGCCTGACCGTTCCGCGTTTCCTGCTGCGTAACCCGTACGACCCGGAAGAAAACCCGGTCAAATCGTTCGTGTACAAGGAAAACGTTGCCAACAGCCACGAGCACTACCTGTGGGGCAACACCGCTTACGCGTTCGGCACCAAGCTGACCGACAGCTTCGCCAAATTCCGCTGGTGCCCGAACATCATCGGCCCACAGAGCGGCGGCGCGGTTGAAGACCTGCCTCTGCACCACTTCGAAAGCATGGGCGAAATCGAAACCAAGATTCCTACCGAAGTTCTGGTTTCCGACCGTCGTGAATACGAACTGGCCGAGGAAGGCTTCATCTCCCTCACCATGCGTAAAGGCTCCGACAACGCGGCGTTCTTCTCCGCAAGCTCCGTGCAGAAGCCGAAGTTCTTCGGCATCAGCGCAGAAGGCAAGGCGGCAGAGCTGAACTACAAGCTCGGCACCCAACTGCCGTACATGATGATCGTCAACCGCCTGGCTCACTACCTGAAAGTGCTGCAGCGCGAGCAACTCGGTTCGTGGAAAGAGCGCACCGACCTCGAGCTGGAACTGAACAAGTGGATCCGCCAGTACGTGGCCGACCAGGAAAACCCGAGCGCCGAAGTGCGTGGCCGTCGTCCGCTGCGCGCTGCGCAAGTGATCGTCAGCGACGTTGAAGGCGAGCCGGGCTGGTACCGCGTCAGCCTGAACGTGCGTCCGCACTTCAAGTACATGGGTGCCGATTTCACCCTGTCGCTGGTTGGCAAGCTGGACAAAGAGTAAGAGCGACTCATGGACGGATACGGCAGCCTTTTCGAACGCCTCAACGGCGACGCGGAACTACGCAAGGGCAGGAGCCTCGAGGCTTCGGCCATGGCGTCGGTGGCTGCCCATCTGGCCAAAATGCTCAGCACCCGGGCCGGCAGCGTGCAAACGCTGTCCGACTACGGGTTGCCCGATCTCAATGACATGCGCCTGAGCCTGCACGACTCCCTGAGTCAGGCCCGCCTGGCCATCGAAAGCTTCATCGAAGCCTACGAACCGCGCCTGAGCAACGTGCGTGTCATTTCCCTGCCGCGAGACCACGATCAGCTTCGCCTGGCCTTCAGCATCGAAGGCCTGCTGGAAGTCGAGGGTTTCAAGCGTCAGGTCAGTTTTGCCGCGCGCCTGGATGGCAGCGGTCAAGTGAAGGTCACCTAAGGAGAACCCCGATGTCTGGCAAACCTGCAGCACGCGTATCCGACCCCACCGCTTGCCCGCTCCCCGGCCACGGCACCAACCCGATTGCCGCCGGTTCCGGCGACGTGTTCTTCGACGGCCTGCCGGCGGCCCGCGAAGGCGATGCCTCCGCGTGTGGTGGTGCGTTGGTCGGCGATCTGGCGACGACGGTTCTGATCAACGGCAAACCGGCCGCCACGGTCGGTTCGGTTGGATCTCATGGCAATAAAGTAACGGCTGGATCCGGGACGGTGATTATCGGCAATTCGCATTCGCCCGCGCCGTTTGTGCCGCCGTTGCCGGTGGAGATTCAGTGGCCGTTTAGTCAGCATTTTGTGGTTCGTAATCCTAGAACCGGAACACCGGTCGCTGACCGGCCGTACACCTTGCGTACAGCCTCCGGTAAAGAGGTCAAGGGCGTTACTGATGCAAAAGGCCGAACGAGGCCTATTGCTTCCCACCTCGCTGAAAGTGTCACGCTTATCGTCGAAGAACAGACTTCGCTCGTGATTGCTTAAGGAACTATCACATGCCGGCACCCACTCCTGTAACAGCTCAACTCACCCCTTCCTCTGACAAGAAGCCAGCGGAAGCGGCCGTCGATCATTTCCAGATCACAGATATTCCAGGTGTGATGAGAAAAATGGGCTGGAAGGAAAGCGCTCGAATCATGCAGCGTTGGTTCGACGGTGCGCCTTTTGTGATGTCCTCAAGTGAGAAGCGGGGACGTCTTGCCGTTGACAAGATCACCCAAGAAAAACTGTTTGATGATTTGGATTTTGAATGGCTTACCTCTTCCTCACCCCACACAGGTGAAACCATCAAAGAGCTTATTGCGAAGGCCGCAAGCCCCAGTCAATACAATGAGCTTATTGGCCGTCAAAAGGGACTGACGCAGTTAGCACCGGGGCTTTTGCAATTTATGACTTGCATGAGAACGCTTGGAGTTCTTGATGAGGCTAACCAGGACCTTGCTAGGGGTGCTCATGACTACAGTGCCCTGAGTGCACGAATGCTGGAGTCTGCAACGCAATATAATTTTCGATCTATCGGGATTACCACTTCGGAAAAGAAGAATAATCCATTGGATGATGTGTACGGCACATTGGGTGGATTTGTTATTAAATTTGCAGTCACAAAATTCAGCACTACACCCAAGACGAAAAAAATGGCTGCTACATTAACGATTGAAGAAATTGGTTGTTATGTACGTGATACATATGAGTTTCTGAATGAAGATGGCAGCGACCAACTGCTTGGGTATTGGAATCACGACGGCGTTGTCAGGCCGAGCATTTTTGCATATTTAACTTCGCCGGAAACATATGAGTCTGAGGGGAAGGTTTACTTCAAAGTGACCAATGATAGTTACAATAATTACCGCAGCAAACTTGGCAAGGGTGGTGATTTGTTTGTGTACTCTACGGTCAAGAAAATTCCTGTATCCATTCATCATCGTTTTACCTCTGCAGATTTTGCAGAGTTTTCGCAACGATCAGCCAAGCCTAAGGCAATGCCATGAAAGCGTCCCTTAGAAAGAGCTTTTTACTTTTTTCGTTGTGCGTGCTTGTGCCAGTTTTGGTTCTTTTGGGCTTGAAGGTGCTTAGCTCAAAGGCCGCGGAGCCTCTTTTCATTGACTGGAATGACTCAGGAAGCTGCTATATCGCAACGTATTCACCGAATTACAATTTTTTGGGTGTAGTGGCTGGTCGTGCGTTTAAGTACTTTAGCAGCCCGTATTTTTATCGCGTTTATACAAAAAATAACGATCTACTAAAAACATCAGAATGGTATCTCTGGCGGGATGAGGGGAGTCCCGGCGTTGCACCCGAGTTTCGCGGAGAGATGATTGTTTATCCAGGCTCTGAAGGCTGGGAAAGTTGGATAGTTTCAGAGTGTCGTTGATGCCTGATTTAAAGGCGGCCTCGCTACCTGAGAAAGTTGGAGAGCGGTATTCATGGACGCAATGAGTTTGCAGGGGTATCTGGCCGGTGTTGCTGACAGTGATCTGTTTGGCTGCCTGGCCTTGTTGAGCTTGTTATTGCTCCTGACTGCCTCACATCGGGCGGCTCGAAATTCACGTCTTCACCGCGCACTAACGCTCTCGGTTTTGGCTGCTGTTGTAGCTATCCATGGCCTTGGATCGTGGTACGGAAATCTGAGACCAGCATGAGCAACTACTACCGTATCGCCATGTGCCTGTTTGTCCATGCCTTCGGATGTGTGGCCTACGTGTTTTTGAATAATGCAGTAGTACATGCCTACAAGCATCTGAACGGTGGGTTCACCACCCGTGGGGTCGCCATCGGTATTGCCAGCTACGCGATGTTTTACATTTTTCTCGGTGTCAATTTTATTGCTGCGCTCATTCCAAGCCTCGTTGCCAAGCTGGTGATTCTGAGCCTTATGGTGGGCTTCATCCTGCTTTGGATGCTCCCCGACAACCCATTGAGAGCCTTGTTTTATGGCGTGGCTCAAGGTTGCGTCACCTTGCTGGCAATCCTCGCTTCTCAAGTCATTGAGTTGCGCTGGGTATCAAGAAACATCGCTGGACGCATCCAGCCGAACCAGTCTGAGAGTGCCATCCAATGATCAGGTCAGGTATCGAGCGTAATCCGCAGGACAGTTATTCCATGAGTTCCACTACCAGGCAGGTAACCCGTGTCCTTTAACCACTACTACCAAAGCGAACTCACCGCACTGCGCCAACTGGGCCGCCGTTTCGCCGAGCGTAGTCCGGCGTTGGCGCCGTTCCTGGGGCAGGCCGGGCGGGATCCGGATGTGGAGCGGTTGCTGGAAGGCTTTGCGTTTCTGACCGGGCGGCTGCGCCAGAAGCTCGATGACGAGTTGCCGGAGCTCAGCCATTCCCTGATGCAGCTGCTGTGGCCGAACTACATGCGTCCGCTGCCGGCATTCAGCATTCTGCAGTTCGATCCGCTCAAGCGTTCCGGGCCGGCGCTGAAGGTCGAGCGTGACACGCCGATCGAGAGCGTGCCGATCGAAGACGTGCGCTGCCGCTTCCGCACCTGCTACCCGACTGAAGTCATGGCCCTTGATCTTGCCGCGCTGAACTACTCGGTGAAGGGCGACGGCTCGTTGCTCAGCCTGCGCCTGGAGATGAGTGCCGACGGCCACCTCGGCGAGCTGGAGCTGAGCAAACTGCGCCTGCACTTTGCCGGCGAGCGCTACATCAGCCAGATGCTCTACCTGAGCCTGCTGCGCAACCTCGACGGCATCGAACTGATCCCGCTCGACGGCGCTGGCAAGCCCATCGATGGCGTGAGCGGCAAGCCGATGGCGTTCAAGATTCCGGGCGACCGGGTCAAGCCGGTGGGCTTTGCCGAAGAAGAAGCGTTGATCCCGTATCCGCTGAACACCTTCCGCGGCTATCGCTACCTGCAGGAATACTTCGCCTTCCAGGACAAGTTCCTGTTCGTCGATGTCCACGGCCTGGACATTCTCAAGGCGCTGCCGGAAGACACCCTCAAGCAGATGCGTGGCCTGGAATTGCGCTTCGACATCCGCAAGAGCGGCATCATGCGCATGCGTCCGACCCTGGATAACGTGAAGCTGTTCTGCACGCCGATCGTCAACCTGTTCAAGCACGACGCACTGCCGATCCGCCTCGACGGCAAACAGGACGAATACCTGCTGCTGCCGGCTGAATACGATCTGGAAAACTGCGGCGTGTTCTCGGTGGAGACCGTGACCGGCTGGAAGCCTGGCGGCCTCGGTTATCAGGAGTACGTGCCGTTCGAATCCTTCGAGCACGACCCGAGTTTCGACGTGCCCAACAGCCGTCCGCATTACAGCATCCGCCAGCGTTCGTCGCTGCTGCACGACGGCCTCGACACCTACCTGAGCTTCGGCATCCGCCACACCGAAGCCCATGAAACCCTGTCGATCGAGCTGGTCTGCACCAATCAGAACCTGCCGCGCAAACTCAAGCTCGGGCAGATCTGCATGGCCTGCGAAGAGACCCCGGAGTTCCTGAGTTTCCGCAACATCACCCCGGCCACTTCCAGTTTCGCGCCGCCGCTGAACCGTGACTTCCTGTGGAAGCTGATCAGCAACATGTCGCTTAACTATCTGTCGCTGGCCGACGTCAATGCACTGAAGGTGATTCTCGAAACCTACGACCTGCCGCGCTACTACGACCAGCACGCGGAGAAGGTCAGCAAACGCCTGCTCGGCGGTCTGAAACTGATCAAGCATCACCACGTGGACCGGTTGCACCGTGGTCTGCCGGTGCGCGGTCTGCGTACCGAACTGACCATCGACCCGGAAGGGTATATCGGTGAGGGCGACCTGTTCGTCTTCGCTTCGGTTCTCAACGAGTTTTTCGCACTTTACGCCAGTCTCAATTCATTCCATGAGCTGCGGGTAAAAAGCACACAGGGAGAGGTGTACCAATGGACACCACGTATGGGCCTGCAGCCCCTGCTTTAAGCGGGCTGACGAAGGTAATACGCGAGTACTCGCTGTTTCAGGCCGTGCTGCTGGTGATCGACCGGCTGCGCGATGCGCACCCGTACCTGAGCGAAGACGACCTGTACGACCAGCTGGAATTCCAGGCCAACCCGAGCCTCGGATTTCCGCGCAGCGATGTCGATCGCGTGGAGTTTTTCGAAGAGCACGGACAGATGCGCGCGCGCCTGCGGTTCAACCTGATCGGCCTGGTCGGTTCCGGTTCACCGCTGCCGGCGTTCTACGGCGAACAAGCCCTGGGCGACAGCGAAGACGGCAACCCGACGCGCAATTTCCTCGACCTGTTTCACCATCGCCTGCAACGGCTGATGCTGCCGATCTGGCGCAAGTACCGCTATCGCGCGAGCTTCCAGAGCGGCGCGGTCGACCCGTTTTCGTCGCAGCTGTTCGCCCTGATCGGCCTCGGCGGCGACGAGATCCGCAAGGCCAAGGAACTGAACTGGAAACGCCTGCTGCCGTACCTCGGCCTGCTGAGCCTGCGCGCGCACTCGGCGGCGTTGATCGAAGCGGTGCTGCGTTACTACTTCAAGCACGAAGACCTGGTCATCGAGCAGTGCATCGAGCGCCGCGTGGAAATCCTCGAAGAGCAGCGCAACCGCCTCGGCTTCGCCAACAGTGTGCTGGGTGAAGACCTGGTGCTGGGCGAACGCGTGCGCGACCGCAGCGGCAAATTCCGCATTCACATCACCGAACTCGACTGGGAGCGATTCCACGAATTCCTGCCCATCGGTTTCGGTTACCAGCCGCTCTGCGCGCTGGTGCGGTTCACCTTGCGTGACCCGCTCGATTACGACATTCGCCTGGTGCTGCGCCCGGAAGAAATCCGTGAACTGCGCATTGGCGAGAAGAACGACTGTCGCCTGGGGTGGACCAGTTGGCTGGGCTGCGAAAAAGCAGACGGCGTGGTGACCCTGGGCAGCAAAATTCATTAAGGACGTGAGCCATGATCAACGTAGACCTGCAACAACTCATCCAGGCGCTGGACGCCGAAACCCGTCGCGATCTGGAGCGTTCGGCCGAGCGCTGCGTGGCCCGTGGCGGCAGCAAGATTCTGGTCGAAGACTTGCTGCTCGGCCTGCTGGAGCGCCCGAACGGTCTGCTCTCCCGCGCACTGCAGGATGCCGACGTTGATGCCGGCGAACTGAGCGCCGCGCTGCAATCGCGGGTCGAGCACAGCGCTTCGCGTAACCCGGTATTCGCCCCGGAACTGGTGCAGTGGCTGCAAGACGCGCTGCTGGTCGCCAACCTCGAACTGGGCCAGACCTCGGTCGAAGACGCGGCGCTGATCCTCGCGCTGCTGCGCAACCCGATGCGCTACGCCGGCAGCCGTTATCAGCCGCTGCTCGCCAAACTGAACATTGATCGCCTGAAAGAATTCGCCCTGTCGCAACAGGAGCAACCAGCTGCCAACGGTAAGCCGGCCGCTCAGGGCGAATCGCTGCTGCAGCGCTTCACCCACAACCTGACGCAACAGGCCCGCGACGGCAAACTCGACCCGGTGCTGTGCCGCGATGGCGCGATCCGCCAGATGGTCGACATCCTCGCCCGTCGCCGCAAGAACAACCCGATCGTGGTCGGTGAAGCCGGTGTCGGTAAAACCGCCATCGTCGAAGGCCTGGCCTCGCGCATCGCTGCCGGTGAAGTGCCGCAAGTGCTCAAAGGCGTCGAGCTGCTGTCGCTGGACATGGGCCTGCTGCAAGCGGGCGCCAGCGTCAAAGGTGAATTCGAACGTCGTCTCAAAGGCGTGATCGACGAGGTCAAAGCCTCGCCGAAGCCGATCATCCTGTTCATCGACGAAGCCCACACCCTGATCGGCGCGGGCGGCAATGCCGGCGGTTCCGACGCGGCCAACCTGCTGAAACCGGCGCTGGCCCGCGGTGAACTGCGCACCATCGCCGCGACCACTTGGGCCGAGTACAAGAAATACTTCGAGAAAGACCCGGCGCTGGCCCGTCGTTTCCAACCGGTTCAACTGCACGAGCCGACAGTGAGCGAAGCGGTGACCATCCTGCGTGGCCTGGCGCAGGTCTACGAGAAGAGCCACGGCATCTACCTGCGTGACGACGCGGTGGTTTCCGCGGCGGAACTGTCCGCCCGTTACCTGGCCGGTCGGCAACTGCCGGACAAGGCGGTCGATGTGCTCGACACCGCGTGCGCCCGCGTTCGCATCAGCCTCGCCGCTGCCCCGGAAAGCCTGGAACGCCTGCGCGGCGAACTGGCTGAAGGTGGCCGTCAGCGTCAGGCCCTGCGTCGCGATGCCGAAGCCGGTCTGCTGATCGACCACGAAGCGCTGGAGGCACTGGAAGCGCGCCTGGACGAAGCCGAAGCCGAGATGGTCGCACTGGAAACCCTGTGGACCGAGCAGAAGCAACTGGCCGAGCGCCTGCTGGAACTGCGTCAGCAACTGGCCAAGGCCCGTGAAGCCGCCGCACTCGAGCCAACCGTCAGCGTTGAGGAAGATGCCGAAGGCACGGTGATCGAAACCGTGGTCGCTGAAGTTGAAGAAGGCCAAAGCGTCGAAGCACTGGAAGCACAACTCAACGAAACCCACAGCGCCCTGACCGCCGCTCAGGTCAAGGAGCGTCTGGTCAGCTTCGAAGTCTGCCCGCGTCTGGTGGCCGAAGTGATCAGTGCCTGGACCGGCGTGCCGCTGGCGCAACTGGCCCGCGAACACAACGCCAAGGTCGCGAGCTTCGCCACTGACCTGCGCACCCGCATCCGTGGTCAGGAACAGGCCGTGCACGCACTGGATCGCTCGATGCGCGCCACCGCTGCCGGCCTGAACAAACCTGACGCACCGGTCGGCGTGTTCCTGCTGGTGGGCCCGAGCGGCGTCGGCAAGACCGAAACCGCCCTGGCACTCGCCGACCTGCTGTACGGCGGCGACCGCTTCATCACCACGATCAACATGTCCGAATTCCAGGAGAAGCACACCGTTTCCCGCCTGATCGGTGCACCGCCAGGCTACGTCGGTTACGGCGAGGGCGGCATGCTCACTGAAGCCGTGCGCCAGAAGCCGTACTCGGTGGTGCTGCTCGATGAAGTCGAGAAGGCCGATCCGGACGTGCTCAACCTGTTCTACCAAATCTTCGACAAGGGCGTGGCCAACGACGGCGAGGGGCGCGAGATCGACTTCCGCAACACGCTGATCCTGATGACCTCGAACCTGGGCAGCGACAAGATCAGCGACCTCTGCGAAGACGGCGCGCGTCCGACTGCCGAAGTGCTGGAAGAAACCATTCGCCCGGTGCTCAGCAAACACTTCAAACCGGCGCTGCTGGCGCGGATGAAAGTGGTGCCTTACTACCCGGTCGGCGGCCCGGTGCTGCGCGAGCTGATCGAGATCAAACTCGGTCGTCTAGGCGAGCGCCTGAACCGTCGTCAGCTGGATTTCACCTGGTGCCAGAACCTCGTCGATCACCTGTCCGAGCGTTGCACGCAAAGCGAAAGCGGTGCGCGCCTGATCGACCACTTGCTCGACCAGCACGTGCTGCCGCTGGTGGCCGACCGCCTGCTCGACGCCATGGCCACCGGTGAAAGCCTCAAGCGCGTGCATGCGACGCTCGACGGCGAAGCCAGCGTGACCTGCGAGTTCGCCTGAGGTGAGTGTGATGTTCACTCAAGTGCCGCAGCCACTGCTCTATGCCGAAGCCTTGCTGGCGCAGTTCGCCAGTCTGTCGCGGGCGGCGGACGGTGCTGCGCTGCTGGGTGACTTCGTGCGCGGCGTGGCCGGGTTGAGCGGTTGCGAATTGGCTCAGCTGTATCTGCTCGATGCCACCCACACGTGCCTGGGAATGAACGCCGAGTGCCTCGACGGCTTGTTGCAGCCGCGTGGGGCGGCGAGCCTGCCGGCGGACTACAATGGCGAGCAGTTGCTGCAATTTGCCCTGTGCCAGAACCGCGTGGTGAGCTTCGACGACTTGGGCGGCAGCCTGCAAGAAACCAGTTTTCTGCCGGCATCGTCCACGCCGTGGCAGTCGCTGTTGTGCGTGCCGCTGGTCAATCCGCAGAAGGCTGTCGAGGGATTGTTGCTGTGCGCCAGCCGTCGTCACATCAATCTGCAAGGGTTTGCCGATTCTCTCGGTCAGCTCGGCTCGTTCGTGCTCGGACAGTTGCACTTGCTGCAACGTCTGCGCCAGCCGGTGGATGCGGCCGCGCCGGTCGTGCGCAGTCTGCCGAGTGCCAGCGGCTACGGCCTGATCGGCAAGAGCGCGGCCATGCGCCAGACCTACTCGTTGATCAGCAAAGTCCTGCACAGCCCGTACACCGTGCTGTTGCGTGGCGAGACCGGCACCGGCAAGGAAGTGGTCGCGCGGGCGATCCACGATTGCGGGCCCCGCCGGTCCCAGGCGTTCATCGTGCAGAACTGCGCGGCGTTCCCGGAGAACCTGCTGGAAAGTGAGCTGTTCGGCTACCGCAAAGGCGCGTTCACCGGTGCCGACCGTGACCGCGCCGGGCTGTTCGACGCGGCCAACGGCGGCACGCTGTTGCTCGACGAAATCGGCGACATGCCGCTGTCGCTGCAAGCCAAGTTGCTGCGCGTGTTGCAGGAAGGCGAGATCCGTCCGCTGGGTTCCAACGACACCCACAAGATCGACGTGCGCATCATCGCCGCGACGCACCGCGATCTGTCGGTGCTGGTCAGCGAAGGAAAATTCCGCGAGGACCTGTACTACCGCCTCGCGCAATTTCCGATCGAATTGCCGGCCCTGCGCCAGCGCGAAGGCGACATCCTCGACCTGGCCAAACACTTCGCCGACAAGGCCTGCACCTTCCTGCAACGTGATCCGGTGCGCTGGTCGGACGCAGCGCTGGAACACCTGTCCGGTTACACCTTCCCCGGCAACGTGCGTGAACTCAAAGGCCTGGTCGAGCGGGCGGTGCTGTTGTGCGAGGGCGGCGAGTTGCTGGCCGAGCATTTCTCACTTCGCCTGGAACCGATGCCGGAAGACAACTGCGGCCTCAATTTGCGCGAACGACTGGAGCAGGTCGAACGCCATCTACTGCTCGATTGCCTGCGCAAGAACGATGGCAACCAGACGCTCGCCGCCCGGGAACTGGGCCTGCCACGCCGCACGCTGCTGTACCGGCTCGGCCGCTTGAACATCAATCTGGGTGATTTCGATGGGTAGGCGAAAGTCCGTCGGATTCACCTCGTCCGCTTATATCAGCGCCGCCCGAAAGGGTCGGCGCTTTGTGCTTTGTCTACACCTGGAGACCCTCTGATGTCTGTTCGTCACTGGCACGCTGTCCTGCTGACCCTCGTCGTTCTATGCGGCCTCGGCGGCTGCAGCGGCAATTACAAATTCAACGATAACGATTACCGCCCATTGGGTGATCCGCAGGCGGCCAATCGCGGCAAGTGACCGCAAGGAGCATCAAACATGGAATTGGTTTTCGAAATGCTGAACACCAAGCAGTTCGTGCCCACCGAGCTGTGCCAGCGGACCTTCAAACAGGCCGGTGGCGTGATCGGACGGGGTGAGGACTGCGACTGGATCATCCCTGACCGCAAGCGTCACTTGTCCAATCACCACGCGATCGTCAGCTATCGCGAGGGCACGTTTTTCCTGACCGACACCAGCAGCAACGGTGTTCAGGACGGCGACAGCGGCGCGCGCCTGCACAAGGGCGAGCCGGTGCGCATCGAGCACGGCAGCACCTACGTGCTGGGCGACTTCGAGATTCGCGCACGACTGGTGCGCGACCCGGCGACGTTCGACGGTGAAGTCGGCCTGCCACGCGCCGCCGGCAGCATCATTCCGGACGATGCGTTCCTCGATCTCGATCCGCTGAAGTCGCTGGAGCAGCAAGAGCGCGTGTACTCGGAATTCGAGGAAATGCTCGCACCGGTGACCGACCCTGAAGACTCCCGTCAGCGCGCCGACTATGCGCGCATCGACATGGAAAGCCTGATGGTGCCGGAGCTGATCGTCGAGCCCAAACCTGAGCCCGCGCCTGCACCGAAAGCCGTCGAGCGTCAGAGCGAAACCTTCTGGGATAAATTCGGCGCAGCCCTCGGCGTGGACGTGAAGCACCTCGGCCACGACGAACGTGAAGCCCTCGCGCTGAATGCGGCACGTCTGCTGCGCCAGAGCATCGGTGGTCTGCAACAGAGCCTGCGCACCCGCTCGGAGCTGAAGAACGAGCTGCGTCTGGCCCAGACCACCGTGCAAGGCACCAACAAGAACCCGCTGAAATTTGCCGTCGATCCGAGCGAAGCGCTGGACATCCTGTTGCAGCCGCACAAGCCGGGACACTTGCCGGCCGAGCAGGCGATCTCCCGTGCATTCCGCGACTTGCAGGCGCATCAGGTGGCGCTGTTGACCGCCAGCCGCGCGGCGGTGCGCGGCACCCTGGAGCACTTCTCGCCGGAACAGCTGACCCTGCGATTCGAGCGCGACAACAAGCCACTGCTCGCCACCTCCGGCGGGCGCTGGAGAGCGTTCAACCGTTACCACCAGGCGTTGCGTCAGGACGATGACTGGAGCGAGCGCCTGCTGGCCCGCGATTTCGCCCAGGCCTACGAAGAACAGATCCGCCTGATTTCCACCCTCCACACCGACCACCAAGGATGATGCGCATGTCTCGCCGCTCGACCGCTTTTTTCAAGACGCTGACGGCGCTCACCGTACTGGTGCTGCTCGCCGGTTGTTCGTCGATGTCGCCGTATTCGAAAGTGACCAAGGTCAACCTGAAGATCACCGGCAGCGATCAGTTGAACCCGGACCTCAACGGACGTCCGTCGCCGATCGTGGTGCGCCTGTTTGAACTCAAGCACCCGGTGACCTTCGAGAACGCCGATTTCTTCAGTCTGTACGAACGCGCCAAGGAATCCCTCAACCCGGATCTGGTGGCCAGCGAAGAACTCGAACTGCGCCCGGGTGAAACCGTGGAAATGAAGCTCAGCGTGGAGGAGGGCAGCCGTTACGTCGGCATCCTCGCCGCGTACCGCGACCTGCCGGAAACCAAATGGCGCTACACATTCCAGGTCACGCCGCTTGAGGTCACCGAAGCCGATCTGACCCTCGATCGGACCGGCATCCGCAACACCCACGAAGCGCTCGCCAAGGCAGATGACTGATCATGAATACCCATAAAGTCATCTGGCAGGAAGGCATGCTGCTGCGTCCGCAGCACTTCCAGCACAACGACCGCTACTACGATCACCAGATGAAGACCCGTACCCAGTTGCTGGGCGGCTACACCTGGGGTTTCCTGAACCTTCAGATCGACTTGCAGTTTCTCAACATGGGCAAGCTGGTGATCAGTGAAGCCTCGGGGATCCTGCCGGACGGCAGCCTGTTCGAACTCGGTGGCAACACCGAACCGCTGGCGCTGGACGTGCCGCCGAACACCGGCAACATGCCGATCTATCTGGCGCTGCCACTGGTCACTGGTAACCACATCGAGGCCCGTCGCCCGGAGCAGTCGGACGTTCTTGCGCGTTACACCGCGTATGACGCCGAAGTCGCTGACTCCAACGCGGGAGACGATTCCGCCAGTCAGGTCAGTTGCGGTCGTCCGGACTTCAAGCTGTTGCTCGGCGAGCAGCAGAGCGACCAGGCCTACGTGAAGCTGAAGATCTGCGACGTGCTCGACACCACGCCCGACGGCGTGATCAGCCTCGACCCGGATTTCGTGCCGACCTACATTCAGGCCCACGCGTCCAGCTATCTGCTGTCGTGCCTGAAGGAAGTGATCAGCATGCTCGGTCACCGGGGCGACACCATTGCCGAGCGGATTCGTTCGAACGGCAAGGTCGGCGGCGCGGAGATCGGCGACTTCATGATGCTGCAACTGATCAACCGCACCGAACTGTTACTGCGTCACTACCTGGGCCTGGAGCAGGTTCACCCCGAAGAGTTGTACCGCACGCTGCTGACCATGCTCGGCGATCTGGCGACCTTCTCCAGCGACAGCAAACGCCCGCGTCTGGACAGCCGTTACTCCCACGCCGACCAGGGCGCGAGCTTCCGCAAACTGATGGAGTCGATCCGTCAGGTGCTGTCGATGGTGCTGGAACAGCACGCCATCGAGCTGATCCTGCAAGCGCGTCAGTACGGGATCATCGTGTCGCCGCTGCACGACCACAAACTGCTGGGCTCGGCGTCGTTCGTGCTGGCGGCCAGTGCCAACTGCGACTCCGAAGAACTGCGCAATCGCTTGCCTGCGCACCTCAAGGTCGGCCCGGTGGAGCGTATCCGCCAACTGGTCAACCTGCACCTGCCGGGGATCAAGGTCAAACCGTTGCCGGTGGCCCCGCGGCAGATCGCGTTCCACTCCAACAAAACCTATTTCATCCTCGAACTCAGTTCCGAAGACCTGGCACAACTCGAGCGCTCCGGCGGCTTCGCGTTCCACGTGTCCGGCGAATTCGCCGAGCTTGAACTGAAATTCTGGGCCATCAGGAACTGACCGACATGATCAAGGACATGGAACACAACCAGGACGACAAAACCGTCCTGCTCGACCGTCAGGGCCATGACCCGGCGGCGAGTCCGCTGACCGACTTCGCCGCGCCGCCGCGCTTCGAACAACTGGAAGAACGGATGATCTACGCCGCGCGCCTGCGCCCGGCGGAAGCCTTCAACATCAGCCTCAATTCGCTGGTGGCGGCCTCGTCCGAACTGCTGTCGGAAGTGGTGCGCCTCAAGCACAGCGAAACCCGCGAAGACCTCTACGCGCTCAACGAGCGCCTGACCGCCGGGCTCAAGCTGTTTGAAGTGCGCGCCCTGCACAACGGCGCCGAAAGCAGCCAGGTGATGGCCGCCCGATACGTGCTCTGCACCGTGGTCGACGAAGCCGTCGTGACCACGCCGTGGGGCAACGAGAGCGAGTGGTCGCAAATGAGCCTGCTCAGCAGCTTCCACAACGAAACCTTCGGTGGCGAGAAGTTCTTCCAGCTGCTCGATCGGCTGTCGAAAAACCCGGTCAAGCACCTGCCGATGCTGGAGCTGATGTACCTGTGCCTGTCCCTCGGTTTCGAGGGCAAGTACCGCGTGCAGGCGCGCGGCATGCTGGAGCTCGAAGGCATCCGCGACGCCCTGTACCGGCAGATCCGTCAGTTGCGCGGCGACGTGCCGCGTGAATTGTCGCCGCAGTGGGAAGGCCTCAACGATCAGCGCCGCAACCTGGTGCGCATCGTGCCGGCGTGGATGGTGGTGCTGTTCACCTTCGTCTGCCTGGTGATGATGTATTCGGGCTTCGCCTGGGTCTTGGGCGAGCAGCGCGACACCGTTCTGCAACCTTATCAGCCGCTTGATCCGGCCGCGGCCCAGCCGCAGTCGCAGCCGTAAACAGGGACGTGTGATGAAAAAGTTTTTCAAGAAAGTCGGCGCCTTCCTGCGCCAGACCTGGGTCTGGACCCTGCTGCTGGTGCTGTTCGTGGCGCTGCTGGTGTGGTTCGTCGGCCCGTTGTTGGCGGTAGATGACTACAAGTTCTGGGAGAGCGCGACGTCGCGTCTGCTGACCATCAGCGTGCTGTTCCTGATCTGGGGCCTGACCATGGTCTTCGTCAGCTGGCGCGCCGGTATCCGCAAGAAAGCCGTCGAAGAAACCGAAGACGGGCAGGACCGTATCCGCCGCGAAGAGTTGATCGACGAAGAGCAGAAAGAGTTGAAGGAGCGTTTCAAGGACGCCCTGAAAACCCTCAAGACTTCGAGCCTGTATCGCGGCCGCAGCGAGCGCTGGCGCAATGACTTGCCGTGGTACTTGCTGATCGGCCCGCAGGCCAGCGGCAAGACCAGCCTGCTGGACTTCTCCGGGCTGGAATTTCCGATCAACAAGATCGACCGCAAGCTGACCCGTGATACCCACGGCACCCGCCACTGCGACTGGTACTTCGCCGACCACGGTGTGCTGATCGACACCGCCGGCCGCTACCTGACCCAGCCGGATGCGGAAGTCGACGGCAGCGCCTGGACCACCTTGCTGGAGCTGCTGCGCAAGCGTCGTCGTGGTCGTCCGTTGAACGGCGTGCTGGTGACCATTCCGGTGGAAACCCTGACCAGTGGCAGCGAACAGGACATCGAAACCCTGGCCCGTCAGGTGCGTGCGCGTCTGCAAGACGTCTATCAGAAGCTGCACGTCGATGTGCCGGTGTATCTGGTGCTGAGCAAGGCTGACAAGCTGCTGGGCTTCGACGAGTTCTTCGACCAACTGACCCGCGAAGAAAGCGATCAGGTGCTGGGCACCAGTTTCCGCAAGGATCAGGTCGGCACCGACGTGGCGGTGCTGCGCAACGAGTTCGAAGAGCTGCTGCGTCGCCTCAACAGCCAGGTGATCATGCGCATGCACTCCGAGCGCGATACCCAGCGCCGGGGCCGCATCCTCGACTTCCCGCATCAGATGGGCCAGATCGGCGAGCGTCTGTGCCTGCTCGTCGACATGGCATTCACCGGCAACCGCTACCAGCGTGCGACGCAACTGCGTGGTTTCTACCTGACCAGCGCACCGCACCTGACCCACGAAATGGATTCGACCACCGCCGGCATCGGCGCGAGTCTGGGCATGAGCGCCGGCGTGTTGCCGACGCTGCGCAGCGGTCGTTCGCGTTTCATCCACCACTTGCTCAGCCGGGTGATTTTCCCCGAGGCCGATCTGGCCGGTCTGGACAAGCGCGAGCGCAGCCGCATCCACTGGGGCCAGCGTGCGCTGTACGTCGGCGCACTGGGCGCGCTGGTCCTGTTCGGCATGCTCTGGGCCGGTGGTTTTTCGGCCAACTACGAGCGTCTGGAAGACCTGCGCAACCTGGCGCAGAACTGGACCCAGCAACGCACGGCACTGTCGCCGCGCGATGACGCCATGGGCGCACTGAAAACCCTCGACTCCAGCTACGCCGCCACCCAGGTGTTCCCGAACAAGAGCGACGTGTCTTACCACGAGCGTGTCGGTCTGTATCAAGGCCAGGACGTCAGTCCGGTGGTCAAGGAAGCCTACGAACGCGAGCTTGAAAAGCAACTGCTGCCGCGTGTCGCAACGATGCTCGAAGGCCAGATCCGCGCCAACATGAAGGACCGCGAAAAGCTGATCAACAGCCTGCGCGCGTACCTGATGTTGAACATGAAGGATCGTCGCGACGCGGCATGGCTCAAGGACTGGATCGCGGCTGACTGGTCGCAGCGCTACACCGGCAACACCGCGGTGCAGAACGGTCTGAACGCGCACCTTGAGCGTCTGCTCAAGCAGCCGTTCATCTACCCGCTCAACGAGCAACTGGTGACTCAGGCGCGTCAGGTCCTGCGCAGCGAATCTTTGGCCGCCGTGGTTTATCGCATGCTCCGCGAGCAGGCTCGCAACCTGCCGGACTACCGCTTCAGCCAGCACCTCGGCCCGCAGGGCTCGCTGTTCATCGGCACCGAATACGTGATCCCGGGCTTCTACACCCAGACCGGCTATCAGCAGTATTTCTCGGTACAAGGCGCGTCGCTGGTGACCGACATCCTGCGTGACAACTGGGTGCTGGGCGAAGGCGCCGGCATCAGCGACATGGACTTGCGTCGCCTGATGGTCGAGCTGGAGCAACTGTACTTCCGTGACTACGCCAACTACTGGAGCGAGGCCGTTGGCCAGGTGGCGCTGCCGCCGATCAGCGATGCCGGTGAAGGCGCCGAACAACTGGCGGGCCTGACCTCGGCCAACTCGCCGGTGCTGGCTCTGCTGACCGAAGTGCGTGAAAACACTCGTTTCCAGGCAGCCCCTGAGCCGGTGGACGAAGCCGGTGACGCCGCCGATGCGCTGGCGGGGCAGAAGGGCAAACTGGGCAAGGTCGGCAAACTGGCCTCCGCTGTCGCGGACAAGGCTTCGGCCATGAACGTGGCGAAAAACCTGCCGGACACCGCCAAGAAGGCTCTGCAACGTCGCTTCGAGCCGTTGCACAAGCTGCTCGATGACAACAACGGCCCGGCCGCTGACCTGACCCCGGCCTTCACCGCGCTCAACGACCTGCAACTGCAACTGGCGGGCCTCGCCCGTTCCAGTACGCCGGAGCAAGCCGCGTTCGAACTGGCCAAGACCCGCATGAGCGGTCAGCGTGATGCGCTGACCAACCTGCGCAATGCGTCCGGTCGTCTGCCGCGTCCGCTGAGCGTGTGGTTCAACGTGCTGGCCGAAGACTCGTGGCGCCTGGTGCTCAACGATGCCTATCAATACCTGAACGGCCGTTATCAGAGCGAGCTGTACAGCGTGTATGGCAAGACTATCAGCCAGCGTTACCCGTTCAGCGCATCGAGCACCAGCGATGTGGCGATCAGCGATTTCCGCGAGTTCTTCCGGGCTCAAGGCACCATCGACCGCTTCTTCGACAGCTACATGCGTCCGTTCGTCAGCGGTGATCCGGGCAACTACCGGATGCGCAGCATCGACGGTCGCAGCCTGCCGGTGTCCAAGGTCTTCCTCGACCAGATGGCGGCGGCCCTGAACATCCGTCAGAGCTTCTTCTCGATCAATCCGGCCGAGCCAACCGTGCAGTTCAAGCTGGAGCCGTACACCCTCGATCCGGCGGTCAGCCGTTCCGAGTTCAAGTTCGGCGACAAGACCATGGAATACCGCCACGGTCCGATCCTGCCCATGAACTTCAAGTGGCCGACCGATGCTGAAGACGGTCGCACCAGCTTGGTCATGGACAAGATGGCCGGACGCCCGATCGGCATCGAGAAGAACTCCGGCCCGTGGTCGCTGTTCCGTCTGTTCGACCTGATGCAGACCGAGTACCTGACCGGTCGTGATGTGCTGGTGCTGAAGGCCGACGTAGGTGGCCTGCGCGCCAACTACCTGCTGACCAGCCAGCGCACGCCGAACCCGTTCGACATGGGCGTGATGCGCACCTTCCGTATGCCGGTGCAGCTCTGATGCTGGTGGCCAGTCCCTGGCGCAGCGCGGCGCGAACCGACCCGGGCAAGGTGCGGTCGCGCAACGAAGATGCCTTCCTCGACACCCCGCAGCATGGGCTGTGGGTGGTCGCGGACGGCATGGGCGGTCATCAGGGTGGCGACATCGCCAGCCAGTTGATCGTCGCCAGCCTGGCTGAACTGCCGCAGCACGAAGACTTCGACGAGCGCCTCAAAGCCATCCGCCAGTGCCTGCACTGGCTGAACCGGCGCCTGGGGCAGGAGTTGACCGTCACCGCCGGGCGCCACGACAGCATCATGGGCAGCACCGTCGTGGCGCTGCTGGTGGAAGGCAATCGCGCGGCCTGCATCTGGGCCGGCGACAGTCGTTGTTATATGTGGCGTGGGCAGCGGTTGTATCAGCTGTCGAAGGACCATTCGCTGCAACAACAACTGATCGACGAGCAACAGATGAGCGTCGAGCAAGCAGCGGCGCACCCGGCAGCCCAGGCGTTGACCCGGGCGGTCGGTGCGGCGGAACAACTGACCCTGGATGTGCTGGAACTCGAGGTCTATCCGGGCGATGTGTTCCTGCTGTGCAGCGATGGTTTGTATCAAGGCCTGAGCAGCGATGCCCTCGGCAATGCTCTCAGCCTGGCGGCGCCACACGTGGCGCTGGAACGTCTGTTCGACGGCGCCCTGCGGGGTGCCGCTCGGGACAACCTGACGGCCGTGGTGATCCGCCAATGACTGAAATCGAATCCTCAGTCGACGACTTGCTGATGAGCGAAGAGCAGGTCAACAACCTGACTTACTTCGCCTTCGCCAGCGAAAACAAGGCAGAGCCTTTGCTGGCGCCAACCAAGGCCAGCATCGGCGCACTGCCGGACGTACTCGCCGGCCGCTATCACCTCGAGCGTCTGCTCGGGGCCGGTGGCATGGGGGCGGTTTACCGGGCCCGGGATCTGCTGCACGAACAGTTCGGCGATCCCGATCCCTACATTGCGCTGAAAATCCTCAGCGAAGAATTTGCCGAGTCGCCGGACGCCAGTGCCTTGCTCTACAGCGAGTTCGCCCTGACCCGACGCCTGCGCCACGACAACGTGCTGCGACCGCATACGTTCGAAGTGGACACCGATTGCCAGCGGGCCTTCATCACCATGGAACTCATGCGTGGCCTGACCCTGGATAAACTGCTCTGCGAGCGGCCACTGGGCCTGCCGTGGAAAGAACTGCGCGACATCGTGCTGCCGCTGCTCGACGCGTTGGCCTACGCCCATCGTCGCGGCGTGCTGCACGGTGACATGAAACCGAGCAACGTCATGCTCAGCGAAGACGGCGTGCGTCTGTTCGACTTCGGTCTCGGGCAAGCCGAGGAGGGCATCCTGCCCGGCCTGCCGCACCTGAGCCGCGAGCGCTTCAACGCCTGGACCCCGGGCTACGCCGCCCCCGAACTGCTCGAGGGCCAACCGCTGTCGGCCAGCGCGGACGTGTACGGCGTGGCCTGCGTGATCTATGAACTGGCGGGCGGTAAACACCCGTTCCGCCGCTTGCCGTCGACCCAGGCCCGTGACGAACACCTGGAGCGCGAGCTGCAAGCACCGTCGAATCTACCGAAACACTGCTGGCCCGCGCTGCGTACCGCGCTGGCCTTTGACGCGGCAGAGCGCAACATTTCTGCCGACCAATTGCGTGACGCCTTGGGCGCCACTTCGTCCTGGCTGCAGCGTTTGCGACTGCGGGCGTAACGGATGACATTCGAACAGGGAGCACTTTATGTTCAACCCAGCTAACGAAACGCACTTCAGCCTCACCGTTGAAGACTACGTAGGCGACCTGCAAGTCCTGTCGTTCACCGGCACCGAAGGCATCAGCCAGCCATTTCGTTTCGACCTGGAACTGGTCAGTGAAAACCCCGATCTGGACCTGGAAAAACTCCTGCACAAACAGGCGTTCCTCGCCCTCGATCCGCAAGGCTCGGGCATCCACGGCCAGATCTACCGCGTCGCCCAGGGCGATGCCGGCAAGCGCCTGACCCGCTACAAGGTTTCGCTGGTGCCGCAGTTGCAATACCTGCATCACCGCACCAACCAGCGCATCTACCAGCAGATGTCGGCGCCGAAAATCATCGCACTGATCCTCGACGAGCACGGCATCAAGGGCAACGCCTACAGCTTCCAGCTGAGCCAGCCATGCCCGGATCGCGACTACTGCGTGCAGTACGACGAAACCGACCTGCATTTCGTCCAGCGTCTGTGCGAAGAGGAAGGCATTCACTACCACTTTCAGCACAGCAAGAAAGGCCACCTGCTGGTGTTCGGCGATGACCAGACCGTGTTCCCGAACCTCGGCCAACCGACCGCGTATGTGCAGGGCAGCGGCATGGTCGCCGAAGAACCGGTGATCAAAGGCTTCAAGCTGCGCCTGGAAACCCGCACCAGCCGCACCACCCGGCGCGACTACGACTTCGAAAAGCCGCGCCTGCAAATGGAGGCCGCCTACAAACCTGATGGCGAGAGCACCGAACCGGATCTGGAAGACTACGACTACCCCGGCCGCTTCATCGACCGCGCGCGCGGCAAGTTCCTCAGCCAGCGCGCCCTCGAACGCCACCGCGCCGACTACCGCCAGGCCGAAGGTCGCGGCGATCAGACCAAACTGGTCAGCGGCCACTTCATGGAAATGTCCGACCACCCGCGCAGCGAGTGGAACGACCTTTGGCTGCTCACCGAAATCTTCCACGAAGGCAAACAACCGCAAGTCCTCGAAGAGTCGGTCACCAGCGACACCACCGACAACAAGGATGACTTCCACCAGGGCTACCGCAACACCTTCCTCGCCACCCCGTGGGACGTGTTCTACCGCCCGGCCCTCGAACACCCGAAACCCCGCGTGCTCGGCAGCCAGACCGCGATGGTCACCGGCCCCAAAGGCGAAGAAATCCACTGCGACCAGTACGGCCGCATCAAAGTGCAATTCCACTGGGACCGCGAAGGCCTGGCCGACGACAAAACCAGCTGCTGGCTGCGCGTCTCCAGCTCCTGGGCCGGCGACCGCTACGGTGCCATCTCCATCCCGCGCATCGGCATGGAAGTCCTCGTCACCTTCCTCGAAGGCGACCCCGACCAGCCACTAGTCACCGGCTGCCTGTACCACAAGGAAAACCCGGTGCCGTACGCCCTCCCGGCGAACAAAACCCGCAGCGTCTTCAAAACCCTCAGCTCCCCGGGCGGCGGTGGCTACAACGAACTGCGCATCGAAGACAAAAAAGGCGCCGAACAAATCTTCATCCACGCCCAGCGTGATTGGGATGAAAACGTTGAGCACGACCAGAAGATTCGGGTCGGGAATGAACGCCACGATACGGTGGTGAAGAACACCTACACCGAGCTAAAGGCCGAAGAACATCGCACCACCATCAGCGACCGCAAGATCGAAGCGCGGATGGACGACCACCTGACCATTGGTGAGAGCCAGCATGTGAAGCTCGGGACTGCGCAACTGACCAGTGTCGGGAAAGAGATTCACATCAAGGCTGGGGACAAGATTGTCATTGAGGCGGGGACTGAGCTGACGATTCTCGGCGGGGGTAGTTTCATCAAGCTCGATGGCGGTGGTGTGACGGTGGTTGGGCCGGTGGTGAAGATTAATGCTGGCGGATCGGCTGGCTCGGGGACCGGGATCGGGATCAAACCGCCGGTGCTGCCGGGGGCGGCGGATAAGGATAAGGCGGGGAGTTTGATGGATCAGGCGTTGTTGAATGCGGTGCCCCAGAAAGCCGACCCTCGACCAATGCGAATGATCAGGTTCTCTGGTTGACCGCCAACGGATCAAAAAGGATTAGGTAAAAGTACAAATGACAGAGCCAGTGAAAGTTAAAAAGTGGTCTTACCCGATAAAGATAGATGGTGCGGGTGGCACAGATCCACAGCGGTATTACGCTGCCTTGGCGAAGGCGCAGGATGGTTATTACCCACTTGGCAGCAATGGCTTGTGGCATGGCGGCGTGCATTTTGATGAGGCTTCCGGATTAGTCTCTGCACAGAGCGAGGTACGCTGTATCGCTGATGGGCAAGTAGTTGCCTATCGTATCGATGACACCTATCCGGCCACGGTATATACGGATCGCACTGCTTTTGCTTCGACAGGCTTCGTGCTGGTAAAGCATCTCTTGGAGGTGCCCGCTCCTCCTACACCTTCAGCCGACTCGGGCGCCGCTCAGGCTGCGGGCCCGATATTGACGTTTTATAGTCTCTATATGCATCTGTTGGACATGGAAGGCTACAGAACGAAAACACCCATGTTGGAACGGCCTTCGTACTGGGTTAATGGTGGCTATCAGGTAAAAGCGAGTGTGAGTGATCCCGTCGAGGGTTTGAACGTACGCGCCGATCTCCCAGGGACAGCGGGCTACACCAATATTCTGACTACATTGCCCCGTGGCACCACAGTCACAACGGGAGTCGCGAGTACAGATGGAAAATGGCTAAAAGTTGTCAGTGTGGCGCCAGAGGCTGACCAATCCGCAGCTATAGGCGGGTGGGTATTCAAAGCCCAAATGAACAGTAAAGGCGTAAATGAGTACCTGATTGGCGAGCTAGCGAAAAATATTCCTGCTAATCAAGCCAAGGGTTTGAGAGTGCGTAGGACCGGTTCGACTACCGGTGAGGTTATGTCGATACTGCCCGCTGGCACTCAAATTGAGATTAGCCAAGAGGGAGCAGTTGGAAACTATCGGAAACTCGTAAAGGTCGTGGGTGGAGCACCGATCCCCGCACTTGCCGCTGATGAGAACGGAAATGTTGGCGGTTATGTTTGGTTTCCTTCACTTGAGACCAAGACCGAACCCAAAGATCTGGGAAAGGTTGTTCTGCTCGATAATCCAGTAGCTATTAAGGCTGGAGCGTTGGTGGGTTTTGCCGGCCATTATCAGGAACACGATGAGGGAGCGGCTCGTAACTTGGTCCATGTAGAGGTTTTTACATGCGAAGATATTGAGAACTTTGTTTCTCTTAGTCGAGATAAATCCGCTGCCTTGCCTGCGGATCAAAAAAGCCTTTTAAAAATTTATAAAGGTACGAAGTTAATTACCCATCGCCCAGATATCAACGCGACTAACCCACCACAAGTGAGCGATGCCGGTGTAGTAATTGGATATGATTTGATTATTCCACTTGGCGTGCTAGAGGCGTTGCCGGCTACAAAAAAAATCAAGCAGTCGGTAACAACTCCTGGGGTGGGTTCAAGTCCTGCTTCGTCAAACACTACTCGTTGGTGGCATCTTGAGGGGGTTCTGGGCGATGCGCATGGGAATCCGATTAATGGATGGCTCGGCGAGAAAGATCTGATTACCACCCGCCACAATCCATGGGACTGGGAGGGATTCCAATTCATCGAAGAAAACGGTAGTAACGCTGAACATCTATCCTCATTTCTACATGACCGTGATCTTCTTACCGAAGAAGAGAAGGCTACTTTTGTCCCGATGGCCAGTAAGTCGACTAAAGGGCCGGTAAAGGAAGGTTTGTACGACATTATTGATACAGACAAGAATGATAAGCTGACAACTACGGAAATACAGGTGGCACTTGCAAAACCTTGGTTTGCGCAATCCATATCGCAGCTTGTTACTAAGTATGAAAGTGAGTGGTTCTATGATGCGGCCAAATGGGATGCATTGGATGGATTAATGGGGCATTCAGAAGATGTACCTAATTTAAATTGGGTCGCGCAAAAGAAACGAATCAAGGAGATGTCGTGGTGGAAAGAAGTGGCTACGAAGGAGGCATTGAGCCCAGACGGTAAAGTTTGGCATATGCATCCCGTTGGGGTGGTAGGAAACTTTAACAACAAAAAACAGTGTAACTGTAACGTTGTTGTCAAGGTTACCCGCTGGGGCTCTCATTACGGACCTGTAGTGTGGGGAGAGGTAAAACTAGGGGATGTACCTCAGTGGGCTGATTTTGAAGCAGCTGGTAAAGTTACGGCTTTTGAAAAGAAAGTTATTGCCGTTATGTGTGAAAATGAGGGGAAGATCAATACAGTTCAGTCTTATGATAGTGAACTAATTTCTGCAGGTGCGATGCAGAAAACTGTGAACCCTCAGGGTGCAGGTGAATTTCCAATTCAAGTGAAATCCTTTAAAGAACAGTATCCTGATGAATTTGCTGAGCTTTTTGAGAATCAAGGATGGTATCTGGATTTGAGCTCTGATAAACCGAAGATGTATTACAAGGATCCTGAATTTGCCAATGGCGAAAAGCTTGAGCGTGCTGAATTAAAAAGCAAATTGAGAGTCGGATGCGGAGAGTCAACATTTGGAAATGTTATTCAATGTAAGCCCGTCTCTGCATTGGCTTGTGCAGTGGGGTCTCCTTCCTTTGTAGGACTTCAAATTTCAGATTTTATAAAGCGTTTGAAAGAGCTTCAGTCAAAAAAACCAAACTCTTACGACTTTACAGTTGGCCAATTGTTTTTATCGACTCTCGGACAGGCTACGGTTCTGGATGAACACGTTAACCGCCCTGGTAACGTAGCGGAGAATCTTAAGAACGCTTTAGATAGATTTTTCTTAGAAAACCCCACTGTCAGTAAGAATGTAAGTACATGGGGGAGTAATCACGCTAATTATGAGCGGAAAATCACTGATATTTACGGCCCGGGTCGTACCGGGATGACAACTCCTAATGTTAGATATACGAAGCTAAAGGCGGCGGTAAATGTTTAATAGATATTCTCTCTTGATTTTATTTTCGGCTTCGCTTGCTGGGGTAAGCTATGCTGATGCACAGCCGTTAAAAATTATCGGCTATAATGAAAGTGCTTTAATTTTTGATAAGTATAATGAGGATTTTGGAGGGTGGGGTGATGTTCAATATCGAAGCGAGAAATATGGATTTAGTTTGTATTCGTTACCGAAAAAGTTAGAAGGTTCCGAGGAGGGGGTTGTAGCAAGTTCAGATATAAACCGTTTGTCAGCTGATAAGAAGTATGTGGTAGTTCAGCGAACTAATGCAGCGGAAATGGTTGATGGGGACGGAAATGAAATTGTCTCTTCGCAGGCATATTGCGATATGGTTTCGTTGGAAACTGGGTGTGTAGAAAATATTGGCGCCGTACAACAGTGCGATGGTCAGTGGGTAGGTAATAAATGGAAGAGTTCTCAGGGAGAGTTTTTTGAGTTTTCAAAAGGGGGTGTTCCTCCGAGAAAACTAATTTCTGAAACGATTGGCTTGACTGAAAAAGACTCGCGGGCGAATACGCTTAAGGACTCTTTTTTTATGGGGGCTCCCTCTTATTTTGCGTGCTATCCTCCTGGAAAAAACATATCTGAGTATAATGATATTGCATTCTATCTTGCTCAGGGTGGTGAGCATCTTTTAGCGATGCAGATTTATAATTACTTGTTACCGATTGCTGAAGATAGGATTCCATTGAAGTTGAATGCTGCCGACTCCCTTTGGGCTCTAGGTAGGCATGAAGATGCTAGGAGTTATTATGCCAAGTATCGTGATGCAATGATAAAAAAAGGTTTGGTAAATAAGATTCCTGAGAGAGTTTTTGGGCGTTTGAATTAGTTGTTGTGCCATTATTTGTTTGGGCATTTTAAGGGTGATGTGATTCGTCTGCGTTTTAGTGGTGCGAAAGGAGGCGGATTGAATTGTTTTGCTCTATGTTAGTAAGTGAGGCAGGCTCTTAAATAAAGCTGCCCACTTTTTTATAGCAATACTACATTGGCTGCTTGAGAAATAGTACGTGGTTAACGAGTTCCAATAAATATGAAAAGGTCATATTTTTGTTTTTTGGCGTTATTTCCTTTTGCCGCCCACAGTGCAGTCACCAGCGAATCACTCTGCTTCGAACTATCCGAAACGAGTCCGGTGAAGTTCGAATTCCATACCTTTTACGACTCATCCAGCAAATGGTCTGGCGGCTACGTCAAGTACGCCAAGTCCAGCGAGCCAATTTCCATTGTGTTGACGGATACCCAGAACGAAATGCTCGGCGCCGATGCCCCTTGGCAGAGCACCAGAAGCTGGTCTGAAGTCATCAGCGGCAAGGTCTCAGGGACCTACGAGCTCGTGACTCAAGGAATGCAGATCGTCTCGATGACGTACACGAATAAGTCCAACGGCAAGGTTTACTATTTTGGAAATAACACCAGCGTCGATTCCTCTTTGGAGTCCGGATGCGAGTGGGAGTAGGGCGAACACATGAGATCAAAAACTCTGGCAGCATCACTGCTCGGCCTGCTGTGGACGATGCCGGTGTTAGCCGAAACCACTACCTTCAGCCCAATCAAAGACGTCGAAGCGACGCTGGTTCTCGAAGGCTCCACGCTGAACGTCGCGGTTAAAGGCGAAACGCATAACGAGTCGCGGACAATCGATTTCCAAGCCGTAAACGAACTCCATGTGCAGGTCGATGATTTCAATTTTGACGGAGTAAAGGATTTCGCGATCTGGCAACTCGATGATGGCATGGGCACTTACCACTATTACCGGGTGTTCATTTACCAAGCCAAAACCGGCACCTTCCAAGAGTTGCAGCCAGACTGCGGCGATGGTTTCGTTAATTTGCGCGTCGACAAAAAGCGTAAAGCGTTGCTCAGCACCTACTGGGAAATGAACATACCCAAGCAATGCGTCACCCGGTTCGCCAAACGCAAAGCCTGAATGACTCAAGGAAGAACACAGTGAAACGTTTTGTTTTTACCCTGCTGGCCGTGCTGCTGCCTGTTTCAGCGGTGTACGCGCAGGATGACTGCAGCCAAGTCACCTCAAGCCTGGAAATGGTGCCCTGCTCGGAGGCGGCGAAGAAGGCTGCCGATACGCAGTTAAACCTCAGCTACAAGCAATTAATGGCGCGGCTTGAATCTGATTATCGAGCGGATCCGGCATTGGGCGCGGAGTACGCCGCGAAGGTTAAAGAGTCGCAACGTGCGTGGCTGAAATTGCGCGATGCGAACTGCCCTTTGGAAGCATTCGAGATCGAGACGGGGATGCCGGCGCATGTGTTCGCGGTCAACTCGTGCATCGCCAGAATGAGTCGCGAGCGCTCGGCGTACCTGGACAAGATCGTCCCTGTTCTTGCATCCGACAAGAGCACTTCGACGGCGCCGGCCAACGGCGCTTGTCCTTCGGAGGAATTCCCTGCTTTCCTGACAGCGTTTTCCGCCAGCAGTGAATCACAGCGCCGTCTCACTGCGATGACGGTCAAGTCGCTTGTGTTGAAGCCGGTTGCAGGCAAGGACCGTAGTACCTTTGAGCCTTCGACCTCGGGCGTCAGCGGAGCTTCCTTCACCTACCCTCTGATGGCCGCCATCACACCCGGCAAGACACCTGGAGTCGAGATTGAAGAGGTCGATGACAGTCACATCAACGTGGTCGATAAGCGGGCGGGCAACAGCAATGTAAAAATCTTCAATTTCTCTCGTCAGGCGTGCTGGGTGCTGGAGGGGATTGAGGATTGGTCGGTGAGTGAGAAGGATCTTGTCGCAACTCGTAACCCCGGAATGAGCCGCGCTGAGAATTTCTGCGAACAGCGTGCTGAAGCTTTAGGAGGGTTAGGTTTTCTTGAGCAGTACCCTCTGACTGTGGAATTGATTGAGGCGTCCCTGGAAAATTATGTCTGCGCAGCAGAGTCGGGTGATCCAGAGGCGAGCGAGTCAGCGGCAAGACTGAGCCTTTCGCAGATGGCGTCCCAGCTGGAAACCAGCAAGGTTGAAGCATTGTTCAAAGCCGCTTCAAAGACGCCGAGTGGTGCATTGGGTTATGCCTCGTTTTTTTGTATGGGGAACTCCACCGATTACGATGGTCCTTGCCTCCACCCCAAGCAGGCAGAAGAGCAGGTCATTCGAGCAATCAACATGGGCTCCATAGAGGGGATGAGTTATCTGGCTTCTACCTTTGAGGGTGGCGAGTTGGGAACAAAGGATATGTCCCGAGCGTTAGCCTGTTATCAAATGGCGGCTGACAAAGGTCATCGGTTGAGCATCGACAACGTGGCGCGATTGAAGTCGCAAGGTCCAGAGCCGATCAAGGCGAGCCACTGCATTTGA
Organism: Pseudomonas sp. HLG18; assembly: GCF_051903985.1. Lineage (NCBI taxonomy): Bacteria > Pseudomonadati > Pseudomonadota > Gammaproteobacteria > Pseudomonadales > Pseudomonadaceae > Pseudomonas > Pseudomonas sp. HLG18. The sequence continues at coordinate 4,997,163 of NZ_CP195831.1, read as the reverse complement.
ATTTCGGGGTCATGCTTGATGCGCTTCCGCACTTGTTGGGCGTGAGCCCGTCACGGTAAACGTTTAGCGCTTGTGCATCTGACAACCCCCATTTTCCTTTAAACTCCCCGCCCTCAAGGAACGCGCTCAGGACACGGAATGCCAGCCCCCTCTTTCTCTCTTCGCTCCGCGATGGTGCTTTGGCTGTATGCCGCCGCGATCGTGCATGTGCTCGCCGGTCTCACGCTGACCTGGGCCGGTCATTCCGGATTACTCGACGGCTATTTGCACACCCTCGAACTCGCATTCTGGGGCGCCGATGCGGTCCCCGCCGCCGGTCACGAGCTGCAGGTCTGGTGGCTCGCGTTGTTCGGCGCGACGCTGCAAAGCTATTCGCTGTACATGCTCGCGTTGGTGCACCTCGGCAACCGTCTTAAAGCTCCCGCAATTTGGGGCTGGTTGATGGCGGGCGTGCTGTTATGGGCGCCGCAGGACATGTGGCTTTCAGCGCAAAAACAGGTCTGGTCGCATCTGTGGCTCGACGGTTTCGCGCTGCTGGTGCTGTTGCCGCCGCTGATCTGGTTGTTGCGTCATGATCGTCGGTCATCCCCGCCAGAAAGGACCGTAAGCAAGTCCAACCCCTTTGTCGGCGGCGCCTACAAGCGTGTGCTGATCACCGGGGGTACCGGGTTTATCGGTGAAGCCGTGGTCAATCAGTTACTCGACGCCGGCCACACGGTCAGTGTGTTGGCGCGGGATCCGTTGAAAGCGGCGAACCTGTTCGACGGTCGCGTTCGCTGTGTGCGGTCGCTGAGCGAACTCGGCTGCGACGAACCCTTCGATGTGGTGATCAACCTCGCCGGCGCACCGGTCGCCGGTCCACGCTGGAGCCCCAAACGGCAGGCGCAACTACTCGCCAGTCGGGTCGATACCACCGAAGCCTTGATGTCCTGGCTGAAGCACACAAGCCATAAACCCGCGCTGTGGATTCAAGCCTCGGCCATCGGTTTCTACGGCGTGCGCGATGCCAGCGAAAACCTCGATGAGCAGGCCAGCAAGGGCGACGGTTTCATGGCCGAGCTCTGCGCGCGCTGGGAGGCTTCGGCGCAACCCGCCACGCAGTTTGGCGTGCGTCAGGTTCTGCTGCGCCTCGGCGTGGTGTTCGGGCCGGGCGGTGCGTTGTTGCCATTGCTGATCCCGTTCCGTCTGGGTTTCGGCGGGCGCATGGGTGACGGTCAGCAGATCATGAGCTGGGTGCATCGCGACGATGTGATTCAGGTGATCGCTCGATCTTTCCACGATGAAAATTTGCGCGGCACCTACAACATGGTCGCGCCGGAAACGGTCAGTCAGGCAGCCTTCGCCGAGAACGTCGGAAAGGTCCTCAAGCGCCCGGTATGGTTCCACATTCCAGCCGCACCAGTGCGTGCGTTGGCCGGGGAAATGGCTCAGCTGTTCTTCGACGGTCAGCGTGTGGTGCCGCAGCGTTTGAGCGAGGCGGGCTACACGTTCCGCTATCCGACCCTCGACGCCGCGCTGCGCGATCTGGCCTGAGGATCGCCCATGAGCAAGCCCTTGATGTACCTGCTGGCCGGCAACGGCAGCGCCGCCGATTGGTGGGATGACGCGCTGCCGCATTTTCAGCGTTACGAGGTGGTGCCGCTGGAGCTGCCGGGCTTCGGCGCCAACCCGCAGCCGCCCTGTGAGGATCTGGCAGCTTACGCCCAGACCTTGTTGGCGATGACGCAACAGGGCAGCGCGATCATGGCCGTCGGGGTCAACGCGTTGCTGGTGCTGCATGCGCTACAACGTCGGCCCGGGCACTTTGCTCGCAGTGTATTGCTGGCGCCGGTGGGCGCCTTTTTGTGGCAGCGCCGATTGCCGGCGCTTATGTCTCCGCTGCCAATCCGCAAGTCCATTCACTGGCTGCTGTCGAACAGACCCACGCTGTTCGCGCGCAAGTTTTCCAACCAGACCTGGACGCCCGCGCAGTACCAGCGCATGGGCGCCGGTTATGCGCGTTGCCGTGCGTTTGTGCCGCACTGGGATCTGATCCGTGCCGACACCGCGCTGCCATTGCTGGAGTGGATCACCGACCCGGTCGAGCTGGTCTGGGGCGATCAGGACAAGGTGCTCGGCATCGAGCAAGCGGCGGCATGGTCGGCGATTCTTGCGCGCGCGGATCTGACCATCAGCCTCCAACCCGGTTGGGGCCATTACCCATGGATCGACGCGCCCGCGCAGTTTGCGCAGTGGCTGGAGTCGGGCGAGCGCGGGTTTGTCGCGCACACCAAGGGCGGGCGTTTGCGTCTGGCGGAACTGGCCCGGCAACCGGTGCCTGCGGCGCTGACTCTCAACGATTGCAACGACCCGCGACTACCGACCTTCCTCGCCCGCCAACCACAGGCGATCTGGGCGGTGCGCTCCTCCAGTTATGGCGAAGATCAGGCTGACTCGGCGAATGCCGGTTTGAGCACGACCTATCTGCGCGAGCCGAGCGCCAACGTGCCAGCACGTATCGCCGAGCTGACAGCCGAAGGTGTCGAGGAAGTGGTGGTGCAGCGCTTCATCACGCCGCAGGTGTCCGGCATCGCGTTTGTGCGTCATCTGTCGGTGGAACTCGAGTGGGTTGAAGGTCATCTGGAGTCGTTGGCTGATGGTCAGATCAGCCCGGAACGAGCGACGCTTTCGCGACTCGGCGAAGCCTGGCGCAGTGGCACGTTCACGGCAACCCATGGTTTGACCGAAGACGTGCTGTGGCGCTTTCTCCAGGATGTCTTGCGGGTGTTCCACTATGTGCCGGGCGATGTCGAATGGGCCTGGGACGGTACGCAACTGTGGCTGCTGCAATACCGGCCGATCAGCGACTACGGCTGGCGCCGGCACCTGACGGCCGCCAACATCGCCGAGATCCTGCCGCCGCAACCCAGCGTGCTGGTGGAGTACGCCCAGCGCCGGGCCGCCGCGAGCATTCCGGCGATCATGGCCCGTTGGGATACGCGGGTGTTGCAGGACAACGAGCCGTTCACGGCTGTATTTGGCGGTGCGTCCTACATCAACAACGACCTGTTTCTCGCACGGTTGACCGACTGGGGCATCAGCGCCAGCAACTATGCCGGTGAAGTCGGCGGCGCGACCCCGCATCTGCCGTGGCGACCGCTGCGGATGTTGCGTTCGCTGCCGTTGTTCCTGCGCATGCAGCGTATCGCTCGGGGGCATTTGCTGAGCCTTGAACACGGCTTGCGGCGCTTCGACCAAGAACTGACCGACCTCGTCGCCCAGGGTGCTGACGGTCAGCAACTGGCGGACTGGTTCACCCGATTCTATGTGTTCGTGGTGCAGGGCAATCTGTGCATCGCCACGGCGCTGGCCAGCAGCGGCGGGGACTGGCTGGGCCGACCGCCCACCGCTTACGACAACTTGGAAAACAGCCCCCATCGACTGCCGTGGGAGACCGATCCGGCCACACCTCGGCCTGCGTCGAGCGCGCTGCCACTACAAGCCCTCCCGCAATGGTCAGGCCTGATCCGCCTCGCGCATTCGACCGGCCTGCCGGGCCTGCGTGGTTACTACCTGCAAGTGCGCGAGTGGTATCGCGACAACCTGATGCGCATCTTCTTCCGCCTGCATCACGCCATGCCTCTGGCGGATCGCGAACACTGGTTTGCGCCGCACCCGGACATCCGCACGCGCGACGGCAGCTTCTGGCAGGACGGCCGCGAAGGTGCCGAACAGGCCACCGGATTCATGATTTATCCGGGGCAGGTGCGGGGCATTCTTGGCGAAGACATCTTGCTGGAAGACACCCTCGATCCGGGGCGTCACGCGCACTATCAGGCCGCGCGGGCAGTGATTGCGCGGATGGGTGGGCGGTTGTCGCATGGTTCGACGTTGTTGCGGGAATTGCGCAAGCCTTCGGCGGTGATGCCGCAGGTGGATCTGGCGTGGATCGGGTGCGAAGTGTTGTATCGGGATGGTGAATTGGAATTGATGAATTCGAAGGATGTGAAGTGAAACGACTGCTGGTGTTATGCATGAGCTGGTTGCCAATGGCAGCGATGGCGTCGGATATCTGCAACGAGAAAAGCGATACCAAGACTTTTCTTACGCAATGGAAAGACAGTGGAGAAAGTGTCGAAGACATACATTCTGGCTTCTACGATGACGGATTTTCTCTAGAGCGTGGCAAGGTGGTGTACCAAGGCGATCTCAACGGCGATGGCCGAGACGACTTCATCTTCCTCTCCTATTCAAGTCACGGCTCGGCCGGCGACATGACGTACGCCTTCCTGATCCAGTGCCGTGGTTACTTGAAGCATACCGGCGGTGATTACTTTGCCGGGATCAAGGTTCTGGACGGTCCGCCCAAGAACGGCGGCGACGTCAAAGACATCGAGATCTATTCCTACATCAGGGATAAGCGCGGGCAGATTCGCTACAAAAAAAATGTAGCCATGACCCGGCCACATCTGTGGCAGTTCAACCCACAGACACAGCGTTATGAAGGTCAGTCTGAGTAAGCCAACGGTTCCCACTGCAGTTATGGAGTTAGTACTTGAAAGGATTTTCGATTGTTCTCGGCAGCTTGCTTTCAGCTGCCACTTCCATAGCATTCGCCGCCGATCCCGACTTCAAGGATTACGCCGTCACCCCCGTTTTCAGCGGCCCCAACCATGAACCGGTGCAGCAGGAACAAAGCAACCCGGTCATGGACAGCACCCGGGCGAAGATCCTGCAAGGCAAGGTCAACTTCGCCGGCCATTACATCCTGTACAGGTTCGGCTGTGGCGGCGGCGCCATTTGCGGCGAAGTGCTGGACGCCCAGACCGGTGATGTCGTTGGTGGTCTTCCGAATGCCTACGACGGCAGCACTTTCGACACGACGTACCTGCCCGATAGTCGCTTGATCATCATTTCCGGCGTCACGCTCGATGGCGAAGAAGACGCCCAGGGAAATCGCCTGGAAAACCGTAACCGGGATCGGTACTACGAATTCGTGAACAACGAGTTCCGGCTGCTTGGCATGACCGACGTGGAATCGCCGTCAATCGATGAGGAATGAGTGGATGAACCGTCTTCTAGCAGGCAGCCTTTCGCTGCTGCTCTCATTTCCAGCTTTCGCCGCTCCCCAGGACGCCTACACCCAGCGCGATGTCATGCAATGTGGCGGTGGTGAAGTGGTGATGGTGTCGTCGTGCCGATCCGTGACGGTGGATGACGCGGAAACCCACCTCATCCCGGTCTGCTCCGATCAGACGATCAACATTGGCGGCAAAGTGTTGCGCCGCAACATCGACAAGGTTTCACAGCTCACGTCTGACGGTAAGAAGACGAAGATGCTGAGTAACGTGGCAGTGGAGATGGATTGTGTAAAAGGAAGCAAGGGCAGCCTGGTGTTCATCGGCGGTTATGGCGGGTGTGGGTCCTGCCCGGAGTGGCGCGGGTATTACTCCACCGCTGGAAGGTTGGAGCATTACAGCTACAGCAATAGTTATCGGTCGTTTGGTTCGAAGGGTTCCTGGGAAGGGCTCATAGAGGCTTATGGCATCACTGAAAGACAGTTACAGCAAACAAGCCCTGCGGTTAAAAGGATCGACTATGGGCAGCCTTAGATCCGCACTATTGCTCGCGAGTCTGTTGCTGGCGAATGGGGCTACGGCAGAAGAAGTGCGAGTCACTGGAGTCGACGGGCACACACTGACATTGCATTTGAAAGCAAAGGTATGGCCCGAACACTCAGTGGAAGCGGCGAGTGCGACCTTTACCGCGAATGGAAAAACATTCCCGCTTTACGGAACCGATATCGGGGTCGAAGTCCTTCCTCGATGGCTTAGCCCTGACAAGAAGACCTTACTCGTGAACCAAACGATGTATGGAATGTTGTCAGACGGGAGTGGTGAAGACAGCTTCCAGTCACGAAGCCACTGCGATGTGATTTCGATGGAGACCGGTTGTGTCCTGCTTCAGCGTGATGATCAGTTCTGCGCTGGTAAATGGGTGGGCAATAGCTGGACTACCGACGAGGGTGAAGTACTCAAAGCTGAAATGGAGACACCTTCCCCACAGGCACTACTGAAAACCCTCTCGAACATTGAATCTGCGCAATATCGAGCCAGCGAGATCGAATGGAGCTTGGTCATGGGGGCGGATTCGTACATGGCTTGCCATCCACCGGCTCGCAATGTTCAGGGTATCAATGATCTTGGTTTCTATTTGGCTGAGGGCGGCAACGATGCACTGGCGCTGAAGTTGTATCGCGGCGTCGAGGCAGTCGGTAAACGCACAGTGCTAATGTTGAACATCGCCGATTCACTCTGGCGCCTTGATCGCAAAGACGAAGCGCAGCGCTATTACAGCCAGTACCGCGACGCGATGAGCGCCGACGGCAAGGCGCAGAAAATACCTCAACGTGCAGTTGAGCGATCCGTCATTCAGGGAATGAAAAATTGAACATGTTTGTGCGCTTTATCGCGTTGTCCTTTGGATGCCTGTTTGCCTCTTTCGCAATGGCCGATGACGACTGCAAAGAGATTTCCGTGAGCTCACAGGTCGATCACTGCGTGGAGGCGGCCCGCAAGGAAGCCGATGCACAGCTCAATATCAGCTACAAAAAACTACTGGCGCGCTTCGAGTCTCAGCAGCGGAGCGACCCGGAGCAGGGCAAGACGCTGGTCGCCATGGCCAGAGAATCCCAGCGCGCCTGGATCAAGCTGCGCGACACCACGTGCCCGCTCGAAGCCACGGAAATCGAGCCTGGGATGGCCGCGCATGTCACGACCATCAACAACTGCATGGCCAGAATGAGCCTAGAGCGTGCAGCCTTCCTGGATGCGGTCGTCCCGGATGATCCGAGTGAAGTGATCGATGTCGCCAAGGTTTCCAGTTCTGCTTCGCAACGATACGGCGATGTGGTGGCTCGTTATGTCACTACGTTTGGCAGCCCCTGCCTCAATGTTCAGATCCTCGCGCCCAAGGGCAATTGGCGGGTGCTCTCCTCAAAACGGTTTTGCAGTTTTAATGGCAAATCGTTTTGGGATGGTTACGCCAGTGCGTTGTTTGAGGATCATGCATTCACTGCGGATGGTTTACAGCTGACGCTCAGCTTGTTCGAGCTTCGTGAGGAGGCAGAGAAGCGCCTCGCCTGTGTAATTCCGATTCAAAACGAGCAAATCAAAGAGCTGAGATGCGGCGCACCTGAGTCATCGTGAAACCATCAGCGTAAATATTTAGAAGATTGATCAGCAGGGAAGTGATCGGAATTGAACAGGCTCTTAAGTTGTTTTGGTGTGCTCGGGCTCATCGTCGGCTTGTCGACTCAGCCGGCATCGGCAAGTGACCCTCAAACCATCGGTGAACTGCATCCCCCGGTGGTTGCTTCGTTGGGTGATCAAAAGATCACGGTGTTCTTTTTGAAGAACAACCTCAAGGGTCAGGTCAGGGGCGTGCATGTGCCAGGTGCCGAGATTTTCTACGCGCCCATGAATGCGGTGAATCCTTCGCTGAATTATGTGTGGAAGGTTGAAGACGAACAGATTGCCTCGGTGTTCTTCTTCGAGCGCAAATTCCCTGAGCGAGCGGGGAAGTCCATGTTTGTCCTGACAAAACACAAAGTTCTGGACGAACATTTCGAAGGAGATTCCTATTCGGTGCTGGAACTGCCGCTCTTCAAGGACGGCGACCACTTGGCTTTGCAGTTCTTTCGAGGTGACCCGCCAGACCCTGAGTTGCAGAACTGCCTTGACGGTATAAATCGGGAAAACGGCGTAGAAGTCGTGTGTGCCTACAAGGATGCAGCGAGTATCAAAAAGCGTCTGGCAGACCTTGATGCAAAGACCATTGCCAATTCAAAGCTTCAACAAGATCGCCAGAGGTCGCCTAAAACTAAGGATGACGTGACCAGTGTCGCTTGCCCCTCACCCAACTTTTCAACCTTCCTCTCAGCCTTCTCTGAGCGCGCAGAGGTGCAGAAAGCCTTCGTCCAGCAGCCGCTGAAAATGGTCACGACCGTGGCCGGTGATCCCGAACCCGAGATGCAAAAAAGCAGCCTCAGCGGCGATCAGCTCAAATTCCCGATCATCCCGGATGTAGCGAAGCGAGAAACTCAGGGCCTGACGTTGACCGTCAAGGAAGAGCAGGGTGATCACGCCGTCGCCATCCTGCAGAAACCAGATACCGATTATGTCTTCGAGTATCGGTTTGTCCGTGGGCAATGCTGGCAGCTGGAAGAAGTGATGGATTACTCGCTTTGAAGCAGGTGGCAAGTTGAAAAGATTATGTTTGATAGCGTTATTGCTGTGTTCTTTCTCTGCAGTGGCGGGGCCTATGTTCCCGTCTCTCACGTCGTGCAGGGACGCTGACAGCGACTGTGCGCTGGCGCTGAAGGACAATTTTCTGGTGGACGCACATTCCGGGCAGCGCCTTTCCGAGACGGCGGAGCCGGCAGGGGCGATGAGTGACTTCTGGCTGTATCGAGATGCCGAGCGCTACATCCTTCAGGAAGAAAATTACTCCCAGGCGAAGTCGCGCCGTTGGCTGGTTTTTACTTACGACAGCGGCAAAGTTGTGCTCGACGGCGCTTATGTTTTCTCGATCGACATTGATATGAACACCGGGCCCTACTGGCATGGCTATGACTGCCGAGGTGATGCCAAGCCGTTCGCCGTGCCAACGAAAGATTCGTTCAGTGAGGTCGCTTTGGAGGCGTTGTGCGGGGAGGCCGAAGGCTGGGTCGTCTCGGGCGGGGATACCAAGGTGCCGGTGTCGGCCAAAGGGCTGGCCGTCAGTGTTCCCGTTTATCACGACCGCAATCGTGAGGGTTCAGCGACGTACCTGTTTACTGAAAGCGATGTTCCGGATCTTTCGAAACTGGTTTGCCTGTCCAACTGTGCTGATGTCGCTCAAACGCCGGAGCGCGTTTCGCAGGAGACGGCGCTGTTGAAGGGCGGGCAGGATGGAACGTTGTGCTCGGATGACGAAGACATTTACTTTAGTTGCCCGTTGCGGGGCGGAAAGACGGTTTCTGTTTGTGCGACGGGAAACAGCAAGCCCACGGCCGGTTCTGTTCAGTATCGCTATGGTGTGCCGGGGAACATCGAGATGGTTTACCCAAAGAACGCTATGCCACCCAAGGGCAAGTTCTTTGTTGTAGATGCGTCGGAAGGCAGCGTGAACCTGAACATCATCAAGTTCAAAAGCGGTGCGTATACCTACCTCGTTAACCAGGCCTTCGTAAGTTTTCTGACGGTGCTCAAGGGGGACAAAGTTGTATTCCGACAGTCCTGTAATGCCGGTGGTCATGCTTACGTCCATCGGTTGGCGGATTTCGGGTTAGAGACGCGCCCCAAAAGCGCAGAGGACTTTCGCTAGTTGCTGTTGCCGAAGATCGGAAAGGGGACTCAACGTCCCCTTTTTCCCGCCCGCGATTCAGCTACGGCTTGCCCTGATACTCCCGAAACTCGATGTGATCGAGCGTACCTTCCACCATCAACCGCACGCCATCGGCCATTCTGCTCAGGCCCAGTGCCATCGAGCGGCGGGGGCCGTCGAGGTCGTCGGCCAGGTTGGCGGCGATGGCGCTGATGGACAGGAGGTCTTCGGAGGCGTTGGCCATGAGTGCTTCGGCGTCGGTGTCGGGGCAGAGGGCGAACAGGCCGCCCAGGCGTTTGGGGCGTGAGGCTCTGGGTTTGAAGTGGTGGTCGAGGGCGCGTTCGGCGGCTTCGTGGAGTTTCTTTGAATCGAGGGATTCGTAGGGGGAGGTTTCGGGTGTTTCGGGGGGATTGGGTGTTGGTTTGAACATAAGGTCTTGCTCCATGTTTTAGGAGCCGACACCGTTTTCGCTCGCACTTCGAAAGTGGTGGCAGCTGTGCATAGGTGTGCAAGACCGGTGGAGCTACCCGGCAGGCTCGAAAGCCTCCCACACACAGCCGCCATAACGACCCGCGAGCATAGGAAAATGCCCGATGAATTGCCATAAGCGATTGTGTGCCCCATCGGACTTGCACGTCCGAGTCACCGATTTTGCGGTGACACACAGAGGCTATCGGTGATGTCCAAGTTCGCCTAGTTCATGGGTGCCCCGGCGTATTGCGGGAAATTTCCCATAGGTTTGCGGGGGAGAAGATCAAAAGATCGCAGCCTTCGGCGGCTCCTACAGGAATGTGTTTCTTCAGGTGTAGGACGGGGACCAAGTCCAGAGGGTGAAATCGTGACTTGGTAGTCATCATGCGAGAAAATCGCTGCATCGTCTTCTATCCGTGCAAGATAGTGGCGAATCCGTCCGAATCCCTTACACTCCCCCAGCCGTTCATTTTCCTTTTGAGGCTGTGCGCATGAAATTTCGTTTTCTTCTGTGGATGCTGGGTCTGTTGATGGGTAAGGCCAGTCGGACAAATCCTGCGTTCCAGCAGCAGTTGGGTGACAAGGATCTGGTGTTTCAGCTACAGACTCTGGACGGGAAAGTGGCGCGGCATTTCGTGGTGAAGGACCAGCGCATTACCAGCAAGTCTGGCGTGGTGGCGGAGCCGGCGTTTGCGATTGCCTTTAAAGACGCGGCGTTCGGGTTTGCCACGATGCAGGCCAAGAACAAGCAGCTGGCGTTCATGCAGGGGATTCAGGACAAGTCGATCCAGCTCAAGGGCAATCCGGCGCTGGTGATGTGGTTTCAGGGGTTGATGAAGTATTTGAAGCCGCGGAAGGCCAAGCCGAAGGCATAGGTCTTTCAGGCAGGTTGTCGGGACAGGCCTGCCTCTTCAGCTTTCGGGCTCGGGAGGCTCGGCGTCCAGGGGCTGGGCCCGGTATGTCTTGTAGATCTGCTGGACTTTCGGGTTGTCCAGCTTCTCGTAAGTGATGTCTTCCTTGTCCAGGCCATCCAGGCCTCGGATGCCACTGATGGTCTCTGGCCACTCGTCACGACTGGATATATCGACTACGAATGGGGTGAGGTAGTTATCGAGATGCCTTTCGCGCGGCTCTCGGATCTCGTCGCTGAGGGCCCGCAAGTAGTCGTCTTTGTTTGTTCTTGACCAGTCGATGGCGAACCCGGCTCGATAACAGAGTTCCATGAAGACCAATAGAATCGCGCGTCCATTGCCGTCCAGGAAGGGGTGTGCGAAAGCCAGTTGGCCCATCACTCCACCGGGATGGTCTCTGAAGTGTTTTTTGTCTGATGCGAGCTTGAGTGCATAGTCGACAGACATTTTGATGGAGTCCGGGCGCTCGAAGACGGTGCTGCGGGGGTCGTCGAAAGAGCCCTTGAAGACCGCCAGATGGGGGACGAGCTCGTTCCGGTCTTTTCCTGCCCAGTGATAGAAGCCTGAGAACAGGATCTCGTGAACCTTGAGTACAGTCTGGTAATCGATTGGCTTTTTCTTGGCCAGATAGGCAAGCGCCTCTTCGATACTCAATTCGAACGAAAGATGCTCTGACTCTTTTACTTCAACGGGATCTTTCAGTTGCAGCGAGTTTTGAAGATATCCAGCCGTCTCGAAGTCGCCGAATGGATCGAAAGTCATGCGCTACGTTTCTGTGCACGCCTTTCCTGAAGGTAGCGCCCTTGGAGCGCCAGGATTTCAGATTTGCTCAGAACGCCTTTTCTCTTGAGGTTGACGAGCAGCTGTTCGATGCCATCCAATTCGACGACATCGCCAGCCAAACGGGTAATGCCCACGGCCATACGACTCATGCCGTCACGACTGGCTGTAACCTTGTTGTCTTTGGCAAGCTTGCGCACTTCGCTTGCAACGCTGACAGCATCTGTTTGGGTCATCGGAAATTCCTCTGAATGCCGTCAAATCATAGCAGGGCGCTTGTTTGCTGTCGTTGCTGGCAAAGTGGCCGAAATCTGTGGAGCCAGGGCCCTATTTGCAATCAAAACAGGCCCTGGTTGACGTTCCGAAGAGTGCTTTAAGCCTGGCTGAACTGCGAAGCCAGTTCACGCAGCAGCACTTCTGCCTCAAGCACCTTGCTGACGACGTCATTGGCCTTGTCACGAGTCAATCCAACGCGTTCCAGCAGCGCATCCGGAATGTCTTCATCCGGGCCGGAGCCGATGCCCCGACTGCGCAGCAGGCGCACGGCCAGGCAGACGAGGTTCGGGTATTCGGCGTAGGCGCCGTCGTAGTTCGGGTCGTGCTGGAAGCGCAGGGCGGTGGCCAGTTCCTCCGGCATGTCCCAGTAGCGCATCAGCCAGGAGCCGATCTGTTCGCGGCTGATGCCCAGCAGGTGTTGCTCGACATAGCTGTGGCACAGGTGCGGGTTGACCTCCAGGTGGCGGCAGATCAGCGAGAAGTGCGGCGGGAACACGTGGGCCAGCAGCAGGTAGCCGAAGTTGTGCAGCAGGCCGGCGAGGTAGGTCAGGCCGGATTCCGGGCGCTGGGCACGCGGCATGGCGCGGGTCAGGCCTTCGATGACGGCGGCGGTGTAGATCGACTGCTGCCAGTACGGCGTGGTGTGCTGCGGGTGATCCTTGGGCAGGCTCAGGGTCTTGCCGAGGGCCAGGCCCAGCGCCAGGTTGATCACCAGATCGAAGCCCAGCACGCGCACGATTGCGTCTTCCACCGAACGGATCTTGCCCGGCGACGCGTAGTACGGCGATGCCGCCCAGCTCACCACTTGCGCAGCCAGCGCCGGGTCGGTTTCGACCACGCCGGTGATGTCGTCGATGGTGGCGTTCGGGTCAACGCGCAGCTTGATGATTTTTTGCGCGGTTTCGGCCAGCGGCGGAATCTCGATGGTCGCTTCCAGACGCTGCTGGATGCGCCGCGCGGTGAACGCCTGCACGGCCTGGGTGATTTCCTCGCGGTCATCGTCCGGGCGGTCGAGGTTCGGGCGGATGCTGCTCAGGGCTTCGCCGAAGTTGGCGGCGCTGGCCTTGGTCAGCATGGTCTTGAAGTCTTCGCTGGCGATTTCCAGCAGCAGGCCCGGCTCGCCGGAGTTGATCAGCAACTTCGGCTCGCGCAGCAGGCTTTCTTCGTAGAGGCACGGCGAACTGGTCAGCGCCGGCAGGCCCGGCAGCAGGCTCAGGCTGTGTTTGCCGAGCATCTTTTCCAGGCGCTCGGTGGACACGGCGGTCAGGCGACGGCCCGTCAGCTCGGCGAGGCGGTTGAGATCCAGCAACTGGCTCTGTGGAAACAGCACCATCAGCGCACCGACCGCGTCGTCCAGCAACACGGCCTGCACTTTGCGCGAAGCATTGAGGCCGTGGTGGTCGAGTACCTCTTCGTAGGCGACGCCCAGCTTGTTGAGCAGCAGCCGAATAACAGACGGAGCGTGCGGGGATTCGGGGGCGAGAGCAGCTTCGGTCATGGTCTGTATCCGTTTTTGAAACAATTGCTGGAGTATAACCAGCTTGGTTGGAACGAGCTGTCAGAAACTGCGACGGTGCTCACACTTGGCCGTATTGCTGCCCGTGTCGCAGCCAGCGGTCGAGCAACGGGCTGACGTGGGTGGGCCAGCGCTCAAGCAAGGCCTGGGCGGCATCGCGCACGGCAGGCAACAAATCGGCGTCGCGCATCAGGTCCGCGACCTTGAATTGCAACAGGCCGGTCTGGCGGGTGCCGAGCATTTCACCGGGGCCGCGCAGTTCGAGGTCTTTTTCGGCGATGACGAAACCGTCGTTGGTCTCGCGCATGATGCCCAGGCGCTGGCGGCCGATCTGTGACAGCGGCGGATGGTAGAGCAGCACGCAATGGCTGACCGCGCTGCCCCGGCCGACGCGGCCGCGCAATTGGTGTAGCTGCGCGAGGCCCAGGCGCTCGGGGTTTTCGATGATCATCAGGCTGGCGTTGGGTACGTCAACGCCGACTTCGATCACGGTGGTGGCAACCAGCAGTTGCAGGTTACCGGCCTTGAACTCGGCCATGACGGCGGCTTTCTCGGCGGGTTTCATGCGGCCGTGGATCAGCCCGACCTTCAGTTCGCCGAGGGCGGCGGTCAGGTCTTCGAAAGTGGTTTCGGCGGCCTGGCAGGTCAGTTCTTCGGACTCTTCAATCAGCGTGCACACCCAATAGGCCTGACGACCCTCGGCGCAGGCACTGCGCACCCGCTCGATGACTTCGACGCGGCGGGTGTCGGTGACCAGTACGGTGTTGACCGGGGTTCGGCCGGGCGGCAGCTCGTCGAGGATTGAGGTGTCGAGGTCGGCGTAGGCGCTCATCGCCAGCGTCCGCGGAATCGGGGTGGCGGTCATGATCAATTGGTGCGGGCACATGCGCCCGCCGACGCCTTTCTGCCGCAGCGCCAGACGCTGTTGCACGCCGAAGCGGTGCTGTTCGTCGATGATCACCAGTGCGAGGTTCTTGAACTGCACTTCGTCCTGGAACAGCGCGTGGGTGCCGACCACCATCGGCGTGCCGCTGGCGATCTGCTCCAGCGCGGCGACGCGGTTCTTGCCCTTGAGCTTGCCGGCCAGCCACGCCACGTCGATGCCCAGCGGTTCGAGCCAGCGCTTGAAGGTGATGAAGTGCTGTTCGGCGAGGATCTCGGTCGGCGCCATCAGGGCGACCTGATAACCCGCCTCCAGCGCTTGCAGCGCAGCGAGGGCGGCGACCACGGTTTTGCCCGCGCCGACGTCGCCCTGAATCAGCCGCAGCATCGGTTCGTGCTGGCTGAGGTCGTAGGCGATTTCGTTGCCGACTCGTTGCTGAGCGCCGGTCGGATTGAAGCCGAGGTTGGCCAGGTATTTCGCCGGCAGCTTCGTGGCTTTCGGCATCGCCGGTGCGCGCAGGGAGCGCATGCTCTCGCGCAGGCGCTGCTGGGACAGTTGATGGGTCAGCAGTTCTTCGAAGGCCAGACGATGCTGGGCCCAGTGATGACCGAGGGCGAGTTCGTCGACGTCGGCATCGGCGGGCGGGTTGTGCAGGTAGCGGATCGCGTCGGCCAGCGGCGCCAGTTGATAGTCGCGGGCCAGTTCGGTTGGCAACCAGTCGGGCAGGGTGGCCGGCTTGAGCAGGGTCAGGGTTTGCATGCACAACTGACGCAGGCGGGCCTGGGTCAAGCCTTCGGTCAGCGGGTAGACCGGGGTCAGGGTTTCATCCACCGGCGGCGGTTCGTCGCCGTTGATGGCGCGGTATTCCGGGTGATAGATCTCCAGCCCCGAGGCGCCGGGCCGCGCTTCGCCGTAGCAGCGAATCCGCGTGCCGCGCTTGAGGCCTTCTTTCTGCGCGTTGCTGAAATGGTAGAAACGCAGGCTCAGTCCGCCGGTGCCGTCCTGCAAGCGCACCACGAGACTGCGGCGCCGGCCCATGACCACGTCGGCGCCGCTGACGGTACCTTCGACCACGGCGTCCTGTCCCGGCCGCAACGCGCCGATCGGCACCACGCGGGTGCGATCCTGATAACGCAGCGGCAGGTGGAACAGCACGTCCTGAAGGTTTTCCAGGCCGACCTTGGCCAGTTTCTCGGCCATGGCTTCACCGACACCCTTGAGTGCGGTGACCGAGACCTGCGACAGCTCCGTCATGACGCTGGCTTAACCGGCCGTGACCGGTGCGGCTGGCTTGGCGACCGAGCACAGGCGAATGGAGTCGGCGAGGATCTCGATGGCTTTCGGCCGCGGGAAGCTGGCGCGCCAGGCGATGGCCACGGTGCGGAATGGCACCGGTGCCGACAACGGACGCACTTCGATCACGCCCGGAGCGTAGTGATGGCTGTCCACCGCCGACAGCGGCAGGATCGAGATGCCCAGGCCGGACGCGACCATGTGGCGAATGGTTTCCAGCGAGCTGGATTCCACCGTGGTGTGCTTGGCGCCGTCGTTGCCCTTGGTCAGGGTCGGGCAGGCTTCCAGCACCTGATCGCGGAAGCAGTGGCCTTCACCGAGCAGCAGCAGGCTCTTGTCGTTGAGCAGGGCGGCGTCGATGGATTCTTTCTGGGTCCACGGGTGCTGGGCCGGCATCAGGACGTAGAACGGCTCGTCGTAGAGTTGCAGGGTCAGCACGTCGGCTTCGTTGAACGGCAGGGCGATGATGATCGCGTCCAGTTCGCCGTTGCGCAGTTTGTCGCGCAGCACGTGGGTGAAGTTTTCTTCGATGTACAACGGCATCTGCGGGGCGACCCGGTGCAGTTGTGGAATCAGATGCGGGAACAGGTACGGGCCGACGGTGTAGATCGCGCCGACTTTCAGCGGGGCGGTCAGCTGGTTCTTGCCGGCCTGGGCCAGTTCGCGGATGCCCTGGGCCTGCTCCAGTACTTTCTGCGCCTGGGCGACGATGCCTTCACCGACCGGGGTCAGGCGCACGGCGCTTTTGCTGCGCTCGAAAATCAGCACACCGAGTTCGTCTTCAAGCTTTTTCACGCCCACCGACAGGGTCGGCTGGCTGACGTGGCAACGCTCGGCCGCGTGGCCGAAATGCTGCTCTTGGGCGAGGGTAACGATGTAGCGTAATTCTGTGAGGGTCATAGCAAGCGTCCATGAAGATGCGGGCCAAGCATACCGGCTGCAATCGATAGACGCACGTTATCAGACTGAGTGATGAATGCCACACCGGACAATGCCTGTTTGCCGTTTGCAGATATGACAAAGGCACCTTTCGGTGCCTTTGTCTGTCCGGTGCAACTCCAACGGGGGCGTTGTGCGTCAGCGGCGCTTCTCGATCGAGTACACAAACGGCGCAACAATTTCGATGGAGCCGTTGTTCAGCATGTCCGCTGGCGGTTTGGGCAGCGGCTGGGCACGGCGGATCATTTCCAGGGTGGCCCGGTCCAGATCAGCGTTGCCGGAGCGGTCCACCAGCTCGAACGACAGCACATTGCCTTCGCCATCGACCACGAAACGCAGGCGGTTGGTACCGGTCTTGTTCCGTGACCTGGCGCTGTCCGGGTACTTTTTGTACTTCTGCAGATGCGCGAGCAGCGCACCCTGCCAGCTGGCCTTGGCCGCCAGTTGTGCTGGCGACGGGCCTGGTGCCGGCTGGGCGGATTTCTCCGTTGGTGCCTGGGTCTGCTGAGGTTCTGCCGGTTTTTCCTCGGAAGGTTTTTCCTTCACGGGTTCCGGTTTCTTCTCGATCGGCTTCGGCGGTTGCGGTTTGGGCTTGGGTTTTGGTTTGGGCTTGGGCACGGCAATTTCTGCCTTGGGTGCTTCGGCCAGTTTCGGGATTGGCAGTTCTTCAACCGGAGCCGGTGGCTGCGGTGGCGTGACGACTTTTGGCGGTGCAGGCGGTGGCGGGGCCGGAACCGGTGCCAGCTCGACCATCATCGCCTGCGGCGGCAATTCGATGGGAGGGCGGGCGGTCCAGTTAAGCGCCAGCGCGATGGCCAGCGCATGCACACCCAGCACCACGGCCAGGCTACCGCTGTAACGCGTCAGCTTATGGCGCGTCGTGATCATTTCTTGACTGCGCTCTCGAGGCCGACCAGACCGACTTTCAGATAACCGGCGCTGCGCAGCTTGTCCATCACGCTCATCAGGTCGCCGTAGTCCACGCCTTTGTCGGCCTGGAAGAAGATGGTGGTGTCTTTTTTGCCCTGAGTCCTGGCGTCGAGCATGGCGCCGAGGGTTTCGGCCTTGACTTCGTCGTCACCGATGTACAGGCGCTGATCAGCCTTTACGCTGAGGAACACCGGTTTCTCCGGCCGCGGCGCCGGTTTGGCGGTCGAGGCGGGCAGGTCGACTTTGATGTCTACGGTGGCCAGTGGCGCGGCCACCATGAAAATGATCAGCAGCACCAGCATCACGTCGATGAACGGCGTGACGTTGATTTCGTGGTTCTCGGCCAGATCGTCGTCTGCGCCTTCTTTCAAATGCAGGCCCATGGCCGATTACCCCACTTTGACCATGTGCGGCTGCGAGCTGCTGCGCTCAGGCTGGTGGTCGAGGTCGCGGCTGACCAGCAGCAGGACTTCTGCCGATGCATCGGACACCTGAGCCTTGTAACCGGCGATGGAGCGGGCGAACACGTTGTAGATGACCACGGCAGGAATCGCGGCCACCAGACCCAGTGCGGTAGCCAGCAGCGCTTCAGCGATACCCGGTGCTACGACAGCAAGGTTGGTGGTCTGGGTTTTGGCGATGCCGATGAAGCTGTTCATGATGCCCCACACGGTGCCGAACAGGCCGACGAACGGTGCGGTGGAGCCGATGGTGGCGAGCACGCCGGTGCCGCTGCTCATGTTGCGGCCACAGGCGGCCACCAGACGCTCGAGGCGGAAGCTGACGCGTTCCTTGATGCCTTCTTTCTCGCGGGAATTGGCCGACAGGCGCATTTCTTCGAGGGCGTCATGCACCAGCAGGTTGGCGAGGGTGCCTTCTTTCGCTGCGGTGGTGCTGGCTTCCTTGAGGGTGGTGGCTTTCTTCAGGGCGGCGATTTCGCCACGCAGGCGACGTTTGGCGCCCATCAGCTCGAACCCTTTGGCAATCCAGATGGTCCAGGTGATGATCGAAGCGATGGCCAGACCGATCATCACGATTTTCACGATGATGTCGGCATTCTTGTACATGCCCCATGGCGACAGGTCGTGGGCCATGCCCAGGGAGTTGTCGGCTTCGAGGACTTCCGGTGCGTCGGCGGCGCTGGCGTCTACGGCCTGCACCGGAACGGTCGCGGCAGGTGCGGCGACCGGAGCGCTCTGCTCGGTGGCAGTTGGAGCGGCCGGGGCTTGTGCGTCAGCGAAGGCGGCGGCCGGCGCCAGCATCAGGCTGAGGAGCAGGGCAGCCACTGCGCTCCAGGCGCGAGGTCGGTTGGTTGGCGAAGCGGGGTTTTGAATGCGTGTCATGCTGGCCGGACCTGAGATAGAAAAACGGTGATGCTCTTCCAGGCCTCGTGAGGCCGAGAACAAAAGTGACGTGCATTATTGCAAGTAATTCTTGTTAACAGAAGTAATAGAGTTGCTTTTTTTCCTTCATTGCTAGCCGCTCGTCCCCTGTCGAGGCTAGTCTGTCGCTTTCCGATGGGAGATTTTTGATGTCCGCGCCCTCTGTTTTGATCGCCGGTTGCGGTGATGTCGGCAGCCGTCTGGCCACGCAATTGCTGGCTGCCGGCTTTCAGGTGTATGGCCTGCGCCGGAATATTTCGCGTTTACCGGACGGCGTTATCGGTGTCGCCGGTGACTTGTTCAATGAGGATTGCCCCGAGACCTGGCCGGTGGGTGCTATCGATTACCTGGTGTATAGCGCGGCGGCCACCGATCACGATGAGGCCGGTTATCGCGCGGCGTATGTGCAGGGGTTGCAGCATGTGCTGGGTTGGCTGAACGATTACGGTCAGGAGCCTGAGCGGTTGCTGTTCGTTTCCAGCAGCAGTGTTTACGGGCAGCAGAACGGCGAATGGGTCGATGAAAAATCCGAAACCGTTGCCGCGGGTTATTCCGGTCGGGTGATGCTGGAGGCTGAGCAGGTTGCGCTCAACAGCGGTATTCCTGCGAGCATCGTGCGCCTGACCGGCATTTACGGCCCCGGCCGTGAATGGCTGCTGACCCAGGTACGTCGGGGTTATCGGGTGGCGGTCGACCCACCACTGTATGGCAATCGCATCCATGCCGATGATGCGGCGGGGTTGATGGCGTTTCTGCTGGAGGCCGATCGCAAGGGCGTGGCGCTGGATGACATCTATATCGGCGTGGACGACGCGCCGGCGCCGTTGGCCGAGGTGGTGGCCTGGCTGCGCGAGTATCTGGGTGTCACCGAATGGTCGGAAGACGAGAGCGTGCGTCGCACCGGCAGCAAACGTTGCAGCAATGCCCGTGCGAAGGCGCTGGGCTGGGTACCGAAGTATCCGAGTTATCGTGAGGGGTATGCCGCGATTCTAGAGGGCAAGTGCTGATTCTCAAGCGCAACAAATAATCGTGGGAGCGAGCTTGCTCGCGATGGCGGCATAACAGTCAGCATAAATGTTGAATGCTATGGCCTCATCGCGGGCAAGCCCGCTCCCACAGGGTTATATGCTGTTCTCAGGTGCAGTTACTGTTTTTCGAGCAACCACTTGCGCTCGCCCGGGGTGAACTGCGGTTGTTCGTCCGCCAGTGCCGTGTTCACGGCCTGCAAAATTTCAAGCTCCTTGCCTTTGCGCACGAAGATCCAGTTGTTGCCCTGACCGTTCTGTTGCAGCCACATGCTGTCGTTGCCGCTGCTCATCGATGCGCAGTCGCCCGCCAGGCACAGGGCATAGCGGTCGGCGCCCGGCAGGCCGGAGACTTGTCCGTCGGCCTGGAATTGCACCGTGGCACCTTCGCCCTGGCCGCTGGCGATTGTCCAGTTTCCGCCCAGGTAGGCCGAATACAGCGCCCGTTCGAAGCTGGCGCCGATCGGTGCGCCCTCCGGCACCGGAATCTGCGCGCGGTCGAAGAGCTGCTGTGGTTCATTTTCGCTGGCGGCCTGGTGCAACTGGCTGCCGTCACGTTTCAGCTCGCTGGCCGAGCTGCCATAGAAATCGACTTTCCAGGCGCCGGACTGTTCGCCGAGCAAGCGACCTTCCACGTTTTCGAAACCGTTGGTGTAGCGGGCCTGACTGGCCTTGGTGTTGATGTCCCATTCCAGGTTCGGGCCGTAGGACTGAAGCGCTTCACGCAGGGGGCCGCCCTTGGCGGCGGCATCGATGGCGACCTGGTTGATCCAGGTGCCGCTGATGTCACGGTCGGCAGGGTTGCTGGCGCAACCGCCGAGGAAAATGGCGAGCAGCGAGAGAGCAAGCGCTTTGCGCATGGTGGAATCCTTTCAAAACCTTTTCTTTACCGCAGAGCAGTCGGCGCGACCTTGAAGGGCCGCGCCGTGCGCATTACTCGATGACCAGAATGGCATCCATTTCAACCTGCGAACCCTTTGGCAGGGCAGCAACGCCGATGGCGGCGCGCGCCGGGTACGGCTGGTCGAAGTACTTGCCCATGATCTCGTTGACCTTGGCGAAGTGGCTCAGGTCGGTGAGGAAGATGTTCAGCTTGACGATATCCTTGAACGAACCGCCGGCGGCTTCGGCCACGGCTTTCAGGTTCTCGAAGACCTGGACGGTCTGGGCTTCGAAACCTTCGACCAGCTCCATGGTTTTCGGGTCCAACGGGATCTGGCCCGACATGTAGACAGTGTTGCCAGCCTTGATCGCTTGGGAATAAGTACCGATGGCGGCCGGGGCCTTGTCGCTGGTGATAACGGTCTTGGTCATGTATGACTCCTTGTAATGTTTAAGTTATGCACGCATGCGGGTGATGCGGATCACGCCGGTCAGTGCGCGCAGTTTCTTGATCACGCGGGCCAGGTGCACACGGTCGTGGACGCTGACCACCAGTTGGACGACGCTGATGCGGCCATCGCGTTCATCCATGCTGATTTTCTCGATATTGCCGTCGGCTGCGTTGACGCTGCTGGCCAGCAGGGCAATCAGGCCGCGCTGGTGTTCCAGCTCGACGCGCAGTTCGACGTTGAATTCACCAGTGACATCCTTGGCCCACGAGAGCTGGATGCATTTTTCCGGGTTGTGGCGGATTTCGCTGATGTTGCGACAGTTGTCCAGGTGCACGACCATGCCTTTGCCCGCCGACAGGTGCCCGACAATCGGGTCGCCCGGGATCGGCGTGCAGCATTTGGCGTAGCTGAGCACCAGACCTTCGGTGCCGCGAATCGCCAGCGGGCCTTCAGGGCTTGGCAGTTGTTCGCCTTCGCCGAGCAGGCGGCGGGCTACGACGTAGGCCATGCGGTTGCCCAGGCCGATGTCTTCCAGCAAGTCTTCGATCAGTTCGAGGCGGTACTCGGTGAGCATCGCCTTCACGCGTTCGGCCGGAATCTGTTCCAGCGCGCTGTCGAAACCGTTGAGCACCTTGTTCAGCAGGCGTTCGCCGAGGCTGATGGATTCGGAGCGGCGTTGCAGTTTCAGCGCATGACGGATGTGGGTCCGCGCCTTGCCGGTGACCACGAAGTTGAGCCACGCCGGGTTCGGCCGCGCGCCGGGGGCGCTGACGATCTCGACCGTGGAGCCGCTTTGCAACGGTTCGGAGAGCGGTGCGAGACGACGGTTGATCCGGCAGGCGATGCAGCTGTTGCCGACGTCGGTGTGCACCGCGTAGGCAAAGTCGACCGCCGTGGAGCCTTTGGGCAGCTCCATAATCCGGCCTTTGGGCGTGAACACGTAGACCTCGTCCGGGAACAGGTCGATCTTCACGCTCTCGATGAATTCCAGCGAGTTGCCGGCACGTTGCTGCATTTCCAGCACGCCCTTGACCCACTGACGGGCCCGGGCATGGGTGCCTTTGGGCTGCTCGTCGCCGCTGGATTTGTACAGCCAATGGGCGGCGATGCCGTTGTTGGCCATCTCCTCCATTTCGCGGGTGCGGATCTGGATTTCGATCGGCACGCCGTGCATGCCGAACAGTGTGGTGTGCAGCGACTGATAGCCGTTGGCCTTGGGGATCGCGATGTAATCCTTGAAGCGCCCCGGCAACGGTTTGTACAAATTATGTACAGCACCCAGCACGCGGTAGCAGGTATCGACCTTGTCGACGATGATCCGGAACGCGTAGACGTCCATGATCTCGTTAAAGGCCCGACGCTTGCCGCGCATTTTCTTGTAGATGCCGTAGAGGTGTTTCTGGCGACCGCTGACTTCACCCTGGATGCCGTCGATGGCGAGGCAGTGGCCAAGGGATTCCTCGATCTTGTTGACGATTTCCTTGCGGTTGCCCCGGGCGCGTTTGACGGCCTGGTAGATCCGCGCGGAACGCATCGGGTGCATGGCCTTGAAGCCGAGGTCTTCGAACTCGATACGGATCGCGTGCATGCCCAGCCGATTGGCGATGGGTGCATAGATCTCCAGGGTTTCCTTGGCGATGCGCCGGCGTTTTTCGCCGGACAGCACTTCCAGCGTGCGCATGTTGTGCAGGCGGTCGGCGAGCTTGACCAGGATCACGCGAATGTCGCGTGCCATGGCCATGGCCATTTTCTGGAAGTTTTCAGCCTGGGCTTCGGCCTTGGTCTCGAAATTCATCTGGGTCAGTTTGCTGACCCCGTCGACCAGTTCGGCCACGGTTTCACCGAACTGCGCTTGCAGCGCTTCCTTGGCGATACCGGTGTCTTCGATCACGTCATGCAGCATCGCGGCCATCAGGCTCTGATGGTCCATGTGCATGTCGGCAAGAATATTCGCCACGGCAAGAGGATGCGTGACGTACGCCTCGCCGCTACGGCGGCGTTGGCCGTCGTGGGCTTGTTCGGCGTAGAAATACGCTCGGCGGACCAGGTTGACCTGGTCGTTGCCGAGGTAGGTCGATAAGCGATCGGCGAGGGCGTCTATGCTCGGCATGATGTCTCCTGCCGCAAGCTGTGATCCCGCGCCGTGCTACGTCGACCAGGCATAGGCTTAGACGGCCTCGTTGGACTCGTCCTCGAACGCAGCGAAGACCGGGTCTTCGTGGACGATTTCCTGCTCGGCGATGAACTCGTAGCTCATCAGGCCTTCAGCGATTTCACGCAGCGCAACTACGGTCGGTTTGTCGTTTTCCCACTGAACCAGGGGCTCTTTGCCGCCGGTGGCCAGTTGACGGGCACGCTTGGTAGAGAGCATGACCAGCTCAAAGCGGTTTTCCACGTGTTCTAGGCAGTCTTCAACGGTTACGCGGGCCATGGTATTCCTCGGAGCGAATGCAATATGCGCGCTGCCCGGTTGGGCGAGCGGACTCAACAGTTTAAAAAATCACCAGCGATTAGGGAAGCGCTGATTTTTTGACCAGGCTCTTCAACGCGCCCCAAGCACCAATGTAAAGCCCTTGCAGCGGTTTTGGGAAGTGCTGTTTCAGCCCAGCAATTCAGCCAGCAATCTGCCGAAACGCACTTGTTGGCGTTTCTGTTGCAGCTGATTGGCGCGAAAAATCGCTTTCAGATCATCCAGTGCGTGGGCGAAATCGTCGTTGATGATCAGGTAATCGTACTCAACGTAGTGGCTCATCTCGCTGACGGCTTCGCGCATCCGGCCGTCGATGATTTCGTCGCTGTCCTGGCCACGGTTGGTCAGGCGCTGGTGCAGGGCTTGAAGCGATGGCGGCAGAATGAAGATCGAGCGTGCCTGGGGCATCAGCTTGCGCACTTGCTCGGCGCCTTGCCAGTCGATTTCCAGAATCAGGTCGTGACCTTCGTCCAGGGTCTGCTGCAGACGACTTTGCGAGGTGCCGTAAAAGTTGCCGAAGACTTCCGCGCGTTCAAGGAAATCGCCGTGCTCGCCCATCTTCACGAACTCTTCGCGGCTTACGAAGTGGTAGTTCACTCCGTCCACCTCGCCCGGGCGCATGGCACGGGTAGTGTGGGAAATCGAGACGCGAATGTCCGGATTGGTGTCTGTCAGGGCCTTGACCAGACTGCTCTTGCCCGCGCCCGAAGGGGCGGAAATGATGTACAGGGTGCCGGTGCTGTGGGTCATGTCTGTTGCCTTACTCAATATTCTGCACTTGTTCGCGCATCTGCTCGATCAACACCTTGAGGTTGACCGCCGCCTGGGTGCTGCGCGGGTCGAAGGCCTTGGAGCCCAGTGTGTTGGCTTCGCGGTTGAGTTCCTGCATCAGGAAGTCCAGGCGCCGACCGGCGGCACCGCCGGACTTCAACACCCGGCGAACTTCAATGATGTGAGTGCTCAGGCGATCCAGTTCTTCGGCCACGTCGCTCTTTTGCGCGAGCATCACCATTTCCTGTTCCAGGCGCTGCGGGTCCATCTCGGCCTTCATGTCGGCGAAGCGGTCGAGGACCTTCTGGCGCTGGGTGGCGAGCATCTGCGGAACCAGTTCGCGCAGCGTCACCACGTCTTCCTCGATGGAGGTCAGGCGATCGTTGATCAGGCGTGCCAGCTCCGCGCCTTCGCGCTCGCGGCCGGACTTCAACTCCTTCAGGCCTTGATTGAACAGCTCCAGCGCTTCGGCGTTAAGGGCTTGTGGATCGCTCGCATCGGCCACCAGCACGCCGGGCCATGCCAGCACTTCCAGCGGGTTCAGCGCGGCCGGATTCTTGATCAGGCCGGCGACGGTTTCGGCAGCGGCGACGAGCTGCGCGGCGCGTTCGCGATCCACTTGCAGTGGCTTGCCGGTACTTTCCTCGGTGAAGCGCAGGGTGCATTCCAGTTTGCCGCGCGACAGGCCCTGACGCAGGGCTTCGCGGACAGCGCCTTCGAGGTCGCGAAACGACTCCGGCAGGCGCAGGTGGGGTTCCAGGTAGCGGCTGTTGACCGAGCGCAGTTCCCAGCTCAGGGTGCCCTGAACGCCGGCTTTCTCGACGCGGGCGAAGGCGGTCATGCTGTGCACCATGGCGGTGACCTCGCGATACAGATCGGCGCGAATTGAAGCTCCGCAGCTCGATATCAATGAATTTAAGCCGACTGGCAGCAAAGGCGCAGGATTGTAGCGCAGTGCGGCGGATGCGCCCAAACACACGGTGTGACAAAGGGCTGCAGGCCGTCGGCAAAGCGCGTTTCAGGGCTTTCGGTCGTCGGCCGGATTTTTTAACGAGTGCCCAGGCGCGGTGCGCGGCTCTATAATGCTCCGCAGTTTTCCGTCCCCAGTACAGGTATCTCCTATGAAACGTCCAAGTGGTCGCGCTGCCGATCAGCTCCGCTCGATCCGCATTACCCGCAACTACACCAAGCACGCCGAGGGATCGGTACTGGTCGAATTCGGTGATACCAAAGTCATCTGCACCGTCAGCGTCGAAAACGGCGTACCGCGTTTCCTCAAAGGTCAGGGCCAGGGTTGGCTGACCGCCGAGTACGGCATGCTGCCCCGCGCCACCGGCGAGCGTAACCAGCGTGAAGCGAGCCGTGGCAAGCAGGGCGGCCGTACCCTGGAGATCCAGCGCCTGATCGGCCGTTCCCTGCGCGCTGCGCTGGACATGTCCAAGCTGGGCGACGTCACCCTGTACGTCGACTGCGACGTGATCCAGGCCGACGGCGGTACCCGCACCGCGTCGATCACCGGCGCCATGGTTGCGCTGGTTGATGCCCTGAAAGTGATCAAGAAGCGCGGCGGCCTGAAGGGCGGCGACCCGCTCAAGCAAATGATCGGTGCCGTTTCCGTGGGCATGTACCAGGGCGAGCCGGTGCTGGATCTGGACTATCTTGAAGACTCCGCCGCAGAGACTGACCTGAACGTAGTGATGACCAGCACCGGCGGCTTCATCGAGGTTCAGGGCACCGCCGAAGGCGCGCCATTCCAGCCTGAAGAGCTGACCGCGATGCTGGAACTGGCCAAGAAAGGCATGAATGAGATCTTCGAACTGCAACAGGCTGCACTGGCCGACTGAGCAGGTTCGCAACCCGCAAGGAGGACGCGATGAGTGATGAGCAAGAGTTGCTACCCAAGCCGAGCCAGGAGGTTCGCCAATGGGCGATGTTTTGTCACTTGTCCGCCTTGCTGGGGATCTGGATTCCGTTCGGTACGCTGATCGGGCCGTTGATCCTGTGGCAGATGAAGCGCGAGACCGATCCGTTCATCGATGCCCAGGGTAAAGAAGCACTGAATTTCCAGATCACCGTGGCGATCGCTTCGATGATCTGCTTCGTGCTGATGCTGCTGATTATCGGATTCGTGCTGTTCGGCCTGCTGGCCATTGCAGCGCTGGTGCTGACGATCATCGGTGGGGTGAAGGCCAACGAAGGTTTCCCGTATCGCTATCCGTTCACTTGGCGGTTGATCAAATAATGAACGATCGCCCACAAAAAAACCGACAGTGATGTCGGTTTTTTTGTGTCTGCGAAAGGCCGCTTAGATAGTCAGCGTCCAGTCGTAGTCGACGATCAGCGGCGCGTGCTGCGAGAACCGTGGCTGACGTGGCAGGCGTGCGCTGCGCACGAAGCGCCGCAGGCCCGGGGTCAGGATCTGGTAGTCGAAGCGCCAGCCCAGATTCAGCATCTCGGCCTGTTCGTTGTCCGGCCACCAGCTGTACTGGTCGCCTTCGCGGCTGACTTCGCGCAGGGCATCTACGTAGCCCATGTTGCCGACAATCTCGTCCATCCAGGCGCGTTCCGGCGCCAGGAAGCCCGGGGATTGCTGGCTGTCGCGCCAGTTCTTGATGTCGAGCTTCTGCTGCGCGACGTACAGCGAGCCACAATAAATGTACTCGCGACGTTTGCGCCGCTGTTTGTCTAGGTACTTGCCGAAGTCGTCCATGAGCTTGAACTTCTGGTTCAAGTCCTCATCGCCGTTCATCCCCGAAGGAAGTAGCAAGGTGGCAATACTGACTTTGTCGAAATCTGCTTGCAGGTAGCGCCCGTAGCGGTCGGCCGTCTCGAAACCGAGACCGCTGATGACAGCCTTCGGTTGCAACCGCGAATACAAAGCCACGCCGCCTTGGGCAGGGACTTCAGCATCGCAGGCATAAAGGAAGTAGCCATCCAGTTGGAAGGCTGGGTCATCCAGTTCAAAGGCGGAGGCACGGGTGTCCTGCAGGCAGATGACGTCGGCATTCTGTGCCTGCAGCCAACTGAGCAAACCACGCTCGACTGCAGCCTGAATACCATTGACGTTCACACTGATGATCCGCATAAATGGCCCCAAAAATCGCGTGCGTGTATGATACACGGCGTCAAGCTAATTAGCTAAATCCGTGGTATTTGGGGTTTTTTTCATGCAAGCGTATCAGCGCGATTTCATTCGTTTTGCCATCGATCGCGGCGTTTTGCGCTTCGGTGAGTTCACCCTGAAGTCCGGGCGCACCAGTCCTTACTTCTTCAATGCCGGCCTGTTCAACACGGGCTCGGCCCTGGCGCAGCTGGGGCGTTTCTACGCGGCAGCCATCGCCGAAAGCGGCATTTCTTTCGACGTACTGTTCGGCCCGGCCTACAAAGGCATTCCGCTGGCAGCAACCACTGCCGTGGCGCTGGCCGAGCACCACAACCGTGACTTGCCATGGTGCTTCAACCGCAAGGAAGCCAAGGCCCACGGCGAAGGTGGCAGCCTGGTCGGCGCACCGCTGACCGGCGACGTGCTGATCATCGACGACGTGATCACCGCCGGCACCGCGATCCGTGAAGTGATGCAGATCATCGCTTCCCAGGACGGCGCCAAGGCTGCCGGCGTGCTGATCGCCCTGAACCGTCAGGAGCGCGGCAACGGCGAGTTGTCGGCAATCCAGGAAGTCGAGCGTGATTTCGGTATCCCGGTCATCAGCATCGTGTCGCTGAACCAGGTGCTGGAATTCCTGGCTGACGATCCGCAGCTCAAGCAGCACCTGCCAGCCGTTGAAGCCTATCGCGCCCAGTTCGGCGTCTGATTGCGTCTTCAGGCAAAAAAAGACCCCGCTCAGCCAGGCTGAGCGGGGTCTTTTTGTTTGCGCGAGCGCTTATGGGCGCTTGCGATTACTGATCAGCGTACCCACACCGGTGTCGGTGAAGATTTCCAGCAGGATCGCGTTCGGTACACGGCCGTCGATGATCAGCGAGCTGCCGACACCACCCTGAACCGCTTCCAGTGCACAGCGGATCTTCGGCAGCATGCCGCCGTAGATGGTGCCGTCGGCGATCAGGTCATCGACCTGCTGGGTGCTCAGGCCGGTCAGCACGGTGCCCGACTTGTCCATCAGGCCGGCGATGTTGGTCAGCAGCATCAGCTTTTCGGCTTTCAGCGCTTCGGCGACTTTACCGGCCACCAGGTCAGCGTTGATGTTGTACGACTCGCCGTTCTCACCCACGCCGATCGGCGCGATCACCGGGATGAAGTTGCCTTTGACCAGCAGGTTCAGCAGTTCGGTGTTGATCCCGACCACTTCGCCCACCTGGCCGATGTCGATGATTTCCGGCTGGGTCATCTCCGGCGTTTGACGGGTGACAGTGAGCTTCTTCGCCCGAATCAGCCCGGCGTCTTTACCGGTCAGGCCGATGGCGC
Source organism: Pseudomonas sp. HLG18 (assembly GCF_051903985.1). Classification (NCBI taxonomy): domain Bacteria; kingdom Pseudomonadati; phylum Pseudomonadota; class Gammaproteobacteria; order Pseudomonadales; family Pseudomonadaceae; genus Pseudomonas; species Pseudomonas sp. HLG18. Next base: position 4,968,414 of record NZ_CP195831.1, on the reverse strand, counting down.
TGCCGCCGTGGCGGTTGATCAGATTGACGATGCTTTTGTTCACCTGACCACCGAGGACCATTTCCACCACGTCCATGGTCGCGGCGTCGGTGACGCGCATGCCGTCGACGAAGTGGCTTTCGATCGACAGGCGCTTGAGCAGATCACCGATCTGCGGGCCACCGCCATGAACCACGACCGGGTTGATGCCAACGGCCTTCATCAGCACGATGTCGCGGGCGAAGCCGGTTTTCAGCTCCTCGCTTTCCATCGCGTTGCCGCCGTATTTGATCACCAGGGTCTTGCCGACATAACGTCGGATGTAAGGCAGCGCTTCGGACAGGACCTGGGCGGTGTGGGCGGCGGCTTCGCGTTCGAGGGTCATTCAGGGCTCCGGGTGAATCAGAAATCAGAACGGTAGTTGGAGATCAGGTGCAACGCGTTTCAGTTGGGCATGGAACACAGCCTTGATGCGCTGCAATTCAGCCTCGTCATCGGCCTCGAAGCGCAGCACCAGCACCGGTGTGGTGTTGGAGGCGCGCACCAGGCCCCAGCCTTTGGCGTAATCGACCCGCACGCCGTCAATGGTGGTCAGGTCGGCGCCTGGGCCCCACTGCGCATCGTGCAGTGCATCAATGATGCTGAATTTGCTCTCTTCGGTCACATGGATATTGATTTCCGGCGTGGAAATATCGTTCGGGAAGGTCGCGAACAGCTCCTCGGCCGAAGATTTTTCCTTGCTGAGGATTTCCAGCAGCCGTGCGGCGCTGTAAATACCGTCGTCGAAACCGAACCAGCGTTCCTTGAAGAAAATGTGCCCGCTCATTTCACCGGCCAACAATGCGCCGGACTGTTTCATTTTCTTTTTGATCAACGAGTGACCGGTCTTCCACATTAGCGACTGGCCGCCATATTCCTTGATCAGCGGGATCAGGCGGCGGGTGCATTTGACGTCGAAAATGATTTCCGCGCCCGGGTTGCGGGCCAGTACGTCGCGGGCAAACAGCATCAGCAGGCGATCCGGGAAGACGATGGTGCCGGTGTTGGTCACCACGCCGACGCGGTCGCCGTCACCGTCGAAGGCCAGTCCGATGTCAGCCTTGGTTTCCTTGACCTTGGCGATCAGGTCGACAAGGTTTTCAGGCTTGCCCGGGTCCGGGTGGTGGTTCGGGAAGTTGCCGTCGACCTCGCAGAACAGCGGGATGACTTCGCAGTTCAGTGCTTCGATCAGTTGCGGGGCGATCACGCCGGCCGCGCCGTTGCCGCAATCGACCACGACTTTCAGGCGCCGGGCCAGTTTGATGTCCTGGACGATTTCGGTGGTGTAGCGGTCGAGGATCTCGACCTGGGTTACGCTGCCCTGGCCGCTGCTCAGGTTGCCGGTCTTGATACGTTCATGCAGCACCTGGATCTGTTCGTTGGCGAGGGTGTCGCCGGCGATCACGATCTTGAAGCCGTTGTAGTTCGACGGGTTGTGGCTGCCGGTGAGCATCACGCCGGATTTGCCGGCCAGCACGTTGGCGGCGTAGTACAGCGCAGGCGTCGGCACCAGGCCGACGTCGCTGACATGGCAGCCGCTTTCGGCGATGCCGCGGATCAGTTCGGCAACCAGTTCCGGACCGGACAGACGGCCGTCACGACCGACGGACACGTTCGGTTCGCCCTGGGCCAGGCTCTGGGAGCCGATGGCGCGACCGATCCAGTAGGCGGTTTCGCCATTGAGGAATTCCGGCACGGTGCCGCGAATGTCATAGGCGCGGAAGATGCTGTCGGGAAGCTTCGGGGCGACTTGGGCGGGGGTGCTCATCTGCGAAAATGCTCCATCTCGAAAGTGGCTGGACACACCGACGACTCATTCGACGGCAAGCTCAAACTGAAGGGTATGACGGCGGTTTTCACAGAGAGTTCGTGGTGTGAAAGGGCCATGACGCCTTGTGCGGCGTGGCTTTGGCCTGCCAATGCCTTGATTTTCAGCGGTAAAGCTTGCAGATGAATCTGCGTATTTTTATGGCGAAGGAGCAGGCTCCCACGCCACAAGACAAATCACTTGGTGCCGGAATGGCCGAAACCGCCAGCGCCGCGCTCGGTCTCGACGAACTCTTCGACCATTTCGAAATGCGCCTGCACTACGGGCACCAGCACCAGCTGCGCCAGACGCTCGCCCACCGGCATGGTGAACTCGGTCTGGCCACGGTTCCAGCAGGAGACCATCAGCGGGCCCTGGTAGTCGGAGTCGATCAGGCCGACCAGATTGCCCAGCACGATGCCGTGCTTATGGCCCATGCCCGAGCGCGGCAGGATCAGCGCGGCGAGGTTCGGGTCGCCGATGTAGACCGACAGACCGGTCGGGATCAGCACGGTTTCACCCGGCTTGATGACGATGTCCTCTTGCAGCATGGCGCGCAGGTCGAGGCCGGCGGAGCCTGGCGTGGCGTATTGCGGCAGCGGGAATTCGGTACCGATGCGTGGGTCGAGGATCTTGGCTTGCAAAGCGTGCATGTAAATTAAACCTGGTTCAGACGTTCGGCGATAAAAGTGACCAGTTGGCGAGCGATCTTGCTCTTGCTGGTCTGGGCGAAAACCGTGGCGTGCAGCGCACGGTCGATGACGCTGCAGGCGTTTTCTTCGCTGTTGAAACCAATGCTCGGGTTGGCGACGTCGTTGGCGACGATCAGATCGAGATTCTTGTCCTTCAGCTTGCGCGCTGCGTAGTCGAGCAGGTGTTCGGTCTCGGCGGCGAAACCGACACTGAACGGACGGTCGGGACGGGTCGCGATGGTGGCCAGGATGTCCGGGTTGCGCACCATTTGCAGGACGAAGCCGTCACCGCTCGTAGGGTCTTTCTTCAATTTTTGCGGGGCGACGACTTCCGGGCGGTAGTCCGCGACCGCTGCCGAGGCGATAAAGATGTCGCAAGGGATCGCGGCCTCGCAGGCAGCGAGCATGTCGCGGGCACTGACCACGTCGATGCGGGTGACGCGATCCGGCGTCGGCAAATGCACCGGGCCGCTGATCAGGGTGACACGGGCGCCGGCCTCAACCGCCGCTTCCGCCAGGGCGAAGCCCATTTTGCCGGAGCTGTGGTTGGTGATGTAGCGCACCGGGTCGATGTTTTCCTGGGTCGGGCCGGCGGTGATTACTACGTGCTTGCCGGTCAGCGCCTGACGCTGGAAGCAGTCCGCCGCGAGCTGGGCCAGATCGGTGGCTTCCATCATGCGGCCCATGCCGACGTCGCCGCAGGCCTGGCTGCCGGAGGCCGGGCCGAAGGTCTTCAGGCCACGGCTTTCAAGGAGTTGCAGGTTGGCCTGGGTCGCCGGGTCGCGCCACATGGCCTGGTTCATGGCCGGGGCGACAGCGACAATGGCGTCGGTGGCCAGCACCAGCGTGGTCAGCAGATCGTTGGCAATGCCTTGGGCCAGACGGGCGAGCAGGTCGGCGGTGGCGGGGGCGATCAGCACCAGATCGGCCCATTTGGCCAGTTCGATGTGGCCCATCGCCGCTTCGGCGGCCGGGTCGAGCAAGTCCAGGTGAACCGGGTGGCCGGACAGCGCCTGCATGGTCAACGGGGTGATGAATTCGCTGCCGCCACGGGTCATGACCACGCGCACTTCGGCGCCCTGATCGATCAGGCGGCGCACGAGATCGGCGCTCTTGTAGGCAGCAATGCCGCCGCCGACGCCCAGAACGATGCGTTTCCGATACAGCCGCTGCATAGGTCTGCCTTTCATTTCGTTGGTGACATACGTGGCGAAACCCCCTCCCCAGGGTGAATTCGCCCGCAAAAAAGATGGGCTACGATATCACAGCGACCGCTACGGAACAGCGGCGCCCACAGACAAGGAAGGTGTATGAGTATTCGCGATTGGCCGGCGGCGGAAAGGCCGCGGGAGAAGCTGCTTGAACAGGGCTCGGGAAGTCTTTCCGATGCCGAATTGCTGGCGATTTTTCTGCGGACCGGCGTATCCGGTAAAAGCGCGGTGGATCTGGCGCGACACTTGTTGAATCAGTTCGGCAGCCTGCGTGCGTTGCTGGAGGCTGATCTCGGGGCGTTCAGCGAGCAATTGGGTCTGGGGCCGGCGAAGTTCGCCCAACTGCAGGCCGTGCTGGAGATGGGGCGGCGACATTTGGCCGAGCGCATGCGGCAGAAAACGGCGCTGGAGAATCCGCAGGTGGTCCGCGATTACCTCAAGGCCATGCTGCGCCATGAGCCGCACGAGGTGTTCGGCTGCCTGTTTCTCGACTCCAAACATCAGGTGCTGACCTTCGAGACCCTGTTTCGCGGCTCGATCGACAACACCGCGGTACATCCCCGAGAAGTGGTGAAGCGCTCGTTGGCCAATAACGCGGCCGCCGTGATCCTGTGCCACAACCATCCGTCGGGCAACAGCGATCCGAGTCAGGCTGATCGATTATTGACCAAGCGCTTGCAGAAGGCTTTGGAGTTGGTTGACGTGCGGGTGCTCGATCACTTCATCGTTGGCGATGGGGAGCCGTTGTCGATGGCGGAGTGTGGCTGGATGTAGCTTCCAAGTACAAACGCTAACCCCTGTGGGAGCAAGCCCGCTCCCACAGGTTTTGTGTTGTGGCGGGTTATTTGAGGGTGACCTTGGAATAGTCCTGCCGCCCGAACGGGGAGACCGAGTAACCCTGCACGTCTTTGCGCGTCAGTGCATACGCCGTCGGATGCGCCAGCGGCAGCCACAGCGCCTGCTGCTGGATCTGCGCCTGCGCCTGTTCGTAGAGCTTGGTGCGCACACCTTGTTCGCTGGTGGTCTTGCCGGCGCTGATCAGTTTGTCCAGGTCGGCATTGCAGTAGCGGGCGAAGTTGGTGCCGGATTTCACCGCTGCGCAGGAAAACTGCGGCGTGAGGAAGTTATCCGGGTCGCCGTTGTCGCCGGCCCAGCCCATGAACAGCAGGTCATGCTCGCCCGCCTTGGCACGACGGATCAGCTCGCCCCATTCGATCACGCGGATTTCCGCCTGAATGCCGATCTCCGCCAGATCCGACTGCAGCAATTGCGCTCCTAGGCTCGGATTCGGGTTCAGCAGGCTGCCGGACGGACGTGTCCAGATGGTGGTCTGGAAACCGTCCTTCAGGCCGGCCTTGGCCAGCAATGCCTTGGCTTTTGCCACGTCGTGCGGGTAACCCGGCAGATTCTTCGCGTAGCTCCAGGTGTTCGGCGGATACGGGCCGTTGGCGGCTTCGGCAGTGTCTTCGAACACAGCCTTCAGGTAGTTGGCCTTGTCGAAGGCGAGGTTGATCGCCTGACGCACTTCCGGTTTGTCCAGCGGCGGGTGCTGGCTGTTGATGCCGACGAATGCGGTCATGAACGCGTCAGTCTTTTCGACTTTGAGCGTCGGTTCCTGCTTCGCGGCCTGTACGTCCAGCGGTTTTGGCGACAGGGCAATCTGGCACTCGTTACGCCGCAGTTTTTGCAGGCGCACGTTGGCGTCCGGGGTGATAGCGAAGATCAGCGGATCCACCGCAGGCTTGCCGCGGAAGTAATCCGGGTTGGCCTTGTAGCGGATCGACGCGTCTTTCTGGAATCGGGTGAAGACGAACGGGCCGGTGCCGACCGGCTGGCTGTTGAGTTTGTCGGTCGAGCCGGCCTTCAGCAGTTTGTCGGCGTATTCCGCGGAGTAGATCGAGGCGAAGCCCATGCTCAGGGTCGCCAGGAACGTCGAGTCCGGGTGATCGAGGGTGAAGCGCACGGTCAGCGGGTCCAGTGCGTCGATCTTCTTGATCAGGCTCGGCAGCTGCATCGACTGGGCATGCGGGAAGCCACTCTGGGCGACCTTGTGCCACGGGTTGGCCGGGTCGAGCATGCGGTCGAAGCTGAACTTGACGTCTTCGGCGGTCAACTCGCGGGTTGGCTTGAAGTAGTCGGTCGTATGAAATTTCACCTGCGGGTGCAATTTGAAGACATAGCTCAGGCCGTCGGTGCTGACTTCCCAGCTGTCGGCCAGGCTCGGGACCACCTTGCCGCTGGCGGTGTCGAAGTCCACCAGGCGATTCATCAGTACGTCGGCCGAGGCGTTGGTGGTGGTCAGCGAGTTGTATTGCACCACGTCGAACCCTTCAGGGCTGGCCTCGGTGCAGACGCTCAGGGCGGCGGCATGGGCCAGGGGGCTCAGCAATAGCGGGGCGAGCAGCAGGGGGAGGGCAGCGAGGCGCATGGTCGGCTTCCTTTACAGATCGAAGGCCCATCTGCAAGTGCAGTCTGGAAAAGGCCTACCCTAGTGGTCGCAATTGCAAATGACTATCCCCTTTTTGCATTTTCGACTCCTGGCGGCCGGGGAAATGTCGGAAATGGCGGCAGGAAAAATCCCGAATGCGGGTATGATCGATTTTCTTCGACGAATGGTAAAAATTGCCGGCAGCCTTTACCCAAGGCGCTTGCAGGCGGAAAAAGCGGCTTTTTAGCTATTCATTGCACACGGAAAGTTGTTGCTCCGTGGTCTTTCTGGTATAAAGCAGCGCTCTTTTCTAGGGGCCCGGTTCCTTCGCTTGTAGGTGTAGCCGGTAAGACCTCTAAAGAATCGCGGCGCCTGGCGCCACAATGACTAGAGATTAAGCGGCCAACCCATGCCGGGTTGGGCATGTGGTTTTAGAGGGCTGAGGCATGTCTAGAGTATGTCAAGTTACCGGTAAGGGTCCGGTAACCGGGAATAACATTTCCCACGCAAACAACAAAACCCGTCGTCGTTTCCTGCCGAACCTGCAGCATCACCGCTTCTGGGTTGAAGAAGAGAAACGTTTCGTACGCCTGCGCGTTTCCGCCAAAGGCATGCGTATCATCGACAAGCGTGGCATCAGCGTTGTGCTGGCCGAGCTGCGTCGCGACGGCAAGGTTTAAGGGAGCTAATCATGCGTGAATTGATTCGTTTGATCTCGAGCGCCGGTACTGGTCACTTCTACACTACCGACAAGAACAAGCGTACTACCCCGGACAAAATCGAGATCAAGAAATATGATCCGGTTGTTCGCAAGCACGTGATCTACAAGGAAGGCAAAATCAAGTAATTGATTTTTCCCGACTTACGAAAAAGGCCCGTATCTCACGATACGGGCCTTTTTTGTTGTCTGGCGAAAAGCCTCAGGCCTTCTGTTCGAAGATCACATAGACCTTGCGGCACGCTTCCAGCACTTCCCAGGTGCCACGGAAACCGGCGGGAATCACGAAGCGGTCACCGACACGCAGGGTCTTGGCGTTGCCTTCGCTGTCTCGCAGCACTGAAACGCCCTGGAGGATTTCGCAGTATTCATGTTCGGTGTAATTCACCGTCCACTGCCCAACCGCACCTTCCCACACGCCGACGCCCATTTGCCCGCAAGGGCTGTCGTACTGATTGAACACCGCCTGCTCGGGATCGCCCTTCAATACTTTGGCCGGGTCCGGGCGGTAGCGCTCGGCCTGGTCCATGGTCAGGCTGATGTCGACGACGTTCTGGATGTTCATTGTTGTTTTCTCCCGTGATGACGGCGCGGTGGCTTGAAAGGGCCAAAGTCTATGTTGATTAAATTGAACGCCGCAAGGCCGTATAAGGAGCTTATGTCAAATATATTGAAACAACCCCGGCCGCTGGTTTAGGGTGGCGGATGCCTTGGGCCGAAAAGCAGGCTGGCCGGGCAGTATTCCTGAGGACGACCGCGACGATCGCGGCGCTCGTATTGAACAAGAGGAGGACACTCGAATGACCACCCTGACTCGTGCCGACTGGGAACAACGCGCCCGCGACCTGAAGATCGAAGGCCGCGCCTACCTCAACGGCGAGTACACCGATGCCGTCTCCGGCGAGACCTTCGAGTGCATCAGCCCGGTCGATGGCCGTCTGCTGGGCAAGATTGCCAGCTGTGACGCCGCCGATGCCCAGCGCGCCGTGGAAAACGCTCGCGCCACCTTCAATTCCGGCGTCTGGTCGCGCCTGGCGCCGACCAAACGCAAAGCCACCATGATCCGTTTCGCCGGCCTGCTGAAACAGCACGCTGAAGAGCTGGCCCTGCTCGAAACCCTCGACATGGGCAAGCCGATCAGCGATTCGCTGTACATCGACGTGCCGGGCGCCGCGCAGGCGTTGAGCTGGAGCGGTGAAGCGATCGACAAGATCTACGACGAAGTCGCCGCTACTCCGCACGACCAGCTGGGTCTGGTAACCCGCGAGCCAGTGGGTGTGGTCGGCGCGATCGTGCCGTGGAACTTCCCGCTGATGATGGCCTGCTGGAAGCTCGGTCCGGCCCTGTCGACCGGTAACTCGGTGATCCTCAAACCGTCGGAAAAATCCCCGCTGACCGCCATTCGCATCGCCGAACTGGCGGTCGAGGCCGGTATTCCGAAAGGCGTGCTGAACGTGCTGCCGGGCTACGGTCACACCGTCGGCAAGGCGCTCGCTCTGCATAATGATGTCGACACCCTGGTGTTCACCGGTTCGACCAAAATCGCCAAGCAACTGATGATCTATTCCGGCGAATCGAACATGAAACGCGTCTGGCTGGAAGCTGGCGGCAAGAGCCCGAACATCGTGTTTGCCGATGCGCCGGATCTGCAGGCCGCCGCCGAATCCGCCGCCAGCGCCATCGCCTTCAACCAGGGCGAAGTCTGCACTGCCGGTTCGCGTCTGCTGGTCGAGCGTTCGATCAAGGACAAATTCCTGCCGATGGTGATCGAGGCGCTGAAAGCCTGGAAACCGGGCAACCCGCTGGATCCGGCTACCAACGTTGGCGCGCTGGTCGATACCCAACAGATGAACACCGTGCTGTCCTACATCGAGTCGGGCCATACCGACGGCGCCAAACTGGTGGCCGGCGGCAAGCGCATTCTTCAGGAAACCGGTGGCACCTACGTCGAGCCGACGATTTTCGACGGCGTGAGCAACGCGATGAAGATCGCCCAGGAAGAGATCTTCGGCCCGGTGCTGTCGGTCATCGCTTTTGATACCGCCGAAGAGGCGATCAACATCGCCAACGACACGCCTTACGGCCTGGCGGCAGCGGTCTGGACTCAGGACATCTCCAAGGCACACCTGACCGCCAAGGCACTGCGTGCCGGCAGCGTGTGGGTCAACCAGTACGATGGCGGCGACATGACCGCGCCGTTCGGCGGCTTCAAGCAGTCGGGCAACGGCCGTGACAAGTCGCTCCATGCATTCGATAAATACACCGAGCTGAAGGCGACCTGGATCAAGCTGTAAGCCGTTGACGGGAGCCCGGTCACTCCAGGCTCCCTGACGAAACAGAGACCCTTGTGGGAGCGGGCTTGCTCGCGAAGGCGGTGTGTCAGTCAGCAATAATGTCGACTGTCAGACTGCATTCGCGAGCAAGCCCGCTCCCACATTGGTTTTGTGGTGCACATAAAAATTATCCACAGGAGCGTGGACCATGCGTTGGGCGACGTATTTCGCCGTGTTGGCGTCTGTCTTGAGTGTTGGCCTGGCCCTCGGTGTCAGCATGCCGCTGGTGTCGTTGCGTCTGGAGGGCTGGGGTTACGGCTCGTTCGCCATTGGTGTGATGGCCGCGATGCCGGCCATTGGCGTGTTGCTCGGGGCGAAGATTTCCAGTCATCTGGCGGCGCGTTTCGGCACGGCGAACCTGATGCGCCTGTGCCTGTGGGGCGGCGCATTGTCCATCGGCCTGCTGGCACTGCTGCCGAGCTACCCGATCTGGCTGGTGCTGCGGTTGATGATCGGGGTGATCCTGACCATCGTCTTCATCCTCGGCGAAAGCTGGATCAACCAACTGGTGGTCGAGCAGTGGCGCGGGCGGCTGGTGGCGCTGTATGGCAGCAGTTATGCGCTTAGCCAACTGTCCGGTCCGTTGCTGCTGGGCGCACTCGGCACCGCGCATGATTACGGCTTCTGGGTCGGCGTCGCTCTGCTGATTGTCTCGCCGCTGTTGCTGCTGGGTCGCAGCGGGGCGCCGAGCAGCGAGGCCAGTAGCGTGACTTTCGGTGATCTGTGGGGCTTCAGTCGCGAGCTGCCGGCAATTGCCTGGGCGGTGTCGCTGTTCGCCGCGTTCGAGGCGATGATTTTGACCCTGTTGCCGGTGTATTGCCTGCAACAAGGCTTTACGGCAGAAACGGCGCTGGCGATGGTCAGCACCGTGGTGGTGGGCGATGCGCTGCTGCAATTGCCCATCGGTGCATTGGCCGACTACCTGTCTCGGCGGACCTTGTTCGCCGGTTGCGCCGTGGTGCTGATGCTGTCGAGTCTGGCGATCCCGATGCTGATCGACACCTTGCTGATCTGGCCGCTGTGGGTGCTGTTCGGCGCCAGTGCCGGTGGCTTGTTCACCTTGTCGCTGATCCTGATCGGCGAGCGCTACCGTGACGATGCGCTGGTGCGCGCCAATGCGCATGTCGCGCAACTTTGGGGTGTCGGTTGCCTGATCGGGCCGTTGGCGGCGGGGGCGGGCAGTCAATGGATCAGCGGGCACGCGCTGCCATGGTTTATGGCGGCCGGGGCGTTCGGGCTGGTGATACTGCTGTTGCGGCAAGGTGCGTTCGGCAAGGTGCCGGAGCCTGCCTGAGGATCCGACCGGGGCGGATCGCTACAGCATCCGCTCCAGCCCCACCGTGGTGCTGAACCACGCATTGACGCGCCGCCACCAGCTGCCGGGCTCCTTGGTCAAGGTGTGCATCTGGCCGTTGTCCTCGGTGACCCATACCACTTTCCCGTCCTGCAGTTTCGCTTCGTAGCTCAGCGCCGGGGCCATGCCTTGCAGGGCCAGTTCCCGCACATGGGCTGCCAGTTCGGGGCTGTCCACCAGCACCCCGACTTCGGTGTTCCACAGCACCGAGCGGGGGTCGAAGTTGAACGAGCCGATGAACGCTTTCTTTCCGTCGAAGATCATCGCCTTGCTGTGCAGGCTGGAATCCGAGCCGCGAAACGACTTGCTGTAAAACAGATGCGGGCCGCTGCCGAAGTTATCCCCAGGCTGGCGCCGCAGCTCGAACAGTTTCACGCCATGTTCCAGCAACGCCTTGCGATACGGCGCATAACCACCGTGTACTGCCGGTACATCGGTGGCTTCCAGCGAGTTGGTCAGCAGGCTCACCGATACGCCCGCATCGGCCCGGCCGGTGAGGTAGACCAGCCCAGGCTGGCCCGGTACGAAGTAGGCGGAAATCATCATCAATTCTTTGCTGACGCCCCGCAGTTCCGGTGCCAGTTGCGTGGTCAGCAGCAGTTGGGGATCGGGCTCGCCGTCCGCCAGCACCTTGCTCGGTGCATCCCACAACGCCTGGTTCCACGCCCAGATCAGCTCTCGGCGCCAGATGTCCATGCGCGGGTGGGTGGTGAAGGTCATCAACTGCTGATAGAGCGCGTGATTTTGTTTGCGGGTTTCCTCGAGGGATTCTTCCAGGCGCGTGCGGGTGTTCTGCAGGTCTTTGGCCGAGGGTTTGCTGGAGAGGAATTCGTCGATCGGTTTGCTCAGGGCGCTGTTCCAGTACTGGTCGAAACTGTGTCCGAGCTGTTCGGCGACCGGTCCGACGCTGAGCATGTCGATGTCGGTGAAGTTCAGATTGGGCTCGGCATCGAAGTACTCGTCACCCAGATTGCGTCCGCCGACGATCGCGGCACTGTTGTCCGCCAGCCACAGTTTGTTGTGCATCCGCCGGTGTTGCTGCGACAGGTTGAACAGCCGGCCAGCGGCGCGGGTCACGCCGGTGCTGCGGCCCAGGTGCAATGGATTGAACAGGCGGATCTGGATATTCGGATGCGCCGCCAGCGTGGCGATGATCAGGTCGAGACCGTCGCTGGTGGTGTCGTCCAGCAGGATCCGCACCCGCACGCCACGGTCGGCGGCCTTCAGCACTTCTTCCACCAGCATTCGCGTGCTGATGCCGTCATGGACGATGTAGTACTGCAGGTCGAGGCTGCTTTGGGCGTTGCGGATCAGTTCGGCGCGGGCGGTGAAGGCTTCGGTGCTGTTGGACAGCAGGCGAAAGCCGGACTGGCCCTTGTAGGGAGCCGCCTGGGCCTGGATCGAGCGGCCGAACGCGGAGTCGGACGCCGGCAAGGCCTGGCTCGATTCGCGCGGTACGTCGATAGACGCACAACCGCCAAGGAACGAGGCGAGTACCAGCAGAGCGAGTAGGGGCTGTCTGAAGCTCACGTGGGATTGTTCCGGTTGGCGGCAGGGTTGGGCATATGGACGCTGTTTGCTCGTGAAAAGTCAGTCGGCTTCCGCCAGCAATCTGATTGCCGCTGCACCGACTTTGCGCACCGCTTCTTCGATCAGCGGTGTAGGTTTGGCACCGTAGTTCATGCGCAGGCAATTGCGGTACTTGCCCGAAGCGGAAAAGATGCTGCCGACGGCAATCTGTACGCCTTGGTCGTGCAGCGCTCGATTCAGTTTCAGGGTATCGAAACCTTCCGGCAGTTCGACCCAGAGCATGAAGCTGCCTTGCGGACGGCTGGCGCGGGTGCCTGCCGGGAAATAACGGGCCACCCAGTCGATCATCACGTCGCGATTGCGCTGGTATTGCGTGCGCACCCGCCGCAAATGCGGTTCGAAGTGCCCTGCCTTGAGAAATTCGGCGATGGCGATCTGCGGCTGTGGGGCGGTGGAGCCGGTGCTGATGTATTTCATGTGCAGCACGCGTTCGAGATACCGACCCGGCGCAACCCAGCCGATGCGCAGCCCCGGCGCGAGGGTCTTGGAGAACGAGCTGCACAGCAACACGCGGCCATCCTCGTCGAAGGATTTGATCGTGCGCGGACGCGGATAGGTGTAGGCCAGCTCGCCATATACATCGTCCTCGATGATCGCGACGTCGAAGCGCTGGGCCAGATTGAGCAAGGCCCGCTTGCGCGACTCCGGCATGATGTAACCAAGCGGATTGTTGCAGTTGGGCGTGAGCTGGATGACCTTGATCGGCCATTGCTCCAGCGCCAGTTCCAGCGCTTCGAGGCTGATGCCGGTGAGCGGGTCGGTGGGGATTTCCAGGGCTTTCATGCCCAGCCCTTTGAGGGTCTGCATGGCGCCGTGAAAGCTTGGCGATTCCACCGCGACGATGTCACCCGGCTCGCAGATCGCGTGGATGCTGGTGGACAGCGCTTCATGGCAACCGGTGGTGATGACGAGGTCGCTGGCGCTCAACTGGCAGCCGGAATCGAGCATCAGCCGGGCGATCTGTTCGCGCAGTTCGAGGGAGCCGTGGATGTTGTCGTAATACAGACCGGGCATATCCTGGCGGCGACTGATACGGGCCAGTCCGCGCAGCAGCGGTTTCATCGTCGGCGACGAGATGTCCGGCATGCCGCGACCGAGTTGCACCACGTCCTTGCGCGGCACCGTGCGAATCAGTTCCAGCACCTGATCCCACTGGGAAATTTCCACCGGGCGCTGGGCCGGGCGCCCGACCGCTGGCAGTTCCGGCAGCTCGCGGCCGACCGGCACGAAGTACCCGGATTTGGGCTTTGGCGTGGCCAGGCCGCTGTCTTCCAGCATTCGATAGGCCTGCTGCACCGTGCTCAGGCTGACCCCGTGTTCTACGCTCAAGGCGCGCACCGACGGCAGGCGATCACCAGGACGGTAGAAGCCTTGTTCGATGCGGGTGCCGAGCAGTTCGGCGAGGTTCACATACAGGGTCATGGCACTGCCTCGATGCAGGTGATTCGAAAAACCAGTACAGATGCGGCGTAAATCGACAATTCAGTCCCGGAGACAGCAAATCTGTATGGAAATAATACAGATGTGTTGAATCTGTAATGCTTTTGTCGGCCCGCGCATCATGGAATCTCTGGCTACCCAAGTAAACAGGAGCGACAAAAATGAACGGCTTGAGCGATGTGCGGCTGACGTTACACCGTCAGGAACTGGAGGCAGGGCAACAGGACAACGCGCGCAACGAGATGCTGCGCAACGCGCCGTCCGGCCTGAACCGCTGGGGCCTGTTCTGGCATCGTCTGCACACACGCAAAGCGCTGCTGGGCCTGACGGCGGAGCAGCTCAAGGATGTCGGGCTGACTCGCGAACAGGCGCTGGAGGAGGGGTTGAAGCCGTTCTGGCGGATCTGAACGCTTTAGCGCCTGTTTCGGCCCCTTCGCGAGCAAGCCCGCTCCCACAGTAGTGGTGGTGTTCACAAAATCAGTGTCCACCACCGACCTTGTGGGAGCTGGCTTGCCAGCGATGGCGGCCTCAAGGACGCTACAAAATCATCAGACCAACTCTTTAAGGCGATGCCACAACATCCCCAACGCCAGCAGCGGCGAGCGCAGATGCTTGCCACCGGGGAAGGTGATGTGGGGCACTTTGGCGAACAGGTCGAAACCGCCGCTGTGCTGGCCGCTGATGGCCTCGGCCAGCAACTTGCCCGCCAGGTGCGTGGCATTCACCCCGTGACCGGAATAGGCCTGGGCGTAATACACGTTCGGCTGATCGCTTAGCCGGCCAATCTGCGGCAGACGGTTGGCTCCGATGCCGATCATCCCGCCCCACTGATACTCGATCTTCGCCGAAGCCAGTTGCGGGAATACTTCGAGCATCTTCGGCCGCATGTACGCGCCGATGTCCTTCGGATCACGACCTGAGTAATGGCAGGCGCCGCCGAACAGCAGACGACGGTCCGCCGAGAGGCGGTAGTAATCCAGCGCCACCCGCTGGTCGCAGACCGCCATGTTCTGTGGCAGCAGGGCGTGGGCCTGTTCTTCGCTCAGTGGTTCGGTGGCGATGATGTAGCTGCCGGCTGGCAACACCTTGCCGCTGAGTTGCGGATTCAGATCGTTGAGGTATGCGTTGCAGCCGAGCACCAGGGTTTTCGCCCGCACCGAGCCTTTCGCCGTGTACACCCGGACTTCAGGGCCGTAGTTGATGCGGGTGACCGCCGATTGTTCGAACAGCTTCACCCCCAGTTGCTGCGCCGCGGCGGCTTCGCCGAGTGCCAGGTTCAACGGATGCAGATGCCCGGAACCCATATCGATCAGGCCGCCGACGTAGCGTTTGGAGCCGACCACAGTGTGCATTTCGTTCGCTTGCAGCAGGCGGGTTTCATAGCGGTAACCGAGACCTCGGAGTTCTTCGGCATCCTCGGCAAAACCCTCGAGATCGCGGGGTTTGTTGGCGAGGTCGCAGTAGCCCCAGGTCAGGTCGCAGGGGATCTGAAAACGCTCGACGCGTTGTCGGACGATTTCCACGGCTTCCAGGCCCATGAGTTTCATCTGGCGCACGCCGTCGGCGCCGATCACATTGGCGAACTGATCGAGGCCGTGACCCACCCCGCGAATCAATTGCCCACCATTGCGGCCGCTGGCGCCCCAGCCAATCCGATGCGCTTCCAGCAGCACGACGCTCAGCCCGCGATCTGCCAGCTCCAGCGCGGTGTTCAGCCCGGAGAAACCGCCGCCGACCACGCACACGTCCGCGATCAGCTCGCCTTGCAGCACCGGATGGTCGGGCTGCGGCAGGCTGCTGGCGGCGTAGTAAGAGGCAACGTGGGGTTGGCTCGCGAAGGCTTGGGCGCGGGCATTCATGGGCGTCATCCTGAACGGGTGTCGAGAAAATTTGACGGAGCATAAGCCGCAGGCCCGAGGCCGGGCAACATTGGTCGGCCCGTGGTGTCTGGATCACGGCTTTTGCGGCACAATTGCCGCCTATTTCGCTCCGGTTACCGCTGCAATGAGCTGCAACAGTCAGAAAATCCGCACCCTGCGTCAGCAGATTCCCACGTTCGAGTGCGTGCCGGGCTGTCATGACTGCTGTGGGCCGGTGACCACCTCGCCCGAGGAAATGTCCCGCCTGCCGCGCAAGACTCGCGCCGAGCAGGACGCGGCCATGGAAGAACTCAACTGTGTGCACCTGGGGCCGAACGGCTGCACGGTGTATGACGAACGGCCGCTGATCTGCCGCTTGTTCGGCACCACCCAGACCTTGCCGTGCCCCAACGGCCGTCGGCCGGTGGAGCTGATTCACCCACGGGTCGAGAAGCAGGTGTTCGAGTACATGGCCGAGAACCGGCAAGTGCTGGTCTGAGCGTTCAGTCCGGAATCGGCAGGCTCAGGCTCTCTTTCACTTCTTCCATCACGATGTAGCTCTTGGATTCGCGTACGTGCGGCAGCTTGAGCAGGATGTCGCCCAGCAGCTTGCGGTACGAGGCCATCTCGGAAATCCGCGCCTTCACCAGATAGTCGAAATCCCCTGACACCAGGTGGCACTCCAGTACGTGGGGCAATTTCAGCACCGCGCGTCGGAACTCTTCGAAAGTATCGCCGGACTTGTAGTCGAGGCTGATCTCGACGAACACCAGCAGACTACCCTTCAAGTGCTGCGGATTCAGGCGGGCGTTGTAGCCCATGATGATCCCCTCACGCTCCAGGCGTCGCACCCGCTCGGTGCAGGGCGTGGTGGAGAGCCCGACTTTTTCGCCCAGTTCAGTGAATGATATCCGCCCGTCCGCCTGCAGGATCCGCAAGATGTTGCGGTCGATCTTGTCCAGCTCACGTTTGGTCTGAGTATTGGTACGCATAGGGGATGCGCCTCCGTGAAAAGGGTTTTTGCCGAGAATTGTCGCCAAATATAGGCGCTTATACAGTGAAAAGCACTGGCGAATCTTTTTTACACTGCGCGCATCATTGCTCTGACAACAGACGTACGCGGCACGCCGCGAGAGGGATACAAAAATGCGCGTTATGGTCTTGGGTAGCGGCGTCATCGGTACCGCCAGTGCTTACTATCTGGCCCGTGCCGGGTTTGAAGTGGTGGTGGTCGACCGGCAGCCCGCCGCGGCCATGGAGACCAGTTTCGCCAACGCCGGCCAGGTCTCGCCGGGCTACGCCTCGCCGTGGGCCGCGCCGGGCGTTCCGCTCAAGGCCATCAAATGGCTGCTGCAACGCCACGCGCCGCTGGCGATCAAGGCCACCGCCGACATCGACCAGTACCTGTGGATGGCGCAGATGCTGCGCAACTGCACCGCCAACCGTTACGCGGTGAACAAGGAGCGCATGGTGCGTCTGTCCGAGTACAGCCGCGACTGCCTCGACGAATTGCGCGCCGAAACCGGCATCGCCTACGAAGGCCGCAGCTTGGGCACCACCCAGCTGTTCCGCACCCAGGCTCAGCTTGATGGCGCCGCCAAGGACATCGCCGTCCTGAAAGAGTCCGGCGTACCGTTCGAAGTCCTCGACCGCGCCGGCATTGCCCGCGTCGAGCCGGCGCTGGCCAGCGTCACCGACATCCTCGCCGGTGCCCTGCGCCTGCCGAACGACCAGACCGGCGACTGCCAGATTTTCACCACCCGCCTCGCCGAAATGGCCGTGAACCTGGGTGTGGAATTCCGTTTCAACCAGGACATCCAGCGCCTCGACTTCGCCGGTGACCGCATCAACGGCGTGTGGATCGACGGCAAGCTGGAAACCGCCGACCGCTACGTGCTGGCCCTCGGCAGCTACTCGCCGCAACTGCTCAAGCCGCTGGGTATCAAGGCCCCGGTCTATCCGTTGAAGGGCTACTCGCTGACCGTGCCGATCACCAACCCGGCCATGGCCCCGACTTCGACCATCCTCGACGAGACCTACAAGGTCGCGATCACTCGTTTCGACAACCGCATCCGCGTTGGCGGCATGGCGGAGATCGCCGGTTTTGACCTGTCGCTCAACCCGCGTCGGCGCGAAACCCTGGAGATGATCGTCAACGACCTTTATCCTCAGGGCGGCAATCTGGCCGAAGCGAGTTTCTGGACCGGTCTGCGTCCAACCACGCCGGATGGCACGCCGATCGTCGGCGCCACCCCGTTCAAGAACCTGTTCCTGAACACCGGTCACGGCACCCTCGGCTGGACCATGGCGTGTGGCTCCGGTCGCTTGCTGGCTGACCTGATGGCGAAGAAAAAGCCGCAGATCAGCGCCGAAGGCCTCGATATTTCCCGTTATGGCAACAAGACCCAGGAGTCCGCAAAGCATGGCAATCCAGCGCCAGCTCACCAATGAGCGCATGAGTCAGATCGTCAGCCACAACGGTACGGTGTATCTGTCCGGGCAGGTCGGCGATGACTTCAACGCCGGTGTCGAACAGCAGACCCGCGACGTACTCGCCAACATCGAGCGTCTGCTCGATCTGGCCGGCACCGACAAACAGCATCTGCTGTCGGCGACGATCTATCTGAACGACATCGAGGCGCACTTTGCCGGCATGAATTCGGTGTGGGATCAGTGGCTGCCCAAAGGCGCCGCGCCG
Organism: Pseudomonas sp. HLG18; assembly: GCF_051903985.1. Taxonomy (NCBI): domain Bacteria; kingdom Pseudomonadati; phylum Pseudomonadota; class Gammaproteobacteria; order Pseudomonadales; family Pseudomonadaceae; genus Pseudomonas; species Pseudomonas sp. HLG18. Next base: position 4,950,266 of record NZ_CP195831.1, on the reverse strand, counting down.
GCCCGTGCCACGGTTGAAGCGAAGATGGCCAAGCCGAGCATCCTGGTCGAGATCTCCATCGTCGCCGCGTTGCCGTAACCCGTTGTAAAGATCCCTCTCCCGGTGCTGTTGGCGGTTCACGCCGCCAGCCAGCGCCGGTTTTTATTCCATGACCGCCAAGAAGTCTGCTGCCATGCGTCCTGCCCGTGCCCTGATCGACCTTCAAGCCCTGCGTCACAACTACCGTATCGCCCGCGAAGTCACCGGTGCCAAGGCATTGGCGGTGATCAAGGCCGATGCCTACGGCCACGGCGCAGTGCGATGTGCCCAGGCGCTGGAGGCTGAAGCGGATGGCTTCGCGGTGGCCTGTATCGAAGAAGCCCTGGAGCTGCGTGCCGCTGGCATTCGTGCGCCGGTGCTGTTGCTTGAAGGTTTTTTCGAAGCCGATGAGCTGGCGCTGATCGTCGAGCACGATTTCTGGTGTGTGGTGCATTCGCTGTGGCAGCTCGAAGCGATCGAACAGACGACGTTGAGCAAACCGATCACTGTGTGGCTGAAGCTCGATTCGGGCATGCACCGTGTTGGCCTGCATCCCAAGGATTACCCGGCGGCTTACCAGCGTCTGCTGGCCAGCGGCAAAGTGGCGAAAGTCGTGCTGATGAGCCACTTCGCCCGTGCCGATGAGCTGCACGAGCAGAGCAGCGCCGATCAGGTTGCAGTGTTTGAAGCGGCACGTCAGGGCCTGGCAGCCGAAGTCAGCCTGCGTAACTCGCCGGCGGTACTGGGCTGGCCACAGATTCACAGCGACTGGGTGCGTCCGGGCATCATGCTTTACGGTGCCACCCCTTTCGAAGAAGCCAACGCTGTGGCCGAGCGCCTGCAACCGGTGATGACGCTGGAGTCGAAAGTCATCAGCGTACGTGAACTGCCTGCCGGTGAACCGGTGGGCTATGGCGCCAAATTCATCACTGACAAACCGATGCGCATCGGCGTGGTCGCCATGGGTTACGCCGACGGCTATCCGCGCCAGGCGCCGACCGGCACCCCGGTGCTGGTCGCTGGCAAGCGCAGCCGCATTCTGGGCCGCGTGTCGATGGACATGCTGTGCATCGACCTGACCGATGTGCCGGAAGCCGGCCTGGGTTCGACCGTCGAGCTGTGGGGCAAGAACATCCTCGCCAGTGACGTGGCGAAGTGGGCGGATACCATTGCGTACCAGATCTTCTGCAACCTGCGCCGGGTGCCAAGGCTCTATTCCGGGGGTTGAAGCCCGGGCCGGGCCCAAGTGTTGTAAATACTGAACGCTGTCGCCATGATAACGCTCAATATTTCTACAACACTCAGGAGGCCCAAGCCTTGGACGTCGGTGAACGACTGCAATCGATCCGCAAGCTCAAAGGGCTTTCCCAGCGTGAACTCGCCAAGCGCGCGGGCGTCACCAACAGCACCATTTCGATGATCGAAAAGAACAGCGTCAGCCCTTCGATCAGTTCGCTGAGGAAGGTGCTGGGCGGGATTCCCATGTCCATGGTCGAGTTCTTTTCCGAAGAAATCCTCCAGGAAAAACCGACCCAGATCGTCTACAAGGCCAACGAGCTGATCGACATTTCCGACGGCGCCGTGACCATGAAACTGGTCGGCCGCGCACACCCGAGCCGAGCCATCGCGTTTCTCAACGAAATCTATCCACCGGGCGCCGACACCGGCGAAGAAATGCTCACCCACGAAGGCGAAGAAACCGGAATTCTGGTGGAGGGGCGCCTGGAGCTGGTGGTGGGCCTTGAAACTTTTATCCTCGAAGCCGGCGACAGCTACTACTTTGAAAGTACCAAGCCGCATCGTTTCCGTAATCCGTTCGACGCGCCGGCGCGACTAATCAGCGCAGCCACGCCGGCGAACTTTTAAACCGAGAGACGCCAGGCCACTGCGGCAAAGGTGTCCGGACTGTTTGACCGATGCGCAACAAGACCCCTTTAACTTTGGGGTTGTTTCAGTGTGGCGGGCTACCCGCTATACTTGCGCCCGCCTGCGAACCGTGGCCGCAGGCGTGAATAGCCACCATTGAGGGTGAACGCGTGAATCTAATTATGAAAATGCTGGCTGCACCAGCAACCGTACTGGCCCTCTGGGCTGTCAGCGCTCAAGCTGCGACGAATGACGACATTGCCAAACGCCTCGAGCCCGTCGGCCAGGTCTGTGTTCAAGGGCAAGAGTGCAAGGGGATGGAAGTCGCTGCTTCGGCGGGCGGCGGTGGCGGCGCCAAGACGCCGGATGAAGTGATTGCCAAACATTGCAACGCTTGCCACGGCACCGGCCTGCTGGGTGCACCGAAAATCGGTGACGCCGCAGCATGGAAAGAGCGCGCCGATCACCAGGGCGGCCTCGACGGCATCCTGGCCAAGGCCATCACCGGTATCAACTCCATGCCTCCGAAAGGCACCTGCGCCGACTGCTCGGATGATGAGCTCAAGGGCGCCATCCAGAAGATGTCCGGCCTGAAGTAAGGCGCGCTTCTGACGAAAAAAACCGTCTTCGGACGGTTTTTTTGTACCTGCGATTCAGGCTCTAGGCTGTTCATTGCAGCAAACAACCGGCAATCTCGGTCGTACCCCTATTCACGGAACGGGCAGGAGGCTTCAGATGGTGCAGTTGTGTTCGATCGAACAAGCAGTGGACGACGTACTGGCACGGTTGCCGGCGCACATCCACATGGGCCTGCCGCTGGGGCTGGGCAAACCCAATCCCTTCGTCAACGCGCTGTACCGGCGGGTTGCCGGATTGCCTGAACGGCAGCTGACGATCTACACCGCCCTGTGCCTCGGCCGTCCTGCCCTGGGCGATGGTTTGCAAAAGCGCTTCATCGAACCCTTCGTCGAGCGGGTGTTCGGTGATTACCCGGAGCTGGAGTTTCTTGCTGACCTGCGCCGCGACAGCCTGCCGGCCAACATCCGTATCGAGCAATTTTTCATGCAGCCCGGCAGTCTGCTCAACAGCGCGCGGGCCCAGCAGGATTACGTCAGCAGCAACTACAGCCACGCCGCCCGTGACATCAACGCCGCCGGCCTGAACCTGGTGGCGCAGTTGCTCGCCAGCAGCAGTGAACATCCCGATCGCCTGAGCCTGAGCTGCAACCCGGACATCACTCTCGACCTGTTCCCGATGATCGCCAAACGCCGGGCGGCGGGGGAGACCATACTGCTGGTCGGTCAGGTGCACACGGAGTTGCCGTACATGCCCGGCGACGCCGAAGTGGATATCGATACCTTTGACCTGCTGATCGACGAAAAGGACAGCAGCACACTGTTTTCCACGCCGAACATGCCCGTCGGCTTTCAGGATCACTTCATCGGCCTGCACGCCAGTACGTTGGTGCGTGACGGCGGCACGTTGCAGATCGGTATCGGTTCGATGGGCGATGCGCTGACCGCCGCGTTGCTGGCGCGTCAGGCCGACAATACCGGCTACCGGGAGTTGCTGGGCGATATGAATCTCAGCCAGTGGGCGCAACTGATCGAACGCGAGGGCGGCATCGAGCCGTTCGCCAAAGGCCTTTACGGTTGCAGCGAAATGTTCGTCAACGGCCTGCTGGTACTGGCGGACGCGGGGATCATCCGGCGCAAGGTCTACCCTGACGTGCAGACTCAGGAACAGGCCAACGCCGGCACCCTCGACGAGGCCGCGCAAACCGACGGCATTTCAGTGCACGGCGGTTTCTTCCTCGGACCGCGCAGTTTCTATGAGCGATTGCGCGAACTGCCCCACAGCAAACGTCTTGAATTCAACATGACCCGCATCAGCTACATCAACGAGCTGTACGGTCAGGAAGAGCTCAAGCGCCTGCAGCGCATTGATGCTCGATTCATCAACACCGCATTCACCATGACCCTGCTCGGGGCAGGGGTGTCCGATCAGCTACAGGATGGTCGGGTGCTCAGCGGCGTCGGCGGGCAGTACAACTTCGTCGCCCAGGGCCATGCGTTGCACGATGCGCGGTCGATCCTGCTGCTGCGCAGCTGGCGCGAATCCGGCGGTGACGTCAGTTCGAACATTGTCTGGGAGTACGGCCACTGCACGATTCCACGGCACCTGCGCGACATCGTGGTGACCGAGTACGGCATCGCCGATCTGCGCGGCAAGTCCGATGCAGTGGTGATCGAGGCGTTGCTCAATATCAGCGACTCACGCTTCCAGCAGGGCCTGATCGAACAGGCGCAGAAGGTCGGCAAGCTGCCGAAGGATTTTCGACTCGATCCGCGCTTTACCGACAACACGCCGCAACGCTTGCAGGCGATTGCCGCACGGCATCCGAACCTGTTTCCGGAGTATCCGCTGGGCTGCGATTTCACTGAGGTCGAGAAGGATCTGTTGCGGGCGCTGAACTGGCTCAAGAGCAAGTTCAAGCTGACCGAGATTCTGGAACTGGGCAAGGCAGCGCTGGACGCGCCTGAGGCTTCGCTGTATCCGGAGCATCTGGCGCGCATGCAGCTCACCCATCCGGAAGGCCTGAAGGAAGACCTGTTTCAACGGTTGTTGCTCAGTGGCCTGAAGGCCACCGCGCAATTGTATTCACCGTAAAACCAACTGTGGGAGCAAGCCCGCTCCCACAGGGATAATGCGATGAAGCCGGGTTATTCGATGAAAGTAACCACGCCATCCTTCAGCGATTTCACGCGAGCCAGCGACTCGACGCGGTAACCCTGCGAATCAAGCTCCGCACGGCCGCCCTGAAACGACTTCTCGATCACGATGCCCAGGCCCGCGACGGTGGCGCCGGCCTGCTTGATGATCGAAATCAGCGCCTGGGACGCCTTACCGTTGGCCAGGAAGTCGTCGATGATCAGCACGCGGTCGCTGCTGGTCAGGTGACGCGGGGAGATGGCGACGGTGCTTTCGGTCTTCTTGGTGAACGAGTAAACGGTCGCCGACAGCAGGTTTTCAGTCAGGGTCAGGGACTGTTGCTTGCGGGCGAAGATCACCGGGACGCCGAGGTTCAGACCGGTCATGATCGCCGGGGCGATGCCCGACGCTTCGATGGTGACGATCTTGGTGATGCCGGAATCCTTGAACAGCGAGGCGAATTCGTCGCCGATCAGCTTCATCAGGGCCGGGTCGATCTGGTGGTTCAGGAAGGCGTCGACCTTCAGGACCTGGTCGGAAAGCACAATGCCTTGTTCGCGGATTTTCTGGTGCAATGCTTCCATGAAGCTGTCCTCTGTTGGCGCTTTGTGCGCCGAAGGTCTAGTAAAAAAGTGGTCAATTCTAGCGCTTTAACATCGCGCGTATATCAGCCAGTGCGCTGTTGCCCCGCACGGCTTTGACTTCGGTCGGTGTGTCGTCGTTGCCTTCCCAGGCCAGGTCGTCCGGCGGCAGCTCATCGAGGAAGCGGCTGGGCGCGCAGTCGATGATCTCGCCGTACTGTTTGCGCTTGGCGGCGAAGGTGAACGCGAGGGTCTGGCGCGCACGGGTAATGCCCACGTAGGCCAGGCGGCGTTCTTCTTCGATGGTGTCGGCTTCGATGCTGGAGCGGTGCGGGAGGATTTCCTCTTCCATGCCCATGATGAACACGTAGGGGAATTCCAGACCTTTGGACGCATGCAAGGTCATCATCTGCACGCCTTCGGCGCCGTCCTCTTCTTCCTGCTGACGTTCCAGCATGTCACGCAGGACCAGTTTGCCGATGGCGTCCTCGACGGTCATTTCGCCGTCTTCGTCTTTTTCCAGAGTGTTCTTCAAGGCTTCGATCAGGAACCAGACGTTGCTCATCCGGTAGTCCGCGGCCTTGTCGCTGGAACTGTTGGTGCGCAGCCAGTTCTCGTAGTCGATGTCCATGACCATGCTGCGCAGGGCCGAGATCGGGTCTTCGCCGGCGCATTGCTCGCGCACCTTGTCCATGAAGCGCTTGAAGCGCGACAGACGATCGGTGAAGCGGCTGTCCAGATGCTCGCCCAGGCCGAGTTCGTCGGTGGCGGCGTACATCGAAATCTTGCGTTCGGTGGCGTAGTTGCCGAGTTTTTCCAGGGTCGTCGAGCCGATTTCCCGGCGCGGTACGTTGATCACCCGCAGGAAGGCGTTGTCGTCGTCCGGGTTCACGATCAGGCGGAAGTAGGCCATCAGGTCTTTCACTTCCTGGCGGCCGAAGAAGCTGTTGCCGCCGCTCAAACGGTACGGCACCTGGTGGTGCTGCAGTTTCAGCTCGATCAGCTTGGCCTGATAGTTACCGCGATAGAGGATCGCGAAATCGCTGTACGGGCGGTCGGTGCGCAAGTGCAGGCTGAGGATTTCCATGGCCACGCGCTCGGCTTCGGCGTCCTCGTTGCGGCAGCGGATCACTCGGATCTCGTCGCCGTGGCCCATCTCACTCCACAGCTGCTTTTCGAATTCGTGCGGGTTGTTCGAGATCAGCACGTTGGCACAGCGCAGGATGCGGCTGGTGGAGCGGTAGTTCTGCTCCAGCATCACCACTTTCAGGGACGGATAATCGTCCTTGAGCAGCATCAGGTTTTCCGGCCGCGCGCCGCGCCAGGCGTAGATCGACTGGTCGTCGTCGCCTACCACGGTGAACTGGTTGCGCTTGCCAATGAGCATTTTCACCAGCAGGTACTGGCTGGCGTTGGTGTCCTGGTATTCGTCGACCAGCAGGTAACGCACCTTGTTCTGCCACTTTTCGAGGATGTCGGCGTGCTCTTCGAAGAGCTTCACCGGCAGCAGGATCAGGTCGTCGAAGTCCACCGCGTTGAACGCCTTGAGCGTGCGTTGGTAGTGGGTGTAGACGATGGCGGCGGTCTGTTCCTTGGGGTTGCGGGCGTTTTCCAGGGCCTGGGCTGGCAGGATCAGGTCGTTTTTCCAGGCGCCGATCATGTTCTTGATCTCGTCGACGCCGTCGTCGCCTGCGTATTCCTTCTGCATGATGTCGGTCATCAGCGACTTGACGTCGGTTTCGTCGAAGATCGAGAAACCGGGTTTGTAGCCCAGTCGTTCATGTTCCTTGCGGATGATGTTCAGGCCCAGGTTGTGGAAGGTGCAAACGGTCAGGCCGCGACCTTCACCTGGACGCAGCAGGGTGCCGACCCGTTCCTTCATCTCCCGCGCGGCCTTGTTGGTGAAGGTCATGGCGACGATGTACTGGGCGCGAATGCCGCAGTTCTGGATCAGGTGCGCGATCTTGCGGGTGATCACGCTGGTCTTGCCGGAGCCGGCACCGGCGAGCACCAATAGAGGGCCGCCGACGTAGTTCACGGCTTCTTGCTGCCGGGGATTGAGTCGGGACATACGAAAATTCGGGAGTCGTTGACGAAATGGGCCGGCATTTTAACAGGCTCAGCGATTTGTGCTGCTCTCTCCGACTTGTGACGTACCACGCGATTCAAATTTGCCGGTTTTGTTACTTTCACGCAGGATGCGCGGTGATTTTGCGGCTAATGTACTCATTCGTGACACAAAATAACGTTTTGATAACCGTTGTCATTGGTCATTGTTCTTCGCAACGGCATAATGCCCGCCGCCCACATCATTGCAGAGTCTAGGGAGTCAGCTTGTCTACGCCTGTCGAACCCTTGCGTTTGCTGCTACTGGCCGAAGAGCCAGCGTGGACAGCGTTATTGCGCGAGTGTCTGGCTCCGATGGGGAGCGCAGCGGTGCTGATCAGCGCGCCAAGCTGGGAGTCGGTCAGCACTCTGTTCGAAGACAACCGCCATGCGGTGCTGTTGACTGTTCCCGCGTTGCAGCCGGCGCCCGGCCGGTGCAACCTGCCGACGGTGTTGCTGCTGGAGCACGAACCGGCGACCGCGCCCGACGGCGTCAGCGACTGGTTGGTGTTCGATGCCCTCGATGCCGGCATGCTGCGGCGTTGCCTGCGCCATGTGCGCGAACGCGGCGTGCTGGAAAACACCTTGCAACGTCTGGCGGAGCAGGATCCGCTGACCGGTATCGCCAACCGCCAGGGCTTTCAGACCTTGCTGGCGGCGCGCCTTGCCGAAAATGACGGCCGTGGCCTGGCCCTCGGCCATCTCGATCTCGATAACTTCCGCTACGCCAACGATGCCCTCGGCCACCAGGCCGGCGACCGCTTGATCCTGCAAGTGGTCGCCCGGCTGAAAAGTCAGCTGGAGGCCGGCGATCAACTGGCGCGTCTGGGCAGCGATGAATTCGCCCTGCTGATCGACACCCGTCGCGCCCCGCAACGGGCCGAATGGATGGCTGAGCGTATTACCGAAGCCTTGGCCGAGCCTTACTGGATCGACGGTGAAAGCCTGTTGATCGGTTCCAGTCTGGGCATCGCTCATGCCCGTGCGCAGGGGGGGGCCGATCCATTGATGTGGCACGCGCACATTGCCATGCAGCAGGCCAAGAGCACTCAAGGCTGCACCTTTCACATCTTCAACGAACGGATCAACCGCAACGCCCGGAGCATTGCCGACCTCGAAAGTGAGTTGCGCCGGGCGCTGCGCCGCGACGAACTGGAGCTGCATTACCAGCCGCGCCTGAACCTGCAGGACGGCCAGATCGTCGGCCTCGAGGCGTTGGTGCGCTGGCGTCACAGTGAACGCGGTCTGCTGCCGCCGAGCGAATTCGTGCCGCTGGCCGAGCAGAGCGGTCTGATCGTGCCGCTGGGTTACTGGGTCATTTCCCGGGCCCTGCGCGACATGCAGGCCTTGCGCGAACGCGGATTGCCGGCGCTGCACATGGCGATCAACCTGTCGTTCCGCCAGTTCCAGGACAGCCAGTTGCTGCCGACCCTCAGCCGTTTGATTGCGGAGCGCGGGGTTGAGGCGCAATGGCTGGAATTCGAACTCACCGAAACCGCCGTGATGCGTCGCAGCGATCTGGTCAAGCAAACCATGGACGCCCTCGGTCGCCTCGGTGTGCGGTTCTCGCTGGATGATTTCGGCACCGGGTTCTCGTCGTTCGTGCACCTCAACAGCCTGCCGATCACCTTGCTGAAGATCGACAAGAGCTTCGTGGGCGGCATGGAGCAGCGCGAAGAGAACCGCAAACTGGTGCACGCGATGATCAACCTTGCCCACAACCTGCACCTGGAGGTGGTGGCCGAAGGGGTGGAAACCCGGGAGCAACTGGATCTGTTGCGCGGATTCGGCTGCGATCAGGTGCAGGGTTACCTGATCAGCAAGCCGTTGCCACTGGCGGAGCTGGTTGACTATCTGATTGCTGACGCCAGCCAGCCTCCGCTGGGGATCGTGGTTTAGCCTCAAATCCCTGTGGGAGCGAGCGTGCTCCCGCAGGGAAACTCACTCGGGCTGAGCGATTTTGAAGCCTTGAGATTGCGGTTCCAGTCGAATCATCCGCTTCATCTTCCATTCGAACGCCAGCGTCAGGCTGATCGCCGCACACGCCAGCCCCAGCGCCAGACCCCACCAGACGCCGGTCGGTCCCCAGTGCAAGTGGAACGCCATCAGCCATGCTGCCGGCGCGCCGATCAGCCAGTAGCAACCGAGGCCGACCAGGAAAGTGGTCTTGGCATCCTTGAGTCCGCGGATGCAGCCCATGGCAATCGTCTGGGTGCCGTCGAACAGCTCGAACCACGCTGCCACGGCGAGCAGGCTGACGGCCAGACGAATCACCTCGGCAAACGCCGGGTCGTTATGGTCGAGGAACAAGCCGACCAACTGATTCGGCAGCAACCAGAACACCATCGCGAACCCCAGCATCACCACTGCACCAAAGACGATGCCGACCCGGCCCGACATCCGCGCATCGCCCAGTTGTCCGGCGCCGTAGTGCTGGCCGACGCGCATGGTGATCGCGTAGGACATGCCCGCCGGCACCATGAACGCTACCGAAACGATTTGCAGGGCAATCTGGTGCGCCGCCAGTTGGGTGCTGCCCATGGTGCCCATGCACAGGGCCGCGAAGGCGAACAGGCCGACTTCCACCGCGTAGGTGCCGCCAATCGGCAGGCCCAGGCGCCAGAGTTCTTTCAGGTACTGCCGGTTCGGCCGCGACAGGCCCTGGCGCAGCGGGTAAGCGTCATAGGCCGGATGCCGACGGATATGCCACGCCAACCCCAGCGCCATGCAGTTGGCAACAATCGCCGTAACCAGTCCGATCCCCGTCAGCCCCAGTTTCGGCAGGCCGAACATGCCGGTGATCAACGCGTAATTGAGCAGGAAATTGGCCACGGTGCCGGCGAGACTGATGACCATCACCGGCGTTGCCCGGCCGATGGCACTGGTGAAACCGCGCAGGGCCATGAAGCTCAGATAGCCGGGCAGGGCGAACGGCAGTGCGATCAGAAATTGCCCGGCGGCGTTGACGTTGGTCTCGGTCTGGCCGAACAGCAACAGCACCGGTTTCAGATTCCACAGCAGCAGCCCGGCGCCCAGCGCCATCAGCCACGCCAGCCACAGTCCGGCCTGGGTCAGCTTGGCGGCGCCGAGAATGTCGCCGGCGCCCTGACGGATTGCCACCAGGGTGCCGACCGCCGCGATCACACCAATGCAGAAGATCGACACGAATGAATAGCTCGCCGCTCCCAGACCGCCGCCGGCCAGTGCTTCGGGACTGAGGCGCGCCATCATCAGGGTGTCGGTCAGCACCATCAGCATGTGCGCCAACTGCGAGGCGATCAACGGCCCCGCCAGCCGCAGGATGGCCCAGAGTTCGTTATGCACAGGACGCTGCATGGTGTTCACATCCTTATAAAAGAGGGAGCAAGAGACCGTCGATTCTCAGGGTTTGGCGCAGGTTGCACAAAGGGATAAAAAGGATGGGTGGCATGATTAAAACTCATCCTGCCGCGATTCTGCTAAGTTGGCGCAATCCCGCCATTGGAGTGCTGTGCATGTCCCGTCGTCTTCCACCCTTGTATGCCCTGCGTGCATTCGAAGCGGCGGCACGCCACAGCTCGTTCACCCGCGCAGCCGAAGAGCTTTCGATTACGCAGAGTGCGGTCAGCCGGCATATCCGCACGCTCGAAGAGCACTTCGCTTGCCGGCTGTTCCATCGCAGCGGACGCAATCTGCAACTGACCGAATCGGCGCGCCTGCTGTTGCCCGGCATCCGTGAAGGTTTTGCGGCGCTTGAGCGAGCCTGCAATACGTTGCGTGCCGAAGACGACATCCTGCGCATGAAAGCCCCATCGACCCTGACCATGCGCTGGCTGCTGGCGCGGCTCAGTCGCTTCCGCCATTTGCAGCCGGGTAACGAGGTGCAGCTGACCAGTGCCTGGATGGACGTGGACTCGGTGGACTTCAACAACGAGCCTTTCGATTGCGCGGTGCTGTTGAGCGACGGGCATTTTCCGCCGGACTGGGAGGCCAGTTTGTTGTTCCCGGAAGAACTGATCCCGGTCGGGGCGCCCAACCTGCTTAATGACCAGCCCTGGGATGTGGCGCGACTGGCCGCCACCGAATTGCTGCACCCGACCCCGGATCGTCGCGACTGGCGCAGCTGGCTGGAGCACATGGGTCTGTCCGATCAGGTGTCGCTCAAGGGCGGGCAGGTGTTCGATACCCTGGAACTCGGGATGATTGCGGCCGCCCGTGGCTATGGGGTTTCCATGGGCGATCTGCTGATGGTGGCCGAGGATGTCGCGCAAGGGCGCCTGAGTCTGCCGTGGCCAACGGCGGTTGCCAGCGGACTGAATTATTACCTGGTGTGGCCAAAGACCCGTCCGGGAGGTGAACGTTTGCGCCGACTCAGCGACTTCCTGCAAGGCGAAGTCCACGCCATGGTGCTGCCGCAGGTCGCGCGCTTGAGCTGAAACGTTCGAGCCGCCACAATGCAGGCCCGGGGCCATACCCCTGCTGTGCGCTCAAGTATTCGCGTTTACCGCCGAATATGTCCAAGTGGAACCGTCGTGCCGGTTCCACGCATCACCCCCATTATTAGAATTTTCCGAGCCGCGATCAGGGAGGATCCGCAGACTCGGCCAGGAGCTGTCCATGTCTCAACCTCGCGCTCGGATCGCCTCGCAGCTGGGCCTCGCGCTCGCCGTGATACTGGCGATAGTCATCAGCGGCAGTACGGTGTTCGCCCTGCGTTCGCTGGATACCGCCAACCTCGCCACCCGTGAAGAACACCTGGCCAGCGAAGCCCGCCTGCTCGCCGACCAGTTGAGTACCTTCCACGGCACGCTGCGTGAAAGCACCCAGCGCCTCAGCGGGCTGTTCGAGAAGCGCTTCAGCGCGGGCCTGAGCATTCACCCGGACGAGCCGGTCAGCGTGGCGGGCACCCAGACCCCGGGCCTGCACCTGGGCAGCGAAGTGTTGAACAACAACTTCAAGGAAGTCGACGAGTTCAAGCAGATGACGGCGGGCGTTGCCACGCTGTTTGTGCGCAGCGGCGAAGACTTCGTGCGGGTCAGCACCTCGCTGACCAAGCAGGACGGCAGCCGCGCCATCGGCACCTTGCTTGATCACGCTCACCCGGCCTACGCAAAGTTGATGGCGGGGCAGGGCTACGTCGGTCGTGCGCTGCTGTTTGATCGTTCCTACATGACTCAGTACACCCCGGTGCGCGACAGCAGCGGCAAGGTGATCGCGGTGTTGTTCGTCGGTTTCGATTACACCGACGCGCAGAACGCCCAGTTCGACAACCTCAAGCGCTTCCGCATCGGCCAGACCGGCTCGCTGGCGCTGCTGGACGAAAAGAACCAGTGGCTGGTGGCGCCGGCCGGCGTACAGGCGCTGGATCAAGCGGTCCCGGTGATCAACGGTCTGGCGAAAGCACCGGGTAAAGGCCGGTTCTGGAGCGACAAGTCCGAAGACTTCTACAGCATCGCCGTGCCGTTCGAAGGCGGCCCGTGGTCGGTGGTGGCGAGCATGCCGAAAGCCGAGATCCGCGCGGTGACCTGGAGCGTCGGCACTCAGTTGGCCATCGGCAGCCTGCTGGCGATGCTGCTGGCGGTCGGCTCCGTAGTCTGGTTGTTGCGTAGCAAACTGGCGCCGCTGGGCGATCTGGTGCGTCAGGCTGAAGCCTTGGGTGCCGGTGATCTGAGCGTGCGTCTGAACGTGTCGAGCAACGATGAAATCGGCCAACTGGCCCGCGCCTTCAATCAGATGAGCCAGGCGCTGTCGACCATGGTCGAGCACATCCGCCGCGCCTCGGAAGAGGTCAACAGCCGTGCCCAGGCGCTGTCCGGTTTGTCCGGTGGCGCTTACGAAGGCATGGAGCAGCAGTCGGGCGAAATCACCAGCATGGCCGGCGCGGTGGAAGAGTTCTCCGCCACCTCGCTGAACATTGCCGACAACATGGGCAACACCCAGCGTCTGGCCCAGGAAAATGCCCAGCAGACCCAGATCGGTCGCAGCTCGATGGAAGAAGCGTCGTCCTCGCTGGAGCAGATTGCCGGCGCGCTGAACACCACGGCGACCGTGATCAACACCCTGGGTCAGCGCTCCCAGGAAATCGGCGGCATCGTCAGCGTGATCACCTCGATTGCCGAACAGACCAACCTGCTGGCACTCAACGCTGCCATCGAGGCGGCCCGTGCTGGCGAGCAAGGTCGCGGCTTTGCTGTGGTGGCCGACGAGGTGCGCAGCCTGGCTTCGCGTACCCGTCAGGCGACGGATGAAATTTCCAGCATGATTCACAGCATTCAGCAGGAAACCGGCAACGCCATCAGCACCATGGAGCAGGGCAACCTGCTGATGCAGGAAGGCCTGTCGCGTAACGCCAACGTGGCGTCGGCGCTGGCGCGGATCGATGAGCAGAGCCGTTCGGCCGGGCAGCAGTTTGCGGCAATCACCACGGCGACCCAGGAACAGAGCAGCACCGCGACGTTGTTGAGCAGCAATCTGCAGAGCATTGCGATGGCCAACAGCGAACAGCGCGAAGTGGTGTCGAACCTGGCGATCACCGCCAAGGAGCTGGAAGGCCTGGCAGCCGACCTGCGCCAAGAGGTCGACCGCTTCCGTTGAAGTGTTTTTGAAATAGCTATCGCGAGCAGGCTCGCTCCCACAGGATTCGCGTTGAACCTGTGAGAGCGAGCCTGCTCGCGTTTGAGCTCGCCACAATCTCGGCACTTACTGAGTCGCCGGCCGATACTGCAACGCTTCGGCCAGATGCTCGCGACTGATATCCGCGCACTTTTCCAGATCCGCCAGCGTCCGCGCGACCTTGAGCAGCCGGTGCGCCGAGCGCAGAGACAAGGTCAATCTTTCGCACGCGGTCTCCAGCCAGGTTTCATCGGCTGTGGATAACTTGCAGTGCTTCTTCAGCCCTGGCAAATCGAGAAACGCATTGGCGCAGCCCTGGCGCTTTTGCTGGCGCTCGCGGGCTTCGGCGACCAACGCCGCCGCACTGGCACTGTCCTCTCCCGGTTTCACCGCAGGGTTCAACGCTGTGGCCTCCCGCGCCACCGTCAGGTGCAAATCGATCCGGTCCAGCAACGGCCCCGACAGTTTGTTGCGATAGCGCTGCACCATGTCCGGTGTGCACGAGCATTTGCCGCTCGGCTCGCCAAGATATCCACAGGGGCAGGGATTCATCGCCGCCACCAACTGGAATCTCGCGGGAAACCGCACCCGTTCCTTGGCCCTTGCGATCACGATGCAGCCGGATTCCAGCGGTTCGCGCAGCACCTCCAGCACCTTGCGATCAAACTCCGGCAGTTCGTCGAGGAACAGCACGCCGTGGTGGGCGAGTGTGATTTCGCCGGGTTGCGGTTTTGAGCTGCCGCCGACCAGCGCCGGCCCGGAGGCCGAGTGATGCGGTTGGCGGAACGGGCGCTGTGGCCAGTGAGTCAGGGGGACGCCGCTGGCGACGGATTGAATCGCCGCCACTTCCAGCGCCTCACTCTCGGCCAGCGGTGGCAGCAACCCCGGCAATCGACTGGCCAGCAACGTTTTACCCGTCCCCGGTGGCCCGCTGAACAGCAGGTTGTGCGCGCCGGCCGCGGCAATCAGCAGCGCTCGTTTCGCGGCCAGTTGGCCCTGGACTTCATTCAGGTCGGGATAGGGTTTGGCGGCATGGATCAGCCCATCCGAGACATAAGGCTCGACTGGCGTATGCCCGTTGAAATGCGCCACGGCCTCGAGCAGATGATCCACTGCGATCACCCTCAATCCTGACGCCAGACACGCTTCCTCGGCATTCGCCCGTGGCACCACCAGCGTCCGCCCGGCCTTGCGCGCCGCCAGCGCCGCCGGCAACACCCCGCGTACCGCCCGCACTGCGCCGGATAGCGCCAACTCACCCAGACATTCCACGTCATCGAGCGTCAACGTCGGCACCTGCACACTCGCCGACAGAATCCCCAGCGCAATCGCCAGATCGAACCGGCCGCCATCCTTGGGCAGATCCGCCGGCGCCAGATTCAAGGTGATCCGCCGCGCCGGAAACTGCAGCCCGGAATTGATGATCGCACTGCGCACCCGGTCCTTGCTCTCTTTCACCGCCGCTTCGGGCAAGCCGACCATGGTCAGCGAGGGCAAGCCGTTGGCCAGGTGAACTTCGACGGTGACGGCGGGAGCATCCACGCCAATCTGGGCGCGGCTGTGGACGATGGCGAGGGACATGGTCGTTCCTTGAGTTGAATCGAGGGGCCGCTTCCTGCGGGTTTTTGAAGGGTAGTTGAGCGGGGTTCTAGCGTTTGAGTAGAGGTTTACAAGACGTATCAGAAAGCGGTTGTGCGGGCCTATGCACTCACGCTGAAGCGTTGACTCTCGAGAAGTATTAAAGGATTCTCGCGCTCGAGGACTGCAATTGCGCATCTGTCGGGACTGGGCACCAGCAAGGCTCCCCCGCATTTTTGGCAGTAGAGAAGCTGGTTTCTCTGAAGTAGTGACGACGGGCCAGCCCGTCGGATTCTGAACCCAAGGCCGTAAAGCCAGGAGCTAAAGAATCGCTGCGACTACTCCTCCAAATACAAAAAAGGCGTCCTGTCGGACGCCTTTTTCTTTTTCTGATTCAGTATCTTCTGCCTGCCAACAGACCGCTTGGCTCAAGCTCAGGTCCGCACGTAAGGGCGACTTCAATAAACCTCCGTTGATTGGCTGACATATTTCCAGCCAGTCGGAGTGCTTCAAGGTGTAGTTCAACAATCAGAAGTAGCTTTGTCTTCCTCTTTTTATCCTTCACAGAGACCTCCATCCTGATGGGTGAATTTTCGTTTGCCAATGTAATGACAGGTGTAAGGACTGCATAACCAGGCGTAGACGCCGATTTTTGTAGGGGCATGCCCTAATAGTTGTAGGACGCTAGTGAAAGCGACTCGACGGTCTTGTATTGCAAAATCGGATGCTCCAGTTTGACCACTCAATGCAGCCTCTGGAGGCGAAAAATGAACCGCAATGGTATGCGCTCGATTCATCCCGGCGAGGTTCTGAATAAGGAGTTCATGGAGCCGTTGGGCATGCCTGTCATGGACTTGGCCATGCCCACGAACTGGCCTGAAATCGAGATCGAGAAGCTTGTGAAATGCCAGCTCCAGGATCTGCGCCGATCTGGCAATCAGGCTGGCCATCCACCTCAACACCCCGCCTGAGTTCTGGATGAGTCTTCAGTCGACTTGCGATTTACGCAGGGCCCAGCATCCGGGATGCGGGCCTATAGCGATTGCAGCATCCGCGAAGCCCTCTTCCACCAAGTGCCCGGTTCTGGGCGCTTTAGCTTTTCCCGTTCTACCACCATCAACGGCACATCCTGCAACCGAATCCACGGCTGGTTATTCCAGTGCAGCAAACTCAACGACATCTCGGGCCAATTCAGAAGGCTTAGCTGTGGGCGTTCGCTTGTGGTGGGGTGCTGGGCGTCGCGCAGGGTGGGGATGACCTGATGGGTGAGCCATTCGCGCAGGGCACGGTATTCGGGGCAGTAGTGATAGACGAGGAGGGCGTAGATGCCGGATTCGCTGATCAGGAGGGTGTTTTCGATCTGGTTGTGGATCAGGGTTTTGCGGGTTTGGTATTGGTCGGGGTCGAGTTTTCGCAGCATGCGTTCGTTGAGGTAAATGTGCAGCAGACGGCCCAGGTCGCGGGCGGAGAACCAGGGTTGGTTCTGGATGAGCAGGGCGTGGAGGGGGAGTTTGTGGCGGGTGAAAACCTGAGGAGTGAGATACGTCTCTTCGTTATTCATTGAACAGCTCCTTTTGCTTTAGGGCTGCCCTCAATTGTCGCCAAACAATTGGGTGGCAGTCGTACGCAGGTTGGCGAACCGGAGCAAAAGGAACCCGGCAGACCCGAAGGTCTCCCACGCACAACCGCCATGACTCGATGTGGCGGTAAACATAGCCGCCATCATGTTTGTCATGCGCCTTAAGCCTTCCGGGTCGCCAAACCCAGTGCTGAACATTCAGCATTGGGTGAGCTTAGGAATCAGGGCTTCACGACGCAATCGGACGGCGGGGTTGCAAGCTGTAGGATTCTGCCGAGAGTTGATAGCGAATCCTGAATGGCGGGAAGGTCGTTCCGACCTTCATTCGCGAGCAAGCCCGCTCCCACAAGGGGCGGCATTCACAAAGAAACGAGGTGTTACTCAGCCGGCGGCGTCAGCTTCGCCTCCATTTCCGCCACCTTCGCCTCAAGGCTCTCGAGCCGGGCGCGAGTGCGCGCCAGCACCACCATCTGACTGTCAAACTCTTCGCGGCTCACCAGGTCCAGTTTGCTGAAGGCACTTTGCAGCAGCATCTTGAACTGGCTTTCGATTTCGGCTTTTGGCAAGGGCGTGTCGCCGCTGAACAGGCGGGAGGCGGTGCCGCTCAGGGCGTCGAGGAAGTCTTTGGGCGCGAGCATGGGATATGTCCTGGAAACAATGGCCGGCAGTGTATCACGCAGTGTCTATAGTCATTGGCGCAGGCATGGATGCACGCTTTTCGCGCAATGGGATGCACGGCCGCGCACCGTTGTTGTGCGTATCCCGCGTGCCATTTGGGTGATGGCATCTGCGACAGCGGCCAAGGGATTGAAATCAGTGGTTTTTGGCGAGATGGCAAGCTTTCTGCTTAGTCACCTTCGACCCATGCACTGATGCAGTCGCTGTGACGAATGCAGTGCGGCAGACGGAGCGGGGAGTTTCGTCTGGAGCGGTTAGCTGGCGTCGACAACGAAGCGTTACAAAGCCAGGCACTGCGCTTAGACTTGAGTCGGGTTTGTTTTCCTGGGGCAAGTCCACCAATTCGGGAGAGAGTTTCATGAAGCTAGTCACTGCCATCATCAAGCCGTTCAAGTTGGACGACGTGCGCGAGTCGCTGTCCGAAATCGGCGTGCAGGGCATTACCGTTACTGAAGTCAAAGGCTTCGGTCGGCAGAAGGGTCACACCGAGCTGTATCGCGGCGCGGAGTATGTGGTCGATTTTCTGCCCAAGGTGAAAATCGACGTTGCCATCGACGACAAGGATCTGGATCGGGTTATCGAGGCGATAACCAAGGCTGCCAACACCGGCAAGATCGGTGACGGCAAGATCTTCGTGGTCAATCTGGAACAGGCGATCCGCATCCGTACCGGCGAAACCGATACCGACGCAATCTAAACGCCGCCACAAACCCAACGCCCCAGGAGAAAACAATATGACTCTGCGTAAATTCGCAGGGCTAGGAGCCCTGTTGTCTATCGTAATGCCCGGCCTGGCCATGGCGGCAGACGAAGTGGCAGCTCCAGTCCTGAACTCCGGCGACACCGCCTGGATGCTCACCTCCACAGCCCTCGTGCTGTTCATGACCATTCCCGGCCTCGCGCTGTTCTACGGCGGCATGGTTCGGTCGAAAAACATTCTTTCCGTGATGATGCAGTGCTTCGCCATTACCGGTCTGATCAGCATCCTGTGGGTCATTTATGGCTACAGCATTGCGTTCGACACCACCGGCATGGAGCAGGGCGTCGTCAACTTCAACTCGTTCTTCGGCGGCATGGGCAAGGCGTTCCTCGCCGGTGTCACACCTTCGAGCCTGACCGGCCCTGCGGCGTTGTTCCCTGAGGCGGTGTTCATCACCTTCCAGATGACCTTCGCGATCATCACCCCGGCGCTGATCGTCGGTGCGTTCGCCGAGCGGATGAAGTTCTCCGCGATGCTGATCTTCATGGGCATCTGGTTCACCCTGGTCTATGCACCGATCGCGCACATGGTCTGGTCCGGCAACGGCGGCCTGATGTGGGACTGGGGCGTACTCGACTTCGCCGGCGGCACCGTGGTGCACATCAACGCCGGTGTGGCCGGTCTGATTGCCTGCCTGGTATTGGGTAAGCGCAAAGGCTTCCCGACCACTCCGATGGCGCCACACAATCTGGGTTACACCCTGATGGGCGCGGCGATGCTGTGGGTTGGCTGGTTCGGCTTCAACGCCGGTTCCGCTGCGGCCGCCAACGGCACCGCCGGCATGGCGATGCTGGTGACTCAGATCGCGACCGCCGCTGCCGCACTGGGCTGGATGTTCGCCGAGTGGATCACTCACGGCAAACCAAGCGCACTGGGTATCGCATCCGGCGTCGTTGCCGGTCTGGTCGCGATCACTCCGGCCGCTGGTACCGTGGGCCCGATGGGCGCACTGGTGATCGGTCTGGCGGCAGGCGTGGTGTGCTTCTTCTGCGCCACCACCCTGAAACGCAAACTCGGTTATGACGACTCCCTGGACGCCTTCGGCGTGCACGGTATCGGCGGTATCCTCGGCGCGATCCTGACCGGTGTGTTCGCCGCACCGTCGCTGGGTGGCTTCGGCACCGTCACCGACATCGCCGCACAAGTGTGGATTCAGTGCAAAGGCGTCGGCTTCACCGTGATCTACACCGCCATCGTCACCTTCATCATCCTCAAGGTGCTGGATGCCGTGATGGGTCTGCGCGTGACCGAGGAAGAAGAATCGGTCGGCCTGGATCTGGCACAACACAACGAGCGCGGCTACAACCTGTAAGCACGCGCCGCAAAAAACTTGCCCGGCTCGCCGGGTATTTTTTTGTCTGGAATTTGTCTTCCCTGATACAGCTGAAAGGATTTTTCGTACTGCTTTGGTCGTGTTTACGACGAGTGTTTTTCTGCGGCCAAAGGCTTACATCATTGAAGGAATATTAGGGCCTTTGTTTTTTTCCAGAGCGCGCTAGAATGCGCCCCGAACGTGCGGAGAACTGTATGTGGCAACAGACTCTGATAACCCTGCGGGCACGGCCCCAGGGCTTTCATCTGGTGACGGACGAGTTGCTCGCCGGCCTGCCTGAACTCAGGGCATGCCGGGTCGGTCTGTTGCATTTGTGGCTGCAGCATACCTCGGCGTCGTTGACCATCAACGAGAACGCCGATCCGGCGGTACGTCGCGACTTCGAACGATTTTTCAATCGTCTGATCCCACAAGGAGCAGACGGCTATGAGCATAACGACGAAGGCCTGGACGACCTCCCGGCGCACTTCAAGGCCAGCGTGCTGGGCTGTCAGATCAGTTTGCCGGTAACGGCGGGTCGACTGGCACTGGGTACCTGGCAAGGCGTTTATCTGGGCGAGCACCGTGATCATGGCGGTGCCCGTAAAGTCCTCGCCACCTTGCACGGTGAAGGGGCATAAGCCGTTGGTCACCAATGGTTACCGATTTTTTTCCGGCGACTTTCGACAGTCGCCAAAGCTGGTCTATAACTAATCTGCTTTTCGCAAGTCATGAGGTAGAACATGAGCGACGATGATCTGGAAAACGACGACCTCGAAGTAGGCGACGAAGACGAGGCCGAAGACGGTCTGGAAGCAGCAGCGGAAGACGTTGCTGAAGACGATGGCGGTGACGATACGCCGGCCCCGGCTGCCAAAGGTAAAGCCAAGGCTGCGGTGTCGGTCGACGAGTTGCCGAGCATCGAAGCCAAGAACAAGGAGCGCGACGCCCTGGCCAAGGCCATGGAAGAATTCCTTGCGCGCGGTGGCAAGGTTCAGGAAGTGGAGGCCAACGTGGTCGCCGATCCGCCCAAGAAGCCGGACAACAAGTACGGCAGCCGCCCTATCTGAGGCGTGTCGCTTGCTTGCTGAAATAGCCCGCCGTCGCTGCGGGCTTTTTCATGGGCGAAAGAAACTAGCCGAGGCTGTTCCAGCGGGCGAGCACCGCGGGCAGATCGTTAAGACTGCGAATCTCGGCATCCGGCAGGCGCTCCGCTTCCCAGACCTTGCCGGCCGGGTTGAACCAGATCGCTCGCAGACCGGCCTGCTGAGCCCCGGCGATGTCATCCCCCGGGTGATCACCGATATGCACCGCCGCTTCGGCGTTCACGCCACCGCGCTGCAACGCTTCATGGAACAGTCGCGCATCCGGCTTGGCGATGCCGATGTCTTCGGCGCACAGCGCAAACTTGAAGTAGTCCGCCAGCCCGAGGCGACGCACATCGGCGTTGCCGTTGGTGACCACGCCGAGGGCGTAGTGTTTGGCGAGGGTTTCCAGGATTGGCTCGACTTCCGGGAACACGTCGATCTGATGCCGGGCATGCAGAAACACTTCAAAACTCTTGTCCGCCAGATCCGACGCTTCGCCGTGGGCGTACCCGGCTTCTTCCAGCGCATGGAACAGCACCCGCCGCCGCAACGCGCTGATGCGGTGCTTGAGCCCCGGTTCGCTGGCCAGCACCCGCTCGCGGATCGACCACAGATGCTCCACCGGCACCGCGCCCAGATTCGGTGCATGTTCGCCCAGCCATTCACGCAAAACCGCTTCGGCGCTGACGATCACCGGGGCGGTGTCCCACAGGGTGTCGTCGAGGTCGAAGGTGATCAACTGGATGCTCATGAATCGTCGCCTTTCATGCGTTTGGCCCGTGGGTGGGCGCTGTCATAGACCGCCGCCAGGTGCTGGAAGTCCAGGTGGGTATAGATCTGGGTGGTCTTGATGTCCGAGTGGCCGAGCAGTTCCTGCACCGCGCGCAGGTCCTGGGAGGACTCGAGCAAATGGCTGGCGAAGGAATGTCGCAACATGTGTGGGTGCAGGTTCTGCCCCAGTTCGCGCTCGCCGGCCAGTTTGACCCGCACCTGAATCGCTCGCGGGCCGAGGCGGCGGCCTTGCTGGCTGACGAACACGGCGTCGTCCGACGGGTTGGTCAGCGCCCGCAGCGGCAGCCATTGCTCCAGCGCTTCCCGAGCCTTTTTGCCGACGGGCAGCAGGCGTGTCTTGCTGCCCTTGCCGAGCACCTGGACCATGCCGTCGGCCAGATCGAGCTGATCGAGGTTGAGCCCGGTCAGCTCCGACAGCCGCAGGCCGGAGGAATAGAACAATTCCAGAATCGCCTGATCGCGCCGGGCCAGAAAGTCGTCCTCGACTGCGCCTTCGAGCAGTTGCAGCGCTCGGTCGGTATCGAGGGTTTTCGGCAAGCGGCGCTCGCCTTTGGGCGGTGCCAGGCCGGTAGCCGGGTCGTGATCGCAAAGGCCTTCGCGATTCAGGTAGTGATAGAGCCCGCGCACCGCCGAAAGCAGGCGTGCCAGGCTGCGGGAGGACTGGCCCTGTGCATGCAGGCGGGCGATCAGGCTGCGCAGGCGCTGGATGTCCAGCGCCTGCCAGCTGCCGATGTTCTGTTTGTTGCACCAGCCGAGGACTTTATCGAGGTCGCGGCGGTAGGCCGACAGCGTGTGCGGCGACACCTGCCGCTCACTGCGCAGGTGTTCGCAGTAAGCGTCCAGTTGTCGTTCCATGCTCAGCGTACCGAGCGCAGGGAGCTGTTGACCCGTGGCAGCACGCGGCCCATGACTTCGGCGATGTAGCTGAGGAACAGCGTGCCGACCGAGCTCTTGTAGTGCTGCGGATCACGGCTGGCAATGGCCAGGATTCCGTGGATGCCCTGATGGCTGACGGCGACCACGGCGGTGGAGCCGATCTGCTTGCGCTGCTCCTCGCCGAACAGGAAGTCCAGCTCATGCTCGCGCAGGCTGCCGCTGACGCTCTTGCCTTCGGTGAGCAATCCACCGATGGCGGTTTGTGCGTCGGCGTGGGTCACCCAGCGGCCGACCGGGGCCGGGTTGTCGCCGAGCAGGATCAGGCTGACAAAGGGCACCTGAAAATCCTGACGCAGACTGTCTTCGACGCTGATCACCACATCTTCCAGAGTGGCAGCGTCCATCAGGGCGAGGATCAGGCGACGGGTCTTGTCGAACAGGCGATCGTTGTCCCGGGCCACGTCCATCAAGTGCGAGAGGCGATGGCGCATCTCGATGTTGCGGTCGCGCAGGATGGACATCTGGCGCTCGACCAGCGATACGGTGTCGCCGCGACGATGAGGAATGCGCAGGGACGGCAGCAGCTCTTCGTGTTCGATGAAGAAATCCGGATGAGCCTCCAGGTACGCGGCAACCGCTGCCGCCTCCAGACTTTCGGGCGCTGTTTCAGTGGACTTTCGGGCGGGTACCTGAGGCTTGTCGGTCATGGCTTCTGCTCACTCAAAGACGCACTTGTCCTTCGTATACACGCACTGCCGGGCCGGTCATCAGCACCGGTTGGCCGGGGCCTGCCCATTCGATGGACAGGCGCCCGCCCGGCAGGTCGATCAGCAGTGGCGAATCCATCCACCCCTGGCTGATCGCAGCTACAGCAGCAGCGCAGGCACCGGTGCCGCAGGCCTGGGTTTCCCCGGCACCGCGCTCCCAGACGCGCAATTGTGCGCGATGGCGGTCGATGACCTGGAGAAAACCGACGTTGACCCGCGCCGGAAAGCGCGGATGGTGTTCGATTTTCGGCCCCAGTTCATGCACCGGTGCAGTGTTGATATCGCTGACTCGCAGCACCGCATGGGGGTTGCCCATGGACACTGCGGCCAATTCGACCGGCTTACCGTCGACATCGACCTGATAACTCAAGGCCTGCTCCGGTGCCTGGAACGGAATGTCCGCCGGCACCAGGCGCGGGGCGCCCATGTTCACGCTGATCTGGCCGTCGTTACGCACGTCCAGTTCGATGATGCCGCCCTTGGTCTCGACGCGGATCTGCCGCTTGGCGGTCAGACGCTTGTCGAGCACGAAGCGGGCGAAGCAGCGCGCACCGTTGCCGCACTGCTCCACTTCGGAACCGTCGGAGTTGAAGATCCGGTAACGGAAATCCACATCCGGATTGCTCGGCGCTTCGACGATCAGCAACTGGTCGAAACCGATGCCGGTGTGCCGGTCGCCCCACATTTTTGCGTGCTTGGGCTGAATATGCGCGTGCTGGCTGACCAGGTCGAGAACCATGAAGTCGTTGCCCAGGCCGTGCATCTTGGTAAAACGCAGCAGCATGGGGTTACTCCGGCAGCAGGCTTTCGCCGGCAAACAGCTCGGCCACGGTCTCGCGGCGACGCACTTCAAATGCCTGATCGCCATCTACCAGCACCTCGGCGGCACGGCCGCGGGTGTTGTAGTTGGAGCTCATTACGAAACCATAGGCGCCGGCCGAATGCACGGCCAGCAGATCGCCTTCTTCCAGCGCCAGTTCGCGTTCCTTGGCGAGGAAATCGCCGGTTTCGCAGATCGGGCCGACGACGTCATAGGTGCGCGCAGCGGTCTCGCGGGGCTTGACCGGGGTCACGTCCATCCAGGCCTGGTACAGCGCCGGGCGGATCAGGTCGTTCATCGCCGCATCGACGATGGCGAAGTCCTTGTGTTCGGTGTGCTTGAGGTACTCGACCTGAGTCAGCAGCACGCCGGCGTTGGCGACGATGAAGCGGCCCGGTTCGAACACCAGCGCCAGATCACGACCGACCAGACGCTCGCGCACGGCCTTGATGTAATCGGCGGCCAATGGCGGCTCTTCATCGCGATAACGCACACCCAGACCGCCACCGAGATCGATGTGGCGCAGGTGGATGCCGCAATCGCCGAGGCGATCGACCAGATCCAGCAGGCGATCGAGGGCATCGAGGAACGGAGGCAGAGTGGTCAGTTGCGAACCGATGTGGCAGTCGACGCCGACCACTTCCAGGTTCGGCAGGTGCGCGGCACGCACGTACACGTCTTCGGCGTCGGCGATGGCGATGCCGAACTTGTTCTCTTTGAGACCGGTGGAAATGTACGGGTGGGTGCCGGCATCGACGTCCGGGTTCACGCGCAGCGAGACCGGCGCACGAACGCCCAGCTCGGCGGCGACCACTTGCAGGCGCTCAAGCTCGTCGGTGGATTCGACGTTGAAGCAATGCACGCCGACTTCCAGCGCGCGACGCATGTCGTCACGGGTCTTGCCGACGCCGGAGAACACGATCTTGTCCGGGCTGCCGCCAGCGGCCAGGACGCGTTCCAGCTCGCCACGGGACACGATGTCGAAACCGGCGCCGATACGGGCCAGGACATTCAATACGCCGAGGTTGGAGTTGGCCTTGACCGCGAAGCACACCAGGTGCGGCATGCCGGCCAGCGCATCGGCATAGGCCAGGTACTGGGCCTCGATGTGGGCGCGGGAGTAGACGTAGGTCGGTGTGCCGAAGCGATCGGCGATGGCGGACAGCGCCACACCTTCCGCGAACAGCTCCCCGCCACGGTAGTTAAAAGCGTCCATGGCGATCCCTTAGTAAACGTCGTGCTTGTGTGCCTTGGAGACAGGCTGCTTTTGCGAAGACTGGGCTTGCTCGGCCGGGTCCTGATCTTCATCGGGCAGGTACAGCGGGCCTTTCTGACCGCAGGCCGAAACGAGGCAGGCAACCGCGACGAGCGCAGCAAGGGAAGAGATCAGGCGCTTCATGGCGAAATCCTTGAATATGCGTTAATTGCGCCGGAGTATACCGGCCACCCGGCAGCTTGCCTATGCGACGGAACTCCCGTCCGGCGGGGCTCGGGCTGCGGCGCGGAAACTTTTCCTGCAAGGCGGGTGCATATTTCGTCGCCGGGCAGGGCGCTTGGTCGTTATCCTTTGCAATCGGCTGGCCGCGTCCGTATCTTGCGGCGCTTGAGCCTGATCAGACATTTTTTGAGGTTGCCGCAATGAGTTTGTCCGAAGCCCGTTTCCATGATCTGGTCGATGCCACCCAGCAAGCGCTGGAGGACATCTTTGATGAAAGTGGCCTGGATCTGGATATGGAGAACTCGGCCGGTGTGCTGACTATCAAGTTCGACAACGGCAGTCAGTTGATCTTCAGCCGTCAGGAACCTCTGCGTCAGCTGTGGCTGGCCGACCGTTCCGGCGGTTTCCATTTCGACTATGACGAGCAGGCCGGCAAGTGGGTCTGCGAGAAAACCGAAGAGTTGCTGGGCGAAATGCTGGAGCGCATCGTCTGGGAGCGCGCCGGCGAAAAACTCGATTTCGACGAAATCTGAGATGAGTACCGCGCCACGGCCTGCCAAGCCGCTCTACAGCAACGTCAGCCCGGCAGTGCCTTCGCCGTGCACCGGCGTCTGTCGGCTGGATGAGCAGAAGGTCTGTCTCGGCTGCCTGCGGCATGTCGAAGACATCCGTGAATGGCGTTCGGCCGATGACGAGCGCCGCCGGGTTATCTGTGCCCAGGCGATGCAACGCAGGCAACTGTCCGGGACGTAGCTTGTATATTTTTTGAGCTGTGATAGTGTCCGGAAACGCCTCAACCCATCGAGGCCTGGTGAAAACCCCGTCTTTTTTTGGCGGGGTTTTGCTTTTTTTGTGTGCAGAAGAAAGGAGTCTGCCCGGATCATGACCGCACCTTCCATCACCCTTACCCGTCTGGACGTGCAACGTCTGGAGCGCCTGATCGACAGCCTGGATGACTCGCTGCCGGGCGTGATCGCGCTGCAAACCGAACTGGACCGCGCCGATACCCTGGTCGGCCACGATGAAGTGCCCGCCGACGTCGTAACGATGAATTCCCGTGTGCACTGTCGCGAAGAAGGCAGTGGCAAGGACTACCACCTGACTCTGGTCTACCCGAAGCACGCCAATGCCGACGAAGGCAAAATCTCGATCCTCGCTCCGGTCGGCAGTGCGCTGCTGGGCCTGAAAGTCGGCCAGCACATCGACTGGCCGGCACCGGGCGGCAAGACCCTGAAACTGACGTTGCTCGAAGTCGAATCGCAGCCGGCCAACGGCGGCGACTTTCCGGAGTAACCCCGCCTCAGACCTGCTCGAGCGCCTCGTTCAGAGAGCGTTCCAGGTCGGCCTTGTAACGCAGATACAGATTGCTGGAACTCTGCCCGTCACCGAGCAGGCCCGAGAGGTCGAGGTCGGTGATGTAGCAGCGGTAGCGCTCGGTTTCCCGGCGCTGGCCGACGATTTCCCGGGCGACCACGCTGAACAGTTGGTCGCCATGTTCCAGCTCGCTGAATTCCCGTTGATTGCAATACAGCGTGACCTGCACTTCGCCGGGCGCGGCTTTGCCGACGATCGCCTGCACGTCGTAGAACGGTTTGTTGACCGGCGTCTGCGGTGCGGGGCGCATTTCGACCCGTCGTGCGCGTCCCGGCCCTGATGGCAATAACTGGTAATACGAGATTTCGAGGCTGGCGGTCTGGCTCGCATCCATCGGCAGCAGCGCTTCGCGCCGGAACTGGATCGATTGCAGGAACCGCTGCAACGGCACCAACAGGCTTTGCTCGTCGTGGTAGGGCAAGTGCTGTTGCCACAGCGCATTGAATTCGTCGAGTACGTACAGCTCGGCTGTTTGCTCGATGATCCGGTAGAACACCTGTATGCATTCGGGCTGGCCCATCGGCAGGATCAACGCCAGGTCGTGGTCTTCCAGTGCCATCGGGTCCAGGTGCAGCGGGCTATAGCGTGGCTGTTCCTCGCCCAGATAATCGAGCAGCGCCGGCAGGGTGGCGAGGGCGACGTGGTTGACCTGGCCCGGCACCAGCTCCAGCACGTGATAGTGCTGCTGCACCTGGATCAGGTAGCGGTGATTCAAGTCGCTGAGCAACAGGGTCTGCGCGGTATCGACGATTTCTTCTACCCGGCGGGCGATGAATTGCGCGCGGTTGTGGCAGAAGCAACGTACCCGCAGCGATGGCTGCTGCGGTCCGCGCGGCAGGTTGTTGAGGTAGTCGCACAGACAGTCGAGCAGCGCGTGCGGGCCGTCGAAGCGGTTGACCAGCACTTCGTTCCAGCTGTTGAGCGTGACCTGATCGAGGGTCAGTACGAGGTTCTCGCGGACCCCGGCATAACTCAGGGAATCGGTGCGCTCGGTGGTCATGAGGATGTTCAGGTCGCGGTGATGCTTGAGCGGGTCGACCCCGACATTCACCAGCATCAGCACCTCGCTCGGCACACTGGCGCGCAGCAGTGGTTCTTCTGCAACCGTGGTCAGGGGCAGGGCAATGCTCTGTTGCAGGCTGCCGAGCAAATTGAACAGCTCGAACTCGCTCATGTCGCTGGTGCCGGGGTGCAGGGCCAGTCGCGTGCTGCTGTCGATCACGCCGTTGCGGTGACACCAGGTCAGTAGCTCCAACAGATGCCGGCAGCGCTTGATCGGAGCGAAATGCTCCCACTCCAGCGCCGTGAGACTGCCGTTGTACAGGCCCCATTGGGTTTGGCCGGGCTCCTTTTTGTTCGGCGACTGCACCAGGGTCAGGGTGTCTTCAGCCAGGTCAGGGGCGATGCCGGGGTTGATGAACTCGACCTTGTCGGCCTTGCGTTCGAATGCGGCGTACAGGCGCCGGCCGAGAACGTTGAGGTCGCGCTTGTTGATCAGGCTCACGGTCTGTTCGGTGCGGGCGAACTGGGTCAGGAAGCGGTAGCTGTAGTTCAGCTCGTTGACCAGGGCACGGCGCTCTGCACTGACCTGGCGGACTTTCCACTGGCTGCGGCTGTCGAGCAGTGCCAGTTGCCGCTGGTCCCAGTGCCATTCGCTGGCCAGTCTTTCCAGCAATGAGCGCTGCCAGCTCTGGGTGCGGCTGTTGCCGGTGAGCTTGCGGTTGATCTTGAGGTACAGCGCCCTACGCACCAGCTCCAGCCGTTCCGGCTCGTTGCGCGCAGTGAGGTACTCCTCGATCCGGCGGTAAACCACCATGTACGGATCCAGCTCGTCGAGATCCAGCCGATTGGCGAATACGGCCTGCTTGAAGCGCAGGCTGAGGCATTGCACCTGCGGATGTTCGCTGGCGTAGACCTCGATCAGCAGCAGCTTGAGCACCGACTTGTAAGGCGACTCGATGCCCTTGAACAGTTGCCACAGCCCGGCGCCCACGAACTCGCCCGGCGGAATGTGGGCCAGGGGGCCGAGGTCGAGGGTTTCATCGTTGCGGATGAAACGCTTGGAAATCAGGGTGTGGGTGTACGCGTCGTAGGCACGTTCTTCGTAGACCGGCACCAGCCACCAGATCGGCGTACGCCCGGCCAGCCAGATCGCGGTGCGGTAGAACTCGTCCAGCAGCAGATAGTGCTGAGTGGTGCCGCAATCTTCGGAGCTGAGCTGGGTATCGCGCTCGCCTTTGACGAAGCGTGCCGGGTCGATCAGGAAGAAATGCGCCTCCGCGCCCTGGCTGGCGGCCCAGGTTTCGAGCAACTGGCACTTTTTACGCAGCTCGGCCAGTTCACTGTCGCTCAGGTCGGGGGCGTGGCACACCCACACGTCCATGTCGCTCTGGTCGGCCTGGGCCAGGGTGCCGAGGCTGCCCATCAGGTACAAACCATGAATAGGCCGTGGCGGATTGCTGCCATGGCGCGGCTTGTAGGAAAACGAACGCGTCAGGCGCTGGGCTTCGGCGAGTGCATCGGCGTCCGGTTCGTAATTCGACAGTCCGGCCGGCGTGCTGCCCGAGACATATCCGGGCAACAGCGGATGATTGACGTGGAAAAACAGCGGCAACAGGGTCAGCACGCTTTGCTGGCGTGTCGACAGGCCTTCGAGGGCCAGGTTCAGGCGGCCTTCATTGAGTTTGAGAAAGCGTGCACGCAGCTGGCTGAGAACCTTGCGGTCGATGCCTTCGTCCAGGTCGGGGCGGATTTCATGGGTGAGGGTCATGTCGGCTCAAACCGGCGCGCAGGGCTCGGAGGCAAGGGGTCTCGGGTGTCCGGGAGTTTAGCGCCTGAGCGGCAGGAGTTTTAAGCTGAATTTGTTTTTTTGACGTCAGATTTCTATCGCGCGGCGAGGGGCGACGTTCATGGCTGGCCCGCGGAAATCCCGTGGCAGGGGTTTCCGTGGGCAAAGTCGGGAGGATCAGGCGGTTTGTTGCTCTTTGAGAATCGTCAGTACGGTTTGCACGTTCTGTGCGGCATCGCGACCGAGGCTGGTCAGGTAACCGCCATCAGGCTGGTCTGTCAGTTCTTTTTCGAACAGGCGTTGTGCAGCGGCAATGTGCTTCGGGGCAGCGGTCTGATGAATTTTCAGACCTTCCTGGGAACTGTCCAGGTTGAAGAGTGCGAGGACTTCCAGTTCGGCAACCAACTCAGGGGTAAGCGACATAAGGACTCCAGACTTTCTAGGAATTGGACGACAGCGCCCCTAAGGTGAACCTGCCGGCGCGGCCTGTCCAGTACGCGTGCCAGGGTTTTTGTCCCGGGGTGGATTCCAGTGTAGTCAGAGGGCGGGAGAAGGCCGCAGAGATGGGTGACAAATTGTGTGGGAGCAGGTCTGCTCCCACAGGAGCGGCCGTTTACTGCTTTTCCGGTGGCAGTTCCGGCAGAGCGCGCAGCGCCGTTTCGTACCACTCGGTATCGAACGCGCGGTCATCGTCGAGCATAGCGTCGATTTCGTAGGCCAGCACATGGGCCATCAGGTTCAGAATGTCTTCGCGCTCGTAGCCGACCAGGGTCAGCTTGTTGAAGGTTGCCTTGGCCGCTGGCGGGTTGTCGCTTTCGATCTGGTTCTCGATCGCTTCGATCAGCGTCGATTCGGTGAACTCTTCTTCATCATTGTCGATGTCAGTCGGCTCGCTCATGGCAGGCTCCTCAAGGAAAGGCGCCAGTTTACCCGCATTCAGCGGCGTGATGCTGCTGGCACGAATCCCCGGGGCGATCTATAAACAGGCACTGCCCACCCCGCACGGCCTGGAGGCTATGTGATGTTCAAGCTCTACGGATTCTCAGTCAGCAACTACTACAACATGGTCAAACTGGCGCTGCTGGAAAAAGGCCTGCCGTTCGAAGAGGTCACGTTCTATCCGGCCCAGACTCCAGAGTCTTTGAAGATCAGTCCTCGCGGCAAGGTGCCGGTGTTGGGCACGGAGCGGGGTTACATCAACGAAACGGCGGTCATCCTCGAGTTCCTCGAAAGTACTGGCAAGGGTGTGTCGCTGCTCCCGGTCGACGCGTTCGAGCGTGCCCAGGTGCTGGCGCTGGCCAAGGAAATCGAGCTGTACATCGAACTGCCGGCCCGGGCCTGCTTCGGCGAAGCGTTTTTCGGCGCGGTGCTGCCTGAAGCGATCAAGGAAAAGTCCAGGACCGAACTGCTGCTGGGGTTCGCCGCGTTGGGTCGCCATGGCAAGTTCGCTCCCTATGTGGCGGGCGACAGCCTGAGCATCGCTGACCTGTACTTCCTCTACAGCGTGCCGCTGGCGGCTGCGGTGGGGCACAAGCTGTTCGGTCTGGATCTGCTGGCGGACATGCCGAAGGCCAAGGCGTTGCTGGAGCGACTTGAGCAGAATTCGCACGTGCAGAAGATTGCCGCGGACAAGGACGCGGCGATGCCGGCGTTTTTGGCGATGATCGCTGCGAAGAAGTAAGTTTTTTGGTGCTTTCGAGATAGCTTTCGCGAGCAAGCCCGCTCCACACTTGATCTCGATTGGACACCATTCGGTGTTCGCAGCAGATCGAATGTGGGAGCGGGCTTGCTCGCGAAGCTTTGGTCTTTAGCGGCTGGCGATCAATGCCTGACCGCGAGCAACGGCTGCCTTGACCTGTGCCGGCGCAGTCCCGCCGATATGGTCACGGGCATTCACCGAGCCTTCCAGGGTCAGTACGGCAAACACGTCCTGCTCGATCTGGTCGCTGAACTGACGCAGTTCTTCCAGGCTCATCTCCGCCAGATCCTTACCGGTGTCGACGCCGTACTTTACCGCGTGGCCAACGATCTCGTGGCAGTCACGGAACGGCAGGCCACGGCGAACCAGATAGTCGGCCAGGTCAGTGGCGGTGGAGAAACCGCGCAGCGCCGCTTCACGCATGATTGCGTGTTTCGGTTTGATCGCCGGGATCATGTCGGCAAAGGCACGCAGCGAGTCGCGCAGAGTGTCGGCGGCGTCGAACAGCGGTTCCTTGTCTTCCTGATTGTCCTTGTTGTAGGCCAGCGGCTGGCCCTTCATCAGGGTCAGCAGGCCCATCAGGGCGCCAAACACACGACCGGTCTTGCCGCGTACCAGTTCCGGCACGTCCGGGTTTTTCTTTTGCGGCATGATCGAGCTGCCGGTGCAGAAACGGTCCGGCAGATCGATGAACTGGAACTGCGCGCTGGTCCACAGCACCAGCTCTTCGGAGAAGCGCGACAGGTGCATCATCGCGATGCTGGCGGCCGAGCAGAATTCGATGGCGAAGTCGCGATCCGACACGTTGTCCAGCGAGTTGCCGCCGACAGCGTCGAAGCCCAACAGCTGTGCGGTGTATTCGCGGTCGATCGGGTAGGTGGTGCCGGCCAGCGCGGCGCTGCCCAGCGGCATGCGGTTGGTGCGCTTGCGGCAGTCGACCAGACGCTCGTAGTCGCGGCTGAGCATTTCGAACCAGGCCAGCATGTGGTGCCCGAAGGTCACCGGTTGCGCGGTCTGCAGGTGGGTGAAGCCCGGCATGATGCTCGCGGCTTCGCGCTCGGCCTGCTCCAGCAGACCTTTTTGCAGGCGAGTGATCTCGGCCAGAATCAGGTCGATCTCGTCGCGCAGCCACAGGCGGATGTCGGTGGCGACCTGGTCGTTGCGGCTGCGGCCGGTGTGCAGTTTCTTGCCGGTGATGCCGATGCGGTCGGTCAGGCGTGCCTCGATGTTCATGTGCACGTCTTCGAGGTCCACGCGCCAGTCGAACTGGCCGGCCTCGATTTCGCCCTGGATGGTCTTCAGGCCATCGATGATGCTGTCGCGCTCGGCATCCGTCAGCACACCGACCTTGGCCAGCATGGTGGCGTGGGCGATCGAGCCCATGATGTCGTGGCGATACAGGCGCTGGTCGAAAGTGACGGAGGCGGTGAAGCGGGCGACGAAGGCGTCGACGGGTTCACTGAAGCGGCCGCCCCAGGACTGATTGGTCTTGTCAGTGCTCATGAATTCGCTCGTATCGGCTTGAAGAAAGAAGGCGTGAAACGCTGGCGCGGATAATAACAGGGTTGCCAATCCTGTCGCTGACACTGGTCGATACGTTTTTTTCTCATCTCTGCGTTCATAGTCACCGCCGGTTCCGGGGGATTTGCGCAAGGATATTTTCCGATTGAGCAATATCGGCCCGGCAAGCGTCTACAGTAGGACTAAGGGTCGGCGCGACTGTGGATCGTGCAAAGGTCTGGCAGCCGACTATAAGAAGAGAGGGGTGGGTGTTTTGACCATCGGCATACCCTGCGTAAAACGCAGACAGGCGCGAGCCTTGAGGGGTGCGTTCCGGGTGCCGGCAAATATTGCCGGCCGACGTACGGCACTTTTTGGCGCTCGCGCTAGTCTTAGCGTGGATCGCGGTGACGGACGTCACTCCACTTGTCTACGCTATCCTTGTGCGAGACTCACGCAGGAATCCAGCGCAATATGAATGTCCTGATCGTTGATGACGAACCACTGGCCCGCGAGCGCCTCGCCCGAATGGTGAGCGAGCTCGAGGGCTACACAGTCCTGGAGCCCAGCGCCACCAATGGCGAAGAGGCGTTGGCACTGATCGACAGCCACAAGCCGGATATCGTGCTCCTTGATATCCGCATGCCGGGCCTCGACGGCCTGCAGGTGGCTGCCCGTCTGTGCGAACGTGAAACACCGCCAGCCGTGGTGTTTTGCGCAGGTCCCGATGAATTTGCCGTGGAAGCCCTGCAGGCCAGCGCCGTGGGCTATGTGGTGAAACCCGTGCGAACCGAACATCTGCAGGAAGCCCTGAAAAGGGCCGAACGTCCGAATCGGGCTCAGCTATCGGCCCTGACTCGTCCCGCCGCGGAAAGCGGCAATGGCCCACGCAGCCACATCAGCGCCCGAACCCGCAAGGGCATCGAGCTGATCCCGCTGGATCAGGTGGTGTATTTCATTGCCGATCACAAATACGTGACCCTGCGCCATGAAACCGGTGAAGTCCTGCTGGACGAGCCCCTCAAGGCACTGGAAGACGAGTTCGGCGAGCGCTTCGTGCGGATCCACCGCAATGCGCTGGTCGCCCGCGACCGCATCGAGCGGCTGCAACGCACCCCGCTGGGCCACTTCCAGTTGTTCCTCAAGGGCCTGAACGGTGACGCGCTGATCGTCAGCCGCCGGCATGTGGCGGGCGTGCGCAAGATGATGCAAGGGCTTTAGTCCGCTGGCGTCGGGCGGCTCGTTTTTCCATTCACCAGGCATTGCCGGCCAGGGAGGCCACGCCGTTTCTGATTCAGGTCAAAGTGGATTTGGCTGAGCTGTTATTATCCGCCGTATCTATTCAGTACGGATTGATCCATGTCCTCTCGCGAAATCCGCATCGCCACCCGCAAAAGTGCACTGGCCCTCTGGCAGGCCGAATACGTCAAAGCCCGTCTGGAAGCAGCCCACCCGGGACTGCTGGTGACGCTGGTGCCCATGGTCAGTCGCGGCGACAAGCTGCTCGATTCGCCCCTGTCGAAAATCGGCGGCAAGGGCCTGTTCGTCAAGGAGCTGGAAACCGCGCTGCTGGAAAACGAAGCCGACATCGCCGTCCATTCGATGAAAGACGTGCCGATGGATTTCCCTGAAGGCCTCGGTCTGTTCTGCATCTGCGAGCGCGAAGATCCGCGCGACGCGTTTGTCTCCAATACCTGTTCCAGCCTCGACGCGTTGCCGGCCGGCAGTATCGTCGGCACCTCC
The DNA here is from genome assembly GCF_051903985.1 of Pseudomonas sp. HLG18. Lineage (NCBI taxonomy): Bacteria > Pseudomonadati > Pseudomonadota > Gammaproteobacteria > Pseudomonadales > Pseudomonadaceae > Pseudomonas > Pseudomonas sp. HLG18. Next base: position 4,915,600 of record NZ_CP195831.1, on the reverse strand, counting down.
AGCCTGCGTCGCCAGGCACAGTTGCTGACCCGTCGTCCCGACCTGGAAATCCGTTTCCTGCGCGGCAACGTCAACACCCGTCTGGCCAAGCTCGATGCCGGCGAGTACGACGCGATCATCCTCGCGGCGGCCGGTCTGATTCGCCTCGGTTTCGAAGATCGCATCACCTGCGCAATCAGTGTCGACGACAGCCTGCCGGCCGGTGGCCAGGGCGCCGTCGGTATCGAATGCCGCAGCGCCGACACTGAAATCCACGCCTTGCTCGCGCCTTTGCATCACGCCGATACGGCTGACCGTGTGAGCGCCGAACGTGCCCTCAACAAACACCTGAATGGCGGCTGCCAGGTGCCGATCGCCTGCTACGCCGTGCTTGAAGGCGAGCAATTGTGGCTGCGTGGCCTGGTCGGCGAACCGAGCGGCGGCAAGCTGCTGAGTGCCGAAGCCCGGGCGCCGCGCTCTGACGCTGCAGCGCTGGGCGTGCAAGTTGCTGAAGATTTGCTCCGCCAGGGTGCCGACGACATTCTCAAGGCGGTCTACGGCGAGGCAGGTCACGAGTGACGGCCTGGCGCCTGCTGCTGACGCGCCCCGCGGACGATTGCGAGGCGCTGGCCGAGGTGCTGGCCGGGCAGGGGATTTTCAGCAGTTGCCTGCCGCTTTTGGAAATCGCGCCGCTGCCGGTCTCTGACACAATGCGCCAGACGTTTGCCGGGTTGTCGCGCTACAGCGCGGTGATCGTGGTCAGCAAGCCGGCGGCGCGCATCGCTGTGCAGATGATCGATGCCGTGCCGGCCATACCCTGGTTCAGCGTGGGTGCGGCGACGGCGCAGATTCTTCAGGATCGGGGTCTCGATGCGCATTGCCCGGACGAGGGCGATGACAGTGAAGCCTTGCTGCAATTGCCGCGTCTGCTCGACGCCGTTGCACGGCCCGGCGCACGGGTGTTGATCCTGCGCGGAGAGGGCGGTCGCGAGCTGCTGGCCGAGCGCCTGCGCGAGCTTGGTGCTAGTGTCGAGTATCTGGAAATGTATCGCCGTGACCTGCCGGACTATCCGGCGCAGGAACTGCCCCGACGGATTGCGGCGGAACGCCTGAACGGGCTGGTGGTCAGCAGTGGACAGGGTTTTGAGCACCTGCGCCAATTGGCCGGCGACACATGGCCGGTGCTGGCGCAGTTGCCGTTGTTTGTTCCAAGCCCAAGGGTCGCCGGGCAGGCACGTGCCGCCGGGGCCCAAACAGTTGTGGATTGCCGCGGCGCGAGTGCCGCGGCTTTGCTGACGGCGTTACGGGAGCATCCCGTGCCCGTTCCCTAATGCAAAGGATGGATACGTGAGCGAAACAGCCTTGCCTAAAGATGACGTCCAACCTGTGATCGACGCACAGGTTGATGCACCGCCACCGGCCACCGAACCGCGCCGAGGCAACGGATTGGCCATTGTCGCGCTGCTGCTGGGCGCCGCCGGTGTCGCGGTGGGTGGCTGGGGTGTCTGGCAGGTGCGGCACCTGCAAGCCAACACTCAGGAGCAATTGAGTCAGGTGCAGGCGTTGAATGATCAGGCCCAGAACCTGAAACTCAACGAGCAACGTCTGACCGAGCGTCTCGGACAACTGCCGGGCGCTGACGAGCTCGCCGAGCGCCAGCGTCTGGTGACCCAGCTTCAAGGTGATCAGCAGCGCCTCAATCAGCGTCTGGAAACCGTCCTCGGGGCCAGCCGCAAGGACTGGCGTCTGGCCGAGGCCGAGCATCTGTTGCGTCTGGCCAGCCTGCGTCTTTCGGCCCTGCAGGACATCAGCAGCGCTCAGGCGCTGGTGCAGGGGGCCGACGAGATCCTGAAGGAACAAAATGATCCGGGTTCGTTTGCCGCGCGTGAACAAGTGGCGAAAACCCTGGTGGCGTTGCGCAGTACCGAGCAGCCCGATCGTACCGGCCTGTTCCTGAAGCTGGGCGCACTGCGCGATCAGGTCATCGGGCTCACCGAGCTGGCGCCCGAATACAAGGATCGCGGCGATTCGCTGCTGGGCCTGACCGCCGATGGCGACGGCGCCAGCCGCTGGTCGCAGTGGTGGGATCAGATCTCGCGCTACATCCGCATTGATTTCAACGCCGATAAAAACGTAAGGCCACTGCTCGCCGGGCAGAGTCTGAGCCAGGTGCGCCTGGCCCTCAGTCTTTCGCTGGAGCAGGCGCAATGGGCGGCGCTCAACGGCCAGGCTGCGGTGTATACCCAGGCGCTGACTGAAGCGCGGGATGTGCTCAAGGGCAACTTCAACCCGGACAATCCGCAGAGCAAAATCATGCTCGAGCAGGTGGCGGAGCTGAGCAAGCAACCGGTTACGGTTGTCACCCCGGATCTGGCGGGCACCCTCAGCGCGGTACAGGCCTACCTCGAGCGCCGTAACGTCAACGCTGAAGACTCGGTGAAACCCTTCGCCAAACCTGCCGCCACCGCGCAGGAGGCCACGCCATGAAGCGCCTGTATGTCATCGTGTTTCTGGTGATCGCTGCGACGGCGGCCCTTGGTCTGGCAATTGCCGAGCATTCCGGTTACGTGTTGGTGGCTTACAAAAGCTTCCGCTATGAGTCGAGCCTGTGGGCGACCCTGGCACTGGTGGCGGTGCTGTGGCTGTTGATCTGGGGCATCAAGGCCTTGGTGGAACTGGTGCTGACGTCCGGTGGCGTAGTCAATCCCTGGTCGCGGCGCAACCGCAGTCGCCGCGTACAAGTGGCGATCGAACACGGTCAGCTGGATCTGGCTGAAGGTCGCTGGGCCAGTGCGCAGCGCCATCTCTACCGGGCTGCCGAGGCCGAGCGCCAGCCATTGCTGTATTACCTCGGTGCCGCCCGTGCCGCCAACGAGCAAGGCAACTACGAAGAAAGCGATCGGTTGCTGGAGCGTGCCCTTGAGCGCCAGCCACAGGCTGAACTGGCGATTGCCTTGAACCACGCGCAACTGCAAACCGACCGTGGTGATACGGATGGCGCACTGGTGACCCTGCAGGCCATGCGCGAGCGTCACCCGCACAACGTTCAGACCCTGCGTCAGTTGCAGCGCCTGCATCAACAACGTGGCGACTGGTCGGCAGTCATTCGGCTGTTGCCCGAGTTGCGCAAGGACAAAGTCCTGCCCTCCGCCGAACTGGCCGAACTGGAGCGTCGCGCCTGGGGGGAGAACCTGTCGCTGGCAGCACATCGCGAGGAAGATGGCACGGTCGGTCTGCAGTCGCTCAATCGCGCCTGGCAGCAATTGACCTCGTCGCAGCGCCAGGAGCCGCCTCTGGTTCTGGCCTACGCCGAGCAACTGCGCCAGTTGGGAGCCCAGGTCGAAGCTGAAGAGGTATTGCGCGGCGCCCTCAAGCGCAAGTACGACAGCCACCTTGCGCGGCTCTATGGTCTGGTGCGCGGCAGCGATCCCGCGCGTCAACTGCAAACCGCCGAAGGCTGGCTCAAGGATCATCCCGCCGACCCGAGTCTGCTGCTGACGCTCGGTCGACTGTGCCTGCAAGCCAGTCTGTGGGGCAAGGCGAGGGACTATCTGGAAAGCAGCCTGCGCACGCAGCGCAATCCGGAGGCCTGTGCGGAACTGGCGCGGTTGCTGGCTCGACTCGGCGATACCGATCGCAGTAACCAGCTGTTCCAGGAAGGGCTCGGTCTGCTGGATGAGCGTCTGCTGGCCTCGCCGTTACCGGTCCAGGCTCATGCCTGAATGGACGAGGGAGTACGCTCCCTCGCTCATGTTCTTGACTGAATAGTTACCGTCTTTTCTCTTCTTGGGCAAAGTCCTACAAGGGACTACATCCATTCCTCTCGCGCTTGTCGGGATTTCCCTACACTTCTGGTGAAGTGTCGCCAGTGGCCCGCCTTGAAAGGCCGAGGCCCTTTCCTCTACCGTAACTGCCTGTCTTTATTGTTACGGATAAGCCATGTCGGCGACCTGCTCACGCTCCCTGTTCTTTATGGTTTTCACGGCGGGAATCCTGGCGCTGGGAGCTTCCTACTACCTTGAATACACGGTCGGCCTCATGCCGTGCAGCCTGTGTCTGGTGCAGCGACTCTTTCTGAGTGTCCTTACCGCCTGCTGTGGCGTGGCGGCCGTGCATGGGCCCGGACGCTTCGGTCTGTCGCTCTACTGGTTCGGTGCGCTGTCGGCCAGCCTCGGCGGCACGATGGCGGCCTGGCGACAGGTACTGCTGCAGAGTGATTCGCTGCATCACCTAGCGCAGTGCGCGCCCGGCGCGCAAGAGTTGTTCAGCCACCTTCCCTGGCTCTGCGCATTGGGGCGGATGTTCAATGACAGCGAGGATTGCGCGCAATTGTCCTGGACGCTGTTCGATCTGAGCATTCCGGAGTGGAGTCTGCTGTTCTTCGTCGCCATGTCGATCCTGGCGGTTTATCAATTGCTGCGCCTGGCCTGGAGCGCTCTGCAACGACCGCTCAGCGGCGAACCGTCGCACCGGGCATTGGCCGGGGATTAAACACTTGTATGAACTTTCTCTCCTGCGTACCTTGAAGCCATAGGCGTGCGGGCATAATCTGGCCCGCACGTGTCATTGGATTTATGTTGCTCGGTGACACTCTGCCTGCCCGCCTCTCAAAGCAACAGCCAAAGAAAGAGGCGCAGGTGCAGGGCAGCATGACCCACAAGGGAAGAGAGATCGCCATGCTCGAAAGTTGTCAGAATGCTCAGGAACGTTGGGGTGGAGTTCATCTGCTGATCGACCGCTGGCTCCAGGAGCGTGAGGAACTGATCGCCGCTTACGACAAGCTGGGTGCCAAACCTCAGTCGCTATCCGAGGATCGAAAGCCTTTGCAGGAATTCTGCGGTGTGCTGGTCGATTACGTTTCGGCGGGGCACTTCGAGATCTACGAACAGCTGACGGGCGAGGCCAAGGCCTTCAATGACAAGCGCGGCCTGGAACTGGCCGAGACGATCTATCCGCGGATCGATGTCATCACCGAAAAACTGCTCGCGTTCAACGACCTTTGCGATGAAGGCAAATGCGTTGCGGAGAAATTCAAGGAGCTGGGCGGCCTGCTTCACGAACGCTTCGAACTGGAAGACTGCCTGATCGAAGTGCTGCACACCGCCCACAAGGAAGAGGATTCGGTTCAGGCCTGAGCCGACCCTGCAAGACACACAAACGGTGCGCCCCAAACGCACCGTTTTTTATTGGGCGATCAACTGGTCGCGCCGCGCAATTCGACTTCGAACACCAGCGGTGTGAATGGCGCGATCAAGTCGCCGGCACCGTCGGCGCCGTAAGCCTGATCCGATGGAATCACCAGGCGCCACTTCGCGCCCACCGGCATGTTTTGCAACGCGGTGCGCCATCCGGCGATCACGCTGTCGAGATTGAACCACTGCGGCTGAGTGTTCTGGTCGAACACGGTGCCGTCCGGCAGCCGCCCGATATACAGCACCTGTACTTTTCCGTCGGGGCCGGCTTTTGCGCCAGTTCCTGGAGTCAACTCGGTCAACAGAATGCCGTCAGCCAGCTCCTTTACGCCGGGCTTGGCCTTTTCCGCCGTGAGAAAGCGCTGCTCGTTTTCCATTGCCGCATCACTTGAAGGCATGGTCGCGTGCTCGGCCGTCTGCGATTCGTGATCGGCCAGAATCTGTTCGATCCGCGCTTCGCTCAATGCCAGAGGCTTGCCTTGATAAGCCTGTTGCAAGCCTTCGATCAATGCCTGGATCTGCAGTTGCGGAACCTCCTGACGCAGCCGTTCACCGAGGCTCGCGCCGAGACTGTAGGCCAGATCATGGGCATCGTTCGCGGTGTTTTTTTCGTCGGCCTGGACCGCCGAAAAGAACATGCAGAGGGATAAAAAAAGGTAGCGCGACATGGGCACTCTCCGTCCTGAATTGCGGTGGATTATGCCAGCGCGAACGTCTGCAACGGTGAACTGCTTTTGCCAATGCGCAGAAGTTTTTCGCAAGCCTGCAACCGAGTGCTTTCGATACTGTCAACATGCCCTAGCGGCGGTAGCAGCAGAGGTCTAGTATGAGCCGCACTCACGTCAGCCAGGAGGTAAACCATGTCGGCCACCAAGAAGCCTGTAAACACTCCGTTGCATTTACTCCAACAACTCTCGGGCAGCTTGCTCGAGCATCTGGAAAACGCTTGCTCCCAAGCCTTGGCTGATGCTGAAAAACTGCTCGCCAAACTGGAAAAGCAACGCGGCAAGGCGCAAGAAAAACTGCACAAATCCCGCACCAAATTGCAGGACGCAGCAGCAGCCGGTAAAGCCAAGGCGCAGACCAAGGCCAAGGCTGCCGTGAAGGAACTCGAAGACCTGCTCGATGCGCTGAAGGAGCGTCAGTCCGATACTCGCGGCTACATTCTGCAACTCAAGCGCGATGCCCAGGAAAGCCTGAAACTGGCGCAGGGTGTCGGTCGTGTTCAAGAAGCCGTCGGCAAGGCGTTGTCCCTGCGTTCGGCCAAACCGGCAGCGGCGCCTGTGAAAAAAGCGGCCGCCAAACCTGCTGCGAAAGCCCCTGCCAAAGCCGCCGCAAAACCAGCCGCGAAGAAACCCGCTGCAGCCAGCGCTGCCAAACCTGCGGCCAAAACCACAGCGGCCAAACCAGCTGCCGCGAAGCCGGCTGCTGCAAAACCAGCCGCCAAACCTGCGGCGAAAACCGCTGCTGCGAAAGCGGCTCCGGCAAAAACCGCCGCTGCAAAACCTGCTGCCAAGCCAGCCACCAAAGTGGCCGCTAAACCGGCAGCAAAACCAGCCGTGAAAGCCGCCGCTAAACCAGCCGTCAAAACGGCTGCTGCCAAGCCTGCGGCGAAAACTGCTGCCAAACCGGTTGCTGCCAAACCTGCTGCCAAAGCTGCAGCGAAACCAGCGGCCAAGCCTGCGGTAAAAGCTGCGGCCAAACCTGCTGCAAAACCAGCGGCCAAACCGGCTGCTGCAGCGAAGCCTGCAACGACTGCCGCCAAGCCAGCGACCGCTGCCAAACCGGCCGCCAAACCAGCAGCGAAACCTGCTGCAAAACCTGCGGTGAAAAAGCCTGCCGCTGCCAAGCCAGCAGCAAAACCAGCTGCAGCAAAACCGGCCACTGCGCCTGCTGCCAAACCTGCCGCAGCGGCAACCCCGGCTCCGACCGCAGCTCCTGCATCCGCCGCCACTACCTCGACCACCGCAACCACGCCATCGTCGGCGCCGGTGTCGAGCGTCGCCAGCAACCCGTCCAGCGCTTCCTAAGCGCCGGTCGCCGCGACGCGCAGCACTTGCAGCGCGTCGCGGTTCAGGTTGGCCGCCGGGCCGGCCAGCACTTGCAGCCAGTCACTCGATTCCTTCGAATTACGCTTCCAGCCTTGCGCGGCGCCTTCCAGTCGTGACAGCAGCGCACGCTCCGCCTCAAGCTCCAATCCTTTGATCTGCTCGCGCATCCCCTTGAGCACCGGATCGGTGTCGGCCAGGGTTTTCCACTGCATGCGCAATGCGCGTAATGGCTGCACCACTTCCCGGTCCCAGGGCTCTGTCAGCTCCAGAAGCTGTCGAGCACGTACCTCGTCACAGGTTGCATCGCGTTGTTCCAGCCATAAACCGCACAGCATCAGGCACACGTTGGCCCCCGCCGATTGCAGGCGCAGGCAGGCATCCTCCACGCCGGGACGGGCGTAGACGGCAAGGGCAAAGCTCCACAGGTCAGAGGACATCGTGCTACTCGCGCCAGTTGCGGGGGAAGCTGGTAGACTCCGCCGCCATTATGATCCGACTTCAGAACCTGACTTTACAGCGTGGCCCGCAACGTCTGCTAGAAGACGCCGAGCTGACCCTGCACGCCGGCCACAAAGCCGGCCTCATCGGTGCCAACGGCGCCGGCAAATCCAGCCTGTTCGCCTTGCTCCGCGGTGAGTTGCACCCGGACTCCGGCGACTGCCTGCTGCCGGCCGACTGGCGTATCGCCCACATGCGCCAGGAGGTCGACACGCTCGAGCGCCTGGCGGTCGACTATGTGCTGGACGGCGACCTGCGTCTGCGCGAAGTACAGCGCGAGCTCGCAGCAGCCGAAGAGGCCCATGACGGCACCGCGCTGGCCCGCCTGCACGCCGAACTCGACAGCGCTGACGGCTACACCGCCGATGCGCGGGCGCGCAAGCTGCTCGCCGGTCTCGGTTTCACCAACGAGCAGATGGATCGTCAGGTAGGAGATTTCTCCGGTGGCTGGCGGATGCGTCTGAACCTTGCGCAGGCTTTGATGTGCCCATCAGACCTGCTGCTGCTCGACGAACCGACCAACCACCTGGACCTCGACGCCATCATCTGGCTCGAAGACTGGCTGAAAAGTTACCCCGGCACCTTGCTGCTGATTTCCCACGACCGGGATTTCCTGGATGAAGTGGTCGATCACGTGGCCCACGTCGATCAGCGCAAGCTGACGCTCTACCGTGGCGGCTACACCGCGTTCGAACGCGCCCGTGCCGAACGTCTGGCCCAGCAGCAACAGGCCTACGAGAAGCAACAGGCGCAGCGTGCGCACATGGAAAGCTACATCGCCCGCTTCAAGGCCCAGGCCACCAAGGCCCGTCAGGCCCAGAGCCGGATCAAGGCCCTGGAGCGGATGGAGGAGCTGTCGGCGGCCCACGTCGATTCGCCGTTCGATTTCGTGTTCCGCGAGTCGACCAAGATCTCCAGCCCGCTGATCGACCTGTCCGATGCGCGCTTGGGTTATGGCGAGAAAACCGTGCTGGAGAAGGTCAAGCTGCAACTGACCCCCGGCGCGCGGATCGGCTTGCTCGGCCCCAACGGCGCGGGTAAGTCGACCCTGATCAAGAACCTCGCCGGCGAACTCGAACCGCTGGCCGGGCGCCTGACTCGCGGTGAGAACACCGTGGTCGGTTACTTCGCCCAGCATCAGCTCGACTCGCTGGACGCCAAGGCCAGCCCGTTGCTGCACTTGCAGCGTCTGGCGCCGACCGAGCGCGAACAGACCCTGCGCGACTTCCTCGGTGGTTTCGACTTCCGTGGCGCGCGGATCGACGAGCCGGTGCTGAATTTTTCCGGTGGCGAAAAGGCCCGTCTGGCCCTGGCGTTGATCGCCTGGGAGCGGCCGAACCTGTTGCTGCTCGACGAACCGACCAACCACCTGGATCTGGAAATGCGCCTGGCGCTGACCATGGCGTTGCAGGAGTTCAGCGGTGCGGTGCTGGTGGTTTCCCACGATCGGCATTTGCTCAAGAGCACCACCGACAACTTCTTCCTGGTCGCGGACGGCAAGGTCGAGGAGTTCGATGGCGACCTCGAAGACTACGCCCGTTGGCTGGTCGAATACCGCCAGCGCAACGCCCCGGTCAGCAACACGCCGGTCAACCCGGACAAGACCGACAAGAAGGCTCAGCGTCAGGCCGCCGCTGCATTGCGTCAGCAACTGGCGCCGCACAAGCGCGAGGCCGACAAGCTCGAAGCCGAGCTTGGCAAGCTGCACGAGAAACTGGCCAAGGTCGATGCCAGCCTCGGCGACAGCGACCTCTACGAGCCGGCGCGCAAGAACGAATTGCGCGACCTGCTGGCCGAACAGGCCAAGCTGAAAGTCCGCGAAGGCGAACTTGAAGAAGCGTGGATGGAAGCTCTGGAAACGCTGGAAAGCATGCAGGCGGAGCTGGAGGCGTTGTCCTGATGGAAGCCTTCAAACTTCCATTGCCGGCGATGTGGGTCGAGCCGATCTGGCTCGGCGTGCAGATTCTGCTGATCCTGCTGGCCGGTTACTTCGCCCAGCGTGTCGTCGCCCGATTCCTGACTCGCCTGGGCGAGAAGTACCCCTTCCCTCCGCAGCTGCTGATGCCGCTGCGCGGTGGCCTGCGCTGGCTGATCATGGGCAGCGCGTTGATCTTCGTGCTGGAACGCCTCGGGGTGTCGGCCACGGTGCTGTGGACCGCGCTGTCGGGCTTCGTCGCGGTGGCGGCGGTGGCGTTCTTCGCCATGTGGAGTGTGCTGTCGAACCTGCTCTGCGCGATTCTGATCTTCACCGTCGGCCCGTTTCGTCTGGGCGATGTGGTGGAGCTGGTGGACACCACCGACAAGCCCGGCGTCAAAGGCCGGGTGGTGGCGATCAATCTGCTCTACACCACGCTGATCGAAGCCGAAGAACTCGGCACCGGCAGCGCCATGGTGCAGGTACCCAACAGCCTGTTCTTCCAGCGTTCGGTGCGACGCTGGCGCGGCACGGATGTCTTCCCTTCCAGCGGTTTCGAAAAGTGATCGGACGCCGGCCACGTTGGTCGGCGGCCGCAACATCCTGCAAAAATCGGTAGTCATCCGGCCAAATCCGCATTAGCTTTGAGGATTGTCACGAGTCCGAAGTCGAGGTGTGCGATGGAGCTTCAAACATGGCTGGCGTTTTTTGCCGCGTGTTGGGTAATCAGTCTTTCTCCGGGTGCCGGCGCCATTGCGTCGATGTCCAGCGGCCTGCAATACGGTTTCTGGCGCGGTTACTGGAACGCCCTGGGCCTGCAGATCGGCCTGGCTGTGCAGATTGCTATCGTCGGCGCCGGTGTCGGCGCGATCCTCACCGCTTCGGCCACCGCGTTCCATGCGATCAAATGGTTCGGTGTCGCCTACCTGGTCTATCTCGCGATCAAGCAGTGGCGCGCACTGCCGATGGACATGAGTGACGACGCGGCGGTGCGGCCGATCGGCAAACCGCTGGCCCTGGTGTTCCGTGGCTTTCTGGTGAACATCAGCAACCCCAAGGCGCTGGTGTTCATGCTCGCGGTGCTGCCGCAGTTCATCAACCCTCACGCGCCACTGCTGATCCAGTACGTGGTGATCGGTGCGACCATGATCTGCGTCGACCTGATCGTCATGGCCGGCTACACCGGGCTGGCGTCGAAGGTGCTGCGCCTGTTGCGCACGCCGACCCAGCAGCGACGCATGAACCGCACGTTTGCCGGGCTGTTCATCGGTGCGGCGGCGTTCATGGCGACGTTGCGCAAAGCGGCCGTATAAAGCGTGCAGCCGCAAAAAAAGGCGACCTGAGAAGGTCGCCTTTTTCGTTTCCGGCAGCCGGTCAGTGCAGAATCACCGGCGCCGTATCACGCGGCAGATTGTTGCGCTGCTGCGGTTCACGCGGTTGCTCGTAACCGCCACCGCCAAGCTGCATGCTCAGCTGTCCGGCCACGTCTTCGCCCAGCGCCTTCGACACGTCACGCACCACCCGCGGGCGGTTGAGCGAGATCTTGATGTCGCGGTGGTTCACCAGTTTGGTGTCCTGCGCTTCACCCATCGCCGTGAAGGCCGAAGTGATTTCGAAGGTCTTGGTGTTGATCAGGCTGAAATCGGCCACCAGCGTCAGGCCCAGCACGGCTGAATAGCTGTCGGTGTTCGCCAGCTCGTTCACGTCCTGGGTGAAGTCGATGTCCGACACGGTGCCGAACAGCACGTAGTCGGCACCCTTGAAGTTGCCGGCCTTGATCCGCTTGATCACGTCGTAGACGTCACCCTTGGAGGACGCGGTGTATGGCGTGCCCTGCACCAGCTGGAACATGCCGGTGCGCAGGATTTCACCCTTGATGTCGCCGGTGAACTTGCGCAGTTCGGTCTGTTCGATGTAGCTGGTGGTGGCTTCGAGCTCGTTGTAGCTCGAAGAACCGCTGGCGCTGTAGTAACCCTCACGGTAATTGTTCTGGGCCGAAACGATGTGGATGTATTGCTCCACACGTTCCTGATACGCCAGATCCGTCACCGCGACTTTCGGGGCCGCTTGCACGCTGAACGCGCAAGCCAGGGCCATCATGCCAATCCATGTGCGCATCGATTAACGCTCCGTGGTTTTGCGGATCTCTTTCTCGTCCATCCACTCGGCCAGACCGCTTTCAACGTCGATCAGTTGCAGGCTGAATTTGTAGAAGACGTCCTTGTAGTCGCTGCTGCGCTTGACGATCGAGCTGATCGAACCTTCAAGACGGTATTTGGCGGCGACCATGTTGCCGGTCTTGGCCACGGTGCTCTTCTTGTACAGGCCGCTCTGGTTTTGCAGCTTGAGCTGGTCGACCTGGCTCTGCATCGCGGTGTTGTCGCTGGCGAAGCGGGCGGTGCCGGACTTCATCAGCTGGGTCTTGATGCTGGTGGTGATTTCGCGGGTGTCGATGTATTCGCTGGTCTTGTTCTTCACGTCGTAGACCTGAACCACCGGACGGCCCTGCAGAATGCCGGACTGGGCCAGGGAGCGGGTCATCGACTCGGCGATCATCTGCAGGTCGGTCGAGCCGAACTCGTTGGTCACGGTTTCAACGGCCTTGGTGTCGCCATAGCTGATGTTCTTGCTGCCCAGGGTCGGCGAAGTGTTGGCGCAACCGGAGGCCAGCAGGGCGAGGACGGCGATGAAGGAAAAGCGTGCAAACATGGGAATGCTCTCTGAATCGGGAATAGGGTGTCGGGCTTAAGGCGTCTTCATTTCAAGACGGAAATCCACGGCTTTCGGCGTTGGGGCGATGCCCTGGATGAAGCTGGTCTGGGCGCCGTACATCATCTGGCTCTTCCAGACTTCTTCTTCGGCAATCGGGAAGCCTTCCGCACCGAGCCACGCGAAGCGGTAGTAGAAGGTCTTGTTGCTGTTGAGGGTGTTGGTCAACTGCACATTGACGGTCATGAAGCCGTTTTCGCGGGCGACGCGCATGGCGCCGACCGCGATGTGTTTCTGCGGGCCCATGGCCACGACCTTGCTCGCGGCGCTGCCCGGCTCCGGTGGTGGCGGGGTGGCGCAGCCGCTGGCCAGCACGGCGAGGGCGGCGACGGCGAAGAGTTTGAAGCGCATGCAAAGACTCCGTTCTTAAGGTTGTTTGAGACTGGCCACGGCGGTGGCGCCAGCACTCGGGATCACGTGAGCGGCGAGGCCTGCGGCGAATACCTGGTTGCCCACGGCGCGCAGGGTGATCACCTGAAAACGCTGATCGACGTTGATCTTGACCACCGAACCGCCCACGGCACTTGGCAGGGTGACCTGATGTTCACCTTTTTTCAGACGCAGGCGCACCACTTGGGTGGTGTCCGGCAACGTGCGCCACGTACGGGTATCGGCACCTTCGAGCACCGCTGAAGAGATACCGACTGCCAGACCCGCCAGCGGGTTGGTTTCGTTGATCTTCTTCTGCGCCACGCCCTTGGTGATCGCGCGCACGGTGGTGCGCAGGATGATTCCCGGCATGTCATCGCGCAGGGCGCGGCGGGACATGGCGGTGGTGCTGTTGAGGGCCGTCAGGTCCAGTTGCCGGCCGTCGACGCCGATCTGCGCAAACGTTGCGGTCGAGGTGTCCGGCTTGATGATCGGGAACGACAGCGGAGTGATTACCACGTTGTTGGAGATTGGCAGCGGCAGCGGCACGCGGATCGAGTCACGGGCCGGCGCCAGACCGCTCTGCACCACGATCAGAATGTCGCTGTCATCGCTCTTGACCGGTTTGTCGAGGTTGACCAGCGCCTGCTCCAGCAGCGGCGTTTTCGGACGCAGCTCGGCAGCCTTGCGATAGCCTGGTGCGGCGAGGTCTTTCTCGCCCAGGGCTTCGTAGACGAAACCGGCCAGGTAATGGCTGAACGCACTCTGATAGCTGTTTTTCAGGCCGATCACTTCCGGGGCGTCGAGGCTGGCGACCGGGTAGCCCTGCAAGTCCTTGTACTCGGTCTTGATGCCTTGCTTCTCGGCTTCCTCTTCGCTCTTGAGGTATTCCTTGTCACGCAGGTCGGCGATCACCGCTTCACGTTCGTGAGTCTTCTTGATCGCGGTGCGGGCGCCGTCGAAGTCGTTGACCGCCAGCAGATTCAGGGCCATTTGCGTGGTCAGCATGACTTTTTCGTAGTCGTAGCCTTCGTAGCGACGGACTTTGTCATTGACCAGGAAGCTGCCGAACTGGGCCAGGTACTTGTCGGTGTCGAGCTTGACCGAGTCTTCCCACTTGCCCACCACCTGATCGGCGCTGGTCCAGGCGTTCTGGCTGCCGGACAGATCGCCCTTGGCGCGCAGCAGTTCGCCTTTCTCGAAGTAATAGAGCAGGTCCTTGTCCGGGCCGGTGTTGTTCTTTTCCAGCAGAGTCAGGGCGGCGTCAACGTTGCCGGTGGCCAGTTGCTGGTTGGTCTGGGCCAGTTCGGAGTCGTAGTTGCGAAACGCCGAACAGCCGGACAGCAGGGTGACGGCGCCAAGCGCGATCAGAGTGGGAGCGCGGAATGCCATGGGGTACTTCTTCCATGAGTAACGACAGCCTCGGGTGCGGGTCGGGCTGCTGGGACCGATCGGCAGTGGCGCTGGCCTCCTGCCAATTCCTCATAATCAGAGGAGCTTTAATGCCGCATCGCGATAACGAGGGCGCGGCATTATAGGCGGCGGATGCTGGCTATGTAATAGCTTTTTAATTGCACCAATTAGTTAGATGCCATTATTTATTTCAGGCCGGATACCACGCGGCTTTCCGCTGAAACGGACGCCTGGAAAGCACTGCCATTGGCATAGATTCGGTCGCCGAGGGCTCGCAGGCCGATGATCTGGCGATCCTGATCGATGCGGATTTTCAGCGGTGCGACACCGGGTGCGGTAGGCAGGCTGATCAAGTGTTCGCCTTTCTTCAGACGCAGGCGCAGCACTTGCGTGAGGTTGGGCAGGGTGCGCCAGGTGCGGGTGTCTGCGTGCTCGAATCCATCGTAATGGGTTACATAGGACGCCTTCGCCGGGTTGCGCCGATTGTCGGTGCCTTGGACGTCTGCGGCGAGGAACGCTCGATACGTGGTGCGCTGAATGATCCCGGGCATGTCGTCACGCAGGGTGCGCAGGGACATGTCGGTGATGTTGTTGATCGTGATCAGCTTCTTTTGGCGGCCGTCGAGGCTTATCTGATTGAAAGGCTGGGTGGAGGTGTCGGGCACCATTACCGGAAACGATACATTGGCGACGATCACCTGACCGTCCTCAAGCTTCACCGGATATGGCACGCGCACCGAGCTGCGAGCCGGTGCCAGTCCGCTTTGCACGATGATCAGCACGTCGCTTTCGCCGGCCTTGAGCCCGGGGCTGTCGAGGTCACGCAATGCCTGTTGGAAGAACGGCATGTCAGGGCGCAGTTCTATGGCCTGACGATAACCCGGTGCAGCCAGATCCTTTTCACCCAGGGCTTCATAAGTGAAGCCGGCCAAATAATGGCTGAACGCACTTTGATAGCCGTTCTTCAGAGCGATGACTGCAGGCGCATCCAGCATGACGACCGGGTAACCTTGCAGGTCCTTGTAATGCACACGGGCGCCCTGGTCCTTGGCGGCGTTTTCAACACGCTCGTATTCGAGCTCTCGTTGCCGGGCGATCAGTGTTTCGCGCTCGTGGGTTTTCTTGATGTCCGCACGAGCGCCGTCGAAGTCGTTCACGGCCAACTGATTCAGGGCCATTTGCGTGGTCAGCATGACCTTTTCATAGTCGTAACCATCGTAGCGACGAATCTTGTCGTTGATGATGCTGCCCCATTGATTGCCCAGGGCGGAAAGCAGCTTGTCGCCGTTGGTTTCAATGGCGTCCTGGCGCTGAATCACCATCTGTTCGGCGCTGCGCCAGGCAACCTGACTTTGCGGCAACTCGCCGGCAGCGCTGAGTACCGCGCCTTTCTCGAAGTAATAAAGCAGGTCTTTCTCTTCATCCGGGTTATGCGCCTCGATCAGGGCCAGCGCACCGTCGGTGTTGCCCGCTTTCAACTGATCGGTTGTCTGTTCCAGTTCCAGGTCGTAATTGCGGTAGGCCCCGCAACCGCTCAATTGCAGGACCGCGCTTAACAGCAAGGGAAACAGCAGACAATGGCGCATGACCACGAGATTTTCCTTAATCGAAAGGGGCGAGAGGCGACGCAGTATAGAGGCGAGTGATGGCTATGTGCTGCAGCACAATGCGCGTAATACCGATGCGGCCAACGAGAAAGCTTGAGTCAGGCTCCCCCGACGTGAACAATGTGTTACTTCGCATTTCCAATTGAGACCCTTTCATGACTGCCTTGTCCCGATTCCTGGCCTGGCTGGTGTTCCCGTTGTTTGCCCTGAGCAGCTTCAATCTGCTGGCCGATACCGTGGAAGGCGCGCCGCAAGCGCTGCACCTGCTCGATTACATCAGCGCCGATTACCCGCCAACGGTACAAGCGGGCAAGGTCATCGACGATGCCGAATACCGCGAGCAGCTTGAGTTCACCCACGCCTTGCAGGGGCTGATCGCCGGCATGCCGGCCAAACCGGAGAAGGCTGGTCTGGAGCAGGGCATCGACGCTTTGCTCGCCGCCATCACCGCGAAGCAGGACGGCGCGGACGTCGCCCGTCAGGCCCGGCAACTGGGGGCGAAACTGGCGGTGGCCTATGAAGTCAGCCAGGCCCCGATCATCACCCCGGATCCGACCCGTGGCGCGCCGCTCTATACCCAGCACTGCTCCGTGTGCCACGGCACCAACGGTGCCGGCGATGGCCCGGCGGGTGTCGGCATGGAGCCCGCGCCGGCCAACCTGCGTGACGCGGCGCGCCTGGATCACCTGAGCCTGTACGCGATCTACAACACCCTCGGCCAGGGCGTCGAAGGCACCGACATGCCGGCCTTCGCCGATCAACTGGATGATCGTCAGCGCTGGGATCTGGCGACCTATATCGCTCAGTTCAGTGTCGATCCGGCCACGGCCAAAACCGACAAGACTTACAACATCGCCGATCTCGCCCGTCAGACGCCGGCCGAAGTGCAGGCCTCTGAGGGGCTTGAGGCGGCTGCGATCTTCCGTGCTCAACGGGCGCAACCGCCGCAGGTCAAGCGTGGCCCGGCGCAGTTGCTCGACTACACCGCCGCGACTTTGGACAAGAGCCTGGCCGCTTATCGTGCCGGCGAACGTGATCAGGCGTATGACTTGTCCGTTGCAGCGTATCTGGAAGGTTTCGAACTGGTCGAAAGCTCGCTGGATAACGTCGACGCCAACGTGCGCAAGGACACCGAAAAATCCTTGATGGCCTACCGGCAATCGCTGCAGGACGGCTTGTCGGTGGAGCAGGCCGAGCAGCGTCTCGACGCGGCGAAGGCCAAGCTCAAGGAATCGGCCGGCCTGCTCGGCAGCGACGGTTTGAGTGGGTCGTTGAGCTACATTTCCGGTCTGCTGATTCTGCTGCGTGAAGGCCTGGAAGCCATTCTGGTACTGGCAGCGATCCTCGCGTTCCTGCGCAACACCGGCCAGCAATCGGCGGTGCGCAGTGTCAACGTCGGTTGGGGACTGGCGTTGCTGGCCGGTCTGGGGACCTGGGCGCTGGCGGCGTATGTGATCGACGTCAGCGGCTCCCAGCGTGAACTGCTGGAAGGCGCCACGGCGTTGTTCGCCAGTGTCATGGTGCTGTGGCTCGGGGTTTGGATGCATGACCGTCGGCACGCGGCAGCCTGGCAGGATTACATCAGTCAGAGCCTGGTCGGTGGCGGCGGACGGTTCGGCTTCGCGGTCCTGGCATTCTTCTCGGTGTATCGCGAGCTGTTCGAAGTGATCCTGTTTTACGAAACCCTGTGGTTGCAGGCCGGTCCTGCCGGACACAACGCGGTATTGGCGGGCGGCGCAACGGCGCTGGTGCTGCTGTTCGGCCTGGCGTGGATCATTCTGCGCGGTTCAGCGAAATTGCCGTTGACGCTGTTCTTCAGCATCAACGCGGCGCTGCTCTGTGCGTTGTCGGTGGTATTCGCCGGTCACGGTGTGAAGGCGTTGCAGGAAGCCGGGATCTTGGGCACCCGGCCGGTGGCGTTCTTCGATTTCGACTGGTTGGGGATCCATGCCGATGCCTACTCGTTGACCGCGCAGGCCGTGGCGATTGCGGCGATCATCGTGCTGTACGGCCGCAGTCGGGTGGCTGAAAAACGTAGGGTGACGGCTGCTTGAAGGCATTCGCTGCGCTCATATTTGCGAGGTAGAAAACATGCGCGTATGGATCGATGCCGACGCCTGCCCGAAGATGGCCAAGGAGCTGGTGGTCAAGTTCGCCCTCAAGCGCCGATTCGAAGTGGTGCTGGTGGCTGGGCAGCCGCAGAGCAAACCGGCGCTGGCAATCGTCAAGCTGATCGTGGTGCCGAGCGGCCCGGATGCGGCGGATGATTATCTGGTGGAGTACGCGGTGCCGGGTGAACTGGTGATCTGCAGCGACATTCCGCTGGCCGACCGGCTGGTGAAGAAGGGCGTGGCAGCGCTGGACCCGCGAGGCAAGGAGTTCGACGCGCAGAACATGGGGGAGCGGCTGGCGACACGCAACCTGTTTACCGATCTGCGCGAACAGGGCCAGGTCAGCGGCGGCCCGGCGCCGTTCGGCGATCGGGAGAAGCAGGCGTTCGCCAATGCGCTGGACCGGATCCTCACCAGGCTCGCCCGCACAACCTGAACACTACACAAATCCCTTGTGGGAGCGGGCTTGCCCGCGAAGGCGGTGTGTCATTCAACGAATAGTTGTCTGACCTGACGTCTTCGCGAGCAAGCCCGCTCCCACATTGGGTGTGTGTTCGACCAAGAGATCAGGCGTCGTTTTCGTGAGTCAGTTCGAGGACGCGGTCGACCAGCTTGTTGATCCCCGAAGCCGCCTCACTGATCGACTGCGCCAGCATGTAGGCCGGGGTGGTCACCAGTTTGCGTGCCTTGTCTTCGATGATGTCGGTCACCGCGCAGTCTTCGTGGGTGGCGCCCATCTTGCCGATGGCTGCTGCGGTGTCGGCATCGTTGCCAATGGTGCAGGTCACACCCGGGCCGTAGATCTTGGCGGCCAGCGCCGGCGAAATGCAGATCAGTCCCACCGGTTTACCCGCTTCGGCAAAGGCTTCGGCCAATGCCAGTACGTCAGGCTGGACGCAGCAGCCAGCGCCGTCGACGGCGAAGTTCGACAGGTTCTTCGCCGCGCCGAAACCGCCGGGCACGATCAGCGCATCGAAATCATCGACATCGGCTTCACGGACATCCTTGACGTTGCCCCGGGCGATGCGCGCCGATTCCACCAGCACGTTGCGCGACTCGGGCATCTCTTTGCCGGTGAGGTGGTTGATCACATGCAATTGCGCGATGTCCGGGGCGAAGCACTGCACCTGGGCGCCACGCTGATCCAGGCGCAACAGGGTGATGACGCTTTCGTGGATCTCGGCGCCGTCGTACACGCCGCAACCGGACAGGATCACTGCAACTTTTTTGCTCATGGGTTTCTCTCCAGATTCATGGCGCTAAATGTCCACTAATTTGTCGTTCGTTGCCATAGGGTCTAGCCGCGGCTACACCTAGGATCTGTGCACACGGATCTCGATCAGGGCGCGTCATGAACTTCATTCTGTATGCGGTGCCGTTTTTCTTCGTATTGATCGCGGCCGAGCTGATCGCCGACCGTTGGCGCGGGGTGAGCAACTATCGCCTGGCCGATGCGGTGAACAGCATCAGCACCGGGGTGCTGTCGACCACCACCGGCCTGCTGACCAAGAGCGTGGGGCTGGTGACCTACGGCTTTGCCCTGGAGCATCTGGCGCTGCTCAGGCTGCCGGCGGACAGCGTCTGGGTGTGGTTCTTCGCCTTTGTTCTCTACGATTTCTGCTACTACTGGCTGCACCGCATGGGTCACGAACGGAACATCCTCTGGGCGGCGCATTCGGTGCATCACCAGAGCGAGGACTACAACCTTTCCACTGCCTTGCGCCAGACCAGCACCGGGTTTTTGCTCGGCTGGATCTTTTACCTGCCGATGGCCGTGCTCGGGGTGCCGCTGCTGGTGTTCGTCAGCGTTGCGGCGCTGAATCTGCTGTATCAATTCTGGGTTCATACCCGGCACATTCCCAAGCTCGGGTGGTTCGAATGGTGCTTCGTCACGCCGTCCAATCATCGGGCTCACCATGCACAGAACGCTCTCTACATGGATCGCAACTACGGCGGGGTGTTCATTATTTGGGACCGTCTGTTTGGCTCGTTCCAGGAAGAGGACGACGATGAACCGGTGATTTTCGGCGTGACCACACCGCTGGCGAGCTGGAATCCGTTGTGGGCCAACCTGCAGTTCTACGCGCAGCTTTGGGACGACGCGCGGCGTGCCGGGCGCAAGTGGGACAAGTGGCGGATCTGGTTCATGCGCACGGGATGGCGGCCGGCGGATGTGGCGGAGAAATACCCGATGAGCAAGCCGGACCTGAGCCGGTTCCGCAAATTCGAAGTGCCGCTGGGCGCCCGACAGCAGGGGTATGTGGCGCTGCAATTCAGCGTGTACGTGGCGCTGGGCAGTTATCTGATGAATCTGGAACACCGTCTGCCCACCAGTGCATTGGTGCTGGGCTGGGGCGCGGTGGCGTTCGGTTTGTTTGTGTTGGGCGTGGCCCTGGAGAATCGCCCGTGGGCGCTGAAACTGGAGCTGCTGCGGTTGGCGGCGAACCTGCCGCTGGTGTGGCTGGCGCCGCAGGTCGGGCTATGGCCGGCCGGCCCGCCGATGTGGGTCGGCCTGTTCGGTTACAGCCTGCTCAGCGGCATCGGGCTGTATTGCTGCCACCGGCGCTTTACTCGGCTGGCGTCTTAGGCTCGGCGGCCTCGGCCTGTTCGGCTTTGTGCCGCTCGGCCTTGGCCAACTGCTCGTCCTCATAGACTTTCTTGGCCAGCCGGGCATTCTTGAACCGGCGGCGCAGCCACAGGCCCAGGCCGAGCACCAGCAGCGCGCCCAGTACCCACAATTCATACTTCTTGATGCTGCCGAGCATGCCTTCGAGCACGGCGCCGAAATGGTAGGCGGCAGCGGCCAGGGCGGTGGCCCAGATCGCGGCGCCGATACCGTTGAGCAGCAGATAACGTCCCGGCGGATAGCCCGACAGGCCGATCGCCACCGGCATCACCGTGCGCAGGCCGTACACGAAGCGGAAACTCAAGACCCAGATGTCCGGGTGCTTGCGGATGTGTTCCAGCGCGCGGTCGCCCATCATCTGCCAGCGCGGCTTGCGCGCCAGCAATTTGCGCCCGTGCTTGCGGCCCAGGAAGTACCACAGCTGATCGCCGGCATAGCTGCCGAAGAACGCCACGACCACCACCAGTTTGATGTCCATGTATTCACGGAACGCGAGGAAGCCCGCGAGCACCAGGATGGTTTCGCCTTCGAAAAACGTCCCGAGAAACAGGGCAAAGTAGCCGAAGTCATGCAGAAATTGTTGGAGCATTGTCTGGGTGCTGGCGAAATGAACGCGCAGCCTAACCCTTCGGACACATTCAGGAAAGTGTCGAAATGTGTCTCGACGTTAACATTTCCTACAACGACAATGGATTGCGGCTACGTGTCACAGGGGTGCACATAACTGTAATACGACCGTCATAATGGCCGCTTATAACTGTCACGCTCGCCCGTTTGCGCGGGCTCAGGAGTCTGCCGTGAGCTTTACCCCAGCCAACCGCCTGTTCCCCGCCACCCGCCTGCGTCGCAATCGTCGTGATGATTTTTCCCGGCGGCTGGTGCGTGAGAATGTCCTGACGGTCGATGACCTGATCCTGCCGGTGTTCGTGCTCGACGGTGAAAACCGCCGCGAAGCCGTGGCCTCGATGCCGGGCGTCGAACGCCTGACCATCGACCTGCTGCTTGAAGAAGCCGCCAAATGGGTCGAATTGGGGATTCCGGCACTGGCGCTGTTCCCGGTCACGCCACCTGAACTCAAATCCCTCGATGCCGCCGAAGCCTGGAATCCCGAAGGTATCGCCCAGCGCGCCACCCGCGCCCTGCGTGACCGATTCCCGGAGCTGGGCGTGATCACTGATGTCGCCCTCGACCCGTTCACCACTCACGGTCAGGACGGCATTCTTGACGAAGAAGGCTACGTGCAGAACGACATCACCGTCGATGCACTGGTCAAACAGGCGTTGTCCCATGCTGCCGCAGGCGCCCAGGTGGTTGCCCCGTCGGACATGATGGACGGCCGCATCCAGGCGATCCGCGAAGCGCTGGAGCTGGCCGGTCACGTCAACGTGCGGATCATGGCCTACTCGGCCAAGTACGCCAGTGCCTATTACGGCCCGTTCCGTGACGCCGTGGGTTCGGCCGCGAACCTGGGCAAGGCGAACAAGGCCTCCTACCAGATGGACCCGGCCAACAGCGACGAAGCGCTGCACGAAGTGGGCGCGGACTTGTCTGAAGGCGCGGACATGGTCATGGTCAAACCCGGCATGCCGTACCTGGACATTTTGTTCCGGGTAAAAGATGCCTTCAAAGTGCCGACCTTCGTCTATCAGGTCAGCGGCGAATACGCCATGCATATGGCGGCGATCCAGAATGGCTGGTTGAGCGAAGGCGTGATCCTCGAATCCCTGACCGCCTTTAAACGTGCCGGCGCTGATGGCATCCTGACTTACTTTGCTGTCCGCGCCGCTCAATTGTTACGAGAGCAGAAATAGCCCTCCCAGGAACATTCGATGAATACCGAAGGACTCACTGAAGTTGCCGTAAAAGAAGCTCAACCCGTGGTCGAGCAGATTTCCGAAACCCCGCCGGAACTGGAGCCTGCGCCACCCGCGCCGGCAACTGAACCCGTCGCGGCGGCACCGGTGATCGCGATTCCCGGCCTGGATGACAGCAGCCTGTACATCCACCGTGAATTGTCGCAACTGCAGTTCAATATCCGCGTGCTGGAGCAGGCGCTGGACGAGTCCTACCCGTTGCTGGAGCGGCTGAAGTTTCTGCTGATCTTCTCCAGCAACCTCGACGAATTCTTTGAAATCCGCGTCGCCGGCCTCAAGAAGCAGATCACCTTCGCCCGTGAACAGGCCGGCGCCGATGGTCTGCAACCGCATCAGGCCCTGGCCCGCATCAGCGAGCTGGTGCACGGTCATGTAGACCGCCAGTACGCGATCCTCAACGACATCCTGCTGCCAGAGCTGGAAAAGCATCAGGTGCGTTTCATCCGTCGCCGCCACTGGACGACCAAGATCAAAACCTGGGTGCGCCGCTACTTCCGCGACGAGATCGCGCCGATCATCACCCCGATCGGCCTCGACCCGACGCACCCGTTCCCGTTGCTGGTGAACAAGAGCCTGAACTTTATCGTCGAGCTCGAAGGCATCGACGCCTTCGGTCGCGATTCCGGTCTGGCGATCATTCCGGCACCGCGTCTGCTGCCACGGATCATCAAGGTGCCGGAAGAAGTCGGCGGACCTGGCGACAACTATGTGTTCCTGTCGTCGATGATCCACGCCCACGCCGATGATCTGTTCCAGGGCATGAAGGTAAAAGGCTGCTACCAGTTCCGCCTGACCCGAAACGCCGACCTGGCGCTCGATTCCGAAGACGTCGAAGACCTGGCCCGCGCCCTGCGTGGCGAACTGTTCTCCCGTCGTTACGGTGACGCCGTACGCCTGGAAGTCGCCGACACTTGCCCGAAACACCTGTCGGACTACCTGCTCAAGCAGTTCAACCTGAGCGAGACCGAGCTTTATCAGGTCAACGGCCCGGTCAATCTGACCCGTCTGTTCAGCATCACTGGTCTGGACAGCCATCCGGAGCTGCAATACACGCCGTTCACCCCGCAGATCCCGAAACTGCTGCAGAACAGCGAGAACATTTTCAGCGTGATCAGCAAGCAGGACATCCTGCTGCTGCACCCGTTCGAGTCGTTCACCCCGGTGGTCGACCTGCTGCGCCAGGCCGCTAAAGACCCGCACGTTCTGGCCGTGCGCCAGACGCTGTACCGCTCCGGTGCCAACTCGGAAATCGTCGATGCGCTGGTGGACGCCGCGCGTAACGGCAAGGAAGTGACGGCGGTCATCGAGCTGCGTGCGCGCTTCGACGAAGAGTCCAACCTGCAACTGGCCAGCCGCCTGCAGGCGGCGGGTGCGGTGGTGATCTACGGCGTGGTCGGCTTCAAGACCCACGCCAAGATGATGCTGATCCTGCGCCGCGAAGCCGGCGAAATCGTGCGGTACGCGCACCTCGGCACCGGTAACTACCACGCCGGCAACGCCCGCCTGTACACCGACTACAGCCTGCTGACCTCCGACGATGCCTTGTGCGAAGACGTCGGCAAACTGTTCAGCCAGTTGATCGGGATGGGCAAAACGCTGCGCATGAAAAAACTGCTGCATGCGCCGTTCACCCTCAAGAAGGGCATGCTCGACATGATCACCCGCGAGACGCAGTTCGCGCTCGACGGCAAGCCGGCGCACATCATCGCCAAGTTCAACTCGCTGACCGATCCGAAGATCATCCGCGCGCTGTACAAGGCCAGCCAGTCCGGCGTGCGCATCGATCTGGTGGTGCGCGGCATGTGCTGCCTGCGTCCGGGTATCGCCGGGGTTTCGCACAACATTCACGTGCGCTCGATCATCGGTCGCTTCCTTGAGCACACCCGAGTGTTCTACTTCCTCAACGGTGGCGAGGAGCAGATGTTCCTGTCCAGTGCCGACTGGATGGAGCGCAACCTCGACAAGCGCGTCGAGACTTGCTTCCCGGTGGAAGGCAAGAAGCTGCTGACCCGGGTCAAGAAAGAGCTGGAGCTGTACCTGACCGACAACACCCACAGCTGGAGCCTGCAATCGGACGGCCGCTACATCCGCAACACGCCGACCGGCAACCAGAACCCGCGCAGTGCCCAGGCGACTCTGCTGGAGCGATTGGGCAGCCCGATTCTGCCGGTCAGCAGCTGACCGCAGGTTTCAAGGCCATAAAAAAGGCGATCCATCCGGATCGCCTTTTTTGTGCCTGCCGGTTACTCAGTGCACGGTCAGAACAATCCCCACCCGTGTCAGCCACTCCGCCTCAAGCGCGAAATCCGCCTGGGTCAGCTGGTTTTCATCCAGCCAGTTCTCCGGGAATTCCACGTCGAGGTTGTTGCCGTTGGCGTGCAGCGCCACTTGCGGCATTGCCTGGGTGCCACGGATATGGTGGAACAGGATGGCGAAACGCAGCAGTACGCACAGGCGGATCAGCTTGTCGCCCTCGTCGCCGAACTCGGCGAACTTGTCCTTGGGGATGTTGCGGCGGTGGCCGCGCACCAGCAGGGCGAGCATTTGCTGGTCTTCGCGGGAGAACCCGGCGAGGTCCGAGTGCTCGATCAGGTAGGCGCCGTGCTTGTGGTAGTGGTAGTGAGCGATGTCGAGCCCGACTTCGTGCACTTTCGCCGCCCAGCCCAGCAGTTCGCGCCAGATGCCGTCTTCCAGTTCCCAGTCCACGGCCACTTGATCGAAGGCGTGCAGGGCTTTGCGCTCGACCCGTGCGGCCTGTTCCAGGTCGACGTGGTAGCGCTCCATCAGCGAGGTCAGGGTGCGTTCGCGTACGTCTTCGTGGTGATGGCGGCCGAGCAGGTCGTAGAGCACGCCTTCACGCAGCGCGCCTTCGCAGTGGTCCATGCGTTGCAGTTCGAGGGCGTCGAAGATCGCTTCGAGAATCGCCAGGCCCGCCGGGAAGATCGCCCGGCGATCCGGCTTGATGCCTTCGAAATCGATCTTGTCGACATCGCCGAGCTTGAACAGGCGACGCTTGAGCCACGCCAGACCTTCGGCGTTCACTTCGCCGGTACCGTGACCGCCGGCCTTCAGCGCCAGGCCGATGGCGCGGATGGTGCCCGAGGAGCCGATGGCTTCATCCCAGGTCAGACGGTGCAGGGCGTGTTCGATGCTCATGATTTCCAGCCGCGCCGCCGTGTACGCCTGGGCGTAGCGGGCCGGGGTGATCTTGCCGTCCTTGAAATAGCGCTGGGTGAAACTCACGCAGCCCATTTGCAGGCTTTCGCGCAGCAACGGCTCGAAACGCTGGCCGATGATGAATTCGGTACTGCCGCCGCCGATGTCGGCGACCAGGCGTTTGCCCGGGGTGTCGGCGAGGGTGTGGGACACGCCGAGGTAGATCAGACGCGCCTCTTCACGGCCGGAAATGACTTCCACCGGGTGGCCGAGGATTTCTTCGGCGCGGTGGATGAACTCCAGGCGGTTACGGGCTTCGCGCAGGGCATTGGTGCCGACGATCCGCACGGCGCCCAGCGGCATGCCGTTGATCAGTTGGGCAAAACGCTTGAGGCAGTCGAGCCCGCGCTGCATGGATTCTTCGTTGAGATGGCGCTCATCGTCGATGCCGGCAGCCAGCTGAACCTTCTCCCCGAGACGTTCGAGAATACGGATTTCGCCGTTCTGGGCCTTGGCCACGACCATGTGGAAGCTGTTGGAGCCCAGGTCGATCGCGGCGATCAGGGACAGATTCTTGGCTTGGGATTGCGGCATGGTCTGGGGGTCTCGGTCGATAACCCCGACATCGTGCCACGATCAAACGCTGCCGCCAACGCGCATGGCTCAAACCCTTGATTTAGCGCACTGACGGCCAGCTTTCAGCCTGCGGCTTCCACGGTTCCGATGAAATTCGCCAGCTCCGGCGTCTGCGGATTGGCAAACAGCACTTTCGGGTCGCCCACCTCATGCACCTTGCCCTGGTGCATGAATACCAGTTTGTCCCCGACCTCCCGGGCGAAGCGCATTTCGTGGGTGACCATGATCAGCGTCATGCCTTCCTTCGCGAGCTGGCGGACCACGCCGAGCACTTCATTGACCAGTTCCGGATCCAGCGCCGAAGTGATCTCGTCACACAGCAGCACCTTGGGTGACATCGCCAGCGCCCGGGCAATCGCCACGCGCTGTTGCTGGCCACCCGAGAGACGATCCGGGAAGGCATCGAATTTCTCGCCCAGGCCGACGCGCTCCAGCATCTGCCGCGCCAGCTCTTGCGCTTTGGCCTTGGGTACTTTCTGTACCACTTGCGGCGCGAGCATCACGTTTTCGCCCACCGTCAGGTGCGGGAACAGGTTGAACTGCTGGAACACCATCCCGACTTTCTGCCGCAGGCTGCGCAAATCGGCGCGGGCGGCGTCGAGGTATTCGCCGTCGACTTCGATCACGCCGTCGTTGATCGATTCCAGGCCGTTGAGGGTGCGTAGCAGGGTGGACTTGCCCGAGCCGCTGCGGCCGATGATCGCCACGACCTGGCCTTCCTCGACGCTCAGGTCGATGCCTTTGAGCACGTGGTGATCGCCGTAATATTTATGCAGGGCGGAAATTCTAAGCAGAGGCATGCAGTCTCCTTTCCAGGTAGCGCGCACTGAGGGACAGGGGGTAGCAGAGCAGGAAGTAGCCCAGGGCGACGAGGCCGTAGACCATGAACGGTTCGAAGGTGGCGTTGGCGAGCATGCCGCCGGTCTTGGTCAGTTCGGTGAAGCCGATGATCGAGGTCACAGCGGTGCCTTTGACCACTTGCACCGAGAAACCCACGGTCGGTGCTACGGCAATGCGCAGCGCCTGCGGGAGGATCACGTAGCGCAGTTGCTCCAGCGGATTCAGCGCCAGGCTCGACGACGCTTCCCACTGACCATGGGGAATCGCCTCGACGCAGCCGCGCCAGATCTCCGCCAGATAAGCGCTGGTGAACAGCGTCAGGGCAATCGCCGCTGCCATCCACGGCGAAATTTCCACCCCGGCCAGCGCCACGCCGAAGAACACCAGAAACAGCTGCATCAACAGCGGTGTGCCCTGGAACAGTTCGATCCAGGTGCGGGCGATGCTGCTGGGCAGCGGGTTTTTCGAGATGCGCATGATCAGGATCAGCAACCCGACGATCCCGCCGCCGATGAACGCCACCAGCGACAGCGCCAGCGTCCATTGCAGGCCGGTGAGCAGGTTGCGCAGGATGTCCCAGAACGTGAAGTCGCTCATTGGCTGCTCCTTGCGCTGCTTTTCGACAGGTAGCGCCGGCCGAGCCAGTTCAGCAACTGACGGATCAGCAGCGCCATGCACAGATAAATGAGGGTGGTCAGGGCGTAGGTTTCAAAAGCGCGGAAGTTGCGCGACTGAATGAAGTTGGCGGCGAAGCTCAACTCTTCGGTGGCGATCTGCGAACACACCGCCGAACCGAGCATCACGATGATGATCTGGCTGCTCAGCGCCGGCCAGACCTTGCCCAGCGCCGGCAGCAGCACCACATGGCGGAACGCTTCGAAGCGACTCATCGCCAAGGCCGCCGCTGCTTCCAGCTGCCCGCGCGGAATCGCCTGGATGCCGGCGCGGATGATCTCGGTCGAGTACGCACCAAGGTTGATCACCATCGCCAGCACCGCCGCCTGCCACTCGGAAATCTGCACGCCGAGGGACGGCAGGCCGAAAAAGATGAAGAACAGTTGCACCAGGAACGGCGTGTTGCGGATCAACTCCACATACACGCCGAAGATCGCCGAGAACGGGCGGATGTTCCACGCCCGCACCAGCGCCCCGACGATGCCCACGCCAACCCCGAACAGCGCGCCGATGGCCGTCAGCTCAAGGGTGAACAACGCCCCGCGCAGCAGCAGGTCGGTGTTTTCCACCACCGGCAAGAAATCGAACTGATAGGCCATGAAAGTCTCCCGCGGCGCCGGTCAGAGGTCGGCCGGCAGCGGCTCTTTGAGCCAGGTCTGCGCGTTCTTTTCCAGCGCGCCGTCAGCCTTGGCGGTGGTCAGGATCTCGTTGACCTTGGCCAGCAGCGCCGGCTCGTTTTTGTTCACGCCGACGTAAACCGGCGAATCCTTGAGCTTCACTTTCAGCGCGGGCACGCGTTTCGGGCTCTTTTCACTGATGGCGACCATCACCACGTTGCCGCTGGCGATCAGGTCAACTTGCCCTGCGAGGTAGGCGGCGATGGTCGAGTTGTTGTCTTCGAAGCGCTTGATGGTCACGCCTTCGGGGGCAACCTTGGTCAGCTCGATGTCCTCGATCGCGCCACGGGTGACGCTGATGGTCTTGCCCTTGAGATCGTCCAGGGTGCTGACGGCTGCATCCGGCGGGCCGAACACGGCGAGGTAGAACGGCGCGTAGGCGCGGGAGAAATCGATCACCTTTTCGCGCTCGGGGTTCTTGCCGAGGCTGGAAATCACCAGGTCGACCTTGCCGGTGGTCAGGAATGGGATGCGGTTGGTGCTGTTGACCGGGGTCAGTTCGAGTTTGACCTTGAGCTGGTCGGCCAGCAGTTTCGCGGTGTCGATATCCAGGCCCCGAGGCTTCATGTCCGGGCCGACCGAACCGAAGGGCGGGAAGTCCTGAGGCACGGCGACTTTCAAGGTGCCGCGTTTGACCACGTCGTCCAGTCCGTCGGCATGGGCGGGGGCCTGGCTCAGCATCAGACCGGCAAACAGGGCGGCGAGGAGGGCGCTGTAACGCTTCGTCATGGACAATCTCCGGATCGGCGGGAAGTGAATTCTGCGATCAGACAGAGCACGGGCCGTGCCAAGACTGGGCTTCGGCTGTGCAAAGCCACGGGTTTAGCGGGTTTGTTCGGTCTTACTGGTCTGAACAGTCAGGTTGGATTTCGCACTGCGATAGCGCATCGGCGTGCACCGCCGAACCCCGCTGGGGCACGACTTGCCTGATGCCTCGAATAGCATTACAACTGGCCGCACCTTGGCCTGGTCCGTCTGGAAAACCATGAACTCGATCTCTCGCGCCGTACCCGAAGTGGCGCTGCAAGCGATCCGCAAATTGATTACCGAGCAGGGCTTCCGCCCCGGCGATGCGCTGCCTTCGCAACGGCATCTGGCGGTTCAACTGGGCGTCAGTCGCGCGTCGTTGCGTGAGGCGTTGTCGTCCTTGAGCGCGCTGGGGGTGGTCAGCATCCAGCCGGGCAAGGGCGTTTTCGTGCAGGCGCCGGTAGAGTTGCCGCGCGGTGAGGGCGCACCGGCCTGGCCGTTTGCAGCCCAGGCTTCGCCGCTGGAAATCTTTCAGTTGCGCTATGCGCTGGAAGGGTTTGCGGCCGGTCTGGCGGCGGTGACGCTGAGCACGTTTGATCTGGACGAACTGGAAGACAACGTCGCCGCCATGCGCGAGCAGCTGCGTGCCGGCGACTTCGAGGCAGCGGCGAGACTGGATTTCGAATTCCACCGGCGGATTCTGCTGGCCAGCGGCAATCAGGCGATGCTGAGCATCCTCACCGCCAGCGCCGACATCTTTCTGGAAAGCCAGAAACTACCGTTCATCCGCGCCGAGCGGGCCATGGAAACCTGGCAGGAACACCGCAAGATCCTCCGCGCCCTGGCCCGCCGGGCCTCCGCCGCCGCGCAGAAAGCCATGCAGGAGCACGTGCGCAACGCAGCCCTGCGCACCGGAATCGCCTTCATCGCCCCCGCCGGTGCGTGACTTGAGCTATACCCAAACTCATCGAGTGCCATAGCAAGACTCAATCATCTGCGGCTTCCTGAACAAGGGAAGGGCGGCTATGATGGGCCACGTTTTTTTGCTTACAACCTGGAGAATTCCATGAGCAGCGATCTGATCAAACACGTTAGCGACGCTAGCTTCGAAGCCGACGTACTCAAGGCCGAAGGCGCTGTCCTGGTCGACTACTGGGCTGAATGGTGCGGCCCTTGCAAAATGATCGCTCCGGTTCTGGACGAGATTGCAGAGACTTACAAAGGCAAGCTGACCGTTGCCAAGCTGAACATCGACGAAAACCAGGAAACCCCTGCCAAGCACGGCGTACGGGGTATTCCTACCCTGATGCTGTTCAAGAACGGCAACGTGGAAGCGACCAAGGTCGGCGCCCTGTCGAAGTCGCAACTGGCTGCTTTCCTCGACGCCAACATCTAAGCGTCGCGGTAAAGATTGTCCTCAAAAAGCCCCGCAAATTGCGGGGCTTTTTGCGTATTCAGGGCTAGACGCTCCGAAACTCAGGTGGTACATTCGGCCCCGCACTGGTTTCTCCACTGCCCCCTGCTAGCCGTCGCCGACGCACTCCTTTTCGAACAAGTACGCGATCCTGTCGCCTTCTCCGCGGCGCGGCCTCATTAAGCCAAAAGCTTAATTTCCCCCCTCCATAAATGATTACGTCATTCCTATATGAATCTGACTGAACTCAAGCAAAAGCCGATTACCGAACTGCTCGAATTGGCCGAACAGATGGGCATAGAAAATATGGCCCGTTCGCGCAAGCAGGACGTGATTTTCTCCCTGCTGAAAAAGCACGCTAAAAGCGGTGAGGAAATCTCCGGTGATGGCGTGCTGGAGATTCTCCAGGACGGCTTCGGCTTCCTGCGCTCCGCTGACGCTTCCTACCTCGCCGGTCCTGACGACATTTACGTCTCGCCGAGCCAGATCCGCCGTTTCAACTTGCGCACCGGTGACACCATCGTTGGCAAGATCCGCCCTCCGAAGGAAGGCGAGCGGTATTTCGCCCTGCTCAAGGTCGACACGATCAACTTCGATCGTCCGGAAAACGCGAAGAACAAGATTCTCTTCGAGAACCTGACCCCGCTGTTCCCGAACGTGCGCATGAAGATGGAAGCCGGCAACGGTTCCACCGAAGACCTGACCGGTCGAGTCATCGACCTGTGCGCCCCGATCGGCAAAGGCCAGCGTGGTCTGATCGTTGCACCGCCGAAAGCCGGTAAAACGATCATGCTGCAGAACATCGCAGCGAACATCGCCCGTAACAACCCTGAAGTTCACCTGATCGTGCTGTTGATCGACGAACGTCCGGAAGAAGTGACCGAAATGCAGCGCACCGTGCGCGGCGAAGTGGTTGCCTCGACCTTCGACGAGCCGCCGACCCGTCACGTGCAGGTTGCTGAAATGGTGATCGAGAAGGCCAAGCGCCTGGTCGAGCACAAGAAGGACGTGGTGATCCTGCTTGACTCCATCACCCGTCTGGCCCGTGCCTACAACACCGTGATCCCGAGCTCTGGCAAGGTGCTGACCGGTGGTGTCGATGCCCATGCCCTGGAGAAGCCGAAGCGTTTCTTCGGTGCCGCGCGTAACATCGAAGAAGGCGGCTCGCTGACCATCATCGCCACCGCGCTGGTTGAAACCGGTTCGAAGATGGATGAAGTGATCTACGAAGAGTTCAAGGGCACCGGCAACATGGAGCTGCCACTGGACCGTCGCATCGCCGAAAAGCGTGTGTTCCCGGCCATCAACATCAACAAGTCCGGTACTCGTCGCGAAGAGTTGCTGACCGCCGACGACGAACTGCAGCGTATGTGGATCCTGCGCAAGCTGCTGCACCCGATGGACGAAGTGGCGGCCATCGAGTTCCTGGTCGACAAGCTGAAAACGACCAAGACCAACGACGAATTCTTCCTGTCGATGAAGCGCAAGTAACATCGTCGGTCGAGTCCAGAAATGGCGTCCCTGAGGGGGCGCCATTTTTTTGCCTGTTTTTTGTCCGGACGATGGGAGGTTTGCGATCTGGTAAGGTCAGTGAGTTGGCAAAACAACACGCAGCGACTGAGGCTGTACAAAAAACAACCAAATGATTGGCATTAAAGATTTATGAGCACACTCGCTTATCGAAGGGATATCGACGGCTTGCGGGCAGTCGCGGTGATTGCCGTGGTGCTGTTCCACTTTGGCGTCCCGGGGTTCACCGGCGGCTTTGTCGGCGTGGACGTGTTTTTCGTGATTTCCGGCTACCTGATCACCTCGATCATCTGGAACCAGCGCCAGGCAGGGCGTTTCAGCTTCGTCGAGTTCTGGGCCCGGCGTGCCCGGCGGATCCTGCCGGCACTGTTTGCAATGATCATCGCCGTGATGGCGGTGGGCTGGTTCCTGCTGGCACCCAAGGACTACGAGGAGCTGGGGCGGTCGGTGCGCTACCAGGTGACCTTTGTCTCGAACATCCTGTTCATGCGTCAGGACGGCTATTTCGACGTCGCGTCCGATCTCAAGCCACTGCTGCACACCTGGTCGCTGGCGGTGGAGGAACAGTTCTACATTGTGTTCCCGTTGCTGCTGACGCTGCTGTCGAGCCGGCTGAAACACTGGCGACTGGCGCTGTTCGGTATATTGCTGCTGTCCTTCGGGCTGAGTGTGTGGGCAATCAATCACCACCCGGAAAAAGCTTTCTTCCTGCTGCCGATGCGAGCCTGGGAGTTGCTGGCCGGTGCCATGCTGGCGGTGGCGCCGAAACAGGCGTGGCGTTTGAAACCGTTGGCAGCGCAGCTGTTGAGCCTGTCGGGCATGGGGCTGATCCTGTTCGCGGTGTTCGTCTATGACAAGTCGACGCCGTTCCCGGGTGCGACCGCGTTGTTGCCGGTGCTGGGCGTGGTGCTGCTGATTCTGGCCAACGGTCATCGCGAAACGGCAGTGGGGCGCTTTTTGAGCAGTCGGGTGATGGTCGGTCTCGGTCTGATCTCTTATTCCTGGTATCTCTGGCATTGGCCGGTATTCGTGTTTTCCAGCTACGCCAGCGTTGAAGAACCCGGCGCGCTGGATATCGCAGGATTGATCCTGTTGACCCTGGTACTGGGCTATCTGTCGTGGAAATTCGTCGAGACGCCGTTTCGCGAACGACGCTTGCTCGCCGGACGCCGGCAGATTCTGCTCGCAGGCTTGTGCGGCATCCTGGTGATCGGCCTGGCCGGGCAGGCGTTGCGCTGGACCGACGGTTTGCCGTGGCGCCTGTCCGAACAGGCACTGCAATACGCCAAGGGGCGCGAATGGCGCCCGGAGCTGATGGCATGCCTGGCGGATGACAAGACGCCGGACGACAAACTGTTCTGTCATTACGGTGTGGAGAACCTGCCGACTCAGGCCATGGTCTGGGGGGACAGTCATGCCACGGCGCTGATTCCGATATTCGACGACGGCGCGAAAGCCCACGGCGTCAGCGTGATTCTCGCCAGTTCTCCCGGTTGTATCCCGGTTGAAGGATTGGAGCATGACGGGGTTTGTGCGCGTTTCAACCGACGGGTCGAGCAAGGTTTGAGCGCGCAGCGGGTCAGTGATGTGGTGCTGGTCGCACGCTGGAGTCTCTATCTGTACGGCGATGCCAAAGGTGATCTCGGTCATGTGCTCAGAACAAGCGACGGCCAATATGACCGCAGCGCCGCCGAACAGCGTCTGGCCGTCGGTCTGCGGGCGCGGGTCGCGCAACTGCGCGCTGGCGGCCACCGGGTCTGGCTGGTGAAGGAGGCGCCGTTGCAGGCCTTCAGCCCACCGTATCGGCTCACACGGCTGGCGATGCTGGATCACTCGGTAGAGGGCGTTGGCCAGAGTGTCGACGAGCATCACAAGCGCCAGGCCTTCATCAGCCAGTTGTTCGCCCAACTGGCGAAGGATCCGGCGGTACGGGTGATCGACCCGGCGTCTCGGTTGTGCGACGAAAGCGGTCTGTGCCGCGCCGAGCTCGATGGCTACTCCCTGTACACCGATGACAATCACCTTTCGGAGGTCGGCGCACGCCTGGTGGCACCGATCCTTGAACCGTTGTTTGTCGGTCTTCAGTCCGGGAAAAAACTCGCAAAAGGCCAGGTGAATGCAGCCAAGTAAGCAGTGACGGGCTGCCAGCGACCGGCATAGCAGGTAGGATGTACGCCTATTTTGAGGGTGCCATCATCAATGAAATTCAAGGATCTTCGGGATTTCGTGCAGCAGCTTGAGCAGCGCGGAGAGTTGAAACGCATCCGGATTCCCGTCTCGCCGGTGCTGGAAATGACCGAGGTGTGCGACCGCACACTGCGGGCCAAGGGCCCGGCGCTGCTGTTCGAGAAGCCGACCGGCTATGACATTCCGGTGCTCGGCAACCTGTTCGGCACCCCCGAGCGGGTTGCCATGGGCATGGGTGCCGAGTCGGTCAGCGAGCTGCGCGAAATCGGCAAGCTGCTGGCGTTCCTCAAGGAGCCGGAGCCGCCGAAGGGCTTGAAGGACGCGTGGTCGAAGCTGCCGATCTTCCGCAAGATCATTGCGATGGCGCCGAAAGTCGTCAAAGACGCACCCTGCCAGGAAGTCGTCATCGAAGGCGATGACGTTGATCTGGCGATGCTGCCGGTGCAGACCTGCTGGCCGGGCGACGTGGCGCCGCTGATCACCTGGGGCCTGACCGTCACCAAAGGCCCGAACAAGGATCGGCAGAACCTCGGCATCTACCGTCAGCAAGTGATCGGCCGCAACAAAGTCATCATGCGCTGGCTCAGCCACCGTGGCGGTGCGCTGGACTTCCGTGAGTGGTGCGAGAAGCACCCGGGCCAGCCGTTCCCGGTGTCCGTGGCCCTCGGCGCGGATCCGGCGACCATTCTCGGCGCCGTCACCCCGGTGCCGGACAGCCTCTCCGAATACGCCTTCGCCGGTCTGTTGCGCGACAGTCGCACCGAGCTGGTGAAGTGCCGTGGCAACGACCTTCAAGTGCCGGCCACTGCCGAAATCATCCTTGAAGGCGTGATCCACCCGGGCGAGATGGCCGACGAAGGCCCGTACGGCGACCACACCGGTTACTACAACGAAGTCGACAGCTTCCCGGTGTTCACCGTCGAGCGCATCACCCACCGAATCAAACCGATCTACCACAGTACCTACACCGGCCGTCCGCCGGATGAGCCGGCGATTCTCGGCGTGGCGCTGAACGAAGTGTTCGTGCCGATCCTGCAGAAGCAATTTCCGGAGATCACCGACTTTTACCTGCCGCCGGAAGGCTGCTCGTACCGCATGGCCGTGGTGACGATGAAGAAGTCGTATCCGGGCCACGCCAAGCGCGTGATGCTGGGTGTCTGGTCGTTTTTGCGACAGTTCATGTACACCAAGTTCGTTATCGTCACCGACGACGACATCAACGCGCGGGACTGGAACGACGTGATCTGGGCCATCACCACGCGCATGGACCCCAAGCGCGACACGGTGATGATCGACAACACGCCGATCGACTACCTCGACTTCGCCTCGCCGGTGTCGGGACTCGGCTCGAAGATGGGCCTGGATGCCACCCACAAGTGGCCGGGCGAAACCACTCGCGAGTGGGGCCGTGTCATCGTCAAGGATGATGCCGTCACCCAACGGATCGATGCCATCTGGAATCAGTTAGGAATAGATTGATGCGTGTAACCCTGCAGCCCTCCGGAGCCGTGCTCGAGATACGGCCCGGAGAGCGGATTCTCGATGGTGCGCGGCGCCTGGGCTATGAATGCCCGCAAAGCTGTCGCAACGGCAACTGTCACGTGTGCGCAGCGCTGCTGGTGGAAGGCCGGGTCGAACAGGACGGCAAGGTGTATGACCACGGCGAGTTCTACACTTGCATAGCGCAGCCGCTGGAAGACTGCATCCTGCTGTGGGATGGCGTGCTTGCGCTGGGAGAACTGCCGGTGCGCAGCCTGTCGTGTCAGGTCATCGAATGCCGGGACGTCGGTGGCGATACCTGGCGCGTGCGCCTGCGTGCGCCGGCCGGCAAGCCGCCGCGTTATCACGCCGGTCAGTACCTGATGATCGAGCGCGAGAACGGCGAGAAGTCAGCCTTTTCCATGGCTTCTGCGCCCCACGGTGGGCGAGATCTGGAAATCCATGTCCTGGCGCGTGAAGCCAGTGCCCTGAGCCTGATCGAGCAACTGCAGCGCAACGCCATGGTGCGGGTCGAACTGCCGTTCGGCGACACCCATCTCGCGGAATTGCCGGACGGACCGCTGGTATTGATTGCCGCCGGCACCGGCATGGGCCAGATCCACAGCCTGATCGAACATTGCCGGGCCAACGGTTTCAAGCATCCGGTGCATTTGTACTGGGGCGTGCGTCGTCCGGAAGATTTCTACGAAATCGAGCATTGGGACGAATGGCTGAAGCTGCCCAACCTGTTCCTGCACAAGGTCGTCAGCGATCAATGCGGTTGGGAAGGGCGCTGCGGGATGTTGCATGAGGCGGTGTGTGAGGATTTCCCGGACCTGAAATCGCTGCATGTCTACGCCAGCGGTTCGCCGGCGATGGTCTATGGCACGCTGGATGCGCTGGTGGAGGCGGGGATGGACGCCCACCAGATGCGCGCCGATGTGTTTGCATACGCGCCTCGCTCTTGAGCCTTCCTAGAACCGCACGCCCGTCGTCACCATGGCCGCATTGGCGCCGAGAAACACCAGCTCGGCGCCCAGTGGGCCATAGTGGGTGCCAACCGACGGAATGATCACCGGTGCCACGCCGAAGTGATTGAGCGGGATCTTGTCCTTGTAGTCACCTCGATAGCCCTGCAGCAACCCGCCCGTGAGTTTCACGTACACCGGATAGTTGGCGCTCTCGAAGCGTTTGCCGGCATAGGCATAGTTTGAACGCTGGCTGAATGAATTACGGAAAGTTGCCCCGCCAAATACCCAGCCAGACGCCTGATTGCGTTCGATACCGATCAAGTCCTGATGATTGTTGTGTTCGGGGTCGGGTGAGTAATGTTTGGTATAGACACTGGTCTGTGCATACCAGAACCCCTTGTCCTCTTGCGAATCATCGGCGGCCAGTGCCTGGCCGGTCTGAATCAATAACAGTGCGGCCAAAAGCCTTGGTGTGTTCATCGTGCAGCCTCGGTTGAACGGTTGGCTTGCGCCAGAGGAAAGCCGTTGTACGTAGGCGTTCAGCGACGGTAAATATGGAAAGTCCGAAATTTTAGTAGGAAAAATCCCGGGGTTTCATGAACGAAACCTGAACGAAGAGAGGGCTTAACGATATTTCATTCGGGTATTTAAGATATCTGCGCAATGGTATTAGGCTATATCAAACAAGATAGCCCTCGCGGATAACCCCGTATCAGCGCTATCAAAGGTGTCATACATCCTTTAGCACTTTTCGTTTTACAGTTACTGCTATATGTTCTATCAAGCGAATTGCGCTTACATCTTGTAATACTTGCGGGGCCGAATACTTCCGTCATGACAGCCATTGAATCTGCTTTTCTGAATCTGGCTTACCCTCCGCGGCTCGACCTGGGGCCGCAGCTGACTCACGAACAACTTCTCGCTTCCATGCAATCGACCATGGCACGCCACAAGGGCGGGCCGGTCTGGTTGTTCGCATATGGATCGTTGATCTGGCGGCCGGAATGTTCGGCGGTGGAGCGGGTGCGCGGGCGGGTGCATGGCTACCATCGCGGCTTGTACCTGTGGTCCCACGAACATCGCGGTACGCCGGAAATGCCGGGGCTGGTATTCGGTCTGGATCGCGGTGGCTCGTGCAGCGGCTTTGCCTATCGGTTGCCGGAAGACAACCTCGACAGTGCGCTGTATGCGCTGTGGAAACGCGAGATGCCGTTCCCGTCCTATCGCCCGCACTGGCTCAACTGCCGGCTCGAAGATGGCAGCCAGGTGCAGGCCCTGGGATTTGTGTTGGAGCGACACCTGCCCAGCTATGCCGGCAATCTGCCGGATCATGTGCTGAGCCAGGTGTTCGAAAGCGCTTGCGGGCGTTACGGCACCACTCGCGATTATGTCGAGCAGACCGCCCACGCCCTGCGTAGCCACGCCATGCCAGACCGGAATCTGGAGGCGCGGCTCAAGCGCTGCAAGTCAAAAGCCGATCAGGCGACTGCTTCGCGGCTCTGACTGGCGACCTGTTTGTGCCACAGGGTCGGGGCCAGGAAGGCCATCGACAGCAGGCAAGCGCCCACCAGCAGCACGAAACCGCCATCCCAGCCGAAGTGGTCCACGGTATAGCCCATCGCGGCACTGGCCGCGACCGAACCACCCAGATAACCGAACAGGCCGGTGAAGCCTGCCGCAGTACCGGCGGCTTTCTTCGGCGCCAGCTCCAGCGCCTGCAGGCCGATCAGCATCACCGGGCCGTAGATCAGGAAGCCGATGGAGAACAGCGCGATCATGTCGATGGTCGGGTTGCCGGCGGGGTTCAGCCAGTAAACCAGAGTCGCGACGGTCACCAGCGCCATGAACACCATGCCGGTCAGGCCACGGTTGCCACGGAAGATCTTGTCCGACATCCAGCCGCACAATAGCGTGCCCGGAATGCCCGCCCACTCATAAAAGAAGTACGCCCACGAAGTCTTGTCGACGTCGAAGTGCTTGGCTTCCTTGAGATAAGTCGGCGCCCAGTCCAGCACGCCGTAGCGCAGCAGGTAGACGAAGACGTTGGCCAGGGCGATGTACCAGAGCATTTTGTTGCGCAGCACGTATTTGACGAAGATTTCCTTGGCGCTGAATTCGTCTTCGTGGCTGGCGTCGTAGCCTTCCGGGTAATCGTTCTTGTACTTCTCGATCGGTGGCAGACCGACCGATTGCGGGGTGTCACGCATGGTGATGAAGGCAAATGCCGCCACCGCCAGAGCCACCGCCGCCGGCACGTAGAACGCTGCGTGCCAGTCGTTGAACAGGCCCATGCCGATCAGGAACAGCGGGCCGATCAGGCCGCCACCGACGTTGTGCGCCACGTTCCATACGGATACCACGCCGCCGCGTTCCTTCTGCGACCACCAGTGCACCATGGTCCGTCCGCTCGGCGGCCAGCCCATGCCCTGGGCCCAGCCGTTGATGAACAGCAGGATGAACATCATGGTCACGCTGGACGTCGCCCAGGGCGCGAAACCGAAAATGAACATCACCCCCGCCGAGACCAGCAGGCCGAAGGGCAGGAAGTAGCGCGGGTTGGAACGGTCGGAGACCAGGCCCATGAGGAATTTGGACAGACCATAGGCGATCGCGATGGCCGACATCGCCAGACCCAGTTCGCCACGGGTGTAACCCTCGTCGATCAGGTACGGCATGGCCAGGGAGAAGTTCTTGCGCAGCAGGTAGTAACCCGCGTAGCCAAAGAAGATACCGGCGAAGATCTGCCAGCGCAGACGTCGGTAGGTACTGTCGATTTTTTCTTCAGGCAATGGAGCCTGATGTGCGGCAGGACGAAAGAAAGCAAACATTCAAGAGCTCCAGATTTCTTGTTTTGACTGCGGATGCGAATGTTACAGTTTCGTTACCGAAAATAGCACCGGTTCGCATCGGCAAAACAGCGGAAAATGTTGGAAGTCGCACGTTCTTTTACGAACCTGTCGCTCAGCTGTAAGAACGGGGCGTTTTCACCACTTGTGAACATCGCGCAGCTTAGACTCGCGATCCGTCGACCGACTGTTCTGCAGAGATGAATGATGGCTTTGAGGGTTCGCATGTTGATGCGCCGATTATTGGCGGCGGCAGTAATCGCCGTGGCGGCGCTGACCTTGATTTACACCGATCACCCTGCACAGTCCGGTTTGCGCAATGCCACGGTGCTGATCATCCGTCATGCGGAAAAGCCGATCGAGGGCTCGGTACTCAATGCCCGGGGTGAAGAACGGGCCCGCGCTTATGTCGATTATTTCAATCCGTTGAAACTGGATGGCCAGACGCTGACCCCGGAACGGCTGATTGCCGCCGGCGACAGCCCCGAGAGCTCCCGCTCACGTTTGACCCTGACCCCGCTGGCCGAGCGTCTGAACCTGTCTATCGAACAGCCTTACATCAATGGCGACGTACATGAACTGGTCAAGCTGTTGCGCAAGAGCAATCAGGCGCCGGTGATCCTGATCGCCTGGCACCATGGGCACATCAACAAGCTGATCAGTGCGTTCGGTGGCGACAGCACGGCCCTGATGGGCCAGAAAAAATGGCCGGACGAGGTTTACGACTGGATGCTCGTGCTGCGCTTCGATGACAAGGGCCGGATTATCAAGGCCGATAGCCGAAAGGTTCTGGAGCACCTGCTGCCGGGCGATGCTGATGACGACAGTCCGAGGGAGTAGTCCGTCAGAAAAGTTACCCAGGCACATTTGCGCAGCGTTTTTACTCAATTTCCCTTCGCAGCTTAGGCAATGTCCTGCATCCAACGCAGAAGCTGCGCCATTCAGTGGAAAATCATTACTCCGTAACCTTTGTGTTGTTGCCGACAGGGCATATCAGTGCAAAAGGAACGGAAATCATGCGATGGGCCATAGCAGTTTTTTTGTTGGTGACTCTCCCGGCTCAGGCTGGAGAAGTGTTTCTGATTCCGGAACACAATCCCAAGCCGATTTACCCACGTGCGTTATCCAGAGCGGGAATTACCGGTGACGTAAAGGTCGGATTCACCGCCAAGGCGGATGGCTCCGTGAGCGAAATCGCCATTCTGCGCAGTGATCATCCGGAGCTGGCGCAAGCGGTCAGAGAGGCAATAGCTCAGTGGAGGTTCAAACCGTGGAAGGTTGACGACAAGAAGCCAGCCGCTCAGGAAATAGTTGCTCCTATGATATTTCGCCTCGAGGCGCCGGAAGGTGCTCACCAATGGGTTCAACAATTGAAATGCCGAGAGTTGAACGCACACCTCAATCATATGCCCGAGTATGCGTGGATCGATTCCGCGCCGTTTCACTATCTCCGTAGCCACCTGTCGAGTGGCGTCTTCCAGTCACAACTGTCGGATGACAAAAGGCTGGCGTTGATTGCCCGGCTGAACCGAAGCGTGGAGGGCGTCGTCTGGCGTTGTCGGCAGTGGCCAGTGAGCAGATTCACGAGGTTTTTGCCGGAGGAAGTCCGCCAGTTGCTGTAGTGCCGGGCGGAAAGAATGGCGATCCGGACCGCGTCCGGATCGCCGATTGAATCAACGAACCTGCACCACAACCTTGCCCACAGCTTTGCGCTGCCCCAGATCATTGATCGCCTGTGCCGCCTCGCTCAGCGGATAGACTTGCGACACCAGCGGTTTCAGCTTGCCCTCGGCAAACCAGGCGAACAATTGCTGGAAGTTCGCGGCGTTGTCCTTTGGCTGGCGTTGGGCGAAGGAGCCCCAGAACACGCCGAGCACCGCCGCACCCTTGAGCAATGCAAGGTTGACCGGCAGTTCGGGGATGCGTCCGCTGGCGAAACCGACCACCAGCAGGCGGCCGTTCCAGGCGATGGCGCGGATGGCCTGGTCGAACAGGTCGCCGCCGACCGGGTCGTAGATCACGTCGGCGCCCTGACCGTCGGTCAGGCGCTTGATTTCGTCCTTGAGGCTGGTTTCGCTGTAGTTGATCAGTTCGTCGGCACCGGCCGCCTTGGCCACGGCGAGTTTCTCGGCGCTGCTGGCGGCGGCAATGACCCGGGCGCCAATGGCTTTGCCGATCTCGACGGCTGCGAGCCCGACGCCGCCGGAGGCACCGAGCACCAACAGGGTTTCGCCCGGTTGCAGGTTGCCGCGCTGTTTGAGGGCGTGCATCGAGGTGCCGTAGGTCATGCTGAACGCGGCGGCGGTGTTGAAGTCCATCGACGGCGGAATCGGCAGCACGTTATAGCCCGGCACCGCCACCTGCTCGGCGAAGCTGCCCCAGCCGGTCAGGGCCATGACCCGGTCACCGACTTTCAAGTGGCTGACCTTTTCACCCACCGCGCTGACCACGCCGGAGGCTTCGCCACCCGGTGAGAACGGGAAGGGCGGCTTGAACTGGTACTTGCCCTCGATGATCAGCGTGTCCGGGAAGTTGACCCCGGCGGCGTGCACGTCCAGCAGGATTTCATTCTTCTTCGCGACAGGACTGGCGACGTCTTCCAGCACCAGCGATTCGGCAGGACCGAAGGCTTTGCACAGCACGGCTTTCATCAGGGCTATTCCTTTGGGAGTGATGGCCGATAAGTGTAGGTGTGGCAGTCAACGGGTCAACGAGCATGCCCGGCCCTGATAGTCCGCCATAAGCTTGTGCTTGCGCGGCGGGTCGTTATGCTAGGCCGCAAACCGGATAAGGAGCGAATTGTGAAAGCGTGGATCATGTTGTTGCTGGCCCTGTCTCTGCCTGTGGCAGCGCTGGCCGAAGAAGCCAAAGAGGGCGAGGCGCCGAAGGTCAACTACATCACCCTGAGCCCGCCGTTCGTGGGCAACTACGGGCTGGACGGCACGCCGAAACTCAAGGTCTACAAGGCCGACGTGGCGTTGCGGGTGACGGGTGAGGAAGCGACCAAACTGGTCAAGGCCAACGAGCCGCTGATCCGCAATCAACTGGTGGCGCTGTTCACTCAGCAGACCACCGATGCGATGGGCAGCATCGAAGGCAAGGAAAAACTGCGTCAGGAAGCCTTGAAGCAGACCCAGCAAGTGATGAATGACGAGACCGGCAAACCGGTGGTCGAGGATCTGTTGTTCAACAACCTGATCATTCAATAAGCATCGCGGCTGCGGTTCAGGACGCCAGGCTCTTGCGAAAGCGCGCCAGGGCGATGAAGAAGAACAGCAATCCGATGACGGTCAGGGCCAGCAAGTCTGGCCAGACCACACTCAGCCCGGCGTCGCGGAACAGAATCGCGGCACCGAGGCTGACGAAATGAGTGGACGGCGATCCCTGCATGACCCATTGCAGCCATTGCGGCATGCTGTCCAGCGGCGTGCTGCCGCCCGACAGCAGCAACATCGGAATAATCACCGGGATGGCCAGCAGGCCGAACTGCGGTGTCGAACGCGCCAGCGTTGCCAGGAAGATACCCAGCGCGGTGCTGGCGAACAGATAAACAGCCGTGACCAGCAAAAACAGGCTCAACGAGCCGGACAACGGCACGCCCAGCGCGCCTTTGACGATCACTTCCAGCGACAGCCAGGTGCACAGCACCACCACCAGCAGATTGCTCCAGATTTTCGCCAGCATGATTTCCAGCGCGGTCAGCGGCAGCACCAGCAAATGGTCGAGGGTGCCGTGTTCGCGTTCCCGCAGCAGTGCGGTGCCGGTCAGGATGATCGCCAGAATGGTGATGTTGTTGACGATCTGGATCACGGCCAGAAACCAGCCACCCTCCAGGTTGGTATTGAACAGTGCACGGGTCGTCAGCTGCACCGGGGCATAGGCCTGCGCATTACCCTGGCCGGTATAAGCCAACAGCTCGCGCTGGAATATCCGGCCAATGTAGCCGGCGCCCATGAACGCCTGGCTCATGGCGGTGGCATCGACATTGACTTGCACGGCCGGTTGACGGCCTGCGAGCAGGTCAGTCTGGAAGCGAGCCGGAATATTGATGACGAACGTGTACTGGCCACTATCCATGGCTTCATCCAGTTGTTCGTAGCGCAGCGGGACGGGGGGCTGGAACTCCGGAGGTTGCAGCGCCTGGGCCAATTGGCGGGAGAGAGCGCTGTGATCCTCGTCGATTATCGCCACGCTGGCGTTGTGCACACCGATTACCGATCCCGCAGCCGGCATGTAGATGGCTACGGTGAAGGCGTAGAACAGGAACAGCAGCAACACGCTGTCGTGCCGCAGACTCGTCAGTTCCTTGAGCCCCAATCGCAGGATATGCGCGAACTTGTGCATCAGGCCTCCTGCTTTTTCAACATGACCAGGCTCAGTCCGGTGAACCCTATGAAGAAGGCGGACAGCGCCAGGCATTGCGGCCAGAGCTGTCGCAGATCCAGTGCTTTGGTGAACGTACCTACCGCGATATCGAGGAAGTGGCCGGCCGG
Organism: Pseudomonas sp. HLG18; assembly: GCF_051903985.1. NCBI lineage: Bacteria > Pseudomonadati > Pseudomonadota > Gammaproteobacteria > Pseudomonadales > Pseudomonadaceae > Pseudomonas > Pseudomonas sp. HLG18. The sequence goes on along the minus strand of NZ_CP195831.1, from coordinate 4,871,545 downwards.
GAACAGCATGCCCATCACGGCGGCGGCGCCCTCCAGTGACGAGCGCGGCACGATCAGCCCGGAAAACTGAATGGTCGGCAGGCTGGTAATGATCATGGTGCCGAGAATCGCCGCGATCTGTGTTCGGGTGAACGCCGAGATCAGCAGCCCCATGCTGGTGGTGGCCAGTACATAGAGCAGCCCGCCGAAAGCGAGGGTCAGTCCGCTGCCCTTGAACGGTACGCCGAACAGCCAGCGATTCATGGCCACCAGGACGGCCAGGTTGACCAGGCTGACCAGCAGATAAGGCATCTGCTTGCCCAGCAAAAACTCCAGCCGCGTCAGGGGTGTGGCGTAGAAGTTGGTGATCGAGCCCAGCTCTTTCTCACGCACGATGCCGAGGGCCGTCAGCATCGCCGGAATGAACGCCAGGATCAGCGCCATCACACCTGGGCCGATCGCGTTGACGCTGACTACGTCCTGGTTATAACGAAAACGGGTTTCCAGGCTGGCGGCGGCCTGACGGTTGAGCGCGGGGCTGCTCTGTTCGGCCAGTTGCTCGAGATTGGCCTGATGAACGGCTTCGACGTAGTTGCGACTGGTTTCCGCGCGAAACGGCATGCCGCCATCCAGCCAGGCCGCCACCGTCGGTCGACGCCCGGCGTACAGGTCGCGGCCGAATCCGGGCGGGATCTCCAGCGCCAGTTTGATTTCCGAACGTTGCAGACGTCGGTGCAGGACCTGCGCATCTTGAATGGCCGGCTGTTCGGCGAAGTAGCGCGAGCCGCGAAAGGCCTCCAGGTAGGCACGGCTTTGGGGGGTCTGATCCTGGTCGTACACGGCAAAGGCAAGATTTTCCACGTCGAGGGAAATCCCGTAGCCAAAAATCACCATCATGAAAATGGCGCCCAGCAGGGCGAACGCCAGGCGCACTTTGTCGCGCAGCAATTCCTTGCCTTCCCGGCTGGCCACCGCCGCCAGACGCCCGAAGCTGAAACCGTGTTCCGTGACGGACATGGGCGGGGCCATCGCGGCCGGCGGCGGTTCGGGTGCCGGCGGCGCTTCGGTGATGCCCTGGGCCTGTTCAAGACAGGTCACGAACGCAGCCTCCAGGGATTGGCCGTTGAATTGCTGCTGCAGGGCGGCCGGCGTATCACAGGCCAGTACCCGGCCTGCATGCATCAGGGAGATGCGGTCGCATCGCTGCGCTTCGTTCATGAAATGGGTTGAGAGGAAAATGGTCACGCCCTGATCACGGGACAGCTCGATCAACAGTCGCCAGAAGTCGTCCCGTGCTGCCGGATCGACGCCGGACGTCGGCTCATCCAGTATCAGTACTTCCGGGCGATGCAAAACGGCGACGGCCAATGACAGGCGTTGACGCAACCCGAGTGGCAAGGCGCCTGACGGCTGATCGGCGACGCCGTGCAGATCGAAGCGCTGAATCAAGGCGTCGATGCGCGGGGCGCTCTCTGCCTTGGGCAGGTCGAACAGACGTGCGTGCAGATCAAGGTTCTGCCGGACGCTGAGTTCGCCATACAGCGAAAAGCTCTGGGACATGAAGCCGACCCGCTTGCGCGTGGCCAGATCCCTTGCATCCACCGGGTTGCCCAGCAGCGTCGCGCTGCCCTCACTGGCTGGTATCAGCCCGGTCAAGACTTTCATGGTGGTGGTCTTGCCGCAGCCATTGGAGCCGAGAAAGCCAAAAATTTCACCGCGCCCGATGGCGAAACTGACGTGATCCACTGCGGTAAAGTCGCCAAAGCGCAACGTCAGCTCGTGGGCTTCGATGGCGATATCGGAATTGCTGGTGCGAGGCGGGATTTGCAGAGGTTGCGGGTCGCGATGGCTGTCCCCCTGAAAGTGGGTGAAGGCATCATCGAGTTTGCCGCTTTGAGTGATCGCTGCCAGCTCACGGCTCAAGCCCGAGGCAATCATCCGGCCACCGTCGAGCATTAGACAGTGCTCGAATTGTTCGGCTTCCTCCATATAGGCCGTGGCAACCAGCAAGGTCAGTTGCGGTCGCTGGCGTCGCACGTCGTCGATCAGCTCCCAGAAGCGCCGCCGAGAGAGTGGGTCGACACCCGTGGTGGGCTCGTCGAGGATCAGCAGATCCGGCTCATGGATCAATGCGCAACACAGCCCCAGCTTCTGTTTCATGCCGCCGGACAGTTTGCCGGCCGGGCGATCAGCGAACCTCAACAGGTCCGTGGCGAGCAGCAGGTTGTGCAGCCGCTGTTCGCTTTCGTCGGCAGACAAGCCGAACAGCGTGGAAAAAAACTGCACGTTTTCGCGGATCGACAGTTCCGGGTACAGGTTGCCACCCAGCCCCTGTGGCATGAAGGCGATGCGCGCGTACAACGTGTTGCGATGGGCGCGATCCTGAATCGGGCCGCCAAGGACTTCCAGTTGTCCCTGCTGAAGGGCTTTTACCCCGGCGATCAGGCCCAGCAGGCTGGACTTGCCGGCACCGTCGGGGCCGATCAAACCGCAGCGGGTACCCGCCGGCAGATCGAACGTGATCGCGTCCAGAGCCTGCCGCTGGCCATAGCGGTGCGCAATGGCGCTCGCCCTGAGCGCGATGCCGTTCATTGCAAATTGGCCGGCCAGCCGATCGGCGCGGTGCGCACATAGCCGACGCCAGGCATGCCGGGCTTGGCCTGCGGTACGTTGCCGGGCTCTGTCAGGCGCAGCTTGACGCGAAAGACCAGTTTCTGTCGCTCGTCGCGGGTCTCGACCTCTTTGGGGGTAAATTGCGATTTGGCTGCCACGAAACTGACTTTCGCCGGTAACGACCGGTCGGGCAGGGCGTCCAGCAGGATCCGTGCGTCATCGCCCACTGCCAGGCGTCCGGCGACGGAGGCCGAAAGGTAAAGGTTCATGTACTGGTCAGTGGGATCGATCAACAGCAAGACCCGACCGCCGGCACCCAACACTTCACCGGGTTCGGCCATGCGTAGCTGGATCACGCCGTCGATCGGTGCGCGCAAACTGCTGTCATCGATTTCACTGGCCAATTGCGCCACCTGGGCCTGTGCCGCACCGATGGCGGCGCTGACGGCGGCGACCTGCGCCCGGGCCGCCGCTACGGCGGCGTTGCCCGTGCCGATGCGCGATTGCAGTTGATCGATGACCTGTGCGCTGACGAAACCATGCTTGAACAACGACTGTGACCGGCCGAGCTCCTGCTGGGCCAGCAGCTGCTCGCTCTGGCGCAACTGCACGTTGGCCTGGGCGGCAGCCAGATTCTCTCGGGCACGTATGACTTCGGCTTCGGCCTGATTGCGCTGGGCTTCGAGGGTTCGGGTATCCATTCGGGCAAGCAGCTGCCCTTTGCTGACCTTGTCGCCTTCATCGACCAGCACCTCGGCGAGACGCCCAGGTGTCTTGCTGGCGATCTGCACTTCCGTGGCTTCCAGGCGCCCGTTGCCGGAGGACAGGCCCTCGGGCAGACGGCTGCTCATCGATGTCCAGTAACCGAAACCACCGGCGGCCACCAGCAACACGATGAGAGATCCGGCAAATAAAAGGGAGGAGCGGCTGTGCGCTGACATGGAGGCATCCTGCGACTGTGGCGTCCAGTTTGACGGTTCAAACGACGGTATCGCTTGATATCAATCAAATGAGCGGCAGACCTGGCCACTTCAACGCAAGTCGAGTACTGCCGCCCACTGCTCGGTTGTCAACGGCATCACCGACAGTCGCGAACCTTTCTGCACCAGTGGCATTTCGGCCAGCGCGGTCTGCTGCTTAAGGTAATCCAGCTTCAACACCCGGGCAAACGTCTCGACATGAGCGACGTCGATTGCACTCCAGGCATTCTTCTCCGGTGTGGCCTTCGGGTCGAAGTAATGACTTTCCGGCTCCAGCGCGGTGGGATCCGGGTACGCGGCTTCGATGATCCTGCCGATTCCGGCAATGCCTGGCTCAGGGCAACTGGAGTGATAGAAAAAAAACTCATCCCCCACCGCCATCGCTCGCAGGAAATTACGTGCCTGATAGTTGCGCACCCCGTCCCAACGCGCTTTGCCTAGTTTTTCCAGACCCTTGATCGAGAGTTCGTCGGGCTCGGACTTCATCAGCCAATAGGCCATGTTGGGTGCTCCTGAAACGGTCATTGGGCAGGTTGTCGGGCAATTTTATGACAAACCGACGGTCGGTTGACGTCAGCATTTGCGCGCAGGTTCACGTTGTCGCAAAATGCCGGCCTTTAAAGCTTGACGCTGCTGCACGGCCTACGAATGGAAACCGCTGCTGTCATCGTGATGATGTGCCTTGAGGGGGGCAATCGATGAAACGCAAACCGGATTTGCTGTGGACTTTGGTGATTTTGTTCGGTCTGGGCGTCGTGACCACCGGTTATGCGCAAAGTCTGTGGGCCAACAAGGCCGATGCACCGATTGAAGTGGCGCAACAAGTACAACAGTCGACAGCCTTCAAACGCTGAAACTGCCTTTTCGACGCCGCTGCTCCGCGCGGCGTCTATCCCGCGAAATACCACGCCTTGTCCGTCACCGTTCCCTGCAACGGTACATCCCAGCTCGCTTGCGCGAGACGTTCGACTTTCTGACATTCATGGGCCAGGCCCAACAGCGTCGGCTTGCGCCATTTCTGGCGTCGGGCCAGATACGCCAGGCTGCGGTCGTAGAAACCGCCGCCCATGCCCAGGCGCCCGCCGACATCGTCGAATCCCACCAGTGGCAACAACACCAGATCCAGTGCCCAGATCTTGCGCTGACGGGCCGGATTGACTCGAGGCTCGAGAATGCGGAAGCGGTTGGGCCGCAGCTTCTCGCCGGGGCGGATCTGCTGAAAGACCATTTTGGTCCGCGGCCAGGCACTGAGCACTGGCAGGTAGGTTTTCTTGCCCCGACGCTGGGCGGCGCGCAGCAACAGGCGCGGGTCGATTTCACCGTCGGTGGGCAGGTAAAGGGAAATGTGTTTCGCCCGGCGAAAGTGCGGGTCTTGTGCCAGTTGCTTGTACAGGCCTTCGGCGGCCTGGCGTTGCTGACTCGGTGTCAGTGAGCGGCGGGCCTTGCGCAGCAGGCGGCGCAGTTGGGGGCGGGGCAGCAACGAGAGTTCTGTCATGGTTCGGCTTCGGCAGGATAGGGACGAAAACGCACGCATAAAAAATCCGATGCCGGCATGCACCGGCATCGGATTCGAATCAGGCTCCCCGGATGAGCCGCTGTCGACTTAGCCCTTGAACCCGAAAGTTCAAGGTGGAGGATGCAGTAGGCTTTAAGGCTTTCCGTCTGGCGGACATGCACACCAGCCCAACGTGCAACCCCCAGGGTAGTGCAAATCGGCTCAGGGACATCGTCAACTGGCAAGCACCCCAGGGAGTGCGGCGAGTATACCTCAAGCCGCCTGGCGAATCAGCCCTTGCGGATGTCCGGATCGTCGGCCAGCACCAGATCGACACGATCGAGCAAGTCACGCACCTGTTCACGGGTCGAGCCGCTGGCCTGGATGTCCGGGCGCTCTTCTTTGTGCAAGAGGTCGTGGGTGATGTTCAGTGCGGCCATCACGGCGATGCGGTCGGCGCCGATGACTTTGCCGCTGCTGCGGATCTCGCGCATCTTGCCGTCCAGGTAGCGGGCGGCGCTGATCAGATTGCTGCGCTCTTCCTGGGGACAGATGATCGAATACTCTTTGTCGAGGATCTGCACGGTAACGCTATTGCTTGAACTCATGAGTCTTGCTCCAGGGCCTTGAGGCGCGAAATCATCGATTCGACCTTACGCCGGGCGATTTCGTTTTTTTCAATGAGGTGCGCGCGTTCCTCGCGCCAGGTCTTTTCCTGAGCTAGTAAGAGTGCATTTTGACTCTTTAGTTGCTCGACTCGGGTAATCAGCCGTTCGAGTCTGGCCATCAGCGCTTGCAGGTCGGTGTCTTCCATTGTGTCCACTGATTCGGTCTGATGGGTTTGGCTGGCGGACAGCCTTTAATGGTTTTGGCGAGTCTGTCGATGTAGGATACAAGGCCTTCATTCTAGACATAGCGCCGTCTGGCGCCTAGCTGCCCATGCCCATTCAGAATTCCCCGTACCAAGCCTTCGCCACCCTGCTGACTGCCAGCGGTCACAATGTCTCGCCTGCCGAACTGCATGGCCTGCTGCTCGGCCGCAGCTGCGCCGGTGCCGGCTTCAATGCCGAAGAATGGCTGATCGACGCCGCCGAGCTGCTCGAAAGCGAGCCGCAGGACAACGTTCGCAATGCCTTGATCGGCCTGCAGGAAATGGTCAAGGGTGAGCTCACCGGTGACGACGTGACCGTTGTGCTGCTGTTGCCGACCGATGACGTGCCACTGGCCGATCGCGCCGTCGCGCTGGGCCAGTGGTGCCAGGGCTTCCTCACCGGTTTCGGCCTGAACTGCCGCGACAGCAGCATGCTGAGCACCGAAGCCACTGAAGTGTTGCAGGATCTGGCAGCGATCTCTCAGGTGCAAGATGCACTGGAAGAATCCGAAGACGGCGAAAGCGACTATATGGAAGTCATGGAGTACCTGCGCGTAGCCCCGCTGCTGCTGTTCTCCGAAACCAAAAAGGCCGACGTGCCGCCAGCGGCCAAGCCGTCGCTGCACTGATCGCGTGCCAGGGAAAGCCATCTGCCCATGATCCATATCCCGAAAGCGGAATACGCCCGGCGCCGCAAGGCGCTGATGGCGCAGATGGAACCCAACAGCATCGCGATCCTGCCTGCCGCCGCGGTCGCCATCCGCAACCGCGATGTCGAGCATGTCTATCGTCAGGACAGCGACTTCCAGTACCTCAGCGGTTTCCCCGAGCCACAAGCGGTCATCGTCCTGATGCCCGGTCGCGAACACGGCGAATACGTGCTGTTCTGCCGTGAACGCAATGCCGAACGGGAACTCTGGGATGGCCTGCGCGCCGGCCAGGAAGGCGCGATTCGCGATTTTGGCGCCGATGACGCGTTCCCGATCACCGACATCGACGACATCCTGCCGGGCCTGATCGAAGGCCGCGACCGGGTGTATTCGGCGATGGGCAGCAACCCGGAATTCGACCGCCATTTGATGGACTGGATCAACGTGATCCGCTCCAAGGCGCACCTCGGCGCCCAGCCGCCGAACGAATTCGTTGCTTTGGATCACCTGCTGCACGACATGCGCCTGTATAAATCGGCGGCAGAAGTGAAGGTGATGCGTGAAGCGGCGCGGATTTCCGCCCAGGCCCATATCCGGGCGATGCAGGCCAGCCGTGCCGGCCTCTACGAATACAGCCTCGAAGCCGAACTGGATTACGAGTTCCGCAAGGGTGGGGCGAAAATGCCGGCCTACGGCTCGATCGTCGCTGCCGGGCGCAACAGCTGCATCCTGCATTACCAGCAGAATGACGCGTTGCTCAAGGATGGTGATCTGGTGCTGATCGACGCCGGTTGCGAAATCGACTGCTACGCCAGCGACATCACGCGGACGTGGCCGGTCAACGGCAAGTTTTCCGCTGAGCAGAAGGCGATCTACGAACTGGTATTGGCCTCGCAGGAAGCTGCATTCGCCGAAATCGCCCCGAACAAACACTGGAACCAGGCGCACGAAGCCACGGTTCGGGTGATCACCGCCGGGCTAGTGAAACTGGGGTTGTTGCAGGGTGAAGTCGACGAGTTGATTGCCTCCGAGGCCTACAAGGCGTTTTACATGCACCGCGCCGGCCACTGGCTGGGCATGGATGTGCATGACGTCGGTGAATACAAGGTCGGCGGCGAATGGCGGGTGCTGGAAGTCGGCATGGCGCTGACCGTGGAGCCGGGCATCTACATCGCCCCGGACAATCAGAACGTAGCGAAGAAATGGCGCGGCATTGGCGTGCGCATCGAGGATGACGTGGTAGTGACCAAGAGCGGTTGTGAAATTTTGACCCAAGGCGTGCCGAAAACCGTCGCCGAGATCGAAGCCCTGATGGCGCAAGCACGGACCTGCGCGGCATGAGTCGGGTCAATCTGGCAATCATCGGTGGCGGCCTGGTCGGCGCCAGTCTGGCGCTGGCCTTGCAGGCCGGGGCCAAGGCCCGTGGCTGGAAGATCGTACTGATCGAACCGTTCGCCCCCGGCGACAGCTGGCAGCCCAGCTACGACGCGCGCTCGTCGGCGCTGTCCTTCGGCTCGCGGCAGATTTATCAGCGGCTGGGCGTGTGGCAGGAAATCTCCCGCCGCGCCGAGCCGATCAAACAGATTCACGTCTCCGACCGCGGACGCTTTTCCACCGCCCGACTGTCGGCGATGGAAGAGGGCGTACCGGCGCTCGGCTATGTAGTGGAAAACGCCTGGCTCGGCCATTGCCTGTGGCAGCACGTCGACAGGGACGTGATCAGCTGGCGCTGCCCGGCAGAAGTCACCCGCATGGAACCGCTGTCGGACGGCTATCGCCTGACCCTCAACGATGAAACCACGGTCGAATGCGATCTGGCGGTGCTCGCCGATGGCGGCCGCTCCGGCCTTCGTGAGCAACTGGGTATCAACGTGCGCAAGCGCCCGTACAACCAGAGCGCGCTGATCGCCAACATCACCCCGAGCGAAGCGCACAACGGCATGGCGTTCGAGCGCTTCACCGATGAAGGCCCGATGGCGTTGCTACCGCTGCCGGAAAACCGCTGCGCGCTGGTCTGGACCCGTCTGGGGATGGACGCGCAACGGCTGGCGGACCTGAGCGAACGTGATTTCCTCAGCGAGCTGCAAGGTGTGTTCGGTTACCGTCTCGGCACTCTGAAGCAGGTCGGCGCACGACATCTGTACCCGCTGTCGCTGGTGGAGGCCGAAGAGCAGGTGCGTTCGCATCTGGCCGTACTCGGCAACGCCGCCCACAGCCTGCACCCGATTGCCGGGCAAGGTTTCAACCTGTCCCTGCGCGATGCCGATGCGTTGGCCGCCGCACTGCTGGCCAGCGACAAACCGCTGGGGGATTTCGCCACGTTGCAGGCGTATCGCGAGCGCCAGCGCCTGGATCAGGACCTCACCGTAGGGTTCTCCGATCAGGTCACGCGCCTGTTCGGCAGCACTCAGCCACTGGTGTCGCTGGGCCGAAACATCGGTTTGCTCGGCCTCGATCTGCTGCCGCCGGCCAAGCGCTGGTTCGCCCGTCAGGCCATGGGGCTGGGGACGCGGCCGGATGCGTGAGTGGCTGATCATACAGTTTGGCAAGGCGCGGCTGATGCGCTGGATCATGACGTTCTACCCGCCATACTTCGGCGCCGGCGTCCGGGTGAAGCACATCAGCGATGACTTTCGTGACATCCAGGTCTCGATGGGCCTGGGCTGGTACAACCGCAATTACGTCGGCACCCAGTTCGGCGGCAGTCTGTATTCGATGGTCGATCCGTTCTTCATGTTGATGCTCATGGAGAACCTCGGCTCGCGGTACATCGTCTGGGACAAGGCCGCCGACATTGATTTCATTGCGCCTGGCAAAGGCCCGGTGTTCGCCCGGTTCAACATCGACGACACCCTGCTCGACGAAATCCGTCGGCAGACCGCCAGTGGCGAGAAATACCTGCCGCAGTTGCAGGTCGACATTCATGACGGCGCCGGCAACCTGGTGGCGCGGGTCGGTAAAACCCTTTACGTGCGGCTCAAGCCGCCAGCGAGACAGGCTTAAAGCATGGAAATGCGCGCGGATGTGCTGATTGTCGGAGCCGGAATGGTCGGCAGCGCCCTGGCGCTGGCGTTGCAGAACAGCGGGCTGGAAGTCCTGCTGCTCGACGGCAGCCCGCTGAGCGTCAAACCCTTCAATGGCGATGCGCCGTTCGAGCCACGGGTGAGCGCCTTGTCGGCGGCGAGCCAGCGGATCCTCGATCGCCTCGGCGTATGGGACGGCATCGTCAACCGACGCAGCAGCCCTTACACCGACATGCATGTCTGGGACGGTAGCGGCACCGGCCAGATCCACTTTTCGGCCAGCAGCGTGCACGCCGATGTGCTCGGCCACATTGTCGAAAACCGCGTGGTCCAGGACGCCTTGCTCGACCGCCTGCACGAGTGCGACCTGGGCCTGTTGGCCAACGCGCGACTGGAGCAGATGCGCCGTTCCGGTGACGACTGGCTCCTGACCCTGGCTGACGGTCGCACCTTGCGCGCACCGCTGGTGATTGCGGCGGACGGGGCCAACTCAGCCGTGCGCCGTCTGACCGGTGTCGCCACTCGCGAATGGGATTATCTGCATCACGCCATTGTCACCAGCGTGCGCAGCAGCAAGCCGCATCGCATGACCGCGTGGCAGCGTTTCACCGATCACGGGCCGCTGGCGTTTCTGCCGCTGGAGCGTGACGGGCAGCAGGACTGGTGCTCGATCGTCTGGTCGACCACGCCGGGCGAGGCCGAACGATTGATGGCGCTGGATGAAGCGGATTTCTGCCGGGAGCTGGAGCGTGCCTTCGAAGGTTGCCTCGGCGATGTCATCAGCGCCGACCCGCGTCTTTGTGTGCCGCTGCGTCAGCGTCACGCCAAGCGCTACGTGGCCGAAGGCCTGGCACTGATCGGCGATGCCGCGCACACCATTCACCCGTTGGCGGGGCAGGGTGTGAACCTCGGCTTCCTCGACGCGGCGGTGCTGGCTGAAGTGTTGCTGCAAGCGCACGAACGCGGCGAACGCCTGGCGGACGTGAAAGTCCTGAGCCGCTACGAACGCCGGCGCATGCCGCATAACCTGGCGCTGATGGCCGCGATGGAAGGTTTCGAGCGGTTGTTCCAGGCTGACCCGTTGCCACTGCGCTGGTTGCGCAACACCGGACTGAAAATCGTCGAGCAGATGCCCGAGGCCAAGGCGTTGTTCGTGCGCGAAGCCTTGGGGCTGACCGGGGATCTGCCGGCACTGGCCAAGGCCTGACGAATGTTGTGCAACATCTGGTAACTCCTTGGGAAAGTGTTCGATTGAGCTGGTAAATGTGAGTCCTTATCATTTGGGCCACTTTTCCTGACCGAGAGACCGCTCCCATGTTGGCATCCAAGCGTGTTCTGACCGCACTGGCCCTGACCCTGATCGGCAGCACTGCCGCCCAGGCTGCCGATGAGGTGGTGGTCTACTCCTCGCGTATCGATGAGCTGATCAAGCCAGTGTTCGATGCCTACACCGCCAAGACCGGGGTGAAGATCAAGTTCATCACCGACAAGGAAGCGCCGCTGATGCAGCGGATCAAGGCCGAGGGCGAGAACGCCACCGCCGACCTGCTGCTGACCGTCGATGCCGGCAACCTCTGGCAGGCCGAGCAGATGGGCATTCTCCAGCCGTTCACCTCGAAAACCATCGACGCCAACATTCCCCTGCAATATCGCTCGTCCAGCCACGCCTGGACCGGCCTGAGCCTGCGCGCGCGAACCATCGCCTATTCCACTGAACGGGTGAAACCGGGCGAACTGACCACCTACGAAGCATTGGCCGACAAGAACTGGGAAGGCCGGCTGTGCCTGCGCACGGCGAAGAAGGTCTACAACCAGTCGCTGACCGCCACCATGATCGAAGTGCATGGCGCCGAGAAGACCGAGAAGATTCTCAAGGGCTGGGTCAACAACCTGTCCACCGACGTGTTCTCCGACGACGTCGCGGTGCTGGAAGCCATCAACGCCGGCCAGTGCGATGTCGGCATCGTCAACACCTACTACTACGGTCGCCTACACAAGCAGAAGCCGGAATTGCCGGTGAAACTGTTCTGGCCGAACCAGGCGGATCGCGGGGTGCACGTCAACCTGTCGGGCATCGGCCTGACCAGGCATGCGCCGCATCCGGAAGCCGCCAAGGCGCTGGTGGAGTGGATGACCACGCCTGAGGCGCAGAAGATCTTTGCCGACGTGAACCAGGAGTTCCCGGCGAATCCGGCGGTGAAGCCTTCGGAAGAAGTGGCGGCGTGGGGGCAGTTCGTGGCTGATACGTTGCCGGTCGAGGTGGCGGGCAAGCGTCAGGCTGAAGCGATCCGGATGATGGATCGGGCGGGTTGGAACTGACGCTGCGAGTCGAATCGCCGCAAGCGTGACGCACAGCGTCACACGATACGTGCCCACGCCATGCGTGGGCACAATCATTCAACGAGAGTTTTTCCTTGGCCCACCCCGCCCAACGCCGCTGGTACCCCATCGTCTTCGCCATCGCCGCGTTGGTGCTGCTCCCCCTCAGCGTCCTTCTGCTGTCGTGGCAAACCATCGACCAGCAGATCTGGTCGCACCTGTGGGAAACCCAGATGCCGCGCCTGCTGGGCAACACCCTGACGCTGGTCCTCGGCGTAGGCATCGGTGTGACACTGATCGGTGTGAGCCTCGCCTGGCTCACCAGCCTCTGCGAATTTCCCGGTCGACGCTGGCTCGACTGGGCGCTGATGCTGCCGTTCGCAATCCCGGCCTACGTGCTGGCGTTCGTCTTTGTCGGACTGCTGGACTACGCAGGCCCCGTGCAAACCCTGCTGCGCGAATGGTTCGGCTCCGGCCTGCGTCTGCCGCGAGTGCGCTCCACGGGTGGGGTGATTCTGGTGTTGGTGCTGGTGTTTTATCCCTACGTCTACCTGCTGGCTCGCACCGCGTTCCTGGCGCAGGGCAAGGGATTGATGGAAGCTGCGCGAGTGCTCGGCCAATCACCGTGGCAAGCATTCTGGCGCGTGGCACTGCCGATGGCGCGGCCGGCCATCGGCGCCGGTGTGGCGCTGGCGCTGATGGAAACCCTGGCGGATTTCGGCGCCGTGTCGGTGTTCAACTTCGACACCTTCACCACGGCGATCTACAAGACCTGGTATGGCTTTTTCAGCCTGCCCAGCGCCGCGCAGCTGGCCAGTCTGTTGCTGCTGGTGGTGATGCTGGTGCTGTACGGCGAGCGCCGTGCCCGGGGTGCAAACCGGGCAAGTAATGAACGGCCAAGGGGCAAGGCGCTGTATCACCTGCGTGGGCCCAAGGCCTGGGCGGCAACGGGGTGGTGCGGTCTGGTGTTTGCCTGTGCGTTTGTCATCCCGGTGCTGCAACTGGTGGTGTGGTTCTGGCAGCGCGGGCGATTCGATCTGGATGAGCGTTACGCCGGGCTGATTCTCCATACGTTGTATCTGGGCGGCATGGCAGCGTTGATCACGGTCAGCGTGGCGATGTTGCTGGCATTCGCCCGGCGTCTGGCACCCACCCGGACGATCAACTCCGCGGTCGGTCTGGCCAACCTCGGCTACGCGTTGCCGGGCTCGGTGCTGGCGGTATCGATCATGCTGGCGTTCAGTTATCTGGATCGCGAGCTGGTGATTCCGCTGTCCGGCTGGCTCGGCGGTGCGGGCAAACCGTTGCTGCTGGGCAGTCTGGCGGCGTTGCTGATGGCTTACCTGGTGCGCTTCGTGGCGGTGGCCTACGGGCCGCTGGAAAGCAGTCTGGCGCGTATACGGCCCTCTTTGCCTGAAGCGGCACGTAGCCTGGGTGTCAGTGGGCCGCGACTGTTTTTCAAAGTGTATCTGCCGTTGCTGTTGCCCGGCACGCTCAGCGCCGCGCTGCTGGTGTTCGTCGACGTGCTCAAGGAAATGCCTGCAACCCTGCTGATGCGCCCGTTCGGCTGGGACACGCTGGCGGTGCGCATCTTCGAAATGACCAGCGAAGGCGAATGGGCGAGGGCGTCGCTGCCGGCGCTGACGTTAGTGCTGGTCGGTCTGTTGCCGGTCATCGGACTGATCCGTCGTTCGGCACACCGAAACACTTAGTAGTGAGACCTGAATCATGCGGCTACAATGCGCGGCATTCGGTGCGGTCCGTCTGACAGACCCTGTCGCTGAAATCGGCTGAAAGCCTTCTCTTGCGGGGCTTTCAAACCGCACGGCAGCGCTCCGCACCTTCGCCACGCCCGGAAGGAGAAACCCATGGGACAGCGTACGCCTCTGTATGACCTGCATCTCGCCCTCGGCGCGAAGATGGTCGATTTTGGCGGTTGGGACATGCCACTGCATTACGGCTCGCAGGTCGAGGAGCACCACGAGGTGCGACGCGATTGCGGGGTGTTCGATGTTTCCCACATGACCGTGATCGATGTCGCCGGCCAACAGGCCAAGGCCTGGCTCCAGCATTTGCTGGCCAACGACGTCGAACGCCTGCACAGCACCGGCCGTGCGTTGTACAGCACCATGCTCAACGAGCGTGGCGGCATCGTCGACGACATGATCGTCTATCGTCTCGAAGACGGTTACCGCCTGGTGGTCAACGCTTCGACCCGCGATCAGGACCTGGCCTGGATGCAGGCCCAACTCACCGGCTTCGACGTGCAGCTGCAAGAGCGCACGGATCTGGCGATGCTCGCCATCCAAGGCCCCCATGCCCGGCACAAGATTGCCGAGCTGGTGACCCAGTCCCGCGCCAATCTGATCCAGATGCTCAAGCCGTTCGAAGGCCACGCCGACGGGGACTGGTTCATTGCCCGCACCGGCTACACCGGTGAGGACGGTCTGGAAATTGCCCTGCCGGCCGATCAGGCCCCCGGTTTCTTCAACGATCTGGTGGGCGCCGGCATTTCTCCCATTGGCCTCGGTGCTCGCGACACTTTGCGGGTGGAAGCGGGGATGAACCTCTACGGTCAGGACATTCATCAGGACGTTTCGCCTCTGGCCTCGAACATGGCCTGGAGCATCGCCTGGGAACCGGCCACGCGCCGATTCATCGGTCGCGATGCGCTGGAAGCGGAAAAAACCGCCGGCGTGCAGCACAAACTGGTGGGTCTGGTGCTTGAGGAACGCGGGGTTTTGCGTGCGCATCAGGTGGTTCGTATCGCTGATGTTGGCGAAGGAGAGATCACCAGTGGTAGTTTCTCTCCTACGCTTAGCAAGTCGATTGCCCTGGCGCGTGTACCGATGGCGACTGCCGATCGCGCCGAAGTGGAAATCCGTGGCAAGTGGTATCCGGTACGAGTGGTCAAACCGACCTTCGTCCGTCACGGCAAAACCTTGATCTAACCTTTTCCGGCGGGCACGACCGCTGACAATTTCTTGAGGACACCGAGCATGAGCAACATCCCAGCCGAACTGCGTTTTGCCGAAAGTCATGAATGGGCGCGCCTGGAAGCCGACGGCACTGTCACCGTGGGCATCAGCGATCACGCTCAGGAAGCGTTGGGCGATGTGGTGTTCGTTGAACTGGCTGAAGTCGGCAAGGTGTTTGCTGCCGGTGAAGCGGCGGGTGTTGTCGAGTCGGTGAAAGCCGCTTCCGACATCTACTCCCCGGTTGGCGGTGAAGTGATCGCGGTCAACGAGGAACTGGCCAACTCGCCGGAAGAACTGAACAACGATCCGTACGCCGCGTGGATCTTCAAGCTCAAGCCAAGCGACAAGGCCGAGCTGGACAAGCTGCTCGATGCAGCAGGCTACAAGGCCGCCATCGGCGAATAAGCTTCAGGCAATACCGCAAAGCCCCGATCCGTCGGGGCTTTTTTGTGCGCAGCTTTTTATCGGGGATGGCTCAGGCGTTGCCCAGCACCGCTTTGACGGCTGCCACGGAACGCTCGACATCGTCCTTGTTCATGGTGTTGAA
This sequence comes from Pseudomonas sp. HLG18, assembly GCF_051903985.1. Classification (NCBI taxonomy): domain Bacteria; kingdom Pseudomonadati; phylum Pseudomonadota; class Gammaproteobacteria; order Pseudomonadales; family Pseudomonadaceae; genus Pseudomonas; species Pseudomonas sp. HLG18. The sequence goes on along the minus strand of NZ_CP195831.1, from coordinate 4,856,090 downwards.
CATCGGCAACGACACGATCAGCCGCCCCACGCGTTCGGCCACCGGCAACATCCCTTCCTTGAAACCGCGCTCACGGTACAGGCTCAGCAAGTGGATCGGCGGATAGTGATAACCGATACCGATGCCCAATTCCTGCATCTTCTCCATGAACGTGGCCCGCGCCGGCAAGCCGTCCTTGCGTTCCGGCAGCACCAGTTGGAACAGATGCCAGTTGCTGTTGGTGAAGTCGGCAGGTGGCAGTTGCGCGCCGTACTTGGCCTCGAAGTCGTCGCCAAAGCATTTGAAGTAGTGGCGAGCCAGTTCCTGACGATGGGCCGTCAAAGCTTCGATGTGGGCGAACTGGCCGAGGCCGATGGTCGCTGCGACGTCGGTCATGTTGAATTTGCCGCCCAGTACATCGACGTCCAGGCCGTCGAACCCGTTGCGGGTGACGCCCTGCAAACGGTACTTCTCCGCCAGGCGCGCTTCCTCGGGCGTGTTCAGCACCAGGCAGCCACCCTCGGAGCAGGTCACGTTCTTGTTGGCCTGAAAGCTGAACGATACGAAGTCGCCGGTGGCGCCGATGCGCTGCCCGTTCCAGCTCGAACCAAGGGCCTGGGCGGCGTCTTCGACGATGCGCAGGTTGTGCTTTTCAGCGATGGCGTACAGGCGCTCCATGTCCACCGGCAGCCCGGCGAGAAAGACCGGAATGACAGCTTTGGTGCGCGGGGTGATGGCCGCTTCCAGCCGGTCCAGGTCGATGTTGCGGGTGACCGGATCGATGTCGGCGAACACCGGCGTGGCACCCACTTCAAGAATCACGTTGGCCGTGGCCACCCAGGAAATCGGCGTGGTGATCACTTCGTCCCCCGGCCCGATGCCGGCGATGCGCAAGGCGATTTCCATGGTGCAGGTGCCGGAGTTGAAGGTGCGTACCGGACGGCCGCCAAAATACTCCGACAATTGTGCTTCGAAGGCCTGGACCTTTGGCCCGCTGGTGATCCAGCCGGAGCGCAGGACATCGCCGACGGCGGCAATGGTGGCTTCATCGATGACAGGTTTGGAAAACGGCAGAAACGGCTGTTGGCTCATGAGGACTCGATCATCCGCTGGTTGGACCCTTGTTGCAGGTGCCACAGCATGCCCCGTCCGGCCACCTGCCGCCAAGCCGTCTGCGTCGGTTTCCGCTGCTATGCTGGTTTGACCGTGTTGCATTGACGCCGAGCCGCCAGCCAAGAGAGAGCCCGTCATGTCCCAGTTGCCATCCTTGAGCCAGTTACGCGACCCCCATGCCTTCCTGCGCCGTCACCTTGGCCCCGATGCCGCCGAACAACAGGCCATGCTCGACAGCCTGGGCCTGGGCAGCCGGATCGAACTGATCGAACAGACCGTACCGCCTGCGATCCGCCTCAACCGGGAACTGGACTTGCCGCCGGCACTGGACGAGCAGGCCGCGCTGGCGAAACTGCGCGGATACGCCGAACAGAATCAGGTCTGGACCAGCCTGATCGGCATGGGTTACCACGGCACCCTCACGCCGACGGTCATTCTGCGCAATGTGCTGGAAAATCCCGGCTGGTACACCGCCTACACCCCGTATCAACCGGAAATTGCCCAAGGCCGGCTCGAAGCGTTGCTCAACTTCCAGCAACTGACCATCGACCTGACCGGTCTGGAGCTGGCGAACGCGTCGCTGCTTGATGAGGCCACTGCCGCCGCCGAGGCCATGGCGCTGGCCAAACGTGTGGCGAAGTCGAAGAGCAATCTGTTTTTCATCGACGAAAACTGTCATCCGCAAACCATTTCCGTGGTGCAGACCCGCGCCGAAGGCTTCGGTTTCGAGTTGATCGTCGACACTGTGGATAACTTGAAACAGCACCAAGTGTTCGGCGCACTGCTGCAATACCCCGACACCCACGGCGAGGTCCGGGACCTGCGTCCGTTGATCGACCATCTGCATGCGCAGCAGGCGCTGGCCTGTGTCGCGGCCGATCTGCTGAGTCTGTTGTTGCTGACCCCGCCGGGCGAGTTGGGTGCGGACGTGGTGTTCGGCTCATCCCAGCGATTCGGCGTACCGATGGGGTACGGCGGGCCGCACGCGGCGTTTTTCGCCAGTCGCGAGGAGTACAAACGGGCGATTCCCGGGCGCATCATCGGTGTCTCGAAAGATGCTCGCGGCAACGTCGCGCTGCGCATGGCCCTGCAGACCCGCGAGCAGCACATCCGCCGGGAGAAGGCCAATTCGAACATCTGCACCGCTCAAGTGCTGCTGGCCAACATCGCCAGTTTCTATGCCGTGTACCACGGGCCGCAAGGGCTGAAACGCATTGCCCAGCGAATCCATCGGCTGACCTGCATTCTCGCTGCCGGCCTAGAGCGCCATGGCATCAAGCGCCTCAACGAACACTTCTTCGACACCCTCACGCTGGACGTGGGCGGAGCGCAAACCGCGATCATCGAAAGCGCCCAGGCTGCGCAGATCAACCTGCGCATTCTCGGTCGCGGCCACCTGGGCCTGAGCCTCGACGAGACCTGCAATGAAGACACCGTGGCCAAACTGTTCGATGTGCTGCTGGGCGCCGATCATGGGTTGAGCGTCGATGAGCTCGACGCTGAAACGCTGGCCTGCGGCATTCCCGACACGCTGCAACGCAGCACGCCGTACCTGCGCCACCCGGTGTTCAATGCCCACCACAGCGAAACCGAGATGCTGCGCTACCTCAAGCAGCTGGAGAACAAGGATCTGGCACTCAACCAGTCGATGATCCCGCTCGGCTCCTGCACCATGAAACTCAATGCCACCAGCGAAATGATCCCGATCACCTGGCCGCAGTTCGCCAACCTGCACCCGTTCGTGCCCCGGGAGCAGGCCGTCGGTTACACACTGATGATCGAGGAACTGGAGCGCTGGCTGTGCGCGATCACCGGGTTCGACGCGATCTGCATGCAGCCCAATTCCGGCGCTCAGGGCGAATACGCCGGGTTGTTGGCGATCCGCAAATATCACGAAAGCCGTCAGCAGGGCGGGCGCGATATCTGCCTGATTCCGTCCTCGGCCCACGGCACCAACCCGGCCTCGGCGCAAATGGCCGGGATGCGCGTGGAGATCGTCGAGTGCGACGAGGCCGGTAACGTCGATCTGGAGGATTTGAAGACCAAGGCTGCCGAGGCCGGGGACAAGTTGTCGTGCCTGATGGCGACGTATCCGTCGACCCACGGCGTGTACGAGGAGGGCATCAGCGAAATCTGCGAAGTTATCCACAAGTACGGCGGTCAGGTTTACATGGACGGCGCCAACCTCAATGCCCAGGTCGGCCTGGCCCGGCCGGCGGACATTGGCGCCGACGTGTCACACATGAACCTGCACAAGACCTTCTGCATTCCTCACGGCGGAGGCGGGCCGGGCATGGGGCCGATTGGCGTGCGCGCGCATCTGGCGCCGTTCGTCGCCAATCATCCGGTGGTGCCGATCGACGGGCCGCAGCCGCAGAACGGTGCCGTGAGTGCCGCGCCCTGGGGCAGTGCGAGCATTTTGCCGATCAGCTGGATGTACATTGCGATGATGGGGCCGCAACTGGCGGACGCCAGCGAAGTGGCAATTCTCGCGGCCAATTACCTGGCGCAGCACTTGTCCGGCGCCTTTGCGGTGCTCTACACCGGTCGCAATGATCGGGTCGCCCACGAGTGCATTCTGGATCTGCGGCCGCTGAAAGCGCAGACCGGCATCAGTGAGGAAGACATCGCCAAGCGCCTGATGGATTACGGCTTCCACGCGCCGACCATGTCGTTCCCGGTACCGGGGACGCTGATGGTCGAGCCGACCGAGAGTGAGTCCAAGGCTGAGCTGGACCGTTTCATCGGTGCCATGTTGAGTATTCGCGCGGAAATCACCGAAGTGCAGAACGGCAACTGGCCGGCCGAGGACAATCCGCTCAAGCGTGCGCCGCATACGCTGGCCGATGTCACTGGTGTCTGGGAACGGCCCTACAGCATTGAGCAGGGCATTACGCCGGATGCGCATACCAGAGCGCACAAGTACTGGCCGGCGGTAAACCGGGTGGACAACGTCTATGGCGACCGCAACCTGTTCTGCGCGTGTGTGCCGGTAGACGATTACCGCTGATTGGCGGGCAAAAAAATGCCGCTCATGTGAGCGGCATTTTTGTGGGCGACAGGTTTATTCCGACGCCACGGCGTTCTTCGCCAGAATCGCGTTCGCCAGTTCCATGTCCGTTGCCTGCAGGCCCGGGTTATCGGCGCGGACTTTCTGCATGGCGGCTTCCAGATAGGGGCCACGGATGCCGCCATCGCTGGCGACGAAGCTGCCGGCGTCGTCCTGGGCGGCGACGATCAGCTTGTGATCCTTGAAGGTCAGGTACGTCGAGCCGGTGGTGGCGCCGGATGAAATGACGTTACGCCAAAAGCTGTCAGCCATTGCCGAACCGACGGGCAGAGACAGCAGGGCAAGGGTGGCGACAGCAAGTTTGAGACGCATGAGGGTTGACTCCACTGGTGTTGAATAACGGCTTGGATCGCCAATTCGGCGATCCGGTTCCGTAAAGGACTATTTCTGCTCGCTCTGCGGTGTCACCCGCAGCACCTCCTCGATGGTCGTCAGCCCCGCCGCGACTTTCTGCGCGCCGGACAATCGCAGGCTGCGCATGCCTTCCTTGAAAGCCTGGCGCCGGAGCGCGGTCAAATCGGTGTCGGGGCTGATCAGCCCTTTGAGGCTGTCGGTCAGTTGCATGATTTCGTAGACCCCGGCGCGACCGTGATAACCGGTGTCGCGGCATTCCAGGCAACCGATGGCCCGTTGTGCGTTGCCCGGCAGTGGTGCCTGCCACGGCCGGGTCAGGGTTTGCCAGTCTTCTTCGCCGATGGGCAGCGGCGCCTTGCAGTGGGGGCATAACGTGCGCACCAGACGCTGGGCCATGACCCCGAGCACCGTTGCCTTGATCAGGTAATGCGGCACGCCGAGTTCCAGCAGGCGGCTGATGGCGCTGGGTGCGTCGTTGGTGTGCAGGGTCGATAGCACCAGGTGCCCGGTCAACGCAGCCTGGATGGCCATTTCGGCGGTCTCCAGGTCGCGGATCTCGCCGATCATGATGATGTCCGGGTCCTGCCGCATCAGTGCCCGTACCCCGGCGGCAAAGGTCAGGTCGATGTTGTGCTGCACCTGCATCTGGTTGAAGGCCGGCTCGACCATCTCGATCGGGTCTTCGATGGTGCAGAGGTTGATTTCCGGGGTCGCCAGCTTTTTCAGGGTGGTGTAGAGCGTGGTGGTCTTGCCCGAACCGGTCGGCCCGGTCACCAGAATGATGCCGTTGGGCTGGCGGGTCATGTCCTGCCAGCGGCGCAGGTCGTCGGCGGAAAACCCCAGCTGATCGAAATCCTTGAGCAGCACTTCCGGGTCGAAGATCCGCATCACCATTTTTTCGCCGAACGCGGTGGGCAGGGTCGACAACCGCAACTCGACTTCGCCGCCGTCCGGTGTCTTGGTCTTGACCCGGCCGTCCTGGGGTTTGCGCTTCTCGGCGACATTCATTCTGCCGAGGCTTTTCAGGCGACTGACGATGGCCATCGTCACCTGTGGCGGGAACTGATAAACGTTGTGCAGCACGCCGTCGATGCGAAAACGCACCGTGCCTTGCTCGCGCCGCGGCTCGATGTGGATATCGCTGGCGCGCTGCTGGAAGGCGTACTGGAACAGCCAGTCGACGATGTTGACGATGTGCGCGTCGTTGGCGTCCGGCTCCTGATCGCTGGCGCCGAGGTTGAGCAGTTGTTCGAAGTTGCCGAGGTTGCTGCCCGGCTGGTCGGCGTTGCTGGCGCCGCTGACCGATTTGGCGAGGCGAAAGAACTCGACGCTGAAACGCTGAATGTCCGCCGGGTTGGCCACCACCCGTTTGACCGGCAGTTTCAGTACGTGGGTCAGGTCGGCTTCCCAGCCATTGACGTAGGGCTGGGCGCTGGCCACGGTCACCGCGTCGCGGTCGACCGACACCGCAAGGATCTTGTGGCGCTGGGCAAAGGCATAGGACATCAGCGGCGTGATGGCGGCGACGTTGATCTTCAGCGGATCGATGCGCAGGTATGGCTGGCCGGCCTGCTGCGCCAGCCACAGGGTCAGGCTTTCGAGGTCCAGGTGTCTGCCCGGACGGCTGAGGTCCTCCAGCTGCTGGCTGGCGATGAATTCAAGCGGGTGAACCTGCCCGAGGGTCGCCTGGCGGCGGCGCGCATTCAGCGCCTGCTCGGCCGAGTCCTGGCTGATGAAGCCCTGGGCGACCAGTTCACGCAGTACATCATTGAGATCCAGCCAGCGGTCCTGAGTGGCGAGTTGAACGGACATGCGGGCTCCTTTTGAACGACAGTCCGCAAAGGATAGTCGTGGCCCCGCCTACCGTTGGGCCACTACCCGACAAAGGCGTTTCCGGTTTTGTCAGCCTGTTGCCTGAGCCGGCGCACCCCACGCCGCGTCGGGGTTTTGCAGGTTGACCGAGCAGACACTGATCAGGTTACGAAGTTTTTCCGCGATCACCCGGGCGCGATGCCAGCTCAGGCCGCCCATGACGATGTCGATCGACAGCAGATCGTCCAGACGCTGGACACTGACCTGCTCCGGGGTGAGGAACTGCAAGGCGAACAGGTTCAGCACACGTACCAACAGATCCGGCTCGGCCTCGGCCAGTATCTGGTACTGCGCGTGGCAGTGGGCGTTGCTGGCGTTCCACACATCGGCACGGGGCGCTGGGGTGTTGACGGCTTCGAGGTGTGGCATGGCAGGTCTCCGGAATCAGTGGAGGAATTTTTACATCCGATGCCGGGCATTTCTTGTCTAAGATGAGCTGGTCAGGCGATTGATAAGGAAGATCAATTCGCCATTGTCCGATTTTGAGGATTATTTATGCACAGTGAGCTGGACAGCTACGACCGGCGCATTCTCGCCCTGCTGCAAGAGGACGCTTCCCTGTCCAGCGCACAGATCGCCGAACAGGTGGGTCTGTCGCAGTCGCCGTGCTGGCGGCGGATTCAACGGATGAAGGAGGAGGGGATCATTCGTGGTCAGGTGACCTTGCTCGATCGCAAGAAAATCGGCCTGAACACGCAGATCTTCGCCGAAATCAAACTCAACGCCCACGGCCGTTCGAACTTCACCGAATTCACCGAGGCGATTCGCGGTTTCCCCGAAGTGCTGGAGTGTTACGTATTGATGGGGGCGGTGGACTTTCTGTTGCGGATTGTCGCGGCGGACATCGAGGCGTATGAGCGCTTCTTCTTCGAGAAGCTGTCGCTGGTGCCGGGGATTCAGGAGGTGAACTCGATCGTGGCGCTGTCGGAGATCAAGTCGACGACTAGCCTGCCGGTCCTGCGCTGATGATCGTTCCCGTGAGCGGGAACGATCATCATCCGGAGATTACATGCGCAGCAGCATTTTCCAGGCGCGATTCTGGTAAACCGCAATCGCCTGATGTTTGCGTGCATCGAGCAGTTCATCAGTGATGGTCGGCTCGTTGGCCAGTTGCGCCAGTTTGTTCAGTTCGCCGTACAGGCGATCCATTTCCGGGATCTCCAGCACGCTGCGCGCGTGGTGCAGCCAGACCTGGATGCGTTCGATGCGTGGCAGTTGCTCGGCCAGATCTTCCGGCTGCTGCTGATAACGCTGCAGTTGCAGCGAAGTGGCTTCTTCGCCCAGCAGGCGCGGCAGCCAGCTGCTCAATTGCGCAGCGCCCTGGCGGTTGCCACGGGTGTTGCGATCAGCCGCCCAGGTGCGGGCCAGCAACCAGCGCGAAGCGTTCAGCGAGAACAGGCCCCAGCGCGGATCTTCCAGTTCTTCGAGGAACTGCTCCGGTGCGGCTTTACGCACATCTTCGTCTTCAAGGCCGACTTGTACCAGCGGACGCCAGTCTTCCAGCAGGGCGTCCAGCGCAACGCGCAGGTCGTGGGTCGACTGACGCGGCGCGGCCTGGCCGAGGCTGCTGAGCAGGGCGCGCATTTCCGCGAGGTTCTCGACCCAGTCCTGCAGCAGGCGCCAGTGGCCGTTGAAACGATACTGTTCGGCCAGACGCTGGCTGCTGCCGAGCAAGTGCCAGCTCAGGGCAGCGAAAGCGTCGTCCAGCGGGGTTTCAGCGGTGATGGCCGGTGCCGGCAGGCTCAGCGAGTAGCTGTTGGCATCGTACAGGCGATAGCCGCGCTCGGCCTTGCTGATGTCGCACGGCATCAGGGCCAGGGTTTCGGCCAGTTCGGCGGCCAGTTCCAGCAGCGCGGCAGGTTCGCCTTCGCGCAGTTCCAGTTCCAGCTCGCAGATTTCTTCTTTCTGCTTGCCGACCACTACGTGGCCCAGGTCCAGAGCGGCCTCGATGACCACTTTGGTCTTGCCACGGCCCCAGGCGATTTCGGCGCGCTCGCGGACGAAATCGGTGGTGAAGATCGGCTTCAGGGTTTTCTTGTCCAGCTCGGCGAGGGACTCGGGCCAGCATTCGCCGTCGAGTTTCTTCACGTCGAGTTTGGCTTTGGGCAGGTGCCAGTCGTATTCGTTACGCTCGGACAGACCGGCAACGCTCTGGCCACGGGTCTTGAGGGTCTGGATCACTTCTTCGCCGTCCTTGCGCAGGCGCAGGGCAACCTTGGCCCGGGCCAGGTCACGCTCGGGCGTGTCGAAGTACTGATTCATCAACTCACGGCGTTCCCAGCCACTTTTGTTGCGTTTTTTCAGGAGAGGGTGCTCGCGCAGGGCGGCGAGGGTTTCGCGGCTGACGCGGAGTTTGATTTCGGTTTCTTTCTGCATGGCCGGAAAATCCAGGATCGGGAGCGCAGCCGGGGGAATGTGTGGCTGCCAAGGTCGTGCAGTGTACAGGACTGAACCTTCCTACGCCTTGCGGCGGTTTATTCTCGGCGCCGGATGGTTCTATGATGGACTTCAATCCGGGAGTTGGAGTCAGCGATGCCTTTGCCATCCATGCAAGACCAGTTCGCTGCACTGATCGCCGCGCCGTCGGTCAGTTGCACCCAGCCGAACCTGGATCAATCCAACCGGGCGGTGATCGATCTGCTCGCCGGATGGCTGGGAGATCTGGGCTTCAGTTGCGACATCCAGCAGGTCAGCCCCGGCAAGTTCAACCTGCTCGCCAGTTTCGGCAGCGGTCCCGGCGGGCTGGTGCTGGCCGGGCACAGTGACACGGTGCCGTACGACGATGCGCTTTGGAAAACCGATCCGCTGAAACTCACCGAAGTCGACGGCCGCTGGGTCGGCCTTGGCAGTTGCGACATGAAGGGTTTTTTCGCCCTGATCATCGAGGCTGTGCAGCCGCTGCTCGACCAGCCGTTCAGGCAACCGCTGCTGATTCTCGCCACCTGCGATGAAGAAAGCTCGATGTCCGGCGCCCGGGCGCTGGCCGAGGCCGGGCGTCCAATCGGGCGCGCGGCGGTGATCGGCGAGCCGACCGGGCTCAAGCCGATCCGCATGCACAAGGGCATCATGATGGAGCGCATCGATATCCTCGGGCAGAGCGGCCATTCGTCGGATCCGCGTCTGGGGCACAGCGCTCTCGAGGCGATGCACGATGCCATGGGTGAACTGCGCGGCCTGCGCCTGCTGTGGCAGCGCGAATTCAACAATCCGCAGTTCAGCGTGCCGCAGCCGACCATGAACTTCGGCTGCATCCATGGTGGCGACAACCCCAACCGCATCTGTGGCCAGTGTTCGCTGGAGTTCGATCTGCGGCCGTTGCCGGGAATGGACCCGAAAGTGCTGCGGGCCGAGATCCTGCGCAAGCTCAACCCGGTCGCTGAACGGCATCAGGTGAAGATCGACTACGCACCGCTGTTCCCTGAAGTTCCGCCGTTCGAGCAGTCCGAGGACGCCGAGCTGGTGCGGATTGCCGAAAAACTCACCGGCCATACGGCCGAAGCGGTAGCGTTCGGCACCGAAGCGCCTTATCTTCAGCGCCTTGGCTGTGAAACCATTGTGCTCGGCCCTGGTGATATTGCCTGTGCGCATCAGCCGGACGAGTACCTTGAAATGTCACGTTTGCAGCCTACCGTGCATCTATTGCGGCAGTTGATCGAACATTACTGTCTCAAAGCTGTATAAATTGCCGTCCTGCCAACCCGTATTCATGAGGAGAGCGCGCGTGTCGCCAAGCCTGTTCCGACGATAACCATCAGCCCGCTGTGCGTTTTCTGTTTCGCCCCTTTTCCGGCTGCTATTTATTACAGGCCCAGGTTCATGCCCGAATACGTCAATTGGCTTCGCCACGCGTCTCCTTATATCAATGCCCACCGCGACTGCACCTTCGTCGTCATGCTGCCCGGCGACGGCGTGGAGCATCCGAACTTCGGCAACATCGTCCATGACATCGTGCTGCTGCACAGTCTCGGCGTGCGACTGGTGCTGGTCCATGGCTCCCGTCCGCAGATCGAAACCCGCCTCGCCGCCCGTGGCCTGACCCCGCATTACCACCACGGCATGCGCATCACCGATGCCGCAACCCTTGAGTGCGTGATCGACGCGGTCGGCCAGTTGCGCATCGCCATCGAAGCGCGGCTGTCGATGGACATGGCTTCGTCGCCGATGCAGGGCTCGCGCCTGCGGGTAGCCAGTGGCAACCTGGTGACCGCACGGCCGATCGGCGTACTGGAAGGCGTCGACTATCACCACACCGGCGAAGTGCGCCGGGTCGACCGCAAGGGTATCAACCGTCTGCTCGACGAGCGCTCCATCGTGCTGCTCTCGCCGCTGGGTTACTCGCCGACCGGTGAAATCTTCAACCTCGCCTGCGAAGACGTCGCCACTCGCGCCGCCATTGATCTGGGCGCCGACAAACTGCTGCTGTTCGGCGCCGACCTCGGTCTGATCGACGAAAACGGCAAACTGGTGCGCGAGCTGCGTCCGCAACAGGTGCCGGCGCATTTGCAGCGTCTGGGCAGCAACTATCAGGCGGAATTGCTGGATGCCGCCGCCGAAGCCTGCCGTGGCGGTGTGGCGCGCAGCCATATCGTCAGTTATGCCGAGGACGGCGCGCTGCTGACCGAACTGTTCACCCGCGACGGTGGCGGTACGCTGGTGGCCCAGGAGCAGTTCGAACTGGTGCGCGAGGCGGCGATTGAAGACGTCGGCGGTTTGCTTGACCTGATCAGTCCGCTGGAAGAGCAGGGCATTCTGGTGCGTCGTTCCCGCGAAGTGCTGGAGCGTGAGATCGAGCAGTTCAGTGTGGTCGAGCGTGAAGGGATGATCATCGCCTGTGCGGCGCTGTATCAGATTGCCGATTCGGATGCCGGTGAACTGGCGTGCCTGGCGGTGAATCCTGAATACCGCCATGGCGGTCGTGGCGACGAATTGCTCGAGCGCATCGAGACCCGTGCCCGGGCGCAGGGTTTGAAGACTCTGTTCGTCCTCACCACCCGCACTGCCCACTGGTTCCGCGAGCGCGGTTTCGAGCCGAGCAGCGTCGAGCGCCTGCCGGCGGCTCGGGCTTCTCTGTACAACTATCAGCGCAATTCGAAGATTTTCGAAAAGTCTCTGTGATGAGCGATTGCCCCCACGCGGCAGGTGGGGGCAAATCCTTTACTCCGCGACAAACTTCGCACTGACATAAGGCGAGTAGTCAGGCAAAACGCTTTCGACCTTGCCCTGTTCCTTCAAAAATTTCGCCGTCTCACCAATCGCCTTCGCCGTGCCGCCATCCAGCAGCGCCGCAGTCTGTTGTGCCTTGGCGTCCGGGAATGCCGAACCCGCGAGCAGTTCCGGGACATCCGCGGCGTTGGCACCGGTCAGTTTGGCGATTTTCTGCACCGGTACCGAGTCGGCGGTCCAGCTGTCTTTATGGGCGGCATAGTCGGCGAACGAGTCCAGAGTCACCTTGGCGAACCTGGCCACGACCTCAGGATGTTTCTCGGCAAAGTCCTTGCGTGCCACCCAGACTTCGAAGGTCGGTGCGCCCCACTGGCCGACCTGGGCGGCATCGGTCAGGGTCTTGCCGGTCTTGCGGATTTCGCCCAGCGCCGGCGACCAGACGAAGGCGCCATCAATGTCGCCGCGCTTCCACGCAGCCGCGATTTCTGCGGGTTGCAGGTTCACCACTTTGACTTTCGAGGTGTCCAGGCCCCAGTGCTTGAGTGCGCCGAGCAGGCTGTAGTGGGAGGTGGAGACGAACGGGGTGGCGATGGTCTTGCCGATCAGGTCTTCGGGCTTGTTGATACCACTGCCGTTGCGCACCACCAACGCTTCGGCGGCATTGATCTGCGCCGAGACGATGAAGGCAACGATCGGCAGATTGCGTGAGGCGGCGGCTGCCAGCGGACTGGAACCGAGGTTGCCGATCTGCACATCGCCGGAAGCGATGGCTGTCACTACTTCCGGGCCGCTATTGAAACGGCGCCAGTCGATTTTTTCGCCTATGGTCTGCTCGTAAATGCCGTCGGCCTGGGGGACTTTGCTTGGATCGATGCCGGTCTGGTAGCCGACAGTGAGACTGGAAGCATGGACAGAAAAAGAAATCAGAGCTGACACACAAACTGTAACAAATTGACTGGATAGTGCGCGTTTGGCCATGATGGCGTCGCCTTTTCGATAGGGTTTGACGAATCGGGGTTTCGACAAAGCTAAACGATCTAAAAAAAGGCCAATAAATACCATTTAGGAATGAGCTTAGTCGCCGATACACTGTATCCCGGCACAGATGGCCACTATTTCGTCATATTCCTGAATGTTATGAAAAAGAATGAATAAATTCTTTTTGGGTTTATCTGGAAGTCTTTACCCTGCAGGGACCAAATAACTGCGATTAGACCTTGGTCGTAGACACACAAGGTTACGATTGACTTGTCAGTCACGGTCTGGTGCTAATCGCGCATCTTAGGATCCAGGGGCGTCAGACTCCGGACCAGGAACACAAGAATTAGAAACGAGAGGAGCGATACATGAACAAGTCCACCTTGGCCCTGGCCGTGGCCGTAGGGGTTATTGCGCAGCAGGCAGGCGCAGCCGGTTTCATCGAAGACAGCAAGGCCACATTGGGGCTGCGTAACTTCTACATCAACACCGACAACCGCGACAGCGCTGCCAAAACTGCCTCTGGCGTGCAGAGCAAGAACGAAGAGTGGGGCCAAGGCTTCGATCTGCGTTTCATCTCCGGTTACACCCAAGGCACCGTAGGCTTCGGTATCGACGCCATCGGCCTGCTGGGCGTGCGTCTGGATTCGGGCGGTGGCACCAACGGTGCAACCTCGACGTCCTACGGTGGCACTGTGTTCCCGAGCAAGTCCAACGGCGAAGCTGTTGATAACTTCTCGAGCCTGGGCCTGACCGCCAAGGCCAAGATCTCCCAGACCGAACTGAAGCTGGGTACGCTGCAGCCGAAGAACCCGGTTATCGTGACCAACGACGGTCGTCTGCTGCCACAAACCTGGCAGGGCGGTCAGATCACTTCCGGCGAGATCAAGGACCTGTCCCTGGTCGCAGGTCAAATCGAAGCTGTGAAAGGTCGTAACTCCAGCAACAACGAGAACCTGTCCATTGGCGGTGCGAACGCTCGCGTAGCCAACAGCAACAAGTTCTACTACGCCGGTGGTGACTACAAGATCACCAAGGACCTGACTGCCCAGTACTACTACGGCAACCTGGAAGACTTCTACAAGCAACACTTCCTGGGTCTGGTTCACAACTGGGCAATCGGCCCGGGCGTGCTGAAGTCTGACTTCCGTTACTTCCACAGCAGCGACGATGGCGCCAACCACAACACCGCGGCCTACTTTGGCAACGGTAACTATGTCGGCAACGTCAGCGGCAAAGGCCCGATCGACAACAACCTGTACAGCGGCCTGTTCCTGTACACCGTTGAAGGTCACACCTTCGGTGGCGGCTATCAGGTTTCCAACGGCAGCTCCGACTTCCCTTGGCTGAACCAGGGCGACGGTTCGTCGAACTACACCATCACCGACATGCAGATCCAGAAGTTCGGTCGTGCCGGCGAGAAAACCTGGCAAGCTCGCTACTCGTATGACTTCGCCAAAGTCGGCCTGCCAGGCCTGACTGCCGGTATGGTCTACCTGCGTGGCAGCGACATCGACACCGTGGGTTCCAACCGTCGTGAGAACGGCAATGGCAACTCCGAGTGGGAACGCGACCTGACCATCGGTTACGTGATTCCGGAAGGCCCAGCCAAGAACCTGGGTTTCATGTGGAAAAACGCTACCTGGCGCAACGACATTCCTGGTCAGCGTGACCAGGACGAAAACCGCCTGATCGTCAGCTACTCGATCCCGCTGCTGTAATAGCGCGCTCCTGCACTGATGTAAAAAGCCCGAAGTAAAAAAGCCCCGTCCGGCATCGCGCCGGACGGGGCTTTTGCGTTTTCGGGTCCGGCCCACCCCCGTAGACCTTTCCCGACATTTCCCTCTTTACAGCAACTCAAGGCCTTCTCGAACCTCGGGGCCGATGTTCGACGCGTTCCCGGCAAGCGTCCAGTGAACAGAAGTTTAATATTCTTAAAAGATATAAATATCTAGTTATATATTCTTTTTCAGAAGATGAAATCCCGAGCTACAGTTGAGGTCTCCCACCACTCATCAGGAGCAGCACCATGAGCCTCAGACTTGGCGATATCGCCCCCGATTTCGAACAGGATTCCAGCGCCGGCAAGATTCGTTTCCACGAATGGCTGGGCGATAGCTGGGGCGTGTTGTTTTCCCACCCGGCAGACTTCACCCCGGTCTGCACCACCGAGCTGGGCTTCACTGCCAAGCTCAAGGACGAATTCACCAAGCGTGGCGTGAAAGCCATCGCACTGTCGGTCGACCCGGTGGACTCGCACCACAAGTGGATCGAGGACATCAACGAAACCCAGAACACCATCGTCAACTTTCCGATCCTGGCCGATGCCGATCGCAAGGTCTCGGATCTCTATGACCTGATCCACCCGAACGCCAGCGACACCCTGACCGTGCGCTCGCTGTTCGTGATCGATCCGAACAAGAAGATCCGCCTGACCATCACTTACCCGGCGAGCACCGGGCGCAACTTCCACGAGATCCTGCGGGTGATCGATTCGCTGCAGCTCACCGACAACTACAAGGTGGCCACCCCGGCCAACTGGCAGGACGGTGAAGAGGTGGTGATCGTGCCGTCGCTCAAGGACGAAGACGAAATCAAGCAACGCTTTCCGAAGGGCTATCGCGCGGTGAAACCGTACCTGCGCCTCACCCCACAGCCGAACAAGTGAATCAATAAATTTAGCGGTGTAGTCACCACCGCTTTCGCGAGCAAGCCCGCTCCCACATTCTGGAATGCGTTCCCCTGTGGGAGCGGGCTTGTTCCGGGCGGCGTTCCGACGAAGGCGTCGGCTTGAGCGACACAGAATTCAGAACCACGATGCAGGGAATTTCAGGCCGTTTCGACGGCCTTTTTTTTCGTCTGGAAAAACCTCAATTCAATATCTCTTAATAGCATAACCAAATGAATAAATATGATTTCTGGATATATGAATCAGCTGGTAAGGTCACTCACATCGAAGCGAGATCGCAACCCGCGAATCGCCTGTAACGCGCAAGGAATCGTCTGAATGCTGGTCGTCTCACTCGGTGGCAGTCCCAGTCAACGTTCTCGCTCCGGGGTGTTGCTGGAGCGCTCGCAACGCTGGTTGCAGCAGCAAGGGGTGGAAGTGGTGAGTTATCAGGTACGGGACTTCCCGGCCGAAGACCTGCTCCACGCCCGCTTCGACAGCCCGAAGGTGCTCGACCTGCTGCAACAGATTGAAAATGCCGATGGCCTGCTGATCGCCACACCGGTCTACAAGGCGTCGTTCTCCGGCGCCCTGAAGACCTTGCTGGATCTGCTGCCCGAGCGCGCGCTGAACCACAAGATTGTCCTGCCGATGGCCACCGGCGGCAGTATCGCCCACATGCTGGTGGTCGATTACGCCCTCAAGCCTGTGCTGTCGGCGTTGAAGGCCCAGGAAATGCTGCAAGGGATTTTTGCCGAGGACAGCCAGATCGCCTACGGCGAAGGCAGTGCCCAGGCGCAGTTGGCGCCGGCTCTGGAGCAGCGACTGCATGAAGAGCTGGACCAGTTTGTCAGCGCCATGGCCCGCCGGCCGAAGCCGCTGGATCCGGGGCTGTTGAACGAACGTTTGTTGAGTGCTCGCTGGAGCATTTGAGCCACACCGAAACTTGAAGTACTCACCTTACTCAGCCGCCAACGGCCAAGCAGGTGCAGCCAAAACCCAACAGCAAAAAGGAGAGCGCTATGCGCACTGTATTTTTGCGTCGTGGTCTGGTCGCTCTGTTTGCTGCGGCTGTGTCCTTCGGCGCCATCACTCAAGCTCAGGCCGAGACGCTTCGGATCGGTTATCAGAAATACGGCACGCTGGTGCTGCTCAAAGCCAGAGGCACGCTGGAGAAACGCCTCGCCGCCCAAGGCGTCGACGTGCAATGGACTGAATTCCCCGGCGGCCCGCAACTGCTGGAAGGCCTGAACGTCGGCTCGATCGACTTCGGCGTCACCGGTGAAACCCCGCCGGTCTTCGCCCAGGCAGCCGGTGCCGATCTGCTCTACGTGGCCTATGAGCCGCCAGCGCCGAACAGCGAAGCGATCCTCGTGCCGAAAGATTCGCCGATCAAATCGGTGGCGGATCTCAAGGGCAAGAAAGTCGCCCTGAACAAAGGCTCCAACGTCCACTACCTGCTGGTGCGCGCGCTGGAAGACGCCGGCCTCAAGTACACCGATATTCAAACCGTATTCCTGCCGCCGGCCGATGCCCGCGCCGCGTTCGAACGTGGCAGCGTCGACGCCTGGGTCATCTGGGATCCGTACCAGGCCGCCGCCGAGAAGCAGCTGCAAGCGCACACCCTGCGTGACGGCAAAGGCATCGTCGACAACCATCAGTTCTACCTGGCGACCAAACCCTACGCACAGAAAAATCCCGAGGTGATCAAGACCCTCGTGGAAGAAGTGCGCGCCGTGGGCGAGTGGTCCAAGGCCAACCCGCAAGACGTGACTCAACAGGTGTCGCCGCTGCTCGGTCTGCCGGCAGACATCACCCTGACCTCGGTGAAACGCCAGGGCTACGGCGCGCTGTTCCTGACCCCGGAAGTGGTCGCCGCACAACAGAAAATCGCCGACACCTTCTACCAGCTCAAGCTGATTCCCAAGCCGTTGAGCATCAAGGACGTGATCTGGACCCCGCCGGCCGCTGTGGCCCAAAGCTCGGTCACCCAAGCCCAGTAAATCGAATCCCCAAGGAGACCACTCCATGAGCCTCAACATCTTCTGGTTCCTGCCAACCCACGGCGACGGCCATTACCTTGGCACCGCCGAAGGCGCCCGCGCCGTCGACCACGGCTATCTGCAACAGGTCGCGCAAGCGGCGGATCGACTGGGTTTTGGCGGCGTGCTGATTCCCACCGGCCGCTCCTGCGAGGATTCGTGGCTGGTGGCGGCATCGTTGATCCCGGTGACCCAGCGTCTGAAATTCCTTGTCGCCCTGCGCCCCGGGATCATTTCCCCGACGGTGGCGGCGCGTCAGGCCGCGACCCTGGATCGACTGTCCGGCGGTCGTGCGCTGTTCAACCTGGTGACCGGTGGCGATCCGGAAGAGTTGGCCGGCGACGGTCTGTTCCTCGATCACGAAGCGCGCTATCAGGCCTCGGTGGAATTCACCCGGATCTGGCGCCGCGTGCTGGAAGGCGAAACCGTGGATTACGACGGCGAGCACATCAGCGTGAAGGGCGCCAAATTGCTCTATCCGCCGATCCAGCAACCGCGTCCACCGCTGTACTTCGGTGGTTCGTCGGAAGCGGCGCAGGATCTGGCCGCCGAACAAGTGGAGATGGTCCTGACCTGGGGCGAGCCGCCCGCAGCCGTAGCCGAGAAGATCGAACAGGTTCGCGCCAAAGCGGCCAAGCTTGGGCGCACCGTGCGCTTCGGCATCCGTCTGCACGTGATCGTGCGGGAAACCAACGCTGAAGCCTGGCAGGCGGCGGATCGCCTGATCTCGCATCTGGACGACGACACCATCAAGCGCGCCCAGGCTTCGCTGGCGCGGTTCGATTCGGTCGGCCAGCAGCGCATGGCCGCACTGCACGGTGGCAGCCGTGACAATCTCGAAGTCAGCCCGAACCTGTGGGCCGGCGTCGGTCTGGTGCGCGGCGGTGCCGGCACGGCGCTGGTCGGTGACGGCCCGACCGTGGCTGCACGCGTGAAGGAATACGCGGCGTTGGGCATCGATACCTTTATCTTTTCCGGTTATCCACACCTCGAAGAGTCGTATCGCGTCGCCGAGTTGCTGTTCCCGCACCTCGACGTCGAGCGCCCGGAACTGCCGAAAAGCGCCGGTTACGTCAGCCCGTTCGGCGAGATGGTGGCCAACGACATTCTTCCCAAAGCCGCGTCCCAGAGCTGAGGCGCCGCCATGAAGAAATTTATCCACAGCCTCGCGCCCTGGGCGTTGCCGGTGTTGCTGCTGGCGGTGTGGCAGTTGTCGGTGTCGGCGGGCTGGCTGTCGACGCGGATTCTGCCGGCGCCGGTGGCGGTAATCGAAGCCGGCGTGAGCCTGGTGCGCAGCGGCGAAATCTGGACGCACCTGGCGATCAGCGGCTGGCGCGCCGCGCTGGGCTTCACCATCGGTGGCAGCATCGGTCTGGTGCTGGGTTTCATCACCGGCCTGTCGAAGTGGGGCGAACGCCTGCTCGACAGCTCGGTGCAGATGATCCGCAACGTGCCACACCTGGCGCTGATTCCGCTGGTGATTCTGTGGTTCGGCATCGATGAGTCGGCGAAGATTTTCCTGGTGGCGCTCGGGACGCTGTTCCCGATCTACCTCAACACGTACCACGGCATCCGCAACGTCGATCCGGCGCTGGTGGAAATGGCGCGCAGTTATGGCCTGTCCGGTTTCAGCCTGTTCTGGCAGGTGATTCTGCCGGGCGCGTTGCCTTCGATTCTGGTCGGCGTGCGCTTCGCACTGGGCTTCATGTGGCTGACGCTGATCGTGGCGGAAACCATCTCCGCCAGCTCCGGCATCGGTTATCTGGCGATGAACGCCCGCGAGTTCTTGCAAACCGACGTGGTGGTGCTGGCGATTCTGCTCTACGCAGTGCTCGGCAAACTGGCCGACCTTGCGGCCCGTGGACTTGAACGTGTGTGGCTGCGCTGGCATCCGGCGTATCAAGTGGCGAAAGGAGGTGCGGCATGACCGCTCAACAACCTCCACGTCTGCTGCGCGGAATTCCGCTGGCGCTGCGCAACCTGCAAAAAACCTTCGGTTCGCGGCAGGTGCTGCGTGACATCGACCTGCACATTCCGGCGGGGCAATTCGTCGCCGTGGTCGGGCGCAGTGGCTGCGGCAAAAGTACGTTGCTGCGTCTGCTCGCCGGCCTCGATCAACCCACCGGCGGTGATCTGCTCGCCGGGGCTGCACCGCTCAGCGATGCGCGGGATGACACCCGGTTGATGTTCCAGGAAGCGCGACTGCTGCCGTGGAAAAAGATCATCGACAACGTCGGTCTCGGCCTCAAGGGCAACTGGCGTGCGCAAGCCTTGCAGGCGCTGGATGCAGTCGGCCTCGCCGATCGCGCCCATGAATGGCCGGCGGCACTGTCCGGCGGGCAGAAGCAGCGTGTGGCGCTGGCCCGGGCGCTGATTCATCAACCGCGTCTGTTGCTGCTCGACGAGCCGCTGGGTGCGCTGGATGCGCTGACCCGGATCGAGATGCAGCAACTGATCGAACGTCTCTGGCAACAGCATGGTTTCACCGTGTTGCTGGTGACCCACGACGTCAGCGAAGCGGTGGCGATTGCCGACCGGGTGATTCTGATCGAGGACGGCGAAGTCGGCCTCGACCTGCAAGTGGACCTGCCGCGCCCTCGGGTGCGTGGCTCCCATCGCCTGGCGGCGCTGGAAACCGAAGTACTCAACCGTGTGTTGTCCCTGCCCGGCGAGCCGCCGGCGCCGGAACCCGTTTCACCCTTGCCTACGCAACTGCGTTGGGCTCAATAACTCAAGCAAACGACAGGAATCAATGCCATGACTATCAAAGCCATCAACGTACGCAACCAGTTCAAAGGCGCGATCAAGGAGATCGTTCTCGGCGACGTGCTGTCGGAAATCGACGTGCAGACCGCCTCCGGCATCGTCACGTCGGTGATCACCACCCGTTCGGTCAAGGAGCTGGAACTGGAGGTCGGCAGCGAAGTGATCGCCTTCGTGAAATCCACCGAGGTGTCCATCGCCAAGTTGTAAGGGCGTGGGACAAAAACAACCCCGAAGGGTGTGAGCCCTTCGGGGTTTTTTGTGTCTGTCGTGCGGCGCTAGAGAGTTCGCTTGGGCAGATAGGGCGGCAGATACAGCCCGAGATAGGCATCGAACACGCGCATGCCTTCCTCGGCCATGCGCGGGGTGATCTGCCCGTGCTGCTGCACCGAGCGGGCGTAGACGCGGTCGCCCAGCTCCATTGCCAGCGCGAAAACGTCCACGTCATCCGGCAGCCTCGGCAGTTCGAAGTGATGATCGAACAGCTTGTGCATCAGGTCGCCCAGTTCAAGGTCGTGCTGGCGGTCGGCCTGGGTGACTTCGGTAAGGCCGTGCTGCGCGAGGATGAGTTGGCGGGCGGCGGCGTCTTCATCGTAGATCTCCAGCATCCGTTGCTCGACCAGGCGGGACAGGTCGCGCCAGTCACGCAGGGCCTCGTGATCGATCGGTGCTTGCAGGCAGGCGCGGAAGGCGGCGTGAACATCCGCCGTCAGGCCTTCAAGCAGCGCCGGGACACTGGCGAAGAAATGGTAGACCGAGGAGGGCGGAATCTGCGCGCGCTCGGCCACGCTGTAGATCGACAGGCTCGCCACGCCCTCGGCGGCCAGCAGCGTGCGCGCGGCGTCGAGTATCGAATCGATCCGCGCCTGACTGCGGGCACGGGGTTTGCGGACGGGGGCGGGACGCGTCATGAAAGTCTCCTGCGGGGCAGCGGGCATTGTACGCAGAGCTTGAATGTCTGCCACAGAGGCCAATAAAAAAACGCCGCGGGCTGAGAAGCCAACGGCGTTTTCCTTTGCTGCAGTCCGCTTAAACGGTGTGCAGGTACCAGTTGTACTCGAGGTCGGAGATGGAGTGTTCGAACTCCTCCAGCTCGCTCTCTTTGCAGGCGACGAAGATATCGATGTATTTCGGATCGATGTACTTGGCCATCACCTCGCTGTCGTCCAGCTCGCGCAGGGCATCGCGCAAGTTGTTCGGCAGGCTCTGCTCGTTCTGCTCGTAGCTGTTGCCTTCGGTGGGGGCCGGTGGCTCGATCTTGTTGGTCAGGCCGTGATGCACGCCCGCCAGCACCGAAGCCATCAGCAGGTACGGGTTGGCGTCGGCGCCGGCCACGCGGTGCTCCAGGCGGACCGCGTCGGCGGAGCCGGTCGGTACGCGCAGGGCCACGGTGCGGTTGTCCAGACCCCAGCTCGGCGAGTTCGGCACGTAGAACTGCGCGCCGAAACGACGGTAGGAGTTGACGTTGGGGCAGAGGAAAGCCATCTGCGCGGGCAGGGTCTCGAGCACACCGCCGATCGCGTGACGCAGCGCGGCGTTCTGCTCGGGATCCTCGCTGGCAAAAATGTTTTTGCCTTCTTTGTCGAGAACCGAGATGTGGACGTGCAGACCGTTGCCTGCCTGACCCGGGTACGGCTTGGCCATGAAAGTGGTGTCCATTTCATGGTCGTAAGCGATGTTCTTGATCAGACGCTTGAGCAGGACCGCGTAATCGCACGCCTTGATCGGGTCGGCGACGTGGTGCAGGTTCACTTCGAACTGCGCCGGGGCACTTTCCTTGACGATGGCGTCGGCCGGGATGCCTTGCTCTTTGGCGCCTTCCAGAATGTCCTGGAGGCAGTCGACGTATTCGTCGAGGTCGTCGATCAGGTAGACCTGGGTCGAATGCGGGCGTTTGCCGGAGATCGGCGAGCGTGGCGGCTGAGGGCGGCCGTTCACGTTTTCCTGGTCGATCAGGTAGAACTCGAGTTCGAACGCGGCGCAGATGGTCAGGCCAAGCTCGTCAAACTTTGCAACAACTTGACGGAGCACTTCGCGCGGATCGGCGAAGAAAGGGTCGCCTTCGAGTTCGTGCATGGTCATCAACAGTTGCGCGGTCGGGCGCTTCTGCCATGGCTCGTTGCACAGGGTATCGGGGATTGGATAGCAGATACGGTCGGCGTCGCCGATGTCCAGGCCCAGGCCGGTGCTTTCCACCGTCGAACCATTGATATCCAGAGCAAATAGAGAGGCCGGCAGGTTGATGCCTTTCTCGTAAACCTTGTGGAGGCTGGTGCGTTCGATGCGCTTGCCGCGCACCACACCATTCATATCCGCAATCAGAAGGTCAACGTACAGAACCTCAGGATGTTCCTTAAGGAACGCGTTCGCTTCGTTAAGCTGAACGGCACGCGGGGGTACCGACATGATGCAACACCTTTGTTGTTAAAAATATCAATCATTGATCTTTTCTGGTTTCAGTCAACCCGAACGGCCTGCCGAAGTCAAGCGAGGCCTTTTTTGCCCTGAAAAAGCGCCGAGAGGGCATTTACGGGGCACTTTGGGGCATTTTTTTATCCGTGAAAGACGTGCCACCCGCAGGCTTGAGCAGGCCGTGTTGTATTTTTTACGGGGGTGTTGTGTAAAAAAATGAACAAGGCTAAGCTCGGGTCAAACCCATAACAGCAATAATACCGGGGTGCTTCATGTCTCGCCTGCCGTTAATCGGCGTCACCGACTGCTCCGTGCAGTGCGGTCTGCATGCTTATCACATCAGTGGCGACACGTCCGTCCGCAGCGCAGCCGACAGCCAGGCTCGCATTCTGCCAGCGATCTCTTTGACCATGGCGGATCAGGCGCCGGCGTCCGATATTCTGGACGCAGGGAAGGGCATCCTCTTCAGCGGTTCTGCTTTCAATATAGATCTCTTTCCTGCTCCCGGCCTGCACCGCGCCCGTCGCCGTGCCCGTGATTGCGCACACCCGGGATGTGCACAGGAAATGCAACGCCAGCGTAAAGGGCAGGTAAGCTCCTCCTTCATTGTCGATGCGCGGTGCCAGGCGTAAGCCGGCACTGCGCACAAACAAGCCCCCTTTAACGCGACGCCCCGTGCGTCAAACTTGCCTGACATGCGTCAGGAGACTCAGCCCAGAGGCATTTATGAGCAACAACCTCGACCAGCTCACCGATTGGTTGAAAGACCACAAGATCACAGAAGTCGAATGCATGATCGGCGACTTGACCGGCATCACCCGGGGCAAGATTTCGCCGACCAACAAGTTCATCGCCGAAAAAGGCATGCGCCTGCCAGAGAGCGTTCTGTTGCAGACCGTGACCGGCGACTACGTCGAAGACGACATCTATTACGAACTGCTCGACCCGGCCGACATCGACATGATCTGCCGCCCCGACCAGAACGCCGTGTACCTGGTGCCTTGGGCCGTCGAACCGACTGCCCAGGTGATCCACGACACCTACGACAAGCAAGGGAACCCGATCGAGCTGTCGCCGCGCAACGTGCTCAAGAAAGTCCTGAAACTCTATGCCGACAAGGGCTGGCAGCCGATCGTGGCGCCGGAAATGGAGTTCTACCTGACCAAGCGCAGCGACGACCCCGACTATCCGTTGCAGCCACCAGTCGGCCGTTCCGGGCGCCCGGAAATCGGTCGCCAGTCATTCTCCATCGAGGCGGCGAACGAGTTCGACCCGCTGTTCGAAGACGTCTACGACTGGTGCGAATTGCAGGAGCTGGACCTCGACACGCTGATCCACGAGGACGGCACTGCGCAGATGGAAATCAACTTCCGTCACGGCGACGCCCTGTCCCTGGCCGACCAGATTCTGGTGTTCAAGCGCACCATGCGTGAGGCCGCCCTCAAGCACAACGTCGCCGCGACCTTCATGGCCAAGCCAATGACCGGCGAGCCGGGCAGCGCGATGCACCTGCACCAGAGCATCATCGACATCGAGACCGGCAAGAACGTGTTCTCCAATGACGATGGCACCATGAGCCAGTTGTTCCTGCACCACATCGGTGGCCTGCAGAAACTGATCCCGGAACTGCTGCCGCTGTTCGCGCCGAACGTCAACTCGTTCCGTCGCTTCCTGCCGGACACCTCGGCACCGGTGAACGTGGAGTGGGGCGAAGAGAACCGCACCGTGGGTCTGCGCGTACCGGATGCCGGGCCGCAGAACCGCCGCGTGGAAAATCGCCTGCCGGGCGCCGACGCCAACCCGTACCTGGCGATTGCCGCGAGCCTGCTCTGCGGCTACATCGGCATGGTCGAGGGGATCAACCCGAGCGCGCCGGTGGTGGGCCGTGGCTACGAGCGCCGCAACCTGCGCCTGCCGCTGACCATCGAAGACGCGCTGGAGCGTATGGAAAACAGCGCAACCATCGAGAAATACCTGGGCAAGACCTTCATCACCGGCTACGTCGCGGTCAAGCGGGCCGAGCATGAAAACTTCAAGCGCGTGATCAGTTCCTGGGAGCGTGAGTACCTGCTCTTCGCCGTCTGATACGCCGGGCGCGGCGGGCAGCCGCCGCGCCTTCACCGATAACAAGGAGAATTGGCATGACCAGCAACAACCCGCAAACCCGTGAGTGGCAAGCCCTCAGCAGCGAGCACCACTTGGCCCCGTTCAGCGACTTCAAGCAGCTGAAAGAAAAGGGTCCACGGATCATCACCAACGCCAAGGGCGTGTACCTGTGGGACAGCGAGGGCAACAAGATCCTCGATGGCATGGCGGGTCTGTGGTGTGTGGCGATCGGTTATGGGCGCGATGAGCTGGCCGATGCGGCCGCCAGGCAAATGCGCGAGCTGCCTTATTACAACCTGTTCTTCCAGACCGCCCACCCGCCGGCGCTGGAACTGGCCAAGGCCATCGCCGACGTGGCGCCGGAAGGCATGAACCACGTGTTCTTCACCGGTTCCGGCTCCGAAGGCAACGACACCATGCTGCGCATGGTTCGCCACTACTGGGCGATCAAGGGCCAGCCGAACAAGAAGGTCATCATCAGCCGCAAGAACGGCTACCACGGTTCCACCGTGGCCGGTGCGAGCCTCGGCGGCATGACTTATATGCACGAACAGGGCGACCTGCCGATTCCGGGCATCGTCCACATCGCCCAGCCTTACTGGTTCGCCGAAGGCGGCGACATGACCCCGGAAGAATTCGGGATCTGGGCGGCCAATCAACTGGAAGAGAAGATTCTGGAAGTCGGCGTGGACAACGTCGGCGCCTTCATTGCCGAGCCGATCCAGGGCGCCGGCGGCGTGATCATTCCGCCAGATACCTACTGGCCGCGCATCAAGGAAATCCTCGCCAAGTACGACATCCTGTTCGTGGCCGATGAAGTGATCTGCGGTTTCGGCCGTACCGGCGAATGGTTCGGCAGCGATTTCTACGACCTCAAGCCGCACATGATGACCATCGCCAAAGGCCTGACGTCCGGTTACATCCCGATGGGTGGCCTGATCGTGCGTGACGAAGTGGTGGCGGTGCTCAACGAGGGCGGCGATTTCAACCACGGTTTCACCTACTCCGGTCACCCGGTGGCGGCGGCGGTGGGTCTGGAAAACATCCGGATTCTGCGCGAAGAGAAAATCATCGAGCGCGTCCACGAAGAAACGGCACCGTATTTGCAGAAACGTCTGCGCGAGCTGAACGATCACCCGTTGGTGGGGGAAGTGCGCGGAGTCGGTCTGCTGGGGGCCATCGAGCTGGTGCAGGACAAGGCCACTCGCAAGCGTTACGAAGGCAAGGGTGTGGGCATGATCTGCCGCCAGTTCTGCTTCGACAACGGACTGATCATGCGCGCCGTGGGCGACACCATGATCATTGCGCCGCCGCTGGTGATCAGCAAGGCGGAGATCGATGAACTGGTGACCAAGGCACGCAAATGCCTGGACCTGACCCTCAGTGCATTGCAGGGCTAAGTGCTAGGCTCTGAGCGATGGAGCTGTTGCGCTGTCGCTCGGAGCAGTTGCAAAGGCTGGTCTTTTCTTGAAAGACCGCCTCGTATCTTGCCAGACTAGCCGCGGTTCCAGTTGTCCGGGTTCGGCCGCTGAACAAAGTGGTTCAAAAAAGAAAAATTTGGAGCATGACGCATGAAGGCATTAGGTAAAAAGCTTGCTGGCAAGACTCTTCTGGCCCTGTCCGTCGCGGGCATGATGGCGGGCGCGGTTCACGCGGACGACAAAGTGCTGCACGTCTACAACTGGTCTGACTACATCGCTCCGGACACCATCGCGAACTTCGAGAAAGAGTCGGGGATCAAGGTGGTCTACGACGTATTCGACTCCAACGAAACCCTGGAAGCCAAGCTGCTGGCGGGCAAGTCCGGCTACGACGTGGTCGTGCCGTCCAACAACTTCCTGGCCAAGCAGATCAAGGCCGGTGTGTACCAGGAACTGGATCGCTCCAAGCTGCCTAACTGGAAGAACCTCAACCAGGACCTGCTCAAGGCCGTATCGGTCAGCGACCCGGACAACAAGCACGCTTTCCCGTACATGTGGGGTTCGATCGGCATCGGCTACAACCCGGAGAAGGTCAAGGCTGCGCTGGGCGTCGACAAGATCGATTCCTGGGACGTACTGCTGAAGCCGGAAAACATCGCCAAGCTCAAGGGCTGCGGCGTGAGCTTCCTCGATTCGCCGACCGAAATGCTCCCGGTCGCGCTGCACTACCTGGGCCTGCCAACCGACTCCCAGAAGAAAGAAGACATCAAGAAAGCCGAGGATCTGTTCCTCAAGATTCGTCCTTCGATCACCTACTTCCACTCGTCCAAGTACATCTCGGACCTGGCCAACGGCAACATCTGCGTAGCGGTCGGCTACTCGGGTGACGTGCAGCAGGCCAAGTCCCGTGCCGCCGAGGCCGGTGACAAGGTGAAAGTCAGCTACGCCATTCCGAAGGAAGGCGCTGGCAGCTTCTTCGACATGGTCGCCATTCCCAAGGATGCCGAAAACGTTGAAGGCGCCTACAAGTTCATGACCTTCCTGCAGAAGCCTGAAGTCATGGCCAGCATCACCAACGCCGTACGTTTCCCGAACGGTAACGCTGCTGCAACAGCGCTGGTAGAGAAAGACATCACCAGTGATCCAGGCATCTACCCGCCAGCCGACGTGCAGGCCAAGCTGTATGCCATCGCCGATCTGCCGGCGGCGACCCAGCGTGAAATGACGCGCAGCTGGACCAAGATCAAATCCGGCAAATAAGCCGGTTTGAAGCCGCAACCGCTGGCCGTCGCCTTCACCAGGGCGGCCAGCGGTGCAATTAAATGACAGAAAGTTTTGCTGGAACGGTTTTTCGAAGGTAAGTTGCGCGCCGGTTTTGTTGCCGGGCAACCGTGACTGTCATGCAGCGCGGGGCAACTTGGGCCCAACTCAATCAGAGGACCTCCACTTGCCTATTTTTTCTTCTTTGCGCAATGCCCTGCTGGCCGCTGCCGGCCTGACGTTCGTTGTCGGTGCCCAGGCTGCCGGTACTGTGCATATTTATAACTGGTCGGATTACATCGGCGAGACCACCCTGGCCGATTTCCAGAAAGAAACCGGGATCAAACCGGTCTACGACGTGTTCGATTCCAACGAAACCCTGGAAGGCAAACTGCTTGCCGGGCGTACCGGTTACGATGTGGTCGTGCCGTCGAACCACTTCCTTGGCAAGCAGATCAAGGCGGGCGCGTTCCAGAAGCTCGACAAGGCGCAGCTGACGAACTACGCCAATCTCGACCCGGTGCTGCTCAAGCGCCTGGAACAGAACGACCCGGGCAACCAGTACGCCGTTCCGTACCTGTGGGGCACCAACGGCATCGGCTACAACGTCGATAAAGTGAAAGCCGTGCTCGGTGTCGACAAGATCGACTCCTGGAGCGTGCTGTTCGAACCCGAGAACATCAAGAAGCTGCACAGCTGCGGCGTGGCGTTCCTCGATTCGGCCGATGAAATGATGCCGACCGTGCTCAACTACATGGGCCTGAACGCCAACAGCACCAATCCCAAGGATTACGAAAAAGCCACGGCCAAATTGCTGGCGGTGCGTCCGTACGTGACCTACTTCCACTCCTCGAAATACATCGGTGATCTGGCCAACGGCGACATCTGTGTGGCCATCGGGTTCTCCGGCGATATCTTCCAGGCCAAGCATCGTGCCGAAGAAGCCAAGAAAGGCGTCAACATCGCCTACGCCATCCCGAAAGAGGGCGGCGCGCTCTGGTTCGACATGCTGGCGATTCCGAAGGATTCGGCCAACGTCAAAGAGGCCCACGCCTTCATCAACTATTTGCTGAAACCTGAGGTGATTGCCCAGGTCAGTGATTACGTCGGTTACGCCAACCCCAACCCGGGTTCGGACAAGCTGATGGAGCAGTCCATTCGCACCGACGAAGCGGTTTATCCACCGCAGGCCGTCCTCGACAAGACCTATGTGTCCATCGAGTTGCCACCGAATATTCAGCGTTTGATGACCCGTAGCTGGACCAAGGTCAAGTCGGGTAAATAACGCGCAAATCATCCTGGGTTCGTCTTGCGTGGGCGAACTGCACTCTTTTTTCTGGGAGTTTCGTAAATGGCAGTTGCCTCCGGCGCCTATAAGAAAGCCCTCGAGGGCGACCAGACACCGAAACAGGTGCTGGTTAAAATCGACCGGGTCACGAAGAAGTTCGACGAGACGGTTGCCGTGGACGATGTGTCCCTGGAAATCAAGAAGGGCGAGATCTTCGCCCTGCTCGGCGGTTCGGGATCGGGCAAATCCACTCTGCTGCGGATGCTGGCAGGGTTCGAACGGCCCACGGAGGGGCGCATTTTCCTCGACGGCGTCGACATCACCGACATGCCGCCGTACGAGCGACCGATCAACATGATGTTCCAGTCGTATGCCCTGTTCCCGCACATGACCGTGGCGCAGAACATCGCGTTCGGCCTCAAGCAGGACAAGATCCCGGCAGCCGAGATCGACGCCCGTGTGGCCGAGATGCTCAAACTGGTGCAGATGAGCCAGTACGCCAAGCGCAAGCCGCACCAGTTGTCCGGCGGTCAGCGTCAGCGTGTGGCACTCGCCCGTTCTCTGGCCAAGCGTCCGAAGCTGCTGCTGCTCGACGAGCCGATGGGCGCACTGGACAAGAAACTGCGTTCGCAGATGCAGCTGGAGCTGGTGGAAATCATCGAGCGTGTCGGCGTGACCTGCGTGATGGTGACCCACGACCAGGAAGAGGCCATGACCATGGCCGAGCGCATCGCGATCATGCATCTGGGCTGGATCGCCCAGATCGGCAGCCCGATCGACATCTACGAAACCCCGACCAGCCGTCTGGTCTGCGAATTCATCGGCAACGTGAACATCTTCGAAGGCGAAGTGATCGACGACGCCGAAGGTCACGCGACCATCACCTGCAAGGACCTCGACCGGCAGATCTACGTCGGCCACGGCATCAGCACCTCGGTGCAGGACAAGTCCGTGACCTACGCGATCCGTCCGGAAAAACTGCTGGTCACCGCCGAAATGCCGACCTGCGAATACAACTGGTCGAGCGGCAAGGTGCACGACATCGCTTACCTCGGCGGGCACTCGGTGTTCTACGTCGAACTGCCGAGCGGCAAACTGGTGCAGTCCTTCGTGGCCAACGCCGAACGCCGTGGCGCACGTCCGACCTGGGGCGATCAGGTCTACGTGTGGTGGGAAGACGACAGCGGCGTGGTACTTCGCTCATGAACATGCGCAAATTCAAACGCCGGCTCAATCGAATAATTCCCGGTGGCCGTCAGCTGGTCATCGGGGTTCCGTTCATCTGGCTGTTCCTGTTCTTCATGCTGCCGTTCTTCATCGTCCTGAAGATCAGCTTTGCTGAAGCGGACGTGGCCATCCCGCCGTACACCGAGATCTACACCTACGCCGAGCAGAAGCTGCAACTGCTGCTGAACCTGGGCAACTACGCGATGCTCGGCGACGACGAACTGTACATCTCGGCGTACCTCGGTTCGCTGAAAATGGCGTTCTTCAGCACGCTGCTGTGCCTGCTGATCGGCTACCCGATGGCCTACGCCATCGCCAGTGCCCGCAAGGAAGTGCAGACGGTGCTGGTGCTGCTGATCATGATGCCGACCTGGACCGCGATCCTGATCCGCGTCTATGCGTGGATGGGCATCCTCAGCAACAACGGCCTGCTCAACGGTTTCCTGATGAGCATGGGCTTGATCGACGAGCCGCTGCAGATCCTCAACACCAACCTGGCGGTGTACATCGGCGTCGTCTATTCGTACCTGCCGTTCATGATTCTGCCGCTGTACGCCAACCTGGTGAAGCACGACACCAGCCTGCTGGAGGCCGCGTCCGACCTGGGTTCGAGCACCTTCAACAGCTTCTGGAAAATCACTGTTCCGCTGTCCAAGAACGGCATCATCGCCGGCTGCATGCTGGTGTTCATCCCGGTGGTGGGCGAGTTCGTGATCCCGGAACTGCTCGGCGGTCCGGAAACCCTAATGATCGGTAAAGTGCTCTGGCAAGAGTTCTTCAACAACCGTGACTGGCCGGTGGCGTCCGCCCTGGCGGTGGTGATGCTGGCGATCCTGATCGTGCCGATCATCCTGTTCAACCGCAGTCAGGCCAAGGAAATGGAGGGTAAAGAATGAAGCGCTTCCGTTTCTCCAGCCTGATGCTGGTGCTCGGCCTGTTGTTCATCTACCTGCCGATGCTGATCCTGGTGATCTACTCGTTCAACGCCTCGAAACTGGTGACGGTGTGGGGCGGCTGGTCGATCAAGTGGTACGTCGGCCTGCTCGACAACACCCAACTGATGGGCTCGGTGGTGCGTTCGCTGGAAATCGCCTGCTACACCGCCGTCGCGGCGGTGGCGCTGGGTACGCTGGCGGCGTTCGTCCTGACCCGCATCACCCGGTTCAAGGGCCGCACGTTGTTCGGCGGCCTGGTCACCGCGCCGCTGGTGATGCCCGAGGTGATTACCGGTCTGTCGCTGTTGCTGCTGTTCGTGGCGATGGCGCAGATGATCGGCTGGCCGCAGGAGCGTGGCATCGTCACCATCTGGATCGCCCACACGACGTTCTGTGCGGCGTATGTGGCGGTGGTGGTGTCGGCGCGTCTGCGTGAGCTGGACCTGTCGATCGAAGAAGCGGCGATGGATCTGGGTGCGCGACCGTGGAAGGTATTTTTCCTGATCACCATCCCGATGATCGCGCCGTCGCTGGCGGCGGGCGGCATGATGTCGTTCGCCCTGTCGCTGGACGACCTGGTGCTGGCCAGCTTCGTCTCCGGCCCGGGTTCGACGACCCTGCCGATGGAAGTGTTCTCGGCGGTGCGTCTGGGCGTGAAGCCGGAGATCAACGCCGTGGCCAGCCTGATTCTGCTGGCGGTATCGCTGGTGACCTTCATGGTCTGGTTCTTCAGCCGCCGTGCCGAAGAAGCGCGCCGCAAGGCAATCCAGCAAGCCATCGAAGAAAGCGCTGCCGATTCGTGGAAGCAACCGGACGTGCGCCGGGCGCCGACGCCGGAAGCGGCTTAAGCCAGCGGGGTTGATCACAACTGTGTGATCAGCCCCATTCCCACAGTGTTTTGTGGTGATCAGGAAGTCCACGGAGAACTGCGGATGACCTCGACGAAGTTCATCGGCTTGAACCCCGGCACCTGATCTCTCAGCACATCGGTTTTCACATTGCCGAACGTGGTCTGCGGACGATGGCGCAAGCCATCGGCGAACGCGCAGATGATGCACTCCTTGAAGCCTTCGCCCCGTGGATGCGCATGCACCACCGCCTCACGCTGCACCGTGGTGAACGCCGCGTAGTCCATGCCCAGCACATCCATCTCGACACCCGCCGTCACCAGCGCCACGGTCGGACGCAGATGCTTCGGTACGCCCGGCGTGGTGTGCAGGGCGATCGACAGCCAGACCTGTTCGATGTCGTCATCGCTCAGCCCGTAAGGTTTGAGAAACGCCGCCGCGGCGTTGGCGCCATCGACTTCGAAACGCTCGTCATCGCTGCGGTGACCCTCGACCAGACCCAGATCGTGGAACATCGCGCCGACGTACAGCAGCTCCGGATCGTAGGCCAGTTGACGGCGCTCGCCGCTCAAGGCGCCGAACAGAAACACACGGCGCGAGTGGTGGTAAAGCAGGTCGGATTCGATGTCGCGAATGTACTCGGTGGTGGCCCGGGCGAGGGCGCTGTCGGGGATCCGGATACCGGCGATGGTCGTGGTCATGTTGAGCTTCCTCGTCGAAAACGCCGTCACGGCGCTGAGGGAGAAAGTCTGTTCCCGGGGGCAAGACCGGACAATCGATCCATGGCTGCGATCCTTGCCATTGCACCTGCAAATCGTGCCAGCTCGCTTCTGCTGCGTGGATTGGCTAGGGTTGGCGCTGATCCGCCATTCCCCCGGAGCCTTCATTGCCATGAACAAAACCGTCGCCATCGTGGTGTTCCCCGGCGTGCAGGCGCTGGACGTCAGCGGGCCGATGGACGTGTTCGCCGAGGCCAACCGCTTCCTGGCGCCGGAGGATCATTACCGGCTCGAAGTGATCGGCGTCGAGCGCGGGCCGATGCCGTGTTCCAACGGGCTGACCCTGAGTGCGCATCGGCATTTCAGCGAAGCGTCGCAGGCTTACGATTTGCTGCTGGTGGCGGGTGGGCCGCAGTTGCCGTTTCTGGATTTCGGCGAGACCTTTGATGCCTGGTTGCGCGAAGCCTGTGGGCGGGCGCGGCGTTTTGGCTCGATCTGCAACGGTGCGTTCATGCTCGCCCGTGCCGGGTTGCTGGACGGGCGCACGGTCACCACCCACTGGAACGACGCCGAGGCGCTGGCGCAGTTGTGCCCGTCGAGCCGGGTCGAGGCTGATCGGCTGTACGTCGAGGATGGCCAGCTCTACACCTCGGCGGGGGTGACGGCGGGGATCGATCTGTCGTTGTACCTGCTGGCGCGTGATTACGGGGCCGAGGTGGCGCTGAGTGTGGCCAAGCGGCTGGTGGTGTTCACCCAGCGCTCGGGCGGGCAGTCGCAGTTCAGTCCGTTCCTCACGCCCCACGCCGAACCGACGTCGGCGGTGGCGATGGTGCAGCTGTATGTGCTGGCCAATCTCACCGGCGACCTGACCATCGCCGACCTGGCGAAGGCGGCGAATATGAGTGCGCGGAATTTCTCCCGGGTGTTTGCTCGCGAAGCGAAAGTCACCCCGGCGGAATTCGTCGAACGGGCGCGGGTGGATGCGGCGCGGGTGATGCTCGAAAGCACCACGGCGCCGCTGAAGACCGTCGCGTATCAATGCGGGTTTCGCGATGCGCAACATATGCGCAGCGTGTTCAACCGGCGGTTGGGGGTGACGCCGCAGCAGTTTCGGCTGAATTTTGCGGCGATGGTTTGAGCGGTGATCGGCTTTGGATCGCCACCCCTCACCCCAGCCCTCTCCCTGTATGTACCGGATACATGGTGGACAGGTGTTCGGAGACATGGTGGACACTTTTAAATAGACACATTGCTCATCGCGAAGGAGATGGCCTGTGTCTTGGGAAGAGGTGTCTACCGTGCAGCTACGTACAGAATTCGTGCTTTTGGCTCGGCAAGAAGGGGCCAATGTTCGGCAGCTTTGCCGTCGATTCAACATCAGCCCAAGCACTGCCTACAAATGGCTCAGCAGGTTTGAAAAATCAGGGGCCGAGGGGCTGAACAATCAGTCACGACGACCGAAGACGTCCCCCAAACGTTGTGCTGACGAGGTGGAGAAGCAGATTCTGATCGTGAGTCAGGAGTACGCGGCTTGGGGCGCTCGCAAGCTCAAACGCGTGCTGGAAGACAAAGGTTTAGCGATGCCTTCCGTCAGTACTGTGCATGCAGTTTTACAGCGTCATTCGCGCGTTGATCCAAAGGCTGCTGAGATCAAACCGTTTATCCGGTTCGAGCATGAAGCGCCCAACGATCTCTGGCAGATGGACTTCAAGGGCCATTTCAGCCTGAGTCAGGGCGTTGCCATCCATTGACGATACTGGACGATCACTCGCGGTTTTCGATGTGTATCGCCGCGTGCGCCAATGAGCAGCGTGACACCGTCCAGGAGCATCTAATCCGGGTCTTTCGGCGTTACGGCTTGCCTTTGCGCATAACGATGGACAACGGTTCGCCCTGGGGTGACCAGACTGGGGTTTATACCGCGCTGGAAGTCTGGCTGATGGGTCAGGGCATCAAGGTAGGTCACTCCCGGCCTTATCATCCGCAGACCCAGGGAAAACTGGAGCGTTTCCACCGCAGCCTGAAGAGTGAAGTGCTGCAAGGTCGGCACTTCACGGACCTCAACAGCGCACAACAGGCATTTGATATCTGGCGTGATGTCTACAACCAGAAACGTCCTCATCAAGCGCTGGATATGCAGGTGCCGGCGACTCGCTACAGCAGCAGCCCTCGGGAGTATCAGGAGCAGCAAATGGCGCCGGAATACGCCGACGGAGATGTGGTCAGAAAGGTCCAGGTGAAGGGCGAGATTTACTGGAGGAACCGTGAATACTCAATCGGAAAAGCATTTCACGGGCTGTCGATAGCGATCAGGGAAACAGCGGAGGATGGCATCCACGATGTCTACTGGAGTAGACATCGTATCGCCCGAATCGACTTGAACTTGCAGATTGTTACGGCAGGTAAGAGGATCTAAAAACCGTCCACCATGTCTCCGAACATGTGTTCACCATGTCTCCGGTACATACACTCCCGGAGGGAGAGGGGGCCGATTGGGGGATGTTGGAGAGATACGCCGACCTGAACGATCTGCTGTGAATCCATAATCGACTCCGATCTTTCAGGTCGACGTATGACGCAAGACACCTCGGTCGGCTCCCTCTCCCTCCGGGCGGTCCGACGTTTCGGGAGGGCTGGGGTGAGGGCGGCTTTTAAGGCTCTGTACGTTTGGGCAAGAGTTTCAAGGTACTGCGCGTATTCGCCGTCACCTCCTCATCACTGAAATGCGCCTGCACATACAGCCCGTCCACATAGGCTTCCGCCTGATCGTCATAGTGGCTGTCGAACGGCACGCCGCTCTGGCCGACCGGGTTGATGGTCAGGCTGTGAGCGGGATCTGCGAAGTCCACCAGCCGCCGCGTCGACGGCCCGTAGGTCACCGGCCATGGCGCCGGGCCGATCTTCGCCGAGAGGTTGTTCGGCACTTCATGGGAGCCCGGTGCTGCGAACGGACCGACGTTGAAAATGCGATCCAGCGGTTTCTGCTGGCCCAGCGGATGACCATGGGTCAGGGTGTGGGCCTTGCCCCATTGCCAGCCGGAAGCATCGTCGCCGAGGGTCTGCTTCAGGTGCGCCATGCTCGCCTGCCACGCGGTGCGCACGGTGTCGGCACGGGTCTCTTTGCCTGGCGTGTTGCGGTTGTCCCACCACGGTGAGTCGGCGTTGGCTGCCAGCCGCGGCAACGCTGCATCGAGCACGCGGGTCGACAGCAGGGTCTCGAACATGTCGTTGCCCAGCTCATCGCGCATCGCCGCGTCGGCCAGGTCGTAGAGGAACTGGTTGAACACCGTCGCACTGACCGAGTCCAGCGGATAGTCGCCTTGCCACTGCGCCAGTTGCTCGACCAGTTTCAGCTGCGCCGGATCGGTCACCACTTCACGCAACACCGACAGCAACGGCGCCAGCACGCGCGGGCCATAACCGGTGGTGGTGCCCAGTTGCAGCTTCTGGTTGGCGTCGTTGTCCCACTTCACATTCTTGTCGGCGAGCTGGCGGTTGAGTTGCTGGCCACGGTCGGCGAGGTTGTAGTAACCGGGAATCTCCATGCCGGTCGGCGACACGGGCTGGAAGTTGGCCGAGACGATATACCCCCGCGTCGGGTTCTCCTCCTGCGGGTTGGCACTGAACGGGAAGTAGCCGTCCTTGTCCGCCTGATTGCCGCTGCCATCGAGGATGAACTCGGGTTTGACCCCGGCCGGGCGCTTGGGCAGCAGCGCCGAAGCCCACCAGGCGATATCGCCCTTGGCATTGGCGTAGACGATGTTCAATCCCGGTGCCTGCACCTTGGCCGCAGCGGTGCGGGCCTTGGCCAGCGTGTCGGCGCGGTTGAGCTGGTAGAAACCTTCAAGGATCGGGTTCGGCGTTTCGAGGAACGCCCACCACATGGCAATCGGGGTTTTTCCGGCGGCTGTACCGAGGGCATCGTTG
This sequence comes from Pseudomonas sp. HLG18, assembly GCF_051903985.1. Lineage (NCBI taxonomy): Bacteria > Pseudomonadati > Pseudomonadota > Gammaproteobacteria > Pseudomonadales > Pseudomonadaceae > Pseudomonas > Pseudomonas sp. HLG18. Next base: position 4,819,945 of record NZ_CP195831.1, on the reverse strand, counting down.
ACGATCGGCCCGTGGGGCGACCGGCGCAGGGTGAGGGTCACCGGCGCCTGGCCTTTCACGGCGATCTGCTGCTCGGTGCTGACCATGTCGGTCCACTGGCCGTGGTACCAGACCTGATTCGGATTGTCCGGATTGACCTTCTCGGCGATCAGGTCCAGGTCATCGTTCTGGAACATGGTCAGGCTCCAGCCGAAATCCAGGTTGTGCCCCAGAAACGCAAACGGCACCAGCGCCTGATGATGACCATAGAGTTCAAAACCCGGCGCCGACAACTGCGCTTCGTACCACACCGACGGCACCGAAAAACGGATGTGCGGGTCACCGGCCAACAATGCCTTGCCGCCCTTGCTGCGACTGCCGGCGATCACCCAGGCGTTGCTGCCTTCGAACTGCGGCAGGCCGTTGTCGATCAGCGCCTGTTCGCTGAGGCGGGCGAGGGCGTTCAAATCCTTCCAGTCTTCGGCAGCCAGTGGCGGTGTGGTGCTGGCGCGGCCCTTGGCGAGCACACCCTTGGGCTGCCAGTCGAGATCAAACACGTTGAGGTAATCGGCCCCCAGTTGATCGCGCACATAGGTCAGCAGCGGTTCGGTGCGAAACGCGGCGGCAAAGCTGTAGGCCATGTAGCCGGCGACACTGATGCTGTCTTCCGCGGTGAACGGCCGCTTGGGGATGCCCAGCACGTCGAACTCGACCGGGGCGGCGTGTGAGTCCTGATATTGATTGATGCCGTCCAGATAGGCTTGCAGGGCCTTCCACGCCGGTGACTGTTTGTCGAGGCCGGCCACGTAACTGGCGGCGCGTTCACGAATGCGCAGGCTGCGAAACAGTTTGTCGGTGTCGAGCAGTTTCGGTCCGAGCACTTCGGCCAGTTCGCCCCGGGCCAGACGGCGCATGGCTTCCATCTGGAACAGTCGGTCCTGGGCGTGCACATAACCGAGTGCGCGATAGAGGTCGGTTTCGTTTTCGGCACGGATGTGCGGCACGCCGCGTTCGTCGTAACGCACGGTCACCGAGCCTTGCAGGTTGCGCAACTCCACCTGGCCCTGACGCGTCGGTTGCTTGCTGTATACGTACCAGCCGGCGGCGGCGAGCAGTGCAACGATGAGCAAGGCAAGAACGGTGAAGACGCGTTTCATGGTGACTCCTTGTGCATTCGGGGTTGCCGCCCGTGCGGGCTGCAAACAATTAGCACACGCCTCGTGTGCTGCGCATCGCCGTCCTTGAAATGTCCGGAATGCCTTACTTCGTCTGCGTCGGCCACGGACAGTAGCAACCGACCGCCAGCGTATGGGTCGCATTGACCGGACGATCATCACTCAACGCTTGCAGGATCGGTTCGATAAAGCTGTTGCTGGAGTTGCACGTCAGGCCTTCGCTGTAGGGGCCGAAGTACGCCAGTCTGCCGCTGCGATCCCAGATCGCCACGGCCGGGCTCGCGGGAATCTGTTCGGAGCCGGGCAGCACCGCGATGGTCTTGAGGTTGCTGAGGGTGGCGGGCAACTGGCCGTGGCTGCCGGCCTTCTGCACCGCGAAGAACTCGACGCCCTTGGGGCCGAACTGTTCGACCATCTCGGTCAGGTGCTGCTGATTGCCGACGTTGCACGGGCAGGCCGGGTCCCAGAAGTGCACCAGGCGGATATTGCCGGGGCCGGCGAGGTCGTCGGGCAGACGCAGCGGATCGCCGGAAAACACCGCGGTGTGTTCGCTGAAGGCCCGCAGATAGCGGCCCTGAAACCAGTCGTACGCGGCCCACAGCACGCCGGCACACACGATGGCGAGCAGGCTGGCAAACAGTGCGGTGCGGTAGGGCGAACGCATGGCTTTGGATCCTCAAGAGCGCGCTAGCTTGCCATGCTTGCTCCTACAGATGAATATCGCAGGCCGATAAAGTCCGTTTAACGTATTGGAATTGCCCATGTCTGCTGCCTTCGATCCCGATCATCTGCGTGCGAGCCTCAAGCCTCTGGCCGAGTGGCAGCCGTTGTCCGAGGAGGCGAAGGCGTATCAGCGGTTCTACAAGACCGACTTTCCGGAGCGCGATGTCTGGCGCGGCATGGGCCGGTTCGACATCGATGGCTATGAGCTCGTAAGCCATTGCTGGTGGCCGGCGCAAACGGCCAGGGCCACGCTGTTTCTGGTGCACGGGTTTTATGACCACACCGGCCTCTACCGGCATGTGATCGAATGGGCGCTGGATATGGGATTTGCGGTGATTGCCTGCGATTTGCCGGGGCATGGTCTGTCGAGCGGGCCGCGTGCGAGCATCCGCGATTTCTCGGAATATCAAGATGCGCTGCAAGGCCTGTTCGCCGAGGCGCGCTCGATTGCGTTGCCGCAGCCGTGGCACTTGTGCGGGCAAAGCACCGGTGGGGCGATCATTGTCGATCACGTGCTCAATCATGGTGAAAACAGCCCGGCCCAGGGGCAGCTGATTCTGTTGGCGCCGTTGGTGCGTCCGCGTGCCTGGGGTTGGTCGCAGTTCAGTTATTACCTGTTGCGCCCCTTCGTCAGGGGCATCGCCCGGCGTTTCAGCGAGAACTCCAACGACCCGGACTTCCTGCCGTTCCTGCAGGCCGATCCGTTGCAGCCAAAACGCTTGCCGACCGCGTGGGTCGGGGCGTTGTCGCGCTGGATCAAACGGGTGGAATACGCGAAGAAGAGCCCGCGTCGGCCGCTGATCGTTCAGGGCCAGGCAGACATGACCGTGGACTGGCAGCACAACCTGCAAGTATTGAAGTGGAAATTCGACCGGCCGCAGATTCTGTTGCTGGCCGAGGCGCGGCATCACCTGGCCAATGAGACGGCGGAAATGCGCGAGGAGTATTTCGAGTTCTTGAGCAAGCGGATCAAGGGCCGCAACCCCTAGTGATCCTGATGGCCCTTTCGCGAGCAAGCCCGCTCCCACATTTAACCGTATTCATCCAGCATCAACTCGGTCGAATGTGGGAGCGGGCTTGCTCGCGAAGGCGGTCAGTCAGGCCGTAAAGATTACTGGCTGAGGTTCGAGGTGCTTTGCCCCACGGCCAGCCCGGCGCGGATCGCTGCCAGCGCGGCCTGATAGTAGGCCTTGCCTTCGGTGGATTCGGCAAAGGTCGCGAACTCTTCCAGCTCTTCATCCGACAGGTCGCGATAGACGTACAGCAGCGTGTTGTTCAGGTCGGCGCCGATCTGATCCATCAGGCGCTGGCGTTGACCGTTCAACATGCCCTGGGCCTGACCGCCACCGAGCAGGCCGGGAATCATCGAGCTCAAACTGTCCGCCGCCACGCCGGCAATCGCCAGGCTGACTTCGGCACCGGCTTCACGGGCGGGCAGGGCCTGGGCGAGGTGGCCGATGATCAGCAGGCGACTGTCGCTGGCCGGCATCTTCGGCAGGCCCTTGGCGTTTTTCGCCAATTGATCGCGACGGGTCGCCAACAGTTCGGCGGCGACGATCTTCTTGCCCAGCGGTGACTGAAAGAACGACAGGGCCGGCTGCGGATCGGCGAGGTTCTTGCGCAGTTGCGCTTCGGCGCGCCGGTCCACGGCCTGGGGCGCGAAGCGCTGATTGCTGTTGTTCACCAGCGCCTGAAACACCGCCGGCGGCAAGCTGCTTTGGTAACGCTGTTGCGCGGCACTCAGGGCGTCGTTGAAATGCGCGCGTTGTTCTGGCCAGCCGGCGACCTTGTACAACTGGTCGTGGCCGTCCGCCCAGGCGGGCAAAACGCAGAACATCAACAGTGAAAAAAGCAAACGGCGCATAGGGACTCCTGTCGGCAGCGGACTATTCTCCGTGCGGTGCCAGTACTTGTCGAGAATTCGTATCAAGCCGCCGCGTGGCTCTGTCGGAATTCTTGCCGCAGGCATACTATGCGCGCCATGCAAATATCCTCTGAACACCCGCTGCTGTTACGTATCGTCGACGACCTGGCCGAGCGTGGCTGGTCGCAGCAGAACATATTCCTGCCTGCGGATCTGACCCGCGCGCTGGCCGCCGAGTGCCGTAAACGTGAGGCCGAAGGTGAACTGGCACCGGCGGGCGTCGGACGCGGGCCGTTTTCGGAGGTCCGCGAGGGCATTCGCGGCGACCATATCCAATGGATCGATCCCGGTCAGGCCGAGGCCAGCGACCGTTATCTGAACCTGATGGACAGCCTGCGCGAGGCGCTCAATCGCGGACTGTTCCTGGGGCTGGAAGACTTCGAATGCCATTTCGCCCTGTACCCGCCGGGTGCGTTCTATCGCAAGCATGTCGATCGCTTTCGCGACGATGACCGGCGCATGGTCTCGGCGGTGATCTACCTCAATGACGGCTGGCTGCCGGAAGACGGCGGGCAGTTGCGCATGTATCTGGAGAATGATCGCGTCCATGACGTGCAACCAACGGGCGGTTGTCTGGTGGTGTTTCTCTCCGGCGAAGTCCCTCACGAAGTGTTGCCAGCCAACCGTGAGCGGCTGTCGCTGACAGGCTGGTTCCGCCGCCGTGGCAACGAGCCGTTCTGAGATGCACAAGATTCTTGTGAGCCGCTGCCTGCTGGGCCATCGCGTGCGTTACGACGGTGGGGCCAGCGGGCCGTTCGATCTGCTGGAGCAGTGGATCAGCGAAGGGCGCGTAGTGCCGCTGTGCCCGGAAGTCGCCGGTGGTTTGCCGACGCCACGGGCGGCGGCAGAAATTCCGGGCGGGCAGGGCAGCGAAGTGCTGGACGGGCTCGCCTCGGTGATCACCACCGAGGGCGAAGACGTCAGTGCGCAGTTTCTCGACGGTGCGCGGCAGGCGCTGGCGTTGGTGCAAAAGCATGGGATTCGGGTGGCGGTGCTCAAGGCCAACAGCCCTTCGTGCGGCAATCTGTTGACCTATGACGGGACGTTCAGTGGGGTGAAGGTGAGTGGCGAGGGCGTTACCGCCGCGTTGCTCAAGCGTCATGGCGTGCAGGTCTTCAGCGAACTGGAACTGCCCGAAGCCGCACAGGCCCTCAGCTTGCTCGACTAGTCACGATCACTTCAGTTTTCCGCAGCCGGCGCACTCAACCACTTCTTCGACAACGCCTCCAACCGCCCATCCGCCTTGATCCGCTGCAAGGCATTCTCCAGGCTCGCGTGAAACGCCGGGTTGCCCTTCTGAAACGGAATCGCCAGATCCACCGGCGGGCCGACCTTCGGCTTTTCTTCCGTCAGCGTCTGCACCAGCACCAGCGGCCGAGGCTGCTCGTCCTTTTTCGCCAGCAATTGCGAATTGACCTGCGTGTAAGGCTCGCTCACGTCGAAACGATCCTTGAGTTCCGGGGTCAGTGCTATGTGGTTGAGCGCGACGTCGTACTTGCCGCTTTCAACGCCCTGGAGCAGATCGGCTTCGTCCGTGACGATGAAGTCGGCGCGTACATCCAGCTCGTTGGCCAGCAGTTGCCCAAGCTCGACCTCGAACCCCGTGAGTGTGTCACCATCCTTGAAATTGAAGGGCGGTGTATTAGCCTCCAGGGCTATGCGCAACTCGCCACGGTCGTTGACGTCATCAATCAGTTCGGCGTGAGCCAGAGGGCTCAGAAGGGGTAGCAGGCAGATCAGGCCAGGCAGAAAACGCATGGTCACTCCTTTGAAATCATTGTCGCGGCCTGTTTTCCAGGCTCGCTTTGCTATGGTTGTCGAGTGCCTTCGACAACGAATGGTCATGAAGTTGTCATGACCGTGCCGATTTTACGGAAAAACTGGAGAAGAAAATGAAAAGCTTTATGTCACGTGCAGCGTTGGCCGGTGTGCTGATGGGTGTTTCGGTACTGGCCAGTGCGGCCACACCGGCACCGAAGGGCGCCGAAGTGTTCATCGTTTCTCCCGAGGACGGAGCCACGGTTCCGCAGACCTTCACGGTCAAGTTCGGTGTAAAGGACATCGCGCTGGCACCGGCCGGTGACGTCACCAAGAATACTGGTCATCACCATCTGCTGATCGATGCCAAGGAAATCGTGCCGGCCGGTTCCGTCGTGCCGACCGACGCCAACCACATGCACTTCGGCAAGGCGCAGACCCAGGCCGAGATCAAACTCGCACCGGGCGAGCACACCTTGCAACTGGAGCTGGGTGACAGCGGCCACATGGCCTTCGATCCGCCGATCGTGTCGAAGAAAATCACCGTCAACGTCAAATGACGTTTCCGCGTGCATGAAAAAGGGAGCCTCGAGGGGCTCCCTTTTTTGTCGCTCAACGCTTGATCAGAACAGCACGCGGCTACGGATGGTGCCGTTGACGTGTTGCAGCTTCTCTTGCGCCAGCTCCGAGTACTCGGCGTCGACGTCGATCACCACGTAACCGACCTTCTCGTTGGTCTGCAGGAACTGACCGGAGATGTTGATGCCGTTTTCGGCGAAGACCTTGTTGATCTCGCTCATCACACCCGGGATGTTCTCGTGGATGTGCAGCAGGCGGTGCTTGCCAGGGTGAGCCGGCAGGGCCACTTCCGGGAAGTTCACGGACGATACCGACGTACCGTTGTCGCTGTACTTGACCAGTTTCTCTGCCACTTCCAGACCGATGTTGGCCTGCGCTTCAGCGGTGGAACCGCCGATGTGCGGGGTCAGGATCACGTTGTCCAGGCCACGCAGCGGGCTTTCGAATTCTTCATCGTTGGAGCGCGGCTCGACCGGGAACACGTCGATGGCGGCGCCGATCAGGTGCTTGTCCTTGATCGCAGCGGCCAGGTGATCCAGCTCGACCACGGTGCCGCGTGCAGCGTTGATCAGGATGCCGCCCTTCTTGATGGCGCGGATTTCCTTCTCGCCGATCATCCACTGGGTCGCAGCGGTTTCCGGGACGTGCAGGGTGACGATGTCGGACATGCCCAGCAGTTCGTGCAGGTTGCCGACCTGGGTCGCGTTGCCCAGGGGCAGCTTGGTCACGGTGTCGTAGAAGAACACCTGCATGCCCAGACCTTCGGCCAGGACCGACAGCTGAGTACCGATCGAGCCATAGCCGACGATGCCCAGTTTCTTGCCACGGATCTCGAAGGAGTTGGCTGCGGACTTGATCCAGCCGCCACGGTGGCAGGAAGCGTTTTTCTCAGGGATGCCGCGCAGCAGCAGGATCGCTTCGGCCAGCACCAGCTCGGCCACGGAGCGGGTGTTGGAGTACGGCGCGTTGAACACGGCGATGCCGCGCTCGCGGGCGGCACTCAGGTCGACCTGGTTGGTGCCGATGCAGAAACAGCCGACTGCCACCAGCTTCTTCGCGTGATCGAAGATTTCTTCGGTCAGTTGGGTGCGCGAGCGAATGCCGATGAAGTGAGCGTCAGCGATCTTTTCCTTGAGCTGGTCTTCCGGCAGGGAGCCAGTCAGGTATTCGATGCTGGTGTAGCCCGCCGCCTTGAGGACGTCGACAGCCGATTGGTGGACGCCTTCGAGAAGAAGGAACTTGATCTTGCTCTTATCGAGAGAAGTCTTGCTCATCTGCGTAAACCTGTATCCCGGAGAAAAATGGCAGGAAATGGTCAACAGACATTGACCTGGACGACAAGAAAGCCGTCACCGCAGAACCGGCCTTGGGCACTGGCCTGCGGGGTCGGTATGCTAGCATAGCCGCCCCGCTAAACACTCATTCCTGCGACGTGAAGCGTTCTCAGGATGACCATGAATTGTTCGAGAGTTCCGTCGATGACCAATCCTGTCCTGATTGATGAACTGAAGACCCTGGTCGAGCCTGGCAAGGTCCTGACCGATGCCGACTCCCTGAACGCTTACGGCAAGGACTGGACCAAGCACTTCGCCCCGGCGCCCAGCGCCATCGTGTTCCCCAAGACCATCGAACAGGTGCAGGCCGTCGTCCGCTGGGCCAACGAACATAAAGTGGCGCTGGTGCCGTCGGGCGGGCGCACCGGACTTTCCGCCGCGGCCGTGGCCGCCAATGGCGAAGTGGTGGTGTCGTTCGACTACATGAACCAGATTCTCGACATCAACCTCACCGACCGTACCGCTGTGTGCCAGCCGGGCGTGGTCACCGAGCAACTGCAGAATGCTGCCGAAGAACATGACCTGTACTACCCGGTCGACTTCGCTTCGGCTGGTTCGAGTCAGATTGGCGGCAATATCGGCACCAATGCCGGCGGGATCAAGGTCATTCGCTACGGCATGACCCGCAATTGGGTCGCAGGCATGAAAGTGGTGACCGGCAAGGGCGATGTGCTGGAACTCAACAAAGACCTGATCAAGAACGCCACCGGTTATGACCTGCGACAGCTGTTCATCGGCGCCGAAGGCACCCTCGGTTTCGTGGTCGAAGCCACCATGCGCCTGGATCGTGCGCCGAAAAACCTGACCGCGATGGTCCTCGGCACCGCCGATTTCGATTCGATCATGCCGGTGCTGCACGCCTTCCAGGGCAAGCTCGACCTGACCGCGTTCGAATTCTTCTCCGACAAGGCCCTGGCCAAGGTCATGGGCCGTGGCGATGTCCCGGCCCCGTTCGAGACCGATTGCCCGTTCTACGCCTTGCTGGAATTCGAGGCGACCACCGAAGAAGTGGCCAACAGCGCCCTGGAAACCTTCGAGCATTGCGTGGAACAGGGCTGGGTACTGGACGGCGTGATGAGCCAGAGCGAAACCCAGTTGCAGAACCTGTGGAAGTTGCGCGAGTACATCTCCGAAACCATCTCCCACTGGACGCCGTACAAGAACGATATCTCGGTGACCGTCTCGAAAGTTCCGGCATTCCTGCGAGAAATTGACGCGATCGTCGGCGAACACTATCCGGACTTCGAAATCGTCTGGTTCGGTCACATCGGCGACGGCAACCTGCACCTGAACATCCTCAAACCGGACAACCTGAGCAAGGACGAGTTTTTCGCCAAGTGCGCCACCGTCAATAAGTGGGTGTTCGAAACCGTCGAGAAGTACAACGGTTCGATTTCTGCCGAACACGGCGTGGGCATGACCAAGCGCGACTACTTGACCTACAGCCGCTCGCCGGTCGAAATCGAATACATGAAAGCGGTCAAGGCGGTGTTCGACCCGAACGGCATCATGAACCCGGGCAAGATTTTCGCGGTTTGATTGGCAATCCCTGATGAATCAATGAAGGCAGGAGTCGGTAATGAGCTATCAGCACCAGTATGTCGACGGTACGCGGATTCATTTTCCGCTGGGGAAAGTGGTGTGCATCGGCCGTAACTACGCCGAACACGCCAAGGAACTGGACAACCCGGTCCCTACCGAGCCGCTGCTGTTCATCAAGCCGGGCAGTTGTGTGGTGCCGCTGGAAGGCGGTTTCAGCATTCCCACCGAGCGTGGCTCCGTGCATTACGAAGCGGAAATCGCTGTATTGATCGGCAAGCCCCTGTCGACCAAACCGAGTCGTGAAGAAGTGCTGGACGCCATCTCCGGTTTTGCTCCGGCACTGGACCTGACCCTGCGCGACAAGCAGGCCGAACTCAAGTCCAAGGGCCTGCCGTGGGAAATCGCCAAGTCGTTCGACGGCGCGGCGGTCATTGCACCGTTCGTGGTTGGCAGCACATTCCCTGACCTGACCGACATCGGCATCCGCCTGACCATCAATGGCGAAGTGCGCCAGGACGGCAACAGCAGCGCGATGCTCAACCCGATCGTACCGATGATCCAGCACATGGCCGGCTGCTTCTCGTTGCAGGCCGGTGACGTGATCCTGACCGGCACGCCGGTGGGCGTGGGGCCGCTGAACGTCGGCGATGACATTGTGCTGGAACTGCCGGGCGCAAGCCGATTCACCAGCAGCGTGCGCTGACTGCAACACTTGGAAAAAACTGTGGGAGCAGGCTCGCTCCCACAGTTGTTTTGTGTTGCGGCTCTCAAAGGCATAAGGCAATCCCGCCATTTGCCGTTTTTTTCACATTTTGTCCGGATAATTCCGGTCATCCTGGCGTCTGAGCCGGCCTCCTTGTGCTATTACCCATAGCCTGAATTTTCGGAACGCGTCCTCTGATGTCATCTCAAACTCCGCTCACCCCTGCCCGTCGTTCACGTTTCGCCCTGCGCTGGTATTACTGGCTGTTGCTGGTGGTCGCTGCCGCTTACGGTCTGGCGCATGCCATGCATTGGGATGACCGGGGCCTGCTGTGGGTGCGCGAGCGCTTCGAAACGCCGGCCGAACGTACGGCGAGCATCTGGCTGCCCGACTATCGCGTGGTGATTGATGCCAAGCTGTTGCCGGGCATGGAAAAGGACGAGGCCTCGGACGTCTCCTACGACTCGCAGAGCAAGACCCTGTTTTCGGTGATGGGCAAGAACCCGTTCCTGGTCGAACTGACCTTGCAGGGCGACGTGTTGCGCAAGATGCCGCTGGTGGGCTGGAGCAACCCGGAAGGCGTGACCGTGCTGGGCAACGGCCTGCTGGCTATCGTCGATGAGCGCGAGCACATTCTGTCCATCGTCAAGGTCGACGCCGCGACCCGCGAATTGAAGCGCGACGATTTCCCGAAATACGACCTCGGCCCGTCGAAGGACCAGAACAAGGCCTTCGAAGCGATTGCCTGGGACCCGCGCAATCACCAGTTGTTGCTGGGCGAAGAGCGTCCACCGGCGTTGTTCATCTGGAAGAGCGACGGCAGCCAGACCCTCTCCGGCGACAAGCAGAAGCTGGCGAACGACGAGCTGGACATCCGCAACCTCTCGGCGCTGGCGGTCGATCCGCGTACCGGCCATACCCTGGTGCTGTCCGCTGATTCACACCTGCTGCTGGAGTTGGACGAGAAGGGCGAACAAGTCAGCTTCATGACTCTGCTCGGCGGTTTCAACGGCCTGAAGAAAACCATTCCCCGCGCCGAAGGCGTGACCATGGACGAGCAGGGCACGCTGTACATGGTCAGTGAGCCGAACCTGTTCTATCGCTTCGAAAAGCAGAAATAACCGGCCTGCCGCCGCAAGGTTGTCGTGCGGGGCAAGTGGCCTTTAAGCTTCGATTCAGACAGGCGTGATATTTCATCCGCCTGTTTTGATCCCGAGCACAACCCGCATGCGTCGACTTGCCCGTCCCAAGCCTCTTCTGATCATCCTTTCGGTGATTGCCCTGATCGTATTGATTGCGATCGGCCAATACCTGCGTCTGTTCGAGCGCGCCTGGTTCAACCTGCAAAGTCACTGGCAGCCCCACAGCATTGAGGCGATCAATCTGGATCAGTATCGAGTGGGCATCGAGGCTCGGGTCATCGAGGGGCTGAACGATGACGTCTCCGCGCTGACCTACGACCCGGTGCGCAAGAGCCTGTTCACTGTCACCAACAAGAATGCCGAGCTGATCGAGCTGTCGCTTGAGGGGCGGATACTGCGCCGTGTCGCGCTGATCGGTTTCGGCGATGCGGAGGCGGTCGAGTTCATCAGTGCCGACACTTACGTGATCACCGACGAGCGCCAGCAGCGTCTGATCAAGATTCATCTGGAGCACGACACCACGTTCCTCGATGCGGCGGACGCCGAGCAGATGACGCTCGGCGTGCACATGAGCGGCAACAAGGGTTTCGAAGGTCTGGCTTACGACTCAGTGGGCAAGCGCCTGTTCGTGGCCAAGGAACGCGATCCGATGCTGATCTACGAGGTGCACGGTTTTCCGCACTTCAACCCGGAAAAGTCTTACGCAGTGCATGTGATCAACAACCCCAAGCGCGACGCCGGAATGTTCGTGCGCGATCTGTCGAGCCTGCAATACGACGAGCGCAGCGGTCATCTGCTGGCGCTGTCGGACGAGTCACGGCTGATTCTGGAGCTGGATGTGGACGGGCGCCCGTTGAGCACGATGTCGTTGCGCGGTGGCCGGCAAGGACTGAAGAAAACCGTGCCGCAGGCGGAAGGTATCGCGATGGATGACGACGGGACGTTGTATCTGGTGAGCGAGCCGAATCTGTTTTATGTCTTCAGAAAGCCTGCGCAGAACTGACATTCTTCTTTGACCCCCTGTGAGAGCGGGCAGGCTCCCACAGGATCTTGAGGCTTACTCGGCCTTCAGGGTTTTCACGCCTTCGCTGGTACCCAGCAACAGCAGATCCGCCGGGCGCGCCGCGAACAAGCCGTTGGTGACCACGCCGACGATCGCATTGATCTGTGCTTCCAGCTCCACCGGGTTGGTGATCTGCAGGTTGTGCACGTCGAGGATGATGTTGCCGTTGTCGGTCAGCACGCCTTCGCGGTAGACCGGGTCGCCGCCCAGTTTCACCAGTTGGCGGGCCACGTGGCTGCGGGCCATCGGGATCACTTCCACCGGCAGCGGGAATGCGCCGAGCACCGGCACCAGTTTGCTGCCGTCGGCGATGCAGATGAAGGTCTTGGCCACGGCCGCGACGATCTTCTCGCGGGTCAGGGCTGCGCCGCCGCCCTTGATCAGGTTCAGGTGCGCGTCGCTTTCGTCGGCGCCGTCGATGTAGAACTCCAGGTCGCTGACCGTGTTCAGCTCATACACCGGAATGCCGTGGCCCTTGAGGCGCGCAGCGGTGGCTTCGGAACTGGCGACGGCGCCATCGAACGCGCCCTTGTGCTGGGCCAGGGCGTCAATGAAGCAGTTGGCGGTGGAGCCGGTGCCGACGCCGACGATGCTCTTGTCGTCGAGTTTCGGAAGGATGAAGTCGACGGCGGCCTGGGCCACGGCCTGTTTGAGTTGATCCTGGGTCATGCGGGCTCCGGAAGCGGGCAAGGTAAGAACGGAAAGGCCGGCATTATAGCCTCAAGCCGGGCTAAAACCTCTGGATTCGTGTGGTCGTGCGCCCGAAAGCCGGGTTAGACTCGTTGGCCCTGCCCAACCCGCTCAGTGATGCTTTCCGATGCTCGAACAGTACGTCAAGAAGATCCTCACCTCGCGCGTTTATGACGTTGCCGTAGAAACCCCGCTGCAGAACGCTCGCCAGCTCTCCGAGCGGCTGGGCAACGACATCTGGCTCAAGCGCGAAGACTTGCAGCCGGTGTTCTCGTTCAAGATTCGCGGCGCCTACAACAAGCTGACCCAGTTGAGCGACGCAGAACGCGCTCGCGGCGTGGTCACCGCGTCGGCGGGCAACCATGCGCAGGGTCTGGCCCTGGCGGCGAAAGTGCTGGGCGTGAAGGCGACTATCGTGATGCCCAAGACCACCCCGGAGATCAAGGTCGAAGGCGTGCGTTCCCGTGGCGGCAAAGTGGTGCTGCACGGCGATTCTTTCCCGGAAGCACTGGCCTATTCGCTGAAACTGGTCGATGAAAAAGGCTACGTCTACATCCACCCGTACGACGATCCGCACACCATTGCCGGGCAGGGCACCGTGGCGATGGAAATCCTGCGCCAGCACCCGCAGCCACTGGACGCGATTTTCGTCCCGGTGGGCGGCGGCGGCCTGATCGCCGGTATCGCGGCCTACGTGAAATACCTGCGTCCGGACATCAAGGTCATCGGCGTTGAGCCCGACGACTCCAATTGCCTGCAAGCGGCGATGGCGGCGGGCGAGCGCGTCGTGCTGCCGACCGTGGGCATTTTCGCCGACGGCGTGGCGGTGGCGCAGATCGGCCAGCACACGTTCGATATCTGCAAGGATTACGTCGATGAAGTGATCACCGTCAGCACCGACGAAATCTGCGCGGCGATCAAGGACATCTACGACGATACCCGTTCGATCACCGAGCCTGCCGGTGCACTGGGCGTGGCGGGGATCAAGAAGTATGTCGAGCAGCGCGGCGTCAGCGGCAAGACCTTCGTCGCCATCGACTCCGGGGCCAACGTCAACTTCGACCGTTTGCGCCACGTCGCCGAGCGCGCCGAGTTGGGTGAAGGCCGTGAAGCGATCATCGCCGTGACCATCCCGGAGAAGGCCGGCAGCTTCAAGGCGTTCTGCGAAGCCATCGGCAAGCGCCAGATCACCGAATTCAACTATCGCTACAACAATGGCAGCGAAGCGCACATCTTCGTCGGGGTGCAGACCCACCCGGACAACGACCCGCGCAGCGCACTGCTGGCGAGCCTGACCGAACAGGGTTTCCCGGTGCTCGACCTGACCGACAACGAACTGGCCAAGCTGCACATCCGCCACATGGTCGGCGGGCGCGCGGCGCAGGTGGTCGATGAAGTGGTGCTGCGCTTCGAGTTCCCGGAGCGTCCGGGCGCGCTGTTCAACTTCCTCAACAAGCTCGGCGGGCGCTGGAACATCTCGATGTTCCACTACCGCAACCACGGCGCGGCGGACGGTCGTGTGGTCGCCGGTCTGCAAGTGCCTCACGAGGAGCGTCACCTGGTTCCCGCAGCGCTGGCGCAAATCGGCTACCCGTACTGGGACGAAAGCGACAACCCGGCCTATCAGCTGTTTCTTGGCTGAGCGGCTACGCTGATGGGCAGGCCATAAGGAAATTCGACAATGGAAACATTAACTGCCCTGAAAACGGCGCACATGGTCGCCACCGTGGTTTTGCTGGCGGGTGCGCTGGGGCTGGGCGTCTGGGTTTTCCTGGCCCGGCGCAGGGGGGATGCGACGGCGGGCAGCCGCACGTTGCAGCGGCCGCGGGTGTTTGTCTGGCTGCTGATGGGGTTGGCGCTGCTGAGCATGCCGTTTACCGGCTGGTGGATGGTGCATCTGGTGGGCTGGCCGTTGGGGCAGACCTGGATTCTGGCCTCCAGCGTGCTGTACACCGTGTCGGCGCTGGCGTGGTTCTGGCTGCTGGTGCGCTTGAACCGCTTGCGCAAGACGCCGGGTGGCGTCGGCCGGTTCAGCTTTGCCCTGGCGCTGTTCAGTTTTGTCTGCTTTGTCGCGATTGCCGGATTGATGGGCGCCAAACCGGTTTGAGGCCCGGCGCCCGGTCTCGGCATCAATCGCGCAGCGAGATGACCGACCAGCCACGCTTCTCTGCTTCGGCCCGCAGGTTCGGGTCCGGATCAACGGCCACCGGATTCACCACCTGCTCCAGCAGCGGCAGATCATTCATCGAGTCGCTGTAGAAGTAGCTGTCTTCCAGCGAATGCCCGGTTTCTTCCAGCCAGCGGTTCAGGCGCGTCACCTTGCCTTCGCGAAAGCACGGCACGTCGGTGCTGCGGCCGGTGTAGCGGCCATCCTGCATCTCGCACTCGGTGGCGATCAGGGTTTCAACGCCCAGGCGCACGGCAATCGGTGCGGTGACGAAGCGGTTGGTGGCAGTGATGATCACCAGTTTGTCGCCGGCGTCGCGGTGCTGTTGCAGCAGCTCAAGCGCCTTCGGCAGAACGATCGGCTCGATGCAGTCGCGCATGTAATCGCTGTGCCATTGCTCGAGCACGGCCATGTCGGTGCGGCCGAGGATTTCCAGGCAGAAGTTCAGGTACGCCGCGTTATCCAGTTTGCCCGCCAGGTAATCCTGGTAGAACTCGTCGTTGCGCGCCTTGTAGGCGATCGGGTCGAGGAAGCCGCGTTCACACAGATAGTCGCCCCAGGCGTGATCGCTGTCGCCGCCCAGAAGGGTGTTGTCCAAATCGAATAAAGCCAGGCGCATTGCAGTTACCCGCTGAAAAGTCAGTAAAAAGGCCACAAGAATACGGTCTTTTCACAAGAGTGCACATAAGCTCGGAACCTTCGTTGCCGCCTTCACAAGCTTTGTGGAACAATGCGGCGACATGCGTTTGCGAGGTTGTTGCCGTGATCGACCCCGATGGTTTCCGTCCTAATGTCGGGATCATTCTGACGAATGACGCCGGCCAGGTGCTATGGGCTCGCCGTATCAATCAAGATGCCTGGCAGTTTCCGCAAGGGGGAATCAATCCCGAGGAGACGCCGGAAGACGCCTTGTACCGCGAGTTGAACGAAGAAGTGGGCCTGGAACGCGAAGATGTTGAAATTCTCGCCTGTACCCGGGGCTGGTTGCGCTATCGTTTGCCGCAACGTCTGGTGCGAACCCACAGCCAACCGCTGTGCATCGGCCAGAAGCAGAAGTGGTTTCTCCTGCGCCTGATCTCCAACGAGCAGCGGGTGCGGATGGATTTGACCGGTAAACCGGAGTTCGATGGCTGGCGCTGGGTCAGCTATTGGTATCCGTTGGGCCAGGTGGTGACATTCAAGCGCGAAGTGTATCGCCGCGCTCTCAAAGAGCTTGCCCCGCGCCTTTTAGCGCGCGACTGACGACGGAGTTCGACCCCGAGCCATGCTCAATACGCTGCGCAAGATCGTCCAGGAAGTTAACTCCGCCAAGGATCTCAAGGCGGCGTTGGGGATTATTGTGTTGCGCGTCAAAGAGGCCATGGGCAGCCAGGTCTGCTCGGTCTACTTGCTTGATCCCGAGACCAACCGCTTCGTCCTGATGGCCACCGAGGGCTTGAACAAGCGCTCGATCGGCAAGGTCAGCATGGCACCCAACGAAGGTCTGGTCGGCCTGGTCGGCACGCGTGAAGAACCCCTGAACCTCGAAAACGCGGCGGATCACCCGCGTTACCGCTACTTCGCCGAGACCGGCGAGGAGCGCTACGCCTCGTTCCTCGGAGCCCCGATCATTCACCACCGTCGAGTCGTCGGGGTGTTGGTCATCCAGCAAAAGGAACGCCGCCAGTTCGATGAAGGTGAAGAAGCCTTCCTCGTGACCATGAGCGCGCAGCTCGCCGGCGTGATCGCTCACGCCGAGGCCACCGGGTCGATCCGTGGCCTGGGCCGGCAGGGCAAGGGCATCCAGGAAGCCAAGTTCGTCGGTGTGCCGGGCTCGCCGGGTGCGGCGGTCGGTACCGCGGTGGTCATGCTGCCGCCGGCGGACCTGGACGTGGTGCCGGACAAGACCATCACCGATATCGACGCGGAACTGGCGTTGTTCAAGACCGCCATCGAAGGCGTGCGCGCCGACATGCGTGCGTTGTCGGCCAAGCTGGCGACCCAGCTGCGCCCGGAAGAGCGCGCGCTGTTCGACGTCTACCTGATGATGCTCGACGATGCCTCGTTGGGCAGCGAAATCACCAACGTGATCAAGACCGGCCAATGGGCCCAGGGCGCGTTGCGTCAGGTCGTGACCGATCACGTCAACCGTTTCGATTTGATGGACGACGAGTACCTGCGTGAGCGGGCGTCGGACGTCAAGGACCTGGGCCGTCGCTTGCTCGCCTATCTGCAGGAAGAGCGCCAGCAGAATCTGGTCTACCCGGAAAAAACCATTCTGGTCAGCGAAGAACTGACGCCGGCGATGCTCGGCGAGGTGCCGGAAGGCACGCTGGTCGGTCTGGTGTCGGTGCTCGGTTCGGGTAACTCCCACGTCGCGATCCTGGCCCGGGCCATGGGCATCCCGACGGTGATGGGCCTGGTCGACCTCCCGTACGCCAAGGTCGACAACATCGAAATGATCGTCGATGGCACCAAGGGTGAGGTCTACACCAACCCCAGCGAAGTGCTGCGCAAACAATTCACCGAGGTGGTGGAGGAAGAGAAACAACTGGCGCTGGGGCTCGATACCCTGCGTGACCTGCCATGCGTGACCCTCGATGGCCACCGCATGCCGCTGTGGGTCAATACCGGCCTGCTGGCGGACGTGGCGCGGGCGCAGAAGCGTGGCGCCGAAGGCGTTGGCCTGTACCGCACCGAAGTGCCGTTCATGATCAACCAGCGCTTCCCGAGCGAGAAGGAGCAACTGGCGATATACCGCGAGCAGCTCGCCGCGTTCCACCCGCAACCGGTGACCATGCGCAGCCTGGACATCGGCGGCGACAAGTCGCTGTCGTACTTCCCGATCAAGGAAGACAACCCGTTCCTCGGCTGGCGCGGGATCCGCGTCACCCTCGACCACCCGGAAATCTTCCTGGTGCAGACCCGCGCGATGCTCAAGGCCAGCGAAGGCCTGAACAACCTGCGGATCCTGCTGCCGATGATTTCCGGCATCCACGAGCTCGAAGAGGCGCTGCACCTGATTCACCGGGCCTGGGGCGAAGTGCGCGACGAAGGCACCGACGTGCCGATGCCGCCGGTGGGCGTGATGATCGAAATTCCTGCGGCGGTCTACCAGACCAAGGAACTGGCGCGGATGGTGGACTTCCTGTCGGTCGGCTCTAACGACCTGACCCAGTACCTGCTGGCGGTGGACCGCAACAACCCGCGGGTGGCCGATCTCTACGACTACCTGCACCCGGCAGTCCTGCAAGCCCTGCAGACCGTGGTGCGCGACGCCCATGCCGAAGGCAAGCCGGTGAGCATCTGTGGCGAGATGGCCGGTGACCCGGCGGCTGCGGTGCTGTTGATGGCGATGGGCTTCGACAGCCTGTCGATGAACGCCACCAACCTGCCGAAGGTGAAATGGATGTTGCGCCAGATCAACCTGAGCAAGGCCAAGGATCTGCTGGCGGAACTGATGACCATCGACAATCCGCAAGTTATCCACAGCTCGCTGCAACTGGCGCTGAAGAACCTCGGGTTGGCGAAGATGGTCAGTCCAGCGGCGGCCAAACCTCTCTGAGCACAGGATCGCAGCCTTCGGGCTGCGATCTTCAGAGGTTGATTTCCACTTCCCCCAAGTGCCCGCCATACGGTCCAAAACTGCGCTCCACCATCCGCCGCGTCCCGTCCGCCTGCACGATCAGCGCCGTACTCGCCCGCGTCCCGTAGCTCTGGCTGGCAATAAACACACTCGACAGCAACGACTCGGTCGCCAGCCCCACGCCGGTATCCGGCAGCTCGGCAAACGGTGCCGTCTGCGCATCTCCCAACAACGCCAACAACCGGTCGGGCTGCGGATCATCCAGCACCGCACTCAATGCTGCCTTGGCCTTGAGCAGTTTCGGCCACGGCGTATCCAGCCCCGCGTTTGAAAGCCCGTAGAGGCCCGGTTGCAACATCACCGGTTCCGAAGACCGGGCGTTGAAATGCCACAGCTCGTTGGCATTGCCCAGCAGCAGATTGAACCCGGCATATTCCGGGGAACGGGCGACAACGTCGGACAAATAGTCATCGATCGACAGGTTTCCGGTCAGAAAACCCGCCACCAACTCGCCCCGAGAGCGTCGCGCCGGCGGCTGATGCGGATCGCGAATGTTGGTCAGCGCCGCAAAACGACCGTTGGCGCCGAGACCGAGCCAGGTGCCCCCGGCCTCAAGATCGCGACCGGCATGGACATGCGGCGACTCGGGCCACTGCGCCAGCGGCAGGCTGGGTCGGGCGTAGAATTCGTCACGGTTGGCCGCGACGATCAGCGGCTGGGCATGCCCCGGCCGCCAGGCGAAAACGATCAGGCACATAAGGTGGTCCTTGTGTGTTTTTTGTCCACTCTACGCAGACATCGTCCGTGCATCCATCGCCAGTGGAGCCGAAGGGTATCCATCCGTTACCATGCCGCTCCGGTTTTGGGGACGTGCCTTGGGAGGCGGTCATGGAATTTCTGCTCTATCTGGCGCTGGGCGCCTGTGCGGGCGTACTGGCCGGGCTGTTCGGGGTGGGCGGCGGGATTATCATCGTCCCGGTGCTGGTGTTCAGTTTCACCTTGCAGGGGTTCGATCCGTCGATCCTGACCCATCTGGCGGTCGGCACGTCCCTGGCGACGATCATCTTCACGTCGGTCAATGCCGTGCGCGAGCATCACCGACGCGGCGCGGTGCGCTGGCCGATATTCAAGTGGATGACCGTCGGCATTCTGCTAGGCGCCGGTTTCGGCGCGCTGACCGCCGAAGCGATTTCCGGGCCCAACCTGCAGAAGATCATCGGCGTGTTCGCCCTGGTGATCGCGGCGCAACTGGCGCTGGACGTCAAACCCAAGGCCAGTCGAACGGTGCCCGGCAAGCTTGGTCTGACCATGGCCGGCAGTGTGATCGGCTGGGCCTCGGCGATTTTCGGCATTGGCGGCGGCTCGCTGACCGTGCCGTTCCTGACCTGGCGCAGCGTGCCGATGCAGCAGGCCGTGGCGACCTCGTCGGCCTGTGGTCTGCCGATCGCCGTGGCCAGTGCAATAAGTTTCATGATTCTTGGCTGGCATGATCCGTTGCTGCCGGCCCATAGTCTCGGGTTTGTGTATCTGCCGGCGTTGCTGGGCATTGCGCTGACCAGCATGGTATTCGCCCGTCTCGGCGCGCGGCTGGCGCACAAATT